>CAXHOY010000001.1:0-345781 GCA_964018265.1 uncultured Muribaculaceae bacterium
ATGGTCTGATTTTCATTGACAATCATATTCAAATTCGTTTACAGCCGTATATAATTCTGAATCCTTCCAAGGCAACAAAAGCACAAAATGCCTGTTCGTCTTAAAGATGGACAGGCATTTTGTTATACTTTGTATATAGTCGTAAAGCCATTCGGTTGACGCCACAGAGAGTGTGGTTTATGAAACCATCTGAACAAATCTGCCTTTGGGGAAACTTCTAACACTTATGTTTTGGTTTTTCCAGACGTTGTTGTATGGAAATTTGATATGAATTCTTGTAAAAATGTTTATTTACGGTTGGTAATATGCTTTAATTCCAAGAATTTTATTAATTTTACGGCTATTAGATATCTGTCGGGCGTTTTTTTAAAAAGTTGTGTTATTCCAATATCCGGCTTTTGGTCTCAACAAATGTTGAGATAAAGAACAAAAAATAATTACATATTTGCACCTTAAAATTAAGGCCTTATGATCCGTTATTCAACCATAATCGCAATAATAGCCCTCTTTGCCATAATTGATATATCGGCGATGAAGACAAAAGAGTATCCCCGTGCTGAGATAAAGGTAGGCTACACCTATCACGAAACTTTCGTGCGTGGCTCTGATGGCATAGTGAAGCGCGACATTCCATTTGTCCTTTTGGCTAACAAAGAGCAGTCGAAGTTTTATAATACGAAGACAGAGTTCAAGGATTCTCTTGAATCCACACCCCAAGGAAGAGCCATCAGTAAGCAACTCCGTAATGATGCCATCAAAAGGTATAGCGAAACTAAAGACGAAAGCGCGATGAAAGCTGTGGTTTATCAGACTTTTCTCTATATCTTCCGCTCCACACCCGACAATACAATGACAGTATATGACAGAGCCGGATCACTTGAATACGGTGTTTACACCGAACCGCTCGGCGAAATCCAATGGGTAATTACCGATTCGACAAAGACAGTCCTTGGTTATGATTGTGTGATGGCAACGGCAAATTATCATGGGCGGGATTGGACTGCATGGTTCGCTCCTGATATTCCATTGCAGGAGGGCCCGTGGAAGTTGACCGGCCTCCCGGGATTGATACTTGAAGCGAGTGAATCCACTGGACAACATAGTTTCATTGCCTCAGGGTTGGAAGCTTCAGATAAGGAGATATTTCCGATTTATCCATATATGCGGTATGATAAAATGTCTCGGATAGAAATGCTGAGACAGTTGCGAAACTATCGAGACCACGGAAGAGCTATCGATGCAGCTGCCACAGGTCTAAATCTCGGCTCCGACCACATACGCACAGGCGAAGAAGTAAAGATAGATTTCCTTGAAACCGATTATCATGAATGACAATGAAAAGACGATACGCTATCTTACCGTTGCTTGTCGCAACCAACGCATATGCCGGTGATTTCATCAGAGACGCAGAGCCTGCGGTTCTTGAGGTTCATTACACCCGCACAGAAATCACTGACACAACTAAACGAGCCACCAATTTCTTTAAAGAAGAAACTATGCTCAGAATCGGCAATAACATGTCGCGCTATTGCTCTGTGCCTAAATTCTATCGCGATTCATTATACCACTTCAACAGTGCGTTATATTTTGAATCGGAACGAATTGCATTCGAGTCATGCAGCGATCCGATCGAGCGTGACTCGAAGACTCTCGAACGTAACGGCCGTTATTGGGACGTGATATATAAAAATTATCCTGCCGGCAAAACGACTGTCACTTCATATTTTGACACAACATACTGGAAATATGAAGAAGATTGGGAGAAACCGCAATGGGAAATCGGCGACAGTACAAAAATGATTTTAGGTTATGAATGTGTGGAGGCTACGTCAGATTATAGAGGACGAAAGTGGACCGCGTGGTTCGCTCCCGACATACCTCTTCAGGAAGGACCATGGAAATTATGCGGGTTGCCGGGACTAATCCTCGAAGCTGCAGATTCTCGCCGAGAGTTTCACTTTTTAGCCAACGGTCTGAAACAAAACGGACTCGCAGATGTGGGTTTCCTCTGCGACAAAGAGAGGCGAGGGCTTAATAATGTCAGCCGCGATAAGTTTTTCAACCGATGGTGGGCTTATACAAATTCTAACTTCGGTGCAAAAATGTCGGCCATGTTTGGCAAAGGACCAAATCATGTCGATAGCGAAAAGTCCAAACCAAATCATGATAAAGAAGAAACCGATTATCCTCACGATTTATGAGCAGACTTATTCTCATCGTTCTTTTTATCAGTTCAATGTTGCCCGCCATCGCGCAGGTCAACGTGTCGGGTATTGTTGTTGAGGACGGTTCCAATGAGCCTCTGACAGGAGCATCCGTAATCCTTCGCAATGCCGAAGGCAAGATCAGGAAATATGCCACATCTGACATCGATGGTAAATTTTCCATATCCTCACCAGATATCAAAGGTTATACACTCGATGTGTCGATGATGGGATTCGCCAAGCAGACTGTGGAGCTCGATAGTGTCAAATTGCCGGTAACCATCGCAATGAAAGCATCGGCAACAATGCTTAAAGAAGTTGCGGTGAAAGCCGACCGCATCCGCGAACAAGGTGACACCGTAACATATACAGTCGGAACGTTTGCGCAGGCTCAGGATCGGAGTATCGGAGATGTACTGAAGCGTATGCCTGGTATTGATGTGTCGAAAACCGGCAAAATTCAATATCAAGGAGAAGACATAAACAAGTTCTACATCGAAGGTTCCGACCTGTTGGGTGGAAAATATGGTATAGCTACCAATGGCATAAACCATGATGATGTGGGAGCGGTGGAGGTGATGGAGAATCATCAGCCGATGCAGGTATTATCGGGTATCAGTTTCTCCGATAAGGCCGCCATCAACCTAAAGCTGAAGAATAAGGCGAAAGCCACTTGGACTTTTCACGGCGATGCCGGAGGTGGATACGCATGGCAACCGGAAGGTGCGGTTTGGGACGGAGAACTGTTCGCAATGGCTGTCATGCCAGGCTTCCAAAACATCACTACATTCAAGACCAACAATATAGGTGAAGACCTCTCGGCAAGTGCCACTGATTTTTTCGCGTCGAGCCGTGCGACCGGACTGAGCCAATATGTAAGCGTTTCGCTTCCCGGAGTGCCGAACCTGAGCCGTAAGCGCACACTATTTAACCGCTCGGCTTTGGTGTCAACAAACTCCCTATGGAAAGTTAAAAACGGTGAGTTAAAGGCACAGATTGATTACTCGTTCAACCGCGTCACAGCCCAAGCTGCCAATATAACCACCTACTTCCTTGAATCGGGCAACCGTGTAATTACCGAGAATCGCGACGGCCGCGACCGCTCACATTCTCTTTCCGGCAAGTTTATCTATGAAGTCAATCAAAAGACTACGTTCATCAACAACACACTATCGACAAACATTGACTGGGATGACGTGGCTCTTGGTGTCTCCGGTTCGTTGCCTAACAATCAGTCGGCAAAATTGCCCGACTTCTATTTGTCCAACAAATTCAAGATGATAAAGCGGTTCAACGGCAAACACCTCGTTACGTTCCAGAGCAACAACGAATGGGAATCACTGCCTCAGACGCTCAATGTATCATTGGATGGCAATAACATTAGCCAGCATATAGGCGATCATGCTTTCTATACCCATGAGAGTGCCGCCTACGCGTTCTCAATCAAAGGCATTACGGTCAGTTTTGAAGGAGGTGTGAAAGGATATTTGCGTTCAATGCAGTCGGAATTGTCGGATCTGTCAGACGAGTCGGACGAGTCTGACATCACTCAGGTTATGAACACAAATTATTTCACAGTCTATGCCACCCCGAAGTTTGAATATTGGGTGAAGCGGGTGAATTTCACTCTCAACGCCCCTGTCAGCTTCGCGCATTACAGATTTGACAAGGCCCTTGCCAACCGCTCTGAGGTATATTTCTCCCCCTCGCTCAGCATGAACTGGAAACCGAACAACCGTTTTTCAATGACGCTGCGCGGTGGTACAGGTCGCTCACCAATGAATTTGAACATGATTCAGCCGGGCTATATCATGACCAACTACCGCACATTCAAGCAAGGAGTGGATGAGTTTTACAACTTCACCTCACAGAACATTTCTGCAAGTTTCGCATATAAGCATACGCGCCGCGGAGTGTTTGCCAACGCTATGGTAATGCAGTCGTGGTCGCATCTCCCGTACACAATGGCGCAGCAACTCTACGGCGATTATATCATCTATTCATACGCAGATGCCAAAAGTGACGGACAAAACTTAATGGCTATGGGAAGCGTAGGAAAAACCCTCGACTTTATGCGCGGCTCGGCAAATTTCCACGGCTCATTCAACCGTGGAGAGTCGCATCTCTTCTCAGAGAACAATGCAGTCAACTCGGTAAGCCTCGGCTGGAGTGTGGGTGCAAAAATCAACGGCGCACCGCTCCGTTGGCTCAGTTTCGACTACTCGATTGATTTCTCTAACAGTCAGCTGAAAATGAATGAGGTCAAGAATTCATGGCTAAGTGGTATGGAGAACTCCCTGCTCATCAACATCATGCCTCACTCAAAATGGGAATGGCGCATAATGGGCGAGCACTACCGCAATGAACTTACCGAGAGTACATATAAAAACGTGTTCCTGCTCGACACAAAGTTGGTCTATAAACTCAACAAGCGCATCGAACTTTCCGCGATGCTCAACAATATCTTCAACCAACGCACATATAATTACACAACCTACAGTCAGCTTTCCTCCTTCGAGTCGCAACGGTGGCTACGCGGACGCGAACTGCTGTTCACAATCTCTTTAAGGAAATGAAAAAGTTACTCACGCTCACAGTAATGTGCCTTGTGGCGATAGCCGCAGCAGGGCAAAACGTACAACATGCTCAGATAAAAGCGCTCTATAGATATACCGAGCTTCGCCGACATGTTCAAGGCCACGATTTTGAAGATACAGATGAAATGATGCTTCTTGCCTCACCTGTAAGTTCTCGTTTTTTTAGTGTTAAAACTGAGGAATACGATTCCTTGATGGCTTCGCCCGGAGGAAAAGAGAAATACAGAGAATTGCTAAATGTAGCAGCTGCTACTGCCTTGATAATTGAGAATGGGAGTCTGACTGTGGATAGGAATAAGGTAAATTTACCATCTCACGGAAAGAATTTTCAAGTGACACGCTTAGATAACGATGATTTCCTTACCGTCATAGACTATGCAGCACAGGAGGACTTTACTTATAAAGTGCCAATGTCAGAACTGCAATGGGAAATAGGCGATTCTACCAAGATTATACTTGGATATGAATGTCAATCAGCAACAGCCGAGTATCATGGTCGTAAATGGACAGCTTGGTTTGCTCCTGAGATTCCAATTCAATCCGGACCATGGCAACTTATGGGGCTTCCAGGCTTAATAATGGACGCAGAAACAGATGGCCGAGAATATCGTTTTGAGATAACGGGAATAGAGACGACAGATCTACCTATTGCCTCACGTCCGGGAAACAGATCTTATACGAAAACAAATCGCAAAGACTTTCGTAAATTCCAATGGGAATTGAAGCTTAACCCCGAGAAACAATGGCCTGACGGATCGGTCAGATACCTGAATCAAGAAGGTTCATTGCAAGCCAAAACAGCACATGATTTGATAGAAACAGACTATAAGTAAAGACATGAACAGAATTTTGACGATTGCAATAGGGTTTATGGCGATGACCACGGCAGCACAAGAGAAGGCCGAGATGTCACGGAATGCCACATTAAAGGTGGAGTATACGGAACGTTATCAAAATTGGACCGGTGTCAATAAAAAAGAACGACTTATCCTACTGGCCAACAGCGAAGAATCAAGATATTATAATCCCAAAACTCAGATTGTCGACTCTATGTTATCTACGACTGAGGGTACGGTTCAATTTAACAGCATGGTTGAAGCGGCAAATGCGGCAGGGCAGAGGCCTTCGTTATTACCCGGTAGTCGGACATATATAATTAAATCACGGACAAATGCAGAACTGAAATGTTTCGAAGAAGCAGCCGGAGAACTTGGTAATTATACTGAGCCAATGAATGAACAGAATTGGACAGTCTGTGATTCTACAAAAAGTATTCTCGGATATGATTGTGTGATGGCGGAGATGGATTATCATGGACGGCATTGGACTGCATGGTTTACTCCTGACGTGCCATTACAAGAAGGACCATGGAAGTTATGCGGGCTTCCAGGATTGATACTTGCAGCCGAAGCCGATAATGGCAAATATAGTTTTGAAGCTACAGGACTGGAGCTTATCAACAAACCGTTTCCGAAAAAGATTTATGGCCACGATCTCAGCGAAAAGATGGATCGTAAAGAAATGCGCCGCACAACATGGAGTTTTTATAATAATTCCGGAGCTCAAATGTCGGCTGAATATGGAACAGTTACGATGCCGGAAGTCGAGCTTCCTGAAGGTTTTGATTTGATAGAAACAGATTATAAATAACCAACTATGAAAAGATTGAGAATTGTAATAATTATGAGCTTGATGGCGATGACCATGGCAGCACAAGAGAAGGCCGATATTAGGGTTAGCTATAATTACAAACATTATCACAGGACAGGCAAGGAACAAAATCATCAATTGGTCTTGCTTGCAAACGCATCGGAATCTAAATTTTTCAGTCCGGAAACAGAATTTGTAGACTCTCTGGAATATAGTCCCAATGGAAAGGAAATCTATAATCAGATGAAAATGTCGGCAGTGACGACAGGTAATATCAAAACACTTCCTTCACGAAAAATACCGATGTATATCTTAAAATCAAAAACGAATGGAGAAACAGAGGTGTTTGACGGTCAGATGGCTATGATGTTTACATATAAAGAACCTTATGAGACTCAGAATTGGGAAATAGAAGATTCGGCAAAAACAATACTTGGATATGAATGTGTGATGGCCACTGCTGATTACCATGGCCGAAAATGGACGGCGTGGTTCGCACCTGAAATTCCGATACAAGATGGTCCTTGGAAGTTGTCCGGCCTGCCGGGATTGATACTTGAAGCATCGGAAGGCGATGGCCAACATCAATTTACAGCTACAGGTATTCAGGCAACTCAGCAAGATATTACACCTGTGTTAAGCAAAGATCTCTATGAAAAGACTGATCGTATCTCTATGCTTAAGGCTTTACGGAAATTTGAAGAAAATCCTGTGGCCGGATTGAGTGTGTCATTAGGAGTGAAAATAACAGTAAAGGATGACGTAAAATTTGACAAAAGCCTTGATTTTCTGGAAACCGATTATCGTCAATGAGACGCTATAGACTGTTTATGCTTAAGCGGCTGCGACGATATAGTCTTTCCCACAATAATACTCGTATCCCGCGCCCCATTCTAAAGAAAAAGAGTGGGGCGTATTTCATGTTGCATATCCATGCAGCATTGAGAATGTGCTCAAACGAATATAGATGGAGAATCACGCCGGTTTGAATATTTCAAAGCTATTGTCATCGTAGAAGACCATGATGCTTTGAATTCTCTTTGGCTGGTTCTTTCCGGAATTACCAACTGTATTATTAGAAACTTGATTGTTTTGATGGTTAGATTTTATTTCGGCAGGCTTAAAGCGCGAATTAATCACTTCAAAATTTTCTGAGTCGAAATTTGGAACTTCATTTTCAAAATCCAAATGGTTTTGAAATTCTTGATTGTCCGTAGTTTGCGAGTCAAATTGAAGCGAAAAAGCATTGTTTTTAGGCTCTGAGATTACAAAATTTGCATTTGTGTCCATATCTCCATCGCCAAACATCAACCACATGATGTTAAGGGTGGGGAACGCATCATGAATCTTGCGAATGATATCGCTTGACACTTTTTTTGCGCCTTCGTTAGTCTTATTTCTGCCATTGAGAATTTGGGAAAGAGTAGGGCGTGGTATTCCTGCGGAGTCTGCCAATTGGGAGCTGGTAATCATGTGCTGCTCCATGAAGTACTTAAGGCGCGAGATTATATCCATAATTGAGTATAAATAGAGGTGAAAACTATATTTGCTATTGCAAATATAGCAATCTAATTACAAATTTGCAAATCCTACAACAAGTTTCGTAGTTGGAATTAATTGGATTTGTTGTCAATTTACACGCTGAAATTATCGATTATTCGCGTTTTGAAAATACGTGAAATATACTAAAGTAATACTTCATATATCTTATTGTATATGACTTGCTGCGAGTGTAATAAGTGCTTACGATATTGGCGAGCTATGGTGGTGGGAAGATTTAGAGGTAGTATTTAAATCAATGCATGAGTATTTAGCTACATCAAGTATGAGTATCAGCCGTTTAGACTGATTGCTAAAATATGTAAAGATGGTCCGGTGGTGACTTTTACTTGATTTTAATGTTGAAATTAATACAGAAGCAACCGTGTTGCTGGTTGAAATTTTGCGAACGGCTGTAGTAATTGCGACTTTGAAGTTCTATGTATTTTGGAATTCGAATTTGATTTTCAATATGAAATTTCTATTGTGTTTTTCGGAAGTGTGTCCTCTTATATGAAGATTAAAATTCTCTTTAATTTTAAAACATTATCCCGCTAGAGAAGTTTTAATAGATCGCTAATACTTAATGTATGTTTCACTAATTTAACGCAATACAACACATGTTATGCCGTACTTAACTCAATATTAAAACATTCTTCTCTTGAAATATTCACGTAAAAAGCCTGTCATTATAGTGAATGCATGCCTTTGCCCGGCAGTGTAACATTTCAAGCTAATGTATGTATGTTTTTGCTTTAAATGTCATGGACTTACACTTTAATTCTCAGTGATCTTAAATCGACATGGACATTGTATTATAATAACAGTATGCTTTTGATATTAGATTCTATGCTGTAAGTTGGAGTATATAAGTTTGCTTGAACATATTTCTTCTGCATCGATTATTATTGTTTTATGTAATAACACCTATACTCATTTGCGTTTATTTGTTTGCATAATCGATATTATGTTAAGTAGGATTTTGTGTGAAAGACGCTCTTCTCTTTTCATCATCTCGGATTAATCTATCGAAGAATTATCGACTTATTCTTTTCGACTTTATGCTTTAAGATGGTATAAATTCCGAACCTTAATCTTTGACCAATTTTGTTGTCATTTCTTACTTTTAGGTTGTTTCACTAAAATGAATTCTTTAGTTGTGCAAAGTCGTTTGTATGGTTGCAAAAATTATACTATTTCTCAGTAACATTGCAATTCAGGAATAGCCTATTGATTCCACACCGCTCAGAGTCTGCAAGCATCAACGGATACAGATTTACAAGTCCTTCAGGGGGTGTTGGCAGAATGTGGCAAATGTTCGAAGGGATGGTTCTTTGTCTTCAAACTGCGCCTGATAATAAATGACCGCGGTGAGATCCTGAACTTCATGTTCACCCCCTGGCAATGTCGATGACCGCGCCCCTTTGTATTCAGAATCATACATTAAGAATGTGAAGAGGAAGCTGTGCGGTGACACGGGATATATTGGAAAATAGCTGTTTGAGTTCATGTTCATGAATGGATTGCAGCTTGTGACAAAAGTCAAGAGCAATATGAAAAACTCGCTGCTGTCTGTCGCGGACAAGATCATGCTGCGCAAACGAGCACTTGTAGAGTCTGTCAATGATGAGCTGAAGAATATCGCACAAATAGAACACTCAAGACATCGGTCGTTCACTAACTTTATTACCAATGCATTGAGTGCTATTGCCGTCTATTGTTTCTTTTCTAAGAAACCATCTATATCTTTGGCGTTCGTTTTTGACAATCAGCTGACTTTATTCGGATTCCTTATATCGACTCACGTTAAATAGAGTATTATCTGCATGTATGCGTGTGCGTGCGGATAATGGTAACTTGTCTCTATCTATTAAAGTACATGTCAGCATAGTAGCGTTCATAGTCACCGGAGATGATGTTGTCTATCCATGTCTGGTTTGAAAGATACCATTTGACAGTCAGTTCAATGCCTTCCTCAAATTGTAATGACGGTTTCCATCCGAGTTCGTCGGATAGTTTGTTGGAGTCAATAGCATATCTTTTATCATGTCCGGCCCGATCAGTTACGTATGTAATAAGGTGTTCGCTGTGTCCTTCTGGATTTCCTAAGAGCCTGTCAACGGTCTTGACAAGCAGTTTGACAAGATCAATATTTTTCCACTCATTAAACCCTCCAATATTGTAGGTCTCTCCTACTCTGCCCTGATTGAATATCAAATCTATGGCTCTGGCATGGTCAACGACATAGAGCCAATCTCTGACGTTGTCGCCCGAGCCGTAGACAGGAAGTGGCTTGTTCTGCCGTATATTGTTTATAAATAAAGGTATGAGTTTTTCGGGAAATTGAAATGGTCCGTAATTGTTAGAACAATTAGTCACTATGACAGGCATTGCGTAAGTGTCGTGGTATGCCCTTACGAAATGATCTGATGACGCTTTAGATGCGGCATATGGTGAGTGGGGATTGTAGCGCGTTTTTTCGGTAAATATTTCGTCACCATAAGGCGCTTCTTCAGCATGAGGATTGATATTAAGCGATCCATAGACTTCGTCAGTTGAGATGTGATAGAAAAGTTTTCCATCAAATGATGACCAAGTCTGACGAGCCGCCTCAAGGAGCGAGAGTGTGCCCATGACATTTGTGCGGGCAAATGTAAACGGATCCTTTATTGAGCGGTCGACATGGCTTTCAGCTGCAAGATGAATCACTCCATCAATGTTGTATTTCTCAAATAGAGCCTTTACAAAGTCGAAATCCGCGATATCGCCTTTTTCAAAAACATAATTGGGGCAATCCTCGACATCATTGAGGTTTTCGAGGTTGCCGGCATAGGTTAATTTATCGAGGTTTATAATGCGGAATTCAGGATAATGAGAAACAAATCGGCGCACAACATGGCTCCCGATGAAGCCCGCTCCTCCGGTAATCAGGATATTGCGTTTGTAGTCAGTCATTTCGGATATTGTTTATGCATTTTCGCAATGAGTCAAGCCAATATGGAATCTCACAGCCAAATGTTGTTTTTACTTTGTTTTTATCAAGAACCGAGTATGAAGGTCGGTTGACATTACTTGGATATTCGCTGCTTCTACATGGCTTTATCATACATTGATTGTTGCCGGCTATTTCTGCGGTCATCTTAGCAAAGTCGAACCATGAGCATACACCCTCATCGGAGAAGTGGTATATGCCTTCCCTGCCCTCGAATTGACGGGAGTCTATTATACTTACAATAAATTCAGCCAAGTCACGAGCGTAAGTGGGACTTCCGATCTGATCGACAACCACACGTATGTCCTGCCGTTCTGCAGTCAGTTTCAACATTGTTTTGACAAAGTTGTGGCCAAACTCTGAGTATAGCCATGCGGTACGTAGTATCAAGGCTTTGCAACCCGAGTCGGCAATTGCATTTTCGCCAAGAAGTTTAGTCCGGCCATACGCACTGCACGGATTTGTCACAGCTGTTTCAACGATTGGGGTGTTTGCCAATCCATCAAAAACATAATCCGTAGAAATATGGATCAGAGTGACATTATTGTCTTTTGCTGCTCGAGCCAGGTTAGCAACAGCCTCGCCATTGATTAAAGCGGCGATTTCTTCCTGGGACTCTGCCCGCTCTACATCTGTGAAGGCAGCGCAATTGACGATAACGTCAAAACAGTTTACTTTGATGCCGAGAGCAACGGCTTCGGCGTCAGAAATATCTAAATCATCTATATCATTGAAGATATACTCGTTGGTTGAATGTGCAGCTGCGATGCGTATGCAATTTCCGAGTTGACCGTCTGAGCCAGTGACCAATACTCTCATATTGTGGATGTTTTGTTTAAAGGGGGATGATTTCTTAAACAAATAGTATAGACTATTTTTTCTGGAACATACGTGCTATCGAACGCTTGTCCTCTCTCTCTTTGATCGATTGGCGTTTGTCATAAGCTTTTTTGCCACGTCCGACGCCTATGACAAGTTTTGCAAGGCCACGGTCATTGATGAAAAGTCTAAGAGGAACAATTGTAAATCCGGTTTCTTTTCCTGATTTTTCAAGTTTGGCAATCTCTTTACGGTTAAGCAGAAGCTTGCGGTCGCGACGGGTGGCATGATTGTTATATGTTCCATAAAAATACTCAGCGATGTACATATTTTTCACCCACACCTCGCCATTGTTGATGTAGCAGAAAGTGTCGGTAAGGCCGGCTTTGCCTTGACGTAGAGCTTTGATTTCAGTGCCGGTAAGCACGAGTCCGGCTGTATATGTATCTCCAATTTCGTAGTCGAAAGTAGCTCTTCGATTCTTTATGTTTATATCCTTTACGTTCATGCCACTATTCAATTATAAGTTTAAGTATACAAAATATGCCTAAAGGCACAATTATTACAGCCGCTACGGCCAGACAAAAGAACCGAAGCTCATAGTCATGTTTAACTGCCATGAATTTTGCTCCTTTGTAAAGTACAAGCGCAACGAAGAGCGGAAGGAATTTGACCAGGGTCAGGTCTGTCGGCAGCAGGTTGTCGACAATCTCAATAAGCGCCAGCATACCGAGGCCATACATCGTGAAAAGCCCGATTTTTGCTTCGTTGACCTCACCATTGACCAGAGGCTGCATGTAATGATCAAGAATCATCCTTGAGATGAAGTAAGATATGAAATATGATCCAAAAAGAGCTATGGCTAATTCGATTACAGTCAAGACTCCTCCGTTGCCATGATAGAACAACCTCGCAAACTCACTCATTGCTGCAACGGCAAGAAACGGATAATATGCTTTTCTGAAAAGCATGTCCGGTTTTGCCACGGATGCTGAGACATCCTCCCAACCACGGTCAGGTGAAAGGATGAGCTGTGCCATTATTTTGAGAAACTGCAACATTTATTATTCTATTTTTGTCACAAAGTTAGCAAATATCGGCTATAATTCAATCCAAATAACTATTTTTGTAGCCGATATTCAATTAATAACGATTAAGAGCAATAGAATAACTGTTATGATCAAAAGAATCGTATCGATTGCCGGCAAACCGGGTCTTTACAAACTTGTCAGCCAGGGCAAGAATATGCTGATTGTAGAATCTCTTTCGACCGGTAAACGCATGCCGGCATATGCACATGATAAAGTGATCTCATTGGCTGATGTTGCCATATATACCGAGGATGAAGACATGCCTCTTGCTGAAGTGCTGGATAAAATCAGCATATTCACCAATGCTCAGCCCATTGATGTCAAGGGCTTTGCCTCAGATGCAGATATACGTTCTTATTTTGGTGAAATACTTCCAAGCTTTGACCGTGAACGTGTGTATACAACAGATATAAAGAAACTCTTCAGTTGGTATAATCAACTTATTGCAGCTGGAGTGACCAAGTTTAAAGAAGACGAAATCTCAGAAGACCAAGCCGCTGAAGCCGCTCAAGAAGCAGACGACAAGCAATAACTCATTACGAACATATATCACTGGAAGTGCGTTGTTTTACTAAAATAACGCACTTTTTCAATCATCACTATATGAAAAACATTCTGACCGGCATCTTAGCCTTGTTTTTTACACTTGCCCTTTGGGGTTCCGGATGGCAGCAAGACATTCTCGGTGATAATTTTCAAATGAGATATGTCGATCAAGGCAAAGACTACTGCGGAAACGTACGTTCGACAATCATAAGAAACCGTCCCGTCGTTCCAAGTCGTCGTGGCATATTATATGTTCATGGCTATAATGATTATTTTTTCCAAAAAGAAATGGCCGAACGTTTTGTTGATTCATGCATCAATTTCTATGCTGTGGATTTAAGAAAATACGGTCGATCGATTATGCCCGGTCAGAAAATGTTTTAAGCGAGAGACCTGCATGAATACTTTGCAGACATAGATTCGGCTCTGTTTCAAATGGAAGCCGATGGTGTAAGTCAGATTGTAATCATGGGACATTCAACCGGAGGCCTGATCACAGCTCTTTATATGGATGAGCACCATCAGTCATCTATAGAAGGGCTTATATTGAATTCACCTTTTCTTGAATGGAATTTCAATGCTTTTTTGCGCAAACTTGCCATTCCTGCAGTAGGAAGTCTCGCTGCATTATTTCCAAATATGGAAATATCACAAGGCGATAATACGGGCTATGCAGAATCTTTGCTTAAAGACTATCATGGAGAGTGGACGTATAACACGGATTGGAAGTTGATCCATTCGCAAAAAGTCGAAACATCGTGGCTCCGTGCGATAACACGTGCCCAAAAGCAATTGAAAAAGAAGGGATGCATCGATGTGCCGGTATTATTGCTTCATTCGTCAGGCAGCGTTGGAGGAAGTCATTGGACACCGGCCTACCAATGCAATGATGCGGTTCTTAACGTCAACGACATCTCTCGTATCGGACGTGCTCTCGGAGACGATGTTACCGAAGATACAATTGACGGAGGACTGCATGATCTTGCTTTATCTGCCACTGCTGCCAGACAACAGTTTTATGAAGACATCTTCATCTGGCTTAATAAAAAAGTAGGTTGGAACGAAAAAATGCACTAACTTTGTTTTGTAGATATAGTTTATAAATAGCAAGTACCAATCAAGTGATCACGACAGATAAACTATCATGCAGAATGATTGCGGGACTCCTTGTCTCGCATGGAGTCAGAGATGTTGTCATATCTCCGGGCAGTAGAAATGCACCGCTGATTATCGCTGTTAAACGTTGTCCGGAACTTAAGACTCATATTGTAATCGATGAGCGCAGTGCGGCTTTTTTCGGTCTTGGCATATCATTGCAAAGCAATTGTCCCGTCGCTTTGATATGCACATCAGGTTCTGCGGTGATGAACTATGGCCCCGCCTTGGCTGAGGCTTTTTACAGACAAGTGCCGCTTATCGCCATAACTGCGGATCGTCCTCCTGAGTGGATTGATCAGGATGACAGTCAGACAATACGTCAGGCTGGAGTTTTGGACAACGTTGTAAAGGGTTCTTTTGACATTGGAGTCGACACGGAGCTAAGAGAAAACAAATTTTTCACTTCGCGCATTGTCAATGATGCCATTATACTTGCTGAACGGGCTCCACAAGGACCGGTACATATAAATGTCCGTCTTGACGAACCATTGGGCGATCTTGTCGACACAGACGGTGATGAGCTCCATTTCATAGATGTTGCTGAGAATAACGAAACACAGTTGAGTAAGGATAGTGTTGTGGAATTCGCCCACCGGGTCACCGGACGTCGAACGATGGTTATAGCCGGATTTAGCAGACCTTCAAAGAATCTGGATACATATCTCAGCGATTTTCTAAAGAAAAGTGGCGCTGTCTTACTTCATGAGGCCCAGTCCAATGTGTCAGTCACACCATCAGTACCCAATATTGACGCTACACTGTCGGTGATGTCCGAAGGAGACCTGAAGGCGTATGCACCCCAGTTGGTCATTACATTTGGTGGATCTATTGTCTCAAGGATGGTAAAGCGTTACCTTCGAGGAGTAAAAGGATTGGAACATTGGCATATAGGACGCAATCCCCACTCTATCGACTGTTTCATGGCTTTGACAAGACGAATTGAATGTTCTCCGGAGTCTTTTTTTAAGATCATGAGCCGTCGACTATCAGACTCGGCAATTACAAGAAATCGTTTTGTATCAGGTTGGATCAGCAAAGCGGCCGAGGCAAGGCAAAAAAGCAGCCGTTTTCTGGTTTCGTCACCATGGAGTGATTTCTATGCAATCGGACGTGTGCTGCAACTCATACCTCGGAGATGGAATCTTCAGTTCAGTAACGGCACAGCTATCCGTTATGTCCAATTGTTTGACTATTCGGCATTCGGTCAGATTGATTGCAACAGAGGCGTGAGTGGAATTGACGGGTCGACTTCGACTGCCATTGGTGCGCATTGTCAATATGATGATGTCACACTACTCGTTAGCGGTGACATGAGTGCTCAGTATGATGTTGGAGCTTTAGGACTGACCGAAATAACCCCCCGGTTTAAAATGGTAGTTCTAAATAATGGCGGCGGAGGCATATTCCGGTTTATAAAATCCACGTCTGGTCTTGATGAATGCGAAGAATGTTTTGCGGCAGATGTCAGATTGCCTCTCCGACAGCTCTCCGATGGCTATGGATTCGAGTATTTTGAAGCTTCAGATAAAACATCTCTTGAGGTTGCGATAAGCGGCTTCATAGCCGAAAACAAACGTCCGGCTATCCTCAATATAATCACAGCGTCAAGCGAAAGCGCTGATATTTTAAAACGTTTTTTCAACCAGTAGAATAATCGATAATTATGAGCAATCGTAAATGGGAAACTATCAAAGAGTATTCAGACATTCTCTTCCAGTATTATAATGGCATAGCCAAGATCACAATCAATCGCCCTGAGGTATACAATGCATTTCGTCCGCAAACCAATGCCCAGATGCTCGAGGCTATGGCATATTGCCGTCAGCATCCTGAGGTCAGAGTTGTTGTCCTGACCGGAGCCGGAGACAAAGCGTTCTGCTCAGGTGGTGACCAGAACTATAAGAGCCGCGGAGGTTATAGGGATTCAGACGGCACACCCCGCCTTAATGTACTTGAGCTCCATAAAGCAATCCGGAGCATACCGAAACCTGTGATAGCCATGGTCAATGGATATTCAATCGGTGGAGGCAATGTGCTGAACGTCGTGTGCGATCTTTCAATTGCATCAGAAAATGCGCGCTTTGGCCAGACCGGGCCCAAAGTAGGCAGTTTTGATGCCGGTTTCGGGTCTTCTTATCTTGCCCGTTGTGTAGGTCAGAAGAAAGCTCGTGAGATATGGTATCTTTGTCGCCAGTATACAGCAGATGAGGCTCTCGAAATGGGAATGATCAACAAGGTCGTACCCTTCGACCGGCTTGAGGATGAAGTTGTCGAATGGTGTGAGACTATCATGAAGCGTAGTCCGTTTGCTATTCGCATGATCAAGCGTGCGCTCAATGCGGAACTCGATGGTCAGAGCGGTCTCATGGAGTTTGCCGGTGATGCAACGTTGATGTACTATCTGATGGATGAGGCTCAGGAAGGCAAAAACGCATTCCTGGAGAAAAGAGATCCTGACTTCGACCAATTCCCCCAGTTTCCCGGCTAAAGGCATAAAAGTAATATCAGAAGTCGCATACACAACGATATTGAATTAAGGAAATCATGTTGCAAGCCAGATGGTGTCGATATAGACTCGACTTCAAATTCCTCGCACGTACATCGCGCGAGGAAATGCGGCATAAAGACACATATTTTATAAAGCTCTATGATAGTGAAAATCCAGAGCATGTCGGCATCGGTGAGTGTGCATTGTTCAAAGGTTTGAGCGAGGAGTCTCAAGTTGAGTTTGAAGATGCGCTGAAACAATTCTGCTCTGATCCGTCAGGTCTGGTGCCGGAGATAAGTTCCATCCGTTTCGGCATTGAATCAGCATTTGCAGCTCTACGGGGTTTGCCTTGCAATGAGTGGACTGAGGGACGTAAAGGCATAGTCATCAATGGCCTTGTCTGGATGGGTGACCGTCAGACTATGCTTTCACGGATAGATGAAAAAATCAACAGAGGTTTCAATGTCATTAAACTTAAGATAGGTGGGATTGATTTTGAAGATGAAATATCGATAATCAGGTCAATACGATCGAGGTTTTCTCCGCAAGAACTTGAGATTCGTCTTGATGCAAACGGCAGTTTCACTGTCGACAATGCATTGACTCGACTTGATCGTCTGAGCGAATTTGGCATACATTCACTTGAGCAGCCTATACATGCCGGTCAGAGAGACCAGATGGCTCGTATATGTCTTAATTCACCGATTGATATAGCGCTTGATGAAGAACTCATCGGATATAGGACTGATGAAGACATGAAAGCGTTGTTAAAGGATATCTCTCCATCCTATATAATTTTGAAACCTTCGCTGTGCGGAGGTTTTGAAAAGGCTGACAAATGGATTTCCTTCGCGTCAGAACAAGGCATCAGCTGGTGGGCGACATCAGCGCTTGAATCAAACATAGGACTTAATGCAATCGCAACTTGGCTTTCTGAAAAGTCAATATCATTGCCTCAAGGCTTAGGCACAGGGGAGTTGTACCATAACAATATCGCATCTCCGTTGAGACTGAAGGGTGATAGATTGTATTATTGTCCGGAGATTAACTGGCATATCCCTGAATTACCATGGCAACTGTAAGCGACTTTTATAAGGAATGGCTCTCTCCCACTCCCTATGTCATTGCTCATACATCCGGTTCAACCGGTATTCCCAAGGAGATACGTTTGTTAAAGGATGATATGATAGCGTCAGCCAAAGCGACAAACTTACGTTTTTGCATCGATTCGGCTTCGGTGCTCGCGTTGCCTCTTTCTGTCGATTATATTGCCGGGAAAATGATGTGTGTGCGAGCTCTGGAAGCGCGGTGCAAACTTCTCGAACTTCCAGTGTCTAACACATTGACAATAGACTGCGACATTGATTTGCTCTCTATCGTTCCATCTCAGGCCGACTGTCTGATCGAACACCCTGAGTATGCTTTAAGGATAAAGAATGTTCTGGTTGGCGGTGCGGCCTTGTCTGCAGAGCGAGCGAAGAATCTTGTCAATGCGGGCTACAAGGTATACTCAAGCTATGGCATGACGGAGACGTGCAGTCATGTTGCTTTGGCAGACCTTTCGTCTGCAGAACCTGTATATCATGCCATGCCGGGTATAACTTTCGCGATCGACAGTCGTGATTGTCTTGTCATAAAGGCACCGGCGTTTTCATTTGGCAACCTTGTCACAAACGACGTCGTAAGACTTATCGATGACAGTTCCTTTATATGGCGCGGAAGATTTGACAATGTCATAAATTCGGGAGGTATCAAGATTTCAGCAGAAGAACTTGAAGCCTATCTTGCATCCGCGCTCTCCGACAGACCATTTTACATTGTTGCCTGTGAAGATCAAAAATGGGGACAAGTGCCGGGCCTTGTATTTGAAGGGCGCGAAGATGAAATAGGCGAAATCAGCGAACTCATTGCCGGTATTGTGGATGCGTGTCGCCTTCCGAAGAAATTCAAAGCGGTGAAAGCGCTACCACGCACTGCCAATGGCAAGATAATCCGGTCAGCAGATTTTAGCGATCTATGACGTTGGCCAGCTGGTCACGGCATAGTTGCAGTTTCCGCTCGAGTTTCTCTCTCTCGATTAACGCCAATCTATAGGCCTGTTTATCGTTGGCAAATGCCCATGTATCAATTATTGCGCTGTACAATTTTGAAGAGAGTTTCTGCTTGACTGTAGTTTTTGCTCCGACGAGTTCGTAAGTGACAGTCGAAGGATGTTCTGCCAACCATTTGATGGCATCTTTCACATCTTCCTGCTGTAAAACTGTCATTTCGGTATTTTCGACTTTGACAAGTCTTGACGGATCGATCGGTGTTGTAGAAGAAGATGCATTTCCGTCAACAAAGCATACCGACTTAAAGCCGATTGAACGGCCTGCTACTTTTACAGACAGGGTGAAATAGCCCTCATCATTTATACGAGGCAAAATATCGCATTTGTCTTTTACAATGCTTTTGGCTATAAAGTTGCCGCCAAGATTTTTCCCCGGATTAGCCACGTAATCGAAACTTTTCTCCCACGCATCAAGTTTGTTTGTCAGTTGAGCAAGGGTGTCATCAACTGCTGAAATGCGTTTTAGTGTAAGTCCTTCGACAGCCATAGCCCTGAACTTCATAGCCGAACGTCTCACCTCTGTTTCGGTTGCGTAGCGTGTGTCGAGTGTGTCAAGCAGCGTTACGGCTGCCTGATAGTTACCGGCCTTCACTTCGTTTTCTGCAGCGGTGCTGAGCTGTATGGCTTCATCCTTATTGTTGTTTCCACAAGATGTTATGGCAATGGCTGATATGATTGCCGCGGTCAATTTATTTGCTCCTCTGTACATTTTTAACTCCTTTGACAGTCTGAATTTTTTTTATTAGTTGATTGAGAGATGATGTATCGTTGACACCTACAATTACATAGCCTTGAAACAAACCGTCATTGCTGTCAACAGTAATGCTGCGCAGGCTGACGTTCTTTTCTTTATTGATTATTGATGTGATGTTGGTCACGATGCCGATATCATCATTGCCGACAATGCGTATCGTTGCGCCAAACTGTGATCCAAGCTTACCGCTCCATTCGGTCTTTATCAGGCGGTAAGGGTATTTCTCACGGATATTTGCGGCATTCGGGCAATCGCTGCGATGAATCTTTATAACACCTTCTGACGAAATAAAGCCAAACACATCGTCGCCATAGATAGGATTGCAGCACTTGGCAAGACGATAGTTCATGCCCTTTATATTGTTTCCAATGATAAGAACATCATCCGACCGCTTGTCTGCGCTTTCGGCTTTCTGCAACTGCATAGTATACTCTGCAGCTGAAATTTTACCTGTCTCGTCTGTCGTCTGGGAGGTCATCATCAGATATGCTTCCGCCACATCGTTGACATCGATAACTCCGTCAGCTATGCGTGAATAGAAATCCGTGATGGTTTTAGCCCCTGACTTTTTTATAACTTTTGAGAGTAAGCCTTCGTCTATTTCAATCTTACGGTTTTTGAAACGTCGCTGAAGCAGTTCTTTGCCGAGTTCTGCCACACGGCTTTCCTGTTCTTTGATTGCGACACGTATCTTGTTGCGGGCTTTAGAGGTGACGACAAAGTTGAGCCAATCAACTTTCGGCATCTGCTGAGCCGAGGTAAATATCTCTACTGTGTCACCGCTCTGGAGTTTGTAATTGATCTTTTGATTCTTTCCGTTTACACGGCCACCGGTGCACTGACTTCCGACATTGGTGTGAATGCTGAATGCGAAATCAAGCAAGCTCGCGCCCAGAGGGAAACGATATAGGTCTCCCTTTGGAGTAAACGCAAATACTTCCTTGTCGTATACATCCATTCTCATATTCTTCATCAGCTCCATCGGGCCTGAATCTGCAGTCTCAAGTATGTCGCGGACATTATTCATCCATGCATCCAGGTTGCCCTCACTCTTGATGCCTTTATATTTCCAGTGTGCGGCAAGACCTTTCTCTGCGACTGCATCCATTCTGCGGCTGCGGATCTGCACCTCGACCCATTTGTTTTCCGGACCGTAAACAGTGATGTGAAGCGATTCATAGCCGTTGCTTTTGGGTATGCTTATCCAGTCTTTAAGACGAGACGGGTTGGGCTGATACATATCTGTGACAATCGAATAGGCCAACCAGCATTCGTTTTTCTCTCTCTCGCGCGGAACATCGAGAATTATGCGTATCGCAAAGAGGTCATAGATGTTTTCGAGGTCGTTCTTTTGTTTCTTCATCTTGTTCCAAATCGACGATATCGATTTGGTGCGTCCTTTGATGTCAAATTTAAGTCCTTCCTGTTGGAGCTTCTCTTTGATTGGACGTATGAAGTTGGATATATATTCATCGCGACTTGATTTTGTTTCGTTCAGTTTGTGTGCGATTTGAGTATATATCTCTCTGTTTGTATACTTAAGCGACATATCTTCCAGCTCAGACTTGATGCCGTAGAGCCCGAGGCGGTGAGCCAGAGGTGCATATAGATAGCTGACCTCATAAGCGACATCACTCACCGACTGTTTGTCCGGATGATGGTTGATGGCCCTCATAAGCGCCAATCGATCAAGAATCATCAGTATGATCACTCTGATATCTTCAGCAAAAGTGAGCAGAAGATTGCGGAAATTTTCACTACCTACAAGAGTGTGTTTGCTGTATAGTGACGAAACTTTGCGAAGCCCATCGACAATCTTTGCCACATCCCCACCCCAGTCGTTGACGATCGTTTCCCGTGAAAAAAATTCATGCCGATGAAGATTATACAGCATTATCCCCACAACCATATTACGGTCAGGGCTAAGTCGTTCGCACAAGAGTTCGGCCGCTGACATTGACCTCAACACCGGATTCAAACCGAAGCGGTCGCGGTGTAACGCACCGGCAGAAACGCCACTGCGTATCAACTCTTTGAGCTTGCGGAAATCGGAAGAATCGATGACATTGCGCCCATAGCTTAACAGCGAACGGCACAATGGTCTTAACTTCTCTATTTCTTCAGAAGTGAAAAAGTCCATAGCTATTTGTGTTTAGACTCACAAAAGTAATGAAAAACGTGTGAAATCCGCTTACTTTTATACATCTTTAAAGAATATAATGCTATGGATAGGCTTTTAGAGTTATGTATGATGACAAAAAAAGAATGACGGAGCAATTAGTTTACCGGCTATGCTCTGTCATTCAAAATAATTTACAGACTGATGTCATTCGTCAAGTTTGTTATTCCGCGGATTGTTATTGAGATGTTTGACATCGTTTTTCACTCTTTCTGCCGATACTTTTTCATCTTCGGCATTGTCAACAGCTGCACCGGGATATACTTTTTCGGCATTGACGCGGTCTTTATTTGAAATCTTATCCATAATGCTATTAATTTTTATTGAATGTTTGACTATATAACATTTAGGATAAAGAAAGAGTTTACAAGGGAAGTTTGTTCATCTCCTCGATGTAGTCAAGGATTGCGTCACGCCCGCGTTTATCCTGACTTGAAGTCCTGAATATGGGAGGCAGTTCATCCCATTGTTCGAGGAGTGTATTGCAGTATATTTCCAAAAGTTTTTTCCCTGCTGACGGAGTCACCTTGTCAAGTTTGGTAAAGACAATGCTGAACGGGATGCCATTCTCTCCTAACCAGTTCATGAATTCCAGATCATTCTTCTGCGGTTTGTGTCTGGAGTCTATGAGAACAAAAAGATTGGTCATCTCCACACGGTTGAGAATATATGTTTTTATCATTTTTTCAAGTTTGACACGGTCATCCTTGCTGCGTTGGGCATAACCATATCCGGGAAGATCGACAATATACCAGCTGTCATTTATCAAAAAATGGTTGATAAGCATGGTTTTGCCCGGAGTCGATGATGTTTTCGCGAGGTCTTTTCGGCCTGTAAGCATATTGATGAGGGAGGATTTTCCGACATTAGAACGGCCGATAAAAGCATATTCGTGATGACGTTCTTCCGGACATTTGGCCGGATCGCTGTTGCTGATTACAAATCTTGCTGTATTTACTATCATATCATTGATGTTGGTTGTGTAAAATTATGAAATTTTTGTCATATATAGAAATATAATGCCTCACTTCGATTATTACTTTGATAACCACTGCTGCATAAACATTGTTGTCGGACGCTGAAAATTTCGTTAACTTTGTCCTTGAAATGAGAGATGTGACTTTTACATTCAAGGAGTTTGCTGTGACAGACGGAAGGTGTGGCATGAAAATTGGCACTGATGGCGTCATTATCGGGGCTTGGGCCACCTGTGACGGTATCCGCTCGGCTGTTGATGCCGGAGCCGGCTCTGCACTCATTTCGCTTATGGTAGCCCAGCGGTCGGAGGCAATGATTGAGGCGGTGGAAATAGATGAGTCTGCATATATGGATGCTTGTGAAAACATAAAACACTCTCCTTGGCATGACCGCATAAGGATAGTCAGACAAGATATCAATGCTTACCATCCCGTCAGGCCTGTTGATCTCATAATCAGTAATCCTCCTTTTTTCTCATCAGGTCTGCAATCACCTGACTCCAAACGTGCGGAAGCGCGACACGAAGGCTGTCTGAATTATGTCACACTGATTGATTTTGCATCTGCATATCTCGCCCGCGACGGAAGACTGGCCTTTATCTACGATATCGGTCGTGATGATGATATAATATATAAAGCCGAGATGTGCCATTTGAAGCTCAGACGCCATTGCCGCCTGCGGCAACGTGAAGGCCGTCCATATATACGTTCGCTTTATGAGTTCAGCCCTGCAGACGGCAATATCGAGTATAGCGAACTGACCATCAATACTCAAGACGGACATTTGACCGAAGAGTTTACAGCGCTGACAAAGGATTTTTATCTGTAACATTAGACGACAACAATTGTTGAATACATTAACATTATAATATGCTTCTTTCTTTTCGCCAACGGATTGTTTTCTTTATTTGTATCGCGGTGTTCGGACTTGCTGTCTCAGGTCTCGCCGGAGGTTTTATAATGGCTAAATTTCCAATGTCAACAGCGGCTATGCGCATTGCCGCTGTGCTGCAGAGTTTGTTTCAGATGATCATTCCTGCATTGGTGACAGCGATGATAGTCACCCGTCGTCCTGCCAGTTTCCTCGCAATAGATCGCCGAATAGATGTGACAACATTGCTAATGGCTGTTGCCGCGCTTATTGTCGCAACGCCTGCAATGAATCTGGTCATATCTATGAATGCAAGCTTAGAGTTGCCGGATTCCATGAAAGCGATTGAGGATGCACTAAGAGAAATGGAGATGCGGGCGGCCGATTCTATCGGTTTGCTTCAAGGTCAGCACACACCGGCCAATCTCATTATGAATATCCTCATCATAGGCATACTTGCCGGATTGGGAGAGGAATTGTTTTTCCGGGGCACGTTCATGCGACTCCTTACGACCGGCAAAGTCAACAGACATGTGGCAATATGGTCTGTGGCGATAGTGTTCAGTGCCATGCATCTGCAGTTTTTCGGCTTTCTGCCAAGAACCCTTCTCGGTGCATTCTTCGGGTATCTTTTGGCCTGGAGCCGATGTCTTTGGATCCCGATAATAGTACATGCGACTAACAATATCATTTATGTCATCAATCATTATGCATTTGCAGATCCTTCGGATGCTGAGGCTGTAACAAGTCTTGACCGTCTGGGCACAGGAGATGACTATCTAAGTCTGATTCTGAGCATCACACTCACAGCCATATTGTTGTTTTCGCTATATCTGCGCCGAGTCAAAGATTGTCATCAGCCATGTTGACACCTTTGTTATAGCGTTTAAAAATATCTTCTGCGGCCTTTATGAACGCAGAACAAGCCTGTTGCCAACGGCCTTCCTTGTAGTTGACAGCATCAACGACCTTAAAATTGTGACCATCACACGCCGGAACTGTAAATATAAGCCTGTAACGAGCACCGTCGAGGCGAGCCACGCCATCAAATCCTCGTGTGAGTCTTACTTTAACGACTGCTCCGCCTCGTGTGTCCCGCGTTTTCATGTTTGAGATAAAATTTCCTAAAGAGTATACAATCAGCACATCTTTGTCAAGTTTCGGATTGTGTCTGATCTCCATCGGTTGGATAACATGTGGATGAGCTCCGATTATAAGATCGACACCACAATCGACAAGGAAATCCGCAATGCTCTCCTGATTACGATTTTGAACGAGTTTATACTCATCTCCCCAATGGATTGTCACTGTTACAATTTCAGCCCCATTGTCGCGCAGACGATTGATATCGTCTGAAATCAGTTTACGGTCGATATAGTCCACAACAGCATCTCCTTGAAGCGTTATGCCATTAGTTCCATAAGTGTAGTTTAGAAAGCCGACACTGATGCCGGATATCCTTTTGATGAAAGGATGGATACTGTCTCTGGCCGCTTGATTGTGATATGTGCCGATGTGGTCTATTGATGCAGCGTCGAGACTGTCGATTGTCTGATGCAAGCCTTTGTCACGACGGTCAAGTGTATGATTGTTAGCTGTGAGCAACAGGTCGAAACCTGCATTTTTAAGCGCACGGGCATATGAAGACGGCGAATTGAAACACGGATATCCTGTGAACCCGGCCGAACCAATCGGAGTTTCAAGATTGATCACCGCATAATCCGCGCTTTTTATCATCGGCTCGAGCTCTGTGAAGCATTCGCTATAGTCATAAGAGCCATCTGCCTGTCTGGCCGCCTCTATCTGGGCTTTGTGCTGCATCGCATCTCCCGCAAACAGCAGTTCGGCCTGATCAAGTCCGAATACCAGATAGAAGAGCGATACAACTAATGACAGAAGAGGCATTGAGGGTCGGTTTTAAGAGCCGGATCGATCAACACTTTCTCTGACGGGCAGCCTGCAGAGTGTTGAGCATCAGGCTGACAATGGTCATCGGCCCTACTCCGCCTGGCACAGGAGTGATATAGGCGCATTTGGGCGCTACGTTTTCAAAGTCTACGTCACCGCTCAGACGAAAACCTGACTTGCGGCTTGAGTCCGGCACACGTGTTGTGCCTACATCGATAACAGTCGCGCCATCCTTGACCATATCTGCGGTGACAAAACCCGGTTTGCCGAGTGCGGCTATGATGATATCGGCAGTACGTGTCACAGATGCAAGATCAGCGGTGTGACTGTGGCAAACGGTAACTGTTGCGTCGCCCGGATTTCCTTTTTGCATCAACAATGAAGCCACAGGTTTGCCTACGATATTACTGCGTCCGATGACTACGACATGCTTGCCTCTCGTATCGATGTTGTAGCGACGAAGCAATTCAATTATACCCGCAGGAGTGGCAGACTTGAAGCCGGGAAGGCCAATCGACAGTTTCCCGACATTCACCGGGTGGAAACCATCCACATCCTTTTCAGGACTGACTGTTTCGATGACTTTCTGTTCGTCGATGTGACGTGGCAGAGGCAACTGTACAATGAATCCGTCAATATCAGGGTTTTCGTTCAGCTTTCTGACTTCATCAAGCAATTGTTCCTCTGTAATATCATCCTCAAAGCGCAACAAGGTGGATTCAAAGCCACATTCCGCACAAGACTTCACTTTGTTGGCGACATAGGTCTCACTGCCACCGTCATGTCCGACAAGAATTGCTGCAAGATGGGGACGGCGAATACCGTTTGCAACCATTAAAGCGACTTCTGCCGCTATTTCTTTCTTTATGTCTGAAGCTGTCTGTTTACCGTCGATTAACTGCATTGCGTAAAAAATTATCTGTGTTTGCGGGCTTGTCTGATTTGTTGCATCATCTTCATCGGATTCTTCATCGATGTGGCGGCACGCATCATCTTGCGCATGTCTTCAAATTGTTTCAAAAGACGATTGACATCCTGCAGTGAAGTGCCTGAGCCTTTGGCTATACGTTGACGACGGCTGCCGTTGATGATTTCGGGACGTTCGCGTTCGAGGGGGGTCATAGACATGATGATTGCCTCGATGCCTTTGAAGGCATTGTCATCAATCTCAATGTCTCGGATTGCTTTACCAACCCCCGGTATCATAGATGCAAGATCTTTGATATTACCCATCTTCTTGATCTGCTGTATCTGTTTTAGGAAGTCATTGAACGTAAATTGATTTTTACGCAATTTGGATGCGATTTCAGCTGCTTCCTTCTCATCATACTGCTGCTGGGCCTTTTCTACAAGTGAGACTATGTCTCCCATGCCAAGAATACGGTCCGCCATACGCGAGGGGTGGAATGCGTCAAGGCCGTCAAGACCTTCTCCCGTACCGACAAATTTAATCGGTTTGTCAACGACACTGCGGATAGACAGAGCCGCGCCACCTCGTGTATCACCGTCAAGCTTGGTTAGTACAACGCCCCCGAAGTCAAGTCGCTCATTAAATGTACGGGCCGTATTGACTGCATCCTGACCGGTCATCGCATCGACAACAAATAATGTTTCGGTCGGGTTAATGGCCTTCTTTATGGCTTCGATTTCGTCCATCATCTGCTCATCGACCGCGAGACGTCCTGCAGTATCGACAATCACAAGGTCATGATGGTTATTGCGGGCATGATCAATGGCATGACGGGCTATTTCGACTGGATTCTTATTTCCTTCTTCGGTATATACGGGCACTTGGATTGTCTCGCCAAGCACTTTAAGCTGATCAATTGCTGCCGGACGATACACGTCACATGCAACAAGGAGAGGACGCATGCCGCGTTCGCTCTTCAGACGCTTGGCAAGTTTGCCGGAGAATGTAGTCTTACCCGAACCTTGCAAGCCTGACATCAATATAATAGCAGGTTTGCCGGACAGATTGAGGGGAGATACTTCACCACCCATGAGAGTCGTCAACTCATCATGGACTATCTTAACCATCAACTCACTCGGCTTGATGGCGTTGATGACGTTTTGACCGAGGGCTTTCTGTTTGACGGTATCAGTAAAAGTCTTTGCCACCTTGTAGTTTACGTCGGCATCTACCAAAGCACGGCGAACGTCTTTTAACGTTTCGGCCACATTGATTTCGGTAATTTTGCCCTGGCCTTTGAGCAGCTTGAAACTTCTCTCTAATCTGTCACTTAAATTCTCAAACATAATATATTATGTGGGTAAGCTTATTTTTATGATATTATTTTACAAGTTTGTTTGTGAGAGTATCGGGAAATATAACAGTGGGACGGAACGTGCGAGCTTCTTCAAATGGCATTGAGGCATAGCTCATGATGATGACAACATCGCCCGGCTGAACCAGACGTGCGGCCGCTCCGTTGAGACAAATTGTTCCACTTCCACGTTTCCCGGCGATAGTATATGTGTCGAGACGCGCTCCGTTGTTATTGTTGACTATATAGACACGTTCGCCGGCGATTATATTGGCCGCATCCATAAGATCTTCGTCGATTGTTATACTGCCGATATAATCGAGACAGGCCTCTGTCACTGTAACACGGTGTATTTTTGATTTCAGGACCTCGATATTCATATCCGAAAGTTTTTTCAATCAGTATTTTATATTATCAATCAGTCGTACACCGCCACAGTACACCGTCACACAGCCGACATTACCTTCAGGTGCTGAATTCGTATCGGTGCGTTGCATGGTGAGTGGATTGACGATGTTGAAATACTCTACTTCGAGTCCTTCGACTGCATTTATGCTGTTTGTCACATAGGCTTCGGTCTCCCCTGCCGTATGGTCGAGAGCAAAAGACGTGGACTCTGACAGTATACGGTGAATTGCCGGAGCTATCGCACGGTGTTTTTGATCGAGACGAACGTTGCGGGAACTCATGGCAAGGCCATCCGCCTCTCTCACAATCGGGCAATCTATAATCTCAAGTTTGAAACCTTCAAGATCTACCATTTTACGTATTACGGCAATCTGCTGGAAATCCTTTTCACCAAAATATGCTTTGTCTGGCTTAACCAACGAAAAGAGTTTGCTGACAATCTGTGCGACACCGTTGAAATGGCCCGGACGTTTCTCACCTTCCATGACTTCAGCGACAGGTCCGAGAGTGAAAACCCTGTTGTCGGGCTCCGGATACATCTCTTCAACGGATGGGATGAAGGCTATATCAACACCGGCCGCTTTCATTTTATTGCAGTCTGCTTCTTCTGTACGAGGATACGTAAGTAGATCGTCAGGATTGTTGAACTGGGTTGGATTGACGAAATCACTTACAACCACAAAATCACATTCTCGACGAGCTCGGTCTATTAGTGAAACGTGGCCTGCATGAAGCGCACCCATGGTAGGAACAAGTCCAATGGTTGCACCTTTGGCTTTTGCATCAGCTATCGTCTGATGCAATTCTTTGATTGTTCTTATGACATTCATTGTCTGTCTGAAACAAATATGTTTTTTATCAGGTTGCAAAATTAAGCATTTATCCAACATCATGCAAACAACACTCAACCAAAAGTCACTAAAATCACAGATTTGCAACTATATCAGACTTTTATGACAATAGTTCTACGATGTTTCCCGAATATTGACGGCCAACGGGAAGTGTTTTGCCATTTTTTAGTTGTATTTCTCTCTTATTGAAGCTTCTTATCTTTGATTTTTGGACGATAAACGAGCGATGTATTCTAATGAAATCTTTTTCAGGCAACTGGTTACCAATATTTTTCAATATGACTCTCGAGACTATGCACCCATCGTTTTCGCGGTAGATTTTGACATAACTCTCCATAGCTTCAATATATAGAATTTCAGAAAGAGGTATGCTCACATTGTTGTATTCCTGTTTAACCAATATACTTCTGTCTGTCTCGGGATTAGCCTCTTTGATTCTTCTCAATGCCTTTTGAAATGCTGTTTGAAAGCGTGTGAATGCAAAAGGCTTGTGCAGGTAGTCGACCGCATCGAGTTCAAATCCGGTCATGGCATAGTCCATATATGCCGTAGTGAATATAAAGCATGTCTCTTTGGGCAGTTGTGACGCTATTGCGATGCCTGTTATATTTTCCATCTCAATGTCAAGGAACGCTATATCAGGCTTTTCGCGATTTATCATTTCGAGACCTTTCTGCGGATCAGAAAACAGAGCGATATTTATCCCGCCGATTCGTTGGCAGAATTTTTCAATTATTTCCAATGCCAACGGTTCATCATCGATGGCCACACATTTGACAATATCGTTCATTTAGTTTAAATTGATTTTTAATTTCACTTCAAATACACCATTTGCCTCAATCGTCTCAAGGCTATGTTTGCCCGGATATATAGTCATCAGTCTTGCCCTGCAGTTATCTATGCCTACAGGCATATCCTTGCGGAATTCGTCAGCATGTTTCATTATGCTGTTGGAAGTCTCAAATATCAATGTGCCATGATTGAGTGTCAGATGTATATGGATGTCGCAATCCCGGCTCGTGGATGCACCATATTTGAACGCATTCTCAACAAATGTCAGCATTAGCATTGGTGGCACCTCAACATCCTCATCGTCTACAGCATATTTCCAATCGACAGTCGTGTGTTTATTTAGACGTATTTGTTGCAGATCAATGTAATTCCGGATATATGCGATTTCCTCCTTAAGGGCGACGTGTTCTTTTTCGATTGTGACATATGTGTATTTTAGCAGTTCCGCAAACTTAATAAAAGCATTTTCCGCTTTTTCTGAGGTTCCAATGACCAGACTGTAAAGTGAATTGAGTGTGTTAAATAAAAAATGTGGACTTATCTGAGCTTTAAAAACTGCCAGTTCTGCTTTATCGCGCTGTGCTTCAATTTTCTTTTTAAGCAATAATTGCTCATATAAAGCTTTGACAAACATAACTGTCAGGGCATAACCCATGACAAGAGAAAACATCAGCCATATGGTTACAGTCACACCAAAATTCCTTACTCTTGTTTGATATTCACTTAACGCAGGAGTCACAAAATCTATGTCAGGCAGAGGATATAAGGTCAATAAATAAGTCAGCACAATAAGCCCTGTTATCACTCCGGCAATCTTGTAATACTTGCGGGTAATGAGCAATTGCGGAATATCGATTCTCATCATATAAAAATATATGCCATACAAATACCCACAGGTCAGCATGAAGAACAGTGGCCACTGACTGAGCCAATGATGCGATGGGCCCAATATGACCAGAATTGGCATGAAGACCGTGCAGAAGAAAATATCGAGAATTAGTGACGTCCGATTATCTGTTGATTTCATCTTGCAAAGATAGCACTCGTCATATATTTTGACAAGTTTATGACAACGACGTTTATTTACAAAAACATGTCGTTCATAATTATTGATTACCGAATTTACACTCAATTTTTTATATTTGCATCCGTAAAAACTGTCTGCAATGAAATGTATCCGGATCATAATACCGCTGGTCGCCTTGTCTTTTACATCGTGCGGTGACAAAAAAATGCCTAAAGAGGACCAAAATCTCATGGAAGCCTCAAAGCAGGAACTCGTGACAGCTCTGCAAGAAAGAGATCAACTGCTTGCATTGGTAAAGGAGATCGCCGGCAGTATGGAGCAGATCAAGAAGTTCGAAAACATAGTGACTCTCAGCGGATCAGGATCAAGAGAACTCACGGCCCAGAGAACACAGATAATATCAGACCTGAATGCAGTAAAAAAGACTCTTAAACAGAGACAGACTCAACTTAATGAACTTGAAAGCCGTCTAAAGGAATCAACCTTGTATACGCAAGAACAAGAATATATAGTCGATGTGATGCGCCGGCAGATTGAGATTCAGACTAAAGAGATTGAAGCCATTAAAGCTCAGTTTGTGAAAGCTGACGAACAGATCAGAACACTGACTTATGCTATTGACTCTTTGAATACAACGGTCGCTGTGGTTGGCGAAAACAGAGATTCCGTCCTTGCCGCGGCAATTGTGATTGAAAACGAGCTTAACAGTTGTTATTATGCTATTGCATCAAAATCTGAACTCAAAGACCATCATATCATCGAAACCGGTTTCCTGCAAAAGACCAAGGTATTAAATGGTGACTTTGATAAGAGTTTCTTCACTATCGACGATAAGCGGAGTCTAAACTCGATGCCTCTTCAATCAAGCAAAGCTAAAATTCTCACCAACCATCCTGCAAGTTCTTATGAGATCAAAGAAATCGCAGGTCGTAAAGTCCTTTACATCCTTGATCGTAATAGTTTCTGGAGTTTGACAAACTATCTTGTCATCCAGACAGATTGATGCGGTTTATTGTCATATTTGTGCTGTCTGTTGACACTTGTTTTGCTGCTTGACTTTCTGCTGATAAATTTGCACGAAACATAATACGTTGCAAATGAAAAATCATCTGTTGCTCATATCTTTATCATGCCTGAGTTGTCTCAAAGTCAATGCATCTGATCAACAGGATTCCCTGCAGCTGATCGAACAGACTTCAGTTCTATCTCCGGTAAGCGGAATTGTCGTTGATGAGAATGGAGATGCAGTGATCGGGGCTGCAGTCAAGGTCATTGAAGAGCCGGATTTCAACACAATCACTGACGCTGAAGGTCGCTTTCTTTTGCAGAACGTCACACCTCCCGTCACTTTATCGATTTCTTATCCGGGAATGTATGAAAATGTCAAGATCCGACCCGAACACAGCTCTAATCTGAAGATAACATTAAAGACATCCATATCAAAACTCGATGAACTTATTGTCGTAGGCTATGCGACACAACGAAAAACAGATCTGACCGGAGCTGTGTCATCAGTCAATATCGGTTCGCTCGCAGACCGACCGGTCACTAATGCCACTAATGCGCTTGCAGGGCTTGCCGCAGGACTGACGGTTACAAACTCCGGCGGCAACACCCCGGGGTTTGAATCCCAGAATATAACGGTGCGAGGTCTCGGCACACTCAACAATGCGGCTCCACTGGTGGTTGTCGATGGCATGACAGGAATAGCCCTCAGCGACATCAATCCGCAGGACATTGAGAATATATCGGTGTTAAAGGACGCTGCTTCCGCTGCTATATATGGTTCAAGGGCCGCTAACGGCGTTATTCTTGTAACCACACGTCACGGTGCGGAACGGGCTCCAAGAGTCACATACAGTGGCAATGTATCGTTTGAAACCGTCGCCAAGCGTCTAAATCTTGTGACCGATTATGCTGATTTCATGGAGATACAGAATGCCGGATTGATAATCAACGGTCAGGCACCACGCTTCTCACAAGGCAAAATCGACGAGTGGCGCAACGATGCAGGACGCAATCCATCCATTTATCCCAATACCGACTGGCAGGATCATATCTACCGCAACCCGTCGGTGGTTCAAAATCATAATCTTGCAATTACCGGAGGAACGAAAACGGTGAGCTATAACCTCTCGCTCGGCTATGTCAACAATCCGGGCATGGTGTATCACACCGATTATGAGCGCTACCAGATGCGCACTAACCTTGATATCAATATAAAGCCGTGGATAAGCGTCGGAACAAACCTGTTCGGGTATTATGACACAAATAACCCGTCGGCGGAAAATGCCGCGGCAGGTGGTGATGTCATTTTCGGTTACGGTGCTTTCAATACCGTGCCGGGCATGACACTGTATGACCCGGCCACCGGACTTTATGGCGGCATACAGAATCCGGAAGAAGAAAACGTGAGCAACGCCAATCCATACCGCAGGCAGTGGTTCTACAAGGATGAGTATCCGGTCAAGACAAAACGCATGGTCGGTAAAATTTACGCGCGTCTTATGCCGGTAAAAGGGCTGACTATTCAAGGAGCTTTCTCCATGAACTACTGGGAGCGTAACATCGAGCATCATCTGACCGACCGCGACCTGTACCGTTTCACTTTCGACGGACCGGTGCTTATCCGTGAGGGCGTTGTGCGCACATATATACGCCGCTACAACTACCGCAATACATTCCGTTCTTCGGAAGTAACAGCCCGATATAAATTCAATGTAAGCAAACTTGAAGCATCGTTATTCGCCGGCATGAGTCAGGAATACAACAAATATGATCAGGACTACTTCATAAAATACGACCTCGTTGATCCGTCATTAGGCGCCATTGATGCCGGTATGACCAACGGCAGCATTACAGGCAACTATGAGGAATGGGCGATGCGCTCTTATTTCGGGCGTGTCAACCTGAGCTGGGACAACAGGTATCTGTTTGAAGCCAATCTACGTGCCGACGGCTCTTCGAAATTCGCGCCCGGTCATCGCTGGGGCTATTTCCCTTCGATTTCGGCAGGATGGAGAATTTCAGAAGAAAAGTTCATGCGCGGAACATCGTCATGGCTCAACCAACTTAAACTCCGTGCGTCGTATGGCTCGTTAGGCAACAATGCCACTACAAGCTACTATATGTATCAGTCACTGTTCGCAACCGCAAATTATATCCTCAACGGCAATATTGCCGGAGGTCTTGCGCAGACAGTTCTTGCCAATCCGGCTTTGACATGGGAGAAAACCTACATGACGAATATCGGCGTGGACTATGCTTTCCTCAACAACCGTCTTAGCGGCTCGGTAGATATATACAACAAGGATACGAAGGGCATACTCATATCGTTGCCGGCCCCTCTTGAACATGGCACAAGTGTTGTTCCCAACCAAAATGCCGGAGAGGTAAACAATAAAGGTGTCGAATTTGACATCCGCTGGAACGACAATATCGGTAAGGTATCGTATAACGTAGGCTTCAATATGGGGGTCGTGACAAACAAGGTTACTAAATTTCAAGGCGATGTGTCGTCAATAAGCGGTGTTTACAAAACACAGGAAGGTAAGCCTATCAATCAGCTGTATGTAATCACAGTTGACCGTATCGTGCGCGACCGGTCGGATCTTGATTATGTGCAATCGCTTGTAGATAAGAACCCTGACTATTTCGCTACATATCAACGTCCCGAACTCGGCGACTTCCTGTATCGTGATGCCAACGGCGACGGCAAGCTCGACACGAATGACCGTGTGGAGATAGGTCACGGCACACTCCCGCGTTTTACTTTCGGCGCGAACCTCGGATTGAGCTGGAACAATTTTGATTTCAGTATGCTGTTTCAAGGCGTAGGCAACCATCAGGTGTACTACAACAATCAGGCTTTCCGCTTCGTGACCGTAATGGGCCAGTCGTTGATAAAGGACATAACCGACAACGCATGGACACCTGAAAACCCATACAATTCCATCTATCCTGTTCTGCGAAACAATGCCAACGGCAAAAATAATATTGCCAGTGACGCTTTTGTGCATAACGCCGCATATTTCCGATGCAAGAATATCCAGTTCGGATATACTGTCCCGAAGAAGATTACAAAGAAATTCTTTGTGGAAAACCTGAAAATATACGGAAGCATTGACAATCTGTTCACAATCACTAAATTCCCCGGTCTTGACCCTGAAATTGGAGCGAATGTCGGTTATCCGTCAATCCGTCAGTATTCCGTGGGTATCAACGTATCTTTCTAAATAAATGAAGCATAAAATGAAAATCAGATATATATCGGCACTCGCTGTCTGCGCTTTGCTTTTCAGCGGGTGTGAGAGCCTCGACTATGTTCCCGGCGACCAGATGTCGGGACAGACTTTCTGGCAGACTGAAGAACATGCACGTCAGGCTGCCGTAGGTATGTATGCAGCGATGAAAGCCAACTGGTGTTTCGGCATGGAGTTCACTTTCGATATGTGCAGCGACCTTGCCGACGGCACTACACCGTGGTCGGACATATCGCGCGGGACATCGTTCGCCTCCAATAGTGGCGGTGTGCAGAACCATTGGCAGTATCTTTACGAACTTGTCCATCGTGCCAACACCGTAATCCGCAATGTGGCGGGTATGCCTATCAGTCAGCAGACTATCGACCGCGTGACCGGCGAGGCTAAATTCCTGCGTGCGATGGCATATTTCCGTATGCTCAACTGCTGGGGCGGCGTGCCGTACTATGATGAAACGTGTGACATAAACGAACAGTTTGCCAACCTCAATGCCCCACGCAGTTCGGAGGATGAGATACGCCGTCACATAATCGACGACCTCACGGAAGCCATAGAAAAACTTCCGGTAAGCTGGGATGCCGCCGACCTCGGCCGCGCCACCAAAGGTGCCGCTTATGCACTGCGTGGTAAAGTATATCTGTTTAACCGCGAGTGGGACAAGGCTGTTGCCGATTTTGAGGAAATTGTCTACGACAAGTCCAACAACTACGGCTACTCGCTTCACCCCGATTACAACGAACTTTTCCGCCTCTACAACGGCAACCACAGTCCGGAAATGATTTTCTCCATTCAGTCGATAGACGGCAACACAGCAGGATATGCCCTTGACGTAGTTTCGTATTTCGGCAACAAGTCAACCATGCGCCTTATTGCAAGCAACTGCATTGTCCCATCGACCACACTTGTGGATATGTACGAGAACCTTGACGGTTCCCCGTTTGACTGGGACGATGTGTTTCCCGGGTTCAATAACGGGGATTCACAGCTCCGCCGCAAATATATGAGCGTGGCGATAGATCAGGGCAGCACCGTCGTGACATCAACGCTCGACTGCGACACAACAAAAGTAATGGATGCCTATCGTCTGCGTGACCCTCGCCTGTGTCTCAATGTGATTGCTCCCTACTCGCATTATCTTGGCACAGATGCCGGTTCGAGTCCAATGGACAAGCAGTTTGTGCTTGCCGACCCTACTCAAGGTGGAGCCCCGATGGAGGCAATGGCATTTATACGCAACTCAGAAGGTTGGAATTCATATTTCTGGCGCAAATGGATTCCGACCGGCAATCTTGACGGATACTGGGGCGAGTATAACCGCACACCATACGAATTTCCGCTAATACGTCTTGGCGATGTGATACTGATGCTTGCCGAGGCATACAATGAGAGCGGAGCCACGGACAAGGCAGTGACTGAGGTCAACAAGATACGCGCCCGTGTCGGTATGCCCGGTCTTAACTCCGGTGCTCCATGGTTGTCAGTCGGCGGCAAAGAGGATATGGCAATAAGGATACAACGCGAACGCGCCTTTGAACTTGCCGGAGAAGGCCAGAGATACTGGGATTTACGGCGCTGGGGATTGCTTGAAAAGTCGGTAAAGAACGCAACCGATATTTTCGGCGACCTGATGTACACACGCTCCTATCAGAGCCGTCATGAGTTGTGGCCCATACCTCTTGTCGAAATGGATCGAAATCCTAATCTCGGACAGAATCCGGGATGGTAGCAAGGTTTTTGTTGAAAAATTGCCGACATTCTGAACAAAAAAGATTAAATTTGTTATATAATATATAACTCAACCTGTCTTATCGGAGATTGGCACAGTTATTGCACATAATGCTTAAAAGAATGTCACCTTCAAAACCAACCGATTATTGACGATGGACAACAATTTTTCTACAGACATACAGCGTTTGCTTGAACGGAGCAAGAAGGAGGCGCTTCGCCATAACAATAGCAGTATAAGTCCGGCTCATCTTCTATACGCCATGTTGTCAGACATGGACAGTGTGCCGGCCAAACTTATCGAAAAGGCTGCGACAACGGCTTCTGCCTATGAACTCATGCAGGGTCTTGACGAATACCTGTTCAACGAATCGACAGGGCCAATCAAAGAACTTAGCGTCAGCGATCTTACAAATCGTATCGTCAAGTTAAGTGTGCTTGAAGCCCGTCTGATGAAAACACGAACAGTTTCTCCCGTTCACATTCTGCTGGCTCTATTCCATAATTATGAAGTACAAAACATGAAATATACACAACCATTCATATCTGCGGGAATCACATACGACAAACTTTACAGTCTTGCCGGTGAGACCGTCACCCCCGAACCTGTCGCAGGTGCCGATTTCCTTGACGAAGAGGACGAAGATAAGACAACACCCGAGCGCCCTGTCAATCAACCCCAGGAACCACGCTCTTCAAGTCAACCGAAATCAAAACGAGGCAAAGGCGGAGACACGCCTGTCTTAGACAAATTCGGACATGACATGACACGAGCCGCCGAAGAAAACCGGCTTGATCCTGTCGTAGGCAGAGAGACCGAAATCGAACGTCTTGCCCAGATACTCAGCCGACGCAAAAAAAACAACCCTGTTCTTATTGGCGAACCTGGAGTTGGCAAGTCTGCAATTGTCGAAGGACTTGCGTTGCGCATTGTCAAACGTCAGGTGCCACGCATTCTTTTTGACAAACGCGTTGTGTCGCTCGACATGGCCGGGATTGTTGCCGGCACAAAATACCGTGGAGAGTTTGAGGAACGTATCAAGGCTATACTGAACGAATTGTCCAAAAATCCAAATGTAATTCTATTTATCGACGAAATCCACACAATTGTTGGAGCGGGAAATACGCAGGGTTCCATGGATGCGGCCAATATGCTTAAACCTGCATTGGCACGCGGAGAAGTGCAGTGTATAGGCGCGACGACCCTCGATGAGTATCGCAAAAACATCGAGAAAGATGGTGCATTGGAGCGCCGTTTCCAAAAAGTGATGGTCGAGCCGACAACAGCCGAACAGACCCGTCAGATACTCGAAAACATAAAAGCTCAATATGAGACACACCACAATGTCTCTTATACAGAGGCGGCTCTTGACGCATGCGTTAAATTGACAGACCGATATATCTCAGACCGAAATTTCCCTGACAAAGCCATCGACGCGCTTGACGAAGCCGGTTCTCGAGTACATATCATAAACGTCACCGTGCCTGAAGAGATCGACCGACTCGAAAGGGAAATTGAAGACGCTACGCACCGTAAGCAAGAAGCTGCAAGAGCATCAAACTATAATGCAGCAGCCGAATGGCGCAACAAAGCTCAGGAATTGAGCATCAAACTCGACGAACTGACTGCGGCATGGGAAAAAGACCTGGCCGAACATCGTCAGATTGTTGACGAGGAGCAGATTGCCGAAGTAGTCGCAATGATGACAGGTGTTCCAGTTCAACGTATAGCGCAGGCCGAAGGCACACGACTTCTGGAGATGGCTCCGACGTTGAAACGTGCGATAATAGGCCAAGACGAAGCTGTCGCCAAGATTGTGAAAGCGGTCCACCGCAATCGCATCGGCCTCAAGGATCCCAATAAGCCCATTGGCACATTCATGTTCCTTGGTCCGACCGGTGTAGGTAAGACACATCTCGCAAAGAAACTTGCAGAATATCTTTTCGACTCAGCAGATACGTTGATCAGAATTGACATGAGCGAATATATGGAAAAGTTCACCGTGTCGCGTCTCGTAGGCGCGCCTCCGGGATATGTCGGCTATGAGGAAGGTGGTCAATTGACGGAGAAAGTGCGTCGTCACCCCTACTCTGTCGTTTTGCTTGACGAAATCGAAAAAGCACATCCCGACGTGTTCAACCTACTTCTTCAGGTCATGGACGAAGGTCGTCTCACGGATAGCCTTGGACGGCGCATTGACTTTAAGAACACAATCATCATAATGACTTCAAATATTGGCACTCGCCAACTCAAGGATTTTGGAGCCGGTGTCGGCTTTAACACCCGTGAAGTCAGCAAGGAGTTTACCCACGGTGTCCTTCAGAAAGCGCTCAACAAGGCCTTCTCTCCGGAGTTTCTCAACCGCATCGATGACATCATAATGTTTGACCAACTCAACAAGGAGAGTTTATATAAGATTATCGACATTGAACTTGACGGCTTCACCCGCCGACTGGAGTCTCTCGGTTATCGCCTCAGACTTTCTGATAAAGCCAAGGAATTTATCGCATCGAAGGGCTATGACGTACAGTTTGGCGCACGTCCTCTCAAAAGAGCAATTCAGAAATATCTCGAAGACGAACTTGCGGAGCTTATCATCACGGCGAGCATGCTTCCCGGCAATACTGTTGATGTTGATCTTGATGAAACAAGCGGAAAGATAGTCTCTCGCATAGTCGCTGAAACCGAGTGATACCATTAAGTGACACACATGCGTCGGTTGGCCAATATTGATGGCTGCTGACGCATGTTATTTTATATTATTTTGTATTTTTGCAGAGAATATTCTAATAAGGCCAAAGATGCTTTTCTATCGTATTTACCAGATCATTTTCATGTTGCCCGTCCTGTTGGTCGTGACCGTCATCACCGCTGTCCTTACTTTATTTGGATCAATACTGTTTGGTGGAAAGTGGTGGGGCTACTGGCCGGCTCACATTTGGGCTAAGATTTTCTGCTGGCTGACTTTTGTCAGAGTGACAGTTAAAGGACGGGAAAATATATCTCAAGGCACATCCTACGTCTTTGTAGCTAATCATCAAGGCGCATATGACATCTTTTCCATCTATGGTTTTCTTTGCCATAACTTCAAATGGATGATGAAAAAGAGCCTTGAGCGTATACCTCTTGTCGGTTATAGTTGCAGACGAGCCGGTCATATATATGTCGACAACCGCAATCCTGCCGCAATACGACAGACCATGACAGATGCTGAGCGTCAATTGGCCGGTGGAATGTCTGTTGTCGTCTTTCCTGAAGGTTCACGTACTGCTGACGGACATGTACATGCATTCAGGCGTGGCGCATTTACGCTTGCGGTTGAATTCTCACTGCCGGTCGTTCCCCTGACTATTGACGGTGCATTTAAAGTTATGCCCCGCAATGCTTGGTTGCCAAAACCGGGACATATCAAACTTACAATCCACAAACCGATCCTTCCTCCGGAAGACGGGCATGATGTGAAAAAGCTCATGACCGAGTCTCGTGACATAGTGATATCAGCTCTTGACAATAAGTAATTCAGTAAACTTTTATTGAAAGATTATTGTTTATATAGTATAATTATAATACTTTGACAATAAGATGAAGAAAACAATACTTTTGAGCTGCAGCATGCTTGTGCTTGGTTCTGCACTTCTTACATCGTGTGATAGCCGTCCTGACATAAGCGGTACGTGGACCGGTACACCCATTCGCATGAACGACATTAAGGGGGCCGATCTGGCAAGTGCCACCATGACATTTGTATTTGCCAATGATTCGGCCGGCCGCAAGCCTGAAGGAGGTGAGGTCTATATATCCGCTCTGATTGATGCTAATCAAGCTGTATCTGCACAAAACGACAATACAATAGACATACCATACGAAGTCAGCGTGGCTGCAACGGCCTCAATAAGCGGTAGATGGACTTATGAAGATAGAGATGACGATGACATTCTGATTGTTCTTGATGCTAAATCACTGCAAGTGAGAGTTGATCCTCATGGTGTGACCTTTTCCAATGACATCTTAACAGGCAAGCAGCAACCGGTCATTGACTCACTTTCTAACGCTACAGCCAATGCCTGGACAAAGTCAATTTCGACAGCTATTTCCGACCGTTTCCACAATATTTCGAAAATCTCTGACATTAAGATCAACAATGGGATAATGTCGTGTGAGATTAATGACAGAGATTATAATTTCAGAAAGATACAGAATTAACAGTAATCACATCCTACAATAGATTAACAGCAGGAGGCATACACCGACATATTGGTGAATGCTTCCTGCTTCCCGTATTATCTGAACTACGATCACCGCAATTTGTCTTTTGATGGGCTACATAAAACAATCGGGCCGCATAATGAATGCGACCCGATTTGTTTTTTTGTCAAGTGCTGATTAAGCGTTCTTCACTTTGTCAACGATTGCCTTGAAAGCGGCAGGATTGTTGAGCGCGAGGTCTGCAAGGACTTTACGGTTAATCTCAATGCCACTCTTGTGGATGAGACCCATAAGTTTGCTGTAAGAAAGATCTTCCAGACGTGCGGCAGCGTTGATACGCTGAATCCAGAGTGCACGGAAGTTGCGTTTTTTGTTCTTACGATCGCGGTATGCGTAGGTAAGACCTTTTTCCCATGTGTTCTTGGCTACGGTCCATACATTGCGACGGCATCCGAAATAGCCACGGGTGAGTTTTAAGATTTTCTTACGACGAGCGCGTGATGCTACGTGGTTTACTGATCTTGGCATTTTCTTTGTTGATTTTGAATGTTAGCGGCACAGTGCGCTTTTTGAGCTAATCATTCGGTTAATAAAAAGAATTATAAAATCACGAATTAAATCTGATATGACGTTTTCAGCGTTGTCCGAATTACTTCAGACCGAGAAGAGCCTTAACGTTGCCTTCATCAACTTTAGCGATCAGACCAAAGTGTGTCAGATTTCTTTTTTGTTTTTTTGTTTTCTTGGTCAAGATGTGGCTCTTGAACGCATGTTTTCTTTTGATCTTTCCTGATCCGGTAAGGGCGAACCTCTTTTTGGCACCGGAATTAGTCTTAATCTTAGGCATTTTGTTTGTTTTTAATAATTAATTCGAGTTATTTATAATGGTGTGTCAACTCGTGACACGTTGTTTATTTATTTCTTTTTGGGCGTAATCATGATTATCATACGCTTTCCCTCAAGCAGCGGCATTTGTTCAACCTTTCCGTATTCCTCAAGATCGTTAGCAAAGCGCAGCAAGAGTACCTCACCTTGTTCCTTGAACAGAATTGAGCGTCCCTTGAAGAAGACATATGCCTTCACTTTGGCGCCTTCCTGAAGGAAACCGATGGCATGCTTTAACTTGAAATTATAGTCATGGTCATCAGTCTGAGGACCGAATCGGATTTCCTTGACAACAATCTTTGTCGACTTGGCTTTGATCTCTTTGGCTTTCTTTTTCTGCTGGTAAAGAAATTTCTGATAGTCGAGAACTTTACATACAGGCGGTTCGGCGTTGGGAGAAATCTCAACGAGGTCGAGCTCGAGGTCTTCAGCAATCTTCAGTGCCTCATGAATGGAATATATGCCGGCTGTCACATTATCTCCTACCAAACGTACCTCACGCGCACGGATGTGCTCGTTGATATTGTTCGGGTAAGCATTTCGTTCAGGCCGACGTTGCGGACCGCGAGAATTGTTAGCGCTGTTATTAGCGTTATTGGGACGTGGTCCCGGATTGTAAGGCTTTTTATCCATTCAGTGAGTTTATTGATTTATGCTTTGGTTGACCTCATTAGTCAAAAGCTCTGCAAAGGTAGTGATTTTCATCGAACCTTTATCACCTTCGCCCTGTTTTCTTACAGAAACTTCACCATTTTCTGCTTCTTTTTCACCTACAATAAGCATATATGGGATACGTTTGAGCTCATTGTCGCGTATTTTGCGCCCAATTTTCTCATTTCGGTCATCAACTATGGCGCGGATATCCGACTTATCGAGTGTCTTCGCCACTTCATATGCATAGTCGTTGAATTTTTCGCTGATAGGCAACACTACCACCTGATCGGGAGCGAGCCACAACGGGAAGCGACCGGCGGTGTGTTCCAGAAGCACTGCGACAAAACGTTCGAGCGAACCAAAAGGCGCGCGATGGATCATCACCGGACGGTGTTTCTGGTTGTCAGCACCGGTGTATTCAAGCTGGAAGCGTTCCGGCAGATTGTAGTCAACCTGGATTGTGCCAAGTTGCCAACGACGTCCGAGAGCATCCTTTACCATAAAGTCAAGCTTGGGTCCATAGAACGCGGCTTCGCCAAGTTCCTTACGTGCGTTAAGGCCTTTTTCCTCACATGCTTCGATAATGGCCTGCTCTGCGAGATGCCAGTTCTCATCGCTACCGATATATTTTTCCTTGTTTTTGGGATCGCGAAGTGAAATCTGAGCTTCGAAATTTTCAAACTTGAGAGCTTTGAAGATGTAGAATATAATATCCATCACCTTCAGGAACTCGGATTTGATCTGGTCTGGAGCACAGAAGATATGAGCATCATCCTGCGTAAAGCCGCGGACGCGGGTAAGCCCATGGAGTTCTCCGCTCTGCTCATAACGATATACTGTGCCAAATTCGGCCAAGCGCAACGGCAATTCGCGATAAGAGCGAGGATAAGCACGGAATATTTCACAGTGGTGAGGGCAATTCATTGGCTTGAGCAAGTATTCTTCGCCTTCTTCGGGTGTATGTATCGGCTGGAATGAATCCTTGCCATATTTGGCGTAATGGCCTGATGTAACATACAATAATTTGTTGCCGATGTGGGGTGTGATGACCTGCAGGTAGCCATATTTCTTCTGGATTTTACGCAAGAACTGTTCGAGTCTGTCCCTGAGGGCAGCTCCTTTGGGAAGCCACAATGGCAAACCGGCACCGACATTCTGAGAGAAGGCAAACAATTCCATTTCCTTGCCAAGTTTGCGATGGTCGCGTTTCTTGGCTTCTTCCAAAAGAACTAAATACTCATCGAGCAGCTTCTTTTTGGGGAATGAGATGCCATAGACTCTGACAAGCTGATTGCGTTTTTCATCACCGCGCCAATATGCTCCGGCAAGTGAAGTGATCTTGACCGCTTTGATCGGAGCTGTCGACGGGATATGCGGGCCACGGCATAAGTCTGTGAAGTTACCTTGTGTATATGTGGTGATGTGACCGTCTTCAAGTTCTGATATAAGTTCGCACTTGTACTCCTCGCCGCGATCTCCAAACATCTTTAGAGCATCTTCTTTGGAGATGTCTTTGCGGACGATTTCGCTTTTGCGCTGAGCGAGCTCAATCATTTTTTTCTCGATTTTAGCGAAGTCATCAGCCGTGAGCTGGTGTTCGCCCGGATCGATGTCATAATAGAAACCATTTTCGATTGCCGGTCCGATGCCGAATTTCACACCGGGATATAGTTCCTGGAGGGCTTCCGCCAGAAGATGCGCCGAGCTATGCCAGAACGCATGCTTACCCTCGGGATCGTCCCATTTGAACAGTTTAATTTCTGCATCTTCGTTTATAGGACGGGTAAGATCCCATTCCTGCTCATTGACAGATGCTGCAAGAACATCCTGCGCGAGACGCGGGCTGATCGATTCTGCAATTTGAAGTGGAGTAATACCAGGTTCAAATTGCTTGACGCTTTTATCAGGAAAAGTAACGTTTATCATTGTTAATGCATTAAAAATCAATCGATAGGACTTCAAGATGTCTTTATCGACTATAAGACAGCTGCAAAGATACAATTTTTTTCACATATTTCCTTGCCATAACTCATTAAAATTGAAATAAAGAATGCGGTGAAATTGCATTTTTTTGCGAGCGTGACTCAAAAGTTTTGTCATCGGGAAATAGTCGTGCGCAGTCGGCATGTCGTTAACAATTATTATCGCTTGTGGTCGAATTAATTTAATAATGGCTCGTTATATCTATATGATAACTCATCAAGAACCGAATCATCTCCTGCCGTTCATTTTCAAACAAGATCTTAATATCAATATGCGGATAATATCTTTATTGTTGGCTTTATTCGTCCTGATATGCAGCTCCGGTTGTTCGAATTCAAGCAACAAGGACGCTTTTATGGATGAAAGTCATATCAAAGTCACACCCCTTAATCAAATCGTATATTCAATATCGCAACAGAGCGACAGTTTGGAAGTCCTTCGCATGTGCAAAGATGCCATAGTGGCTCATCCGGGCGAAATCGGCTCATTGCTTGCCGTATTGGGCTATGACAGCCTTTCCGTTGAATCGCTATATAATTTTGCATTGTCACCTGCTATACGCGTCTTTTCGCCAGATGTCGACAGTCTTGCCCCAAAGGTCTCATCAATCGAAAATAACCTCCGGTTTTTGCAAAGAACCGGTACCGCAGAAGGGCTTAATCTTGATAGATATGACTATGCTACAGTTGTATGGGGCAAGATGCAGAGTGTGATATTCTGTGATAGTGTCATGTTTATCGGTTTGAACCACTATCTCGGAGAGAACTACCCCGGCTATAGTGGAATGGAGGCTTATCGCAGAGCGACAAAGAATCAAGAAACACTGCCATATGACATCGCGGAAGCTGTAGTTGCCACAACCATGCCCTATCAAAATCCTGCCAGAGCGACAACAATCAACCGTCTGGTCTATGAGGGCGCTTTGATAGAAGCAAAAATGCGTCTGGTAAGAGATGCAGACCCGGCAAAAGCCATGGGATACACCAGGCAGGAATACGAGGCGCTTTTAGCTAATGAAAGATGGATTTGGGATAAAATGATTTCAGATGGCATGGTCTTTGATCGCGATGTGACTACGGCCCATAAGCTCATATCTCCCGCTCCATACTGCAGCCTGCTTTCAACCCAATGCCCCGGACGCGCAGGCCGTTTTATTGGCTATCGGATTGTCAGGGCTTATCTGTCCGAACATCCTGACTCCAAATTGATCGACATTCTGTCTCCTCAGTTTTACGCGACCTCAAATCCTTTGACCGAAATCCCTTACAGGCCTTAGTCATGGCTTCTGAGAACTTGTAAAAAATGCACTTAGGGTGAGCGATCATCATGCGGACATTTCAGTTGAACCCTAAACTAAACTTTACAATGACCATATCGTTCTTATTAATAGGGATATTAACTCCAACTAACTACAATAGGCGATATGAAAAAGACTATATTGATATTAGCTTTATTTATAGGATTGCTTATCACATCCTCCGGTTTTAACAAGACAAGCCTGAATACTGCGATTGGTAAAGAAGCGCCGCAAATTCCAAGTCTTGAAATCCAAGATGTGATCAAACAAAGCGAAAAAGAAGGCAATTTTGTACTCTTGTCTTTTTGGTCGGCATCCGACGGTGTCTCCCGAATGACAATCAATAATTATAATACCTGGCTGGACGACAACAACGACGCAAAGTTGAACTTGGTTGCTCTAAATTTCGACAAATCCTCAGCCTTGTTCAATGAGATTGTACGACGCGACGGACTTCAAAGCGAATGGCAATTCAACGTCGCCGGCGAACTGGCACGCAAAATCAAAAACGAATACCATCTTGATGATGGATACGGGTCATTGTTGATTGCACCCGACGGCAAAATAGTCGCACACAACCCTTCGTCCGAAGTACTTGCCGACTATACCAAGAATCATTTTGACGGAGCCGTAGAGTGACGTTCTGTTTGAGAAACCGTCTTCATTTTGACCTTCACCTCGTCAAACCCCTTGCCATAAACACCATTGACATTTGCCTGTGTCACAAAAGCATCCCGGTCAATCGACTTGATAATTCTAAAAATGGTGACTGACTCTATTTTACGGCACATGACAAGCAGCACTTTTACTTCTTTTTTACTATACCAACCGGTGCCGCTCAGAACGGTGCATCCACGGTTTGCCTCATTATTAATAGCCGTAGCTATTTCCTGCCAATGCGGTGAAAATATAGTAAATTGCACAGCCTGTCGGTTGGTATTGATAACCAAGTCTGCCATATAAGACACAAGGAAAAGCACGACAAAACCATACACCACCTTATCTATGTCATGGAAAAGAAGATATGATGACGAAATGATGAAGAAATCAGTATACAGCATCATGCGTCCTATGCTGACGTTTGATCGCTTTGACACCATAGCCGCCACGATGTCTGTACCTCCGCTGCTGCCATTATGAACAAAAGTCAGGCCTATACCCAGACCGCACAATGTACCTCCAATCACCACATTCATTATAGGTTCTCCGGTAAGTGGATGCGTGAAAAGCGGCTGAAAGGCTCCGACAAATACTGAGATCATAGTTGCTCCATAAATAGTGCCTATCACGAATTGGCGTCCCACAACTCTATATGCAAAGGCAAGCAGCAAGAGATTTAATGCATACTGGGAAACCCCGACCGGAATGCCTGTCAGGAAATAAATCAATGTACCGATACCTGCCAGACCTCCTATGACGACCTTCTCAGGCAGGATAAAAGCATCAAATCCAAAGGCATACAGCGCCATGCCCAATGTAATGAAGATATAGTCTTTAGTCGTGCGCCACAACTGGAGTTTTGAAACAGCCATATTCGTTATGTATCGAGGTCATTTTTTGCGTGCAAATATACAATGTTTCATTGACATCTTATGGCTCCGATTGAAAAATTCGGCTTATCTTTGCAAAAAAAAGTTTTTCAACGCAAAACTTACATCAGTTGAATTCATGAAATTTCTGTATCGATCAGCTCTCGCATATATATTATTCTCCTTATGCGCCTGCTCAAGCACATCAAGCGACAGCTCCGGGAAACCCATTATTGCGGTCAGCATAGAACCCCAGAGACAGATTGTCGAAAGTATTGCAGGAGATGAATATGAAGTAGTGGCCGTTTTATCCAGAGGAGCAAATCCCGAGACTTTCGACCCGTCAATGTCTCAAAGAGTGGCCACAGCCCAAAGCGTCGCTTACCTGTCAATCGGCGCGTTCCCTTTCGAAAAGAATATAGCCGGAACTCTGGCTGAAAGCCAAGTACATTATGACTGTTCTGACGGTGTGGAAAAAATTTACGGCACTCACGATCACCACCATTCAGATGAAGACAATCACAACGGCTCTCCGGATCCCCATGTATGGAGCTCAACGCGCAATGCAAAGATAATTGCTTCAAATATTGCAAAAGCGCTGTCTGATATCAAGCCGGATAACAAGAATAAGTATTACGCCAAACTCGACAGTCTCTGCCAACATATCGATATGCTTGACAAATCCATTGCATCCAAACTCACCCAAGCGGGATGCAAAGCGTTTGCGATATGGCATCCATCGCTCAGCTACTTTGCAAAGGACTATAATCTGCATCAAGTCTCAGTTGGGCAAGAAAGCAAAGAGGTGTCGCCGCGTAAATTGCATGAAATTATCGAAAAGGCTACGGCCGACAGCGTAAAGGTGTTTTTCTTTCAGAAGGAATTTGACTCCCGTCAGGCTGCCAGCATTAACGAAAAAATAGGTTCTCGCTTGGTTGTCATTGATCCTCTCGCCTACGACTGGATGTCCGAACTCATACATATTGCCGATGAACTCTCCACAAAATAACCCAAAACAATGTCTGATTTCATTGCGCGATATCTCTCTTTCGCGCGAAGGCCGCAGTATTCTCGACAATGTAAATCTCGAAATCACTGATGGCGACTTTATAGCAATAACAGGGCCAAATGGTGGGGGCAAGACAACTCTACTGAGAGTCATGCTGAAATTATTAAAACCCGATAGAGGCCATGTGAAATACCACACCGTGGCCGGAAGACAGCTCCGCATAGGTTATCTGCCTCAGAAAAATATGATAGATTCCCATTTTCCAATCACTGTCAAGGGAGTCATAGAAGCGGGGCTTCTTGGCGTAAATGCCATAACAAGCGATGAAAAAATGAAAGAAATAGAAGACACGCTTCGTCTTGTCGGAATGGAGAGCCATGCCGAACGCCCTATCGGAATGCTTTCCGGCGGTCAATTGCAACGTGCACTGCTTGGTCGTGCGATGATCTCCAAGCCAAACTTACTCGTCCTTGATGAGCCTTTGAGTTATCTGGATAAGAATTTCGAGGCTCGATTCTATGACATAATATCGGGAATCAAGGACAATACAACAATTGTGCTTGTATCACATGAAATGACGATGATAGCCGAAATGGCAAACCGCCATCTGATTGTAGACCGTAGTCTGCATGAATGCCAAGCCCACCATCACTACATAAAAAGTGAATGTGAATAGCCAATAATTACTGTCGTATATATCAAAAAAAACTGCCTAAAAGTCTTAAAATACTTTTTGACAGTTTTAGTTTTGTTGTCGGGGTGACAGGCCACACCCGTATTATCTTCTAAAATTTTGTCTTTCAGAATGGTAACTCCTTGAAGACTACCGTTTGTCAACATTTAGGTCAACATTTGGCGATCCGAAGTGTCAAATAACGCGGTTTAGGCTACAAAGTTAGAAAACATAAGTGAAACTACAAAGTCAGAATATCATTATTTTTAGCTATTTAACTGGTTTCACTTTCTAAGTCATTGAAAGTCAACACGGAGAATATATAGGTCAACAAAATAAACCCTACTGGAGTTTTAGTTCCGGTAGGGTTATGAAAAGTAGAACAATGGATGTTAGAAAACGCCTGTAAGGAATCGGAAATCCGGGCTGAAGCAACTTATGCTACAGATGATAGCGCCTCCGATTAACGTAGCGAGTACATCAAGCCAGTCAAACCCATATTTGGCCTTCCAGCCGAAAATAGGATAGCCTTTAGAACCATTCCACGCCCAGTCTTTGAACTCGGCGGTCAAGGCTGCTACGATTACCGGGACAAAACCCAAGAAGCCGCCTATGACAAATCCAGCTATGAGATGCTTAGGACGATTGCTTTCAATCAGCCAGCCGAAATACTTTTTGAAGAACTTTTTCATTGCAAGAATTTTAATGGGCAACTGAATATGTTACCCCGTATATTTTACAATAGTGGTCAAACCGCTTGTAAAGTTTATCATATTGTCGCTGCAACTCTCTACGGTGTCTGCGGCCCTTCCATTTCTCTTGACGGTACTGCTCAGCAATCTTGTTTACCTTTTGGAGCAAATTATAGAGTTCTGAAGGGATTGCATCTTCCATCATTTTGCGAAGGTTGTCGGATGTTTCAGGGTCCATTTTCACAGTTGCTCTTAATTCAATTGGTTTATAGAACTGAGATAGATCCAGATTGGCCCCTCGGTAATTTATCTTCATTTGTGTGGCGCGACCCAATGGTCTGCCATTCACGAATAATTCGCAAAACTGAAGAGATTCTGGTTCTTTGTCGCCCATATCAGATTACTAAATCCCAGTCATCGGCAAACAAATCAGCACTCGACGGTACCCAAGAATCGGCTCGACCGGTGCCTGTGTTGAAGATCAGCATCTGAGCTGTATAGTCGATGTGATCTTGGGTCGCAAGGATCTGATTCTTTGCTTCGTCATAGAGTGATGTCATTTGGGGTATAACATCTGCCGGAACAACAGCGGGCTTCTGCCGGAACACAAACAACCCAGAACCGTTCCAACCACGACGACGAACACAGAAGCCATGCTTAATGAGAATGAGCGTTTCGCTAAATGTCATGCCATTATACCCACATAGCTCTGCACCATCTGCTGCTCGTTTCATATCACCATAACGATGAGCAAGAATGTGGATATACGAACTCATTATATCCATTTGGCCCAGCAACATGGCTTGTGTGGATTTCGGCAGATGGTTGAAGCTTTCCGACTTGGTGAATTGAGTGAGGCGATTTAGGTTGTCATTCAAATCGGAATGTTCAATTATAATTCGGTCTTCTGGGGTTTCAGCAATCTTGTAAGTCTTTTCAAAGACTTCTTTAGGAGACCATGATAGATAGCCATCCTCATATTTTACCAGATAGCCGTCTTCTTCAACGTCTGAAAGCTTACGTTCCAGCATTTCTTCTGCTTTCAGGCTGGTCATAGGACAAGCCTGAATGGTTTTAGTTCCAATGTACTGTTTCATGTTTATATTGATATGGTTGATTTATCTGAAAGGTTTAACTGCTTCCAGCTCAGCATTAAAGATGATACTTCCACAGTGATCATTCTGTTTTGTCACCTTAATGAACCCACATTGAAGAAGATGTGTACCTATATCTTTTGCAATTCTTTGATATACGTCGGCTTCAATTTGAGGGTATTCTTCTACAGGAACAAAAGCATAATCTCGTTCACGCAACATGTGTTGACAAGCAATCCTCTCAACTGGACGGATAGTCTGAGTGATTGGCAAACCAAATGTGGGATCGTCAAAAGGAAGAAGCGGCTTTTTCTTTGGTGGATCAATTTTATCTGAAACGACCCGTAGCCAGCTGGCAACTTTGTTTTTAAGTTTCATATTTGATTAGTTTATTTGTAGCCCCGCCAGGACTCGAACCCGGACACTCAGGACCAAAACCTGATGTGCTACCATTACACCACGGGGCCGATTGCATAGGTGGAAGGACTTGAACCTCCGACTTCCGGTTTTGGAGACCAGTGTTCTGCCAGCTGAACTACACCTACGTTTATATGGTTACTTTCGGGAAAAGCATTTGACGATTCCGAGAAGAACCAGACAGACTATTACAATACCAAGTCCGATAACGAATGGCCCCCAAAGCGGGGCAAGTACCCACCACCAAGACCATGTAATGATGTTGCACAGTTTAAGGGTGATAAAGATGAGAGAAAGGATTCCAAAGAAAGGAAATCCTGTTGATGCGGTTTTCTGAATGTTTGCCATGATCGTATTTGTTATATGTTTGTGGACCGGACAAGAATCGAACTTGTGACCTTCGGCTTATGAGGCCACTGCTCTAACCGACTGAGCTACGAGTCCATATAGGGTGTTAGGGGGACTCGAACCCTCTTCTCCTGATCCACAGTCAGACGCTTTACCTATAAGCTACTAACACAGTGGACTGGGATGGATTTGAACCACCGACGCTCGGCTCTTCAGGCCGACGCTCTACCCCTGAGCTACCAGTCCTAATAGTACCCCCACCGGGAATCGAACCCGGATTTCGAGAATGAAAATCTCGCGTCCTAACCGTTAGACGACAGGGACATTTTTGAGGCACCGGCGGGGCTCGAACCCGCGACCTGATGGTTAACAGCCATCTGCTCTACCTACTGAGCTACAGAGCCATATTGTGGAAGCAGAAGGACTCGAACCTACGAACTCTGAAGAGACCAGATTTACAGTCTGGCGCCGTTGCCGCTTGGCTATGCTTCCTTATTGTCAGGATGGATGGACTCGAACCACCGACCTTCACATTATCAGTGTGATGCTCTAACCAACTGGGCTACATCCTGTGTGGATTCCACCTGAAAAGCGTTTCACAACGCCTTTTAACCAAACCTAAAAACAAACTAATTACCTTAAAACCACAAAATAAACTAAATGCCTGAGCCACTTGACGGACTCGAACCGCCGACCCATCGCTTACAAGGCGATTGCTCTACCAACTGAGCTAAAGAGGCATACGGAATAAGCCGTTTACACTTACCCCAGGCTCCGATGATTGACTGACTCGGAACAACATCCGCTGACTAACGATTCAGACCGGCGGCTTTGAGACCTCACCAGTTGTCTCTGGTATTGAGGTGCCCGGCTCTTTTCGATCCCTCGATCATTCCAACAATTAGAACTCTGTCATACCGCTGGATATGTGCGCACAAGGGCTATGGTGTTCCCAGAAAGACTCGAACTTTCGCCCCACGGATTAAAAATCCGTTGCTCTAACCAACTGAGCTATGAGAACTTAAAGTGGAGCCATAGGGACTCGAACCCGAAACCTTCTGCTTGCAAAGCAGATGCTCTACCATTGAGCTATGACCCCATTTTATTATTTTCTCCACATTGCAAACGACTTCCGACGTTCCAGATAGAATGAATTACGCTGGTTGTTGTACGCCTCACGTTCAAATGAGATATTGCGATAGGCGTTGCCTGGAAGTAATAGCCTTACAAGCCATTCAATGAGGTAAATGACGTAGAATAATACATACCCAAGCTCTTTCATCTGAGCGGTGTGGATTCTTTCGTGGTTTAGCACCGTTTCAGACAAGTAGGCTTCATGTCGCGCAAATATTACTCCGAAGAGATTGATGGCACAAAAGCCCTTGAAAGGAATGATGCTATTTCTGATAATCTTCATGTCAATGTTCGCTTTATAATTCACTGGAATTATTTCAGCCAGCGAATCAGGAGAGACAACAGCCAACCGCCGCTAACTTTAGTTTGTTTGAGTTCCTTTTTGCGGAGCTTCAGTTTGGCGATTTCTGCCTTGTGAACCGCAATTTGCGAATTGATGTCGGCATTGAGTAATGCTATTTCCGACTGATTTGCTTGGAGTGACTTTACTACTGAGTCACGGCGGGTGTTAAATATTGCTTCCATGATTTATGAATTAGTTGTTGCGGGAGTAGGACTCGAACCTACGACCTCCGGGTAATGAGCCCGGCAAGCTACCACTGCTCTATCCCGCAATGTTCACAGCTCCTTCAGAAGCTACATAAGAGAATAGTCTTTTTAGGAGCTGTTTGGTTTGACATATTTGAAAAAATTTATCGACAAGCCATTTCAATCTGGAATTGCTCGGATCTCCGGTCATCAATTTTGAACCGGTATCGTTTCCCGATTTCATAATGGTAGAAACTATTTCGTCCGACTTCGCAGGAGAATGTACGACCAGTTTCGCTTTTCCATACAAGAATATGGTCTGTTTCTACTGCGTTTTCCATCATCAGGTAACGATGTGTACGAACTTCTGTAGTTTTATTAACCAACTCGTAAATACGAGTTTTGAAATGCTCTTGCTTGTATTCTTGACACCCCGTGATTGCACAAGCTAACATGATTGCCACTAATGCTACACAGGCAAAGAAAACAATGTCTTTCCAATGCTTTTTCATATTATGTGATAATTATTTGTTGCCAAAATCTGCCGGAGTTTCACCCCAGCCTTTGTTATCCCAGTGAAGAACCTCAATGTCTTCTAAATCGACAGCAAACATCTTTAAGAATATTTCGGCTTTCTGGAGGGCTTTATTCTTCTTTTTAGATGCGGTTCGTTTGTTGTTGAACCACGATATTGCCGTCATACTGTCAGTATAAATGACACGAGGCTTAAAATCGTTTTCAATGATGTATTTGGCAGCTTCTACGACGGCCAAAAATTCACCAATGTTCACGGTTTGGTTGCCCAGATTCTGGTAGAAGATACGTTCACCAGTTGCAAGATCAATTCCTTGAAATTCTGTGATTTCTCGTTTTGTTGAATGAGCTGCATCAGTGGCTATTCCGACAATAGGTCTTTTACTCATATTTACCAATACCGAGTAGGAACAAACTGAGGATAGACTGAACCATCAGGGAATTGAACAAAATCTGTGCGAATTGAATCATTACGCCAGAATTTGCATCTGGGTTCATTAAACCAGGGCTCGTCTTTTGACGCCAGCCATAGCTTAATGGTATCATAATACCATTTTCGTCCCTGAGCTTTGATTGCTGCCTTTTTCCTCTTACGAGGCAGCTTCGGCTTTGGCAATCGCTTTGGCTTGCCGGACTCTTTTATAGCATCCATCTTTTATGAAGTTATTGATGAGATTATTTGCTTGGATTTCAAATTCGGCGATAACTGACTGAAGGTCCATTATGTCGAATCGTTTAGACAGTTGCTCAGCAACTCCTTTTATAGAATTGCGGCAAGATTTCCGTCCATCCAGAGGGTCGAAGACAATTTTTCTTTGACCAAAGCAGACCTCGACCTGATATAAGGTCTTGGGAATGTAGTTAGTCTTGATTGTTGCCTTGAACTGATAGGGCTCAGCTTCGATAACGATATACCCCTGTTTGGATTTCATAGGGATTAGTGTTACACGATACAGCACTCCGGGTATGATAAGATAGTTGATTTTAGCATCAACGATACATACACGCTTGGGATAATGAGAATCAACGCGGACCCCATTTACCTTACCGGTTTTAGTGTTTTGAGAGACATATCCGATATAGGATGAATGATCCTTCTCAGACAGCTCAAATTTCAGCATAGTGAAGACCGTTCCCTCAGGATAAGTCTTCTTCACTTGTTCTGTTGTGGCTTCCATTCTATGTGGTTGTGAGAGGTTACTATATTAAAAATCGCCGACGAATTGTCTCGCCGACGTTACAAAATTACCAAATATAGCTATTCAAAACAAATATTTTTGGTAATTGTTTATATCGTAACTATTTGATATTAAGCGGTTTTACAGGCTATCGAAATTTTGGAATTTACTCGGTTATATCATCTATTCAGGCATTTACAAAATGCCTATAAACAATAATTAACAGAGCGAAAAATTTTCATTTTAATAGTCAATTTCTTTTTCAAATTCCAGCAATTCGACATCTGGTAACACATAATTGCCCCATTTATCACACTGAGATATGATTTGGATTTGGTGACATACCCCTAACCGTTCAATAAACTCGTCCAGTTCAAATATGGGTATGAAATCGTAGCGAACTTTTGATTCCACTTCAATTGAGTATGCAAACCCTTCTTGAATACGAATAAAGACCGCTGTGGCAAATGTTTTGCGCCTGAAGTAATCCAGGGCGTTCACAATGTCTTGTCTCATAGGCTATAATTGAATTGAGTTGATAGTACATTGATCACACAAACCATCATTACGCCTGAGTTCTGCTTTCTTTACCAATCGACCACATTGAGGACAGAAAAACTCTTTTTTCTTTTTTTCATATATGGCATTTTGGACTGTGTTTTTAGAAACTTGATACTCTTGCATTATGGCTGCGGTTATTTGACGAACAGAATATCGTCTGTAAGATCTAATACGCTTATAGTCGTATTTAATCAAACAGGCGATAACAGTTCGGGGATTCAAAACCCCCAGAGCATGTAGATTCTGAAGATCTGCTACCGGTACTCCGGAGATGGTAGATAATTTTTCGAGTTCTTTATCTTGGAGTTGTTTCATCTATTATTAAGTTTTACTTAAAAATAGCCGAGCCCAAGTTGGAGCGTTTTCCATAAATTCCTCAACTAACGCCCCATCTTGAAAGCGATAGACCATTTGAGGCGGTTCACTGTCTGAAGAATTATTTATGATATACAAATCGTGGATAAACGGCATCAGAGCTAAACAACCCGACAATGACTTGAAATATCGGCTGAAGATTTTGTCTGTCTCGCAGTCCTTTCCTTTTAAGATAACTCGTTTGGCAATTCGATTGATGTTTACCAATGGAGAATCAGTACCTATAAAAAACATACTGATCTTACAACCGCCATTGCGCAAATCTACGATATAATCTCTTTGGTCATTAGATGTCAGAATAGTTTCAACCATCAAATTATTTTCATTTGGTATGAAGCCATTCTCACTATCACCGACTATTGGGCGTATATATTCGAGGAATGAATAGTATTGGTGATTCCTATATTGGAGATTTGACATCAGTGCTTCAACCAACAATGATTTGCCAGCTCCAGTACCACCGGCAACTATTGTTATCTCTGGCATTTCTGAAAGCACCTCTCCCTCAGAATATAAATTGGTTGCATATCTTTTAGCGTGACGAGGAACATTAGCTAACCGTTGAGATATGAGTGCTGAAACGTTATTAGTTGTTTCATTCCCCTCAATTGATACTTTACGGAGGGTTTGTCCCAGCATCATCATCCGGAACATCTTTTGATCTATATTCATAGGTACTTGCTTATAAAGATATGATAGATGATAATTGCCACAATATTGACGAAGAATAGCCCTATTCCAACTGGTAACAAGCTATCAAAATGGCACCAGCTTCCTAAGAACATAAGGATGATAGGCAAACTTACAACATACACGCAGTAAGCTGGAAGACGACCTTGTAATTGTGTGCCAGATAACAATGATATAAGGGCAAAGAATAACGCAAGACCCACGTCATTTTGCGCTATGATACAAGCAACGGCCCAAAACGAAGCTATAAGCAAACCTAAAAGAGCATAACCTCGTGTTAATTTGGATTCTTGTAGCATTACATCCTTATCCCGATTGAGAACCCAATCTTTAACTCCAGCCCGTTTCTTTTTTCGCAGTTTGTTATAGATATGTACAGGCATTGCAGTGTAGATCCAACCAATAGTACCAAATGCAACCAAAGCAATAATGGCAAATATATCAAAAGCTACTAAAGCAAAGCCCTTAATCTGAATAAAATGTGCAGCTGTATATTGTAAACAAACGAATCCACATAATATAGCAAGGACGCACACAATAAATAATATGAGCCTTTGCCTTCTTTGCGATTCGGTAAGTGATTCTATATTCATCTTCTCGATTACTCCGTAGGCACTCGACCGGAGGTGGTTGATGTACACAAGAAAAGTGGACTGCCTTCCCCATGCTTTCCTTGTAGGTATCGCCAAATACCTGTAAACACGCACGGTTAGGCAGCCCACATTATATGAGCTGTCACCGTGCCTCGTGTTTACGTGATTATTTTGGCGATTTCACAAGGTATGAGGCACCTTTCTATTTTCCTATGTCTTGGCTTGTTAGCCGCTGCAAAGATACGAAATTTTCAGGATTTAACGAGCATATATTGGGCTAATCGCCTGCAAATTCCTCGATTCTACTTTTGATTTCATCAATTTCGCTTTCCCATTCATCCATTGTATCAATGGCTTCTTGCATAGCGCCTCCACGAGAGCCGTACTGAAGGCTTTCAGGCATATTGTCGCAAGCCTCTTGTTCTTCATCTCGAACTTCTGATAGCCGATCCAGCGCTTCTTGCAGAGACTCGGCTACATCAAGCAAGTCTTTTCGTCGTTGTTTATTCATTTTTATCGTTCATTATGTTATTCATTTTTACAAAAGCTTTCGCCTGTTTCTCACTAAAAGCAAAAGATTTAATCAGCACTTCAATCTTCGCTTTATCCAGACACCTACGACAATATGGATGTTCAGGAATATCCGGATCAATCAATGGCCAAAAAGCCACTGCTGGTTTACCACATACGCAGCATTTACATTCAGAGGCTTTCATCGGTTTTCGGAGGATGAGTGATTCGGAAACTGGAGTTGGGCTCCTTACTAGTTCGATTAGTCCACAAGACGTATTTATCAGGGCCTAAACTATCACTGGGATCTGGAAATAGAATACCCCAGCAATAGTATTTGTTACCTTTAGAATCCTTGGAAATGCGTCCATGCTTTACAGCGTATAAAACACATTCCAACGCATCGACATCTGGGATGTCATCGTCAACAGTGATTGTTATTCGTTTGCTCATGGCCGGACTCTTAGTTATAGATTACATCACCCGACCAGTCTAACAATGGGCTGGTGATGGCGATCAGCTCTCCTAAATCCATACAGCCATCAAGTTCATCGCCAATCGCCTGAGCGAATATGACTTGGCTATTATTTTCGCCACAATTCAGAGTTAAGGATAGCCAACCCCATCTGTATCTCGCATAAATGTACCTGTCATCATCAGTGAAAATATCCCATTGACTTGGACAAGCGCCACAAGTTTGTTTGCACGTCTTGACTTTGTATCTGGCATTATCATTCATATATTCCAACTCTTGTGGAAACCATGACCTTGAATGTCCGGATTCTATGCAAATAGCAGGAGAGAAACATATATTGACTATCTCTCCAGTTGATTTCACTCTTGCTTTCATTTTTTGAATACGTTGAGAAATGCTTTGATGGTCTCGCGTCTTTTGTAAACGCTCTCCGGCACAACACCATTTTCAGGAAGTCGGCCATTGAGAATCAACTCACGCACTTCAGTTGCTGAGATTCCATCCTCACATGTGTTGCGGGCGAGCAGCGACAGCGATACGTTGTTCCTCAGAAGGAATCCGGGGAACCATGACGTGATAATCTCGAAGCCGTCTGAGTAGTAGATGGTGAAATTCGGCTCATGGGTCTGGGAAACAATGTACGAATAGAGATAGAATCCCCAGTCATGGCTGTTGTCAGATTCATCGGATAAATCCGGCAACTCCACTACTGTGATACATTCCTTGTGTCCTTGTACAAGGAATGTATCACCGATGGCTTCTTCAACCATCTCTTTGCGAATGGTCCACGGTATCGGGTTACGAGCATTAAGCTTGTCAATAGATCCGATGATTACGAGAACCTTGTCATTCTCTTCTACAGCCTTTTGAATAAGCTGGAGGTGTCCATTATGTATTGGCTGGAACCGGGCCAGTATTACTCCTGTTTTCATTTCGTTTTATTTATTCGTTCAACCTTGCCTTCCACAAATACTGGATGACCATCTTCATATTTGACATGCGGTATCGTTACCATCACATCGCCATTCATATCATCGGCATACGCTTTGAGTAGAGCTTCAGCGAATGGTATCACATCCCTTTCAGGAATCCGAAGACAAAACTTCTCTCCGTCAGAGAACTCACCATCATAGGCGAAATCTGCCAGAAAGAATGGGTTGCGATTGCATTGTTTTATTGTCATATTGTTCAAATTTGTTCTCCTGTCAAATTTTGATAGATGTTTTGTAGTTCATGTACATAATCTATCATATATTCGTCACCACCTTGGGTATTATTAAGCGAAATGGTTATCCCGAAACGCTGACTCATTCCCACTTTAACCTTGCGATCATCACGGTAGAAATACGAACCGAACTTACTTGGCCATACCTCTTCAGTGGTAAATCCAAGTTTTTGAAGCCATGCTACCGATATAGCTACGCCTTTTAACATGTGCGGATAATAAAATATCGCACCAATTCCAACAATAGGCCATGCCCCAGCTGGTTCTGTCTGAAGCTTAATTTGAGAGACTTGCTCTACAGTTTTACCTGTATCAACATAGTTTCCTCTTCTTAATTCTGAATGTTGCATATTATATTAGGTTCAATGGTTTACCAAATCTTATTCACAATCGGTTCGCCAATTTTACAAGGCTTGTCACACTGACTGATACCATCGTCAATTCGATATAAAGCTTGACAGCCACGATTTGTTTCGTCAGCGGTTTCTATGTAATACATGTTTTCACATGCACACTCTTGGTTTGCTATAGCTTTGTCATAGATACGGCAAGCATCTACCCAAGCATTAAAAGCTCGCTGGTAATCATCGCGGGTGCCCAACTTATTTTCCATAGCCTTTAATGCTCTGTTCATTTCAATATGGAGCTTATTGAGATATTTTTCATCGTCTTTCTCAGCTTCATATCGCATAAGGCAGCGAGAGGTTTTGCGCACCTCAAATTTCGGGCGGCATACTCGCATCCACGGCCTTGCTTGATACTCTCCAACATCTTCTCCATGCGGCCAAACTTTCAGCTCAGTCTCGAAGACACCGGTTGTATAGATGAGTTGTTTCATTGCGGTAGCATATCTTTGAGTTTCTGAATTATTCTCATTTTCAGTCGCTCCTGAAACTCTTTACAGCGCGACGTATGGAGGCCAGTTGCCAATGCTCCGCAAAAGCAGAATATCGGCGTCATGTCATCCAGCTCATTCATGGCCTCAGCTTTAGCTCTGGCGTATGGGCCGGGAGCGTGTTGAAGGAGCCAAGCTATTTTGTCATTCTTTGTCATGTTTGATTTGTTAAGTGTTTAGCCATTCATCATATATCTCTTCCCAGCCATTCAGCAGTCCTATTCTGGCACCAAATGTATCAGCCATTTCTTGCACGGTTTCTTTTGGTGGCATATATCTCCCATCTGATAAAAGATGATAATCATCTTGAAGCATGGAGTGAATCAAATCCATATCAGCAGGCATAATCTCATCAGGGAACAATACCACCGAACCCTTGCTTGTTGTATAAGATATTCGTGGGATTTCAAAATATCCTTTTTCGCCAATCAATAAAGAACAGAGTCCTATTTCACCTGGAATCAACTGTATTGCGGTGTTTGGCGCATTTGTTACCATGAAATATGCGTTCTCATCGCCATTAAAAGCATCGAGCATACGCTTTATTCGCTCTGTATCACAGTTGGATATACGCTGGTCGAAATGTGTATTAGGCATTTGCTCACTCCAATCGTAAATAAACTCTCTCATAGCATCCCAACTTCTCAGTGATAAGAATTTAGGCTGCTTTAAGTATAAGGTTTTACCAGTGCCATCATCATAAGTCAGCTCACATTCAACAGTATAGTTCTTTTTGTTACAGTTAAAACATCTGATGTCAAAAGTTTCATCATAACCATTTGTGGTTGAATATTCTTCAAGGATGACATTTTCGCTTTTTTCGAGAGCATCCAGTATCTTCTGAAATTCACTTTTTGCATTTTTCAAAAGGTTGGACGTATCCATTTGATCTTGCATAGGGATTTGTGCTATAACCGGTATAGGATATTCTCTAACATCCGTGTCGTAGCACATATTCTCTACTATGCCACATTGTGCGAGCCCTGAACATTGTTTGCGAAAGAAATCCATTGTGCGCACCACATCTTGTGTACTTAACTTCGTGGGTTGCGTCACAAAAAGCACATAACTCACTTTTAATCGTTTAAGGATCTCAATATGAACATTGGTCACGCTCGGAGGGGTGTCAACCAATACATAATCAGGAGCCATTGACGACAACTTCTTCTTGGCATCTTCCAGATATTTCCGAATCATAGCCTTTTCAAGATATATGAAATCACTGAACATATTTCCGGAAGAGTGTACCCAGATATTGTCGTGAGGATGTTCGCTGTCAAACTCAGTATTCATTGATGGTGTATTGATGTCAGCATCAATAATGAATACTCGTTTGCCTTGTTCAGCCAGTAGTCGGGCAATGTTCGCAGTAGTAGTTGTTTTGCCTACGCCACCTTTGCCTGAATATATAATTATCGCTTTCATTTTAATTGATTTTAGAAGTGAAATTGAGACAACGAACCCCACATTTTAGAACACAAGGTCTGTAACATCTTTTGCTACGGGCGCATACCCCACTTGCGTAATACCGGCACTTCTGAGGATTCTGATTATTTTGTTTAAGTCCATTCTTCATATCCCAGAATGTTTCTCATATTACCACATTCATACGCCAATGTTGGTGCGTCTTCCGGATTCATCTGATATTCGTCATAGACCTTTTTGTCAATCACGCATATCTGGTCCGAGCCAATAATGACCTTAACATCATTCGGGATTGATGAAAGACATCTTTTTATCTTCTTGGCGAGTTTTGCTGCTTCGTTTTCAGTCATTTTTTATAAATTAAAAACTCATAATTTTTATATCGGCCATCTCTCGCCCGATCACGAGCAAGCTCCAGCGCTTTACGATAAGTTTTGGGAATGGCTTTGCCTTCTTTGTCACGCTTCTTGTTATAGTATTGAAAGATGACTGAAACCGTATCGTCTTTCATAAGCGACAGCTCGTTTTGGAAGCAGTAGTCATCCACCCAGATTTTATGTTCAATTTCGTGCATATAAATACTTAAAAAGTACAGAGTTATCTTTTTACGACTGGTTTAGCACTTTAGGAATAATCATCCAGTATGTAGGGTAAAATTCTTTATTTGTAATCTTACCATTATAAACCATAAATTTGCCACGAACATAGACACACAATGCCGTTGCACGGTCATCTTGCATTAAGCTCGTACAAATGAGTATGGTGGTTCCAGGCGGCACTCTATCCCCAACCTTTACCCACTGATGAGAAAGCGCCCACTTTGCTCCTTCTGTGAAACAATAGATATTGGGAACTGGATATTCGCTGTCCTTGAAAAGCTCTTCAGCTGCTTTTTGGATTTCATTGTCGCTCATAATTATTCTATTTCGTTAATTTGGCGTTCCATATCAGCCTTACTTGCCTTCTCTCGTTTACCAGCCAATTCAGCTCGGTCAAGATCGCGGTCAAAGTTGTGCCGGCGAATTTTGTTAATGTAACTCCATCTCAGTTTGAAAGGAACCCGAAGATTGAGGTTGCCATCCTTGTCATAAAAGATATGACGAACTTTTTGCTTTAATGTCTTGCTCATAGCCACAGGATTATTTAGGAGCACTCATATTTTCTACAATGTCCAGAATGTCATTTAACCCTTCAAGGTAGATATTATCTCCAGAGGGTGATACATATATCGAATGGTCGAACACATCTACAAGAGTAAATTCAACTACAGCACTTTTGTTGAATATCACTTCTTTAACTAATGCGTTAGTAACTTTTTCGTCAGTCTCAAACGTCACGATAGGAGCTGAAGCATTGGTTATTAAAACACCATTAGATTTTTGCATCAACCGAGACGCATATTCCCGAATATCTTTCAGGATTTCTTGACGCATCTGATAGATAGCGTCATTATATTGTTGATATTTCATTGTGTCAGACTATTAGGAATATATAGGATTGTCGGATTATTCTTGTGAACATCAATCTCCGGAAACTTTTCTTTGAACTTCTGAAGATTGAAGGGTTTGGTGATAAGATGACAACCATTCATCGTCGGGATTTCAGCATAGAAATATACTGCGTCACGATGACATTCATTCAGGTACTCTTTCGATTCTGGGTGTGTTTCCAACCAGATTCCGTCCAGTTCTTCCAGCACCTCATACTTGGTATCGAGGTCTCGTGTGTCTATGTCAATTATCCAGCACTTACGACGACTTTTCAATTCGCCACAAGCGCTATTATAGACATGCCAGGGATTGATAATATTGCCAGTATGAACGTTATCAGCCAGTTTTTTGAGGATAAGGGTGTTTAGCCTATTGAAATCTTTTCCAGCAACATTGATATATGCTCGCGCTTTATAATGCTCACACAAGAAAACTATCTCATCTTTAAGGCTGCCAAGTTGTTCACGACTCCTAACAAGCCAAGAGCGAATAAGCTTGTTAGCAGCCGGTAGTTCCGGGTGGTCCTTACCACGCCTCAATATCTGAAGGTGGAAGAACATATTGTTCGCTTCGTTGAAGTAAAACAATGGCTTTATTATATCAAAGTTGTCTATCATAAAAATTACTTATTGAGGCTCATTTGACCGAGATACAACTTCTGACCGGAAAAGCGCCGTAGATTTTTCTACGAGCAGTTCTTCTTTCAGAATTGTAATCTTACGTCTTTTAGCTGATTTGAGAAACTGATGATACTCTTTGAGAGTGTAAAAAACCGTACCATATTCCAATCCTTCAGGGTTACGATGAAGGACGTATATGGCTGGGGTGTAGAGGTCTGAATCAGTGATTACTTTTAATTCATCACAGTAATACACGCCACCAAATGGAGCACCCATATCAGTTTTGCCGGAAACATCGACAGCCGGACGACCATCAATGTTTCCGAAAATACCGACAACTTCGCCATAGTAACCGCAGCCAACTTTATGAGCTGCGGTTACAAGAACTTTATCACCTATTCTCATAGCTTAGAGATTTTGGCTTCAATCTCGCTCATGGCTTTTTCCAAAGCCTCTTCTATGTAAGGCATCGCTTCTTCTGGGAATGATGTCGTGCCATTGCTCATGCACACTACAAGAGTTTTGTCAGCCTTCATTCTTGACTGGATGGCTTTAATCTTATTTCGATGCTTCAGTAATTCAGCGGCATCTTGTGCTTGTTCGATTGTCATATTCAGTGATTTATTTATTGTATTTCGGATTAGGCGTTTGTTCAACTGGCCCGTCTCCGTATTTGGCGCGATATTTTTGGAAATCGCAAGTTTTGATTTTTGTGATGATACGCTCTCCATTACGGAACTTCAGCCCACATGGAGTTTTCAGAACCAACCCCTCTGCATCATAGTCCGGATTTTCGGCTATTGTTGATTTGAATCCTTTTCGGACATATTTGATAGCTTCAGGTATAGTGAAGTAGCCGATAATTGGTACGATGGGGACGCGGAGAGTGGCGGCAATATCCTCACAGGCTTCACGCGAGAGCCACCAGTTGCCAACTTTGACATCAAAGAGAATAAATCCCACACCATCTTTAATATAGTTCCCGCCTTTCTGAATCTTGGCGCCATAGCCTTCTCCATATATTGATACAGACAGCCGATCGTCACCTTTTGCGATGGCCTTGTCAATTGCGGAGCTGAAAGCAAGACTAACCAATTGTCCTTCAGATGAACTTCCGTGTATAATTTCATTAAGACGCTTGTAGAGGTGAGTTGGAATCTGTGCCGAAGCAGTGCGCCCACATATTGTGATTTCTTTTGTTATCTCCACAACCCCATTGTCGGCTTTCCTGAAGATAAAGTCAACATCAAAGTGAATATTGGTACCGTCAATTTTCTCGGTACATTCCCAGAGATTATTGACGAGATATGTGAACTCCGAGGCTGTGAAGCGGTCCGGAATGATGATGTTGTTCTCGTCTCGGAGAAACAACGTATTGATTTTCTGATAATCGTTTGCCATGATTGGTTTTATATGTTATATCATATTTTTACAATTGATGATTTACGGAGTTCGCCTGTATAGCGGCGTTCACGAAGTAGACCGATGATAAAGTCATCTGAGAAGTCACGGAAGTCGTTCATTGATGATATGACTCCAGGGCGCTTCAAGACTTTGGCATCGGGACAAGTATCCTCGTTAAATTCACACGAATCTCTTCGAGGACATGTGCCAGAACACCAACAGGTCTTGGGTTTTAGCATCTTTTTCATACGCTGATGATTTTGAGCTGACGAAGTTCTCCGTTGTAGCCTCGACGCCGGAGTTCCGCAAAGATGTTCTCGTCTGTGAAATCAGCAAGGCTGAGAGTCGCCTTGTTGCCGGGCTGTGGACTGTAGTCTGCCGGACGAATTGCGGAGCAATTATCTTTTACCTTGGTGGTTTTAGCTTGTTTTGCCATTGTTATTGTGTTTTGATGATTTCGTCAAGTTGATTTATAATGTTTGAATAGTCAATACCTTCAACTAAGCAGCTTAGGTCGTGAATAAAATGATCAAGATAGTCGTATGCGCTCTCGCCTGAAGGAGTGAGTTTGCCAGTCTTGTCATCGAAAGCTGGGCCATAACAGCCACAGTAATCGGTTAGGATTTCTTCCAAGGTTTTCATAAATCATCTACGGATTGAGTTTTCTTGGTTGTTGTGTATGTGTGAAGAAAAGCCTTGATTTCCCATAAGCGGCATATATACGCGATAGCACTTGGTATATCCTGGCTCTTCACTACAATAGTTTCTACATCATCGGGATCATACTGAGCAAGAAAATACTCAATAAAGTCCGACGAGGGGTAGAAATCCCCAGGGGCATAGACATTGCTATTATCCGAAAGGATTTCTACCTCATATTCAGTCTTGATAATATCCGGCAGCATTACTGTAGGAATTATTTACGCCACTCAGCCATCTTGGCTTCGATGTTGATATGGTTAGTTTCAAGGAACTCTTTGAGGATGCCAAGCATCTTGTAACCCTCCAGAGTTTTATCATTCATATACCCATAGAGGCTTACCATAGAGAGATTGGCGGTTGGGGCGGTTGGGAACACATATCCGTGAAATAGGATCAGGTTCTTCAGCGTATAGAACGCACCGACACCTTTGTAGGCATCTTTGAACGCCGGGCTCTGGGGTGTGCCATAAGCAAGCCACGTTTTCTTAACCTCGTTGTGGAACTTGGCAAGTGCCGAGTAGAGGTTTTGAGGGGTCTTGGCTCTGCGAATGTTATCGAGCGCATGGTACAGCGGACGATACACCTTTGCCGACAGATCGCTGACAAAAATGTCTCGCTTGTAGAGGTGAACGTAAGGTACACCCTTGCATTTACGCTTTTTTAGAGTCTTGATGTGATTCTCCAGCTGCACGATGTAGTGTTCAGCCATAGCGACCACCACTTCTTTGTTGAACCAGCGGTTACGTTCTGCAAAGTTTTCTTTGTCGTTGATGAAGAGTTTGGCCTGAACGCGGAACTCTTCGACGGTCATCTCCCAGGAGTATTTATACCCCTTTCGATTGAGGGCTTCGGTGAACCCCATAGGGTGGCGTTCTTTATACCCTTTCTGAGTGAGCATGTGGAACATCTGGGCCATAACCCAACGACGGAAGAGACGGCGATTGGGTACAGTCTTACCAGTGATGATTGCTGTGAAGATAGGGTCGTCATCCGGCACCGGCTGGAAGAAACCGCCCTTACGACGTACAAGGACATCTGAACCATCTGCGCCCTGCATAGAAAAGAGGTTGCTGACATTTACACCAGCGGCACGGAGTGCTTCGATTTTAGCCTGAGTGCGATTGCTCCGGGTAGCACCAGGGATGTGAACGTGAAGTTCGTCAATCTGAACGGTTGATGACTGAGGGCCGCAATTGTGAGTGTCGGCGGCTGATACAGTAAGTTCAGTGCCACATGCCGGGCAATTGAATTTGATTTCTGACATGGTTGTTTTTTGTTTAGGTGTTAATTTTTTCATTCGTTGTTCGTATTTTGTGGTTCAATCCATTCTCGAAGAAGAATGAGGTCTTTGTTTTCAGGCGATTGCCAAAACCATAATCCTTTGGCAAAATCGTCCCATTTTAGCGAGCCATTAAGAATTACGCCAAGCACATAAAGTTCAAGTGCAATCTGAGTGTATTCCCTTGACCGACCGTAGAGCATATCTTCATCATTTAGTAAATGTTCTGGGAGGGATTTGAAATAACATTTACGTTTATTCTCACTTCTCTCAGATGGAAGACTATGCTGGTAGCGAGTGTAGAGTTGTGTGATTTGTTCTAATGGAGAATCGGTCAACTCTACACCAAGTTCACCATCATACTTGCCGTCTTTGATGACGTATTTGCCATCTATCTTCAGGCTTCGATTCTGAAAGTTGACGCGGAATCGTGATCCATTCTCAACTTTTGCAAGTGCTTGTTCGTATATTGTATTCATTGCTAATTAAAAATTGGATGCTCAAAGTCTTGGCGTATTTCTTTATTCTCTCGATCATAATCAGGATGATGAATCGACGAGAAACAGGGATCGTCCTGTTACTCGTCGATTTATTAAGATCCTGATGGTAAACTTGGACTTCTTGCATGGGTTAATGTTACGCTACATTTTTCACAATTTCATTCAGTTTGGCACATTACTGTATTCTTGCGATGATGGAGCTGGTTTGAGCGGCGCTCCTGATGAGTCATCTGGCCACGGTAACAACCTGGCCCGATGACTCATAAGGTTCCCGCATCTTTACCAGCTCGGCTAAACTTACTGACCTTAATTGTGAGATTCTGTACTGAAATCATGATTCTCAAAACATTGATGCGTTTCTATATTTGCTTGATGTAATCCAGATTGGAAGCATACGACGCCGGCCTTACCGCTCGACAGGGCTGTAATGCCGGCGTCGTAGAGCTTATTAAGATCTGGATGACTAAAGTTTGTTTTCTTGAACCATATTGTCGCATTACATAGAATCCTCAAACGAAATGGTATATTACTATATAAATTTGATGTTTCTCCTTCATGTTGGGCTGCGCGACAGGCCGGACAGGGCGTAGAGGGCAGCCCTTAACTGAAGGATGATACTAAACAATCGTCGCTTGGATTCTTGCCATATACTTAGCCATTATCATTTGTCATGTTTGTAGTATGTCCCTTTATGTTCGTGATACACAACTGTATTGTGGACGTATGCCCAGTAAGAGGTCATCTTTGATAAGAGATGAACGATACTGGGCACAACGTCCGTTGATACAGTATTGTTAAATATCAAACCATTCAAATGACACTGCATACTCAGTTTGCTGACAGTCAAGCAATATTACACATTTCTCTATCCTTATGATAATGTACGATGTCATCTGACAGACCCACGAGGTCAGCGTCAAATCTTACGGGTACCGGAAGTTTGACTCAGCCCTCGTGGTTCTGGATTTGAGGATCGTATTTGAATTTGTTGCCATTCTGTCAATTACTTTGTGCTAAGTTATAAGAGAAAGTCATACTCATTATATGTTTCTTTATTATTCCGATTGATAGATGGAAGCTTGTCTTCTGAGTCATCCACAGATATGGGATGACTCAGAAGATATAGTTCCATCTTAAATAAATGTTGAGCCATTCTTTCTCAGTCTGCATATTCAGATTATATATGATGTCAAGTTACTTGGTATGTCACTTTAGTTTGACGATATATGCCGCCTGTATGGTGTTGCATCCAGGACCGATAATCCTGGATGCTGCCATTAAGCGCGGCAGATTGAATCGCTACAACTCTTCATCATATTCCGCATACTCGGTATTCTTTATAAGTTAGCAATCAGTGTTCTATAAGCGGCTCGATTAGTCACCAAGGCGTTCTGCATACAGTTCAGCGTAAGATAACCGGAAATCTGTTTCTCAGTTTTCTTTCGGTTGGCTCGAACATTTCTGCCAATACCTCGCTGGATGCAGCCTTCAGCCTGAGTAGCTACAAAACCAAGGCCACCTACCTTTTTCTTTTTAGTCACTACGGCCCGTAAACAATCCATAACGAACTCATTGAGTGTTTGGATGTCTTTCTTAACGTTACATACTGAAAGAATCTGGGTCGCCCAGCTAAACTCGCCATTGCCGTGATATAAATAACGGTTAACAGCGTTAATGGCCTTGCGAAGTGTAGTATCTCTCAGACGGATAGTACGAGCTTCAATTTCTTTTTGGAATGTCTTTATACGTGTCGGACTCATTGATATGTCTGCTCCTTTGATTGAATATCCCAAGAATTTGAACCACCGTAATGGAGTTAGATATTCAATTTTTTTAGGATTAAGTTTCATATCACGTTTTGCAACTTCATCTTCCATAATTACCATTGCTTTCTGGTAATCAGGGCCAACAAAGAGTGCGTCATCAGAATACCGAACATATTCACCATTCAAGGCGCTCAGACGTTCATCAAGCGAATACATGATTACATTTGCAAGCCACGATGCAACTGAACAGCCTTGCTTCAAAGACTGGTAGGTTTCTTTCAGTGTACCATCAATGTCAAAATAGAGGTCGCAATGATAATACTTACGTAGAACATCTATGATTGCTGAATGTCCGTGTTTGGCTTCTACTGCATCAAAAACTTCGTCTATGAACCGAATCGGCACCGAATCAAAGTATTTGCTGAAGTCAGACTTCCAGCCAATCACATCGCCTTTGGTTTCACAGATTCTCCGAGAAATGTCTTGTACGACTTTTCCACACCCAATTCCTTTCTGATATGAGGTACAAGCCGGATGTATCATCTCAGGCGTTAACTCAAACAAAAGGTCATTGGCAATGCTGAGGAAAACACGGTCTATTGGTTCGTTGACATAGACGGTTCTGAACTCTCCGTTGTCTTTAGGGATTTGCGCTGTATGTGGTGGCGCAATTTCGTAGCGTCCTTCTTTAATAACCTGATACATTTCCGCTCTTTTTTCCGGCTTTGTCAATTGATAGAGATCAGACTTGCTGATATTCTTATCAACTCCTTTATCTAAAGCGTACTCCCAGCGGTCAGGCTCAAAGAACATTCGTAATATCTTGTCTTCCATTGTACTCTTGTTTAGAAAAGCTTTTTCTCATCAGTGTAATTCTGAAGCACCCATTCCAGAAGAATCTTGCGATTGTCGCCATCCAGATTGGCATAGAATTTAACAAGGTAGGCATCCGGATTACGGGGCTGACAAGCATTATTCCATTTTTCAATCATGTGTGGTAGATTACAAGTCCATTTTGCTTCCGCGAGGAACTGTGGAATATGAACTGTTTTGGAACCACCATTGACAAAATCGGGAACTTCAACGTTTACCATTTCATAATTCCATCCATGAAATAGCCATCTGTTGACGGCTTCAATACCGATTTTCAAAGCTTCTGTCATTTTGTTTCCTGTTTTTGTGATTAAAACCAGCGTAAAATTTTCGGAGTTTCCCAGTAGTAGCTATATTCAGGATAGAACTCCTTCAACACTTCCAGCAACTTACCCCTCAATGGGTTTTTGTTGATTCGGAGTTGATGGGGGCGAATTGTATAATCTTTACCACGTTGGAGTCCAGCCAGAGCTAAAACTGATTGAATAAACTTCTCAATTTTTACCGGTTCGCTTTCTTTTGTTTGTTTTCTCATAAAGTTGTCCGGATTTATAAAGAGCTTGTTTTCTTTTCCGATACTCTCGTTTCTTCTCAGTCCAATATGCTGTTGAGCGTTTCTTTGCAGCTTTATGGATTTGAGGATGAATGATATTCTGAATAGACCATTTGCTGCATCCGAACATAGCAGCCAATTGACGGTAACTATAGCCTTCTTCTTTGAGAAGTTTAATTGCAGCCACTTGGTCTTTAGTCAGTCTTCGTCGTTTATCGAGATGCGCCGGAAGTTTTATATGCTCACTTTTATATGGCATTTAAGTTGTGGTTTTTATGGCCCGCACCAAAAGGCGCGGGCCGATTGATCTTAGATAAATGCTGCCACTGCCCGCACAACGACACTGCCCGACTTGGTGCCGCTGTAGCTGAAGTGCCCTGAGCCGAAGTAGACGGACCAGGCGTTGTTGCTGGAGTACTCAGTGGAGGCCCAGTAATACTTGTCGAACAACAGCGGGTCGCCACCAACAAGTTTCAGAAGATCATTGATTTCTTCCTTATAGGCGCAGATTGTACCGAGTTCCAACAGACTGGGGAGATACCACTGGAGCTCCTTATGATTGTAGTTCCAGCAAAGTTTAGCGGCTGTATCACCTTCATCTTCCTGAGCTTCGACAAGCTGTCGGGTATGCTCTAAGCCAGAAAGGATTTGCATGGCCTGCGCTTCATTGTGTTCACCAGTGATACAATGATCAGTGTCTTCACTCCAGCGCTCTTTCCACTGTTTAAGGGAAACAATGAATGAAAGCAGCGGAGTACGAACAGCTATACCGACCACTTGGTCTTTGCTGTATTTCTCGGAACCGGCAGTCCATTCAACTTTTGTGACACATCGTCCGTCGTCCAGCACTATAAAGAATTGGGGTTCTGAAACATTTGCAGTTTCTGTAACATTGACATTGAAGTCAATTCGTCCATTACCCTGACAGGTCTGCTCATTTTCGAGCCAAGCAAGTTTTCTTCTATTGGTCTCGTTAGCGATAAAATTAAGAGCGTCCTGAGCTTTATCGCCGAACTCACGGAATAAATCCGTTAGTACAATTGTTTTTTTCATGTGGTTTATTTTTGAGTTTTTATTTTAGAATAGCTTTGGCATTTGTGAAAGGTGTGACAAGTTGTACACTTTAACTATGGTTAAAAAGAAGCCCGACATTTCTGCCGGGCTACACATAGCAATGGTTTCTGTCAGGATTTACGCAAACGATGGTAATTTTCAATGGCTGCAAGCATATTACGACAGTAGAGTTCTAAACGATCCACCTCAGCATCGTAAATGTTTAGCCCATATTCTTTGACACACCATTCAGCTGCATCTCCTTCTTCGACCTCACCATCAACAAATTTCTGTAGATCTCCCTCCCAGGCAATTTCATCGCAATTATAGTTAGGATGAAAAAGTCCAAGAAATTCAACTTCATCAAATGGCTGGCCTATCAGGTCTTTTCGACCCATTGACTTAAAAATTTCATTCCGTGTCATTCATCTTCATTTTCTTTGATTATAGGAATGTTCGCTGCTTCACAGGCATACTGAAGTGAGCTCCAGTAGATTTCACCATCGAAACCTTTAGCCATTTTTCATGCTAACGACTGCATTTCATCGTCGGTGAGATTATCACCATCGAACCCAACAGCTTTGAGATCATCGCGGGAAACAGAAACAACCGTAAAATCCGTAATACATAGCACTTCCGAAACGTCACTGACTTCTTCAGTTTCAGGTATTTCGTCAATGATATATCCGATCTGTCCGTGATCTATCCAGTACATATAGTCCGGAGTGGTACTCCATCCTTCTTTGGGATAACCATAAACTCTTACATAATTACCTTCTGCTTCTACATGAGTAATAATATAGTCTTCTGAACTTTCCATGTGCTTCCATGCCCCAACTATGATAGGAGCATTGCGCCCTTCTATTTCTTCGCCGTCCTCATCGTACCAGCGATAAATGCCGCCGTGTGCCTTGACGACAGCAAGAAGTTCTCGACGATCTTGTTCGTCAATAACCCTGAGCTTTTCGTATGTGTTGGTATGTTTCATCATCGGAAACTTTTGGGTGTTAAACGTTTAATTTCAGGCTTTTCATCAAACCATTGCCATTGACAACAGTTGGGTGAATAGCCACAGTATTGAAAGAGAAAATACTCACATTTCTCTTCATTCGTAGCATCAATCCATTCTTGTTCGGAATCTACAATTCCCTCGTCAAACATAGATTCACCGAGGTCCTTATCCAGAAATTCCTGAGAAACTTCAATTACATCCACAGTTGGATTTATAAGGCTTCCATCAATAATTACTGCGTACATGGCTTTAGTAGATTTATCCGTAAACAATTTCACCGAAGATTACAAACTGGAAGAAGTCATAGGCATCCCCCATATCTCCGTTTTCTGTCACGAGATTAGCGAAAGAATTAGGCGATTCCCAGATAAACTTGTCAAGGGCATCGGAAATGTCCTGAAGTGTTACGAAGTGGTCATAATCGTCATCTTCGTCTTCGTAAGCATATTCATCTCTTACGACAATTCGCCCACCTTTGATGAGATGTAACGCCTTTTTCTCATTCCCGAAGTAAGGATATTCAACCCCTTCAATCATCTCATCAGAAAGTATTCCGATTGATAATCCGGAGTTTCCGTATGTGGCGGTTTCTATGAGATTCGCCAGATTTTCAAAGGACAGAAAGTCCTCTTTACTTTTTATTTGTGCCATTTTATTTATTCAAAAGTTACGGAATCCCATTCAGTCCAATAACACTCGCCGTCAATTTCTTCGGCATGACTGAGATCTTCTTCCATTTGTTTTTTGTCACCGTCGTATGCTTTTAGGCAGCACTCTTCACAACAGGCAAATTCCCCGGCGAGGTAGAAGCCCTCAATCATGGGGAAACCACATTGCTCGCAGCAGCGAATGTCTTCTTTATCTTGATTGTACACAGCATCTACTACTTTGTCATATTTTTCAGCCCATTGGTTCAGAACCTCAAAATTTACAGAGTTGAAGCGCGTTTTATCGCCCGGAATGGTTCGGAGTTCGATTGTCTGCTCATACGCCAAGTAAATAGCGTCAGCATACGGATAGTTTTTACTTATATTTTTGCGAAATTTCTCACGACAATAGTTCGTGTAGAAATCCCACCATTCGTGATTTGTTTGCGGTTTCATAACGGTTGTTTAGTAAAGTATTTGACAATCCGATATTTAATGTCGCGGGCATTTTCATTACGATAGAAAAACTCGTTGGGCGTGTCCTTAAATACGCAATATATTTTAGATTGCATAATCTCGGACTTGATAGATTGTAACTGTTGTCGGGCTGCTACGACTGAACTAACAGCAGTAGTTTCCCAGCATTTATGGCCGTCAAACCATTTTTCAATACTAACTGTCATTTTTATTTGGAGTTTCGCCCATCAAGTCCACAGCTAAACCATTTGGGCAGCGTTCATCGAACCAGTGCCAGACATCAAATCGAGAAGTACCCGCTTCAAAGAAAAGGAAAGGTTCTTCTATCTCATCATTACCATTGATAGGGATTTGTGAAAAATCGTTCCACAGAATTTCAATGGTAGCAAGTTCTACGTTTGATTCGCAATTCTCGCACCATCCATCTTCTTCGTCCGGTGGATTTGTAACAAGAGAATCAAACTTTTCAGTGTTTGGGTCAACCCAGGCTTTTGCGAGAACATGGGTGCTTCCACAGTCTCTACAGTATAAAGTATTTAACGTGTAGTTCATACCTTATGAGTTTTATAGTATTCTTCTACATCATCTTCTTCTGGTTGCCAATCGGTTTCCAGTTCATAATCGCCGGTTGGCTCAAATGTTCTGGGGTCGATTTCTCCTTTTCGGAGTTTTTCTTCAACGATACGAATTGCTTCGTCTTTATCCTTAGCTACTACCATTACAGCTTTTGCAAAGTCGTAATGAATGTCAACATTGATTTTTCTCATATTCGTGCGAATGTTATGAGACACTGATACATTTGCTCTCCGAGTTCATCCCAGCTAATCATTTGCTGGAGTTCTTCATCAAAAGAGCCAATTTGTCCGGCAAAAAAGTACGCTTGGTCTCGGATTTCATCGGCGATAGCTTGACGCCGGAAATTGTTTGTTTCTTGCTTGTATATTTCAAGCAATTCGGATATAGGAGTTTTGAACTCACCACAAACCAAACAGATATACTCCATTCCATTTGGACCTTCGTCTAACAAGTTGAGTTCTGCTCCATTCGGGAGGGGAAATAGTAGTTTCATTCTTCTAATAGTCCAGGGATTACAGGTTGAGCGGCAAGTGCAGCCTTACGTTTTTGTTCTTCTTCGTATGTTTCAAGGTATTCCATGAAACTTTCTTTGTAGTCATCCCAGTCATCTTCGGTATAGTAAGTTGGACGATTAGGGTCAGGATAGCGAATGGGATGTTCTTCTGCATAATCAGCATATAGAATCCCATATTTCAGATATAGTTCGTATTCTTCTTTGGCTTCATCTGTTTCAGGTTCCACACAATGATAATCAGTGCTTTCCGAAACGTATGAATAGATGGCTTCATTAAGATTTTCTATTTCTGCGGGACAAATGGCGTCCAGCAGATAACCAATAAAGTAACTTGTGTAATGAGAGTTGTCTGGATTAACCATTAAACCAAACCATTCCTCAATGTCATTACTCATCCACGACCAAAAGCCATCGCAACTTGTATGTTCGTTTTTGATTGTCTGTGCAATTTTAGTCCGATAAATCGGATTGCTTGCCAAACTGCACAGTTTTTCTACAAGAGTGTCGTAATCCGATACATCTACTATGGTAAAGATACGGTCGGTGCGGAAATTGTATTCTTTTGGAGAATCAATATCATAACCAACCAGTTCAATGTCAATACCGAGATAACGCTTCATTATGTCTACATATTCTTCTGCAAACAATTTAGCGATTTTATCTCGATAATCAGGGCCGAACCCCCAATCGTCAAGGAAATTCAGGTGTTCAAAGCCATTATCGTCATACTTTCTCATCTGAATCTCATTATATTCGTTCTCACTTTGATCCCAAATTCCTTGATAGAATCCGGTAAAGCTTGGAACTTCAAAGTCACATCTCATAGTCACATTGTTTAGAATGTTTCGGGGAATAAAGTTCGACCAATCTGATAGCCAAACTCTTCATAACACAGCCAGCAGATGTGAGTGTAATGAGGGGCGCCATTTTTATTTGAGATGAATCCCGCCTCTTCATAAATCTGCTCGGCATATTCTTCCATATCGTCGATATGTTCAATATAGATGCGCTTACAATCAGAGTTGTAAATAAGCATACCGATCATTCCTGACTGACAGCCGTGTGTGAGATCATTGAAAAACCCCAAAGGATTGCTGTAGCCTTCAATATGTTCAGCCATATCTCTAAGGAAATCTTCAGCGAAACTGGGAAGTGTTGTTGCATCTCCATTCCACCAGCTTGCATTTTCTTTCAACATTTGGTAAACGAACTCGGCCGTGTCAGGCATATTGTCCGGACATAGACCATCACCGCTGTCATAGCCGAAATACTTGCTGTATATCTCATCTGCATCCGTCATATTGGCCATCAGCCAATCATAGGGGCATGAAGCATCTTCAGGAATATAATCTTCAATGGTTTCTTCTTCCCCAATAAGATTTTCCATCAACGCTTTGAGGGTATCGTCATCAGCTTCAGAGAGATAATTATGCCACCAATCGAAGACATATTCATCAAAGGTTTTCATTGTTTCAGAATTAAAGTAACTTTTAAGTACGACTCACACAGATAATGTCCTTACCAACGGTATATTCTTCATACTTTCCATCGTAATGATTTAGGATGTTGCACCACCCATCATTGTCAAGGACATCATTAAGCCAATCTTCAAGACCAAGTTCTGTTTGTTGAGCTTGTACGGCTTGACGCCATAAATCATCGTAACAACCCTCATCGAAAATATAGTTACGAGCAGCATCAGTAAGTTCATCATCAGTGCCAACAAGATAGTCAGTGCCAAACGCAGAATATTGATTAGGCCAGTTAGCATCAGCCTCAAAAGATTCATCCAGATCACCAAATGTGCAGCCAAGGAACATTCCCAGAGCTATAAAACGACGGGCTTCATCTTTATCACAGTCACGAAGTTCCATTACTTGTTCAACTGTTTCTTCAGTTGGCTCAAATTCTTCATCGCCCATATCAAAAACATAGGGGAGATTAGCTGTATATTTACGCTCATCAGCCTCAATGCAATTGCATAAGTCATTGAAAAGAATTATGTAATTATCAGGAAGCGGTTGCCGATTCTGACAAATGCAATGATAGCGATTCCAGTATTCTTTGAGAAGTTGCTGAAATTTTGTCCGTGGATTGATATGGTCAACAATCTGACCACAACCTCTACCTCCGCTGCCAGAGAAAGAAACTTCGATTGGTCCATCATAATATACCCACTTACCGTTCTCGTTACGCATCATTTGAGCGGGCCTTACCTCAATATCTACCTCCCAGCGAGTCAGGTCTTTGTCGCGGAAAACAATATGTCGAAAGTATTGTATTGTGCTCATTTTTGTTCAGTTTGAGTGTTATTCCCTTTCTCAGCCATAGCCCACTTGCGAAGCTGCTTAGTGGTTGGGATCCGGTCATCAACATACTCGTGACCGGAATCATCTTCGTCAAAGAGATATTCCATAAGACAAAACTCGTTGTTCTCATAGCAACGAATAACATAATCAGCAACATCATCTTCGGCTTCATACTCTTCCCATTCTTCATCAGATTGACCTACACCTATCTGTTCAGCTATGGCTTCTAACAGTTCATAATCATCGTGATTCTTATTCACAAAGTCATAGAACCATTTTTCTGCATATTCAGCTAACTCATCGTCATCGACATAATTTGATGAGTGTTGCATATCAAAATCTTCCTCGTCTTTATAACCGAGGTGCTGGGCAAGAGTATCGAACTCGAACCAGAACATATCGTTGATGGCAGTATCGGTCCAACCTTCTTCGGGTTCAATTTCTTCCAGAAATTCCTCAATACAATCAAGCTCACTGGAAGAACACATGTCCGCTCTTTCTTTGCCCCCACTCCAGAAATTAAAGTTGCGAAGGCTTTCTTCTACAATATATTTCATTGCGCTATGATTTGACAGATATTAGTTAATTCTTCCCATTGCCCAATTTCGTGAGCATCAAAAACATAATTCCGAGGTATGCCAGTAATAAGTGCCCAATGTTTAGCGAGCTTAACAAGAGGCATGAAAGATTTGAACTTTTCTTCAGTATATCCGTATTCTTTGAGATGTCGTTTCTGAGAAAAGTGTAAATCGTTGTATGAATCGACATTGCATAGAACCTCAGCAATAAAGTTTATTGGAGCAATTTTGTTGAACTCTTGATTGGATTCAACCATTATTCCTACTTTCATGCGGCTTCAGTTTTAATAGTGTATGTAAAGTAGCCGGTTTCATCATACCCAGACCCGCTCATGCCATCCTCGTCAATATCAAGGCTTTCAACGGTTCGGCGGTATTCTGGATAGTATCTCACGTTTTTAAGGTGTTGTTGAGCTTCTTCGAGGCTATCGTAGCGTCCAACTATGGTTTCTCCGTCAGATTCGGAGAGAGTGACAATATATTTTATCATATCTGTGGAGATTAGAAATTACAGATAACGTTTTGCGTATTCTCGTGCTTCGTTGAATGTTGCACGGTTAGTATTTAGGCTGCTGTCAGTATAGCTAATGACATCCCACCAACCTTTTGCAGATTTTTCAATATGACCCACACAACATTGTGTGTTGTAATGGCCGGTAAGATGAATGACTGAATATCCGGAGCACACTGATTTTCTGACAACTGTTTTCATATCAGTCAATCCAGAATGTGCCACAATGAGGGCATTTACTACCGCACGGGATTTCGTTGCGGTAGTACACGTCTCTATGGCGTTTATAATTCATATCGCCGAATGTACAACCGCCAGCTTTGAATATTCGGTCAAGTTCAGCTTCACGAGCTCTATCTTGAACTGCGGTTGATGATTTGAGTTTGCGGTTGTTCTTTGGAGCATCGAAAGAGAGAGTCGGTGCATCAGTACCTCTCAACCAATCGCCGCACATCCCGAAGCACTTTTCTAAGCTGTATTTTTCAGAATCGGATAAAGCCAGATTCTCACGCTTGAATGGGAATTTTCGGTCAATTTCAAATTCTTCGTAGTAGCCAGAACCCTGATTGTGATCATATAAAGCCACCGCCACAGTTCCTTTGAAGTGTATGGATTTGAAATCTTGATCATGTTCTTCATATTTACGAGACAAAACTTCTCGAAGATCGGTCTCAAAATAGATACGAAGTTCACCACCATACGGAGCATTACATACGATGGTCCATATTTTCTTTGCTTCTGGAGAGTCTTTGCTTATGCCAAGAGCGCGGCGAATTTTGTATGCGGCCATCTCTTCGCTTTCACCTCGCCAGGGGTTGCACAAGAAAGCTGAGTGCCACCCGTCTATTTCTACCCCAAGGGAGTAGAACATTGTGATAGCCCCAGTATTTCGTAGAAGGTCATTGATGGGGTCGCTTGTGTCTTTGGCCCACAGCGCATCTCGGATTTCATCAACCCAATCATCATCCCATTCGATACCACCTCGTTCCATTTGGTTCTGCATCTCTTCGAGGTATGGAGCTTCAGGATATTCCCACCAATCATCAAGATACTCACTGATTGGGTACAGGGAGTTTTTGTCAATACAGTCTTGTAGTAATTTTGTATTGTCCGAAAGGTCGTCCCTATAATCGACATAGTACATATCGACATAAGTTGGGATATACGGCTCCCAGGGCCGTGTTTCTTTTTCGTCCATTGTTTTAAGGTTGTCGGTTTGTTTTGAAGCTCCGGGTCAACAGACCCGGAGCGATTGATCTTAGATAAATGCTGCCACTGCCCGCACAACGAGACTGTAGTACTTGTAGATGGTGTTGAAGTACCCTGAGCCGAAGTAGACGAACCAGGCGAGGTTGCTGGAGTACTCAGTGGAGGCCCAGGTCCACTTCAGTAACTTGTCGCCACCGACTTTCTCCAGTGCTTCGTTGACCTTGGTGAGATTCATGCAGATGATGGTTAGCTCACCAGCTGAAGGAATCCATTCGCCATCGTTGAGCGGAATCTGACAACCATAAGATTTCAGACGCTCGGTGTTGCCCTTACCATCGAAGTCTTCGTGGGCATTGAAGCGGTATGTGTCAGTGTTGCGATCCCAACTGTAGTGCGGAGAATCTTTAGGGCATTTATCAGTGTCCGGGAGCAACGGAAGCTCACCGTCTTCGTCACCGGGGATGTCGTGGAGAGTCACGGCGACACTGTGGTTGCCACACTTGACGCCAATGTACTTGACTTCAGCGCTGGGGTTCTGCCCATTGTACTGCTCGATTGAACCGTCTTCGTAAATGTAGTAAATACCATCGGCGATGTCGGGGCGAATGTCGGCAAGAGCTGCACGGCGATATTCAGTGTAATCCGGCTTACCGCCGAATACGAACTCGTGTGCCTCCATTGCTTGCTGGAGGTTGGGGAACTCACGGAAGAGTTCCATGCGTTTTGTTTCTGAAGGTGTCATCTTTAATTTAGTGTTCGTTAATTGGTTTTTTAATAAGATTGTCTATTGTTATTGGTTCTTGGTTATATTCATACCATTCTTTAAGAGCATCATCCGAATCTTCAAGGAAATCCTCTTCCAGCCATATTTCATAGGCTTCAAAGAAGTCGCATAAATATTTGGGGTCTATGCCAAAACTGTTTCGGTAATCGTCGATATAGAGGCTTCCAAGTCTTACTTCGTTTCGTAACTTAGGGAGAAAATCAGACTTAAAGCAGCCATGCTCATCCCAACATTGTGTATCATAATCAGGAAGTTCAATGTCATCACACTGGAGTATCACATATCGTATGGGATCTAAAGCCCCACTTAATCCCATATTCCCATGAAGTGTGCAGTAGATTGAAATGTCTCCCAGACCGTTGTAATAAATACCAGTACAAAATCTACACTCCTTGCAAATTGGTGTTGCCATAAGCTCTGAGGATTTGTCGAATTTGTTCTATATGGTCATTAGCCTGACTTACACACTCTCCCTGGGAGATTGTCATTTGGGCCACCGACACTGTTTCACCAGTGATTTTACTCTGCCAAACTTCAGTTCCAGCAACGTGTTCTATCATACACGCCGTGGATGAAATGGCAGAGAGCTTGTCTATGATGTGCGAAAGATGACTATCAATTTCGCTTATGAATTTCTCAGTCATAATTGTGGTTTTCGTTTGTTGTTTTGCGGAAGAATAGGAAAGCCACGGTGTGAAAAGTTGTACACCGTGGCTCCATTAACAAACCTTAAAACAATATTTAACTTTTACCTTGTTGTTCAGATTAAGTGTGGATTGACCAACCATAATGAGGGTCGAGTTGAACGGAGCCGTTCTCTTTATAGCCCGTTTCCGGCCAGCCGTGAAATACAATTCCACCGACAAGCCCGACCTTGCCATTAGTATATTCGCAGAAAGTAAACTCTTGGCAATATTTATAATAGGAGACTTCGATATACTGATCAGAAGCTGAACGGCTATATAATCGGAATCGTTTCAGACAATCCATCAACGAATCATTACCGTGGGAGCGGCAATCAGCTATGAGCGCTTTGAGTTCATCAATACTAATGTTTATTATTTTTATTTTGAGCCTATCGTTTTTGGGAAGTGGACCATTTTCAGCAACCCATGCGTTTACAACAGGGGTAACATAATCCATAATAGCTGATTTAGCTTGTTCTCGATTGATTGGTTGGAGCGCATCTTCAGTAATGAGGAACCAGCGGTCATTGGCAAAGTATCTGTCATTCAGATAGAACTGATATGGATTGTGTTCCCGAATATAGGCAAACCTAATGCTCTCTTCCCTATAAAAGACATCCTTATAGTTACCAAGTGCAAGTAAATGTGTATGCGATTCTCCAACAATCCAAATTGCTGGGAATTTGAACTCCAAACCCGTGATTCGGGGCTTATCGTGGTCAAAGAAGTCAGTCTGGAAACTCTTCATCGTTTCATGTACGACTGTTTCCATCTGCCGAAGTATTTTATCTTTCATGCTTTTCTCGTTATTTCTATGCCTTTGAGGAATGGACGGTTACGCATCTTCTCCACATACTCAGGTGTGGCGAGAAAGCGAACTGTCAGGGGTTTATTCGGACCTTCCTTATGTGTATAGAACTCCCGGCCACCGTTACGAAGATATTCAACAGCTTCTCTCGTGGCCGGCATAACATAGTAGTGTACCATGCTCATACTGTTGCTGGTTGCCATTCAGGATGCTCGATGTAGATACGTTTTTGATTCCGTGCTGAACGGCGTTTCCACCATATCTTGTACAGTGGGGTTTCAATACCGAAATAGCGCTTCCAGAACTTACGGGCCACCCATGTCAGAAGCTCAACAGTGAGTGTGAATATGAAAACGACAAGCTCGCAGAAAAATTCAAGAGCCGTGTCAGTAAGCGATTTTACTTGTTTCTTTTTCATTGCTTTATGGTTTGTTAAAAAAGAGGGCCGATGCACACCACCAGCACCGGCCCCGATCTTCGATTATGGTTTCACGTTTAGATATTTGCTGATGCGTCGGCCATTTCAAATTCCGGTTCTTCCATGAATGTGAACACTTCTACACCATCGTAGGAGTAGTCATCATTCAGAACGAGAGTACCGACAATATGTTTACCCGTTTTGTGAGATTGCATACAAAGCTGGTAGGTCTCCAAGTCAACCACAATCTCAACGTTGAACATGTTGGCATCGGCATCGTCATAGAGCAGAACATAAGCATCATCGTACTCATATTCCTCGACCACGTTTTCAGAGCTGAAGAACATTCCCGGCCATGCCTTGTTGTCCTCCAGATATTCTTCACTGACTGGCGCTTTAGACTCAGTATTTGCTTTTGTGTGAGCATCAAGCATGTGTACTCCAAGCACCAATGCAAGGATAACACAGAATTTTGTTGAGGCTTTCATTTTAAGTTCTTTTTGGAATGAGCGAAATTGGTGTAAACACCGTTGTTGCAGGTTGCGACACGGACAGCGGTATGAGGGCGTCCGCAGATGAAATAAACTTTAGTTTCCATTGTGGTTTGGGTATAAAAAGAGCCGCTTCAGATTTTTACTCCAAAGCGGCTAAAATGAATGAAATTGTTTTTACTTAAATTGATGCGAAAATTCGATTGGCCTCACACAGAACACGGCCCTCAGCAATCAGTCGCTCAGTTCTTACTCGCTGTGCTCTCGCTTCCTCAAAGCTGATACGACAGCGACCACCCTTTTTGCTGCGGATAGGTCGAGCAAGGTCATAAAATTCTTGTTCTTTTTTGCGAGCCGTAGTAATACGCTTTATTTCCCTTGCGGAGAGTTCATGGTCATAGATTTGGGCGTCGATTGTGCCGGGAGTGAGGGAGGCATAAGTTTGTTTCCAGTTCTCCCACGAAATTTCACGATTTGCATTAACCCAAAACATTGCGTAGCCACGTTTCAGTTCCTCGCCCAAATGTCTGGCAAATCTCACGCTTTTAGCTCCGAGTTCAATGGTTACGATGTTATCCTTTGCGAGTATAATTATGCAGTCGCCGGAGTTGAGGTCAGACTGTATTTGCTTCCAAAAACTTACCGACAAATCGCAATTATTTTCAGCTGCGAATTTGTAAATGTTATCTCGCTGTAATTCGGTCAGTCCGGGGGCGTATGTTTCGGCGTTGGTTGTTGCAGTTGCAACGGAGCGCATTGCGCTTATCTGTGATGCAGAAAATAAGTCTTGAAGTTGCATAATCTTACTCTTTTGTGGGTCGGGGAAATTCAAAATTTTCTCACGCTTTTAGTTGACTCTCAACGCAACACGACACAACGTATGTGCGCCGGAGCGTATGTGTTATCCGTGTGGGCACGTTGTATATGTGGGTGCGCACACGGATAAAAGAGAGCCACCGACCTTGCGGGCCGGTGGCGTGAGTTATATGTCGGTTGCTTATGCGGCAGCGTCCTCGGTTTTGGTTTCGGTCGATGCTGCGGGCTTGGCGGGTACGTTGTAGGCGGCGTTGAAGATACTCTTTGCCTCGCCCATGATGTCCTTGAACATCGTAGCCTGTTTGGTGATAGCTTTTGCCGTCTGGAAGAGCAACACTCGCTGAGAGTCGCCCTTTGCGCTGAACAGCGGCTGTTTTTCAGTTACGCGGAGGGCGGTGTTGCGGAGGTGCATACCCTCGTCGAGTACGAGCGCCTTGTTGAGTTCGCCCTGCGAGTTGGACTTGTAGATTACGTTGCCCTTCAGCCACTTCGTGAACGCGCTTTTGGCAGTGAGTTTGGTTTCGATGTTTTCGCCGTTGACGACTACGACCTTGAAGTCGCTTGCAAAACCGCCTCGCTTACGAGCATCGGCGAGCATCACGGCGAGTACAGGGAGCACGAGGTCTTCGTTTTTCGTGCTTTTTACGCCCTCCACGGCCATGAACTCCGTTACGGATTTGAGTTTGCCGTTGATGCGCTTGCGGCACTCGTTCAGGAGTACGGCGGCATTTGCGGGTACGGCGTCGATGCCGAGGATGCCGAATGTTACGTTGAATTTCGTTGCGTTGGTGTTGTTGGTGTTAGCCATAATCGAGTCGCTTGGCCCTTATGCCTGAGTGTAGCCTGCACACCGCTTCCGTGTGCCACTGTGAGTTAAAATTTACGCTTGACTCTGCCTATTCAGTTGCTACAAAACTAAATTTTCGCCTTGTCACGAGCGGACATAGTTATGACCTATGTTCGGGGGCATTAAGCGTGTCAGTCGGTAATTGTTACACCACGCACTATGCAGTCAGACCGCAAAGGTTGTGATGTCGTATGATGCGTAGGCCACAAGTCGCTCATAAAGTGCGTCAGACGCAAGCTCGTTGTGTGTATGCCACGTTAGCAATCACTCGCAATGTCAAAGTTCTCTATCCGTGCGGCTTACTGGCAGCACCGCGACGGCCTCTCTTCAATCATCATTCAACCGCCGTCGATTGATTTTGAAGACGGTGCAAACTAAATGCGAAATTCGTTGGCTGTCAAGAGTTTTTGTGTTAATAAAAGTACAAAAAATCCTATAGGGATTTTTTAACTTTTATACCTGGGCCCGCATTATGCTTGCCCACAATTGCGAGAGTGACGCGAGCCCATGTGGCCGCTGCGTGGACTCGTGACGTGGGCTTGCATGATGTGTGGGCCCAAGTGTGCGAGTGGGCCCACAATCACATGTCCCCACGCAAGAGAGTGGCCACGCGAATCGTGGTCAGCCACATACACATGTGGGCAGTCACGGCATAGGCAACTTGGACATCCACATTCGACCACGCCCAACCCGACATGAGCGTCCACACACATTGCGTATGGCCACCCAACAATGGCGACATAATGGGCGTCCACGCTACACAATGGGCATCCACATCCGGGAATTTGGACGACCATCACGCATTAGAGTGGGCAACCACCAGTGGCCACGAGTTTGTGTTGGGTGGGCATACCATACGCCGTGGAGAGCCACGCGACAGGCTTTTGGGCATCCACGAGGCTTTTGGGTGCCCATATTGTGTTGTGGGCGTTCAGGCGTCGCATTGTGGTCGCCCAGTGTGTTGTGTGAGCCTCCACGTGTTTGTGTAGGTGGCCACGAATTGCGTGTGGTCTGGAGTGGGTGCGCACGAGGTCTTGTGGGCGCACGTGGAGGCGCGTAATTATGTGCGTGGTCGTATGTGGGCGCCCACGTGTAAGGGCAAAACGAAACCCCCACCCCAAAGGGGTGAGGGCTGCGATGGTTGAGGGTTAAGCCTACGGCTTATGCGGCTTGTTTGGCTTTTTTCGCCGACTTTTTCGGCTTAGCCTCAACCCCTTTAGGGGTTGCTTCAACTTGGAGTTCGGTTTGCTTGGCTTCGCCAAGAGCGGCGAGCAACGCCTCAGCGAGTGAGCGACCCTGCTTGGCCTCAGCTTTGCTGAGGATGCGGCGAGCTGCCGTTTCGGGGTTTTCAGCACCGGAACTTACTTTAGCAAGTTTGGTTTTCAGCAAAATCGCTATGGCGATTTCCTCACGCTTGGCTTGGTCTGCCAACACTTCGTGTTGGGTAAAGACTTTTCCGGCCTTTTTGCTGGCAAAGCCAGCAAGTAGCGACTGAGCGTATTGGCGACTGTGAGGCTCTACTTGGGGCTTGCCAAAGGCGTAGCCTTTGCGGGGGTCGTCAGGAAGGGCTTCGCCCTTTACGGCTGCGGCCAACAGGGCGACTGTGTGGGCGAAGATGGCCGACCATTGGTCGCGGGTTTCTAAAACCCTTTGAGTTTTAGGCTTGCTGTCAGCGGTTGCAGTGTTGGCGGTTGCAGACTGGGGGTTAACAACTACGTTGTTACGGGTGGCGGTGGTGGTGTTTGAAGTTGCCATAAATCGAAGATTTAAGTTTGCCGAAACCCGTCGGCGGCGGTTTGTCGATGTTGACGGTGCAAAGTTAGCCTCCCTCCCAGTGGGCTGCTGCGTGAAGGATTTTAATACTTTTTTAACACTGTAAGTGTTAAAACAAGTATCAAAATCCCGCTCGCGTCCACGCCGGAGTCGCAAGCCCACGCACCCGATGAACAACCCCGCGCCCACACGCACGATTTTAGCTCACACACCCACACACGGGGTTGTATATCGCGCACATGGGCGCATGGTTGTCTATACAAACCGCAAAGGAATGGAGTTTATGTATATACTTGATTATCAGGTGTTTAGCACTTTGGCTTTTAAGATCTTTAGGCTATCAATCTATTTGGTATCTAAATGCTTGATTTTCAATGCTTTTACTTTCACTTATTACAAAAGTGAAACAATTAAAATGCTGAATATCAATGATATAACAAATAAAATGGAGTGGAGGGTGCGTCATCAGGGTCGGATTCCATGTGTATAGTCGGCCCCAATTTTTTGAGTTCGTTTTTTGGGACAGCTGGAAGACATGATGTCTAAATTACCTCAGATTTTCCATAGTCCCATTTTTAATCTTCTTACACCTTTAATAATATAGGGCTATCAAAAATCTCAAAATCGCTGATTTTACACCTTATTATACACCAAACATCTTTTCCTTAACAAAAACGGTACTAAAAATTTATATCTACCACAAAATCGACTATATACTCATTTCCAAATTTTCCCCGGACCCCAGATTTTCAAACCGATTTTTCCAGCGAATTATTATTTTAAGTTTGTGCCATGATTGTAGGTTGCCGATTATTTCGTAAATTTGCGACACAAACTGATTATACACATGAAGAAAACCGCATTACAGATTTCAAGTTTCCTTTCTCAACACTCATTTAAGAGCGATCAGGACTTGAACAGAATCTTAGCAATATGCCAATCTGAAGGAGGCTTACCGTCTCATTCAAGCTACACTATCGACACTGAGAACGGCATAACAGTTATAGACTATTTACACTGGAATGACAACTGTGTTGGAGCCGGAGATATTTGCAGAATGGGAGACGACCTTGTAATATGCGGAATTTGCCGTCTGGAGTGCGCTACAATCGTCGGAAAGCTTTCAGATGACGAAATCCTTATCCTCGACTCTGAAACGCCTCAAACGGCCTTAAAATTGGCTTCGGATGAAGAGCGCTATGATTTCATGTGTATCATGCTGGAGAATCGGCTTCAATTTAGCCTGAAAGAAATGAAGCTGGTCGAAAAATATGTTCCTCAACCCGGCGAAAGAGTTATCTTCACTTCTCCAACCGTATCAGGACTGGGAGTCGTTAAAACAGTTCATTTTGATACCGATCGAGTGGACTACTTCTGCTACTACATCAACGAGACTGAACAAGTCGGTTATTCTATGGATGAGAAATCAGTAACCGGCCTGAGTGATGTTATATTTGAGCCGATGAATAATTCCTCCCTAAGACAAACTTCCGGCAACGGCATTTATCTCCAACGTAAGCTCAACAACATTCTCAGCAAATACGGCAAAACCTGGAATGAGAAGCTTCATCGTATAGAACCTCTGGAACCAATGTCAGAAAAGGGAAAGCCTTATTGGTACATCAACGATAAGCTGGAATTGGTACAGGATGAAGAAAATGGTAAAATGTCTTCCCGGTTCCGTTATCGTTGTGCCAACTATTTCAAGACACACGCTGAAGGTTTAGAGTATCTTGGCCGAGTTGCTGAACTGCTCCGAGATAGACTTGCTATCCCTGATGAGAACTACCCCAAACCTGAATGACATGAAACGTTGGTTGGCAATAACCCTGGGAGTCCTTGCATTGGTCGGGTGTTCTAAAACGCCGGCCCCGGTTCAATCAGATATGATAGAATCCACGGCAACATCCACGGCAATAGACACTGCGGCCATTATTCCCAAAATATCTTCTTCGATTTCAATCCCTGCCGATAGCCTTGCTCTTACAAAGTATGTCTCTGGTCCAGAAACAGAAAAATATCTTCTGTTATCCAAAATGCAAGAGAACCGCTCTCAAATCAGCGCCCTATCTGATAAAATCGTTAGACTGGGCTTTGAATACGAATTTAGAGCAGACAATCCTGGTGGTTACAATTATTCCGACACCTATACCTTTGCCATCAGCTCTGATCTCGATAAATTTTCACAATGGCAGAAACAAATTAACAATCTTCTTGCCACCAATGATGAAATTGTAGAAAGACTTATGGAAGGCGATTTTAACGGCTCTGGAGCTTTTTATGAAGTTAAGGCTGGTAAATCTACCTATTGGATATTTGAAAGCTCTGGTGGGGCTATTACGAAAACACTGAAACGAAAATAAACAACAAAGGCTGCAAGGAAATCTCCAAGCAGCCTTTGTTATCTTCTTCCATACGTCATTTCAACAAATCTTCAAGTTTCTTTTCGTCGATGACACTGGTAAAGCCGTGTTTCTTGTTTGCCCTTCTGATTTTGTCCGCTGAGAACATCCTGGGCCGGAGATCTGTTTCTTTAAGATCTCTGGGAACTGAGGTACAGCAGATGTCTGAGAAGTCTTCCAGCTTTAATCCTTGCTCTAACAATCCACGTCTGACATCATCTTCTCCTTTGACACATAGCTGGGCTCTTTGTCGGTCTGTGATGCGGTGGTTATCATCTTGTATCAAACAATCCTGACAGAAGTAGTAGATGAAAGCCTCAATTGGAGTAAGCTGGTCGAATCCCTCATCAGTATCTCCAAGAATATTTATTTTTTGAACATACTGGAAGTCATCTTCTCTTTCGGAATTGTCTTCTGAGTTGCTACGGCGGCTACGACAATTAGCTTTAGGTTTTTCCTCTAACGACTGCTGGGGATTATAGAACTCTGTTTTGGTTGCTGTAAAATATTCAGCACCTTTGGAACGATATTGTTCCCAACCCATGATAAGCTGAACATCTTCCGGCGTAAACTCTGCATCAACCACTGGAAGTTCTTCATCATCCGGAGAGAGTCGTTTTTCTTTAAGAAGACTGAGAGTATCTTCGTAGGCTGATTCCATATACCGTTTGATGAAAGATGCTGGAATTGCTTCTTCAGTTATATCCACTGATGAAAGTTCTTCATCATCGTCTTCTTCGTTTTCAGGCTGAGAAAAATCCACTGCCATATAATTCCACAAACGATTTATAAAAATCTTAGCTGGAGAGTCAAGGCAGTTGTTGAGATCTTCTATAATCTCGTCAATCTCTTCTTCTGAGAACTTCTGGAGATTTTCTCTCTTTCTACGAAGTTGAACCTCTTTAGGAAGATTGGTTTCTTTACGTTGTCTTCTTTTTTTAGACTTTTCTGCAATTTCTTCATCAGAGTCTTCTTCCCCCATACCCCCTATATCTACTAACGCCTCGCTTCGCTCGTTGTATTCTTCTTTTTTATTTATATTATTATTACTGTGCGGTAATTTTGCACGTTTTTCGTGCATAACTCCCGCACCTTCATGCAAAACTCCCGCACTTGATGTACATAACTCCCGCACCCAGGAAGCACAATTACCGCACCCAATTAGTAAAAAAGAGGGGTGATATTCGATAGAAGGGTCAAAAATGGCATCAATGAACGAATCTATGATGTCAGAATCCTCCAACTGCGGGAATTGTGCATCGCAAATACCGCGAAACCCCTTTTTGCTGAAGTTCTCTGTGATATTTTTGCGAATTTGGCCGATAAAAGTAAGGTAATATTGCTGCATAACTCCTTCAAGTGCGGGAGTTGTGTTGCATAACTCCTTCACATGAGGTAATTGTGTAGCATAATTACCGCAAGTGCGGGAGCTGTGTTGCAAGATTACCTCACTTGCGGGAGTTTTGTCGGTAGGAAGAGCGCCTTTCATCTGCTGAAGCTCATCATCAACATTTAGGTTGTCGTTGAATCCGAGCTCTTTCATTTTATCAACATCTCCAGTAATAAAGGCTTGTGCGAAATCTTCCTGTTGACCATCTCTCAATTCGCTATATGCTTGTGCGGCCCCTATCCATCTGGTCATGTTCATTTCACATACTGAATCGGAAAAAGTAGCAAGTCCTACTTCTTCCATCCAGTCCAAAGATTTTTTGGAAGTGCGACGATCGAGATTGTGTTTTCTGGTTATCTCACGGAATGATACTCTAAAGCTGAATTTTCCATTCTTTCTCCATTGTGTTAGAGATTTTTGTAAGACATAGAAAACAACGTCTCGATGGCTTTTGGGTACAAGCTCAGGGAAACAGTTGTAAACAGTTGTATATGTCGGAGTCTTAGCCATTGTTTTTAACATAGAAATATCGTTTGACACCTTTGATTTTTTGCCAGGCTAAACGGTACCCTTGTTTTCGAGCGTATCGGCCCACAGCATTTCGATTGGGAATAAATCCCGGATTATCCTGAGCGTATGCTTCGGACATTTCGTCCATAGACATCGCCGGTTTCATTTCAATTTTAGACATGGTTCATAATTTTAAGTTTTTATTAGAGAATAGCAATCATTGTACATTTAGGTTTATAAAGGTCCATGATTTTTATGCTATTATTTAAGGGCCGAGTTTTCCCGGCCCTGATAGTCGGATTAGATCGTGAGAAGAACAGCGAACATGAGCAGCATCATTTCCAGCGGAACTTTCAGATCGCCATCGTTAGTGGCCCGGCGATTGTACCTCGGATAGTGGTATCTCTGTCGTTTGCTGAATACGTAGAGTTTTGCCAGGTAAGTGTGATAGTTGGAAAGTCCTTTCCATTCTATGAGGTTTTGTTTTTTTATCATAGCTTCCAGCCACTTCTTAAAGCGTCTGAGTTCTTCTATGATTTTCTCGGTCATGCCGAGCATACCTGTGATGATGTTATAAATTCTCATGGGTTGTTGATGATTTATGACGTAGATGACATTCTGTGCAAATAGGGAGAGAGGATATATCGGTGTTGAAGAGCAGCGGACAATTTTTACATTTTTCAGGAATGTTTATTTGTGTGAAAGCCATAATAATAGCTATGAACATAATAAATAGTGTTGCTGCCAATACAGCGCCACCGACTGCGAGAAGAAGTGATACTATCGACATGAGTATGTTTTGATTGTTTGTCTTACTTGATTGATTAGTTGCTGGATGTCCTGAGCTGCTTCGTATTGTTCAGTTGATACTGCTTCATGGAGGATTTGAAATAGTTCAAACTGAGATTTGGCGAGAAGCAGAATCATATCTTCTTTGATGTCTGCGGCTCTTTCTGCGGCAGTGTCACCATAGACTTGCACCAATTGGCATAGCGCATTAATTACTTCCAACAATTTTGCATGTTGTTGGATCCACGCTTTATTTTGTTTGCTGATTTTTCTCCCTATTCTGAAATTGGTGTATAGAATCAGGAGAATGAGAATGGCGAAAAATACTGTATTCATATTTCTGGTATCTCGGCTTTATTTATGAATAGAGGACACCCCTCCCAGCCAGGTTGACAATTGGCTGGAATTTTATTCCACGGCCCATCGGGTTCGGTGAGTTCGGGGTGGTAATAGTAGCAATGGTATCGGTCATAGCAACCTTTCATTTGGCAGTTATGGCCGACATTATCTCTCAGGCGATAATAGAGTTTCCGTGTGATGAACTGTCCTTCATTGGGTAGCAGAGCTTTGAAACGCTCTGGTATTTTGCCATAGCTGATCAGTGAGTTTGCCATACCGACTTGACCGGATTTCAGGAGATAGTATTTTTTTCGCTGGAGAATCGAAGCAAATGGATTGGTTTCTGTATGATCCACCAGCACAAGTTCTCCGGAAATAACCAGAGAATTTTTCGGCCTATTTTCAGAAAGATGTCGCCAATAAGTGCAGTCATAGCACTCTTTGTTGTGGTACATCAGACCTAAAAGTCTGTTGCCAGGTTTGTAGAGGTTGAGATCTACTTGTTTACCACATGAAGTGCATGAATATAAAAATGGCGTGTCTATGGCCCTCAATCTTGGCATATATGTATTGTTAAGCCCGGCAATGGGCGTTAAACTTGGATTATGCAGAGGGCGCGATAAACGCGCTTCAATTTGTAGTGAGGAATGTCCTCTTAGAATTTGATGGAATCGAAGACTTGATTGATTTCTTCTTTGGTGATTCCGATGTAACGTTTAGTAACGTCGATGTTTGAATGGTTAAGTATCTTATTTAGGAGCAATAGGCTTTCAGCACTATGGTCGTGTGTATCGTAAATATATCGACCGAATGTTTTTCTGAAAGTATGAGTTGAAAAATGGTCAATATTCAAGCGATATTTATATTTGAATACCTTTAGTCGTTGATTGATATACTGGATGGTCAACGGTTTGCCGGTGGCTTTGCTTCTAAATATGAGATCTTCTTTATCCGGGCACCCTAAATTATGATAGAGGTAGCCGAATTTGACTCTGACAGAAGGATTAAATGGTATTTCACGGGTCTTGCCGGTTTTTTGTTCGGTTACAGAGCAAGACGTTTGACCTATAATATCCTTCCAGCGCAGATTCAGTACATCTGAAGCACGTAGAGCGGTACAGAAAGCGAGACGGGCGTAGAGTTCAAAGATGTATTCTTTGTCCTCATGTAACTGGTCCAGCAATCGTTGATATTCGTCGTACTGGAGATGATCACTTGTTGTTAGCTGATGTTTTTTAGCCATATTGTGTCTTGTTTCAGTTTCGAGAGCAAAATTAGCTCAAAAAAATTAAAACACCAAATATATCTGAAAATATTTTGACATAATGATATGCTATATTTTGTAATTAACTGATAATAATAACGCCCGACGCTTTCGCCGGGCGTTGCTATTAGTGAGTGGGTACTTAAAGTGCCTTGAATTGGCCGATGGTGAGAATGGGGATATTTAGCTGATGGGCTTTTCCGATTTTTGATGATGTACCGGAAGGATCTTTAACGACCAAGTGAGTTGTAGTTTTACTAACTCCACTGGCTATTTTCCCACCTTGTTTAATGATTGAATCTTCCAGCTCTTTGTCTCGGATTCCAGAGAAACATACTGCAAATCCGGAATATTTGCCATCTGTCGTAGTTTCCGGTGTGGAAATTTTGAACTGAATCTCGGTTTCCATTAGGAATTTGTGGAATGGCACGATTCCATCAAGAAATGATTTTGTGGTAACAGACGGGGATTTGAACTCTGGCTGTGTTACGATACATTCAGCTCGCCCTCGGACGAACCAATCCAATAGTGTGGGTGAAAGCGAATCGAGGATTTTTTGAGCCTTAATTCTGCCAATTCCTTTGAAGCAATCGCTCGCTTGCATGAGAGTTGTAAGATCAACTCCTTCCGAGATTTTGCGATTATTCTCCAAAATTGTATTTACCATACCTTCGCCAAACCCTTCGATTTTTAGAATATCGTCCGGAGTGAGACTGAGAATTGCCTTGATAGACGTATATCCCGCATCAAATAATTTGGCGAAAGTTTCTTCTCCCATATTTTCGGCGCCGACTGTGGTAAAGAAGAATACCATTTTCGCAAGTTTAATGCCAGGACATTCAGGATTTGAGCAATATAGTTCAATTTCCTTTTCATCGAATTTAGTCTCTTGGCCACAATGAGGGCACTGATGTATTTTATGCCACATTCTATTTTCATCCATTGGAACAGGAGGGGTTATGGTTTCCAGTATTTTAGGAATTACACCGCCAGAACGAGTGACCAAAATTTTTGCTCCGGGAGCAATATGATGATTGTAAATCCACCCTGCATTATAGCCGGTGGGGTTTTCCATATTGCAGTCGCCAGTATCTACTGTTTCGATATTGACAACCGGTTTTAATGCTCCTGATTTGCTGGCTTTCCAATTAACGCCCTTAACCGTGGTCTCGAAAGATTCGGTAAAGTCTGGATGCTTGTAGGCTATTGCATAGAGAGGATTGCCTGATGTTTGTTGTCGGCCAATTACTTTCCATAGACTGAGGTCATCTATGTAGAGTACGAGGCCGTCAATATAGAAATATTGGCGCCAGAATAAGAAAAGCTCCGACAATTCTGATTCTGTCAGGTCTTTAAGCTGGACGGTTACGAATGGGTATTTTTGACCATTCTTTGTATTCATCATTTGCCCGAACTCAATGCTTAGGTCTTCTAACAATGAAGAGTATCGAGTCCAGTTGTCGAGTGATTTTTCATCTATCCCGTAGCGAATAAAACTTGCGTGTTTTATATCTTCAGATACTTCGTCTCGATTTATGAATCCGGCCACAGTGTTGCGTGGAGAACGATAAGGTTCTCCAGTTGAAATAGATTTTTTACCAACCATATTTTCTTCCCAGTTAATACGAGCGAACACAAGTTCTCCATAGGTGAACGAGACTGGGAATACTGAAGGGTCAAGCACTTTTTTGAAATTACCCACATTGAAATGTTCAGTGCAATCTTGGCCTTCATTTTCAGCTCCACCACGTGAGTAGGTTTTATGGGAAATTTCATCATGTAGCCATGACACCCCGTCGTATTTAGGAGTAATTACGAGTTGGGCTGTCGGAGGTAAAGCAAGGCTTTTAGCCCACTGTTGAAGTTCAAAAAGGCTTTTGACCTTATTGAGAGACTTCATGGGAATTGGCAACTTACGTTTACGGCCCGTTAAAACCGGCGCTGGTTCTACTGCTGAGAACCATTCATTGTTTGGGTCGAGATTCCTGAGTTCATCGACCAGACGGTCATATTCTGAATCAGAAATCTCAGGGCTGCCGACGCGGTAGGCTTCGTTGTACCGTTTTATATCGGCAACCAATTCTGAGATTGATTTCATATTATTTAGGCATTGATGGGTCTATAAGATTGAATATTGCGTCACGACCTTGTTTGTTCCATTTGAAGTCGGTACGTTTACGTAAGCCGGTTCTGGGTTCATGGGTCCCCCATGTTTCATGTCCGGGCGTAACCACCAGTTTTCCGACACCAGTTGTTATGATACCGGCGTTGAATAGCTTCATACGAAGTGTTTTGTAGCACATTCCAAGTTCTGAAGCGATTTGAGTGGTTGTGTATAGCTCTCGGTCGGTAATGACCGCATCGTAATAATCAACTTTAGGTGCAGCCAGAATCAGGTTGTTTTCAGCTGTGATTGCACGTTGTTTCATTCTATCAAGAGCTTCTTTTGCTGCCACTAATCCACGTGCCATGACAATCTCTGGGGTATCGTCTGGACCAGCGATAACATAACCTCCAGTTTTTCTTATAGAAGGTAATACTTCTTTTGTTACCCATTTGCGGAATGGTCTTGCTTTAGGAACGTCACTGCGTAAGATTACTTCGTAGAGTGCCGATTCATTGATAAAAGTTGCTTTTGAGTTTCCTACCGACTGGGGGTAACTCAAAGTTAGGGCGTGTAAATCAATGAGTTGGGAGTCTGATTCGTCCAATCGGCTTTTAACCTTGCTTGGATTAGAAAGTTCTAACGCTTTGCAGACATCGGCAAGACAGAATAAAGGACCGTCTTCAGATGGCACAGAGCGCACCTCTCCAAATTCAGGGTGTGAGAAGATCTTTAGAGCTTCCTCCGGAGTTGATTCTTCTGTTTTGATTTGCTTACAGATTTCTCGCATCCACGCAATTTTCTCTTGTTGATCGGGATAGATATGGGCCTTGACACCTCGTTTAGCAAGGTTTTCAAGGTCGCAAGATTGGATTGCTGAAAGAGCTTTACCGTTTTTGTAAAACTCAATCTTTGCACATGTGTAGCAGATTTGAAAGATGGGAATTGAACTTGCACCTAATTGAAGTAGGTTGCGGGCATCAGTTACGGGTATATAAACCGCATCTTCCACTTTTCTGAATCGCACAACCATTCCTCGATAGCTATGCGAAACGACCTCTGGGTGGTCGGCATATTTTCTTGTGGCCATAAATAGGTAATTGGGGAGGGTACGGAATATACCCCCCCAGTTTTGATGATTTGTTAGATTATTTGATGCCAGTATGGCCGTAGCCTTTTTCGCCACGTTCAGTTTCGGTGAGTTCTTCGACTTCTTCCCATTCAGCTTGTACGACAGGCTTAATGACAAGTTGTCCGATACGGTCGCCATCATTGATTTCAACTGGCTCATAGCCATTGTTGAAAATGATTACGCCGATGTCGCCACGATAGTCACTGTCGATGGTGCCAAGATGGGCTACGACACCGAGTTTGATTGCGTTACCTGAACGACCTCGAACTTGTCCTTCGTAGCCGACAGGGAGTTCAATGTGGATGCCGGTGGGAACCAGGGCTCTTTCTCCGGGTTGGAGGCGAACTGGTTCGTCGATGTTAGCGCGGAGATCGGCGCCAGCAGAACCGGGAGTTTTGTACTTGGGAAGCTCGTGCTTTGACTTGTTAATGATTTTGACTTTCAGTGTTGGTTGTTTCATTGGGGTCTGTTTTGAAAGGGTAAAACGGTGATTTCTCTTTTGCGGCTTTGGAGTATTTCATGCCTTTTCTACTCATTTTCCCATTTGGGTAAACTTTGCGTTCTACTTGACAAAGCCTATCATATTCTTCCAGATTTAGCTTTCCCATATCATCATCTTCAAGAGTGATGTTAGGAGCCAAATATCGGAAATAGAGTTTTTGGTATGAAATAATCTTACCAGTACATGCTGCACGGATAGATGAAACATTCCAGTCGTGAGCCTTAGCCAGTGCAAAAGCCGATTGATTGATAGAAATGAGTCTTTTCTGAGGGTTAAAGACCAAGACTCTTTTAGTTGTTGTGTTCGTGCTCGTCATCTTCATCTCTGCATAACACTTCCGTAGGGATGCGCTGGCGAGCTTTGCGCAAGAGGTAAGCGTCAGAGACGGCGAATCCGTTACTGAACAATTCGTCCATTCTATCGAATATGTACAGAAGGAAGGGAGGGTTAACGAAAGATATAAAAAGGTAGACGAGGCTACTTTCAATTAGTATATGACCCTCAGTATTGAGATAGCAGACTCCATCTTCATTCAGTTGAAGTGTGCTTATGATGTCGCTGATTGGGCCTTCATATTTTTTAAGGAAGGCATCAACACTCAATGAAAGTCGTTTGGATTTTATATAAGCGGTCGCATCGAAAAAGATCTGACCATCAATTTGCCTCCCGAAGAGCATTTCGGGAAATTCTGGAAAAAGCGGCTCTGTGCATTTAAGGTCTATTGCTTTCCCAGCATAAGATAGCATTTGTTATGCAAGATTTTTCACTTTGTTTTCGTAAACCTCTACAGGCCACATAATGGCAGCTGTCGGGTCAAATTCTGCTTTTCGGACAACAAAATCACCCATAGCTACAGAGTTGTGAAGATATTCTGCCACCAGTTTGCTTGCCTCAGCGTTAGAGGTAGCCGGAATGTAGAGGGTTTTGTGGCTGCGTTTTTCTTTGGCAGTTTTTTCATCAATGGTGATGAACATGACTTTGACACCATAAAGACCTACGCCTGTTTCATCTCCTTCCTCGAAATAACAGCTTACGAGACCACATACGAGGCTGTCATCTTTATGGAGATTGTCATTGTAAATGATGTCTTCGATTTTCGTTTTCAGAATTTCGATTGATACATCATCTGAGAACTGTTTGCGATTTTGGCTTGCGATAAGCTCATACGCTACTTTCTCTGCTTCAGTATAGCTGGTTGCTAAAACAAGTTCTTCAGTCTTCAGTTTTTGAAGCTGACCGCTCTCATTAGCCTCACCCAGCCACCCTGTCTTGATACGGTAATAATTTAATCCGTCCATGTGATTTGGTTTTTAGTGAGTAAAAATGTTTTCGACTGCAAAGTTAACACATCTCGTTTACATACACAAATATATTTCTATTTATGAATAGTTAAAAGATGTTATGTATCTGATATTGCATAATATATGAGCTTAAATGAAGTGTCTTGAAATTTTATGATTTAACAGACTGAAATAATCTGGATGAATATAGCTATGGCTTAACTCAAACAGAAAAAATCCATAAGGACTATTCTTTGGTAAAACAATTTACGATGTCTGTAGCTACATATTACCCACGATATAATGCTGATATGCTGGAGAGTAACTTCCGTACCAGCAAGAAAACTATACAGGAGTATGTTCGGGAAATCGAGCGGCACTGTAGATATAAGTCTGTGGCCCATCAATTGGCCGATGAGACAATTCTCGACGACAGAGGTAAGCTGATTGACCTCTATGAAGCATGTGTGCAGCAAGACGCGCACTTAGCCGGTGTCTTGGAAACACTCTACTCCCAGATACTTGGTGAAAGATATATGCTTGCCCGTCAGACTGACAAAGGTAAATATGTACCAGATACCCAGGAAACGAAAAAGATTAGAGGACGCCAATTTGATAAGGTTATTAAAGGTATTGTAGATTCAATGCTTTATGGCTTTACAGGGTTAGAGATACTCCCTGGTATTGATCCTCGAACTGGCAAATTGAAGGAAATCAATCAGATTGAGCGCCGTAATATCCTCCCAAGTCAACGCCGTATCGTTCAGCGACAGAATATATGGAACCCTGGCTGGAATTTTGATTCTGCACAATATGTAGATAATTATGTGTTGATAGACTCCGGGGGGCTTGGGGCGTTTTCAGCTACTACTCCTTTGATTTTGGCAAAAAAGTTCACTTTTGCTAATTATGTAAACTTCTCACACACTTACGGCCAACCTATCATTCATGGCAAACTTCAGTCCGAATCACAGTCAGACAGACGACGTTTTGCTTCTGAGATAGCTAATGCTGCAATGAATAAAATTGTAGTAACGGGCCTTGAAGATGAGGTTGACATTAAGACTTTTACGATGTCTAACTCCGAGAAGATTTTTACCGGTCTGATTGAACTGGTAGATCGAGATGTTTCCAATCGAATCTTAGGTTCTGAGTCTATGGCTGGTGCCACTCAGTCTTATGTTGGTGCCACTAAAGCACATGAAGACATATTCAGAGATCGCATTTCGATGTATCGGGATTATATAGAGAATGTGATGAATGAGGAAATTATTCCTCGTCTTGTCGCTATGGGTTATATTAAACCCGGTCTGGAGTTCATGTATTCACGTCGTTTGGAAATGTCTAATAAAGACCAGATAGACCTCTATACATCTTTACTCGGTTTCTACGAGATAGAATCGGATGAAATTGAAAAGACATTTGGTGTGCATGTAGGTAAACAGCTCAATGTCGTAACTGGTGGTGGAGGTCCCGCTGGTGGTTCTACAAGTGGTGGAGATGGTTATGGTCCTGGACGGCATTTAACAGATGAAGAATATATGCGCCGGTATGGTCATCCTCGTAGAGCTGCAAATTTTCTCCAGGGGAGAAAGTAGGCAGTGCTTTACTCCCCGATATTCAGGCCAGACGACTGCCAAAAGAAGATAAAGACAAAGAAGATGAGGAATACGCTGCTCTTGTTGCCGCTTTCCAACGTTTTGTGGATCGAGTGTCTACAGGATTGGATGCAGATGAAGTGTTTGAGGAATTGGTGTCAATTCGTGCAGATTTCGCTCTTCGTCATGCTTTTGACGGCTTTGGGATGGAATATGATCAGGCTCTTGAACTAATACGAAATAAGGAAAACCTTACACCTGAACAGAATACTGAGCGCGAGATTTTACTTGCAGCTGTTGATAATCTGATTGATTTCGCTACTGTTGAAGAATATCATGCTGTATCTGAGACCATTGATTTCTTAGATAACGAAGAGTTAGAGCATGAGGACGACGGAATGGATGAGGAAGAACGTGAGGAAGCAATTCTTGCCATTTGCGCCAAATATAATCGTCGATATGCTAACACTGAGAATCACGATATTGAGTATGCGATGATTGTTGCAGCTCAGTTATCGGCCCTTTCAGATGACAGCTATTTAATGTATATGACGATGGGCGATGAACGTGTTCGCCCCTGGCATCTCCAGTATGAAGGGTTCACAGCTCCTAAATCTTCATTCCCGGCATGGCTGGTTCCTCCTATTGAGCATCAGTGTCGCTGTTATTTGATTGAGGATGGTAAACCAACCTCACAGATGAGCGACATTAAAGCCCAGAGAGTACAAATTGAGCCTCCTTATTGGTTTAATCCAACATTCAAAGAATGTGTGGCATTTGGCGGCAGGATATTTTCTGATGAACATCCATATTTCACAATTGACGAGTCCCATAAAGATAGGTTAAAAGAAATTTCTGAACATATTAAATCTCATTACTTAAATGCCTAAAATTACTTTACAGCAGATGATTAGGCAATGGGCCGGAGCTGCACATAAGTTTGAGGTTAATGTCACTAATGCTGAAGCGCAACTTGCACGGTTTGCATGGGAGACATTCAGGAAATCTTTTACTCTGAAGAAATTCAATTCTAAAGGAGCCCCGGCTTGGAGAAGCCTTCAGAACCCACCAAAGCCAACTCATGTGGGTCTTTTACATGAGACCGGGGCTTTGAAAGATTCATTAGAATACAGATTTACTCGCCAGTCAAAGGGGGGGGAGATTAAAGTTTGGACTGATGAAAAGAAATTCATGCGAGAAAACCGCAACAAGCAGGGACAATGTTTTGCTGCCATACATAATAATGGTGGTCTGACAGCCACTCGTGGATCAAAAGCCAGTCATATCATTCAACGTCAATTTATGCCGGTGGAAAAAGAAGATGCCGGATCTTTAGTCGGTCCAACAACTTATGGAGATTCTTCCTACATGATTGACCGATTATCAAAACTTCATGTTCAAATTTTTTACGGACTTCCGAAATGATAGTTGATAAGAAGAAACAAGACCAACTGCCAGCTCCTATCGAGCCGGAGGTTAATGTAACTGTCGTAGACGACCGTTATCAGACTGAACAAGAGTTAATTGCTGGAAATGCTCTTGAAGATTTATATTTAGCAGTATCTAAGGTTATTAAGGACTTAAAAGTCAATCCTGATGATCCCAACAGTAAGCCATTATTCCGGACGGTAAAATGGAATATGGGGCAGTTGAACCGTATTCGCAATTCCAAACATAATGAGGAATATGCAATGGCTCTCCCGTTATGCCTTATTCACTTTATCAATGTTTATTGGAACCTCGGTTTTAATAAAATAGGTCAAGCTTACGCACAAATGCGTATATGTTATGTACTCAATCGTCTGAACACCAATGACGATGAATACCAGACTGAAGGTACTCGTGTGCTCAAACAAATTATTGAGGCACTGAATGATAACATGACCAATATCTCACCACTGATAACACGTTTCCAGCTATCTTATTGGGATCAAGTAGAAAGCTTTGATCGTGGAGTTCAGCAGTTTTGGATAACTTATGAAGTTCGTTTCAACGATTATACCACTTATCGCTATAAAAAATACACTCCAGTATATCTTGTGGCTCCACCCTTTACGAACTTCTCCGATATGGATAAAGAGCATAATACTGATAATAAAGAGAATGTGGTTCGTCCGGTAGAAGATGCTGCAATATTCACAAAAGAGGTTCCCAATGTGGAACCTGAAATAACTACTTGATTCAACCTTTGAAATTTCAGTCTGCTATTCTTCAGAAAAAACACAGAAATGGAGATTAGCAATCTGAAATATATTGTTGGAAAAGCCGAAGCCAATAAACCGGCGATTATCCGGTTTTTTGGCCCGGTTGACCAATACACTACCAGAGACTTTAATGATGAGTTTCTGTATCTGCAAAATTGCGTCCAGCCTTCTAAAATTGTCGTGATGATAAATTCAGAAGGTGGGTCAGTGGTGTATGGCATGAGCACATTTTCTGTCATTCAATCTTGTCCTATCCCTGTTGATTGTGTAATCGAAGGACTTGCAGCTTCTATGGGCTCTATCATCTGGGCCGCTGGCGATCGTCTCTATATGCACGATTATTCTTTGCTTATGGTGCATAATCCATTTATGCGATGTGCAGAAGAGGCTGATGCAAATACAAAAGCTACAATAGAAGCTTTCCGTGGTCAACTGGAAACAATCTATTGCAAGCGCTTTGCAATGAAGAAGGAAGATGTGCAGAAGATGATGAATGGCGAAGACAATGTAGATGGCACTTACTTCAGTGCTAAAGAAGCAGTCGCTGCTGGGATTATCAGCAAAGAAAACATCATCAAAACATCAAAGCATATTCGAGATGAAATACATGCAAAAATAGATGGCGTAACTGATGCAGCGTCACTTCGAGATATAATGGCCTCTGCTGTTGAAGCAGAGGATTATAAACTTGGTGACAAAATGCTTGCTATTCTTGAACAAAACAATGAATCAACAATAAACCAAAGCAAAATGGAACCCAACTCTAATCCAATTTTCGCTGCTCTGATGGCACAGCTTGGTTTTGCAGAAGATTCCCAACTCACCAATGTTTCCAATCGTATCGCCGAGCTTATTCAGGCAGAGGCTGAGCTGAAGATCGTGAAATCCAAGTATGACGACCTTCAGATCAAATTCACCGGTAAGGAGACCGAAGTTGCCAATCTTACTGAAAAACTCGGTAAAGTCGAAGGTCAGCTCAAACAGTATCAGGACGCTGAAGCTGCTGCTCGTGCAGAAGAAATCAACGCCCTTATTGAAAAAGCAGTTGAAGACGGCAAGATTAAAGCCGAGTCCAAAGCAAAATGGATCGAGATGGCTAACGCCAATCTCGAAACCGTGAAAGAAACACTCGACTCAATCGCTGGTCGCCAGGTCATCACCCAGGCTATTGCCAATGACCCTGAAAACCGTGCTGATGCCGCTGCCGGTGCTACTCCGGCTGAACGAGAACTCGCCGAAATGGTGAAAGCCGCTGTCGGTGCCGATTTTCAGTTCAAGAAACTCGAAGACTAAACAAAAACACAACGAAATAAATGGCAAGCTCTGTTAATTTCGCGCAAAACTCTTACGCTGGTGAGGTCCTTGAAGACCTTCTCACGTACACCGCGCAGGGTAATGATACCTATAAGGAGGGTCTTATCCACATCAAGTCCGGCATCCAGTTTGAATACACAATCCCCGCTGTGAAGCTCGGTAAAATCATTCAAGACAACAAACCTACTCCTACTTCGACTGAAGGCGCCGGTGCCGGCACTGTCGATGGCCTGAACCAATATACCTTTACTGAACGTAAGCTGACACCGGCAGAGTTCATGGTATATCTGGAGTTCAATCCCCGCGACTTCGAGAAGTATTACAAGTTCGCTCAACCGGACGGTAATCTCGTGTTCCGTGAACTCGATCCCAAGATTCAGGCAACGATGCTTCGTCTGCTCATGGATCGCAAGAACGAATGGATCGGCGAGTCTATCTGGAGCTCGGCGAAGGGTGGCTCTGCACAGGCTAAAATCACCGCGCCGATGGCTCTTCAAGCTGATGGTACTCTCGATACAACTGCTGACACCACTTGCACCACTATCGGTGGCGACAACGCTGGTGGCCCGATGAAGTATTTCGATGGCGCAATGAAGCGTCTGCTCGAAAAGACCGTCACTGACCCTAAAACTGCACAGAAAGAAGAAGCCGTAATCCTTGCTGGTGACACCCGTCTTGATACAGGCGAAGCCGTAGAAGCAGCTTTCAAGGCTATGTATCGCAAGTGTCCCAAGCAGATCCGTAAGAGCTCCGGTCTTGTGTTCGTCTGTGGCATGGATGTCTGGGATCTCTACGACCAGTATCTTTCTGACAAGACTGTCAAATATGCTGACAACACCAAGATCAACCAGTATCGCTACAAAGGCATCCGTATCGTCCCGATTATCGGTGTTCCTGAGCACACTATCGTTCTCGGTCACTTTACCACTGGCATGGACTCGAACCTTTGGATGGGCGTTGACTACGCCAACGACACCGAGGTTCTGAAAGTAGACCGCCTCCAGGCAAATTCTGAGCTCTACTTCTTCCTTATGCGTATGAAGATGGACGTAAATATCGTGCGCCCTGCCGAAATCGTCCTTTGGACCGCATACAAGAAAACAGCGTAACCAATAATCGACAATTAACACACAAAAGGGAGTGGAGATTGAAACTCCGCTCCCTTTTCAAATATCACGAATATTATGGCAAAAGTAACAGCAGAACCTAAGACGGTAGCGCAGTCTGATACTCCTGATACCGATACACCCACCACTCCTACAACATCTCCAACTGAGACTGAAAAGCCTGTGGTGGTACCGGATAACATCGCACCGCTTTTCAAGGCTTGCCCGCAGTACGATCAGCTATGGATTGATCGAGAAGGGGGCGTATTCGCCAGCAAACCCGTGGACTCAACCACGGCTATTCTTTACAAAAAACCTACCGCCCAGAAGGCATAAGGATTTTCAACGAATAATTAAACTCACCAATAAATGGCAACAGGAAATGTAATAATGATCGACGAAGATGGCAACATCGGGTCGGCATCTGTCAGCGAGAACTCTGAGCAGATCAGTGGTCTTCTGTTTGACATTTCAGGTCAGACTCAGTTCTGGGAAACTGGTAAAGGCGCGGAACTGGCTGGAAAACTGAAAGACACTGTTGTAGAACTCCATAGCCTTCAGGACGCCAAAGACCTCGGTCTGGAACCTTTTGCGGGCGGCGAGTCTGCCACAGAGCTGTTGATGGGTATTCCCTATTACCACATCAAGCACTTCTTCGATCTCACAAACAACTACGACAAAACTCTCTATCTGATGTTTGCTGACTGCTCTGTTGATTGGGAAGCAATCATCACTATGCAGAAAGCGGCAAACGGTCAAATCGGTCAGTTTGGCGTATGGACTGAGAAGAAACTGTGGAAGAGTGTATCTGACACAGCAGAAACTTACAAGGTACTCCTTGTAGATGAGCTTCAGACTATTGGCAATACGCTGGCCAACGTCTATAATGCTCCTGCCAGCATTGTTCTCAACGCCAATACGGCGCAGATTGACGGTGCCGCTACGGGCCAAGCTGACACTGTAGCTCTTAGCAAGATACCTACTTGTTATGTAGATGCCCGATATGTTACGGTGGCTCTCGGTCAGGAAGCAACTAATGAAGTTCACCAGATGCAGGGTGGTCTGACATCCAAGACGCCGGTTGGCAATATCGGCATGGCTCTCGGCCTTCTGACACGTTGCAATGTCGCTCACTCTATCGGTTATGTGAACGCTTGTAATCTCCGTAATATCATCTCGACTGAGATTGAGATGGGCTTCGGTAATGCTGCACTCAATTCTGGTATTCTGACAAATCCCACTCCTTACGACGCGCTCTCCATGCCTCAGCTGGACGCTTTGGATGATAAGGGTTATATCTTTCTTCACAAGTATGCTGGTTATGCCGGAGTTTTCTTCTCAAAGGATTACAGCTGCTCTGATGGCGACTATAACTGCATCTCTCGCAACCGTGTCATCAACAAGTCGCGTCGTATGGTTCGTCGCTCTCTGCTCCCCTATGTAAACGCTCCTATCTACCTTTCCAGTGGTGGCACACTTTCTACTGGCGATCGCACAAACTTCATCAACATCATTACCGATGTATTGAACGCAATGAAGACTGCCGGAGAAATCAGTGCAGTAGGTGCTGTTGAGTTCGACAACACAACAAATCTGCTTCAGACCAAAACGCTTCTCTTCAGCTACAAGGTTCTTCCTGTAGGCTGTGCTGAAATGATTAAGGTCACTGAAGGCTTTACCGTAACCGTATAATCTCTAACAACACGAAACAATGGCAATTATCAACAATGTCTCGTATTCGTGGGCTATGATCCAGCTTTCGGCTCCGGCTCTGACCGGTACCGGGGGTTCGACAGTGCTGAACGGTGTGTCGGCTATCAAGTATAGCATTAAACAGAACGTCAAGCCCAACTACGGTCTCGGTGGCCGCATAATCGGGCGAGGCTTCGGTAACATCGAATGTACAGCCTCGATTACGATGGACTACAACACTCAGGTAGAGCTTCGCAATATGTGCGGTTCTCTTCGTAACCTCGGTGAGTTTGACCTCGTGATTTCTTTCGGCAATTTCGTTGGCGAAGGCGAAATCACAGAAGAAACAGTTACTTTGAAGGGCTGTATCTTCAATGAGGATGGCTTCGAGGCTAATCAGGATGACACCAACCTGACTCACGAGTTCGATCTGAATCCATACGACATCGTTATCAGTTCCGCGACTGGTGCGTAATAATCCTTCCATAGATTTGCAAGAGCCGGTATGAAAAATATCGGCTCTTTTGCAAACCAACATTTTTGGCATTAGCTATTCATAAATAAAAAACATCAAAAACATCAATATCCAATATGGAACAGGAACTCGATTTTACAGCACTCGAAAATCTCGGTGTGACCGATGTGATGCTCACAGACATCAAGAAAACAGTTAAAGAACTGAAAGAGAAGAACCCCTCAATCAAAGCTATCTTCCCTCTTGTTGTGCAGGGAGATCCCACTTTTGACGACAAGGAACTGTATGTCGGCTATTTCCGTCAGCCGGACTTCAAGATTTTCTCAAAGTATCTTGTTGCTTCCGCACAGAATCAGGCCGGCGCTATGCGTCAGCTCGCCCGCGACACATTCCTTGCCGGTGACAAGGAACTCATTGATGACGACTCGCTTTTCCTCTTCGGTCTCACTGGCCAGCTTTCCAAGATTATTGCAACTCGTAACGGTGCCCTGGTAAATTTATCAAAGACCGGGAAGTAAAAGATACCGACTATTTCAGGCACAAACTCATCTTTATACGCCACTACTTTCCCGGTGTTGACATTGAAAACCTTTCAGACGAAGAATTTGCAGAACTTGCCAATGACGCTGAATGGTTCAATGCACAACAGATGATGGTCGCTCAAACGCAAACGCTTGGACTTCTTTCAAAGTAACTGAAACCCTGCCGCCAAAAGCGGTGGGGTTTCTTAATCTTTAACGCTCTGATTCAGCTATTCTTGATTAAAGCAACTTCCAGAAAATAATGAGTCAATATACAGTAGAATATAATATTCTGGTCAACACCAATAATGCTCCGCAAGCATTGATGGCGTTTGAACAGGCTGTTGCCCCATTGACCGCTGCTGCTAAGACCCTTCAGTCTGTTGCCAATTCTGTAGCTGCATTTAATCGTGCAACCAAGAATCTTACAACAAAACCCCTGAATATTCAGGTCAATATAGCTGCTGGCACTGAAGCAAAGCTCGATAGACTACTTTCTAAGATACGCCAAATACGTCAAGAAAGCCGGACAATGTTGGCTGGCGGTACAGTTCCTATGGCTACTGGTGGTGCTACACGTGCTCCCAGAACAGTAGCAACACCTTCTACTTATGCTGCTCCAGCTCGTCGGGTAAGTACCGGCAATATGGGGTACCGTGTTTTAGGTCCTACGCCTATTGATGTGAATGGTGTCGCAGCTATTGATTTCCTTAAAGGCATGGGTATCGCTTATGGTATTGCCGGTGCCGGAAAAATGGTTAGTGATATTGTTAAGAGCGTTACTGAATACGACAATCTCATTCAGACTACTAAGAATATTCTTCAAACCCATGATAACCGTACAGATTTTGCTCGTCGCTTTACGCAAATGGAATCGGTTATCCGCAATGTGGGTGTAGAAACAAAATTTACCGCTCCAGAAGTTGCTGATGCGTCAAAGTTCCTTGCTATGGCGGGTTTGAATGTTGATGCAATCATGCAAGCAATACGACCTATTGCCGATATTGCACTTGTTGGCGACACTCAGTTAGGTGAAACCGCCGATGTTGTGACCAACATTATGACGGCATATCGAATGAAGCCATATCAAATGAGGAACGCGGCTGATGTAATGACTATGACATTCACCAAGTCGAATACCACGTTGATGGAAATGGCCGAAGCGTACAAATATTCAGCGGCTCTTCTTTCGGCTGGCGGTATCTCCTTTGAAGAAGCCTCCGGCGCTCTTGGTGTGCTTGGTGACGCCGGTATAAAAGGATCTCAGGCTGGTACAACAATGCGTACCATTATGGCCAATATCGTTAACCCGACTAAGAAGCAGTTAAAAAAATGGGAAGAGATTGGGGTTGAACGTTTTGGCGCAGATGGTCAGGTTCGACCATTAAGAGCTATTTTTGAAGACCTGGCAAAATCTGATTTGTATGTTAGTGACTTCTATCAGCTTTTCCATAAGACAGCTGCTCAGGGTGCTGTTTCTCTTGCCAACAGTGTGGAGAAATGGAATGAAATAGTGACTCAGAATTTCTTGTCTGATGGTTTATCAAAACAACTTGCAGATAAGAAGAAAGAAACTATTCAAGGCTTATGGGCCCAATTGACCTCTGCTATCACTGAAGATGGCATGAAAGCCTTTGGTGGTGTTCAAGAAAATATAAAGTCTATCCTTAAAAAAGGAATTGGCTGGCTCAAATCTGATGAAGCTGTAAAGTTATTCCATGACGGTGCCAAGAATTTTATGGAATTTGGCTCGATGATGGTGGATTCGATGCAACAGATCTTTTCTATCTTCTCCAAACTTGGCGGTCTTTGGAAGCTTTATATTAAATTTCAACTTTGGATTTATCCTTTGTTGACGATTGTTCGTGCTATAAAATCTATAGCATTAGCAGCCAAAGGCTTGGCTTTACTCCCTCTCGGTCTTGGCAGAATGATTGGGGGCTTCGGATTATCTCCTTTGATGGCCGGAGCATCTGCTGGTAGTAGTATGATGCTTGCAGCTGGAGCAACTGGGGTACCGATGTTTGTGCCGTATTCCAATACATTTGCTGGACGTCTCAGCAGTGCAACATCAACATCTCGATTAAATAATATAAGTACATTCTTGTCTGGTGGCATGATTCCTTTAACAAAGGGTGGGCGTATGTCTGCTGCTTTGGCTGCTCGACAAGGTATGTCTACATCTTTGACCAAGGATCAAAGAACTACTCTTTGGAATAAAGCTGTCAAAGATTATCGTTCCAGTGCATGGAATACTGCACGACAGTCTTTATCGCCTCAGGAGTTCAGGCAATGGCAAAAGGGTTATATGAACCCTAATGAGTGGGCTTTAATAAGAGGTCAATATCAGGCTGAAGTACAACAGCAAAACGCCGCATTACGTCAACAACGGCAAATGGCTGGTAAAAAGGCAGCTCGTAATTGGGGGCTCAAACGTGCTGGCGGTGCCGCTGCTACTGGGCTTGCAGCTGCTGGTACTGGCTACTTGATTGGTGAATCTACAGAATGGAGTTCTGGTGGTATTCTTGCTGCCGGCTTGACTACTGCTGCCGGTGTTGCCGCTATGGGTGGCCCTGTTGGTTGGATTGGTGGCGCTGTTATTGCAGTTGGTACATTAGCTGCTGCATGGTTTCAGGCCGGACAAGAGCAAAAGAGAGCTCTTGAAGCATTAGATCAATACAATAATTCTATTCAGACTTATCAAGGTCTTTGGGTTGGCGAAGGAGCTTCTGCTGAAGCTCGACAAATGCGAGCAGTATATCAGCAAAATGTAGACCTGAATGTTCTCATTGCCACTCGTATTGATTTAATGAGAGAACTCATAGGGCTGTCAACGGGTCCAGTTGATACCTCTGGCATCAAATTAAGTACAGATTTAGCAGATACACTTTTTGATAAATTTGATGCTGCTGATAGTATTTGGGGTAGTGGCGATATGTCTAATAAGGCAATCGAGATGTCACGTAAATATAACGAAAATTTATATGCACGTTACGGAACCTCGGATAAGCAAGGTTGGCATACTGGTTTATGGTCGTATGATGGTGACATATATTGGACAGGGTTAACTGGAACTAATTACAAATTAAATAATCCTGATGGAACCAGTGACCAACACGACGTTGCAACTGCGATTGCGATTGCAGAAGGCTTAGCAATACGTGGAAATGAAGCACAAGACATATTATCTCGTTATAGTGAATTAAAGAGAAAAGCGTTATGGAGTGGCCAAAACTTATCTGAAATCCAAGATATAGCGACCAATTGGGAAAACACGTATGGATGGGATGCAAGTTTGGCTCGTGCAAAAGCTGATACGAGACCAGATTTATGGAATTATAGTGCAGAAACATTCAAGGCATGGACTGGTGAAGATTGGGCACAGACCTATCCGTATGTAATGATGTTACATAATATGTTTGCGGATAGATTTGGTAACAACGCATCGTTCTTGACTGCTGCAAACTCATATTTCACTGGCCTTGAAAACAATTCTCTTGATGAAGCGACGGTTGTCAACTATATCAAGGAGATGGATAATAATCTGGGTATGTGGCTTGTGGATTATACCAAAGACAACATCGACAATTGGTATCGTAACATGGGTATAGACCCGGCCACAGGACAATTCTCAGGTATTACAGTAACAGACCCCATAACCGGTCAAACACGTTCATATACTGGCAGAGAAGCGGCACAAGCAGTACAAGCATTTGCAGAACAAATGTTGAAACTTATCCCGGTATTACCTCCGAGCGCCCAGCAGACAATGATTGATTTTCAACTGAGAATACAACAGTTGTTAGCTTTTGCTCGCGCCGGTGCTTATGATGCTGAAACAATGGGGGCTCCAAATGTCGGTACCCATCGTGACGGCGAAAAAATGACTGTTGGAGGTGTGACTTGGACTCGTACAAATGGGAAATGGCAAGCTGCATCTGGCCCCTTCCAACTAATGGATGATACCCAGTTTTCTCAATACCAACAAGCTTTAGATTCAGATAAGAGCACCGATAATAATTCCGATGGAGGTGGTAGTGGCACTACCCATACCCCTCGCGTACCAACAGGGAGCACACAAGATTATAAGAATCATTATAAGAATCAGGCTGCTGCACCTCGTCAGATTATCATTAAGATGGATAGTCTTATGAATGTTGAATCTATTGATATGACAAACGCTGATAATTCGGCTGTTATCTCCAATGTAAAAGACCAGTTGGCACAGGCCCTTGTTGATGTGGTCGCAGATTTTGCCGCATCTTCTCAAAATTTAGTATAGTCTATAGTAATGAGCATATTTTCAAATATATGGGGGACATTAGTGGTTTCTACCGCACGAGGCGCGACCGACGCTTTGGGCGGTACAAACCTTAGTTATCGTTATCGAGAAAATGGTGGTCAGCTTGTCTATCGTAAACACCGAACTTATAAAAGTAAGTTGATTCAAGAAGCCTCACGCATTGCCATTCAAGCGGCCATGAATGAGATTAACCAATTATATCCGCGTTATATCCAGCGCCTTCAAAGAGAGAAACGCAAAGTTACTTTCCAGGATCAGATGGCGAATCTTTCAACACTGATTGAAAATCAAAGAATTTTTATAGAAAAAGATTATGGACGATTGAAAGATACAACCACCAATAGGGAAATCTTAGCGGTGGATCAATATGGGACTATAGTTCCGGAAGCATTGATGCTCTCTTATGAAGGAGAGGAACAATTAGACGCAGGTCAGTATTACGCCACTTCTTCTGGGACTGGAGATAAATCTCAAACAGAGAAATCAGGCGATTTCAAGACTAAACTTGTAGTTCATATAGATCTTGCTCCGCAAATATCTCTTTCCAGTCAGAAAAATATAGTGCTGACCCCAGTCCAGGGCCGTGATTTTTCTCGTAAAGAACTGGTGTCCGGCGGCGATTTCATGTTCAGTGTAAATGGTAACATTCAGAGCAATCAACCGGGGGTCTATCCGACAGCCGCAGTACAAAAGTTTTTATTAACTATGCAATACGGTGGCATTTTGGATGTACACCATTTCCAGTTTGATCAACTGGGAGTAAGTCGGGTAATCATAAAAGAATGGCAGTTAGGCAATCAGGATTGTAAAAATGTTCAGCCATACAGTTTCACTTGTGTTGCCGTAGAGCCGGATGAAGAGATTCAGATTACAGATACCATTAAAGAACTGAACCAAGACCTAACTTACGCTCCGGGACTTAGCAAATGGCAACAACTGTTACTCCACGACAAGTTCCAACAGATCGCCCAGAACGCCATGACGAATATTCTTAACTCGTCGATAAGCACACTTACGGATATGTCATCAGGTAAAATCTAATGAAAAATAAACTTTACGGTCAAGACGGAAAACAAGCATTTCATATTCTCATCTGCCTTATTCAAGTATGGGATAAGGCAGATGGGGACATGGTGCCTCCATCCAACAATACATTGGAAATTGCAGAAGTGGAGTCTATTGAGATTTCTGATAGCTATCGACAGTTAATAAACAAGGCTAAGGTTCGATTTCCTCGTGGTACAGTGATAAGGAAAACCAGTGAAACTGTAGAGGATTTGTTGGAAGATGCCAGGAAAGTGACTGCTGAAATTGATAACCGAGGGATTTTGCTGACAACCCGAAAAAGCTATTCAGCAGCAGCAAGTGTTGCCGATTTCTCTGTAGGGAAACGGATAAGAATCTATCTTGGATATACAACTGATCCACATATTGCTTCGCTGCCTAAGTTTAATAGTAAACGAGGTTCCATCTTCACAGATTCTACCTTACATGAAGAATACTTTGATGCGATAAAAGCCAGTCCAGGGTATAGTGGGCCTATATTCGATGGTTATGTCACTAAATGTAGTATTGACACACCTATAGAACTGGAGTGTGAAGATCTGGCCAGTGTACTGAAACAATTTACGACTCCCAATATCGAGCCTAAAAAGGATTTGACAGTCAATGATTTGTTGGCTGCTGGTGGTAAATACGACTTACTCAAAGATACGGGATTTGAATTATACCCGGAAACAAAATCGTGCGATATAAATATTGGTAAGGTTTTATTCACAAGGGATTTAACACTGGCTGACGTACTCACTACATGGTCAAAAAATCATTTATACGCTTATGTGTATGTTGATTATAACCAAGATCCTCCGAAACCATACATTGTTGTAGGACGCTCTTATTTCACGCTTAACTTTGCCAAAGGAACTGGAGGCAAAGATTCAATATTGAAACAGCGTGAACGAATGGGTTTCCCTTCAGCAGTTGATATTGATTTTAATTATAATGTTGCTGACAATGGATTAACTCTTGTTCAATCCAACAAAGATTTTCTTTGTGTACAAGGTCAATGTTTCCAAAAAGATAACAGTGTATATCATATCTCGCTTATTAAAAATCCAGATTGGAAAGAGGGCGATTCTGAAGATTCAAAATGGCGTTGGGTCAATGAAAGTAAGCTTTCTAAAAAGAAACAACGGGCCGGTCAGTCGCCTACAACTTCAGCAAAGATAGATATGAACAAATATACTGTGGTTCCGTATGTGTCTCGAAAAATAGGTTGTACTCCTGATGAATTGAAAGCAGAGATGATTGCCTATTACGAAGACTTTCATACCAATGGAATTGAAGGCTCACTTACTCTATTTGGCGATCTCCAGCTTCAATCTGGTATTAAAGTTCATCTTATTGATCCATACTATCCGGCAAAAAATGGAATGTATTTTATTGATGAAGTGACCACTAAGTTTGGTTTAGGTGGCTTTCGCCAGACTATCAGATTGCCATATTGCATAAAACTTGATTCTGAAGAAGATGAGCAGAACAATCAATGATGTTGGCATCAATGCCAACAGACGAATATATGACGCTATTCAGGCTATAGCTGGGCATGGTATTATCAATCCACGTACCGGTACAACGTACCGTGGAAATGGCGTAAGTGGATATGTTGCTAAAATTCACGATGACCCTTCTGATGAATACTATGGTACCATCGACGTGAAGGAATGGAACACCCTTACTGGTAGTGAGACAGACATCGAACTTGAAGGCTATCATACAGCAGTTCGATTAAGTGCTATCCAAGAAAGTAGCAAAGGCTTTGTAATCATCCCAAAACTTTATTCGGATGTGATGATTGCCGAAGAGCCAACAACAGGAACAGAGTATGTGACTATGTACTCTCATGTTGATGTCATTCAACTTGATTCACATGATACTATTGTTGTAGGTGTCAAAGAACGAAAAGAATTTGAACCTGATAATGATGGCTCTCCAGATATTGATGATTTGGAAGAAACCGGATTACGCTCTCAGACAACATATACTAAAGATAGGATTGAAACTGAGGTCGTTGATGAAAAAGGAAGCAAAAAAGTTGCTACTACTATTGATGCAGAAAGTGTTGCCTTTGATGTCGCCGAGGGTAAAACAACTTTTAAGGCTGACAAGGAAGAAGTTTTAATCAAACGTGATGACTCATCTCAGTCTATGAAAAAGGGTGAGACTATTGTTAAGGTCGGAAACGAGATTATCAAGGTTTCAACTGATGGTGTGTTTTTAGGTTCTGATAGTGGAACCAGTCATGCGGTTCTTGGAGAAGAATTGGCTGACATTTTAGCAGACATCTGTGACATGATCTCTCAAATAAAAACGACCACTCAGCTTGGGCCGCAACCACCTTTGAATCTTGCTCAATTCATTGCTACCAAAGCAAAAATTCAAGCATGGAAAGGCGCACTTTCCGGTTTCATTTCTAAGAAAGTAAACGTACAACACTAATGGCAGATAAACCGACACCAACGTTAAATCCAAAGATTGCGGAGATAGAAAAAGGGTCTATGGTGGACCAACTTTATACCGCTTTCGTTGATATGACCAACCGGGCCAATAATGTTGCGGCTCCTGATTTTTCATCCAATCCTCCGATGAAGGTTGATGAGCATGGGAATCAAATATATGACCCAAATGATCCGAATGTGCCATTAGTTGATTCTGATGCTATTGACAAGGCACTTTCTGATTATGCGGAGATTCAAACGAAGAACTATGCCTATGATATGGCAAGTTCTATCATGTCTGTTATGCAAGGAAGTGGGGGTTCTGGCGGATCTGGAAGTGGCACTTCTGGAGGTGGTTTTCTACCACTTGCCGGCGGCTCGATGTCCGGGCGCCTTTCAGCTAATTATGGAGTTGAATTAGGTGATTCTGGGAAAGCACTCATAACTATCACACATGATGGAAGTAATAAGCCTGTCGGTTATTTTAAGCTTCCAATGGAGATTACCGGCAATGTTTCTATTGATGGAGAGCTGTCTTTAGCCGATACTGGAATTTGGTTTAACAAGCATCAGTCTATATTCATAGCCGATCAGACTCTGAATATAGATTATCAAAATGTTAAAATAACCGGCACGACCGAAATAGATGGTCAAATAACAATCGGTAAAATACTTATCAATGGGACAAACGGCATTACGTTTGACGGACATGAGTATTATCATGCGGGTAATTGTAACAATCAAAATACAGATTGGGTAACTAAGGATCTTCATGTATATGGAGATTTAGTCGTCGATGGAGAAACTGAAATCAATGGCCGATTCAAGGCTCTGCGTGGTTTCGATTTGGGTGAAAACGGGGACCGGTATCTCTATTCATCCTATGACAATGGCAAGTGTCATCTTTGGTTGGCAACCGATCTTACTATCATGGGGTATGAGAATGGTATTAAGTTCGATGACCATTATATCATCAGGACAAGAACCACTGCAAATGATGTGATTTCATTTTGCGCTCCTGGCCGTGTGCTTAACTTAGGTGATACAGATACACCTGGAGACCCCCAATTCGCCACCAAATCGGTAGCCCTTCAGACTAATTTTACAACAGCTGATGGGCTTACGACATTGATTACTCCAAGTGGTAAAGGCTTTTTCAGAGGTTTGTCCGCGACAGCTGTAGAGAGTGGTGCCGATGTTGTGAAAGAGCTGGTCAAAGGCACGGTAATCGCCACCTACTCAGATAGCCCTACAAATAAAGGGGTCGTTTTTCGTAATCGAGCAACATTCTACGATCCGTCTTCGGGTCCATCATTATATTCTGATGACGGCGTGATTTTCAATGTTGAGCTGCCTTATATTCAGAATATTAACGGAGTACCCAATACAACTAAGTATTTATGGACTACTAAGTTAGTTGTTACTGATTCTCCTTACGGAAATCCAACTCTCTCATCTCCTACACTTGCATTGGGGACAGATGCTCAATTTTTCCGTTTCGACAAACCAGTTGAAGCTGAATTTTTCTCCATAAAGTTAGGAAAACACCAAACCAAGCTTGGCGATGGAGTCCTATTCTTGGATAACAACGACAAGATTGGCGGCAATAATCTGTTTCTGGAGGCTGTTGGAAATTCGATTTTTCATTCCGGCAACGCAACATTCAATCACAGCCTGAGTTCGCAAGTATTTACAAGCGGCATGGCTGGTTCAGGTTGGGCTATACTGGAAAATGCACTTAATGGCAGTTTCCATGCGACCTTTGATGAACTAACGGTTCGTAAAAAGATGAGAATCTATGAGCTGGAAGTTCAAAAACAGAATGTTACCAATGGTTCTTGGTGGGTCACTGATTCTTGTTCGGGTGATTTAGTAGAAGAAGTTCTGTAATGGCAGTATTCAACTATAAGAAATACAAAATCTCGCTTGCCCCCAACTCATGCAAAACGCAAGGGTTGAGGGTCGGCGATATTGTACGCCGACAATACTTTGATAATCAGCTTGAACAAGTAATTAAAACCGATGCGCAGGGTAATCCTATAAAAGACCAAGACGGTAATATAGTTAAAGTTTACACCGGGAAACACATTGAGTCGGTTTATAATCTCATGTGTGTGTTGGAAACCGGTGAATCTTTGGTTGACCAATTACTTGAAGATGGAACCCCAGTCTTAGATGAAACTGGCAATCCTGTAAAATTTAAGCAGCCGTGGTTTATTGGCGCTTTAATAGACGGTGTAGATAGCCCTCCACAGCAAGGACAAGTTCTTGATTTTGCACGTGTAACCAGTCTGTTTGATACGGACCGATCCGGAGCCTTGTACCTGACGGCTTCCGATGATCAAGCTCCTTATATGGATGTTATTGATGGTATTGGTCGAAATGAAAGTCTTTGTTGGCCAGAAGATATTTGTCAGTCCCCTAATCCTGATTGTGAAACACAATATTATCTTCAAGGTACTATCAGTGGAGATTACACCCCTTATGATGGCAATGGTCATAATCGTGTACTTCATGTAGTCCGAGAATCTGGTGGTGCCTCTTTTACTGGTATTCAACAAGATTTTTACAAATATGTTTCCAACCCAAATATGGTGTTGGTATCGTATAAAGCCAGAGCTTCTGCTACAGTCCGAGCTGGTGTTACTTTGGGATATGTCAATGATTCTAAAAGTGATACTGAAAACCCAATAGAAGTTCAGTTTGGCAATGAATGGAAATATTATTTCCACGCCATTACTGTCGATTGGTCTGGACGCCATCTTCGCACCCTGAAGATGAATCTCGGTTCTATGCACGTTGATGAAGAAGTCTGGATTTCTGACTTCAACATCATATTGCTCTCCAGTGTTGCTAATTTCAAAGACGCTTCAAAAACCCGTATCGGGCGCCTTGATGGGGTCGTAGATCCCGTCTTTGGCCGATTGGAAGGATATGGAGGCTATCTCCAGAAACTTTTCGCATCTCAATCTGCTCATATATCTGGTACGTTAACAGCCGGAGATGAAAATGGGTTTGGGTCGTCTTTCTATGCTGGCAAAATCCATAAGAATGTTCTCAAAAATTCTTTGGGACTGAATACGGTTGGTGGTGTATTGCTTTCAACCGAGAATAGTCCTACTGGTGTAGGTAATACAATACGCATACAAAGTGCGACTTCACTTATAATTCAGGAGAACAAATGGCTATATCCTAATCCCGGTGAAGGAGAAAGTAAGGTCGGAAAAACTTACACATTTTCTTTCTGGGCTTATTCTAAGAAACCATGTGTAATAGATTTGCTTCAGAATGGCAAATCGTTAGGCGCAATCTATATCAATATACTCCAAACGCATCAGTGGGTAAGGCTTCATAAAACCTTTGAGATTAAAGGGCTTGAAGCAGCTAATATTACCGATCAACTGATAGTGACCATTCAGCCTACATTCAAAGAAGTTTCAGATGTGGCGTTTGGAAATGAGTTCAAAAACGACAAGTTTACAAATCCGGATGATATAGCTGATGACACCCAGATTCAGGATGAGGATGAATTATTGTTTAGTGCTCCACAATTTGAATCAGGTAGTCTTGTTACTCAGTATCAGCCTACGGACGATGTTCTCAATTACACTGAGGATTATGGTGCATGGTTCAACAGAGGTGGTATCGGTGGTACAATTCAGAACCCTTTGCTTCGTTTGAATTACGATGGTAAAGGGGGTATCGCAACACGTCCTACTGGTCCTAACGCTAAGCCGTCTTTAGCCCTAAATCAAGACGGTTCGGGGCATGTAGCTCAGGGCAAAATTAGTTGGGATGAACAAGGCGATGTGACTTTTGATAAAAATGTGCATCTGAATTGGGATAATCTCGGTGATGACACCCAGCAAGAGATTGTCAGCAAATCTATACGAATTATTGGAACTGATACATTTACTTTATTGGGCGATGCAACTGGTGCTACTCCGACTACAGATCCGGCAGATATAACCCTAAGCCTCGAAGAAGAGAATATTAGCAGTGGCGTTGACAATCGTAAGTGGCAATACCTCAAAGGTTATGAATGGATTGATTTTCCCGAAGGGAAGAACAATGGTAAGACTTTGACAATTTTTCCATTCAATGATTCACCGGACTATTGGAATGATTCCAACAAACTGACAGTTCGATGTCTTGTTGTGATGGATAAGGGTACAAAAAAAGAAAAGACTTATTCAGACACTTTCACTATTCGGAAACAGCTTATTGCCGGATATACGATTGAGATAACATCAAGTAATGGTACTGGCTTTAAGAATAATGATTGTTCTACTATTCTTACCGCTAATGTCTATTATCAGGGCAAATTGGTTGATCCCACATATTGTCAACAGCATTATGTGTTCAAGTGGGTCAAATATGATATGGTAGATGGTGAACCAGTTGAGGATGAATCGTTTTGGGGGGCTCCAGGCACAAGCGATTATATCGACCCTACTAAGCAACAAATTACTATTGATTATAATATATCTGGTTCTGATTATTTCACTTGCGAAATGATGCTTTCGCCGGGTTTTCCATACGATTTCCCTATATATTTCTAAACGATGGCAGAAAAACTCAATTTTAACGATAAAACCGAAAATAACGGTACAAATGACCGTGGGAGATTGACTGCTGCGGAATTTAATCAAGTTGTTAATGCTGTTAATGATCATTCTGAAGCTCTTGGTGGATTAAAATTAAAGACCATCGAGGGAGAAGCTGCATTTGAGCAACTTGACATAAAAGAATCAGACACAGTGTACCTAATATTTGATGACTGATGCTTAAAATTGGTAATAAAGATGTCAGTCAAGTTCGTGTAGGTTCACGAGTTGTCACGGCCATTTATGTCGGAGCCAGACTCGTGTGGTCTGCAATCTCGTCATGTTTTGGTTCCGGCTGGTGGATTAACGATAAACCGTGGCGGGATAACGAAGGATGGAAAAATTAACTCTCATTTATAAATATGGCTAAAAAATTTAGAACCGACGACATATCGGGATTTGATGAAGATTGGAATGGCTCGTCTTCCAATACTCCACCAACAGCTTCCGATGAGTCAGTTGACTTACCCTATTCAGGTAGGGCCATACAGAAATTTGTCCGAGAGAAATTAAAACTCCACGAAACAAAGAAAATCGGGTTTATAGCCCCGATGACCGGTAAGATTGACGGGTATTATCATATTCGTGGATTCGCTTCTCGTGATGATTATAATCTTTATCTCGGAGATCCTGATTTGAATCAGGATTTGATGCTCTGCGACATTACCATTCCTATCAGTGATGAACAAGGGGTAATGAACATCGTGGAGTTGACAACAGCGTCCAACCAAAATAATCTTGTCAGCATTGACGGTAACGTGATTCTGAGGATGCGGTTCACATCTCAGATTTATAATCCTGTCACACAATCTAAGACTGACACTTATGAAGACGGCGTTATCTCTATCTATCGTAGAGGTAATGCTAATGAATCATGGCGTAAAGTTGGTGAATTGCCAATAAAATCGGTACAGGCAGATAGTGAAGACTACACAGACATCGACATCAGTTCAATGCTTAACTCCGGAGCGTGTCAGCTTCGTGTCGTTGTAACAGGAGATCAAACCCAGGCGACAACAACCTATGTCGTTTTTCAGAACGTTGTAAAGACTTCTTTGACCCTTCAGTTTAGGAATGAATGGCAGTTGCCAATTATCGGAGAGTCTATGTCGTTGCTCTACACCTATACTGGTGATGTGGCAAAAACACTTAATCTGAAAATCTCAGGTGACGGCGGTGAGCGCATTGTACGTTTCCCTCTTGGAACAAGGGTATATACTGAAACTCCTAATCAGTTTGATATAACTGATATTGAGAGTGATACAGTAAAGGTAATGTCTCATGGCGTTCATTCAATTGAAGCATGGCTGTCTGTTGATGGCATGGATGCTGAAAGTGAACACGTTTTTTCTCAGGTTATGGTTGTATCTGATTCTACTGATACGAAGCCATATCTGTTATTGAATGAGGTACAGAAGAATTTGACAAATTGGACTTCAGCAACCTTGTTCAAATGGTGTGTCTATAATCCTTCCGGGCAGAATATCCCGGTTAGATTCTCGCTGACAGATTTGACAGGAACGACAACATATCTGACATTGGAAGAAGATAATGCTGCCTCTGGCGTTGTCTATACTTTCAATAATATGATTGAGATTGAAAGCTCCGTTACTGCTTTCAGCGCATATATGACCTTCCATTCGGGTAATACTGAACTATGTGATAAAATCACATTCGAGATTGATAACTCCCAGAATTTTGCGCCAGTACCAGGCGCCGATTTTATTCTCAACCCTAAACTTAGAAGTAATTCTGAGGCAAATCCTGGAACAATCATCAATGCTGTTACAGGTCAGGTGGTCCCAGCTCAATTCAAAGGTTTTGGTTTTGTGAGTGATGGCTGGGTAATTGATGAGAACGGCATCCGCTGTCTTCGTGTTCCTAATGATCGTGAAATAATCATTGATTATGAAACATTATCCGGTTTTGTCGGTGATGATTCCGTTCTCAAATCTTCGTCTTTAACTATTGAATTGGATTTTGCGGTTCGAGCTATTTCTAATGAGAGTACGGCGGTTTTGAAGATGTGTTCATATACATCTTCTGGCAACCCTCTCGGTTTTGAGATGCGTCCTTTGGATGCTTGCTTTATGACTCAGAATAAAGTCAACCGCAAAGATCAGGAAATTGGCTATGATGAGAATGTGCGTACACGAGTTGCAGTGAACCTTCTCTACAATATGTCAAATAGCGGTCAGAACTATTGTCGTATTTTTGAGAACGGTATCATCAATAAGGAGTTCAATTACCCCTCGACAGATGTGTTCGTGCAGTATGTGAATGGCGTTGAGACTTCCCAGGGTATTCGTATTGGGGGTGCCAACGGAGCAGACATTGACATTTATTCAATCAAAGTCTATAAGAAGGCACTGACATCAGAGGATGTTCGTCAAAATTACATGGCCTCTCTTGACAGTTCAGCTGAAAAGATTGCTTTCCGTGATGCAAATGATATTATGTCTGGAGCAACAATTAGCTGGGATATGGCTTTCTCCAAATACAATGTTATTAAGTGGATTGGTCGCTACGCAACATACGGAGATTCCAAGAAAGATAAGTTCCCCGGAACTCTTGTAATCCACCAGCAGGGTAAACCGGAATACAGTGGCACTTTGACCGAACAGGAAGAAAAAGGTCAGGGTACATCGTCTATGTTGTACGACTTCTGGAACGGTGATTTTCGTTTTATTAAAGGCGGTAATGGCACATGGACTGATGAGCTTGGAATTGTACACGGACAATACTTCCAGCTCGGCCCCGGTATGCCTAAAGCGACAAAAAATGTCGGCAAGGTTAATTTCGCTTCTTCTCAGCAAAGTCATAAACTTGGTTCTTGCGCTCTTTATAATGACCTTTATAAAGCCGTTTGTGGCGGTTCATCAATTACTCAAACTGAAGGTTATGAGCATTGTCGTTTTGCTGTATGCCAAGAACCCTTCTTGTTCTTCATACAAGATGATGAAAATTCAGAGCCTCGTTTTGCCGGCTTTATGACCTTTGGCCCTGGCAAGGGTGATAGTGCTACATTTGGTTTTGACACCAAGAAATTCCCAGACCACCTTGCAATCGAAGGCGCCGATAATGATCGAGATCTTGTAATGGGTCGTGTACCCTGGATAGAAGAAGATGTTACTTATGATGATGAAGACTGGTTCTATGCCGGTCAGAAATCATTTAGTCTTATGGGTGGTGATATAAGTAAAATTCACTACTTCCAAGATGCGTACAACTTTGTTTTCCAGACTTTTGACAATATAGACTATTACGAGGGTACCATTGAAGATCTTCAAGCCGATGTAAATGCCAATAATTCTAAACATTATTGGTTAACACAATCGAGTGCGAACAATGATAAATACGATTTATATCGTTATGATTTCATTGGACTTCGTTGGGTAAACGCCGGAATAAATAAACTTGCAGATGGCAGTTACTCGAAAGTCAATATCAACACTCAATGTGGCAATATTGCGAGTGGTACCAACTGGACGCAACAGAATGAAGCGTTCAAGGCGGCTCGTCTTGCTATATTCAAAACTGGGATAACTAAATATTTTAATCTAACCCAGACTTTGTTTACCATGAACTTCCTGAAACTCATTGCAGCTTCGGATAATCGTGGTAAAAATATGTACCTTTATATCGACCCTATCACACATCTTATAGGATGGTATCAGGACGACCTTGACACAATCTTCCCCACCGATAATGTCGGTAAAATGGATAAGCCTTATGATGTTGAGGAACATGATGTTAAGGCTGATGGTGGCACATATTGGAACTCTGGCTCTAATTCATTGTTCAATCAGATAGAGCTTGCCTTCCCTGATGAACAACGTGCCAATATGAATACCATTCTTCAGGAAATGGCGAAACTGAGCGATGATGGTACTGTATTCGGCTGTTTTGAGAAATACTATTTCCATGTACAGAAATATTTCCCGGCAGTTGCATACAATGAAGTTGCCAGACTCGTTTATGAACGTGCCAGAACTCGTTATGTCAACGGTCAGTATAACAACGGTACAGACCCTATCACACAAAGCAATGGCGACTCCCTCCAGCGCGAGATTCAGTGGATTAAACGCCGTATAGCCTACATATCGTCTTATGCAAGCTATGGAGAGTTTAGTTGTCGAGATGCTTTTCGTTCTGCCGGTTCACTGAACTTCCGCTCTGTTTTGAAGCGTGATGGCTCCAAGTGTTCATACAAGTTCAGTATTGTACCTCATATTTCGATGTACCCGACTTTTGCTATAGGTCAGTCTTTGAAATATGGCGAAGGCAATGCTCGTGCTCCCCGTATCAGGGCTGGAGAGCGATATGATGTTACTGTTGGTGATTCGGATGGTAACTCTAACGTATTTATCAATGGTATAGATTATCTCAAATCTATCGGTGACTTTACAGACAAAGCTCTTGATAGAACATTTACCCTCCAGGGTGAACGTTTGACTGAGTTTGAAGTCTTAGGTAACACACTTCCAGAATTTAGACCTTCTTCAATGGAGATTGTTGCGCCTCTACTCCAAAAGTTAATAGTACGCAATGTTTCAACATTGGAAGGCGGTCTTGATTTGTCTTTGGAGAAGAAACTCAAAATCCTTGACATACGGGGTACAAGTTTCAACAGCATTACGCTTCCAGCTACAGAGTATTTAACAAGCGTTCAACTTCCGGCAACGCTTCGTTCTTTAACTCTCGATCAACAGCCGAATCTGGAAACCGTAACTCTTGAAGGAGCCTCTGCTCTTCAGCGTCTTTCTTTGGGAGCCGGAATCCCTAATTCCCGTGAGATTTTCAACCTTTGCTATACTGGCAATGCCCCGTTGAATTATCTGAAGATGTTGAATATTGACTGGGAAGATGCAACGCTCTATATGGTCAATTATCTGGCATCCATTACAGACAGCGAGGTAACTGGCAAGATACAACTCCCGAAGAATACCGCTCATCGCCCTAACTTCGCCAATAAAATTTCATGGCTGAAACATTGGGGCAATGTGGATTCTGCTACCAATCCTCTTCAGATTTCATACTATTCTACGCCGATTGCAGCAATCAAAATTAGTGGTAGTCAATTCATCTATCAAACTGGCAATCACACATTCAAGTGCTCTCCCAATACTACTAATGGTAATGATGTTGTTGGCATCCGTTGGGAACTGGAGAACAATCTGTATAGTACGCTTGTAAGCCAATCCTACGATGAATGTGTTGTGAATGTCAGTCAGTTGGGTGATGAAGACACAATCGCTCCTACAACTAAACTTCATTGCTATCTGACAAAGACGGATGGTTCTGAAATCCACGCAGAATGGGAGATAGGGCTTTATCCTCGTAGAGCTCATATTGGAGATTATGTGTTCTATGATGGTACTTACGGCCCCACTGTGTCTGGAAAAACCGTGGTCGGTATTTGTTTCTATGTAAATCCTCTTGACCCTACTGACCGTCGAATGGTCGCTACTCAGAGTCAAGGGACTGATCATTGGGGGCTTTATCCGGCCAATGATGGAAACGGAGTATCAAACAGTATTACACTTCAGGACAATGAAACATATAATGTATATGATATTCAGTCTATTGCCAATATCACTTCATCTGGTCTGAAGAATAATATTGCAAATAACTCTCCGTGGTATGTTCATCCTGACAACTACTTGGATGAAGACACGGTTGATGGTTTTGTTGATCCGGTGAATAACACTGGTGCCGCAGACGGTCTTGCCTCCAGTATCAATGGTAGAACGGGCAAAGAAGACCTGACTGCTGAACTGGCTGTCCTTTCCAGATCTTACAAAGCGGGAGAATCCGTGCCTGTTGGTTTGGTCAAGACATTGAAGATCATCCAGCACAGAAATAAAATTCTGGAAGATTCAAGTGTTGATCTCCCGATACCGCAAGCGTCTGAAACGATGACTGAAACTGGCCATTTGAATTATTTGATTCAAGAAGTGGTTTCTGCTGAAGGCCATAAAAACGCCTATCGTCAATTCTATTATCCGGCAGCAAGTCTCTGTTATGCTTACCAGCCGAGTGTTAAAGAAGGTGAAATTTTGAATGATAAGTTCAAATCCCATAACTGGTGGCTTCCATCATCAGGGGAACTTGCTCGTATGTATTGGCACTCTAAACAAGGTCCCTCTTATCCGGATGATGCCAGAATTGGCCCGATTTTCAAACATGGCGTAGATGATGGCGTCTTCAACGACTTCCCTGCCAGCAGCCACTGGGCCTCCACTGAGGGCTCCAGCGGCGGCGCCTGGAACGTCTACTTCGGCTCAGGGAACGTCTACTACTTCTACGGCAAGTGCGGCAGTCTCGTTGTGCGGGCAGTGGCAGCATTTTAGTAGGATCATTCAGGCCGCGTCTTTCGACGCGGCCGATAAAAGTCCACCGCATACAAATATTTTTGCTCGAATAGCAAACATAGGTTGTATGCGGTGGACTATTATTTAATAAAAACCGACGAGAGAAATACATTGTGGCTCGTCCATTTACTATTAAGGAATCATGGCACAACCCATTCGTAATCCGGGAAGCGCACCCATATATCGCGCTGTCGAACTGCTATTGCAAGATTGCGTTGAAATAGCAGAGAGAACTCCTAAAGGAGTTGGGGTGAGAACTGTAGCTCAACGTATGGTTGAGGTGCTTCTCGATACCCTTACAACTATTGGGCTGGCCCTTAATGAGATGGATTATGATTCCAAGTACGAACTACTCACTTCTGTCTTCGTGCAGATGCGAATGGTGAAAACTTGTATTGATACCCTGAAGGAGTGGTCAAGTAAGAGTATTCACACGCGCATCATAAGCAATCGGCAGATGCCTCAACTATGTGAAAAGCTTGAACAAATACAGAATCAGCTGGCAAAATGGCGTAGTAGTGTGGTTGGGAAGAGACCCCATTAAATGGTTACGACTATTCAATGAGGGCGTTTTCTATAGAAAATGGGCGTGTCACTGGCACACGGCAACTTGGCCGTGCGTTAGTTAAGAACAAGATAGTACACGCAATCACTGCCAGCAACCACTGGGCCTCCACTGAGAACTCCAGCAACAACGCCTGGAACGTCAACTTCGGCTCAGGGAACTTCAACAACAACAACAACAAGTACAACAGTAACGTTGTGCGGGCAGTGGCAGCACTTCCTTTGGAATACGCAGAGGGGTGGTTTGAGGCTTTCGATGACTGTTGTCGCCGGAAGCGGATGAGCACACAATGTATTTTATATCGTCTATGGTGGGATATGGACTTGCTAAATCTGGCAAGAAGCGTTTATGACCGCACTTATAACCCGACCACAAGTATCTGTTTTATAACAACGTTACCCAAATTACGAGAGGTATTCGCTGCTAATTTCAGAGACCGTATTGTTCAGCACTGGCTGTGCCTCAGGTTTGAACCATTATTTGAGCAACGATTTGAGAGTCAAAATGATGTCTCATATAATTGTCGAAAAGGATTCGGTGTTCAGGCGTGTGTAGAACGAGTAGCACAAAATGCCATTAAAGTCTCTGAAAACTATACAAAAGACGCATATTATTATAAAGGAGACTTAAAAGGTTTCTTCATGTCAATAGATTGTACGATTTTACTTGACAAGCTATTGATATTTATCAAAGAGAATTGGTCGTTTTGGGGTGATCCGGCACATAGTTACTATGCGCGAGACCTTGACGCCGTGTTATGGCTTGCTGAAGTAATCATTAGACATCGCCCTCAGGATGATTGTATTCGTCAAGGTAATACAAAACTATGGGACGAACTGCCCCATAACAAAAGTTTATTCTATGCGCCATATATGACCGGCGAACCTATTGGGAATCTTACCAGTCAGTTATTTGCAAATTTTTATATGTCATTCTTTGATGAATTTGCATTGGCTGAAGCTGAGAAATTAGGTGCTGAATATGTAAGATTTGTTGATGATTTTGTTTTCGTCTGTAAATCTGAGAGGGATTGTATTTATCTTCATATAGTTTGTGAACAATGGCTGAAAGACAACTTGAATGTCATCTTACATCCAGATAAAATTTACATTCAGCATGTTACTAAAGGTGTACCCGTAGTGGGTTCTTGGGTTAAGCCGGGCAGATTATATCTCTCTAATCGTACAGTAGGTCATTTCTATGATTGTATGAGACAGTTAGAATGGGCCTGTGCTATGTCTGACAAGCAAGAAATCCTCAGGCAAATATGTCGGGCTAACTCTTTGTTAGGGTTTCTTCGGCATCATGCTACTTATGGGATTCGTTCATTTTTATTTCGTAAGAAGTTTAAGGTATTCTGGCGCTATTGCTGGATAAAAGGTCATCTTGAAGTTATTAAACCCTGTAAAAAGAGGCTATCATGTATATAACGAAACGCGAAGGTAATGAAGCTCCCCAGCAGCTATCTTACATTAGAAAATTCGGATGCAAGGCTTACACATTGGCTTTTGACATTCAGGAATCTCAGTCTGAAACCAAGGAAAGTCATTTTTCTTGGACTGAAGTACAATTTGATGCTACGCCACCTACTTATGGCGAGATAGTAGCTGCCATCATTCGTGGTCGATATTCAGCTGATGATGTTGAGGCTATTACCAACAATTACCTCCTTGACGGCAGCGAAATCCATACACAGGAATGGCGAGCTATGCAACAGTGGCGAAAGGATGCTAAAGAATTAGCCAAAAGCGTTCTATCTCTGATGGAATAATTTCGTCCAGACCAACTATCAGTCGCCATCTCGACTATTCTTTAGAAAAACGCAAAGATGGCGACGATAGCTAAATCTTCTATAACACTCGTTTCGATAAGCGATGCCTACTCGGTGTCGCTTCAGCCGTCTAATATCACCATAAACGCTGATCCTTACGGTAATAATCCAAAATTAGAAAATGCTTTCACCATCATATCTCTTTATTGTGGAGATATTCAGGTTCCTATTAGCAGTGCCAGTATAGTTGGTTCTTCTCTATGGGAAGAAGGTTCTAATATACATAAGCAAGATTATAGCTTAGAGATTGTTGGTAATTCTGTTAAGCTGAGTATCACTTCGATTGGTAATCAGTTAAGTGGTTGGCGTGAGATTGAAGTAATTACTAACGCCGGTCAAAAGCTCACAGCTCGGTTCTCATATACAGTTGTTCGAGAGACAACAATGTTGGATTGGATTTTGGAATGGGACAAAAATTTGACCGAAATCTCTGGAGACCATGTTGCAACCCCTAATGCTTTCATAGGCAACAAAGATGGTGATGGTAAACTGACAGGCGTATATATTGGCGGTGGTGAAAATCATCCATATCTCCCAGGTATTTATGGATTTAAGGGTTGTACTCCTGAAGCCTTTGCACAAGGTAATTTAGGTTCAACTGAAATTTTCCATTTGAACGAAAATGGTGGTATGATTGGTGGCTGGGATATTTCTAATACTGGTCTTATCAAAGAAAATTCAGTGGGTCGTTTAGAAATCTTGTCAGAGGGCACTATTCGATATGTCAATCTTCTTGATGCTACCAATCCATTTTGGGAGTTAAAAAGCGATGGCTCAGGCTCGTTTGCCAGTGGTCATATTACTTGGGATGTAGGTGGCAACGCTACTTTTGACGGTAAGTTAAAAGCTCAATCAGGAGAAATTGGAGGGTGGGCCATCGGTTCTCATTCATTGTATAATACATCCATATTATTGGATTCAGCAAATTCATTTTTTGGATTACGAGGACCGAGCGGTTTGATGTTTATAAATGAACCGCTATCAAGTTCATTTTATGATTCCATCACTCGCGCTGGAGGTATCGCTATCTATTACACGGATTCTACTCATTATGGCTTAGAAGGTTGGCTTCAAGGCTCACCAACAACTATTGATTATAATAAAGGCACTCAAATATTTGGATTAGGATCGAAGAACTTCATAGCTTCTTGGAACATTGGTGTCAATGCTCTTTGGCGAGGCGATTTAGTAAACACTGCCGGAAATTTTACAGGCAAATCGGGAGACATTACAATTGGCTCTCAGGGTATTCGTGGCTATCGTTGGTATATTGATGCCGACGGTGAAGCTGATTTTATGCAAGGCCGTGTTCATTTGGGGCCATCTAAGTGTGAAATAGCTGGATGGACTATCCAAGAAAATCGTTTATGTACCTCTAAAGCAGCACTTGTTAATGATACTAACTATGCTGGGTTATTCCTTTCAACAAACGTTTTAGGTTCATCGGAAGGTGTTGCATTAACCGATAAAATAGCTTCCAGTGGTGGAATTTATCTCATAACTACAAGTAACCATGCGGAATTAGCCGCATATTCAGTTGGAGATATTCTTCTTTTTAAGTTAACATCCTCAGGCACTAACCAAATTGCTTCTTGGAAGTTTGATCATAAGCGAATATATATTGGTGCATCTGATTTAATCCCAGGCAGTAAATTTACAGCTTTCTCAAATAGCCTGGTACTTAGTGATAATGGTATTCATGCACCGAAATGGTGCTTATTGGCTGATGGTTCTGGTAAATTGGCCGGAGGTAATATTAGCTGGGACATAGATGGCAATGTTACTTTTGCCAATTCTGTAAAGTTGGCATGGACTCAAATTACTGGGACCGATGGCGTAATGACTACGGCGACTTATATTGATGCCAATGGTATCTTTACAGGTAAAATCTCTGCTAACAATATTACTGCCGGTACAATATCAACAGCATCTATCAAATGCGAGGGTAAATGGGAATTAAACGCTGATGGGTCTGGAATGTTGGCATCCGGCAACATTTCATGGGATAAGACTGGTAAAGCTAATTTCACTGGAAAAATCATCGCTAACAGCGGGTCTATTGGAGGTTTTGAAATTGGTGACGGGCATATTGGAGTTACAGCAACAGCAAGTGGAGAATCCAGTAGTGCTGATTGGGCTAATTTATCTATTTATAAAGACTTTTTTAAGGTTGGTGGCAGTAAAGGGTATGTCATGTTTGGCGATGATGTTATTCCAAGCTCTATGGGTGGCGCGTTTACCGCTGTAGGTCGTATCATTAATAATGCCCCCAACACATTTGGTAGCTATGGTTTTGATCAAGCTAATTATGGTATATTCATTGACGTCTCAGGCGGTACTAAAAATTATGGTATTTCATCAAATGCTGCACTTAAAGCCCCTGCATTTGTAAACACAGAAGTGAAAATTCTAACTTTTACTGGAAACGGTTATACAATAGATTTCTCTCAGCATAATGTATTTTTACTTTACTATACCAGTTCTCAATATTCTAAAGTAGAGGTCACATTGCCATCGGAAGCATCAGTAGCCTCTCAATTTGGCGTGAACACCTTGCCTGAAAATTTTGGCACCGTACTGACATTTAGAGTGCGCACTGGATCTAAAAATATTGTTTTGAAAGGCATTTATAATCACAACGAGGATCTTGTGAATTATGAACTTGCGTCTGGTGATTCGATTCAAGTGCTTGTTTCAAAAGTAGATGGCTTTAGGTATCAAATTCTTAATCATAGTGCATAATGCGCAGAGATATTGAAGTTCATATAAACACTGAAGATATTGTTCTTGCAGCCACGAACAAGCCTCTGATGAAAGCTTTCAGATGGCTGGACGATGTGCCGGAAGGGCAACTGCAATCCTATCTCTATGGCGAGGTAGAAGTTTCAACGCTTATTGCTGAGAAAGTGCTTCTTAGAGATGGCGTTAACGTAGCTATTGATTACACACCAATATATAAGCCTTTCATGCTTCGTATCAAACGAGTGTATGACGATGGCTCTTTTGAATATGCTGTGAATCCTGTTTTGGGAAGCGTATGGTTCCCGGTTAAATCTGCTGTTTATGGAGAACAAAACAATCCAGTAGAAGATATTCACGCTTCAGAACTCATACTGATTGATGAACAGTTTTATTATCTGTATTTTGAAAGAGTAACAGAGACTATTGCTGGAAAGTCGGTCACACACCTTACGGGCAATCTTCGTATTTTTTCTGCCTGTCAAATGGATTTCAATATTAAGCGCGTAGATCATCAAAACGGTAATCTGCTTCTAAAATGTGTCCCAACGAATAATTATCGTTATCCTTTGAGCGGTGTTGGGCTGATACGCTGGACCAATGGTGATCTTAGCCAATCTGAATTGGCAGCAACAATACAAAGTGAATTTGCTGATGATAAGGTCATTGTAAAGACAGCTAAATTCAATAATGACACTAATCAACTGGCCATAGACGCCAATTTTGACGATTTAGACTAATGGCACAATATAAAGTACAAGGTGGTCAGAATATTTGGGATATAGCCATACAGTTATATGGCTCTATTGAAGGGGCTTTTGATCTCTTTATGAGTAACCCCAAGTTGAATATGACTACCAATCTAAAAGCCGGTGATATTTTAGAATATCACGAACAATTTGTTATCAACCAGAGCATTGTTGATGCCATTGTTAGCAATGATTATCTACCAGCAAATAGTGAACGGAGGGTGTATTTCAAAGGTGTTTCGGCCCCATTGCGTATGGTTATAAAAATGCCCGAACAAGAAACAGAAGCTTCATTTGTGGTTGCTGGTAATGGGCAGATGGTCGTAGATTGGGGGGACAATTCAGACCTTCAGACAATTTTTCTCACAGAAGAAAAAATCACTTTGAACCATGTATTTGATAATAAAGTTGATAAACGTCGTATGAAGATATATGGCGATTGTTCATTTAGTTATCTGAATCTTACTGGTTTCAAAGGAAGTCTTTATCCAATTAACCCGGTTGTAGTGGATGAGTTGGTTTCCAGAGCCAACGCCGGAGATTTAAGTTGTCTATTCTTGTTCAAAGGCATGGTCAGCTTAGACCTGAGAAGCACTAATATTGATGACCTTTCACCAATATATGATTATGGTAGAAGCGGTAATGTTACTGAAAGTTATAACGGGCTACAACTTCTTAATCTCGAAGCTGTACGATTTAAGGACATTGCAGTTCTTGATGACTATTTGGAATATCTGGCTGATTCAGAAACTCACGGTACACGGCGCCCATGCCACATATATTTGACGGCCCAGCCATCTGCAAGAGGGATGGCTGCTATCGAAACAATATTGAATGAGAAGGCTTGGAATCAAGAAGGTTACGCCTCCAGCTGGGCTTTCACAATAAATGGAACAACATATACAGCAGAATAATGGCTCGAACCTTATCAGACATATATCAAGAAGCAAAAACAGCTCGTGATGCGAGGCTGGAATTGACAGAGTTTCATAATGGCTCCAAGATGTCAATTCTCGATGCCTTCACATGGGTTACGGCAGCTTGTATTTGGTCTTTTGAAAATCTCCTTGATGTCTTCAAGGTGGATGTTGCTTCAGACCTTCAAAATAGAATTAACGGAACCCCTCAATATTATGCCAATGCCCTGTTGAAATATCAACATGGCGATGAACTCCAAATGAATGATGAGGGTACGCAATTTTCATACCCTTCAGTAGATGTTACTAAACGTATAATTACAAAGGTCGCATATTCTGAGGTGAATGATGAACGTGTTGAAGATGTTGACGGAGTTCGTACCGTATATAAATTCTTTGATAAAGATCTCATTTTGAAAATTGCAACTGGCGAACCTGGCATGTATAGCCAAGTATCACCAGAAGTTCTCACGGCAGTTAGAGCGTACATGCAAAAAATAGCGTTTGCCGGTACTCACATGACAATTGTTAGTCGAAAAGGTGATATTCTCATTCCTAAAGTGGTTGTCTATTATGACGGCGGTATTACTGAGGATGAAATGTATAACGCCGTAGAAGCTGCATTAAACTCCTATATTGCAAATCTGGAATTTGATGGTGCGGTGTACGTTCAAAAAATCATTGATACCATTCAGAGGGTAGAGCATGTTACCGATGTGTTTTATGATGCTGCCGCTACAGATTATAATGGCGTGTTTGTCGCTCAATATGATGATGACAACAATCTGATTTCAGATAGCGCAGGAAATATTTTACAACGGATTCCCAGATTCTTCATTCCTAATAGTGGCTATTTGAAACAGAGTACCAATTCTGGCGAAGAAGCTGGAATCCCCAAATGGGAAGAGACAATCAAATTCATCGTTGAAAAGCCTAATACTGGATTTTTAGCTGAGTAATGCGCTACTTTATAAATTTTGATAAGACCGTTAATCAATTCGTACCCCATTATCTTGGAGGACGAAAATTGATATTGTTTCTTCAATCAATATTGGTGCCGTTACAGCAACTTAACAAAGAATTTTCTGAATGGGCCAAAGAGAAACGTATTGAAGCCTCTATGACTTCACAGATTTTCAAGCTGGAGTGGTTCCTTAATAGAAGGTTCTCGAAGTATTTTGTTAATCCGGTAGAGAAAATTACAATAGCCAATGCTGTCCGAGATGGCCTTCCATTATATAGACAAATAGCAAATGTCCCTCTCTCTGACAACCCAGCATTGGTGAAACAAACTGCACATACGGTGAAAGACCCCGTGCTATATAAAGTGTCAGAGCGTAGAGATGAAAGCAGTTACAGTTTTATTGTTAACTCTCCAGCAATCAATACGTCTTCAATTTCAGAATCAGAATACATAGCTCAGATACAGTATTGGGTAGATCGTTACCGTACTGCTGGCAAAACATATAAAATTAAGATTAACTAATGAAAGAATTTAGTTCCCAAGATGGTGGTCGTTATACCTTTGTGGACGACATTGTTAATCTTCAGAATCTTGCGTTAGCATTTTCTGCTATCTTTGATGCTTGCGATAATTTTGTAATCATGGGATGCGAACTTACTGGCGATACTGTTTCTGAAGGCTATGTCTATATCAACGGTAAAATTCGACAATTCAATGGTGGCACCATTACAGCTAACAGTGCTGGCAACCGTTTCCTCTGTGAAAGCGATTCGTCGGAGCAAGTACCTTACGCCAGTGGTGGAACCAAAGTTGGCCGAACCAATTATGGTGTCGCACTCTCAAACACTATTCCCAGTCCAGTAAATGGCGTACAGCCGGGGTATATTACCTTCTCAACCAATGGAGCATGTAAGCGCTTAAAGGACGCTTTCTTTGGTAAGTATGCGCTATTATTAGATCCTACGGTCGCCTCTCAGACTGTTACTGGTAAGGTGTCGTTCTCAGATACACTGACAGCGCTTAAAAATATTCTTGTAAAAGGTCCAGTTGATATTTTAACATCTGCTGGAGATGCAAAACTTTGGTTTGACTCTAACGCATTAACGTTAAGAGCGATTATCAATGGCAAAATGTACAGGCTGACAATGAGTGAAACTGGTGGCATACAGTTTTTTGTTAACGGAATCCTCAGTATGACAGTAAAGAGCGATGGCGTAAGATTCTCCGTTCCAATTGTTTCCAGTAAAGCCACTATCGGACAAGTATTGATTTCTGGCAACAGCATTTACAGTCTTAACCCCGATAATAATTCCGGCACATTGAACATCAATGTTTCTGGCACACCTTCTATTGTTCAGACTACCAATATTGGTGATGGGAAAGGGAGTGTATTGCTTTCTGTTATCGGGTCTTCAAAAAGCATTGTAGCTAACGTATCTTCATTTACTATTGCTAACGCTTCTTCCACCGGACTTATTCTCAAAAGTGATAAGGCCAAAACCGATGTAAGCTATCAGAAATCAATATTTTGGCAAGATTCAAATGGCGAAGCTTGTGGTTTCATCGGTTATTCCTCAGTAACCGAAAACTTCCTTGAACTCAAAAATAATATTGGCAATATTCATATTGTTGGCAAGGAGTCTGTCAATATTTATCCGGCAATTAAAGAAAATGGTACACTTCTTTCAGAAAAATATGTGTTAACATCTTCTTTAACTGAGACCCTTAAAGATAAAGCTAATACAAAAGATGTTTACGATAAGACCGCAGCAGATGAGCGTTATGCCCAAATATCAAAAGGCTTTACACCTTTTGTTGGACCCACTACCGCAGCTAAACTTCGTGAGCAAATTGGCGCATTGGGGTCTGATGGATTAAACAACTACGTTCAGAAAAATCAGTTCCTTGCAGATATGGCGACAAATGACGCAAATAAAGCTAAGATTCGCCAAAATATCGGGGCCGCTGCTGCTGGTGATTTCCAACCTAAGCTGCAAGACACTGGATGGAAACGGATTGGTTCGACTAATCTGTATGTCCGTCAGATTGGCAACATCGTTTCCATTCAAGGCACAATTCAGAATATCCATTCGGGCACACTGTTTACGCTTCCTAATGGTATTGAGGCTCCGACGCATGATGTTGGCTTCTCTTGGAATGTAACATATTCAGGTGCATGGTCCGGTAAGATTGCAGCAAACTCTCGTGAATGTAAGGTAACATACTGTAACGCTCACGGGAACACAATTCCGTTTTCATTAACTTATATGGTATAACAATGAATTTTCACAAATTTCCTAAAGCTCAGCGTGAGCTGGCCGAGATAGAGGCCGCAGAACAAAAACGCAGAGCTGAACTCGCAAACATCAACTATGAACTATCCAACGCTGCCAGGGTGGAAGCTACACCCGGACAAATTTCCGAAACCAAAGAAGAAGGGGCGCCCCAAGAAACCCAAACAAAAGAAAAAACGAGGGGCGCCAAGAAAAAAACGTAAGTTTGAGGAAACTCCGGTGGGGTTCCTTATTATGCACGAGGCTCCATTGGAGTTCCAGCTTATCAAAGAGGCTATTGGAGAGCATGTCCCCCATCCTGATTTTATAGAGCGGATTGGCTATGCTTCGCTCAATCCGCTTTTTAGGAAACCAAAATTCCGTAGAGCGTTGAAAACTTATAGGGAATTTGGTGTATATTCCGGGGTTCCCAAAAAGACTTCTCCAAAGATACAGCTATTCTATATAAAATTACGAAAGAACCAAAAATGTGAGATGATCTAAAATTGTCTCATATTTTTGTCTCTCTTTGGAAAAATTTCGCTAATTTTGCAATCACAACTGAAACGTGGCTGTGCTCCACGCCTCTGCAAAATCCCCCAAATTATCGTTATCACATGACTAAAGAGTTCAAAGTCAGTGTGCGTAAGCTCACTGATGAAGACTTGATGCGTGAGGCTTGTGAGTGTACGTTCTTAGGTACGAGTCACCAGTCCCTTGAAAGCATATACAAGTCTGAACACAGCCCAGTTCGCACCCAGTTATTCTGGGTCAAACTCACCAACATTCCCTTATTCCTATCTACCCACCTTCTTCGCCACCATGTGGGGTCTGTACCATTTCAGTTAACGTGTCGGGATGACCGTAAAGGTGGCAACCCCGGATTGCCTCAGAAAGTTGAAGGGTTAAAGGATAAACTGGAAATCCTTCGTTCTAAAACAAATCAGGCGCCATACGGCGAGCAGTTTGATTTGATAGATAATGTTATCGACCAACTTAACTGGATCAAAGACAATACCGACCGTGAAACTCCTGTTAACCTGGGACTTTGCCTCAATGCTCAGGCTCTTATCGACATGGCTAAAGTAAGGCTATGTCATCAGGCCCATAAAGATACAATCGAAGTATTCAAGGCTATTAAGGATGCAATCCGGCAGATTGATCCCGCGTTGGCAGATATGATGGTGCCTAAATGTGTGTACCGTAACGGCTTATGCAGTGAACCTCGGTGCTGTGGTTATGTCGGCACTCCAGCATGGGCTAAAGAAATGCAATCGTATCGCAATCATTTCTCAGCTAAACAGCTGGGCCTTAAATCTTAAAGTATTCAATGAAAGTCATTAAACGTGACGGACGCACAGTCGATTTCAACCCTGAGCGCATCCGTCGAGCAGTCAACGCGGCTCGTTGTGCCGTTAAGCAAGATGACTTGTTCCTCGTAGATACGGTTACATCTGAGGTTGCCGCTCAGTGTGTCGATGGTATCTCGGTCGAAGAAATTCAAGACCTCGTGGAACAAGAATTAGTCAACTATGGCGCAGAAGAAGTGGCAAAGGCTTATCACTCATACAGAGAAGAGCGTACAAAGGCTCGCAATGCAAAATCAGACCAGACCATCTCTGATATTGTAGCGTGTGCCAAGAATGAAGTAACTCGTGAGAACGCCAACATGAACTCGGACACTCCGGCTGGAATGATGATGAAGATTTCCAGTGAGACATCTAAACGCTATGTTGACGATTATCTCCTTTCATCCGAAGCTCGTAAATTTGTAGAAGACAATCTGCTTCATGTTCACGACAAAGATTATTATCCAACACGCTCTCTGACATGCGTTCAGAGTCCTATTGACCGGATTCTAAATGGTGGCTTTCGTGCCGGACATGGTGAATCCCGTCCAGCTAAGCGAATAGAGACGGCCAGCATTTTGTCGTGTATATCAATTGAACAGACACAGAACGAGCAACATGGGGGACAGTCCATTCCAGCCTTTGATTTTTACATGGCGCCGTATGTTCGCAAAACATACATTGAAGAGCTGAAGAAAATCGAGGACATGTTGCATGTGAATCTGAAGCATTTGTATGAAGTTGAAATCGCAGACTACATCAATATGCCTTCAGTAGCCTCCAACACACTTTCAGACGCCAATTTCCAGCAGTTTGCCATCAATCAGACCGTGCATCGCGTACATCAGGCTATGGAAGCATTGGTTCATAATCTCAATGAGATCCATTCTCGTGGTGGTAATCAGGTGGTTTTCTCCAGTCTCAACTATGGTACTGATACTTCTGCTGAAGGTCGTTGTGTAATTCGTGAGCTTCTGAATACCACTTATCGTGGTGTAGGTAATGGTTCGACAGCTATATTCCCAATTCAGATTCTTAAAATCAAGGATGGGGTAAACAAAAAGCCTGGCGACCCGAATTACGACCTATATCAGTTAGCTTGTAAGGTAACAGCCAAACGGTTCTTCCCCAATTTCCTAAACCTTGACGCATCATTCAACAAAGATGAGTCATGGGATCCTGAAGATCCCCGTCGTTTTGAACATGAAGTAGCAACAATGGGTTGTCGCACTCGTGTATATGAAAATCGGCATGGAGAGAAAACATCAATCGGTCGAGGGAATCTTAGTTTTTCGACAATGAATCTTCCTGGTCTGGCCTTGTCGGTAATGCACATTCAGGATCAGGCAGAGCGTATCAACACATTCTTCGGTAAACTCTCTAAGTTGACTGATGTAACTATTAAACAGCTCTTAAAACGTTATGAGTTCCAATGTGAAGCTCTTGCCAAACAATTTCCACTCTTGATGTCAGGTATGTGGATCGAATCAGAAAAGCTCCAACCGACTGATAATGTTGCTCCAGTCCTCAAACACGGAACTTTAGGAGTTGGCTTTATTGGGCTGGCAGAGTGCCTGATTGCTCTGATTGGCAAACACCACGGAGAATGTGCTGAAGCTCAGCGGCTCGGTCTTTCAATTATCGGCAGCATCAAAAATCAAGTTGACATCTGCTCAAAAAAGTATGACCTCAATTTCTCGGTATTAGCGACACCAGCAGAAGGGCTTTCTGGTAAGTTCACTAAAAAAGACCGTAAGAAATATGGTGTCGTACCGGGAGTCACCGACAAAGACTACTATACGAACTCAAATCACGTGCCCGTCTATTACCATTGCAGTGCCAAGCATAAAGCCGCTGTGGAAGGTCCTTACCATGAGCTGACAAGAGGTGGGCATATTTTCTATGTCGAACTGGATGGCGATGCTACTCACAATGTTCAGGCTATAGACGATATTGTCAAGCTGATGGATAAATACAACATTGGCTACGCTTCCGTCAATCATAATCGCAACCGCTGTTTGGTTTGTGGGTATGAAGATGCTTCCAATAATCTACAAATATGTCCTCAATGTGGAAGCACCCACATTGATAGGCTTCAGCGGATTACCGGTTATCTCGTCGGGACTACCGACCGCTGGAATGATGGAAAGCTGGCAGAACTTAAAGATCGAGTAACACATGATTAACTCTTTTCTTTCCGTTGCACGTATCGTAAGCTCGACCTCAACTGATGGTCCGGGCTTACGAACTGCTCTATATCTTCAAGGATGCAATATTCACTGTCCTGGTTGTCATAATTCATCGTTATGGGATATTAGTGCTGGAGAACTTCTATATATTGAAGCTGTCTGGGAGCGCCTAAATGAATCGGATGAAAATATCTCTATTTTGGGCGGCGAACCATTGATGCAATATAGTGGTTTGACAGCACTCTGCAAATTCATAAAAGAACATAGTGACAAGTCAATCTGGCTTTGGTCTGGTTACACTTTGTCTCATATTCAGCAACACTATCCCGAAATTCTGAAATGGATAGACGTTATAGTAGATGGCCCTTTCATCAAAGAACTGGCAGAACCCAATCTGAGGTTCAGGGGATCCTCGAATCAACAAATCGTGCCTATTTCAGCAAAAGGAATAGAAGAATACAATCTACTATAAACGAGTATATCTAAATTTGTATATAGCTATAAATCCGTAGTTTAACAAACTTGCGGATTTTTTATAGTAAAATTTTTATTAAATTGTTTGTAGGTTTGAGAAAAAAGTGTTTACTTTGCACTCGTAACTGAAACTCACGACTATGACATGATCAAGAAAAGAGGCTCGTTTGACCTCCACAACAACGAAGCCTTACCAACAGAGTTGCTGCAAAGTGTGGAAAATCTACCAGAGGGTAGATATAATTTCTTCATCTACGATGACAAGAAGAACGCAGCCCTGCCACAACTGAAGTATTTATTTGGAATTGTTCTAAAAGCCATATCTGATGCGCTTCCAGATCACCCGCCGGTAAATGCACTATACAGATATTTTGAAGAGGTTTTTGCACCGCTTCATAGCTGTACAATCAATGGCGAAAAGTTCGATTATTTCGACCTTAAAGCCGAAAAGTCAGTTGAGGTGAATAGTGTTATTGACAGCATCATTCACCATGCAACATCTCAATGGGGAATCACGATCAAAGAGCGTGATCTCCTAAAGCTCCCGGAAGCAGTTGAAGCTTACTCGGATGCCAGTGTTGAGATGTGGAAGAATACCCTGCATACCAATAACGTTATTCACACAGATGAGTGAAAAAGAACTCAAAGAGGTTTCTGTAATAGACCTCTTCAATGCTCACTCCGAAACACTGGAGGACGCACAAAAAAAGAACGCAAGTGAATCCAGCGGTCGCCGCCTTGAAATGTTCCGCATGGATAAAGAAGGAAAGTACAAAGTTCGCATCCTTCCACTCGCCCCCATTCCCAACGACAACGGAGAATACGAGCTGCCCAGAAAAGGCTACGAATATCCGGCCAAAGAACTGCTGCTCAAAATCCAGACTGGCACGACAAAAGACGGCAAACCTCAAATCACCTACGTCAACGTCCGTCATCTCAAAAACATTTTCCCTGCTCTGGAAGGAGCCGATCTTATCGACCTCTTCGTTCAGATTGCATGTGAAAAATATTCGGACGATGAAAAACTCTGCAAAGCAATTCGAGACAACAGCTTCTCCGGTGGCCTTCGCTACGACACCAAGCGCTACATGTATGTCCTTAATATGGATAAGCGCGAAGATGGTATCAGGATGTTGGCTCTTTCCTACGCCCAGTACAAGGAACTTGAAGAACGCAAGCTCGATCTCTGGAAGGAACTTCGTGAAGACGATCCCAAAGCGTTCTGTCCCATCAGCTCGGTTGAAAACGCCTATCCTGTAGAGATTACTCGCAAAAAGGAGAATGGCAAGACCAGCTATGTCTTCAACATCAATACTCGACGTGAGGCACCGCTCTCTGAAGAGGAGCTTCAGAAACTTTTGGACCTTCCCCGTCTTCCTGAACAGCTATATCGCTATACCCGTTATCATCTGGAAGCAACGCTCTACTTCCTCAAACAGTACGAGGAAAAGAAAGACATTGATGTCCTCAGTGACGAGCGTATAACCGACTTGGTTGAAAAAATCAAGATACTCCTTCCCAGCGACGATACTTCACACTTCAACCCCAACAACAGCAAAGGCTCATCTGAAGATGGCGCTACTGGTTCTAAGATGACATTCGACCAGCTGTGCGATACTTACGACGCTATCGTCAATGCCGGTCAGGATGACAAGAGCGAAGACGGTCTCAATCTCCGTACCGCTATGATGGAATTTATTTCCGACAATGACCTTGACGTAAGCGTAAGTCGTCGTATGACCAATGCTGACATCCTTGACGAAATCGAAGACGCTCTTAAAAACAATGCTGAAAACGGCAAAAAGCCGGCACCGGCATCTGAGAACGATTCCGAAGAAGATGACGAAAGAGAATCGGCTGATCCTGATGATGTAGACCCTGAAGAGGCAGAGCCCTCAGACCCATCAGATGATACAGCTGAGCCCGCCGCTCGCACAGATCGTCGTGCAAACCGCCCAGCTCGCCGTCGCCGTTAATCAACCACTTTTCATTCATCTTAGAGGGCACGACATAATCTCGTGCCGTGCCCTCTGTATATTTTAATCACAAATAATATGACAAGTGAAAAGTGGCCTCACGCACTATTAGTCAATGATATACACATTGGCAAGGACACGATATTGGAGTTCCATACCAATTGGAATGAAGCTTTAGAAGTGTGTCAGCGAATGGGTATTCAGGAAATAGTTATTGGTGGCGATCTTTGGCAATCTCGCTCGTCTCAAACATTGCCGGTTTTGTTGGCAGTTAGACAGGCTATTCTCAAAGCTACACAGCTTGGGATAGAAATAGTTATTGCTGAAGGTAATCACTGTAAAATAGACCAAGAATCCATACTTGGATATAGTCATATTTTTGACCATTATCCTAATGTTTCTGTTATTGATGATTTTATCATCGAAGATATGGATGGTGGTTTAGTCTTGGCAGTAATGAGCTATTTTCCAGAAAATGGAAGCTTTATTAACAAACTCAATGAACTTAAAGCGACTGAAAATCCAGCGAACACTATTCTGTATATCCATGAGGGTATCAATGGCGCTTTAGCTCAAAATTCCGACAAAGAGTTATCCGCTTCAGTTTTCAAGCCATTCAGGAAAGTCCTTGTTGGTCATTACCATGATCGCTGTAAAGTTGGCGAAAATATCGAATACATTGGTGCATCTCGTCAGCACAATTACGGAGAAGATGAAAAGAAGGGTTATACTGTACTTTTCTCAGATGGATCCACTCAGTTCGTTCAGAATCAAGTCAATGTGCGCTATGCTACTATAACTGTAACCCCCGACAATATTTCATCGGCTAAAGAGAAAATCGAAAAGCTGATTCAAGATGGGGTAAAGATAAAAGTAAAGGTAGAGTGTCATACTGACGAAGTTCCGGCTATCAACAAGCAAACCCTCTTAGAGATGGGGGTTAGCAAAGTTGAGGTTAAAACTGAAACCATTTCGGTCGAATCAGCAGCCCAAGCCATTAGCACCAAATACGACAAGGCTGGTATAAAGAATGAATACATCAATTTCTGCCATAAAAAAGAGATAGATGATATTGAAACCGGATTACAATACCTCGATAAAATCAACTGATTATGTGGAAACTAATTAACATACAAGCTAAAAATCTCTGTGCGTTCAAGGAGCTGGGGTTTACAGTCCCTCAGAGCGTTACCACTTTGGTTTTTGGCAACAACATGGATAACGACTCCCAGGGTTCAAATGGTTCCGGTAAATCAGCTTTGATTGAGGCAATTGCCATTGCCCTTACAGGGGAGCCCCTACGCAAAGTTAAGGTTGATGAAATAATCAATGACAGTGCCGATGAAGCAATTATTTCAGCTGTACTGTCTAATAGCATCATGGGGGTTCAAATGACAATCAATCGTCGGTTGTCTCGTAAACAGCCTCAATTGGTTCAGGTAATTGAGCAGACTGGCCACTATGATACTGATACAGAAGAAATCAAACAAGCATCTGTAGCTGATTACAACAAGTATATCCTTGAAAGAATTGGCCTTACAAAAGACGACATCTACTCTAATTTCATTCTTTGTAGAAACAAATACAAGTCTTTTCTCTCCAGCAATGACAAAGAGAAGAAAGAACTTATCAACCGTTTCAGCAATGGTGTTCAGGTTGATGAGTCGCTTGAAATTCTCCATACAGATATTGAATCCGTCCAGAAACAATTATCTGAAGCCGAAAGGAAAGTTTCATATTATCAAGGTAAGGTCGAGACATATCAAGAACAAATTGCCAGTCTGATCAACGAATCTGAGGAAAACGCTTCTAAGAAGGCTGAACGTTTGGCCGATATACAGAAGCGTATTACTGAAACGAGAGCTAAAATCCGGGAAGCTAATCGACAAATTCAAATTCTTAATCAGGATTGGGATGATGTCGAGGCTTTGGAGAAGAGCTTTCAGCAAATTGAAGGCATGGGTCTTTCTCTTGGGGATTCTTATAAGAAAATCCAAGGTCTTTGGAAAGCTGAATTGCTGGGCCAACTGCAAGACTATGAGGAACGAATTGAATCTATACGCAATGACATTTCTCAGTTGACAAAAGACCAAGAAAGTTCAACCAATCTTGTCACGGAGTATGAGTCAGAAGTGCTCCGAGCTTCAGAAGCTGTAACCGAAGCAGCAAAAGAATATGACAGCTTAGCCAGCACCAATGCAAAGGAACGTGATCAACTCCGGCAGCAAATTCTCGACTGGAAGAAAATCATATCCGATGCAGCTGAAACCGTACAAAAACTTTTGGCTCGTAAACAGAAAGGCAGCAAATACACATCTGATTTGATGGCAATGCTTTCCGGCACAATTGAGTGTCCTAAATGTCATCACAAATGGGTTATGGACTGCGAACTAACCATTGAAGAGATTAACTCTAAGTTAGAAGCCGCCAAAAAGCGTCAACAGGAATTGGATGAGCTGATTGAAAAGACCACCTCTGATTCCAATGATGCCAGAGGTAAGATTGCCAAAGCTGATTCTCGTAAAGTAGAATTAGATAATGCAGAGTCTGAATCGTCATCTAAAGTAATAAGCGCTCGTCATAAAAAGAACAAACTTGAAGGCACCCTTCAGACTTTGCGTGATGATGTAAGGAATACCGAAGAACGTTTGTCTGCACTCAACAAGCGAATAGAATTGGCCCAGAACGATATGTTCGATGCCATTTACGATGCGGTGGATTCCGCAATCAAACGTCTGGATTCTCGCATTAAACAGTTGGAGAGTGAAATAGCTTCTTATAACGGTTCGATAGAAACCCTTGAATCCTCTATGCAAGAGATCGAGGAATATTCCATTGACAGTGCTCTTAAAACGCTTAAAGAAACACAAAAGGAAGCTGAGAAGGCATTATCAGAGGCGGTCGAGGCTAAAGATGTTATTGAGCACAATTTAACGGTTCTTCAGGTTCAGGAAACTCGTTTTATGGAGTTCAAAACTTACCTTGCTAACTCCAAAGTAGAAGCTCTTTCTGCTTTAACCAATGAATTTCTCAGTGCTATTGGTTCTGACATCCGGATTGCATTTTCAGGCATTACGATGTTGAAATCTGGTAAGATTCGGGATAAAATCTCAATCTCATTGTTGCGTGATGGCGTTGATTGTGGCTCCTATGAGAAGTTTTCCCAGGGCGAGCGTTCTCGTTGTGAACTGGCTACTATTCTGGCTCTCCAGAAACTTATCAACACTAACTGCGATGATGAAAAAGGTCTGGACCTTCTTGTAATTGACGAAATCATGGATGGTATCGACGAAAACGGCCTTGCCAATATCTTCGATACACTTAATAATCTTCAAGTGACCTCATTAGTGGTGTCTCATGGTGCCGTTAGCGAGGGTTATAGCCACCGGCTGATAGTCAATAAACAAAACGGAGTATCATTCATTTAATCAATGGAAATCAGTTATGAAGGAGAGAAAATTCGACTGACTAAGGCAGATGTACTCAGTCTCGATATAGCGACCCATACCGGTTATCACTCTATACACGGAAGTGGTACCTGGGATTTTACCGAGGCTAAATATCGCAACAACAACAAACAGCACAAAGACTTCAGAGATACAGTGATGGCTTTTATAAAAGAACACCGAATCAAGCAAGTGGTGGTTGAAGATGTCAGTGCTGGCACCGCTAAAGGTGGTTTCAAAGCTTCAGTAAAACTTGCAGAGTTCAGAGGCATCCTCTTTGAGATATGCGATGAACTCAACCTCCCGGAGCCAATCTCCATTAACCCCAAATCAGTCAAAAAATGGGCTACCGGCGATGGAAAGGCAGATAAAGAAAAGATGATTGAGTTCTGTATCAAACGTTGGGCCATCAATCCAATCGACGATAACGAGGCCGATGCAACTCACATCTTCTACTACTTCTGCCGCAAATTCAATATAGTATAACATTATCACCCAAATCAAACACAGTTTGTAAATTATGAGTATCAAGAGAAGGCAAAAAAGAGCGGCGCAAGCACACTCTGCCAAACTGGTTGATATGCTCGGCGGGTTTTACGAGTTCTTAGCCCAGCCTAATCAACCGTCCGACGAGGAAGTTCGGGCAACATTCATCCGTTACGACCATTGCTGGCGACAGTATTGTTCTAAGAAACAGTTGAGTAAATCTGCATACGATATGTTCAAGATCCAGGTAGCTCAACTGTGGGAACAAAAGAAAGCCAAGTCGCAAGGCGAGAGTATGAACTAAATCCCGAAACTGCAAAGCGACGCAACGCACTATTTGACCAATACATCAAGCCCTACTTCAACTTAGTCTATAAGCTCTGTATGAAGTATAGTGCCTCCCCAGCTACAGTCAAAGAAAACTATTCGCTGGTTCTCACTAATCTCTACCGGGGAATTGAAACATACGACCCTGAGAAGCCCATAATGACATGGATTCATATATGCACGAAACGCCATGTAATCGAACATGAGAAGCGCCGTGCAAGAGAGAAAGAGTTGAGAGACAACGACCATGAGGTTGGAGATCTGAGTGGCGGCGAAATTGTTGATTTTGACCGGCCCTCAGCCAACCTAATGGATGAACACAACTGGCGACAGTTTTACAATGATGACATCATTCAGGCCCTCGATTCCTTAAACCCAATTCATCGAGACGCCCTAATCCTTCAAGAAGCCGGGTATTCCCTGAAGGAGATAGCTGAGATAGAGTACAAGAAGGGCAGATTAGAATCTCGCAATATTGATACCGTAAAGTCCAGGCTGTTTCTTGCTCGTCGAACACTGATGAAGAAGCTGAACCGCAATGGAACAAAAAAGACAGATTAAACAACTCAAAACCGTCTATACGGAAATCATAAAGCGATTGGTTGACCCCACCTTCAAATTTTCGGGTGGTGGGGCAACCCAAAAAACACTTGCCAATTTCCTCGGTCTGATGACTGAGAAGTTTGGTTCTGTGACCGAAGAACGCCTGGTAGATGTGAGTATTTTTATAGCTTACATCTACCGGCAGAAACGGTTGCCGGTGAAATCCACATTCGGAAAAGCTTCCTTATCACATTTTTCTACAAGTAAACGAGGACAGCGCCATTATGAGAATGAATGGTTAGCGACAAAGGATTTGTCTCGTGCCGATCTTCTTCAATTGATAGCTGTTTCCAGTGAGCATCCATTGGCAGAGTACATCTATATGCCGAGTGAGGAAGCTCGTAAATTCAGACTCCATAATCAGCGTAGCGGCTTTGTCATGTGTCAGGCCAGCACAATGGGTTGGAGCCCTCAGTCAGAAGCTTGTAGAACTTGTCAGTTCATTGACGAGTGCAAAAAGGAGACCGAAATAAAGTTCCCGGAACTATACAGAATCAGAATTGAAAATGGCAACAACTCAAACAAATGAACTACTCACGGATGAGTTCTTGATGGACTTATATTATACTTGTTTCAAAAACGAGTATATCCTCAGTATTGTTTGTGAGCATATTCGTCCCGAACACCTCCCTGACCGAGAGTTTCAAGCCTTACATAAGGCCCTCCAGAGTTTGTTCCGGACATCACGCAAATGCCCTTCGTTCAGTATGGTAAAGCAATCTTTATCACGTTCAAAGGGTGCGATGAATTTGCTCGATGACATATACGACACGTCAGGTATGCTCTCCACTGATGAGTGTGTTCGACAACTGGAAGCTTATATCCGTCAGGTGCATTTCCAGAAGGTCTACAAAGAAGTAGGCGAACTTTACAATAAGCAACGATTAGACGAAGCATACGAAGGTCTCAGGCAATATACTATATGGTCTGATTCCTTTGGTCTGGGTTCTCAGGATTTTGTCAATGTTATTGGTGATTTTGACAACAATCTACGAGCTAACCGCTCTAAGAAAGCGGATGAAACTATGCGGCGCCCGGTTAACTCATTTTATATAGATGAGCTTGATAAACGTAATGGCGGGCGAGATTTACGAGGGCAGATGACTTGTTTCCTTGCATCGACTGGTGTAGGTAAAAGTCATATTGCTCGTTGGATTGGCCGCAACGCATGTCAATTCAGCGGGTTAAATGTCCTTCATATTCAGCTGGAGGGTAGTCGAGACGAAGTGGTTGACGCATATTCAGCCTCGTTAATCGGCTGCTCTGCTTATGCTTTCAGTAATGGTCGAATTTCTGATGAGGATATTCAGAGTACAATTGAAGAACTAAAAGAAATATCCGGCAAACTGTATGTCAAATCATATTCACGTTTTGGCAATCGGGTTACTACTACCGATATATATAAGACCATTCAAGATTTCAAAAAGATTACCGGGACCACGCCTGATGTCGTGATTATTGACTCAATGGATTTGGTACACCTCCCTCAATCAGCTCGGTTTGGTGTCAAAGAAAAGCGCCTGGAAGTAATTGAGGTTGCCAACAATCTAAAGGATATTGCTGGTGATGAAAAGTTATGGATGGTTGTAACCTATCAGTCAACCATTGAAGATCGTGAAAAGCTCAACGATGAAAAATATGTCCTGACAGAATATAACTGTTCAGAAGCCAAAGGTCTTAGCAGACCTCTGACACATCTCATCACGCTCAACCAGACAACTAATGAGAGCAAGGAGAATACCATGCGAATAAACATTGCAAAGAGCCGCTTCTTTAAGAAAGGAGAGGTATTCCGCATTGCAACAGATTACGACCATGAAATTTTCTTCGACCGCGCCCGCTCGTTAAATCTTAGTAGATTAGGATAAGCCATGTATATCTCCAGAGAAGAAAAAGAATGGCTTATCAAAGAACTGATAGCCGAAACTCACGGCCACATAGACGGTAGTGGGAAAAATATAATTGTACCAACGTGCCCTTCATGTGGAAAATCGGGTGGTAAGTTCGGTATTTATATTGGCCCTGAAACAAACAAGAAAAAGCCTTTCATGTCGCACTGTTTCAAGTGCGGACATACTACAAAAGAGCTTAAAGATTTACTCGATCTGATAGGTCGTCCAGATCTGATGATTGAGGAAAAGGCGTCCTTTCAGCCTCTCGATATTCCTGACTTTTATAAACTGGAAGAAGATGAAATTGATGATGAGCTTATCGTAATCAATATGCCGGAAGGGTGGAAACGATGCTATAGGAACCCATATCTGAAAGAGCGTGGGTTCACTGTAGATGATTATACCTATTTCCCAGTTGGCACTACCAGAGGTCTTAACTTTAAGTTTGACAACTATGTAGTATTCCCGATTATCGACAATGGAGATACTGTGGGCTATGTATCGCGTCATATCTGGAACAAGGATATGATTGATGAATACAATATCCAAGCTCGTAGAAATGGGAAATATGAAATCCGGCGCTACAACAACAGCACAGATAATGATTTTGTGAAGTTATTGTATAACTATGATGCTGTAATTGAAGATGAGACCGATACAGTAGTTTTGGTTGAAGGCATATTCGATGCTATCGCTTTGACAAGAAATCTTGATTTGTACGACAATCATCGAATAGTTCCTGTTGCATCATTCGGCAAGAAAATCTCTCAGACCCAAATATATAAGCTCCAAAGTAAAGGGGTTAAAACTGTCGTCATAGGTTATGATAACGATGCGCGAGAATCAATCATCAAAACAGCCGCCACCCTCTCCGAGTATTTCGACATTTTTATTGCCTGTCTTCCGGATGGCTCCAAAGACTGGGATGATGCTGATTTCTGGACCATCTATGATGTGTTCGCCTCTGGCCTGAAAACACCTAACGAATTTAAGATGCAAACTATATAATATGGAAGAACTAACAAACTGGCTAAACACCAACAAAATACAATACAAGATAGTCGAGGATGATCTCATTGAAATTCCCGGCTTCGGTCTTGCGTTTTTTCAGGATATGGAGAATGTCAACTCCATTTTTCGATATGACAATAATGCAGAACTAATTTTTAACTGCATGGAGGACCCAGAAGTTCTGCTGAATGACAATATCTGCTATGTTGTTTTCAAGTTCGGAGACTGCTGGTATTATACCGATATACGGGAACCATTCAAAATGCACATTCTCAAATATATAGGAGAGCGAGTACCGGCAGAACACCATGTCCCTTTTGTTAATCTTGGGGTACATACTCCTTACGAACTGCTCAACGGTAGTTTTATGCCGAGTGCGTGGGTAAAGAAAGCCAAGCATCTCGGACAAACAGCTATTGGTGTATGTGATAGAAATACAATGGCATCACTCTTTTCTCTCCAGAAAGAATGTAAAGCAGCTGAAATGAAATTTGTATTCGGCTACTCGCTGACATTTGTTGACGGAGAGGATAAAATAGACGCAAAAGTCTATGTGCAGACACAGAAGGGACTCCAAAATCTTCTCCGCATACAAAAAACTATCATGGTTGATAGCGAAGATCAAACCATTGACATTAACGATTTGGTAAAATATGGCGAGGGAAATGTGCTGGTGTTTGGTAAACTCTCCGCAGAATATATATTGAGCATTTCCGGTTCTCCCGAATCTCCGGCTCCTGAATTAAAATCTGGACTCATTCACTCATTCGACGATATATTCTTCCAAGTCGATTTATCTGAATACAAGGCAGAGCGAATTGATGTCAAAGTTCTCAATTCTCAGAAATTATATTTTGACAAGCTCTATAAAAATGACCTGAAACCAGTTCTGATATGCGACAACTACTATCTTGATAAGGATGATGCCAGAAATAAGATCATTCTTAACAAAGTAGCAACAGGGGCTGCGCACGAACAATCTGAGGATCAGTATTTCAAAGATTTGGATGAACACTTTCAGATGTTTCAGCAGACCTTTGGTCCGGACTGGGACATTGAAGCTATTTTTTCAGAGTGCTGTGCCAATACGGTTGAGATAGCTAAAAATGCCGAAGCGTTTTTTGAGACTGACAGAAATTTCATGCCAAAATATGACATGACACCTGAAGAAGCTGAAAGGTATGGTACATCTCACAATATGTTCACTCAGCTCCTTGAAGATGGTCTTCAGCGTCTTGTCCCGGCTGAAAAAAGAGAGCAATATCGTAAACAAATGGAGTATGAGAAGTATATCATTGAATCTACCAATAATGTAGATTACTTGCTCGTGCAATATGATACTGTCAACTGGTGCCGTCGTAATGGTATTCAAGTCGGATGTGGCCGTGGCTCAGCTGCCGGATGTCTGCTTCTGTATCTTCTTGGTATTACGCTCATTGACCCGATAAAATATAATCTGATTTTTGAGCGATTCCTTCTTCCTGAACGTGCCGGATTATATCAGTCCGATACAACAATAATCGGAGAAGATGTGGAAGCAGATTGCTATACCGAAATATGCCTTGCCAATGGCCAAACACTTAAACTCTACAACGATGCAGAGTTGTATGTAATTCGGCCCGGTAAAGACAAACCTATCAGAATTTACGCTGATGAACTGCAAGAAGGAGATGACATCCTTTTTGACAACAAAGATGAATTATTCACACTAAATGAATTAGATATATGACAATCACAACAGAAATGAAGACAGCTCTTGACCTCATTGAGAATACCAAGCAGCCTGTCTACATCACCGGCAAAGCTGGCACCGGTAAAACGACGTTGCTTCGATACATCGTCTCCAGTATCAAAAAAAGATTCGTCATTACTGCATCGACCGGAATCGCGGCTGTCAATGCTGGTGGTGTAACGCTTCACAGTCTTCTCCACATCCCATTCGGATGTCTGAACGAATCAACGAATATGGGAGGGCTGCCACCCAATAAGGTGAAACTCATCAATAACATCGACGCTATTATCATTGACGAAATCAGTATGGTGCGTCCTGATGTGCTGGATTTCATAGATCGCAAACTCCGTGCCTATCGTGTGAGCGATAAACCCTTCGGTGGCCTACAGCTGATCATGTTTGGCGACCTCTATCAGTTACCACCGGTTGTAAAAGCTGAAGAACAAACCATTCTCAACCAATTCTACAAAGGCCCGTATTTCTTTTACGCTAAGGTGTTCAAAGAAATCGGTTTCACTATGGTAGAACTGACGCATATATTCAGGCAGAATGATCCCAAGTTCATCGAAATCCTGAACCATATTCGCTCCTACCGCCTTTCTCCAGATGATATGGATGAACTGGCTGAGCGTCGTGATAAAACCAACTCAGGCCGGTATGACACTACTGCCATTCATATCTGCACTCACAAAGCAGAAGCTCAAAAAATCAACAATTCTCTTTTGGGAGAAGATGTGCATACTTTTAAGGCAGTGCTAAAGGATAAATTTAACCCTAATGCGGCGCCTTGTGACATGGAACTGAATATCAGTGTTGGAGCTCGCGTGATGATGCTGGTAAACGACCATAATATTGGCTACTGTAACGGTTCTCTGGGGTATGTCACAGATATTACTCAGAAAGAAGATGGGACGCCGATTGTTACAGTTTCTCTCGATAATGGCATCCAGACTTCTGTTGAGCCTTATAAATGGGAAGCCAACGAATATAAAGTTGAAGACAAAAAGATTGTCAAGACTACAGTTGGAAGTTGTACTCAACTCCCACTCTCCCTGGCATGGGCCATTACGATCCATAAATCCCAGGGGCTTACGTTTGATAAAATCATCGTGCATACCAAACGCACTTTCTGCCCCGGTCAAATCTATGTGGCTCTCAGCCGATGCACCTCTCTCGAAGGCATCACGCTTGATTCATTCATTACCACCAAACACATATTTGCTGATGATGAACTGGTAGCCTTTGAAAAGGCGATGGCTGAATCAGGAAATGTGTTCAACAAAGAAACCTACAAAGCACTCAACGCATGAAAGTAGTCAGCGTAAAACATACCAAATCAACGAAGCCAGTCAAGGTTCTTGATTGCTTCGTTGACAGTGGGTATCTTCAAGGAGATTCCGGTAGCCTCCCTGATGTAGATACCGACTTTGAGTCTCTGAGGCTCCAAGATGTACGCTCGTATATGGAGCGACGTTACAACTCAGAGAACAAGACTCGTGTCTTTATGGCCGGCACGTTTACAACAATGAAGATTAAGGCTGTAATTAAAGATGTGGCCCGCGTACATCGCATCCCACCCAGCATTACCAACTACATGACTGCAATCATCAAGGAGGATGGTATTGATTTCTCCGACTTTATGATGTTAGCGGCTAAAGAGCGCAAGCTCGCTAAATTTATCAACGATTACCCTCAGGTTTTTGAAGATATTCGTACACTGATGTTCCAGCCAAGATCGTCTTCAATCCATGCTTCGGCACAACTGATTACGCCATCGCAAAAAGATGGTGTTGAGATGGAGTGTTTTGATTATACCCCTATAAAAAAGATTGACGGTCAGTTGGTATCGGAGTTCTCCGGTTATGATCTTGATGAATGTGGCCTGTTGAAGAATGATTCTTTGGCAACTAAGGAACTTTCAAAACTCCGTCAAGTCATTGAAATCTGTAATGCTCAGTATGGGACAGATTTGTCGTTAGAGAAACTGGCTCGTAGCAATTGTGATGATACAAAAGTGTTTGAACTTCTTTGCAAGGGCTATACCCAAAATGTATTCCAGATGTCTTCACGAGGCATGACAAAATTCCTGATGGAATTACAGCCACAGAATATTGAAGATCTGATTGCGGCCAATGCTCTTTTCCGTCCAGCAACTCTCAACAGTGGCAGTACGGATGCCTTTATTGACCGTAAGCACGGTGAAGTAGCACCGACGTATCTATGGGGTACATACGATGCCATGAAGAACACTTATGGCGTTCTATGCTATCAGGAACAGTTGATGCAGATTGCGCTGAAGGTGGGTAATTTCTCTCTCGGAGAGGGTTATAAGCTTATCAAATTTATCTCAAAAAAGAAGCAAGCAAAAATTGATGCCATGCGAGATAAATTTATGAAGGGCGCTGAGAAAAATGGTTGCCCTAAAGAAGATGCAATCGCCATCTGGACCCTATTTGAGAACGCTGGAAGTTACTGCTTCAACCGTTCTCATGCAACAGCCTATGGTGTGACAGCTTATGCCGGAGCATACCTTAAAGCGCATTATCCTACACCGTTCTATACAATCGCACTCCAGTGGGCTGATGATGACGAGCTTGTTACTCTTATGAGTGAAATGGAAGAATGTAGCTCTGCTAAAGTGGTGGCGCCGGACATCAATAATAGCGAAAGCTCATTCCATACAAATTACGAAACCAACGAGATATTTTGGTCCCTTACCAGAATCAAGCAACTCGGCGTAAAAGCGGTAGAATGGATTATCAATGAACGAAGCAAGAACGGTCCGTTTACGGATATAGACAATTTTATCGACCGTATATTCAAATATAAATTCAAGGTCTATAAATATTGGGACGATCCAGACAATGAAGAAGAATTTCAGAAGTGTCCGGTAAATGCCCGTCATGTCCGGAACCTGATTCTTTCCGGGTGTTTCGACAAGATAGAAAACGCACAGTCTGTAGTTGAGCGTTACGCTATCATAGAAAAAGCGGCTAAACGCCTTGGCTTTGAAATCACAGAAAAAGATTTTCCCTCTGAACTGGTAGGGAAACATTATTTCTGGAGTCAACAGCAAATCGAACTGTCAGGCATCGGTGCCATAGATTACAAAAGAATCTATGACAACTCTGAAATAAAACCCCGTATCAAGGGTCGTGCTAAATACACCACCCTCCGAGAAATCTCAGACCCAGACAAGGAAGAAGAAAAGGTTGCTGTTTGTGCTACGGTAGCTGAAATCTCAGAAAACAAATTTGAAAGCAAGAAAACCGGCCATACTGAGACCTTCTGCAAGATCACACTTCAGCAGAATAATGATACATGTGCTATGGTTATCTGGCCAGAAGAATATGCAATCCTTCGCGGAGAATTACTACAATCAAAAAATAGGCTGGTGATTTTCAATGGCTTTGTAAAATATAGTGATTACTCTGGCAAAAATGAAATATGGCTAAACAAACGCTCACAACTCCAAGTATTATGACAAATAAACCAATCATTCTCGCCATTGTTGGCGCCTCAGGAAGTGGTAAGACATCGTTGTCTCTCTTCCTTCAACATCGTCTCAACATTCCTACTATTGTCTCATACACCACTCGCCCAATGCGAGAGGGAGAAGTGGATGGGGTCGATCATATCTTCGTAGGAATTGAAGATTGCCCAGACTTCCGAGATACATTCGCCAGCACAATTTTCGGTGGTTATCACTACTGGACTACTCCGGCTCAATTTGAGGGCAAGAGCATTATGTCCTATGTAGTAGATGAAAAAGGACTACAAGACCTTCAAGATAGTTGGTCAGATAAATACACCATCATTTCAATCCTCGTAAAACGTTCCAACAACCCTACCGAAGCTAAACGACAGGAACGAGACCGAAACAGGAATCTCAATCCAGAAGACAGCTACGATGTTGTTCTTGAAAACAATGCAACAATACAAGAATTTTATCGCCAAGCTATCCTGAAGATTGGCGAAAAGACCGCTCTAAACAGAAAGTAATTATGGCTGCACCTAAACAAGAAAAGAACCCGATAGTATTTTTCACTCTCGACTTTGAAACAGGAGGGTTAAAATGCCAAACCTCGGCTATCACTCAGATAGCAATTCATGCAACCCGGCTTGACACATTTGAACGTATTGGCACTTTCGTCCGATACGTCACTCCATATCAACGTAAGGAAATCGCCGGAGTAGGCGCTCCAAAACGCAAAACGCTCAAATCAAAGTATGAGCAAGACGAAGCCCCAATGATGGATTACGAAGCAAAGGCCCTTGAATACTCTGCAATCACAATGCAGATGTTAGAAGAACAAGGACAAGATTTAATCCAAGTTGCACAAGATGCTCTCAAATTCTTTCAAGACCATACACCAAAAGGAGGCAAAAATGCCAAGCCTTTTATCGTAGGCCAAAACATCGAATTTGATAAAGGATTCCTTATGCAGATGATGGAATACGCCGGACTTGTCAAGGACTTATCAAAAGTTCTTAGAGGCCATGAAGACTTCTATGGCCATTGGCAACCGGACGTACTCGACACTTTAATTATAGGACAGATGGCTCTCAGTCATCTTCCTGAAGTCAACTCATATAAACTTGAAATCATGTGTGAAAATCTGGGCATTGAATTGGATGATGCACATGACGCTGATGCCGACGTAACAGCTACAACCAATGTACTTGCCGTTGCGACTCGCAGAATGAGAAATACGGAAGAAGGCGGTGGCTCTGACATCGCTTTATCCAAGACAGAGAAAACCCGCAAACATTTCAAAATATGACAGATGAAAAAGACATCAAGCCTGTTGGTGGACCAGAACCGACAGTGACTTTCAGACTGGAATCTGACAGAGATCTTTACGAAATCCGCAATCCTAATGTCGATGAAAGTCTCATAAAGATAACCGGTTATGACCTCCAGGTTTGGTTCAATCCTAAATACCTAAAATCGGTGGAAGACATTGAGGCCGCATGTAACGGAGTTCATAATTTGTTCCGTGAACTTATCATGGAACAGATGTTAAATCAATCAAAACAAAACCCTTAGGAATAGCCTATTCATAAATAAAAACCTCCTATGCCTCGACTCTCCGTTGGGGCATAGGATTCACAAGTTATTTAATGAATAGTCAGAACACTCTTACAGACGCCGAAATAGCATTTTGTGAGTTGTATATCAATGGTACGGCTCCATACGCTGGTAATCCGGCGAAATGTTATCAAGATGTGTTTCCTGAAAAAGCGACAAAGGGAAGAGGGGCGGCTATTAGGTTGCTCAATCAACCCCATATTAAGGAATACATCGAACAATTAGAGGCCCTGAACGATTTCGATGCTAAGCGCAAGAGAGAGTATCTGGCCCGCCATCTTGAAAATATCATTGAAGAAACATCTACGGTAGAATATTCTGATCGCCGTGGAGTAAAAATGTCTCCAGCCGCCTTACGCAGTGTTTGTGTTCAGGCGATGAAACTTTATGCTGAATTGTATCCTGTGAAGGACGCACAGACCAGCAAAAACAATTCCGAGAATAACGGTGGTGGTGGCATTACTTTTAATGTCATTATACCAAATCAGACACCAGAGAAAGGAGACAAAGAATAATGGATCAAGTTTGGACCTATATTATAAGCCCTATTGCCGGCGCTATAGCTGGAGGTATTATGACTCTGATTTTTTACCCACAGCTTAGAAAGAATAAGGATCTGGAGAACAAAGAAAAAGAAATTGACAATGAAGCTAATCTTGCTGAAGAGTGGATGAAACTCTATCAGGAAGAACGCAATGAGCTATTAGCCGCTCACAAAGAACGTGATGAAATTGTAGCAGCTAAAGATGCTAAGATAGATACTTTATATGAACAAATCTCTCAACAAAGAGATTGCAAAGCAAATCTTTCAAAGGAAAATGCCGTTCTTCAAGTTGAAAACACCAGATTATGTCTATTAAAATGCGAGAAGCCTAATTGTCCCCATCGTCAACCCCCAACAGGCTACTAATATGAAACAGAATCAAGAAATTACAATTATTCCGTCTATAGCCTTACAAGAACTCCGTCTTAATGATTTGATAGGACGCAAGGCTGTATTGGTCGAAGAAGATTTACTCCCCAAACATCTCGGCTGGTGGGTATCACTCATTGGTGAAGATTATTTGGGAGAGCGCGAATGGTTTATTCCTCTAAGCTCAATTTCAGAATGATAACTATTAAACAAGGGAGTAAAGGCCCCGAAGTCAAGACTCTCCAGCAAAAATTAAATCTTGCTGTTGATGGCATATTTGGTCTGGTTACAGACGAAGCAGTTAGAAATTTCCAAAAATCAAAAGGTTTAACAGCTGACGGAATCGTTGGCAACAAGACCTGGGCGGCACTTGGTGTTGCTGGTCAGACCAAACGCCTTATCAATGAAATCGTCATCCATTGCTCCGCGACTCCAGAAGGACGCGATTTCTCAGTAGCACAAATCAAGACGTGTCATTTGGCAAGAGGGTTTAATGATATTGGCTACCATTATGTTATTTATCGTGATGGTTCCATTCATGCAGGGCGTTCAGAAGCGTTAGTTGGAGCCCATGCTCCGGGACATAACACCAATTCAATTGGTATATGCTATATTGGCGGGTATGCTGCTGATGGTAAAACTTGCAAAGACACACGAACCCCAGCCCAGAAAGCTGCTCTTGTTTCTCTTATCAAAACCCTGATTGCCAAATACCCTACAATCAAAAAGATCATTGGCCACCGAGATACATCGCCGGACTTAAACCATAATGGACTGATCGAACCCTTTGAATATATCAAAGGCTGTCCGTGCTTTGACGCTATTCCTGAATATCAAAATCTTATCAAATGAAAAATTTACTGTGGGTGCTGCTATGTGTGCTCGCGTTACTGTTGGGGTATAGCTGGGGGCATCATTCGCCCCCGGCTATTTCTGCAACCACGCAACAATATATAGATACGGTATATGATACCATCCCATATTATCAACCAGTACCGAAAGACAGCACAGTACTCCGATATAAAACCATTACGGTTCCGCATATTGAACACCTGATTGACACAACCAATGTGGAAGTCTATGATACAATCCAGATTCCTATTACTCAAAAGGAATACGAAGATTCTACATATCATGCTTGGGTAAGTGGCTATGAGCCTAATTTGGATAGTATTTACGTGTTCCCTAAGACAATAACAATCACTCGGAATAATACCCAGATAGTTAGCAAACGCTGGGGTGTTGGTCTTCAATTGGGGGTGGGTTATAATGGTTCTAAAGTATCTCCTTTTGTGGGTATAGGGGTCAGCTATAATCTCTGGAATTTCTGATAAAAGTCATTAAAATCTCAAACCCATGATTTTGACTATGGCTATTCTTTCATAAAAACATCAAAAGAACAGTTATGGAACTACTTATTAAAGACCGTATTTTCTTCGCACGACTTCTGCCGGAGTGTAAAAACTTTCTGGAGTTCAATCTCAAAAGAAATATTCTGAAAAAGGTTGAAATCACCGAAGCCGACAAAGAAAAATACGAAATCACTCAGAATAACGAAACCGGCACAATCAAATGGAATCCCAAGACTGACTCTGAGAACCCTCTCGTAGTAGATTTCTCTGCTGATGAACTCGCTCTCATCAAACGCGGCATCGAATCCATCGACGGCCAGCCGCTTCCCGATGAACTTTGGCAGACAGCTGAGAAAGTCTGGGACGCTGCCAGCAAGTAAGCAATCTATTCATGTGTGTGATAATACGGGCCGTGCCAGTCAGTGGGTACGGCCTTTTCTAATCTAATATGAATGAGTCAAATAGAAAACAAAAATACTCCCACGTTTGACATTGATCATATTTACATCGTTGATCGCGATGATGATAATGCCAAAAGACGTATGCTTTTAGAGGCTTTTGTGAAGAAAGTATCTATTAGCAAAGAGGGGACAGTCAAATTTTATTTTCAATTAGCAGGAGAATCAGGCACTATAGAGTCCGATTTACTGAAAATCTATTATGATGTAGCAACTTATCGTTCAGAGGATAAGGTTGTAAAACAAACTTACCAACTTATCAGTGAGCTTCTGAACGAACTGGGTATTCCATCTGTCTTATTTGATTGTTTCAAGGCCCACATCACCAGCTCTCAATTTTTAATCCCCAAAGGCTTTATCATTAACGATAATCTTATGATAGAGCCTATTGATTTCCCTGAATCATGGGACTTTGAGCGGTCAATGCAAATCAGCGAGAACAATGGGGTCAAAACTGTTTCCTTTTCTGATTGGACTCATAACGCCAACTTCAAGGGTAAACCAATAGAAGAGATATACCCAACACGAGAAGAAGCACTGAAAGACCACCAAATAAAGGTTCTCAGATTAACCGGCAAGGAGGACGAGGTATAATGCTGGTCAAAGGACTGAAAGCCCCGGAAGGTCTTACAATTAACTTTGCACCTTCCCCTCGTCAATATGAAATGTGGAAGTTGCTTCAGCCTAATTATTGCCCTCACTGCGGAGGCGAAATTGAGCTGATAGTGGTTTCGCATGATGAAAAAGGACTGCCAGTCCATGCTCCGCAATGTAAAAAATGTCATTCACGAAAGCTACCCCAAATTATACTTGGAGGTGGCGCCGGCGGCGGTGGCAAGAGTTTTGTCGGTAGTGCCTGGATTGTCAGCAGTTGTCTTAGATTTCCTGATTCTCGCGCTGTTGTAGCTCGCAAAACACTTAAAGCGCTGAAAGGCTCTACATTCAATACAATCAAATTGATATTGAGATTATGGGGACTTGTTCAGGATGAAAATTATAAAATCAACAATCTCGATGGCATTGTTACATTCTATAACGGCAGCACTATTTCATTGATAGAGCTGGAAGACTTGCCGTCAGACCCTGAATTTGAAAGGCTCGGTTCTAATGAATGGGGCTTTGGATTTGTTGATGAATGTTCCCAAGTCAGTGAAAAAGCCGTGGAGGTACTATTCTCACGTCTTCGTTGGAATACAGCTGAAACTTTCATTTATCCTCGTTTGCTCCTTACAACCAACCCCTGTATGAATTGGGTGCGCACTCGATTTGTACAGGATGAGAACGGCGATCCGGCTGTGTTAGCGCCTCACGATGCCTATGTGCCATTCACGGTATTCGATAACCCGAATAAAGCTTTTGTGGCTACTTACCGAGCATCGCTTGATAAGATTAGCGATAAGGTTACACGCGAGAGAATATTATACGGTAACTGGGATTTCATTGAAACCAATGAAGCGGCTGCTTACTGGAATTTCGATGGTAATCTCCATCTTATCGACAATCTCAAAGAAAAGATATACAATCCGCTGAAACCTATTGTGCTCTCATGGGACTTCAACGTGGCGCCTTATATGAGTTGTTTGGCCCTTCAAATTGATTATGAGGGCAAAAATATATATGTGCTGGAAGAAATACTTGGTCGAGCAGAGGACAAAGAAAATAACACCCCTAAACTCGCCGATAAGATTTCTAAAAAATATCAGGCAGAGAAACATATTGGAGGAATCTTGGTAACTGGAGACCCCGCCGGCCTCTCACGCTCTACACAGACTGAAGATGGCGTCAACAACTACACCATCATTAGTAAACACCTTCACAAATCTCTGAGGGCCAGACGCCAGCTTCTCACGAAGCAGCCAGCTCAGGTTACTCGTTTGGAGTTCATTAACTCTCTTTTCCATAATTACGATGGCTGGAATATTTGTATAGATATGCGCTGCCGTCGATTGGCTGAAGATCTTATCTATCAAAAGAAGCTTCCGACCGGTGAGAAAGAGAAGAAAAAATACACAGACCCAAAACTCGGTATCAAGTGTGAACGCTACGGACACCTCTCAGACTGTCTTGATTATGCCATCTGTCTTTTGCTCGCAAAGAGTTATTCCAAATTCCAAAGAGGTACCGCAGATGCTCAGCCTATTACGACTTATACAGGCACCGTATATGGCAACTTTGACTATTGACCCTCGCTATTCATAAATAAAGCATAAATAGAATGTTCCCACGATTTCTCAATAACAACGACTATATAGGTATTGTCACGGAAGAAGCCCTTGATCAGCTTATCCGGGGCAATGAAGAACGATTGGCACAAGCTGAAGAAGCAGCAGAGCAATCTGTCCTTGAATACCTTACTGAGAATTATGAGGTAGAAGCCGAATTGGCTATTGGAAAGAATCTCCTTCCATATAATCCTCATATCACATATCCAGCTGGAGCTCATTTCTATATCGAGGATAAGATCTATCAGACGCTCCGTACCATCAATGGTGTCAAAGCTCCGGAAGCGGCTCCATACTGGGCCGAATATGATGACTCTATCGAAGATGAATCATCAATCGAGTCCTACACTCAACGACGTAGTTATGAGCCGGGTGATATAGTTCGTTTTGGAACCGCATATTTTGAATGTCTTGAATACAATGGCCCTGATTTTGATGACATTCGTGTCCCTGGAGTTAAGGCATGGGAGCCTGTAGAATTTACGCCTTGGGAGGCAAATGTCGATTACTCTCAGTGGTCAGTTGTTCTCTACAACGGCAAATACTACACCCTAATGGTAAATGAAAATAACCGTAATCTTACAGTGAATCCTGAAGATTCTGACGATTGGGGGCAGATTGGAGATTACACTACCGACTACACTTACGAACTGACAGACACGGAATATGTCGTATATTGCGGGATTGTATATCATCCTATAATCAATCCCAATGCAGACAAACCGATTGAGAGTTATAATATCAAGGCTCACGATCCAAGAAATGCCAATCTGAAGAAGCATATCCTCAGATTGGCAATCTATGAACTTCATAAGCTGATTTCGCCTACAAACGTAAGTTCAGCTCGCATTACCGATTATCAAACATCTATCAACTGGCTCCGTGATGCCGGTAAACTGAGAATCAATCCTCAGATACCGCGTAAACTGGAAAAGAACGGACCAACACCAGACTTTGCTGTAGCCACATTCATGCGAAGTTATGATCCTTATGAGAATATGTGGCAAATTTAGTTCCTAACTAAAAGAAAGGAGGTTGATGTGTCTATGAGTGGCGACGGTCCGGGAGGATAGTCGCCACAGTTTTATCGTATTGAGTTGTAATAATATCTTTCAATATTATTTACTGACGTACCGGCTTGTTGGGCCACCATAAACACATTCTCTCCAGCCCTTACAGCGTGTGTGATTGCCGAATGTCTGAAATCGTATAGAGATAGGTCTTTCACCTCCAGATTAAGCGCTACAGCAATCTTTTTGAGGTATTGATTGATGCGTTGCTCAACGTTTTTGACACGGACATACCATGTTGGAAATTCTGTCGGAATGTCCCATTCTCTTTCGTTCATGGGGAGTGGTAGCAGATAGCCACCTTTACTACGCCCCTTATATTTGTTAATGATAGCGATGGCCTGTTTGGGTAATTGGAGAGTAACGCAACAAGGACGTCCTTTAGCGTTAATCCGGCTGGCCAACTTACGAGGTGTATATATTATGGTGTGTGATTCCTCATCATATTCTTTACCGTGGCGCAAAGATATAACATCCGCTGGACGTGAGCGCGTGTAATAGAGCAGAAGCACCAAGTCCTTGTAGATTTGAAGAAGCTCCTGGAAACGCTGCTGTGGAGGGGCGATTTTGAGGATGTCAAATCGTTCAAAAGCGGCAAATTCCGCTTCCGTTAGAATCGTAATGCTCTCTCCTTTGGCACGGATTTTTTCTTTGGCAGTATGTCCTGACAACGCTTTTATAGGCATGTTTGTCTTGAATTTGTAAGTTAGGGTGTTGCTGGTGAGCTCTTGCTGGTGAGCTTTGGAAACAACCGCTTTGAAGGTAGTCATCAGATTTCTGTAACCAGCACCCTTTTTCACATCCTTGATCCAATCTCCAAAAGCTATGAAATGACGATTGCTGATTGCTCGAATAGGAATGTCAAAAAGTCTCATGCCATTATAATATGGCGGTGTGAAGTGTTTAGGGCGGTTCACAACTTTCTTGTTAACGCCGGTGAGTGCGTGATAGAGCGTTGTGTATTGCTCTATATTGGAAGAACGCCTCTCTGCTTTCAGCTTCTCCATGATACTCTCCAGAAACTCTCCAAAGGTCGCTGAAGGGGCTGCTTCGGGGTGGGCTTTTGAATAGTCGTAGGCATCATAGAGTTGCCGGCCATCGCTATAAGAGCCGGTGTCTATGAACTCCTGAAGCTCATCTAACAGGAGCTTGGTCACATGATTGTTTTGAACTGCATTGGGGCCTGAGATAAACAGCCCCTCTTTCTCATTCCAGCACTCCGGGGAATATGAGGGAGACTGGAGACCTTGCACCACTTTGTAGTGCCGTTTGAGTGTCTTTCCGTTTTCTCTTGTCGCACACTCAACGACAAGACGTCCTTTGAATTTACCACCGTTTGTGGTGAGTCGTAATGATAGTGTTGCCATACAATGCCTAATTAGGCGTTACTGAACACTTATCATGGCACGATACCAGTCAACATTACGGTCAACATTTCCATTGGCCGGAAACGAGACGGAGAGTCGTGTCATATAGCAGACCATCAAAAGCAGGCTATTGAATTTTATTCTTTAAGCCTTTAACGGCGCATAGTAATAAACCTGTGTTTAGGCGTATATTTTGCATATTCTGAAGATGAAGAACTTGGTGTCGTTGACTCCGTGTAGTTTCGCTCTGAATGCCTTGATTTTGGAGTTGATAGATTCTGCAGAGGCGTTTGTCGAGCGGTTGTGGTAGAAGTTGAGGATCTCGTCTGAGTGTTCGTAAAATGTAGCTGCAATGGTGTTGAATGATTTGAATCCGGCGTCTGCCACGCGGTTGTACCATCGTGCGAGGTTCAATCGTGCACTGTCTTTTGTAGATCTCTTGTTGAATATTGCCCTGAGGTCTTGAGAGAGTCGATAGGCTTCTTTCAGTTCCGGGTATAGTTCAAACAACATCATGGCACGTTGCCGCTGAGTGGCGGTCCATTTCTCAGGAGATTTGAACAGCGCATAGCGTCCTCTGGCAAGCAACTCTTTGAGCGTGTCACCGTTTTCAAGCCTCTCTGCGACATATTTTCGTCCATCAAGCTTTGCGTTCTCCCTGGCGTCGGTCTCGGCGTTTATAGCATTCCACCGGTGCTTTATGCGGATCTCCTGCACAGCGTCAAGCGCAAGCCTCTGCACGTGGAATCTGTCAATGACCCGCGATGCTCTCGGGAAAGCCATGCGACAGATGCGGTTCATGCTCTCCGACAGATCGAGCGTTATCTCGGAGACTTTGTTGCGCAGTTCGCTTTTTATCTGACGCAAGGCATGTATGACCGTATCCGCATCCGTCCCCAGTATGATGGCTACAATCGACTTCTCACGGCCATGCGCCTCTTTGTTTGTCACGATCGTGTACAGCTCTCCCCGGCTCAGCGAGGTCTCGTCTATACTCAGATGTGGACCGATGTTTTGCGGAAACACGCGCCATCGCTCTGCATGAAGTCCCTCCGCGGTGTCCTTCCACTCCCAATAACCGCTCAGATGACGCTTATACTGACGCTCGAACAAATCTCCATCTATGTCGAAGAACCACTCAAGACAGCGGCCCGTAATCGGGTATCTGTCCAAGCATATCTTTTAAAAAAGCCGCAAACTCTTTCGAGAAGCGGGTTCCTTCGGCTACTAAATTCCATTGCCGGCTGACACTCTTGCCTGTTTCAATCTCAATCCATCGGCGACGTTTGATATGGAACGACATCTTGCGACCCCTGACCGGGTAATCCCTGACTACGCTCTCATGATAGAACCCGTTGGAGCGCAGCTGACCGGCTTTATAACCATCTACTCCATTGTCTCGTTCTTCCAATGTCACGTCAAGTGTATCTGTGGTTTTCTCTACTTTCACTACCTCAAAGTACTCAACCATCTCTTCGGGAAGAAGGCATTCTGCCAATTCGATATACGGGTTCTTTTCCATCGCAGTTCGTTTTTGTCTGCAAAGGTAAGTTTTTTATCACACAAACACAGGTTTATTACTATGCGCCCCTTTAACCTATTGATGCTGACTCAATTGAAGATAAAAAAGCAGACTACCTTTAACATAGTGATTATTAAAGGTAGTCTGCAAGTCGGGGTGACAGGATTCGAACCTGCGACCACCTGGTCCCAAACCAGGTGCGCTACCGGACTGCGCTACGCCCCGATGTAACCATCATCATATTGACTATCAATTACGATGCAAAGTTAGTGATATTTCTTGAAATATGCAACAAACATAGCTGATATGTAGAGTGGTAAATAACTTAAATGTTATAACCTGTTGATATATAATGCAATCTATTATTAATTATAATATTATAGAACATACATGCATCGAAACACTACCCCATTTCAATTCATTCGCCTTTCAGGCGCACAGTTAGTCGCCATGAGTATATAGACAAGGCGGGATGGGTCGTTGTTGACCCATCCCGCCTGTAGGATTTACAAGTAAAATGTATCAGGGATACATTTTTTCAAGCTGTTTGAGTTTTGCTTCATCGTTGATGTTGTAATAGGCATTCTTAAGATAATTGACAACATCAAGATTGTCAGGATTGATCTCATTGGCTTTTACAAGATATACGATTGCCTGCTCAAACAGAGGTTTGATAACGTTATTGAAGTGACTGTTGATCTCATCAGGATTTGAAGGAGCGTTATCGCTGGCAGCGTATGCGTCATCGCAGTACGATTTGCCAAGATAGTAGTTGGCAAATTCTGACTCAGGATTAATCGAAAGCGCCTTCTTGTAAGCATTCTGGGCTTCAGGGCGATTTCCTTCATTGTCATATATTACACCGAGAACGACATAGTACTCTGCATTGTCAGGATCGTTCGCAATAGCTTCATTTATGGCATTGCGAGCATTGGTATAATCCTGCTTCTGAAGATAGTCATTGATTATAAATTGAATGTAGACAGGGCTTTCGCTGCCATAGAGAGGAAGAGCCTCTTTAGCAAGCGCTATAATTGTTGCAGTGTCATTTAATTCGTTTGCAACTGATATAGCGTAGTCATAAATATTCTTTTTAGTATAACCTTTGCCCTTCGCTTTCATGAAGCAGTCGAGAGACGCCTGAAAGTCTTTTGCCTGCCATGCAGCAAGAGCCTGATTGTAGGTTATCTCGGCAAGGATAGTATCATGAGGGACTGTGATTCCCTTGAACTTTGTCGGGTTTTCCGACATTGCAAGATAAATACCCCAAGCATCATAAGCACCTTTGTAATCTGTGAGATTCCACAGTTCAACAGCGCTATTGTTATAGTCATTGTAGTGACCGGCTATGGTGTTAATGATATCCTTTGAGTATTTAGTTTTGATTTTACCTTTTGCATCAGCCACAGAATCAAGCGGGAGGGCTTTCATCATGTATTTGTAGCCTTCGATAAGATTTGTGCCCATTGTGGCTTCGCCATTTTCAGGCAACTTATTGAAGGCCTTGAGGCTGAAAAGGTTGTCAAACTCATTGTAAGCAGCCTTTCCGGGAATATACCAGGTTTGCGCCAGAGATTCGGTTTCCGGATTGGTAAATGCCGGAGTGATTATCTCCACGACTTTTTTCATCGGAGATTTGTCTTTCATGGCCCGCTCTGCATCCTTAAGGACTTGAGGCTGAGCTACAGCGCTGAGACCAAGCATGGCACAAGCGCCTAAGATGATGAATTTTTTCATATTCAAAAATCTATAGTTAGGGTTTAAAATTTAATCTTCAGTTTCAGGTTCGGGATCATCGACAACCTCCTCTTCGCTGATTTCAGGTAGTTCTTCTCCTTCAATCACTTCTTCAACCTCTTCTTCAGGATCTGCATCAACGCAGCAGACTGATGCTATGACATCATTGCGTTTTCCGAGATTGATCAACCTTACGCCTTGGGTTGCACGTCCCATGACACGGATGTCTGATACATGCAGACGCAGTGTAATGCCCGATTTGTTGATTATCACAAGATCATTGTCGTCATTGACGCTCTTGAACGCCACCAGACGACCGGTCTTATCGGTTATACTCATTGTCTTGACACCTTTGCCGCCACGGTTTGTGATACGATATGCATCAAGCAGAGAGCGTTTGCCAAAACCTTCCTGCGAAATCACCATGACATTGTTAGGTGTGTCCTCTCCCATTGTTATGAGTCCGATAACTTCGTCGTCGCCATCATCAAGGCGCATGCCTCTGACGCCAGTAGAAACGCGGCCCATTGTGCGAAGTTTGCTTTCATGGAAACGTATGGCACGGCCATTGCGGTTTGCCATCAGGATTTCAGAGTTGCCATCTGTGAGCTCGACTCCGATAAGATGGTCGTCGTCACGCAGGATGATTGCCTTCTTACCTTTAGCAAGCACACGTGCGTATTCAGCCAAAGATGTTTTCTTGACAATGCCGTTTTTGGTTGCGAATACGAGATAGTGCGAACCGGTGAATTCGGGATCGTCAAGCTGTTTGCATCTGATATATGCATTGACCTGGTCGCCGGGTTCTATGTTGAGCAAATTCTGCAATGCCCTGCCCTTACTGTTCTTCGCACCTTCTGGCAATTCATATACCTTGAGTTTATATACAAGTCCGCGGTCTGTAAAGAAGAGCATTGTGTTGTGCATTGATGCAGGGTAGATATGCTCAATGAAATCCGTATCGCGCGTATTGCTGCCTTTAGCGCCGACTCCACCGCGATTCTGAGCCCGGAACTCGCTAAGCGGAGTACGTTTGATATAACCGAGGTGAGAGATCGTAATAATCATCTCATCATCAGCATAAAAATCCTCGGCGTTGAAATCACCGGCAGCATAGTCTATATCCGTGCGGCGTTCGTCGCCATATTTCTCTCTTATTTCGATAAGTTCGTCGCGGATAACATTGCGACAAACCTCAGGATCATTGATGATAGATTCAAGGAATGCAATTTCTTCCTCAAGAACACGGTAGTCTTCTTCGAGTTTGTTCTGTTCAAGAGCGGTAAGGCTGCGCAGACGCATCTCGACGATGGCTTGTGTCTGCGCGTCAGACAGCTCGAAACGTGCTGCAAGTCTACTCTTTGCTTCATCCGTGTCGCCGGAAGACCTGATGATCGCTATCACCTCATCGATATTCTTTGACGCGATGATCAAACCTTCAAGTATATGAGCACGGTCGCGGGCCTTTCCGAGAAGGAACTGTGTGCGACGGATGACAACATCATGTCTATGATCAACAAATGCCTGCAGGAGTTGCTTGATGTTGAGCGTCTGAGGACGTCCATTGACAAGCGCGACATTGTTTACGCTGAACGAAGCCTGCATCTGCGTCATCTTATAGAGCTTATTGAGCACTACGTTTGCATTGGCATCAGATTTGAGTTTAATCACGATGCGCATGCCTTTGTAGTCAGACTCGTCATTTATATCTGCGATGCCGTCAATTTTCTTGTCGTTGACAAGCTCGGCTATATATTTAATGAGTTCGGCTTTGTTGACGCCATAAGGGATTTCGTGCACAATGATAGACTCGTGGTTGCCTTCTGACTCTATCTCGGCCTTAGCTCTAATGACTATACGTCCACGGCCTGTTTCATATGCTTCTTTGACTCCGTTGTAGCCATAAATTGTACCTCCCGTAGGGAAATCCGGAGCCGTGATGTGCTTCATTAGCTCAGCAATCTCAATGTCCGGATTGTCAAGCACGGCAATCGAGGCATTGATAGACTCGGTCATGTTGTGAGGCGGCATATTTGTTGCCATACCTACCGCAATACCCGCAGCTCCGTTGACAAGCAGATTGGGGAAACGGGTCGGAAGAACTGTCGGCTCTGCTTTTGAATTATCGTAGTTGGGCTGAAAATCGACCGTATCGCTATTTATATCAGCAAGCATTTCTTCACCGATTTTCGACAGACGCACTTCCGTATAACGCATAGCCGCCGGTGAGTCGCCATCGACAGATCCGAAATTGCCATGACCATCGACAAGTGTATATCTGAGAGACCAGTCCTGGGCCATGCGTACCACTGTTCCGTAGATTGACAAGTCGCCATGCGGGTGATACTTACCCATTACTTCCCCGACACAGTTCGCCGATTTCTTATGCGGTTTATCGCTCGTGTTACCCATCTCGTTCATGCCGAACAACACACGACGATGCACCGGCTTCATACCGTCACGCACATCAGGCAAGGCTCGCGACACTATCACCGACATTGAATAATCGATGTAGGCCGACTTCATTTCATTTTCAATATTGATCTTAAAAATACGATCTTCTTCTAACATGTTTTGTTTTGTTAATTAGCATCTTAGATATTCAAAATGGCATAGATGTGCCAAATCGAACATTTTTATCCATTTTAGTCTTACAAAGGTAAGGATTTTTATTAATAAAAGACCATGCTCTAAATTTAATTTTTCTGAATTTTTTTCACAAAAATTCGGCAATGCCAATTTTGCCGATGAACGAATAATTAGTAATTTTGCCTCAAACAGCAAACCGTCAAAATGAGATATTATAACATTAACAATCCTGACGCAACAACCGATTTTCAAAATGCGGTTACTGATTGCATCGGAGACAAAGGCGGCTTGTATATCCCGGCTTCGTTTCCAGTAGTCCCCCAAGCATTTATAAACAACATGGGCGAGATGTCCCTCAAGGAAATAGCCTATGTTACTTCTAATATTTTCTTCGGTTCTGACATAAAGTCAGAGACCATAAAACACATCGTAGACAATGCTTTTCCTGATGATTTTCCAATGATGGAACTGCCCGGCAACAAATATGTATTTGAACTGTTCCATGGCCCGACATTGACATTTAAGGATATTGGCATACGCTTCCTTGCCGGTCTACTGCAACACCTTAGCATAAACGACCGTCGCAATATCAAAGTGCTTGTATCCTCTACCGGCAATACTGCGGCAGCCGTAATTGACGCATTCGACGGATTGTCAAACATTGATGTCTTTGTGTTACAGCCCAAGAAGGCCGAAACAAACACTTTCATTCCTCATAATAGAAGAGCATCCGAAAACGTCCATATGATTCAGGTTGACGGCAACATTGATGATTGTAAGACCATGATAACCTCAGCCATGACTGATGCTGCGTTGAAAGAAAAAGCTTTGATGACTTCAGCTAATTCAGTCAACATAGCCCGTATCATAGCACAGGTTGCCTTTTTCTTCTATGCCGCAGCCAAACTGCGGAGCAAGCTTAACGACATTTCAAAGATTGACTTCTCATTGCCATCGGGCAACCTGAGTCTTCTTGCCGCGGGTGTCTTCGCAAAAAAGATCGGACTACAATTTGGCAAACTAATTGCTGCTTGCAATGCCAACAATAACTTCGACATCTATATAAAAACCGGCCGCATGTCATTCAAACCGACCGTAAGCACTCCCGCCCGCTTCATGGACACGTCAGCGCCGTCAAATTTTCCTCGTATCAATGCACTGTATCACGATGATATAGATGCTATCAGACATGATATAAGTTCAGCTTCTATCGGTAATGTAATCATTGATGAAACCATTTTCGCCTTGAGCCGATCGGGCTATATTGCAGACCCCCATACAGCTGTTGGTATTGCGGCACTCGACAGAAGACCGGACAACTCCGTTCCAGGAGTGGCCTTCGCTACAGCCCATCCTAAAAGATCGTTAGATTACATGCATAAGATATGCGGGCTCACATTCGAACAATATCAAAACTGTGTTCGTTTTGATAACAAAGCTCATAAAAAGGTAATTTTACCCCCGACATATCCTGCATTGCGCAAGTTTATTCTTTCACACAACAACAATTAATTTTTTTTCAACTAATAATTCATCAAATTATGGCAAGTATCCGCAAAACAAAAAAAGAGATAAGATATGCATGTGGCGATCTTGCATCAGAACTTCTGATTGCAGCTCACGCCATCAAAGGCTTTGACATGGCCGAGACACGCCACATCATCGGTGACATTGCATCTCTCCAGGTTGACGCTCTCCACAAGTGCTCGTTTGCATTTGACCGTGCTCGCTCGGACTTCGAAACCGGCAAAGAATATCGCTCTGCACGAAGCAAATATATCGCAGCCGCTTTCCGCAAACTCAACAAAGAAGTGACGGAGCAGACCCAGGCGATTGTCGACCGAATGAATGCCGCTATGCCCCAGCACATCAAGGATGCAATAAAAAAGAACGTATAAATTTGTATGAACTTAGCTTCATTAATACTCAGGATTTCGGGATGGAAAGTGGATATTTCCGTCCCGGATTTTCCTAAATGTATAATTTGTGTCGCCCCTCACACAAGCAACTGGGATTTCATACTTGGCAAACTGGCTTATGCATCCGTCGGGCGCAAAGCCGGATTTCTAATGAAAGAAGCATGGTTCTTCTGGCCTTTAGGGTGCTTTTTCAAAGCTATTGGTGGAATTGCGGTGCCCAAAGCCCGCGGCTCTCAACTATCTGAAATAATCATACAAAAGTTTCGCGACGCTTCAAAAATGCACCTTGCCATCACACCCGAAGGCACACGTAGTCGTGTAACCCGCTGGCGCACCGGATTCCTACACATCGCTCAGGAAGCCGATGTCCCCATTGTCCTGGGAGCAATCGACGCATCACAGCGCAAAATAATGATTAACAGGATATTTAAGCCTTCCGGTGATATTGATGCTGACATGAAGGCCATTAAAAAATTCTACAGCCCTTACACAGGCATTCATCCCGAAAAATTCACGACTGAAGACTGAAATAGCCCTGAACATTTCCACAACAATGCAGACAGACCTTAAAATCGCTCTTTTATCACACGACATTACATATGGCGACAAACAAGCCAACCTACAGGCAGTAGCCAATTATTGTTCATCAATCGACAAAGACGTTGATATCATTGTTCTACCCGAACTTTTTTCAACCGGCTACACATCCTCGCGTGAAAAACTTCTAACACTTGCCGAAACCAATGGAGGCGACACAATCGCCTTCCTGCATGAGATCGCAAAAAAGCATAACGCAGCTATAACCGGCAGCTTTTTGGCTAAAACCGGTAGCAATATTTTCAACAGAGCCTTCTTTATCGAGCCTTCCGGAGACGAATGTTTTTATGACAAACGGCATCTGTTTTCCATGAGTTCCGAGTCTTCAGTCCTCACTGCAGGCGAGCATCGGGCTCTTAATGTTCGTTTCCGCGGCTGGAGTATATCTGTTGTCATATGCTATGATCTTCGTTTTCCGGTGTGGTGCCGTAATATCAACAATGCATACGACTTGATGATTGTACCGGCCAATTGGCCTAATTCACGTGAATTTGCATGGACGCATCTTCTTCAGGCAAGAGCTATAGAAAATCAAGCCTACGTTATTGGACTCAACCGCAGTGGAAACGATAAATTCGGTGACTATAACAGCATGACATCAGCTTTTGATTTCTCAGGACACACCGTAAGACAGACTCCTTCAGGCCATGCCAATCTGTCCTTCGTAAAGTTGAGTCTCAGTGAATTAACACGCTGGAGAAATGATTTCCCGGTATGGAAGGACAGCGACTCCTTCTACATTGAAATCTAATACCGCTTCATATCTAAACCGGATTCGCAATCTTTTTTAATAAATCAAGTCTCCCCAATTAAACCTTTTTAACCTTAATCTATCATATTAGAAAAACAATCACAACATATAGTTCATATTACCACTTTTAAATCATGACAACACGTACATCAATCATTTCATACTTGTCGGCTCCACCGGGTCGAAATGATGACGTGTTGGCATAATCCACCAACACACTCTAAAACATCGCAGCACAAGCATGTGCGGTTAACACGGCGTTCCAGTCAATTCCGTGACAAACCCTTTATGCCACTGCGTGATAGCACATTGACATGTTGGTATAACATGGCAGAGGCAGGCCTCTGCTATTATTGATCATCACAATTTAAAATATAACTATATGAACAATACAGATTCTATCTTATCACTGATAAACATCCAAATACATCCGCAAAATTCAGCAGATGGTCCAAATGTGGAAGAACTGAAACACTCGGATTTTAATGACCGTTCGGATTTTCTTTTTTTCAAAAAAATTTTCAATATTCACCTCAGACTTTCATTTATGAACGAAAGTCAATTCTCATCGAAGTGCGTTCCCAAAGGAGTGCGTCGCATGCTCTCAATCGCATTAATTGATCTGGAAGACAACAGAGTAATAGCGACATCACAAACCAATCTCTATATCCGCGCAGAGGAGGCATATCATCATCTCCTGACTACTCTTACTCTGCCCGATGACAGCATTGTAAATCCCGCGCATACCCACTCTCTGATTATACGTGACACCAACAGCAAAACCATTCTTGGAGAAAAGACCATCAACTTTTTCAAACTCAACACGATCCGTCTTTTACCAACCAAGTGGTATATTCCGGATGGCGGTTTTGTCTGCCTGAAAAGTGACAGATTTTTCACGCCACATCTGTCACTATATGCAGAAGGCAATTCACAACTGTGTATTGTCTTCAAACTCAAGCCACAGTATGCTTTCCCTGCCGAAAAAATGCCTGAAGTGGAAATCAGAGTATACGGAACCGACGGAGTGAAATACACATCAACACTTTGCAGACCCATACATCACAGCCTCGAAACAGATGTCGTTACAGCAGAAATGCAATTCAATGCCGACACTCGCAATCGCGGTGTCAGATATGCCGAATTATTAGTTACCGGATATAGAGTGTGCGGATTTGTATTCTGTACCACCGGATTGACAATCAAAGGCAAATGGACCGGAGAGCAACTCGCTTGGATTGCAGACTGCGACAACTTTAATCTCGGACAGGTTTTCGACAAAAGACTGTCAGCACAGCTAAGCAATATCAAAGACTGCACGGCATCATCCGACGGAGATGTTACCGGTCATATGCTCGACGGTTTTGTCTCACAACAATCGGATGACAACGAACCGAGAGCAGATGACTACCCGACAGATAATAATATGTTTCATAATGCAACACGTCAAAACCTTTTGTCTGCACTCGACCATCTAATCGGACTCGACGATGTAAAAGCGAAGCTAAAAACTTACTCTAACACCATAATGTTCAATAAAATGCGTTCGCAGTCCAATCTACCTACACTGCCTTTGCCGTTACACTCCATGTTCCTTGGCTCGCCGGGAACAGGCAAGACAACTGTCGCAAAGCTGATGGGTCAGCTTTTGGCCGAAGCAGGTATCTTGAGCAAAGGTCATGTTGTCGTTCGCGAGAGAGCCACATTGGTCGGACAATATTATAGTTCTGAGAGTCAAAATATCCTTAACGCGATCGAAGAGGCGAAAGGGGGCATTTTGCTCATTGATGAAGCTTATCAGCTATACCAACCTGAAGACCCTCGCGATCCTGGCAAGTTTGTCATTGAAAGTCTGCTCACATCATTGTCTGACAGCGAAGCTAAAGACTGGATGTTGATATTGGCCGGCTATCCAGAGCCTATGCGTAAGATGTTCGAGATGAATCCCGGATTCAAATCGCGCATCCCGGATTCAAACATATACCGGTTTGAAGACTTCTCATGCGGTCAGCTTATTGACGTAGCCCGAAATTACCTTGAAAGACATAGCTTTAAAATGTCGGATAAAGCGACGTACGCCATTAAGTCGTTGATTGAATCACAACTTAAAACCAAAGACGAGACCTTTGGCAATGCTCGCTACATTGAGAACCTGATACAGACAGGAATACTTCCGGCTATGGCCGACCGGCTCTCGGGAAAAAACGACATAACGATAGAGGACCTCATTACTGTTGAAGCTTGCGATATTCCGTCTCCCACCATGATCGTTAACTACAAGCCACGCCCGCTTGGTTTCAGAGCGTAGAGTCAGGTGACAATATTTTGCAGAAATCCACTAAAAAACACCTATGTCAACACCTTTTAAGTAAAGAAACTTCAATCAAGGTCAATTAATCTGACATAGTGTCATTTTTTTATCCAAATATTTCCAATATCGCGGGAATTATTTTAATTTTGCAAAAGTTACATCATCCGAGAGCTGGCCGGTGTGACACGTTTAACAAGACTACGTATTTACAAAATTAATAACTAAACAATTACAGTCAATGAAAAGAGTTTATACCTTCGGTGACGGCAAGGCAGAAGGAAATGCCGAGATGAGAAATCTCCTCGGCGGCAAAGGCGCCAACCTCGCTGAAATGAACCTTTTGGGGATGCCCGTGCCTCCCGGTTTCACAATAACAACCGAAGTCTGCACAGAATACACCCAGTATGGAAAAGAAGAAGTTGTAAAACGCATCAAAACAGACGTTGAAAAAGCTATAGCCCACGTTGAGACTCTCACTGGCAAAAAATTTGACGATCCCACTAACCCACTTTTGGTTTCTGTACGCTCAGGCGCACGTGCTTCAATGCCGGGCATGATGGACACTGTCCTCAACCTTGGTATGAACGATGCTACTGTAGAATCACTCGCTCAGAAAAGCGGCAACCCGCGTTTTGCATGGGACAGCTACCGTCGCTTCGTCCAGATGTATGGCGATGTCGTTCTCGGCATGAAACCCAAAAGCAAAACAGATATCGATCCGTTTGAAGAAATCATGGATAAAGTCAAGGAAGAAAAAGGCGTCAAGCTCGATACAGAGCTCACTGTCGATGACCTCAAGAACCTTGTCAAGCTCTTCAAAGCCGCAGTTAAGGACTTTACCGGCAAAGACTTCCCTGATAGCGCATGGGAGCAGCTTTGGGGCGGCATCTGTGCTGTGTTCGACAGCTGGATGAACGAGCGCGCAATCCTCTATCGTCGCATGAACCAAATCCCGGAAGAATGGGGAACAGCGGTCAACGTTCAGGCTATGGTCTACGGCAATATGGGCGACAACTCTGCAACAGGTGTTGCATTCAGCCGTGACGCTGCTACAGGCGAAAACATCTTCAATGGCGAATACCTCATCAACGCTCAGGGCGAAGACGTGGTTGCCGGCATCCGCACCCCCCAGCAGATCACACTCGAGGGCTCTCGCCGTTGGGCTGCTCTCCAAGGCATCAGCGAAGAAGAACGCGCTTCCAAATACCCCTCTCTTGAAGAGTCTATGCCCGTTTGTGCACAGGAACTCTTCGCCATCGCAGACAGACTTGAAGCATATTACAAAGACATGCAGGACATGGAATTCACGATCCAGGACGGCAAGCTTTGGATGCTCCAGACCCGTAACGGCAAGCGAACAGGTGCCGCTATGGTCAAGATAGCCATGGATCTCCTCCGCGCAGGTGACATTGACGAAAAAACCGCACTAATGCGCATGGAGCCTCAAAAACTCGACGAACTCCTCCATCCCGTCTTTGATAAGAGCGCCCTCAAACGTGCTGTGGTCGTAGCTAAAGGCCTCCCTGCATCACCGGGCGCAGCAGCAGGACAAATCGTATTCTCGGCAGACGAAGCAGAAGCCTGGGCTGAAAAGAAACGCAAAGTCGTCCTTGTCCGCATCGAGACATCTCCCGAAGACCTTCGCGGTATGGCGGTAGCCCAAGGCATCCTCACCATGCGTGGTGGCATGACTTCTCACGCTGCTGTTGTAGCTCGTGGCATGGGCAAATGCTGCGTATCAGGTGCCGGCGAAATCAAGATCGACTACAAAGAAAAAACTGTCGAAATGGGTGGCAAAACCTATAAAGAAGGCGACTGGATTTCACTCAACGGTTCAACAGGCGAAGTTTACGACAGCCAGGTTCCCACAACCGAGTCCGAACTCGGCGGAGACTTTGGTGCAATCATGAACCTCGCAGCAAAATTCACAAAGACCCTTGTCCGCACAAATGCCGATTCTCCCCGCGATGCAAAACAAGCACGCCACTTCGGAGCTCAAGGCATCGGCCTCTGCCGTACCGAACATATGTTCTTCGAAGGCGACCGCATCAAATCAGTACGCGAAATGATTCTTGCATCTGACGAAGAAGGCCGTCGTGCAGCACTCGCCAAGCTCCTCCCCATGCAACGAGGCGACTTCGAAGGCATTTTTGAAGCTATGGACGGTTATGGTGTGACCATCCGCCTCCTCGATCCCCCTCTGCATGAATTTGTACCCCACCAGACAGCAACCCAGAAGGAGCTTGCTGACGAAATGGGCATCTCACTCGCTGAGGTAAAAGCAAAAGTTGACAGCCTCGAGGAATTCAACCCCATGCTCGGCCATCGTGGCTGCCGTCTTGGCATCACCTACCCTGAAATCACCGAAATGCAGACACGCGCCATAATCGAAGCTGCGCTCGCATGCAAAGCACGTGGCATCGATGTTCACCCTGAAATCATGATTCCTCTCGTTGGTTCACTCAAAGAAATCCAACATCAGGCAAATGTGATCAACATCACAGCGGCCAAGGTATTCGAAGAAAAAGGCGAATCAATCCCCTACCTTGTCGGCACAATGATTGAAGTTCCACGTGCAGCACTCACAGCTAACGAAATCGCATCTGTTGCTGACTTCTTCTCATTCGGCACAAACGACCTCACTCAGATGACCTTCGGCTTCTCACGTGACGATGCTCCCAAATTCCTCAAATTCTATAAGGAACACGGCATCATCAAGACAGATCCATTCGAAGTTCTCGATCAGGAAGGCGTTGGCCAGCTCGTACGTATGGGCGTTGAGAAAGGCCGCAGCGTTAAGCCCGAACTCAAAGTCGGTATTTGTGGAGAACATGGTGGTGAACCATCATCTGTTAAATTCTGCGCAAAACTCGGCATGAACTACGTCAGCTGCTCTCCCTTCCGAGTACCCATCGCCCGCGTAGCAGCGGCGCAAGCTAACTTAGAAGACTAAGCGCAATCCAACGCAAAACCATAAGGTTAGGCGGTAAGTCCTCAAATAAAGAGGCTTGCCGCCTAACGTATTTTTAACAGGTGTGTTCATTCTGCTCGATTTGTGCGTCAAAATGCTCACTCAAAATTAAACAGAATTAAACCTCTCTCAGAATCTTGGATTAAACAGAAATTACACAAGAATTAAACCAACGATATACCCCTATGGCTATTTTCACAATCTGCATCAACAAGCAACGCCGTCGCCGCGACGGGCTGTACCAAGTGCGAATACGAGTGGCGCACAATGGCAAATCGAATTACATACCTACTGACAAGCTGGTCGGTCACAAAGGTCTGTCGGCTACACTTGAAGTCACTGACCCGTTTGTGCTACAGCCGTTGTCGGAGCAGATAGTGCGCTGGGTTGACATGCTCAACCGGCAGGACATATCGAAATGGACGGTCGGCCAAGTGATAGACTTCCTAAAGCAAAGTGAGGCCGACTTGATATTCTCGGACTACGCACGACTTCACATCGACCGCATGATTGACCGAGGACAGGTGCGCAATGCGCGGACTTATAAGCTCGCGTTGCAACACATGGAGCGTTTCTTCGCAACGGAAAAGGTGAAGTTCTCGCAGATGACAACGCTGAATATCTCCCGATAGATAGAATCGCTTGCCTCTACGCACCGCGCCAAGGAGTAATACCCGGTGTGCATGCGGCAGGTGTTCAAGGCTGCTGTCGTGGAGCTGAACTCGTCAAGTAATTTTATCGCCTGACCATAGAGCGGCTGTCCGCTAAAATGACTACTTTTACCTATGATTAATTCGTTTTTTAGGCGAAAACAAATAACCACAAAGGGCTGACTCCACCAATACAAAAGCCGTTTTATGCCGTAAAAGACGAGCTTTTTTATTCACTCGGTTTGATTTTATCTAAAGTGATAGGATATCTTACAGGTAGGATATACCATACTTTTACAGGCGTACCACTATTTTTCCCCGGTGTAAATTTGCCCAAATGTTTAATGGCTGCTTTTGCATCATTGACATATTCTTCGGGCAAAGAAGTATTTCGCAGCAAATCAATCGTTTCAGCGTTAATTACGCCATCCTTAGATATAGCAAATGTAAAGATACATTTCCCTTTAATGCTGTCAGAATGAGAATTTTTTGCGTTTGAAAGATTACTATATAGATCTCTTAATAGCCCTTTATCTCCACCGATGATATAAACAGGTTTTTCTACTACAGTGGTCGCATTTGTTGTTTGAGTGTTAAATAACACAAAGAGCAACAAGAAGAATAATATTTTATAGAAATTTTTTATAGTGCAAATATATGAAAAATATTTTACTCATCGTCCTCCATATCAAGGACATTTCGGTGGGCGTTCTCGATAGCGAGTGGCGAGCCTACTTGTGCAAGCATCATTTCCTGAGAATGTAGCTTGACCTTAGAGGCGGCTTTTCCACGGAGATATGCCTTGGAAACCTCTGTGGATCGGTCTGCGTTGTCAGAGCGAAGCACATCTGCCGGAACATCGAGAATAACCGCCATATCTGATATTTTGAGATAGATGCTCGCATATTTCTCAATCTGAGTTAATTCGTTCTTGGAATATCCGTGCGAGCCGAGAGAAGGATCAGGCTCGCCTGAATTATTCATAGGCGATGCCGGATATGCGCTGTGCGAATAGATCATGGAGTGGTACGGAGTGATTGGTTATTAAATCGTTGACTTGGCGTAGAGATTTACGAAAACCTCCGGCGAAGTCGAGATAAATGCCGACTCGTGGCGGTTGCCGCGAGTAAGGTTCTGCGACGTAATGACGCTGACCGTGTCGCCATTTTCGGAGCGCACCAACAAAATCTTGCTGTGATTGTCGGCAGGATATTTTCGCTCAATAACTTGGATGATGGACGCCCAAAGTTTAAGCGTCTTGTTGGTCGCCTTATGGTCGAGTACAAGATTGATGCGCGACACTCTATTTGCGTTATTGGCAGAGCCAAGCGACTTCGTCGATGAGCAAATGAAAAAGAGTCGGCGCAGAAATTCCTCGGATATGGAGAAAGAAGTCTGCCAAATTTCAGCTATGCTGACCTGTTCAAGAATCCATTATAGAATGTCTGCAACTTGAATAGCGTTGCTGAGATAAGCCAGAGAGGGCATATCAGCAAGCGGCTTCAATATATCTGAAATTTTGGCAGTACATATCATTGCGATAAGTAAAAATTCATAGTGACGAGTTAAGAGGTTTTCTTCTTCCGGGCGGTGCGGGTCGGGGTCTTACTTTGTATCTCGTCACTCTGACCTCCGGCGTTTCAAACCATTGCTTTTCTTTTCAGTGAATTTGTAGTCCATCACAATATTGAATTTTGTATCACAAAATTAATTGCTTAATTTTGTGGCTTAAAGACAAACCAATAATACCAATGGAATATTCGGAAAAATATGTTCAAATTTTGAATGACTTTGCAGAAGCGTGGAACACGTTAGATTCTGAAAAGTTGCTTCAACATCTTGATGAGTCGTTTGTATACGATTCTCAATGGGTTTTTGCTTCGTTGGATTATGAAGGCTATAAACAATATCTTCGTGGCAAATTTGAGAATTTTAGAAATAAAGGAATCGTTATTAAGGCTGATCTTGTAAATGATCCAGTATTCGGCGGAGGAATGATTAGACTCATTCAAAACGGACAGACGATTTTATATCGTATAAAGGAAAAGAATGGGAAAGTAATTAAAGGCGACATGTGCATGTTTTAATCTGCAATTTATTTGAGATTGATGTGAAAAACACGAGGTTGTAGCCAAGGGGCAACAACAGCTCGCACATGGAAATCCTCGTGTCACCGGTGGTAACATAATCGTCATAGACGATTATGTTCTTTTCTCGCGGAGGCTCTAAACCGAGCGTAAAAACTGCACCGACACGATATTTAGAATGACACTCGGCAAGATCTTCATAGAAGTTTATGCCGAGTTCAGCGAGGCGAGCCGAAATGAGCGAAGCGAAATTCCGGGTCTTGTGGCGACGTTTGGGCGAGGTAACGATGCAGCAGTCACCATCGCTCAAAGAATTACCGAGGATTTGCTGAATGAGCTTCGCGACATTCACAGCAAAGTGTTCAACCATATCAGGGTCGCTCTTAATGTCGGTGAGAGTCCGGACTTATCGGCTTCCGCAATAGATAAGCACGTTGACAGGCTTGCCCGAATGTTCGGCAAGTGTCTTGTCAAAGGCCTTGCGGTCGAAGTCGGCCCCGCCGACATACACTTTGAGTTGGATGTTATATGCTGTCTTAGCCATAGTTGCGATGATTTACACCGCAAACTTACCACTATATATTAGCGGTGGAAAAGACAGCTATTCCACGAAAAATTAGTAAATTTACGCTATGAAATGGACTAACGAAGAAATCGAACAATACAAGCACAAATGTGCAGAATATTATAATGGACGCGGTGGAAATCAACCTATCCATAAATTTCTGGAAGAAAATCCCTTTACTTCTTATTTTATACCTAACGAAGATGAACGTTTTGCATTAAGCGAAAAGCCATTATCGTATTGTTCAGATTTTGTAGAACCCGAAGTTGACTATGAGGTTATTACCCCTTGGGTAGGAAAACCTTATGCTAAATTAAAAGATAAGTGTGGAGACTATTTATTCCCGCAAGAATATATCGCGCCAATACTGTGGATTGAAATAATTTCCCAAATTACGGGAGAAAGGTTTCGTATTCCATTGTCGTCTATGATTTCGGCTCGAAAGGCAAACGGGGGTGATATATATCCACATGGTGATGTTAATACCTATTTGATTACAGCAATTAAGGAGTCAAAACCCTACATTACACTGCATGAATTGCTTGACGAACTTGTGGATTACATTGGGAATAATCAGATATATTTTACACGCGAACAATATTACAATGGGCTAAAAGAGGGTTGGATTGAAAATTGTCATCTTGTAAAAATAAAAAAACGAATTAAAGTATAATCCAAGAGCCTTTCCTTTCGGGAAAGCCCTTGGAAGGAGAGAGGATTGGGAGGGGGCAGATGTTGCGGAACACGTTATTGTTTGCGCCCATCGTGTAGTCGTACATGAACAGCTCGCGTCCGAAGGCTTCGTAGTCGAAGTTGTTGGAGAGGCCGCCCATCGTCCTTTCGAGGTCGTAGCACTCCTCGACGATGTGGCGGGCGAAGTCTTCCTCGCTATCCCACTCGCCGCAGTAGGGTTCTTGGCAAGCCAAGCGCTTCGCGATATCATCGAAGTTGTCGAGGTCATAGTGCAGCTCCACAATGGCAAATCGAATTACATACCTACTGACAAGCTTGTCGGTCACAAAGGTCTGTCGGCTATACTTGAAGTCACTGACCTGTTTGTGCAACAGCCGTTGTCGGAGCAGATACTGCGCTGGGTTGACATGCTCAACCGGCAGGACATATCGAAATGGACGGTCGGCCAAGTGATAGACTTCCTTAAGCAAAGTGAGGCCGACTTGATATTCTCGGACTACGCACGACTTCACATCGACCGCATGATTGACCGAGGACAGGTGCGCAATGCGCGGACTTATAAGCTCGCGTTGCAACACATGGAGCGTTTCTTCGCAACGGAAAAGGTGAAGTTCTCGCAGATGACAACGCTGAATATCTCCCGATAGATAGAATCGCTTGCCTCTACGCACCGCGCCAAGGAGTAATACCCGGTGTGCATGCGGCAGGTGTTCAAGGCTGCTGTCGTGGAGCTGAACTCGTCAAGTAATTTTATCGCCTGACCATAGAGCGGCTGTCCGCTAAAATGACTACTTTTACCTATGATTAATTCGTTTTTTAGGCGAAAACAAATAACCACAAAGGGCTGACTCCACCAATGGAATCAGCCCTAATTTTACCCTGCATCAAATATTTTTATCGGACAGCAATATAATTTGATAAGTATCTGGAAAGACAATTATTTAGGTGTCTGCCAAAATTTATCGTAATCAGAGGTGATTATGTGAGCGTTGGTAAAGCTGGAATCTATAGGCGAAAGAGTTACATAAGTTGATTTTGTTGTATCTCCCTCGGGTGCTTGCCTATTATTCGTTATGGCTGATATATAGTAAAGATTTTTAGCCATATAGTAGTCAAGATAGTTCTCTTTTGTTTGTTGACTCTCGTGATTCCAATTAGCATCCTCATTTATTGAGAGGGGTTGATTTGCAATTAATCTTTCTCTAACCTCGCCGGGATGCAACATCAATCCATTTTCATCAGTTACAAAGGCCGCAAAGGTGGGATCAGCCCATACCCATTTGTTCAATGTATCAGACCAAGCGACACAAATGACATGACAGTCATAATCTTTGTCATAATCTTTGGGCTGACAAGTCAGGTATCTTGCAGGAATTCCCTCTGCAAGCAACGCTTCTGTTAGCATTATCGCCATCATGCGGCAGTTAACACCGCGATTATACAGTTGGCATGTGTCCACAAGATTTGCCAATGTCTTTGGCCCTTGTGGATTATATGAACTTCCATCATGACGCACAATGTCATGAATCCAATAGGTTAGATTCTTAATTTTAGAAATGTCATCAGCATTTCCGGCAATGCTGTCAAGATTAAATCGTTGGCGTACGGCTGCCAGTGATTGCGAGGTTGCCGGTTGGTATGTAAAATTAACCGAAAGTGTATCATTTGCGTATGCAGGTGAATGTTGCAATGTCTCGAGTTTAGTCCAAAACACAGGATTTTGTTTCGCTCTACTGTGAGCTGTAACAAAAGCAGTAGTGTCAACGTTAAGTTTAGCAGCAAGTTCAACAGCATACGGTTTTATCCACATAAAACGACCTGCGACCTCAGTATCATTGTCCGCATTATTCAGAATATCGCTTATTTTAGAAAGTTGATTGCGGAACACTGTAACAAAATCTGTATTGGAAACGATTGTTTCAATAGGAGTTGCTGTAAGCAATTCACTGTTATCCGTGTATAAAAAGTCGAAATCTCCCGAATAGTTTTTGAAATTTGGCGAATCCGAGGGGTCTGACATTTCTGAATAGGTGATGAACCCGTTAATTTCGAACGTTTCAAATTCAGGACATCGTACAACTGCTGTTCCACCGTTTAAGAGAAATGTGTTGCCATTCATCACAATTTTCTTCAACTTTGGCAAGTCAACGAATTGCGCACCACCTATATTCAAATTGTCGCCATTGAGAATGACTTCCTCCAAATTGGGTAGTCCTTTAAATGACACTGGCGGAAGATAGTCAATTCCGTCAAATGTGATTTTTCTTAAATTATTGAAACCTTTACCCTCAAAAGAGGAAGAAGTCTTATGACATTTTGGTATGATAAGTTCCGTGGCTGTTTTATCGAGCGAGTCTACCTCGATAATTTGAGCTTTTAAGCCTATTGTGTAGATAACGCAAAGTGTCGTTATCAATATTACTTTTCTCATATTCTTGCTCTTGGGTTAATAATATGCAAAATTAACGATTTATTTGTTATTTCTTTGTTTCTGGTGTTTTATTTTATCATGTGCGTTAGAATGCCGTAGTCGCCTGTTACAGTGACGATAACCCCCTATTGCTCATCAAGCTTGCCATTCAACCTGACGATGGATTGCTCCAAGGCTGAATTGTCAGTAGCCGGAACAGTGTTATACGTGTTATTCATTATGGTTGGAGCGGACTGCTGCACTGCGATAACCGCATCAGCTGTTATCGTCCTCGATACATCGGCGGCAGTGACAGATGCATAACAAAGTGGGAATATGTGCGACAGTTGCATGAGCCTTTGAAATGTTTTGTCTCCTATGCCAACGGTACTTACAAACTATTTTTAAAGGAGTGGATTGGCAAAGAAGAGAACTATATTGATATGGGATTGTTGCAATTATAAAACATCAGAAATATGATTAATCTTGGAATAGCTTTTGATATTGCCGGGCCTGCTGTGATGATTGTGCTTATTATTATAGGTGCTATGAAAGCATGGCCTTATCGGAAAACAGACAGCGAGAAATTCAGATCTATCTACAAGCCATATAAATATTGGGGGTTAGGCATATGGATTGTTTTCAATATCATCGGGATATTGCTTATTTATAATGCGTGACGGTTTCATCATATTCGTCGGTCAAGCTATGTATTTTTTACCATTGGTGTTTCTGTATTCCATGCTAAACTACACCCCGATATCCAAAAAAAGAAATATGGAGCCGCACTAAAAATAAATTCCTATTTCTTCAACATTCATGATTATTTTTTATACTTTTGTAAAAATATAAAAACATATCACACTATGAACATTTGGATTTTTTTACCTATTTTAGGAGGTATCGTCGGGGCTATAATCGGAGGCCGTGCATACAAAAACTATCAAGATAGACATAAATAAGATTGCTCGTCACCGGTAACATACTAACGCTTAAACAAAAATACACCGACATTAAGATTAGCACCAGAGTCAGACGCAACATATCATTGACCTTATTTATCATTGGCGTTTTATGTGTTGCGGCACGCGGATGGGAGCTATGTATGGATTATACGTCAACCCGCGCGTGGCTCAAGTTTATAGGCATATGTCTCATTACATATTTATGCTATGACAATTATCGCATTCATTGCAAAAGAATGCGGCAAAAGAATGCACACAGACATCCCCAATGAAGGTTAATAAATAAAGCCGGTTGAAAGCATAAAAACTTTCAATCGGCTTTTTATAAGAGCCACACCAAAGGATGCGATGAAACTCCGATATGACAGGATTTGAGTGCTCGCCATCCTTTGTAATCCGCCTGGCATAAAGCACTTCTCTTACAAGAAGTCGGGGCCCGCCATCAGACGGCTAAGCTTGTCTCGGCATTTCATAATAATTTGAAGAGTTTCCCAATCTACTTTGATGTGGTATGTCTTTCGGCTCTCTTGCCTTTGCTTTTATAACACAAAGATAATACAACAAGTTTTGAATTCCAAATAAAAAATATCGCTGACCGCATAATATGCTATATCTCAGTTTCAAAAAAATAATCTGAAACATTTACTGCTAACCACACGTTAATACTTAAAAGTAAATTGACTGACGACCTCGTCTTAAATACTTCGCCCGGCAACGCTCAAATAAATTTGGCATTGCTCCCGCTAATCAGTATTTTTGCAACTAAAAATAGAATATTATGTATATAGCTTCAGCACGACGCAAGGAAAATATAGCCGAATATCTCATCTACATGTGGCAAATTGAAGATATTATCAGAGCGTATGGTCTGGATATCGAAAGAATAAAGACAGCCATCATAGACACTCAGACCCAACTTGACGAGCAACAGAAGCGCCAGCTTACCGAGTGGTATGAATCATTAATCGACATGATGAGACGTGAGGATGTCGTTTCGTCCGGCCATCTTCAGTTAAACAAGAATGTAATCGTGCAGCTTGTCCAGCTCCACTCTGCGCTACTTAAAGATCCCCGCTTTCCAGAGTATACCAAGAAGTTCTACGAAGCATTGCCTTATATTGTCGAGCTACGAAGCAAATCAGGCGAAGATCGCAAAGGTGAGATTGAAACTTGTTTCAATGCTCTTTACGGGATGTTGATGCTAAGGTTGAAAAAACGTGAAGTCAGCAAAGAGACAATGGATGCCATTGATAAGATTTCCAAGTTCATAGCATTGCTCACCCACTATTTTCACCTCGACGAAAAGGAACAACTGTTTAAGGACGACGAGGTCAATCCGGGCCAGACGATATAGATCGCTCGGTATGGAACAGGCTGCGTGAGGGGCTGTAAGCATCCGTAACAAGGCCGGCCGCATCGACAGCTGTATGAAACAACCTATCCGTCAGACCCTCTTCGAAACGGTTTTGTCTGATGGCTTCCGCTTTGTCGGGGAAGTTTGATCCATATTTATCCGAGTACCATATGAGACAAGCCGGTCTTCGGGTCTCTTCATAACCGTTGACATGTAGATATTCGCCATGCTCTCCGAGGTTTTCTCCGTGATCTGATATATAGATCATGATTGCATTCCGGTCTTTGAGTCTGGATATTAGCGCGGCCAGAAAGCGGTCGGTCTCAAGGATAGTATTGTCATACGAGTTGACCAACTGTTGATGTGATGACGACCTGACATCATGGCTACTTATTTCTGGCAAGAAGTTTCCAACAGTATCCGGATAGTGCGATTTGTACCACCAGTGTGAACCGATGGTGTGCAAAACAGCCAGTTGTGGAGCATCATTGTCGCGCCTTTGACTCCATTGGTCAAAAAGAGGCAAAATATCAGCATCGTAGTAACTTGAGAAATTATAAACCGACATCACATTATTGCAATAATATATCGTATCTGCCTCATGCGCGAAGAATGCATACCAGTCTGTCAAGTCTTGATTCGCAAACCATGCCGTGTCATAGCCTGCTTTCTTGAACAGTGTTATGAACGACTGTTCTGTATAAGCCTTGCGCCTTGTCAGTGAATCTGTATCTGTCATTATGGCAGGAACGCAAGCGTGTGTGTAGAATGACTCGGAGTATATGTTCGGATAAGAAACAAGTGTGCTATCCCGGCTGAGCAATGGCATCGTATTACGTTCATATCCATTAAACGGCAAATGATCGGCCCTCAACGACTCTCCTATCACAAACACGACATCGGGAGAGGCATCGCTACGCATGACATCGACCGCGTCGTATGTTGTTCTCGCAATGGCAAGCTCACGGCTCATACCGTGAAAAATGTCAACCGAATGGTATATCGTATATGGCATTCGCGTCATTATCGACTCACGAAGTTTCGGAGAGACGTTTGTGGGTATAAATATTATCGCCACCGACAGCATCAAAGCATCAATGGACGAAATATCCATTCTGACACATTTCCATCTGATGACAGCCGCCACGCACCCAAACATTAATGACATGAAAAGAGACATCAGCAGTTGCCAACTGAACAAGGTCATCCATACCGACACACCATTGGCCATAGCCAGATCTATGACTCCGGGCGAAAGCCCTACCCCTATGCTCAACTGGAAATATGCAACCGCTCCACTGACCAGACATAGTAATGGGAACATAACGGCAAACACTATCCGGTTGACAGACAGTAGACAAATAAGGCCCGATGCGCAAAAAGTCAGAAACGTCCATTTCAATATAATCATTACGAATGCCCTTATGGTTGAAAACGGGCTGCCGAGCAATTCGGGAGTGATATAGACAAGGCCGTAAAGTAGCGACAATACGGTCCAGAACATCAGGTATTGAATTCTTATCCTACTTATTATTGACTTTATTTTATTCACGGCAAGACGTAATTTCAAGTTAACATCTCTGATAGCAACGAGATGCGGTAGCGTAATTCTTCGACAAGTTTGCGCTGACGCTCATCGAGGCCCTTTATATCTTTGCCACAGCCATTGTGACAGCAGTAGACCGTATCAGCCGAGTTTGAATGACCTTCAGGACATATATACACCTGTTCGTTTCTGAACAGGCCTCTCCGGCTTTGCATTTCGCCGACATCTGGCAGATCGTCGAACTTCGAAAGCAGATATCGCATCGCATCTATGGCATCACCGTCATACATCGGCTGATAAGCTCCGAGCAAGTCGGCTGCCAGCGATGGGTTACCATCATCGATAATCTCTCCTATTGATGCTGCATCAAAAAGCATGCATTTATATACAATGCTGACGAAAGCCTCTCCCGAAGATGTCCGGTCGCCATAGACAGTCTCAATGGCATACTCCCTGTCGACGGCTTCAAGATAAGCGGGAAAATGCTCAAGCGCTGCCATGTGATATTCGCTGCGGAGGTCAGCCTCTGTCAGCCACGCGACCAGATACTTCCGGTAAAGCCCCGGTCCGAGCCCCGTCATCCGCTTACCAATGATATATCTCCAGTTGTCGTCAGAGGGGAAAACTTCAGGCTGAGTGAGGAGTTCACTGTATTTGCGTCTCATCGCTTCATCCTTGAGTTCTTCAGCACTGACTGTATATTTGGGCTCCTTCATATTATAGAGAAAAATTGCATGTCACTAAATTTAGTCCAAAAATAATAATATTCGCTCAATTATTAATGAAAAAGGCGTAAATTTGCACATAAATATGAATTTGAATTCAGCAAAAAAACATATAGCCGCAAGTCTCGTCTGTCTGCTCTCTGCAATCTGTGCATACAGTTTATGTGATAATCCCAAACGTGAGTTTCGTGGCGCATGGATGCACACGGTGTTTCAGGATCAATACCTGAGACAATCAACGGCTGATAACAAACGATATATATCCCGGCAGCTCGACAGTCTGCGCAGTGCCGGGATCAATGTCGTGTTCTTTCAAGTCCGTCCGCAGTCTGATGCCTTTTACAAGAGCGACATAGAGCCTTGGAGCCGTTTTCTGACATCAGACGGAAAAGATCCGAAGCCGTTCTGGGATCCCTTGGCCTTTATCATCGACGAAGCCCACAGCCGCGGGATGGAGTTGCATGCATGGCTCAACCCCTATCGTGTAACATCTTCCCGGAAGCAAATTCCTGCCAAGGGCCATCTCTATCACAAAGCGCCCAAGAGATTTATCACATATGACGGAAAAATCTACTTTGACCCCGGTCTGCCTGAAAATCGTGACTATATAGAAAAAATCGTCACCGACATTGTTTCAAGATATGATGTTGACGGCATCCATCTCGATGACTATTTCTATCCTTATCCGGTCGCAGGCAAGTCATTTGCCGATAGCAAATCATTTGCCCGCTATGGCGGAGGCCGGACTCTCGGCGACTGGCGCCGTGATAATGTAACAAGCCTCATCAGGCAACTCAACTCAAAGATCAAATCACTCAAGCCATGGGTGCGTTTCGGAGTGAGCCCGTTCGGCATTTGGCGCAACCGCAAATCAGACAAACGCGGCAGCGACACTGACGGGCTGGAAAACTATGACTCATTGTATGCCGACGTTGTGTTATGGGCAGAAAACGGATGGGTCGATTACCTCATTCCACAACTCTATTGGGATATGGAACATCCCAAAGCCTCATATTCGGTGCTGCTTGACTGGTGGAACGCCATCTGCCGGGGCCGTCATGTCTACATCGGGCAGAGCATACCTGTCACTATGAAAAAGGAAGATCTCTCAAATTCAGAGAAAACACAGCTCTCGACAAAAATAGCACGCACAAGAAAAGCCGAGAATATCCTGGGTAATTGCTGGTGGCCCGCCTACTCTCTCACGGCCAACGATCATGGCATTGCCGACTCGCTGCGGCAGCGCCACCAGTCAACACCGGCTCTCCCGCCAGCCTATCAGTGGATGTCGGAGGGGATTCCCGAACCTGTCTACGACGTAAAAATCGAAGGAAACAGTATTACTTGGCAAGCCGAAGCAGCCACGGCTTCAACCCGGGATGCAGTGCGCTTTGTGGTCTACCGCTTTCCTGACGAAAACAGTTTTGACCTTGACAATCCACGATATATCGTAGCCATCACAAATGCCAAGTCCATAATAGCTAATAATAAAGGCTACTATGTTGTCACGGCTATCGATCGAGTCAACAACGAATCGCTTCCGTCAGAAGCCGTCTATAAACCATAAACAAAAACAATGGCAAAAGTCAGCATCATAGTCCCTGTCTACAACACTGAGCGCTACCTCGCCGAGTGTATCGACAGTGTCCAGTCACAGAGCGTCAGTGACTGGGAACTGATACTTGTCGATGATGGTTCGGACGACCTGTCTGGAGAAATCTGCGATCGCTATGCCTCAACAGACAGGCGCATACGTTGCATACATCAGTCCAACAAAGGGCTGTCGGCATCGCGCAATGCGGCTATTGATGTCGCGACCGGTGATTACTATTTCTTCATTGACAGCGACGACGCCATCCATCCCCGGGCCATAGAGCGCTTGCTCAAAGCCATTGATTCAGCTCCCGGTGTTATGGTTGCAGCAGGTGCATATCACTATGCGGCCAAGAAGCATTTCAAAGAATCCGCCCGCCAACAGACCGAGATTATCCACGCAGAGAGACTGATCAAAGACGTGCTTTATCAGAAAAAAGGCACAGACAACTCTGTCTGTTGGAAACTATTCGACCGCAGACTCTTCGAAGGACTGCGCTTTTATAACGGCTGGTTTGAAGATCTTGACATTTTCTACCGTCTCTATCAGCGCTCAGGACGAATAGCAATCATCAACGATGACATCTATTTCTACCGGCGACACAAAAGCAGCTTCATAAATCATTGGTCTGACGGGCGCAGAGACATCCTCAGAGTAACAGACCGCATGTATGACTATATATCAGGCCATATGCCGCGACTGCTACAAGCCGTCGACCACCGTCGTTTCAGCGCCTGCTACAATCTTCTAATGGTCATGCCCGACCGCAATGGCCACGATTTCGAAACATGTCTTAACGACATAAAAAGATTGAGATTTCAGATAATCACCGATCCTGACTCCCGCTCCAAAAACCGCCTTGGAGCTGCCTTATCCTATATCGGTTTAAAACTACTAAAGACAATTTCCAAATGGGGTTCAAAATATTAAATCTCGACATGAAGGCTTTTGCCGACATATGTTGCCGTCTACAGACTATCGTTGACGACTCGGGCTTCAAACCAGACGTTATCATTCCTGTCCCACGTGGCGGTAACCGCGTGGCAAGCAGACTCTACACCGGCCTCGACCAAATTCCGGTCTTGCTCGAGCGTCCTCCAAAAGGCAAACTCAAACGCGGTCTGGCCGCTGTGCTACGCCTGCTGCCCGGCTTTATGCTCGATGCGCTGCGCATAGCCGAAGCCAGGATTTTAGTCCGCAAACGCAACCACATGGAGCAGACAAAAATCCATATTCCCGAACTCAAACCTTGGTGGCGCAATATTCTCATAGTAGATGACGCCGTCGACAGTGGAGCCACTCTCAAGGCCGTAGTCGAGGGCTTCGCGGCTTTGCATCCCGACCGTGACATCCGCACAGCCGTCATAACCGTCACCGGCTCTGACATCGTCTACACTCCAGACTATTTTGTACTTAACAACCGCACCCTAATACGCACACCATGGTCAATAGATGCCCGAACACCAAGCTCCGGCCATTGACCGTGGTTGATCTCGACGGCACACTTGTCAGATGTAACACCCTCGAGAGATACATCGTCATCGGCCTAAGACACAATCTCAAACATCTGCGTCTGTTTGTCGCGGCGCGCATCGCACTTTTGATTGCATTGCGAAAACTCCGCCTTATCTCACACCACGCCATGAAATTCAGCTGCCTTTCTCTCCTTTCGGGAGAACGTTCATTTCACGGCAAGTTTGCTAACGATGTGCTTGCTTCGGTCAACAACAACGTCATCGACCTGATTAATCAAAAAAGCAGAGAAGGACAAATGATTTTGCTTGCAACAGCCGCTCCCGACTTTTATGTACCATTATTATGGCATGGTGACTATGTCGCGACTCAGACAAAAAACAATCCAGACCAGACCGAATGCCGTGGAGAGGAAAAACTGAGTCGAGTCATTGAGTTCGCTTCTGCCCATAACCTCTTCATTGACACAGTCATTTCTGACCATCACGACGACGCGCCGTTGTTCAGATACAATACCGATGGATCTAACGTTCTCGTCAATCCAACAGACAAAACCTTACGCTTTTTCAGAGAGTTCCAGCCAACGAAGTTCTTTCTCATCGAGCAGATTGACGATCTCGGTATAGCGCGATGACAATTCCGCTATATCAGTGATTGTCTCACCACTGTTGAATAAAGTGTCGAGCTTATCTTTTTCTTTGGTAAGCTCTTCAATCTCAACTTCGAGTGCTTCAAATTCCTTCCGTTCCTTAAACGTCAGTTTCTCCTTGCGTCCTGCCTGAGGCTTATTGTTGCGTTGTGGCGCTTCTTCCGCCTTGACAATTTTAACTTCAGATTTTTCTTTTGCAAGACACCATTCACGATATTCGCTATAAGTGCCGGGGAAGTCTTTTATGCTCCCCTCGCCTTCCATGACAAACAAATGGTCCACGACATTATCAAGAAAATAGCGGTCATGACTGATGACTGTCAGACAGCCTTTGAACTCCGACAGATACTCTTCAAGTATTCCGAGGGTCACGATGTCGAGGTCGTTGGTAGGTTCATCAAGAATAAGGAAGTTTGGCTGACGCATCAAGACTGTAGCGAGATGCAGCCGACAGCGTTCACCGCCGCTGAGCGTACGGATATACTTTTGCTGATCAGGGACTGAAAACAGAAACTTCTGGAGAAACTGCATTGGCGAGACATGGATGCCGCTCAGTTCTATGTCATCAGCGATTTCGGTTACGGCGTCGATTACTTTTTTATCATCATCAAACGCTATGCCGTCCTGGCTATAATAGCCAAACCTGACAGTTGTACCGATGTCAAACAAACCTGCATCGGGCTTCACTATTCCCTGCAGGAGTTTGATAAAGGTGGATTTTCCCACTCCATTGACTCCAACGATGCCCAATTTCTCATAACGGGAAAAGACATAGCTGAAATCGTCGAGTATCACTTTCTGACCATATTTCTTTGACACATGCTTCGCCTCGAAAATCTTCGAACCGATATAGCCCGCTTCTACCTCGAGTCTGACACTGTCGTCATGGCGTCTTATCTGCGAACGCTCCTTAAGGTCATAAAACCTGTCAATTCTGAACTTAGCCTTGCCAGCTCTGGCCTGAGGCTGACGGCTCATCCAATCCTGCTCCTTGCGCAGAGTGTTCTTGACACGTGCAAGCTCCGCAGCCATTGCCTCTATGCGTTCGGCTCGACGACGCAGGTAATAATCATAGTTCCCGTCATAGAAGTATGCATGCCGCTCATCAAGTTCCATAATACGGTTGCACACCCGGTCAAGGAAATACCTATCATGGGTGACCATCAGAAGAGTAACGCGTTGACGTTTGAGATAATTTTCAAGCCATTCGATCACGTCGACGTCAAGATGATTGGTCGGTTCGTCGAGAATAATCATATCAGGCTGTTGCATCATTACGTGAGCCAAAGCTACGCGTTTACGCTGGCCGCCCGAGAGTGTCGATACCTGCATCCTGACATCCTCAAAACCAAGACTTGTCAACATCTGCTTCACTCTGTCTTCATAGTCCCATGCCGAAAGAGCGTCCATATGTTGCACAGCGCTGTTTATAGCGTCTGCATCTCCCGCCAAGACTGCCAGTTCATAATCTTTAACAGCATCCGCCGTTGGGCCGCCTCCTTGAAGGCAAGCGTCAAGGATGCTTGCCCCGGACAAAAAAACCGGACTTTGCTCCAGAAAGCATACCTTTATGTCGCTTTTGAACACGACCGAACCACTGTCGGGGCTTTCAATTCCGGCTATGATACGCAGCAATGTAGACTTACCGGCTCCGTTTTTGGCGACAATACCTATTTTGTCACCTTCGTTAATTCCAAAGGTCACATCTTCAAAGAGCATGCGGTCACCGACACTCTTTGTCAAGTTTTCAATTTGTAGAAATATAGCCATGCCAATAAATTAGAGCAACCGTTTACCTTCACACTTCAGAACTCTGCCCGGAAATCGGTCGAGCATGGTCATATTATGAGTTGCAACAATCACAGCAGTCCCCTCGCGGGCGATATTATAAAGATGGTTGACAATCTGCTCTCCAGTCTCCGGGTCGAGGTTACCGGTCGGTTCGTCGGCTATGATCAGCTCCGGCTTGTTGAGCAAAGCCCTCGCAATGACAATGCGCTGCTGCTCGCCACCCGAAAGCTCATGAGGCATCTTATATGATTTGTTTGTCATGCCCACCTCTTTCAACACTTCCTCTATGCGTTGGTCTTTGGCCGTCTTGTCTCTCCACCCTGTCGCATCGAGAACAAACTCCAGGTTGGCGTAGACATTTCGGTCTGTCAAAAGCTGAAAATCCTGAAACACTATGCCTATCTTACGTCGCAACATCGGTATATCCTTACGACGCATCGAGGTCATGTCATAGCCCATGACCTCGGCCTGACCGGTCAAGACCGGCACCTCGGCATAAATAGACTTAAGCAGCGAACTTTTACCGCTGCCGACACGGCCTATGAGATAGACAAATTCGCCCGGTTGGATGGCGAAGTTGACATCCTTGAGCACTACGTGTTCTTTGCGCAGGACTTCAACGCCCTTATATTCGATCAACGACATAAAAACTGTTATTTTTAACTGAGTGAGCAGAGTTTTGAATGCAAAACTACTAAATTTTTCTCATTTTTACGGCTATTTCACAAATCCATATTTGCATACAATAAGGAAAAGTGATAATTTTGCACAAAATCATTTATTTAGCGCTATCCAATGCCAGGCCTGTTGAATGTCATACTCGTCATGTTGGTCAGTCTGTTGATGACTGCAGGATCAATCAACATGTTGCATCATCACACCGATGATGACCTGATCTGCTTTTGCACAGACTGTGACGGCGCTGACTCCTGTAATCATCACAAAGACGATAACCACAGCCATGAGGACAGCGACTCATGTCCCTTCAGACTTGATGAGTTTAACCTTGCCTCACACAATGACTCTACAGCTTGTTTTCATGTCTCTATGCCGGTGACGTCCGTCATTCAAGCAGAGGCCAGTGTGACACCTTGTTGCGAACATATCCGTTGTTATCGATGCCATGTAGCATACTGCTATAAAGGGCCCGACATCAATTACAGAGGACTGAGAAGCCCTCCGGCATATTGCGCTTGCGCATAAACCTTATTTCACCGACTATAGCCTTACTTAAGCACACTTATAATCTTTCTGAGTGTGGAAGATGAGGCTTCCCAATATATTCTCACAGATTGAAAAGTATACTGCATCAAGACTTTTCAACTCATCCACATGAAATAACATATTGAAATGAAATATTCCGTTATAACTATATTGACCTGTTGTTACATCATGTTCACGACATCGTGCAGCAACGACAACGGTAAGAATGAGCTTGCTCACCACCACGAACATACAGAAGCCCACAACCATGATGACCACCGACACGATGGACATAATGATAGCGATGGACACGATGAACACGATGAACATGGCGAGTCCAAACAATCAAAAGACCATAATGAGATCGTGCTGCAACCTGAAATGGCCAAGCGTTTCGGTGTCACTACTGAAACCGTCAAACCCGGGACTTTTCGTGACGTGATCAAAGTTTCCGGCACCATAATGCCATCGACCGGACGTTCGGGCATTGTCTCATCTCCTGCTTCTGGCATCATATATTATGCCAACGGCATTGAACGGGGATCTCAGGTCTCAGCCGGAACTATCATAGCTAAAGTGCGGTCAAACGGCATCAGCGGAGGCGACCCCAACAAGGCGGCCAAAGCTACACTTGACGCTTGTAAACGGGAACTTGACCGTCTCACCCCTCTTTATGAAGACAGACTTGTGACAGCAAGCGAATATAACGCTGCACTACGAGCCTATGAAGAGGCAGACGCCGCATATAGCGCGAAAGCAGCCACAGGCACCGTGACATCACCGATTACAGGCATTATCACCTCTATTGATGTAGCCGAAGGTCAGTTTGTGCAAGTCGGAGAGGCAATAGCCTCCGTCTCGTCCTCAGAACGTCTGACGCTAAGGGCAGATGTGCCTGAAAAGTACTTCGACAGATTGTCTGCATTTGATGATGCAACGATAAGTCTTCCATACTCAGACATTAACATCAGTCTGAGTTCGGTCGAGGGCAAACGCATAAGCCAGGCTACCACTGCCGCTGTAACACCTGGATATATACCCGTATATTTCAGTTTCAAGAACAATGGCACTGTCATTCCAGGAGCAAACGTCGAGACTTATCTGCTCGGCAATAAGTCTGACGATGTGATAACAGTGCCTCTGACCTCACTTTCTGAACAACAGGGATTGATGTATGTCTTTGTGAAACTTGACGATGAGTGTTATACGAAGGTTCCGGTGACGACCGGAAGAAGTGATGGGAAACGCATCGAGATCACCGGAGGCCTGAAAGACGGAGATGAAGTCGTAGCGACCGGAACAACAACCGTCAGGATTGCCGAATCGAGTGGCGTTATCCCCGAGGGGCACTCCCACAATCATTAATCAACCAAGCGAAACACTATGCTCAACAAGATAATACACTTTTCGCTCAACAACCGCCTTACGGTTCTTATTCTCACTGCTGTTATATTAATCGCAGGCACTATCACCCTCATACGCACAGATGTCGATATTTTCCCTGACCTTAATGCGCCGACAGTGGTAGTGATGACAGAAGCCCCGGGATTCGCACCTGAAGACGTCGAGACTCTCGTCACATATCCGATCGAGACCGCAGTCAACGGATCCACGGGGGTGAGACGTGTACGCTCGGCTTCTGCCTCAGGTCTATCTACCGTATGGGTCGAATTTGACTGGGGTACCGATATATACAAGGCTCGACAGATTGTCACCGAACGACTTGGCTCGGTCGCCGAGACCCTTCCGCCAAATGTAAAGACTCCCGTACTCGGACCTCAGTCTTCTATCCTTGGCGAGATGCTCATAATAGGTCTTACTGCAGACTCAACATCACTGATGGATCTGCGCACAATTGCCGAACGTGTCATCCGCCCTCGCCTACTGGCCATGGGTGGTGTATCGCAGGTGGCTGTCATCGGTGGCGACGTCAAGGAGTACCAAATAAGGCTTCTGCCCGAGAAGATGAGACTCTTTGATGTCACTCTTGATGAATTTCTCCAAAGCGTGGAGACAGTCAACGACAATGCCTCAGGCGGTGTGATTTATGAATATGGCAATGAGTATCTAATAAAGGGCGATATAAACACGACCAAGCCATCTGACATCGCTCAGGCTGTGATACGCAGCGACGACAACGGCATTGTCCGCATCGGAGATGTGGCGGTTGTCGAAATCGGCGCCGCACGTCCAAAAATCGGTCTGGCGTCTGTCAAGGCCGAACCAGCTGTTATAATCACTGTCACCAAGCAGCCTGCAGAGGGCACCATCGAACTGACAGAACGCATAGAGACCGAACTCTCAGACATGGCCAGATCCTTGCCTCACGACATCGTCATGTCAACAGATATATTCCGTCAGAGCGACTTCATTGACAATTCGATCAGCAATCTTCAGCGAGCCTTGCTCGAAGGAGCGCTGTTTGTTGTTGTCATACTGTTCTTTTTCCTCATGAACATCCGCACCACGGTCATATCGGTCGTCGCATTGCCATTGTCTATCATTGTGACTGTGCTTGTCCTGCACTTCCTCGGATACACAATCAACACAATGAGTCTCGGTGGCATTGCCATCGCGATAGGCTCGCTCGTCGATGACGCCATTGTCGATGTCGAGAACGTCTACAAACGTCTGAGGCAAAATGCGTCTTTACCTGAAAAGCAGCGCAAGTCTGCCACATCGGTAGTATATCATGCTTCGGGTGAAGTCCGCATGCCTATCTTCAATTCATCGTTGATAATCATTGCAAGCTTCCTGCCTCTATTCTTTCTGTCAGGCATCGAAGGACGTATGCTGATACCACTTGGCGTTTCGTTTATCGTGGCACTTGTTGCTTCCACGTTAGTCGCTCTGACAGTGACGCCGGTTCTTTGCAGTTTCCTGCTTGGCAAATCTGTCACAGACTCCGATAAAATCTCACGTGAGCCTTGGTTGGCAAAAAAGCTGAAAGGCTTATATGACAAATCACTTGTCGTGTCGTTGAAACGTCCCAAAGCCATAGTCATGGCAACAGCGGTCCTCTTTGCAGTCTCCGTTGGTCTGTTTTTTACTCTTGGCCGAAGCTTCCTGCCCGGTTTCAACGAAGGATCATTCACGATCAACGTGTCTACCCTTCCGGGAATTTCGCTTGAGGAAAGCGATAAAATCGGACGTGAAGCCGAACGATTGATCATGTCTGTACCGGAGGTGCGCACCGTTGCAAGAAAGACCGGTCGAGCCGAACTCGACGAGCATTCATTAGGCGTGAATGTTTCGGAAATCGAAGCGCCCTACAGCCTCAGCGACCGCACAAGAGGACAAGTCGTGCGCGAATTGCGTGAAAAGCTCGGTTCCCTCCCCGGTGTAAACGTTGAAATCGGGCAGCCTATTTCCCACCGCATCGACGCTATGCTTTCCGGCACAGAGTCTCAGATTGCCATCAAACTGTTTGGAGATGACCTTAATCGTCTGTTTGCGCTGGGCAACGACATACGCTCGGTCATTTCGGATATTGACGGTGTTGTCGATGTCAATATCGAACAGCAGGTCGAACGTCCCGAATTGGTCATAAGCCCCAAGCGCGAACTGATGGCCGCATATGGTGTCAAAATGTCAGACCTCAATCGCGTTATTTCAGTTGCTATCGCCGGCGAGGCTGTGTCTCAGGTCTATGAAGATGGACAGCCCTATGACATCACTGTCATAGTCGACCAATCGTCGCGCAACTCCATCGAAAGTCTGTCAGAAATCGCCATCGACTCATCCAGAGGTAAAATACCATTATCGACTGTCGCCGAAATAAAATCAACCACAGGTCCCAACACCATCAATCGCGAAAACGTGAAGCGACGCATAATAATATCGGCCAATGTAGACGGCCGGGACTTGCGAGGCGCTGTCAACGAAATCAACCGACGCATCAATGAGAATATCAGTCTGCCGCAAGACTACTACATCACTTACGGTGGTCAGTTTGAAAGCGAGGCGGCCGCATCCACAACGTTGATGTGGACTTCGTTATGTGCGCTTGCAATCATTTTCATGTTGCTATATCATGAGTTCAAGAACATAGGTCAGGCTCTTGTCATCCTCATCAACATGCCCCTTGCCATGATCGGTGGCATAATCATACTTTGCATTACCTCCGGCGAACTGAACATTCCTGCTATCATTGGTTTTATTTCTTTGATGGGTATTTCGACCCGAAACGGCATGCTACTTATCACCCGCTATAACAATCTCGCCGCCGAGGGCGAAAGTCTAATGAACCGTATCTACAAAGGCTCGACCGACCGACTGCTTCCAATTGCGATGACAGCCCTGACTTCTGCCCTCGCGCTGATACCTCTGGCTGTCAACGGAGATCAGCCCGGAAATGAAATACAGTCACCGATGGCAATCGTAATCCTTGGCGGACTTATCTCTTCTACAATCCTCAATATGTATGTCGTACCGGCAATATATTGTCTCATAAACCGCAAATCATGAAAAGAATATCTGCATTAACAACAGCGTTTGCCCTGGCCTTGACTTCCATGGCGTCAGGCCTTGCGACAGATGCATTCAGACAAATAGCTGACGGCATTATTGCCAACAATCCGGCCCTTGCGGCACGCAAGGCATCCAGCGATAGCGAGATCCTGCAAATGCAAGCCGAAAACAACCTGTCGGATCCCGAAGTCGAATTCGAACATCAGTGGGGTCAGGATCAGATCGGCAACAAATGGTCTATCTCAATCAGTCAGTCTTTTGATTGGCCGGGATTGTACCATAGGCGCTCGCTCGCCGCCAAAGCAGGTAAAAGAGCCTTCACACAATTGTATCAAGCCGAAGAAATCGAGCTAAGACAACGTGTGACAGAGACCCTGATTGATTATGTCACCGCCATTCATAAACTTAAATTAAGCGAAGAGGTAAAGGTCAATCTCGATTCGATATATGATTATATCTCACGGGTATATGAAAATGGTGGCGCCACAATCATAGATTACCGAAAAATCTGCCTCGAACGATCTGAAGCCATCACACGGTTTGAAGACGCCAGATTGGCGGTCGATAATCTGCGCTATGAACTCATAGCTCTTAACGGCGGTGAATATGTCGACCTCAGCCAAGTGACAGACTATCCTGCCATGTCGCTTAATGACGAGGACTACTACGCAGCCAAAATCAAGGACTGCGACCCACGTCTTGCAGCCGCGGCAAGCAACGTAGAGACTGCACGTCTCACTGCATCGGCCGAAAGATTGCGGTCTCTACCGGGTTTCTCGCTCGGATATATTCATAACGTCGAGATCGGAGAACATTTCAACGGCATAACAGCCGGCATCACACTGCCCTTCTTCTCAAACCGCAAGAAAGTAGCGGCTGCCAATGCAGATTTCCTTTCCGCTCAATACAGTCTGGATGAATACACGTTTGAAGCCCAACGCCGACTGCATGCAGATTATGCAGCCGTTAAAAACTATCAACGTCGTATGAAAGCCTATGACAACATGTTCAGCGACAATGACAACTATCTCGAGTTGCTTCATAAATCACTGATGGGCGGACAATTACCGTTTACTATATATCTTTATGAGATAAACTATTACATCGAGGCCAAGACATCGTATATCGATCTTGTCCATAACTACACGCTGTCACTCGCTTCGCTGAACCGTTTCGAATGACATATCAAGGTCTGACTATAGCTCCGGGTTAACATATATTGTCAGCCCGGAGCTTAACTTTTATATGCCTGACATGTTATTTCTGATGTAATGATTGGGATTTTGGCATCATTTTTGCCTTAATCCATTTAGAAATTTAATAACTCAAAATTTATTTATACATGCAGAAAGGCACAATTGGGGTAACCACAGAAAACATATTCCCCGTCATTAAAAAATTTCTCTACAGCGATCATGAGATTTTTCTTCGTGAACTTGTCTCAAATGCAATTGACGCCTCTCAAAAGATGCGCACTCTTTCGTCATTCGGCGAATTCAAAGGCCAGCTTGGCGAACTCAATGTCAAAGTCACCGTCGACAAAGAAGCCGGGACTCTGACTGTCAGCGACCATGGCATTGGCATGACTGCCGAAGACATCGAAAAATATATCAATCAGATTGCTTTCTCTGGTGCTGAAGAGTTTCTCGAGAAATACAAGGATAACGCCAACGCCATAATCGGACACTTCGGTCTTGGTTTCTACTCGGCGTTTATGGTAGCCAAGAAGGTTGCGATCAACTCTCTGTCATATAAAGATGGAGCCGAGGCGGTGCGTTGGGAATGCGACGGCTCGCCCGAATATGAAATGTCAAAGGGCGACAGATCCACGCGCGGAACTGACATCATCCTTTATATAGACGATGAAAACAAAGAATTTCTTGAGCAGTCGAGAATTGATGCCCTCCTGAAGAAATATTGCCGCTTCCTGCCTGTCCCTGTCATCTCAGGTAAAGAACAGGAATGGAAAGACGGCAAGATGGTCGATACTGACCGTGACAAGGTGATCAACAACACCGAGCCTCAATGGACTAAAAAGCCATCCGAGCTGACAGACAAAGACTATCTCGATTTCTACCACGAGCTTTATCCCGGTCAGGAAGATCCCTTGTTCTGGATACACCTCAATGTAGACTATCCTTTCACACTTACAGGCATACTTTACTTCCCGAAAATCAAAAACAATTTCGAAATCACCAAAAACAGAATTCAACTCTATTGCAATCAAGTTTTTGTCACAGATTCGGTTGAGGGTGTCGTGCCTGAATTCATGATGTTGCTTCAGGGAGTGATAGACTCGCCTGACATCCCTCTCAATGTGTCACGAAGCTATTTGCAGAGTGACTCTGCGGTCAAGAAAATCTCGTCTTATATCACAAAGAAGGTTTCGTCTCGTCTTGAAGACATATTCAAAAATGACCGTCCCGAATTTGAAAAGAAATGGGATGACATCAAGATCTTCATCGAATACGGCATGCTGACCGATGACAAGTTCCGGGATGCGGCCATGAAGTTTGTCCTTGTAAAAGATACTGACGGCCGCTACTTCACACTCGACGAATACAAGACTCTCGTCGAAGCCAATCAGACAGACAAAGACGGCAACATCGTGTATCTTTACACCACAGACCCTGTCGCACAGTTCAATTATATCAAAGCCGCCACAGACAGAGGATATGATGTCCTGCTCATGGACGGCCAACTCGACAGTCACTTCGTCGGGCTTCTCGAAAGCAAACTTGAAAAGACAACTTTTGTCCGCGTAGACTCTGATGTAATCGACAATCTCATCCGCAAGGACGGACGAAAAGACGTCGATCTTTCCACTCTGCAGCGCGATATTATGACAAATATTTTCCGCTCTCAGACTCCGGAGATTGATAAAGCGCAGTTCCTCGTATCATTTGAAGCTCTTTCTGACAAGTCTCAGCCAATCGTCATAACACAAAACGAATATATGAGACGAATGAAGGACATGGCTGCTCTTCAGCCAGGCATGAATTTCTACGGTGAGCTCCCCGACAGCTATAATCTTGTCGTAAACACCGAACACCCTCTGATTGTAAAAATCAAAGAGTCTGCAGCCGCAGCACTTGACGATAAAGTCAAACCTCTGTTTGATCAGATTGACGCTGATAATGCAGAAATCACAAAAATCAGAGACGCAGCCAAGGGGGCTTCTTTAAGCGCGGAAGATGACCAAAAAGTCAAGGATCTTGAAAAGACCGTAGGTGAAGCCCGCGACAAAGAGACAGCCATTATCAGTGACTATGCCAAAAGCCAGCCTCTGGTCAAGCAACTTATTGACCTTGCCCTGCTTGGCAATGGTCTACTCAAAGGCGAGGCTCTGAGCAAATTTATCGAACGCTCTGTCTCGTTGCTATAATTCATTTAGTAAGAATCATATCTCACTCAGTCAGGCCCGCTGCATCAAAGCATCCGGGCCTGACTGCTTTTAGTGCCTATCCAAACGCGGCTCCGCGTAACGGGGTACCTACCCTAGATATTTAAGTCTCATTGTGTTAACCCCTCCGAGCTTACTCAGGAGCATCTTTTCCAACAATGATGAGCTGTATGGCGGTGTGGAGAGACAAAAGAACATTGTGCTGGAGGTTGCATTTTATAGTCTTGTAAGAAGACGGTCTTCGTCCGGAGACGAAGCACCTGATTAGCCTCATGCAGAGATAAGTCGGAGACTCAGCCTGCGTGAGGTCTCTTCACGTCCCCGGCCATCACAAGCTTGGAGAGCTTGAACCTTTTTCCCCTCCGCGGCATCTGTCGAAGTCCTTCATCTTTACTCTGGCAGGCAGTCACCAATAAATCACCCAAAAGATAAACAGCGAGAGAAGGATAGCGATGATGTAGACAGCTATAGTCCAAATGTTTCGCGCTTTCTCGCGCGTCACTAACAATTCTGTAAGCCTCGCTTCATCTTTTTCGATGTTTTGGCTGTAACGGGCAAGTCTATTGGGATAGTTGACATCGAGCATCTTTTGCAACTTCGCTTTCATCTTTGGGGGGACTGCAGGATTTTCGATTGACTTCCCGGTTTGCTCAATCTCATCTTTGAGAGCGGCAATGTCGGCCTTGTTAGAGTCAATGCGACATCGGTACTCGGCAATGAGTTGCGACGTAGACTTTTGGGGATGATACTTGGAACTATAACGAGGCGCGTAGCACCCGATGTAGCCAGGCCCATCATATCGGTCATCCAATTCGCCAGTGTTTTTGTGATATGTGTAGTCCACCCACATATCATACATGGTATCACCATTATAATCGTCGTAGTCGCTCATTATTACCTTTTATTTTGGCCTCCCATAGGAGTTGAAATAATTGTTACATACTGTCGATTCGGTCTTATTTTGTCTTTGCACTTTTGACATAGATAAAAATATGATCCATTAGGATTTGAATATCGCCATATTGAAGTGGATGAAAATTCACAACAATCACAGATATGCTCATCATCCATGAAATATCCCCGTTGACGATATATTAATCTCCGATAAAATTTATAATTCTTTTTGCTTCCTTGACTGGATTGAATTTTAGGTCTTACAATGTCATTATTGTTACAATTTGGCTTGAATGATATAAGTCTTAAATGGCCAAGATTGTGGGTGCGAACGGCTTTGTAATATTGTGAAGCATGGCAATAACGAAGATGCAGATTCTTCTCCTTTAAACTTGCTCCAACAATTTGCTTACAATGCGAACAAATATAATCCATAACTAAAATAACGAATTTACCTGACTTTGCCAACTATCAAAATCATTGTGGATAATACGATCTATTCGTATTATTGACACGTCATTTAAGCGTATTTGACAATTGGCCAATTTCTGACGTTTATTTTTTATATCGCTGGCTAAGAATCTCCGAATTGCTTCAACTGCTTTGACAAAGTATAAAGATCGGACTTTGAAGACTATGCTGCTTCGCGATTCATCTGTTACATTTTCAAATATAAGGGTAGATTCTTCTAAGAATTCCTTTATGGTAAAGAGATAACCATGCTCTTCATGGTCAGTTTCTGATGATATATGATTTACGCTTTCTAATAGATAGTAAATCAATCTGTTCTCAGATTGATTCTTGCTAAGAAACGAAATATAAGGAGATTTATTTCTTTTAATGTGACTGGAAAAATCAAATTTCGTGAAGGTCTTGCCTATCGAAACAGCGTCATTCGATACTTCTATTTCATCATCCGACATCTTGACTTTTTCATAAAAACTTGGAATCATATTCATAAATGCAGTAAAATTGTAAACCTTATTTATGACTCCATCTTTAGCTTCCACTTCAAATAGTGGGCATCTGGATTCTATATATGGAAGTATATCTCGATATGATTTCAGAATATAGGAGTGCCTGTAGTGATAAGGCGAAAGAGTTCCCCGTTTTGATGTATTTGGGTGTTCAAAATACATTATGCCGTCATAAAAAACTACATATTTCCATGGTAATTGAAAGCGTCCGCTCTGAGGGAAATCTGATGAAGGAACAACTGGTATGGTTGTCTGTAGACGTTCAATTTCCCCCAATAGGAATGACAAATCATTATATGGCCAAAAATGAAAACGTGGTTCCTTAGACTTGCTTGATAATGTAAAATCCTCAATAAGATGGAAGGTATGGTCTATCTTGCTTAAGATAGTCTTATTAACTCGTTTAACTCGACCAGTATTCAATGAATATTTATGATATAAAATAACACCATCTTGAAGTATTAGCTCTTCCGCTCGAACCTTAGCAAAGACTCGTGACTCCATATCGACTGGAGTTATATCAATATTCTTCTTAACTTTTGGATTTTTAGAGATTGGTTCTGTAATCGTCTGAATAGAATACGGTTTAGGTGCTAAAGCTGCAGCTTTTTTCTTAGCTCTCATTAATTCCAACAATTCTTTTCGACGTTTTTTCTCATCATTCCTTCTCTTTTTCTTTGCAGCTTTCGCTTTTCGGTCCTCTGCTTTAGCCGCTGCTGCCACTTCCTTAGCATATTCTAATGAGGCTACCATAGGAGCAACGATTCCACCTGCATTAAACATTGCTTTTTGCATGTTTCTAATGAAGCCCTCTTTACCTGGATAGATATTTTGGGTGAGGCATTTCAAGAAAAAAACCTCACGCAACCTAACATCTTCAATAAACTTGACACAAAACTCAATAGGTAGTCGGTCTGTCAAAGAACATGACGATAAAAAAGATGTGAGTTCAGTAACTTTTTTTCGTGAGTCTATGGGGATAATTTTTTGGAATTCTTTAATGTCCATAGAAATTCCTATTTCATTCGTTCTTTGAGTTTTGTATTTCGGTCGGAAACGATTTGTTTCTCGAACACATTGTTGAGGGCTTTGGGCGAGCCGACAAGGACGTATATCTTCTTGGCATGGTTTATCCCTATGTAAATTTTCTGTTCCATTATATATAGTTATAAACGCCTAAACCACTTGAAAATTGCAAATGGATTGAAGGAATAGTAATATGTGGATTGTGGTCGGTTTCTTCCGGCTTGTGAAGCCGACATCATTTGGGCATAGATAATGGATGGATTTGTACCATTTATGACGGCCTCCGTCAGTACATTCATGATTTCATACTTATTACCGAAATTAGCTACGGGTCGAGACATTATGTTTTTAACAGTTCTATAAATTTCATTTGGGTAGATAAGGAAATCATTGTCGGATGCAATCGTTACATCCTTTAATGTACTGTTACCAAAGAACACAATAATCGAATAGATGGGAATATTTGGATTATTAGGCAGATTATCGCGAATAGCCTGAATATGACCGTTATTCTGCATAATCGGGTTATAAAAACGATGCTTCTCTCTACCATATGCAAGTACTTGCGTCCAATATTTCTGTCGATAATGACCAAAAATCCAACCGCTATAATCCTTTATCTCGAAAGCAAGTAGTCCTTGACTGGTTGCTACCACCAAATCGACCTGCGTAAAAGAACCATTAGATTTACGGATATAGCAATCATGGAAAATCGAACGGCAGTCAATACCCATCTTAAGCAATTTAAGAACAGTCTTTCGCTCCGACCATTCGCCACGATTGCGAGGAGTTACGGTTTCAAGTAACTGCATATCCTTGTGGTACCTCCAAATAAGGAAGCTCACAACACACAGTATAACGAGAAGTAAGAAACTCTGTTGCATTTAGACTTAATTTTTATATTGCCTAGAGGAACAATCAATTACACTCTTCTTGTCTGTTGGCAGATAAGACATGTCTTATCCGTGAAGTAAACCTTTATGTCGGTTTGATACTGCGAGTAAGCAGAATATATCTTCTGTGCAATCGCGCAAAGAGATATGAAGCAAAATAATATGGCGATTATGATTTTATTCATGGAGTTGAGTCATTTAATATCTTCAAGATTGGTAGCTTCAGGTACTCTCGCAGAACGTAACGCACAGGTTATACATTGATCGATGTTCACCTCTTTTGGCATTTGTTGAGTTTGTTGAACGAATGCAATGACATAGCGACCGTCTTTCCCGATTAGCTTGAAACGTCCAAGGAGATAAAAACTGCGATAGCAGTAAATCCAACCGTTATCAAGATAGAAACCATAGCGGTCATCCCAACCTGTAGGGAAAGCTCTCCAAATCTTTTCCTTGCTTTCCGGTTGCAATACCAAACCATTGAGTTCGGAGTCATAAGACGTGAATTTGTGTCTTTCGACATTAGTCAAGGCACAATTCTTGGGAAAGAAAAACCGATTCTTCCATAAGTCTATTTTAAGAGCTGGAATAAACAAGTCCTTGTATTCATCAAATAGATTGGATGGAATCCTTAGCTCGACAAATGGCTCATGATTGAAACTGTATTTTTCTTTCTTAAAATAATAAGCACATCCATACATAGCCTCGGCAATCAGTCCGGTGAGCGATGCGAGTTGACGAGAATTAGAGTTAGGATAACGCACGGCATTATGGATTGCGCTGCCAAAATCGAAAGAATTGTAAAAGCAATCCCATGCTCGCATAAGCAGACATAGTGTCGTGTTTTGTTCTCTCCACGGCCATGTCTTGCGAATGTTTTTGAATACATCTCCGGCCATGTCATAGACTTCATCTTTGGTATAACCTCGACGAAGATTGTATATTATTTTTGACACGAATATTCGCGCATAGCCTTCTTCCTTATCCCAACTGCGGTCTATCATGACACTCCATGAAGTTTCTTCGGGATTATCATCCATGTGAGCATATGCAGCCAACCGATTGAGCAGCATACCCGAGCACACCTGATGTCTAAAACCAAAATCATTTATCCACGAACCGGCTTCCAGGCTTATTTGAACAAGCTTATAATCAGAATTTTCAAAATATGATTTTATAATCGTGCGAAATCTTTCGCGGGCATCACCGCGCGATGGTTCTGTAGCAACAAAAGCGTCTGTGGCGAGAATTGAAAGGCCGTACTCTGACAAAGTCGCCTTATCATCGAAAAGCTGCCTGTAGAAAATCTTCGGATCGCGAAGATATGTAGAAGCGGCGAGATCGCCATATATTCCTCCGAGCATAATAAAATTCAGTAGTTGATATTTCAATCGTTCGTTGAGCATGGTGTTAAGGCCGGAATGGCTCTGATTCTTAACCGCAACAGTGCTTCAGCATCACCACATGCAAAAATAAGCATTTTCATAATAAAACACACCGTTTTTCGCCATATATCCATGATTTTAAATAAAAGAGCTGTAATAGAGTCATGGATAATTATGATTTGGGTGACAGCAATAACAATTAATATGCTATCTTTGCAATGATATTCATAATCGTTAAACTTTAACAATCAATTATGCCCCAAGATCTACTGGAGGTCTGGATAGAACCATTTTGCATCGGGATTTTCACTGCATTTGCTTACCCCCGCATTAAAAGACGGCTTTCAAAATACATCACCAAGCCATTTTTATCAGGCGTGTGCTCGCTTATAATCATAATCCTGTTTTGTAGTGCAGTATGCATGCTGTTGACATTGTTATTCCCGCAGATATGGCGGTAATCTTCGATAACCCAATCTTATCACATCATAATATGAACACTAAACAAAACATTGTCAAAGAACGCTCCGGATGGGTAGATGCGCTCCGCATAACAGCGTGTGCGATGGTTGTGCTGAGTCATTGCTGTGACCATTTCACGGCCGCGTTCGATTCTAATTTACAACATTTTTTGATTGGCTCTGGCATCGGAAGCGCCGTCAGACCCTGTGTGCCGCTATTTGTGATGATGAGCGGAGTATTATTGCTTCCGATCAGAAACGTTGCCGGCATCGGCCATTTTTACCGTAAGCGGGTGATGCGTATTTTAATAGCCCTTGTCTTTTGGTCATTGCTGTTGCCGGTCTTGTGCTATGCCTATTTCAACGGTGCCGGCGCAGAGACTGTCAATCCGGCAGTCGACACATCGGCCTACACTTCAGATGGGCTCATAAACCGCCTGTGGAGCTGGATATTCAACTTCAATTATGACACCACTCCACTCTGGTATCTTTATATGCTCTTAGGGCTTTATCTCGCCATGCCCATTGTCAATGCTTGGCTTGAGCAAGCCTCGCGTAAAGACTTGAAACTGGTTCTCAGTGTATGGGTCATGACCTTGTTCATACCCTATATCAAACTAATCGCCCCACTATGCGGCTACACCGGCAATTATGGCAACATAGACATCTGGGGAGGATGCGATTGGAATATCTATGGCACTTTCTATTATATGTCCGGATTTATGGGATATATCCTATTGGCACATTACATGGTAAAATATCCATTGAGTTGGAGCAATAGGAAACTGGCATCCGTCGGCAGTCTGATGTTCGCTGTCGGCTATGCTGTCACCTTCGGCGGTTATGTCCTACTTCAGAAATGCTATCCCGGCAACTATGCCTACCTTGAGATTGTATGGTGGTTTACAGGCATAAACGTATTTTTGATGACTTTCCCTATATTTGAGGTGTTCAGGCGCATGAACATACGTCCAAACCGCACTCTCGCATATGTTGCCGGACTTACGTTCGGCATCTATCTTTGTCACTTCTTCTTTGTTTTGGTCGGTTTTGACCTTTTCAATTTCGCAAATGTCAACCCGGCTCTGAGAATAATCATCAACCTCATATTCTCATTCAGTTGCGCTGCGGCTCTCACCGCAATCCTGAAAGGCTTCAAACCCACCAGCCGCTTCGTTTCATAGGATCGCAATACAGATCAGCAAGATACATGCAATCAAGGCTCCGCGTATGACGGGGCCTTGATGCTAAGGTTGAAAGAGGTCAAAAAAATGTGTGTTTTTCAGAGTATAGTGCAAGGTCAAATTATATTGAATAAGCTATACCGACATGCGGCATGAATACAAACTTGAATCTTTGTCGATATCTTTCCGTATGAGAGAGTAAATCTGCATTTCCTCTCTTGTAAGTTCGTCGTTAATTACAGCGCCAAAAATCATTTCACCGGCGATTGCAGATATTATCGAGAACTGTTGCTCCCGCGGAAGGGATTTGATTGTGTTGAGTACATTGCGACTCAGAACGATTGACTTGTTCATGACTTCGTATTTTTTGTTGTTTGATTTACATTGCAAAGCTACTCACTACATAGGGCAACAATCGCGCCCATAAAGGTTAAAAACATCTTACAACATCCATAAGCTTGACTTGTCAGGTTTAGCCAACAGGTAAGCGCTGACGACATTTTTTGTAGGATAAAGGCGACAAATGTGTAACTTTGCAATATGAATGTACCTTCAGTCAACATACTGCTCTCGACGGCCGGCATCATTGCCGGTCAGACTTGGCGCGGAACAATAGACGATAGTAACAATCCTTATGCCGGGTTCTCGCTCTGCACATACACAGGCGACACAGAGAGTCACTGTAATGCCTGCCTGACAGCTTTGGCCGAATGGCTTGAAATCAGCGAAGACCATATCTTTGTGCCACGCCAGGTGCATGGCACCGAGCTTGCGGTTATCACCTCTGATGATTTTGACCATAATAATGGACTTGACGGTGTCGATGCAATCATATGCACCATCAAGGGCATCGCGGTCGGCATCAATACGGCCGATTGCATTCCAATAATTATCGTCGACGAGTCAAGGAGTGTGGTGTCTGCCATCCATGCCGGATGGCGCGGAGCTGTCAACGGCATTGTCAGAAAAACCGTCGATGCCATGCTCTCTATCGGCTGCACAAAGCTCAAAGCCATAGTCGGAGCTGGCATATGTCAGGACTGTTTCGAAGTGGGAGATGAAGTCGCATGCCGCTTCCCGAATGCATTTGTCAGACGTATCGAAGGCAAAAGGCCGCATGTCGACCTAAAAGCCTATGTGGTCCATGACCTGAGATCATCGGGGATCAACGACATCAAGGTCTCGGGAGACTGTACGCGGTGCGAACCCCTGCGATACTTCTCGGCAAGGGCGTCTGGGCTACATTCGGGCAGGAACTTCATGTTTGTCATGCTGCGGCCTGACAAATGACGCGTTACGGGTTATGTCGTCAAGATATATTTAAGAAAATATAACTTTATGCAGTTGCATACGTTATATTATTAGTTGTATTTTTGAGGCATGGGAACTCAAAGTCCCCAATCCTTAAGTTTAAACGCTCTAAGTATCTTAGACATGAATGACATAACCGACTTCTTCCGTGATCTTCTGATACAACATAGAAGTATAGACATAGCAAACACCGAATTCATACGTCTGCTGGCAGACGATGAAGAGTTGCGGATGGACTATCGCGAATGGTGTGAAGAGAACGGATACACCGAAAAACGCGGATTTCTTATTTTTTGCGACGAGTATATGGACTCGCAGGACTCTATTTGGGAATCATTAAGCGATTATGACGAATAAAATACAGAACGAACAAACAAACATCATCACAAAGCGACTCCCTGCTGAATGGGAGAATCAGGACGCTGTGCTGCTTGCATGGCCTCATGAACAGACAGACTGGAGCTATATGCTCGACGAGGTCAGGCAATGTTTCAGCGACATCGCACATGCCATCGTCCGACACGCTCATCTGCTTATAGTAGCTCCGGACTGCAATGCGGCCCGCGAAGCGCTCGCTGACATTCCATCAGAATGTGTGAGTTATTTCGACATTGACACAAACGACACGTGGGCGAGAGACTTTGGGGCAATCACAACCCAGCAGTCAGACGGAAGATATGTATGCAATGATTTCAAATTTAACGGATGGGGGCTGAAATTTGCAGCAAACCTCGATAACCTGATAAGCAGAAATCTATACAGACTGGGCGTTTTCGACGCCGAATACAACAACTGTCTTGGATTTGTACTCGAAGGCGGCTCGATCGAAAGCGATGGACGCGGAACAATACTCACCACATCAGAATGCCTGCTGTCGCCCAACCGCAACGGTGACCTGACAAAGGGAATGATCGAGCAAAAGCTCTGTGCGGTCTTAGGAGCAGACAGAGTGTTGTGGCTCAACCATGGAGCACTCGAAGGCGATGACACAGACAGCCACATCGACACACTCGCAAGATTTGCGCCCGACGATACAATCATATATGTCGGCTGCGACAATCCGGATGACACCCATTATGACTGTCTCAAAGCCATGGAGCATGAAATTCTCGCTCTCAAGCGCTCCGATGGCATGCCCTACAACACCATTGCCCTACCCTTGCCCGACCCTATTTATGATGAAGACGGAGAGCGCCTTCCGGCCACATACGCAAACTTCCTAATCATCAACAACGCAATCTTACTCCCCGTCTACAATCAACCGCAGAAAGACTTCCTCGCCGGACAAATCATGAGAATTGCATTTCCGGAACATGAAATCATACCGATTGACTGCCGCGCACTTATACGTCAGCATGGTTCACTGCATTGTGTCACCATGCAGTTTCCACAAAACTCTATCACATCCACAATAAAATGAACGACAAATTAAAGGTTGGTATTATCCAACAACATAATACATCTGATATTGAAAACAATCGTCATAACTTGGCTAAAAAAATCAGAGCCCTTGCGTCAAAAGGCGCACAGCTGATTGTCAACCAAGAGTTGCACGACTCCCTGTATTTCTGTCAGACCGAAAATGTCGACACCTGCGATCTCGCCATAGACATTCCGTCTGACGCGACACGTCTATACTCAGAACTCGCCAAGGAAACCGGATGTGTCATCGTCACATCCCTGTTCGAACGACGAGCCCCCGGTTTATATCACAACACAGCTGTAGTTTATGACTCAGACGGATCGGAAGCCGGCCGTTATCGCAAAATGCACATTCCCGACGACCCAGCATATTATGAAAAATTCTACTTTACTCCCGGTGACATCGGCTTCAAACCGATCGACACATCGCTCGGACGTCTCGGTGTTCTTGTATGTTGGGATCAATGGTATCCTGAAGCAGCAAGACTGATGGCACTTGCCGGAGCTGAACTTCTGATTTACCCGACAGCAATCGGCTGGGAGAGCAGCGACACCGAAGACGAGAAAGCGCGTCAACGCGAGGCTTGGATCACAGTTCAGCGTGGGCATGCCATTGCAAACGGTCTGCCCGTTATATCTGTCAATCGCGTAGGTCACGAAAGCGACCCGTCCGGTGCAACAAATGGAATACAATTCTGGGGCAGCAGTTTTGTTGCCGGACCGCAAGGAGAATTCATCTATCAAGCTCCTGACGACAAAGATGCCGAAGCTCTGGTTGAAATAGATTGTGGCCGATCGGAACAGGTGCGCCGATGGTGGCCGTTTCTCCGCGACCGAAGGATAGACGCCTATAGCGACCTTACCCGCCGCTTCATCGACTGATTTTTAAACTGCAAGAAAAAATCAAGCGACACCTCCGTGACCTCAGGGGTGTCGCTTGATTTATAATGTATAGCATATCGTTTTATAACTATAAGTCAATGGCATCGACGGCCATATCTTGAGTCAGAGCGATATCGATCACTTCAGTGACAGTGTTGACATAATGGAACGTAAGACCATCGACATAACGTTGGGCAATATCCTCAATGTCTTTTCGGTTCTGCTCAGACAGCACGATATCTGTGATGCCGGCACGCTTGGCGGCAAGAATCTTTTCCTTGATACCACCGACAGGCAAGACCTTGCCTCTTAAAGTGATTTCTCCTGTCATGGCCAATCGTTCGGCAACACGTCGCTGGGTGAATGCAGACACGATCGCCGTGGCAATTGTAATGCCCGCAGATGGACCATCTTTTGGAATGGCTCCTTCAGGAAAGTGGATGTGCAGGTTGTAACGTTCGAACAGCGTCGGGTCGATGCCGAGTTTGGAAGCACGGGATTTGACCCATTGCAAGGCAATTGCGGCCGATTCCTTCATCACATCGCCGAGATTACCGGTGATTGTAAGTTTCTCGCCTTTACCCGGAGAAAGAGAAGCTTCGGCCATGAGTATCTCGCCTCCGACTTGAGTCCATGCAAGACCGGTAACGACACCGGCAAAATCATTGCCTTCATATCTGTCTTTGTTAAAAGGCGCCATGCCAAGCAGCGATTTCAAATCAGAGGGCTCAACTGTTTCAGGGAAATCACTTCCGCTCACCTTTGACAAGACACGTTTGCGTGCGATTGCCGCAAGTTTCTTTTCAAGCTGTCTGACTCCACTTTCTGACGTATAATTTTCTATGACACTCACCAATGCAGAGTCCGAGATTCCAAGTTCAGACATGTCGAGTTTATGTTCCTCAGCGACACGCGGCAGGAGATGACGTTTGGCTATCTCAAGTTTTTCCTCAAGCAGGTAGCCCGCAAGATCGATTATTTCCATACGGTCGAGCAAGGGCTGCTGTATAGTCGACAACGTATTGGCTGTCGCAATAAAGAGGACATGCGACAGATCATAATCGACGTCTATATAGTTGTCATGAAAAAACTTGTTTTGCTCCGGATCAAGGACTTCAAGCAATGCCGAAGACGGGTCTCCCTTGAAATCCTTGCCGATTTTGTCTATTTCGTCAAGAAGCAACACCGGATTGGTCGATTTGGCGCGCTTCATCGCATCGATAATTCTGCCGGGCATTGCTCCGATATATGTGCGCCTGTGACCTCTGATTTCAGACTCATCGTGCAATCCTCCCAGCGACACACGCTGATAGTTGCGGCCAAGAGCTTTTGCCACTGATTTGCCGAGCGAAGTCTTTCCGACTCCGGGCGCGCCAACAAGGCAAAGTATGGGAGCCTTGCCTTCCGGATTATTCATCAGCACAGCGAGTTGTTCAAGTATTCTCTCCTTCACCTTTTCAAGACCATAGTGATCTTCTTCAAGAATATTTCTCGCAAGATCAAAGTCACTGTTAAGGGCAGTATCACATTGCCATGGCAGATCAAGCAAATTCTCAAGATAAGTATACTGAACAGCGTAATCGGGAGACTGAGGGTTCAGCCTGCGCAGCTTTTCAATCTCCTTATCAAAGGTCGCACGAACCTTTTCAGGCATGGCAAGTTCAAGCGAACGGCGCAACAATTCATCAGCTTCATCGGCATCTCCATACAACTCTTCTCGTATGGTTTCCATCTGTTGCTGAAGAAAAGCGTTTCGCTGACCTTGATCCATGTTCTGACGGGTTCGCTGCATTATTGCACGACTGATTTCAACTTTTTCCTCGCTGCGCTTCAGTTCCTCAAGAAGCGAATAAGCGCGTTCGACCACCGTAGCTTTGGCCAGCATCTGGATTTTAGCCTCGGTGTCAAAATGCATGTTGGTGCATATAAAGTTGACAAGTTCAACAGCCGAGGAAGTCTGATTGATCGAAAAAACTATCTCCTTCGAATTCTCTATGGTCTTGTTGATAATGCCAACGGCCGACTCTTTGATCTGAGCCGACAGGACGTCGAATTCATTACTGTTTTCAGGAACTACTTCTTCTATCAGTTTCACTCTCGCCGTCAGCTGAGCCTCCGGCATAAGCAGACCGGCACCGCGGCCGATGATCCGGAACTTTCCACGACCGCGCACAAGCGCAGTCTTCGAACCATCAGGCAAGTCAAAAACCTTGAGGACATCTGCCACAACACCATATTTATATAGTCCGGTTGTGACTGATGGTTTTTCCACCTCCGGGTCGAGCTGACACACAATGCCAACAGGAATCTGTCGGTCGGCTGCGCATGCAGCTGTCGTTATCGAGTTTTCCCGTCCGAGAGAAATGGGTATTGTCACTCCCGGAAATAAAACGAGGTTACGGGTCGCAATAATTGGAAGGTCATCGGCCATCGGCTCGATGTCAAAACGTTTAGCGTCAATATCTATCTGTCCGAACACGGCTGTACGGTTGTCTTGTTCTGTTTCGTTCATATAATAGGATATAGCAAAAGCGATGCCAAAATTACGAAAATAATGTCACTTATGAAAAATTATATCGCAGACACTCCATTTTTTTAAAATCATGTTGTGTAACATATATATTATTACTTGCGGTCTCAAAAATAATTGCTACTTTGCGCTGTCAAAAAAATTATACGATAAATCTAAAATTTCTAATAGCATGAAGATTTATAAGACTTCAGAAATCAAAAACATCGCCCTGCTTGGAAGCAAAGGCTCCGGTAAAACCACGCTCGCAGAAGCAATGCTCTACGAGTGTGGAGTGATAAAACGTCGTGGAACTGTCGACGCCGGCAATACCGTATGCGACTATTTCCCTGTGGAAAAGGAATACGGCTACTCTGTGTTCTCGACAGTCTTTTATGCTGAGTTCCTTAACAAGAAGCTGAACGTAATCGACTGCCCCGGTGCAGACGATTTTGTGGGCAACGCCATTACTGCGCTCAATGTGACTGACACAGGGGTGATAGTCGTCAATGCCCAGTATGGGGTTGAAGTCGGCACACAGAATATCTTCCGAACCGCGTCATCCATCAACAAACCCATCATTTTTGCAATCAATCAGCTCGACGGCGAAAAAGCCGATTATGACAACGTGATCGAGCAGATGAATGATATATTCGGGCCGAAGGTTGTCGCCATTCAGTATCCCATACAGTCAGGTCCGGGCTTCAATGCCATGATTGACGTGCTTCTGATGAAGAAATATTCATGGGGCCCCGATGGCGGAGTTCCTACTGTCGAGGATATTCCCGCTGAAGAACTTGACCGCGCCAACGAACTGCACAAAGCGCTTGTCGAAGCTGCCGCTGAAAACGACGAGAGCCTCATGGAAAAATTCTTTGAGTCCGAACACCTTACCGAAGACGAAATGCGCCTCGGCATACGCAAAGGGCTGATCGACCGATCGATATACCCCGTCTTTTGTGTCAGTGCGGCAAAAGACATGGGCGTACGCCGCATGATGGAATTCCTCGGCAACGTAGTGCCTTTTGTCAATGACATGCCGGCACCTGTCGACACAGCAGGCAACGAGGTAAAACCGGACGCAAACGGCCCGTTGAGCGTATTTATGTTCAAAACGACTGTCGAACCTCACATTGGCGAAGTCAGCTACTTCAAAGTCATGTCTGGCACGCTCAAAGCCGGAGCCGACCTCGACAACATCAACAGAGGCAGCAAAGAACGTCTTGCTCAGCTCTTCTGCGTTTGCGGACAGATTAAAAACCAGGTAGACCAGCTTGAAGCCGGTGACATAGGTGCGACCGTCAAACTGAAAGATGCCCGCACCGGCAACACTCTTGACGAAAAAGGCTGCGACATCGAATTTGACTTCATCAAATATCCGGCTCCCAAATATCAACGCGCAGTCCGTCCGGTGACCGAAAGTGACGCAGAGAAACTCAACTCCATCCTGACGCGCATGCATGAGGAAGATCCGACATGGCAAATTGAACAGTCTAAAGAACTCAAGCAGACCATTCTGTCAGGACAAGGCGAATTCCATTTACGCACCCTTAAATGGCGTGTCGAAAACAACGACAAACTGCCTATCGTCTTTGACGAACCGCGCATACCCTACCGCGAAACAATAACAAAAGCCGCCCGTGCCGATTACCGTCACAAGAAACAGTCAGGCGGTGCCGGCCAATTCGGCGAAGTCCATCTTATCATCGAACCGTATACAGAAGGCATGCCTGCTCCTGACACCTATCGTTTCGGCAATCAGGAATTCAAGATGAGCGTACGTGACACTCAGGAAATACCATTGGCCTGGGGAGGCAAACTTGTTGTATGCAACTGCATCGTAGGCGGCGCAATTGACGCCAGATTTATTCCTGCTATTGTAAAAGGTCTCATGGACCGCATGGAACAAGGCCCTCTCACCGGCTCATATGCACGCGATGTGAGAGTATGTATCTACGACGGCAAGATGCATCCGGTAGACTCCAACGAAATCTCATTCCGTCTGGCAGGACGCAATGCTTTCAGCGAAGCGTTCCGCAACGCTAATCCAAAGGTGCTCGAACCTGTCTATGATGTCGAGGTCTTTGTGCCGGCCGATGTAATGGGCGACGTGATGAGCGATCTGCAAGGCAGAAGGGCAATAATCATGGGCATGTCGAGCGAAAACGGTTTTGAAAAGATCAGCGCCAAGGTGCCTTTGAAAGAAATGTCAAGCTACTCGACAGCTCTAAGTTCAATCACCGGCGGCCGGTCTTCATTCACAATGAAATTCTCGAGCTATGAACTTGTTCCGGGCGATGTACAGGACAAGCTCCTGAAAGACTACGCAGAGTCAAACAAAGAAGAATAAGTGCAAATTGCATATCAAGTTTCGCCGGCCGAGGTCATTGACTCCGGCCGGCTCTGTTATTTTCAATATGAAATATCGGTTCTCTTACATTGCCAACATTGAAAAAATGTATCTCACCATTATCTGCATTAGCCGTAATTTTTTGTAATTTTGCAAAATAATTCCAAACTTTATCACCCACCTTAAAATAATTATGGCAAAAATTGGATCTGTGATGACCACCGTCGGTCGTAAAGCTCTGCTATTAGGCAGCGGCGAGTTAGGAAAAGAAGTCGCTCTCGAGCTCCAGCGCTATGGAGTCGAAGTCGTGGCTTGTGACAAGTATGCTAACGCTCCTGCAATGCAAGTGGCACACAGATGCCATGTTTTCAACATGCTTGACGGAGCAGAACTGCGCCGCATCATAGAACTCGAGAAGCCCGACCATATTATCCCTGAAGTCGAGGCCATAGCCACTCCCGTGCTCGTTGAACTCGAAAAAGAGGGCTACAACGTCACCCCAACCGCACGTGCGACATGGCTCACAATGAACCGCGAAGGCATACGCCGTCTGGCAGCCGAGGAACTGGGCATAAAGACGTCTCCTTACAGATTCGCCTCTGATTTCGATGAATTCAAGAGCGCAGTCGATGAAGTCGGCATCCCCTGTGTGGTTAAGCCTATCATGAGTTCGTCAGGCCACGGTCAGTCGGTCATCCGCACAGCAGACGACATCGAGCGTAGCTGGAAAATAGCTCAGGAAGGCGGACGTGCAGGCGCAGGACGTGTCATTGTCGAAGGCTTCGTCAACTTTGACTATGAGATAACACTTCTCACAGTCCGAAACACAGCCGGAACTGTCTTCTGCGAACCTATCGGCCATATTCAGATAGATGGAGATTACCGCTACTCATGGCAACCACAGCCGATGACATCCAAAGCGCTTGAAAACGCCCAGGACATCGCGAAAAAAGTGACTGATGCACTTGGCGGTTATGGCATTTTTGGCGTTGAATTGTTCATAAAGGATGACGAAGTGATATTCAGCGAGGTTTCACCTCGTCCACATGACACCGGCATGGTCACAATGATTTCGCAGGATCTGAGTGAATTCGGTCTGCATGCACGCGCATTACTCGGACTACCAGTGCCATCCATAAAATTCTATGGGCCATCAGCATCGAGAGCCGTTGTTGTAGAGGGAGACACTGATAAGATTGAATTTGACAATCTCGAAGAAGTGCTCTCTGAACCGGGAGTGCAGATGCGAATTTTCGGCAAGCCTGAGATCAAAGGCCATCGCCGCATGGGTGTGATTTTAGCCACTGACGATAGCGTCGAGGCAGCCCGCGACAAAGCCGAACGCGCATACGGCAAACTAAAAATCAACGTTTTGCCTCGATAATATGAACGAGATAGGCAGACTGACAATAATGATTGGCGTGAGCGACATAGCTCGCGCCGACATTGCTATGACGCCTGAGCGGACATATTACCGCTTCGCTACTGACGAATCAATTGAAGACGGAGATCTGCCTGCTTCAAAAGCCGACTTTCAGAAGACTGTCTGTGAAATCCTGGCATCGGCAGAGTCCGCCCAAAAGGAAAACGACCTCAACAAAGACGTCAAAGTGACGATATTTGTAGATAATCGGCTTAAAGATATCACTGTCAGCGAAGAATCTCTAAAGCGTATGGTCAATTCGCTATGTGGCATAGCAGAAGAATTCATGTTTCTCAGAGGTTTTTGCTAAAATGATCAGCAAAGCCTTACTACAAGGCAATTATCATCTGCTATAATTACTTTTTATATCTGAAAATGCATATAGGAGCCTGGATTGAAGCCATGAGACTGCGAACTCTGCCGGTATCGGTGGCCGGAGTCTTTTGCGCAATAGGATATGGAGTTGCGGACAATACCTGTCAGGTCTTACCTGCCATACTGTGTTTTGCCTTTGCCGTACTCGCACAGATATCATCAAACTTTGCCAACGAGTATTATGACTTCAAAGGGGGCCTTGACAAAGCCGGACGCGTAGGCCCGCGACGTGGTGTCACCGAAGGCGACATTAGCCCTGCGGCCATGAAAAGAGCCACATTCCTCACTCTCGCGTTGGCATGTTGTGTCGGATGTAGCCTCATATGGTGGGGCGGATGGTGGCTTATTCCGGTTGGCATACTGATCGCACTCGGTGTTCTATCTTACAGCACCGGCCCCTACCCTCTGTCTCGCCATGCTCTCGGTGAACTTGCCGTGATCTTCTTTTTTGGCATTATTCCTGTCAATATGACATATTATGTCATGACTCATACTTGGTCGTACCCTGTGCTGTATGGTTCGATATCCATGGGGCTTATGGGCGCCAACGTATTGATTGTAAACAACTATCGCGACATCTATGATGACCGCGAGGTTGGCAAGTTCACATTAGCTGTAGCAACCGGACGTCCGTTCATGTCATGGTTTTACTTTTTCAACGGCCTTCTGTCAGTTGCTCTGATGCTATCGATGTGGTTGTCAATGTCAAGCATAGCGTTATTTATCCCTGTAACATATCTTGTAATCCATACTTTGCTGTTTCTGCGACTGAGGAGCAGCGACGGGCGTGCAATCAATCCCCTTCTCGGCATGACAGCCGTTGCCATGCTATATTATGCCCTTGGATTTGTACTGACAGCGTTGATTGAAAAATAAACTATAAACTGGATATGGATCAAAAAAAACAAATCTTGAATATGACGGTCAGGGCCAACACAACCCTCGGACCGTTGTATTCACTCTTGCGGCTTAGCCCTGCCGACGGTTCTACACTGCAGCGTTTATACCCGGGGCAATTTGTGCAGGTTGAAGTGGAAGACTCGAAGACCACTTATCTCCGTAGGCCGATTTCAGTATGCTTTGCAGATTACAACGCCAACGAATTATGGCTTCTCGTGCGTAAAGCCGGTGAAGGCACGCGCCATCTTTGCAATGTAGCCGAAGGAAAGACTATCAGCGTGATCCTGCCTTTAGGACGAGGCTTCAGCATCCCTCCTGAACACGACAACAAGCGAAAGCGTCTCTTGCTCGTTGGAGGTGGAGTCGGTGTTGCTCCCCTCCTCTATCTCGGCAGCGAATTGCATAAGGCCGGTTTTGCTCCGGATTTCCTGCTCGGAGCCCGTTCGTCATCCGACCTTCTGCTTGTCGATGAATTTGAGAAATATGGCAATGTCCATGTATCGACCGAAGACGGCTCAAAAGGTCAGCGTGGTCTTGTCACTCAAAACGATGTCTTCAGAAGTGACTATGATATCATTTATTGCTGTGGCCCGATGCCTATGATGCAGGCCGTGGCAAAGATTGCTGCCGAAAAACAGACCATCTGCGAAGTTTCTCTCGAAAACAAGATGGCCTGCGGCCTCGGAGCCTGTCTCTGTTGTGTTGAAAAAAAGAAAGACGGTCACAATGTGTGTGTCTGCACCGAAGGTCCTGTATTTAACTCAAACGAACTGCCATGGTAAATCTCTCTGTAAAAATAGGCGACTTAGGCCTTAAGAACCCGGTTTTGACTGCATCCGGCACATTTGGTTTCGGTGAGGAATATGCCGACTTTGTCGACCTCAACCGTCTCGGCGGCTTCATCGTCAAGGGAACCACTCTCGAACCCCGCGAAGGCAATGACTATCCGCGCATGGCAGAGACTCCGTCGGGCATGCTTAACGCCGTCGGGCTGCAAAACAAAGGAGTGGATCACTTCATCAACGAAATCTATCCGCGCATCTGCGGCTATGACACCGAGATCATAGTCAACGTCTCGGGCAAGTGCGTAGAAGATTACGTCACAGTGTGTGAAAAACTCTCGGCTCTCGATCATATACATGCTGTGGAAATAAATATATCCTGTCCCAATGTCAAACAGGGCGGCATGGCTTATGGCACGACTTGTGACGGAGCGGCAGAAGTTACTTCGGCCGTTAGAAATGCGTGGAAACGTCACATGATAGTCAAGCTATCACCCAACGTAACCTCGATAGCAGACATAGCTCGCGCGGTAGAAGACGCAGGGGCTGACAGCGTATCGCTTATCAACACCCTTCTTGGCATGGCCATCGATGTCGAACGCAGACGCCCATATCTCTCGACTGTTACCGGGGGGCTGTCAGGAGCTGCGGTCCGTCCGGTCGCAGTACGCATGGTATGGCAAGTTGCCAAAGCTGTCTCAATTCCCGTAATCGGTCTGGGAGGCATAATGAATGGCCGCGACGCCCTCGAGTTCATAATGGCCGGAGCGAGAGCCGTACAAGTCGGCACAGCCAACTTCATCAATCCAGCCGCTACCTTGCAGGTCATAGACGAGATCCGCGACTTCTGCGAGCGTCAGGGAGTCAGAGACATCAACGAACTTGTCGGCATCATCTGACCGCAACCATCCTTAAACAAAAACACATCCGTATCAACAACCTATATGGCAGATACGGATGTTTTTTTGATTTTACAAAAATCGAGTAATATCAGTTGCGGAAGATCAGACTTTCTTCGCCATCCTTACCTTCAACATCGATAATAATCGGACGAGTCTTGTCGACAGCCTGGGACAGGATATCCTTTGAAAGGCGGTTAAGCACCATCCGATGGATCACACGTTTGACAGGACGTGCTCCAAATTCAGGATCGTAGCCTTCATCTGCAAGGTATGACAACGCTTTAGGAGTGACTTCGAGGCGTATACCACTGTTATACTCAAGCATCTTTTGAATGCTCCTGATCTGCAGGCCGACGATTTCTTCAATCTCAACACGATTAAGAGGAGTGAACATTATTATTTCATCTATTCTGTTCAGGAACTCAGGGCGTATCGTCTTCTTCAGCATGTCAAGCACCTGCTGCTTTGTCTTTTCTACGGTCTCGACATGGTTGTCATCAGTCATGGCCGCAAAATTATCGCGTATCAGGTGCGAACCCATGTTCGAAGTCATGATTATGATTGTGTTCTTGAAGTTTACGTTACGTCCTTTGTTGTCAGTAAGTCTTCCGTCATCGAGCACTTGAAGCAGGATGTTGAACACGTCAGGATGAGCTTTTTCAATCTCATCAAACAATACGACAGAGTATGGTTTACGTCTTACGGCCTCTGTCAACTGACCGCCCTCGTCATAGCCGACATATCCCGGAGGCGCTCCGACCAGACGCGACACTGCGTGTTTCTCCTGATATTCGCTCATGTCGATACGTGTCATCATGTTCTCGTCGTCAAAGAGGTATTCAGCAAGCGCCTTCGCAAGTTCGGTTTTGCCCACACCGGTAGTGCCGAGGAAAATGAAGGAGCCGATAGGTCGGCGCGGGTCATTTAGACCGGCACGGCTGCGTCGGACAGCGTCGGCGATGGCGCTGATGGCCTCGTCCTGACCGACAACGCGGGAGTGGAGTTCGGCCTCAAGATGGAGCAGTTTCTCTTTTTCGCTCTGGACCATCTTGTTGACAGGGATGCCCGTCCAGCGAGACACAACATCAGCAATGTCTTCCGAATCTACCTCCTCCTTGATCAAGGCCCTGTCTCCTTGCATCATGCGCAGCTGCTCCTGTATCGCGACATTTTCCTTTTCTTTATCCTGAATGCGGGAGTAACGTATCTCCGCAACCTTTGCATAGTCGCCTTCACGTTCGGCTTTGTCGGCATCAAAACTGAGTTGTTCGATGTCAATCTTATTCTGCTGAATGCGGTTGATCAGTTCTTTTTCAGCCTTCCACTTTGCGGAGTATTCCTTTTCTTCCTCGCGCAACTGGGCCAGTTCCTTCTCAATGTCACGGACCTTCTCCTTGTCACCTTCGCGTTTGATGGCCTCACGTTCGATTTCCTTCTGGGCAATGCGTCGTGATATATCATCGAGAGCCTGTGGCACAGAGTCAATCTCAAGCTTCAGTTTTGAGGCTGCCTCGTCGATCAGATCAATTGCCTTGTCAGGAAGGAAACGGTCTGTGATATACCGTTCGGACAATTGAACGGCCGCAATAATCGCTTCATCACGGATGCGCACCTTATGGTGGTTTTCATAGCGTTCTTTCAACCCACGCAGAATCGCTATCGCACTTGCTTCGTCTGGTTCGTTGACCATTACCTTCTGGAAACGACGTTCGAGAGCCTTGTCTTTTTCAAAATACTTTTGATATTCGTCGAGCGTTGTGGCACCGATGCTTCTCAGCTCACCTCTTGCAAGGGCCGGTTTGAGGATATTGGCAGCATCCATTGCTCCCTCCCCTTTGCCCGCACCGACAAGAGTGTGAATTTCATCAATAAACAGAATGATTTCGCCTTCTGCCGAAGTGACTTCATTGACGATAGCTTTCAGGCGTTCTTCAAATTCGCCCTTATATTTTGCCCCTGCAACAAGAGCACCCATATCGAGAGAATAAATCTGCTTGGTGCGCAGGTTTTCAGGCACATCCCCACGCACAATACGATGAGCAAGCCCCTCGGCAATGGCAGTCTTACCCGTGCCCGGCTCTCCTATCAGCATAGGATTATTCTTGGTGCGCCGGCTCAATATCTGCAGTACCCGACGGATTTCCTCGTCACGGCCAATCACCGGATCAAGTTTGCCGGAACGGGCACGTTCGTTGAGGTTTACGGCATACTTTGACAACGCATTATATGTCTCTTCAGCGCCTTGATCGGTGGCTTTTTTGCCTTTGCGGAGCTCATCAACGGCCGCCTGCAGTTCCTTGCCACCGAGTCCGGCATCCTTGAGTATGGTCGAAGCCTGTGAATTGATATCAAAAATAGCCATCAGCATGGCCTCAAGTGTGACATATTCATCACCCTGCTTACGGGCTATGTCAAGTGCCTTTTGAAGCACATCGTTTGAAGTCCGGCTCAAGTATGGTTCCGAACCTGACACTTTAGGCAGAGAGTCGATCGCACGGTCTATCTGAGAGAGGACAACTGGGAGGTTTGCCCCGATCTTCTGGAAAATAAACTTCACTAACGACTCCCCTTCTTCCACAACTCCTTTGAGCAGATGGACAGGTTCGATAGACTGCTGTCCCGCCGCCTTGGTAATCTCAACAGCCTTCTGAATTGCCTCCTGAGACTTGATTGTAAAATTATTGAAGTTCATAATGAGACTTATGTTATATTGAATTTGATTATAATCTATATGTTGATGCGGATGAGAATATCCGCTGTCTTTGAATATCTAACAAATGCAGCCAACTTTTGTTTCGGTATAGCATTGAAATAATATGCAAAGCCCGTGCCAAAATCATCATAGCTGCCAAACATCTTCCGACCTCGATAAATGTAAGCGGTGATATTTTGAGCATATAGGGATTTTTTGTTAATTTTGTCGTGAGTAACATTTGAACCACGCTAACACATTTGACAATGAGCGATACAAACCAGCAGTTTGATGAGGCACTCAGCCTTTGCAGGAATATATTTGAAAAGAAACTGTCAGACTATGGCGCATCGTGGCGCATAATGCGGCCTGCAGCCCTGACTGACCAGATCTTCATCAAAGCCAAACGCATACGCTCGCTTGAGATCAAAGGACACTCGGCTGTCGGTGAAGGCATTTTGCCAGAATTCATAGCCATTGTCAATTATGGCATTGTAGGCATCATACAACTCGAGCATGGTTTTTCAGATTCCAAAGACATTGACAATGCCACCGCCTTACGTTGGTATGACGGCATTGCCACAAAACTACGCAATCTAATGATCGCCAAAAACCACGATTATGACGAAGCCTGGCGCATGATGAGGGTGCTGTCATACACTGATCTTATCCTGACAAAGATACAAAGGACTAAAGAAATCGAGGACCACTGTGGAGCGACATGCGTGTCGGAAGGCATCGACGCCAACTACATGGATATGGCAAACTACGCTATTTTCGGCATCATAAAACTCACAAATGGCAGTGAAGCCTGACAAAAATACGACGTCTGTTGCCGGACGGGCGGTCATTATAGCCTTGCGCCTTGCGGTCGGAATTACATTTATTGTTTCAGGCTGGGCCAAATCTATAGATCCATGGGGCTTCGTTTATAAGATCGAAGAATATCTGAATGTGTGGGGAAACGCGTTCCCACGCGAATTGACGCTCACAGCCGCAGTCTCCTTGTCGGTTGCTGAGTTTACGGTCGGGATACTCATCCTGTTTGGCGCCTTACGACGCGGTGCATTATGGATGGCCGCTGCGTTTATGTCCATGATGCTACCTCTGACGGTGTACATTGCCATCGCCAATCCGGTCAGCGACTGCGGATGCTTCGGAGACTTCGTCCAGTTGTCAAACAACGCAACATTGGCTAAAAACATCGTACTCACACTCCTGATAATAATCCTGCTGAAGTATAACACACGGATCAAAGGTCTCTACGAACCAGGCATACAATGGCTCGTTGTGGTCGGGGCTATAATGTTCAGTCTGGCACTTGCCTTCTGCGGCTACCGTTACCAACCGTTGGTTGATTTCAGGCCATATCCGACTGGTTCGACAATATTTTCTGATGAGGCGTCATCCACAGAAGAAGAGCATTATATCTACACACGCGACGGACTGACTCAGTCTTTCACTCTCGATGCACTTCCGGACTCAACATGGACATACGTCCGCACTGAAATCGAAGCAAACGATGACAACCGCACACTGTCGATAAGCGACGGAGATGAAGATGTGACATCCGACATCCTGACTTGCGGCGAAGAGATGCTTCTGCTTGCGGTCCCCGATCCCGGCATCCACTATCTCACACGCGCACGACTTGCAAACGAACTGTCTTCAGCCATTGCTGCGCGAGGCGGCCGCATGGTGGCGCTCGTGGCTGCTGACGGCGAAAATCTTGATGGTTGGCGACAACTTGCCCTGCCATCATATGAAGTTTACACCTCGGAAGATACATCTCTAAAAGAGCTTGTAAGAGGAGATGCCGGACTTCTATATATAAATCCGGATGGAACAATTGTATGGAAACGCAACCTCTCGTCCATACGCCATGACACCTTACGTAATATCGACGATGTAGCCGAATTTTTCAGTGGCTCAATGGCTGTGGACGATGGCAAACTAAATCTTGTCATCACGGCGATATTTGTCTTATGGCTCGTGGTTGTCTACACCCTCAATTTTCCCAACCGCATCTTAGACCGCTATTTTGAACGCCGTTCGCAAAAAAAATCGTAACTTTGCATTGTCAATAACAACAATACACTAATTTTAAACCGCACAGATAATGAGAAAAAACATTGTTGCCGGCAACTGGAAAATGAATACCACTCTCCAAGAGGGTATCGCCCTTGCCGAAGAAGTCAACGCAGCTGTCAAGGCTACCGCACACAACTGCGACGTGGTGATTTGCGTACCTTTCACTCACCTTGCTTCAATCAACGAAAAAATCTGCAGCCAGACTCTCGGTCTTGGTGCTGAAAACTGCGCTGACCACAAATCGGGCGCATACACCGGTGAAGTTTCAGCTGCCATGGTCGCTTCAACAGGCGCTAAATATGTGATCCTCGGTCACTCAGAACGCCGCCAATACTATGGTGAGACATCTGAGACTCTCCGTGAGAAAGTTGCTCTCGCCTTCGAAAACAATCTCACCCCTATTTTCTGCATCGGTGAAGTACTCGAAGAACGCGAAAACGGCACATACTTCGATGTAGTGAAGAAACAGATTGTCGATGCTCTCTTCCACCTCCCGGCAGAAGAATTTGGAAAAATCATCCTTGCTTACGAACCCGTCTGGGCTATCGGCACAGGTAAGACTGCAACAGCTGACCAGGCTGAAGACATGCACGCATTCATCCGCGGTGTCATTGCTGAAAAATATGGCAAGGAAGTCGCTGACAACACCTCAATTCTCTATGGCGGCAGCTGCAAACCTTCAAACGCAAAGGAACTCTTCGCCAAACCTGACGTCGACGGTGGTCTCATCGGTGGCGCGGCCTTGAAGTGCGCAGACTTCATGGGCATAGTTGAGGCATTCAACTAATTTATCATTTTTATAAAATATTATAATGGCGGGTACTGAGAAAAATTGTTAACTTTGTACCCGCTATTATTAATTTAACACGCAAATGAAAGTCTGCCTCAAAATATTGTCACCTCTGATGGCTCTTTGTCTCATCCCGGACATGATGTTCGGAGCTGATCAGACAATCGCTGACCACATCAATGCCGGAGGCACTGTCACAGTGATCCAGCCACAGGCTCTGAATGCTCGTCTTCAGAAAATTGTGACAGATGTCGAGATGACTGCAGAAAGCGACGAACAAACGATCTCGGCCGCTCCTAAAGTCAAAGCCGGCTATCGTGTGCAGATTTTCGATGACAACAATGTCCGCACTGCCAAACAAGAGGCACAAAGCCGAAAACAGCAGATTGAGACACACTTTCCTCACCTCTCGGCCTATGTCACCTTCAACTCCCCATATTGGCGTGTGAAGGTTGGAGACTTCACTACACGTAGCGAAGCAGAGGCTGCTATGGCTGAAATCCGACAGGCATTTCCGGCGATGGCAAAGTCACTACGCATCGTGCGCGACAGGATTAAACAGTAACATCTTATGATCCAGACTAAAGACGACGAAAAGATTGAACTCATAGCACAACACGTCAAGGAGATTATCAATCTTCTTGGAGAAGATACTGAGCGCGAAGGTCTGAAAAAAACACCTGTACGCGCAGCCAAGGCTCTATACTATCTCACATCCGGTTATCGCAGCGATGTAGACAAAGTTGTGCATGAAGCTTTGTTTGATCATGATGGATCGAGGATTGTGATGGTCAAAGATATCGAATTCTATTCCATGTGCGAGCATCACATACTGCCTTTCTTCGGAAAAGTATCAATCGGTTACATACCTGACGGAAAAATTGTTGGACTAAGCAAAGTCGCACGCCTTGTCAATGTATTTGCACGTCGTCTGCAGGTGCAAGAACGCCTCACTGCTCAGGTTTGCGAGGAAATAGCACGTATAACCAAAGCCAAGGGCGTAATTGTGGCATGCAATGCCCAACACCTGTGCATGAAAATGAGGGGCGTCGAAAAACAAGACTCTTCTACCACAACAATCGAATACTGTGGAGATTTCTCTACAAATGAGTCTCTAAGACAAGAATTTCTCAGACTTCTGGACTTCTGAGACAATCAGCGTCCCACTTAGAGCCATTTGCCGATTGCCCTCCACATGTTTATCTTAAATCACCAAATGTGACCTGGTAGCTTCCTTTGATCAGTTCTATATCACTTTGATTTTATACTTAAAAGCTCCGCAAACAGTTGCGGAGCTTTTTGTATAAAACCATGTCATTTTTCGGGACCATTGTATGGCGGAGGCGTAGCTGCGGATTTATCTGTATCGGAGCTTTCTTCAACCTCTACATCCTCGACCGGACTGTCATCTTCATCGCCCTCTTCTGCCCGAGAGGCAAAAATCTCATCAGTGCGCGATGTCCATGGCCGCTTGCCGAATATGCGCTCTACGTCTTCCGTAAAAATCACTTCACGGCTGATGAGCGTGTCAGCCAACTCTCCATGTCCTTTCATGTGTTCCTTAAGTATTGACTTTGCGCGCTCATATTGTTCAGAAATGATACGTGACACTTCTTCATCTATTATGCGGGCTCTCTCGTCACTATAAGGCTTGGAGAAACCATAGTCCTGACCAGTCGAATCATAGTAACAGAGATTGGGCAGACGGTCACTCATGCCATAGTAGACAACCATCGCATAGGCTTGTTTTGTCACTCTTTCAAGGTCGTTTGCCGCTCCTGTCGAGATACGTCCAAGAAAAAGTTCTTCGGCCGCACGACCGCCGAGCGTAGAGCACATCTCGTCGAGCAAAGCCTGGGAAGGCGTGATCTGACGCTCTTCAGGCAGATACCATGCAGCTCCGAGAGCCTTGCCTCTCGGAACAATTGTCACTTTAATCAGAGGATTGGCATAACGAAGATGCCATGACACAGTGGCATGACCGGCTTCGTGGATAGCAATGGCTTTCTTCTCCTCGTCCGTTGTAATCTTAGAACGCTTCTCAAGACCACCTATAATACGGTCTACAGCTGCTGAGAAATCATCTTTGCCGACACTCTGCTTGTTGTGGCGGGCGGCAATCAGTGCGGCTTCATTGCAGACATTTGCTATCTCCGCACCTGAGAATCCGGGAGTCTGTCGGGCAAGCAGTTCTATGTCAAGCGAGTCATCGATCTTAATGTTGCGGAGATGTACCTTGAATATTGCAACACGATCATTGAGATCCGGAAGATCCACATAAATCTGACGATCGAAACGTCCGGCTCGTAACAGAGCCTTGTCAAGGATGTCTGCACGGTTTGTCGCAGCGAGTATGATCACACCGCTGTTGCTGCCGAAGCCGTCCATCTCGGTCAGAAGTTGGTTGAGGGTATTCTCGCGTTCGTCATTTGAGCCCATGTTTGGATTGCGACCGCGGGCACGACCGACTGCATCAATTTCATCGATGAACACTATGCAAGGAGCCTTTTCTTTTGCCTGACGGAAGAGATCTCTTACTCGAGATGCACCAACGCCCACAAACATCTCGACAAAGTCGCTGCCTGACATTGAGAAGAAAGGCACGTTTGCCTCTCCGGCCACTGCTTTTGCAAGAAGAGTCTTACCGGTTCCGGGAGGGCCGACAAGCAGAGCACCCTTTGGAATTTTACCGCCAAGGTCTGTATAGCGTTTGGGGTTCTTCAGGAACTCGACGATTTCTTCAATCTCGGTCTTTGCTTCTGACAAGCCGGCCACATCCTTGAAGGTCACCTGCACAGCGTTGTCCTTGTCAAAAAGCATAGCCTTAGACTTGCCGACCGAGAAGACGCCTCCGCCGCCACCGGAACCACCGCCTCCCGACATTCGTTTCATGATATAGAACCAGAAGAATATCATAAGCAAAATAGGCCCGAATGTCCATAACAGAGAACCGAACTGTCCGCTCTTTTCATATTTCACGTCACCCTTGAACGCTCCTGAAGCGCGCCATTCGTCAATTTTAGAATCGAGTTTGTCGGCCGACGGTATATCCGTAATCACTTTCGCGACAATACCCTGCCCCGGCATGAACTGACGCTGATGGAACAGAGCAGACGCAAGCGAGTCTGTCAGAAATCCTTCCGCTTCCTTTTTATCTGTGTAAACGACGATTTTAGTAATGCCATGATCCTGCTCGACATAACGTTCGAAATCAGAATAGTTGACATTATGTGTTATTGAATTATCATCAAGATAATATACACCGGCGATAAACAGCAGGACAAGCACATACATCCAATACATGCTGAACTTGAACTGGAATTTCTTATTTGGCTTCTTTGGTGAATTATTTGTCAGAGGCATATGACTCTCTCTATATATATTATGTTTATTGTTTAATCTAAATCCGGGACATCTGTTATGACTGCGTCATTCCAAAGTTCTTCAAGATTGTATCTGGTACGGGCTTCGGGAACAAATATGTGGACAAGCGTGTCTCCATAGTCGATCACAATCCATTCAGAATTCGTATATCCATCATAATTATACGGCTTAATGTGTGCATGTCCGAGCAAATAGTCCCGCACACTGTCAGCTATCGCACCGACCTGCATCGATGACGATCCTTCGGCTATAATGAAACGTGACGCAGCCGCAGATTCGATTTCAGACATATCGACTATGGTGATTTTGCGACCTTTTCGTTCTTGGATTCCCTCTATAATCAGTTGCTGTAGATTTTCGTTTTGAGTCATTTAATGATGAATACTAATATTAAAGATGTGTATCAGGGAGCAAATTTAATTATTTTTTTTCACAAATAATCATGAGCAGCCGCGTTTTAAAGACTGATTAGATTTTATTGTGAATTTTGCCCACTTAGTCCATTAATTTCATAATTAATAACAACAGACAACACCGCGGGTTTGCCCGTCAGTCAAATTTAATTGCCGAGGCAGGCGAAACACGTGAGGCCGACAGAGACGGAATCAGCAACATCACAGCCGAAGCCATTGCGACACCAAGATTGAGCAGCAATATGTCAGCCAACCCGAGATCAACCGGAACGAAGCGTAGATAATACATCTGAGGGTCGAGTGTCATGAAATGTGTATACTCCTGCAAAAAACACAGCGACAGTCCCGCAACATTGCCGATAATCATACCAATAACCGCAAGCTTCATTCCCATACCCAGAAAAACTTTGCATACAAAGCCTCGGGAAGCACCGATCGAGCGAAACACCCCAATCGTAGGAATGCGGTCTAACATAATCAGGAACATACTCGAAATCAACGTAAATCCTGACACACACAACATAAGGATGAAAATCACAGCGACATTGGTGTCGAGCAATGCAAGCCAATTGAAATATACGGCACCGGTCTGCAGGACGGTTGTGACAGGATATATCTGCTCCAAAGCCCCACGGTAAGCCGCATCCACAAGCTCATTCCGTAGAGCCGATGCAGCCGCTTCAATCTCGTCCTGAACGTAGCCTGAAAACTCGATTCTTGTGCCACTCAATGAATCCACCCCGGCAATGCGTTGCAAAACCGGCAAAGATGCATATGCCACAGTTTTGTCAAACTCACCAAGATTAGACTCATAGATGCCTGCTATAGTGTGACGGCGCATCTTCATAGCTCCGTCTGAGAAAAAGCAGGAATATATCTTGTCTCCCACCCCAAGCGACAGTTTCCCGGCCGTTACCCTCGATATAACCAACGCCCCAGATGCAGCCGGATCATTGAAATCGGGCCACTCTCCGTCTACGATATTGTCGCGCTCGAACTCATCATCATGCTGACGGTCAAATCCAAGGTAGATCATCCCGGCAAAGTCATCTTCAGTTTTGATCATAGCAGGCATCTGCATCGCAACCGACGGCAAATGATTATCCCCCATACACGCCACAACTTTTCTGAGATCATCGCTGAGTCTCACATACTCCTCATAGACGCCATTACCATAATCAAATGGTGCGCCGATCGCGACCTGAGCCTCAAATCCCATGACTTTATGACTGATCTGCTGTCTGAAGCCACTCACCACTGCGAGAGTGAGTTCCATTACCATAACGGCAATCGCAACCCCGCACACGGCAATTACAGTTGCGGCCGACAGTCTGCCGCCGGAATTTCCGGACAGACGCAGACGTCTCGATATCCATAGGCTGACATTCATCATAACGACAAAATTACACATTTTAGACCGCTTGTCGGCATCATAGGTCCAAACGCCGCTCTAATTTAGAATCATTTTAAATAAATGTTCCGAAAATTTTAATAAGAGAATATTTTTTTGCAATTTTGCAGCCTTAAAACAAGTTATCGGATCAAAGAGCTGTTTTTATGAGATTGTCAGACCTTCAGACCGGCGAGACCGGCATCATCATAAAAATTCTGGGTCATGGCGCATTCAGAAAACGCGTCATGGAAATGGGTTTTATCAAGGGCAGACAGGTGGATGTCATACGCCATGCCCCGCTGAAAGACCCCATCAACTATTCAATCATGGGCTATGATATATCACTTCGCCGTGAAGAGGCTCATATGATTGAAGTTGTCAAAATTGCAGAAAATGAACCGTCCGTCGCAATTCACAGCTCAGGCACCATCATGTCTGATAACGAAAGTCAGAGCATCATAGACCGCGAAGGACACACAATCAATGTTGCCCTTATCGGCAATCCTAATTGTGGCAAGACCTCACTGTTCAACATAGCCTCCGGCATGACTGAGCGCGTCGGCAACTACAGCGGAGTCACCGTTGATGCAAAATCGGGTGTGTTCACCCATAACGGCTATCATATCAACATCGTAGACCTTCCGGGCACATACTCACTCGCAAGCTATTCACCCGAGGAACTCTACGTCAGGAGATATCTCAGAGACTCAAATCCGGATGTTATCATAAACGTTGTCGACGCATCCAATCTTGAACGCAACCTATATCTGTCAACAGAACTCATCGACATGGACCGCAGCATGGTCATTGCCCTCAACATGTATGACGAAGTCCGCTCAAAGGGAGCGGAGTTAGACTACAAGATGCTCGGCGAAATGATCGGTGTGCCTATGGTCCCTATTGTGGCGCGTAACGGAGAAGGCATCGACGCCCTGTTCGACACCGTCATCTCGGTTTTCGAAGGACAGGATAAATCCGTAAGACACGTCCACGTAAGCCTCGGACATGACATAGAGACAGCCGTCAGACAGCTGATTGACGAGATTAAGACAGATGACGTCGAACGCCATTTTTCACCGCGTTATCTTGCCATAAAGCTTCTCGAAGGAGACCGCGAGGCCGAAGAAATCATCAAGCGCACCTCACATGGCAAGCGCATACTGCTTCTGCGCGACGAACTGAAAGGCCGCATCGAGACTCTCCAGAACGAAGATATATCATCGGCCATAGCAGCCGAAAAATATGGCTTTATTGCCGGTGCATTGGCCGAAACATTCACCTCTGGATCCGACTCTACCGTCAATAAGTCCCGTCTAATAGACTCTCTTGTCACAAGCAAACTGTTCGGGTTTCCATTATTCTTTATAATAATGTTCCTGATATTTTGGGCGACGTTCTCCATCGGTCAGTATCCTATGGACTGGATAGAGAGCGCTGTATCATGGCTGAGCACCTCAGTCCACGCCGTAATGCCTGACGGCATACTCAAGGATCTCGTCTGCGACGGAATAATCGGCGGAGTCGGCGGAGTCATAGTTTTTCTGCCCAACATCCTTATATTATACTTCTGCATCTCGTTTATGGAAGACTCAGGTTATATGGCCAGAGCCGCTTTCATAATGGACAAGGTAATGCACCGCATAGGACTGCACGGCAAATCATTCATACCTCTTATCATGGGCTTTGGATGCAATGTGCCTGCCATCATATCGACAAGAGCTATCGAAAGCCGTTCGAGCCGCCTGATCACAATTCTGATAAATCCGTTCATGTCATGTTCGGCACGTCTTCCGATCTACGTCTTGCTTATCGGAACATTCTTCCCATCTAACGCAGCAGTGGTATTCATGGGACTATATGTAGCAGGTATAATAATGGCCGTCATAACGGCCCGCATGCTGAGACGTTTTCTATTCAAGACCGACGAAACCCCCTTTGTAATGGAACTTCCACCCTACCGCATGCCCACAATGAAGGCATCATTGCGACACACATGGGCAAAAGGAGTGCAATATCTACGCAAAATGGGAGGTACGATTCTTGTGGCGAGCATACTCGTCTGGGCCCTGAACTATTTTCCACGCCACGACGGGCCACAGGAATCCATCAGCGGCCAATCCGTAGAGTTATCTGACACCGATATCAATCCATCGACAGACTCCTATCTTGAAATGATGGGCAAAGCCATTACACCGGTCATGGAGCCTATAGGCTTCCATTGGCGAGCGTCAGTGGCAGCGCTTGCCGGAGTTCCGGCTAAAGAAATCGTTGTTTCCACATTAGGTGTGCTCTACACAGACAACGAAGCCGTGAGCGATGCCCGCCTGAGCGAACGGATATCTGCACCTGATCCATCGACAGGAAAACCTGACTTCAACGGCCCGTCGGCTCTTGCCTTCCTGATATTCATCCTATTATACTGCCCGTGCATAGCAACCGTCACTGCCATCGCTCGTGAAACAGGAGACTGGCGATGGGGAGCGTTCAGCGTAATCTATAACACTATGGCAGCATGGGTCGTCGCGTTTGCAGTCTATCGTGTGGCTCTGCTTGTATAGCGACCATCAGACAGCCATCTGTCGGCTCCTCATTTGACTTCTGTGCTGACATTTATTGCTTATTAGGAGTAAATTCTTATGTCGGATGTGGTGGCTTACAAAAAAAATTGTATCTTTGTAAGATAAAACTCATTCCCCAACACGCAAATGACACAAGCGTACGAAAAGCAGGAAATACTCGACAAGAGATATCTGCGCATGTCAGCAATCTGGGCCGAGAACTCATATTGCGAGCGCAGAAAGGTAGGAGCAATCATTGTCAAAGACCAGATGATCATCTCCGACGGATATAACGGCACACCGGCCGGCTTTGAAAACATATGCGAAGATGAGACAGGACAGACCAAACCATATGTTCTGCACGCCGAAGCCAACGCCATAACCAAAGTTGCACGCAGCAATAATTCAAGCGACGGAGCGACATTATATGTCACGGCTTCTCCATGCCTCGAATGCGCCAAACTGATCATACAGTCGGGCATCAAGCGAGTAGTCTTCAATGAACTCTACCGCATGACCGACGGCATAGACCTGCTGGAACGCGCCGGTGTCGAATGTGTCCACATATCGAATACGGATTGACATAAACAATGATTCATCACCCTATCACCAACTCCATGAGTGAGTATGATATCACAGTTCACTCAACGCATATCATAGCTATATTAAAAAAGATGTCTCGCGTTGGCGTTAATCTGATTGCAAGACAACATCTGACTCAACTCTAACAATCTCCCTGAAACATGAATTCCGGAAAAAAACTGGCCGTCTGGCTGCCACTATTGGCTGCAATCGCTGTGATTGGCGGCATTTGGATTGGATATACTCTCGCCGGAGGTCGCACACTGACCTCGACACAAAACAAATTGAACACATTGTTTGACATAATTGACCACGAATATGTCGATGCCATAGACCTTGACAGCCTTGTCGAGCAACAGATACCACTTCTGCTAAAAAACCTCGACCCCCACTCCTCCTATATTCCGGCCAAAGACCTCGAGAAGGTCAACGGCGAACTTGAAGGCAGTTTCGGTGGCATAGGAATACAGTTTCAGGTAATGAACGACACAATCTGCGTCGTTGAAGTCATATCAGGCGGACCGGCCGAAAAGGTCGGAGTTGTACCGGGAGACAGGATCATAGCTGTAGACTCTATAGATTTGATCGAACGTCATATATCGGACGAAGATGTGCGCTCGATGCTCCGCGGCGACAAGGGCACATCAGTCACAATCCACGTAAAACGCAACAACACACCAAAGACATTGACATTCGACATCGAGCGAGGTGACATACCGATGACCTCAGTCGATGCTTCATATCTGATTGACGACACGACCGGCTATGTCAAGGTCAATCGATTTGCAAAGACGACATACAGAGAGTTTCTACAAGCATTGAGCCGTCTCAAATATCTTGGTGCCAAACGATTTGTCATAGACCTTCGCGGCAATGGCGGCGGCTATATGGAGCCGGCCATAATGATGGCCAACGAGTTCCTGCCGGCACAAAGCACGATCGTGATGACAAAGGGGCGTAATGAAAAAGGCAACTCCATGGTGTTCAGCGACGGAACAGGCGCATTTCAAGAAGAGGAACTCGTCGTGCTCGTAGATGAATTCACCGCAAGTTCAAGCGAAATACTTGCCGGTGCTATCCAAGACAACGACCGAGGCATCATCGTCGGACGCCGTTCTTTTGGCAAAGGGCTTGTGCAACGGCCTATCATGCTTCCTGATTCAAGCGAAGTCAGACTCACCATACAACGTTATTACACCCCATCCGGACGTTGCATCCAGAAAGACTTCCAAAGAGGCAATACTGACCAATATGATGAAGAGATTATCGAGAGATATAACCGAGGTGAGATATTCAGCGCTGACAGCATATCGCTCAAAACCGACGAGACATTCAAGACCATGAACGGGCGCACGGTCTACGGGGGCGGTGGCATAATGCCCGATCTGTTTGTTCCGTCTGACACGACCGGTTACTCATCATACTTCATCAATGTATCCAACGCAGGGCTGTTACAGAAATATGCCTACGAGACTGCCGACCTCAACCGTGACGAATTTTCAAAAGCCGACAATGTCAACGAACTGCTTGCCATGTTGCCATCAGATGCGGCCATCCTGCAATCATTCGTTCATTACGCATCTTCGAAAGGCATACCTGCAAGGTGGCACTATATCAACATTTCGGCTTCTCTGATTGTTAATCATCTGAAAGCTCTCATTGCGCGGGACATACTCGGTTTCGATGCCTTCTACGAAATCTACAACAAGCGTGACAGCACTGTACGCCAGGCAATGAAATTGCTCGACGAAGGCAATGCCAGACATCCGGTGCAATATGAGAGAGCAAAAACCATACAGAGTGATAACAATGAACAAAAATGACATCCGCATCCGCATCAGAGCACATAAGAATCTTCTCGACGAAAAAGAGAAGGCTCAGGCCGCTGACGCTGTATTCTCACTGCTTGAACACACGGCAGCATTCATGATGTCGGAAAACATACTGCTCTACCATTCTCTTCCCGACGAATTGTCAACGATTGCGTTCATCGACAAATGGCACAAGATTAAAAGGTTCTTCCTGCCTCGTGTCAACGGCGTCAATCTCGAGATCCTGCCATATTCAAAAACACGGCTTCACCTGGGTGCTTTCAACATAGAGGAGCCCGAGGGCGATGACGTCCGTGACATGTCTGAAATCGACATGGTTGTTGTGCCGGCTGTTGCTTACGACCACCGAGGCAACAGAGTCGGCCGAGGCAAAGGATACTACGACAGGCTGCTCCGCGACACAAAGGCAATCAAGGTTGGCGTGGCTTACGATTTTCAGCTCATCGACGAATTTGACACAGATGTCCACGACGTACCTGTCGACTACGTGATCACCCAACGAGGCATCATACGCACATCACGCAGATAAGACGTCGCCAACGCCGTCAGGCACTACATAAATTTTCATCACATTAATCAGGGCAAAGCCCGACTTAAAAACAATCATGACTAAAGTTGCGGTAAAAATACTGTCGTTTTTCGGCATTTACCTCATTTTGTTCATAGCCTTGAAGCTTGTATTCATGGCTGTATATCATCCGCTGATGGGCGAAACAGGCCCAGGCGACTGGTTTGCGGTGATTGCCCATGGTGTGGCCATGGACTGCTCCGTTGCCGGATATTTCACTCTTATACCTGCGCTGGTGATCACCGTGTCCACCTTGTGCGGTGGACGCGCAACAGATATTGCATTAAAAATCTACACCTTCGTGAGCGCAACCTTGATAAGCCTTGTCTACATTCTCGATCTTGTGCTTTATGACTATTGGAACTTCAGGCTCGACGCCACTCCATTTTTCTATTTCTTCTCATCTCCGTCTTCAGCAATGGCAAGCGCGGACTTCAAGACTGCAGCAATCGCCATAACGTCATTTATTCTCCTTTCGGCAGCAATCTACTGGTTGATAAACCATACCGCAGCTAAAATCAAAATCGACAAGTCGCGACGGGCCGCTCCGTTCGTCCTTTCCCTCCTGCTTACCGCGGCCTTGTTCATTCCTATCCGAGGAAGTCTTACGGTATCGACAATGAATCTGAGCCGGTCATATTTCAGTGAAAACCAAAGGCTGAACCATGCTGCCGTCAATCCTCTGTTCAGCCTCATGTATTCAGCCACACACCAGACAGACTTCGCGTCACAGTTCAGATATTTCAGCCACGATGAAGCGGAGAGAATTGTCGACAATCTCATCAAAAGCAACAGTGAACCCGCTGATACATCGGGGCTGAGGCTCAAAACGGACAGACCGGATATATATGTCATCATACTCGAAAGTTTCTCAGCTCATCTGATGCCCGCACTTGGCGGCGAGGACATTGCGTCAGGTCTTGATTCGCTTTCTCGCCACGGACTTCTTTTCTCAAACTTCTATGCCTCAGGCGCACGCACAGACCGTGCGATCCCGGCCATATTGAGCGCCTTTCCGGCACAGCCGACAACGAGCCTGATGAAGTATACCCGCAAAATTGAGAATACACCTTCGCTGACCCGGACTCTGAAGGACAAGGCCGATTACCGTCTGTCTTACTATTATGGAGGTGATGCCAATTTCACCAACATGCTCGCATATCTTGTCAGCTCAGGTTTCGAAAATATCATATCCGACAAGGATTTTCCAATTAGTCAGCGCACAAGCAAATGGGGCGCACACGACGATGCCGTCTTCTCGCGACTGCTCGATGATGTCAGATCAGACTCTTCATCCCGACCATCATTGAGAGTGCTTCAGACCTCAAGCAGCCATGAGCCGTTTGAAGTACCATATTCAGATCCACGCTTCACTGACAACGAGCGGAAAAATGCGTTTGCTTATGCTGACCATTGCATAAGTTCATTCATCGACAGCCTGTATGTGTCTCCGAAATGGGACAATTCATTGATTTTTATAACAGCCGACCACTACGGTGTGTATCCCCAACATCTTGATAATGCTGTCGCACGGCATCATGTGCCTCTGATCATCACCGGAGGTGCAGTTGACTGCCAACCGGAAATAATAACAACTTACGGAGACCAGACTTCAATAGCATCTACCCTGCTCGAAGCCTTAGGCATAGACTCGTCGGATTTTCGGTTCAGCCGCAATCTCTTTGACTCCACCGGACATGGATATGCATTCTTCACTGAGCCCGGGATCGCAGGTTTTGTCAGCCCTGACGGCACAGTCTCGATCAACCTCGACAACGATGTGATAACTTTCAGCGAAGGAGAGAACCCCGATAGTGCGGCAACAAGATGCAAAGCAATACTCCAGACCGTATACACCACTTTGTCAGAATTATAAATGGAAGCGATATCTAACATAGACAGTTCAGTATTTCTTTTTTTCAACGGAATGCATAATGCTTTTTTCGACACCTTCATGTCGATGTTCTCCGGACGGTATATATGGATTGCCATGTATGCAGCCTTGCTTTATGTCTTGATACGTAAGTTCAATGGCCGGCAAGTGCTTGCGCTTGCCGTAGGCATAGCTCTCACCATCACACTGGCCGATCAGATATGCGCGTCGTTGATACGTCCCATATTCGAACGCCTCAGGCCGTCCAATCTCCAGAATCCTCTGTCTGAATTCACTCACATAGTCAACAATTATCGTGGCGGTGCTTATGGCTTCCCTTCATGCCATGCCGCCAATTCGTTTGCACTCGCGACTTTCATGGCTCTGGTATTGCGCAAACGTAGTTTCACCGCTTTTATCTTCCTTTGGGCCGTACTCAACTCTTACAGCCGCATATACCTTGGCGTACACTATCCCGGAGATCTCCTGGCAGGCGCAGCAGTCGGCTCCCTGGCTGCTGCCTTATGCTTCATGGCTGTGTACATGATATGCAGATCATCCGACATGAGACTCAGACCTTATGACAGGACTCCACTCAAAAAGCCCGTATACGTTGTTTATATCGTAGCTGCAATCACGATTATATATATATTGATTTCATCTGTTATCTCGGTAGTATTATAAACCGATTTGACATATAATCAGACAATTGATATTCCAAACAGATATGCGAACAACAGTCCTCATCAGCACATTGCTTATATTATCATCATTCCCGGTGTCAGCAACTGAGAATGCGGCTGACTCTGTTGTATCTAAACCAAAGAACCTCTATGAAAAAGTCCTTGACTATTTCAACCACACCAACGACGTAAAACCGCAGAAAGATTTTGACTTCAGCTTTATTGGCGGCCCTCACTATTCGACAGATTCGAAGTTCGGCATCGGGCTTGTCGCTGCAGGCGTATACCGCAAAGACAAAAATGATTCCACAGTCCAGCCTTCTAATGTCTCCATTTATTTTGACATAACGACCAAACTATGCGCGCAACTCGGTGTCAGAGGCATACACATATTTCCCGGAGACCACAGACGCATATCTTATGATGTCAATTTTGCAAACATCAATACAAAATTCTGGGGCATTGGCTACAACAACGCGATCAACGATGACAACGAATCAAAGTACAAGTACCTCAACAGCCATGCCCAGGCAGAATACGTGTGGCGCTTCTGCGGAAAGTTTTTCGGCGGGCCCATGGCGACTTTCGATTACATAAACGGACGAGATTTCGCCAAACCCGAATTATGGGATGGCGAAGATCATCGCACATTCAACGTTGGAGCCGGTTTCACATTGCAGTATGACACCCGCGACAACTCAACATATACAACCAAAGGTACATATCTCCGGCTCGACCAACTCTTCCAGCCGCGATTTATGGCCAACAGAAACGCCTTTTCGCAGACCGAATTCACAGCTTCATCGTTTCATCAAATATGGAAAGGCGGCATACTCGCCACCACAATCCACACACATCTCACTTACGGCAACACTCCGTGGGGGCTACTGCCTATCATAGGCGGGAGTTATACAATGCGAGGCTATTTCGAAGGCCGCTACCGCGACAAATGCGAGATCGACATATGTCTCGAACTGCGTCAGCACATATGGCGCAGAAATGGGGCGGTAGTGTGGATTGGAGCCGGTTCCGTATTTCCTGAATTCGACGCCATGAGATGGCGTAAAGTTCTGCCTAATTACGGAATAGGCTACCGATGGGAATTTAAAAAATACATGAACGTCCGTCTCGACCTCGGCTTTGGAAGACATCAGACAGGATTTATTTTCAGTATCAATGAAGCATTCTAAGATTTTCGACCCAGCATATCTGTTATGGGTATTCCCCATACTCCTGATCATACCTAACATTGCGCTCGCCATCACCGAATACGTAACTCCGATCGTGAAGATGACCGATATTGTGTTACCTTTGGGCGTATATCTATTTCTGATGGGATTATCGACAAAAATCGGCAGATCAATAATTCTGTTTCTGCCGCTGATGGTTCTTGCTGCTTTTCAGATCGTGCTGCTATATCTCTATGGTGAGTCTATCATAGCCATTGACATGTTTCTCAACATCGCCACAACCAACGTGAGTGAAGTGACAGAACTCCTGAGCAATTTAGGTATCGCTATTGCCACCGTGCTGCTATTTTACCTGCCACCGATCATATGGGCCATCATACTATTGAAGCAAAAATACCATTGCCCGCCGGCTAATCTGCGACTTGTGCGAAAAACCGGCATAGTGACAATAATTGTCGGCTTAGTCCTTCTGGCTTCATGTCTGATATCAGACACCCGTTTCTCAATTCGCAGAGACATATTCCCGGTCAATGTGATCGCCAACCTCTGCGAGGCTGGAGTAAGGACTGTCGCTACACAAAACTATCATTCGACATCAGCGCCATATGATTTTTATGCCAAACCGACCCATCCCGACAAACATAAAGAAGTCTATGTCTTTGTCATCGGAGAGACATCAAGAGCCGACAATTGGCAATTGTATGGATATGACAGGGAGACAACACCCCGGCTGTCAAAACGCGATGACATCATTCATTTTCCATACACACTCTCCGAAAGCAACACCACCCACAAGAGCGTCCCGATGCTCATATCAGCCTTGACCGCACAGAATTTCGGGGATTCTATCTATCTCGTCAAAGGCATGCCGGAAGCATTCAAAGAAGCCGGTTTCCAAACGGCATTCTTTTCAAATCAACAGCGCAACCATTCGTTCATCGATTTTTTTGCCAATCAAGCCGACAAAACCATCTTCATTAAAGACAACAGTCCTCTTGCTCATGACCTGGAGTTACTTCCTATGATGAAATCGTTTGTGGAAAATGAGTCATCTGATAAATTATTTGTCATACTCCATACCTATGGCTCGCATTTCAATTATCGCGAACGCTACGACGATTCATTCAGCCATTTCACTCCTGATAACGCGTCTGAAGCAAATTCAGAAAATAAGGCCGAACTGATAAACGCCTATGACAATTCGATACGCTACACCGACTTTCTTCTCGATGAAATCATATCCACCATCGAGACTCTTGCCGTACCCGGTGCCGTAATCTATACATCAGACCATGGTGAAGATATCTTCGATGACGAAAGAGGCCGTTTTCTCCACGCGTCCCCCACTCCGACTTTCACACAGCTTCACGTACCGTTTTTATTATGGACTTCACAAGCTTATAACACCGCCTATCCAGATAAAATCAAATACGCAAAGGCTAACTCTGCAAAACAGGTATCTTCAAGCCGTTCTGCATTCAACACTCTCCTGTCGCTTGCAGGCATAGAGACTGTGAAATACGACTGTAAGGCAGACCTGTGCTCTCCTGAATATGTCGCAACTAAACGTTTATACCTCAACGACTATAATAAAGGTGTCTCGTTACAAGACGCCGGGTTCCGCAAACAAGACAAAGAAAGAGCCAATATAGAAAACATCAAAACAATATAATCAACACAAAGTTTTCCAAAACTTTTTACACTTATTTAATAATCAATACTTTAACTTTTAGTACACATCAAAAAGTTTTCCAAAACATAAAACTTTATATCATCTTTTGTTGCATATAAATGTTTTTATTTATAGATTTGCAAAGTCAAATATGACCAAATCCAAAGCAAAACAAACAGAATAAAAACGTCAACCAACCCAAGATGATATGATACAGACAGTTGTCAAGCGCGACGGACGCATCGTAGGCTATAACGAGGAAAAGATCAAGGCTGCCATCCGCAAAGCCATGCTCACCACAGAGCTTGGAGAAGACGAAGCCCTCATACATAAAATCACCGATCGCATAGGCGTCCACGGCAACGAGCGCATGTCTGTCGAGGAGATTCAAGATCTTGTCGAGCTCGAGCTCATGAAAAGTCCCCGTAAAGAAGTCGCGAAGCGCTATATCGCTTACCGCGACCAAAGAAGCATTGCCCGCAGAGCAAAAACACGCGACATGTTTCAGGAAATCATCGAGGCAAAAAACAACGACATAACCCGCGAAAACGCAAACATGAATACAGATTCGCCTGCAGGCATGATGATGAAGTTTGCGAGTGAAACGACAAAACCATTCGTCGATGACTATCTATTGTCACCCGAAGCGCGCGAAGCCGTCAAACACGGCTATATTCACATCCACGATAAAGACTATTACCCTACAAAGAGCTTGACCTGTGTCCAGCATCCTCTTGATCGCATACTCGAAAACGGTTTCATTGCCGGGCACGGTGAATCCCGTCCCGCAAAACGCATCGAAACCGCAAGCATCATCGGCTGCATATCACTTGAAACCGCACAAAACGAAATGCACGGAGGCCAAGCCATACCTGCATTTGACTTCTATCTTGCGCCCTATGTACGCACCTCGTTTATCGAAGAACTAAAGAACATCGAGCCTCTGTATGGCCAAGATCTTTCCCACCTCTACAATGTAGCCATCGACGATTATATCAAACGTCCCGTAGACAATCTCGAAGGCGAACAAAAATTCATCCAACATGCAGTCAACCGCACCGTCAGCCGTGTCCATCAGGCCATGGAAGCCTTCATCCACAACATGAACACGATTCACTCGCGCGGTGGAAATCAGGTTGTTTTCAGTTCAATCAACTACGGCACAGACACATCAGCAGAAGGCCGATGCATCATCCGCGAGCTTCTCAACACCACCTATGAGGGCGTGGGCAATGGCGCTACAGCCATCTTCCCTATCCAGATATGGAAAAAGAAAAGAGGAGTCAGCTATTTGCCCGAAGACCGTAACTACGACCTCTATCAACTCGCATGCAAAGTGACCGCGCGTCGCTTTTTCCCCAACTTTGTCAATCTTGACGCCACATTCAACCAACACGAAAAATGGCGTTCAGACGACCCGAAACGATACATCTACGAGGTTGCGACAATGGGTTGCCGCACTCGCGTCTTCGAGGATCGTTATGGAGAAAAAACATCAATTGGCAGAGGCAACCTCAGCTTTACGACTGTCAATATTGTCCGCATAGCAATCGAATGCATGGGCATACGCGACGAGAACGAACGTATAGAAACATTTTTCAAACGTCTCGACAATGTCCTTGATATCGCTGCACGTCAATTGAACGACCGCTTCAACTTCCAAAAAACAGCCCTTGCGAAACAGTTCCCTCTGCTGATGTCAAGACTATGGAACGGAGCAGATGTACTGAAACCGACAGACACCATAGAACCGGTGATCAACCATGGCACTCTTGGCATAGGATTTATCGGTCTGGCTGAATGTCTTGTAGCCCTGACAGGCAAACATCATGGAGAAAGCGAAGCGTCACAACAACTCGGCCTGCGCATCGTTAGCCATATGCGCAGCCGCGCCAATGAATACTCCGAGCTGTATGACCACAACTACTCCATACTCGCCACGCCAGCCGAAGGCCTCTCAGGCAAATTCACCGTCAAGGACCGCAAGTCATTCGGCATCATTCCCGGCATAACAGATAAGATATATTACACCAACTCCAACCATGTGCCGGTCTACTATCACTGCTCTCCTTGCCATAAGGCCCGCATCGAGGCTCCATATCACGAACTTACCAGAGGAGGCCATATATTCTATGTCGAAATCGATGGTGATGCAACCCACAACCCCGAAGCGATCTCCGACATTGTGGATCTTATGGACAAACACAACATCGGCTATTGCTCTGTCAACCACAATCGCAACCGCTGCATGGATTGCGGCTATGAGAATGCAGACGAAAAACTCGACACCTGCCCAAAATGCGGCAGTCATAACATCGATAAACTCCAGCGTATCACAGGATATCTCGTCGGCACTACCGACAGATGGAACAGTGCAAAACTCGCCGAACTCAACGACCGCATCGTACATAAATAATCGCTAAAGATGGAGACCTTACGAGTCATCGACATCGTAGAAGGGACAAGTGTCGACGGTCCTGGACTGCGCACATCCATCTACTTCGCAGGATGCGCCCACCAATGTCCCGGATGCCACAACCCATCGACATGGGATTTCTCATCCGGACACGACATGTCCATCGGACAGATTATGGATCTCATACAAGAAGCAGGTTTCAATGTGACATTTTCAGGTGGCGACCCCCTATATCAGATATCACCCCTCACAGCTCTTGCCCGGGCTATAAAAGCCACGGGCAAGAGCATATGGTGCTACACGGGCTTCACGGTCGAACAACTTATGGAAAATCCGGTATACTCCGAACTGCTCGGCATTATCGATGTCCTCGTAGACGGTCCATATGTTGCTGACCTGCATGACACAGACCTTCTGTTCAGAGGATCATCCAACCAAAGACTGATCGACATGACGAAAACCGCTCCCGGCAACATTGTCACTTGGCATCGGGAGTGACACAAAAATCAGTGAGTTAACAATATGAATCGAGCCGCACCAGAAAGATGCGGCTCGATTCATATTGTATTGTCAGAAATTATTTTATGAGATATTGCGAAGAAATTGATTCGTTGTCATGCACCCGACGGATTGTATCGGCAAAAAGTTTGGCCACCGAGATAATCGTACATTTAGAGCAATGTTTGCGATACGGAATCGAATTGGTGAAAATCATCTCAGTCAGAGGACTTTCATTTACGCGGTCTGTAGCCGGATCACTCATTATGGCATGCGAACACAGGGCGCGCACCGATTTAGCTCCGTTTTCCATCATAAGACTTGCAGCCTTGACAATCGTACCTGCCGTGTCACACATATCGTCGATGAGGATTACATTCTTGTCCTTGACATCACCGATGACTGTCATCTTTGCAACAACATTGGCTTTAGCTCGCTGCTTGTGACAAAGCACCAAAGGCAAATCAAGATATTTTGCATAGCTGTTAGCCCTCTTGGCACCACCTACGTCTGGAGTTGCGATAACCATATCCTCAAGCTGCAAAGACTGAATGTAAGGAATGAAAACAGATGATGCATACAAGTGGTCGACAGGAACATTGAAGAAGCCCTGTATCTGGTCTGCATGCAGATCCATAGTGATGACACGGTCAACACCGGCGGCCATCAGCATATCGGCCACAAGTTTTGCTGCAATCGACACACGAGGTTTGTCCTTACGATCCTGACGGGCCCAACCAAAGTAAGGCATCACTGCAATGATAGACTTGGCAGAGGCACGCTTTGCCGCATCAATCATCAGCAATAGTTCCATCAAATTGTCACAGTTGGGGAAAGTTGACTGAACCAGATAAACTTCACATCCGCGTATTGATTCCTCGAAAGAGACTTCAAATTCGCCGTCAGCAAAATGCTGAATGTTCATCTGTCCGAGTTTGACACCAAGATTCTCACAAATCTCCTCAGCCATGTATTGAGAATTAGTGCCGGAGAAGATTTTGAAAGGTGATAAGCAATTGTCCATGATTGTTGAAATGATGAAGAAATGATTTCCGCTGCAAAGTTAGCTTTTTTTTTGCGTTTGTCAGCGTGTGGAGCATGCTTTTTTTAAGAGCATTTTACAAACTGCATGTCAGAGGCTCTTGATATCACTGCGGCGCACTTTCCATACCGAGGCCCCATGACCGCCGACAACCGCTTCGAACGGAACATCACTACAAAGATATTTGATTTCAGGCTCAGTATCGGCAAGCAATTCTGTCATCGGCGCCATTCCTTCGGGATATCCCAACACTTCAAAAGCATGGCGCGGAATATTGACAGACATCTTCTTGGCATCATTGCCGAAATTGACCATTATCATAAGCAATTCTTTCTCCGTCGATCTCATGAACACATAATTGCGGTGAGGGTCGACTCCGGGGTTCTGATAGTTGGCATACATAAGATCAAAAAAGCGTCCCCGGGATATGGCGCTCTCACTATTACAGAGTTTCAGGATGCGTGAATATACATCCCGCAATTTCAGTGTGCTGTCCGAGAGCTTTCCATTGCATCGTCCACAATTAAGGCGTCCTCTGACACTCGGAATGCTCCAATAGTCGAAGATGGTTGTACGTCCGTCATGACCGCTATAACCCTCAGCGTCAGCCGCAGCCTCACCGAGTTCCTGGCCTCCATAGATCATCATCGGACCGGTGTTTAGCATTGAGCTGACTACGAGCGAAGGAACTACACGCCACGGATCGCCCGCATATTGAGGTGACGCGAAACGCTGCTCATCATGATTTTCGAGAAAATTAAGCATGTTGTGACCAATACCTTCAACAGTCTGCCAGCATGACGTGAGGCATGCGGCTGAAACTCCGTCACACTCGATAGCGCGGAGTGTGTCATAGAGATTGACTTTGTCATAAAGATAGTCAAAGCCCGCATTTATATAAGGACGATAGAGCGCTACATCATAGATTTCAGCGATGAAGATTAACTCAGGATATGAACGACGGATATTGGAGATTGCCCAATCCCAAAATTCGACGGGAACCATATGGACCATATCACATCTGAATCCATCCACACCCTTTGAAGCCCAATATCTCAGAATATGAAGCATCTTGAACCATGTAGGCGGTATAGGATCAAAATGTTTACTGCCATTCCATGGATCCACTCCATAATTGAGTTTCACCGTGTCATACCAGTCGTTGACGCCCGGAAATGCATCATAACAGTCATTGCCCGAGGCTTTGGCCGGGAACTCCACATAGGCATCCTCTCCGTGTCCCATATCGACATGAGGTGCAAATTGCTGACGAGTAATGTAATAGAAATTATTACCGGGAGAAAAGAACATGTCAATGTTATCTCCTTGTCCGAGATCTTCTATGCCCGCAGGTTTGGCGTCTGACGAATACTGTCTTGCAACATGATTGGGCACAAAGTCTATTATAACCTTCATCCCAAGCTGATGTGTCCGCTTGACAAGTTCGACAAACTCATCCATACGGTGGTTGACATCGACAGCAAGATCGGGATCGATATCATAATAGTCGGTTATGGCATACGGGCTTCCTGCATGACCTTTGATCACATGTGGATTATGACGCGGTATGCCGTATGCTGTATAATCTGCGTCATGGGCGTGTTCAATCACACCGGTGTACCATACGTGGGTAGTGCCAAGAGACTTGATGTCCTCAAGAACCCTTTTGCTTATGTCATTTAGTTTTCCTGAACCATTTTGTTCAAGAGTGCCATTGACGACCGGAGACGGATTGTAGTTTGTATAAAGACGTGGTAATAACTGGTATATGATAGGTTTTTGTTTCATAAAAACATTTACTTTATTTATTTTTTCCACCAACCGGCGTCTCTCAACGCCCGGCGCGTATGTATGTAGCCACTTGTGACAACGGCATTGATATGTTTGAGATCAAAAACTTTATATGTCGACAATTCGGGAGTCTGTACCGAAAGGTCACACAAAGCCATGTCCTGAGCCTGATTGGCTTTAGCCATAAGATTATATGTTCTCAGCGCCACATCGACGAGTGAATTGGTTTTGCCAATACGCATAGGACTTACATTGATGCCAATCAGGCGATCACACTTATCCCTCAACATCCAGGCCGGATGATTTCTCAGCACTCCGCCGTCGACATAATTGACACCGTCAATCCTGACCGGCTTAAAGATAATCGGGATTGAACATGATGCCACCATGCGTTCTCCGATAGGTCCGTTGTGAAATGCGACAGGCTTGCCATTGTCGAGGTCTGTCGCTCCTATGTAGGTCGACAACGGCAGATCCTCGATGTTTTTAAAATTGCCTGTCTTGGCGATTGACTGCATGATAAACTTCTTGAATTTATCAATTCTCATTAGACCGCCATCGCCCATGCCCAGGCTGACAAAATCAGAAAACCCCTTGTCCTTGAAAAGTTCAATCATTTTATCAGGCTTAATACCCGCTGCATAGAGCACGGCTACAACTGAGCCCGCACTGACTCCTGCAATAACATCAGGCCGCAAACCGGCTTCTTCAATTGCCATCAAAGCTCCGACGTGAGCAAACCCTCTTGCGCCCCCACCGCTGAGAGCGACCCCCAGACTATATTTTTTTTCTTCGCTCATATGCAATCATCATTCATACGCCAATTGGCGTATTATTAATCTCACTGCAAAAATAGCAAATATTCCCGTCTTATCCGTAACATCCATGTGTCAAATCACTATCTGTTATAAAATTTCGCGTCTATATACTTTCTTGCACCAACGGTTCTGTATAATGCTCGCTTCGCGCGCAAGGCAACTCGTTGGGTTGATTATCGGATTTCACCATTTCCTCAGAATTGTCAGCCGCATCAAGTGCGGCCTTGATTTGAGCTTGCAACTTGTGTTCTAGCAACTTTTCCTGGTTTCCCTCTTAGGCGCAACCGCTCGTAGCATTCTTTACAAGACTTGTTATATCTGATTGCCGACCATGTGGCTATATATAACATCGCCCTAAGATTTTCATCCCCGTTTCGATTTATGTGGCCTTGGATGTTGATACTGGATCCGGACTGCTAAATGGTTGGGCAAAGGTCGATATGGCATGAAAGCTGCTTGGCATTGTCAAAGTAGGTAAAGCCTCCGGTGGCTATAATCAAAGCTGTGGCCAAAGTCACGCCAATGCCTTTTATTGTTGTGAGAGCTTTGAGCTGCTTGTCAAAGACACTTTCGACAGTTTGTACAAGATCTGCCTCAAGATGCTTGATCTGTTTTTCAAGGAACATAATTGTCCGGTTCAATGAAGAAATACAGTTCTTATCCTTAATAGGCAGTGGATCAAGCGATGACTGAAGATTCTTAGTGGCTGTCAGTTGCTTTTTAAGCTGACGGACAACTGTTTTCTTTTGCTTCAGGAGCATTAGGTTTTCTGAAGGGAACTTATACGTAGCGGGCTTCATCTTCTCGCCATAATCAGCGATTAGACGGGCATCCATATCATCGGTTTTTGTTACCGACATCATTACTCGTGAATAATTTTTAATCTTCTTAGGGTTGACAAGGCTAGCGGTGATTCCCGCATGTTCCAACAGATAGAGAAGCAGAAAGCAATAGTTGCCAGTGGCCTCCATCACGCAATGATGAGAGTCTGCAGATAGCTTGCCGATGAACTTACGGATACCTTTGGTATCGTTTGTATACGTTTCGGTACTGTAGCTGCTTCCTGATGGAAATGCAGCTACAAAGGTCGATTTGCTGATGTCGATTCCAATGTATGTCATATCTCAACTTGTTAGTCAGGAGCTACATCTTTTGCACTATCGTCGCAAACACGGGGTCAGTCTATCAGCACCAACGAACTATCCAGTCTTTAGATGTAAAAGCATGGGGACCGAACGTCAAAAACGGGTTTTGCCAACTTTTTATATGCCTTGTTCCATGCTTGTGTATCCCGATTTATAAAGATAAAATTATTCAAAATCATTTAATCGTACAAATGTACGACTTTTAACACCCTACGACTATGAAACCCAAGACCAAGATACAGAAAGAGGTTGCAAAACTATCGTCAACTCTGTCCAAACTTACTCCGGCTCAAACGGAATGGGCATATAAGAATGGCGTGGAACATATCGCCTACCACACCAAGAAAGGTAATATTACCTGCCCCGACTGCGGTCACGTTTGGCACAGCGATGACAGCACAATTTCCGACACACTTTTCGGTTGCCGTTGTCCCCACTGCGGAGCGGAACTCAAAGTAGAGGAAACACGCAAGCGCACCTACAAGCGAATTTCACACATCGGTTATCTCACTACATGCCGAGGCAATCAAGTATATCGTGTGGCTAAGTTTGAGAGCCGTAAGGGAGAACCCTGCCGTTTCTATCTTTTGGAGGTTATGCAGCAATGGATAGCACCAAATGGAACATCTACAGTCGTGGCACTCCGCAGGGGTATGGGATTTATGTATTACGACCTTTGGGTATGGGATAGCGCTCTGGAGGTACGCTCAAACTCCGACACATACGACTATGTGAGCGCACAAGCGTTGATATATCCCCGTTACAAAGTGCTACCGCAAGCAACCCGCAACGGTTTTGACGGCAAGTTATATGGTATCAATCCAATTCGTCTTATTGCCGTGTTGCTCGCCAATCCAATGGCTGAAACTATGATGAAGGCTGGAGATGTTGAGGTAATGAAATACTTTCTCTCCAATCCGCGCTCCTGCAATATCTGTTGGAACTCCTACAAAATTGCAAAGCGTCACGGATACACCCTCGACAACATTTCAATGTGGTGTGACTATATCCGTATGCTGAACGATTTGGGGAAGGATATTCGCAATCCCAAAAACATCTGCCCACAAGACCTCAAAGACGCACACGATGTTATGACCCGACGCATCAATGCCAAACGAGCAAAGGAAAGCGCAGAAAGAGCACGGCGTTATGAGATAGAAAGGCGTGAGCGTGAACAGCACCGCCTACTCAAAGAAGAAGAGGATAAAGAACAGTTCATCGCTCTAAAATCCAAGTTCTTCGGATTGGTAATAACTGACAACGAGTTAAGTATTAAGGTTCTTGAAAGCGTTGACGAATACTATGAGGAAGGCAGGAAGCTGGACATCTGCGTGTTCGGAGCGGGATATTACCATGGCTACGGCAAGCACCACTTTTGAGTAAAGCAACGCCTTGTCAGCGACACTGCAAAGACATTCGACCAGCGAATGATGATTGTGAATTTCTAAAACACTAATGAATATGGCATTCCCCATGGAAAGTGAATTTGAATCATCATTTTTTCGTTTTACTGTGCTTGATGTAAAATTATAATTATTGAAAATATCCTCGTTATTTTAATCTAATTGGCAAAACGCGTCTATATACTTTCTTGCACCAACGATTCTGTAGTATTACCAGTTTATCCGAGTTTGTTCTTTGGGTAAAAATGCTTGCATTTGAGCACCGCTCGCGGTATAATTTACTCGTAAACAAAAAAACAACTAACCAAAAGAGAATTGGTGGTCGTGGGAGCAATAGAAAAGGAAAAACTCTATGGGCGAGTTCCCCATTTTCTTCTCATATACGCTTCGATAAGTTCCCATTTACCGTTTTTGAAGCGGTAGTGTTCATTTACTAAAACGTATTCATCACGACAATAGTCTTTTCTTAAAAGGATATAATCTATGATGTTCATTTTTAGTTGTATTTTAATAAGCCATTTTGAGTGGCTGGTGAAACTGTGAACATCAATTAGCCTTTTTTGAAACAAGACCGACCACCAATCTCTCTTGATTAGTCTGCCTTACAATCAGCAAAAAGCGTGCCAGAGTAATCCGACACGCTTTTTGTTGTCTTTGGGGAGCCACATTACTGACAGAGCATAACCATTTTTATGCTATGTTCTAACTTTTTGTCCATGGAGCAACCAAAGATTATGTCTTTATCCATGCTGCCTATGAATTCATTTAGCTTACTAATATCGGCGCATGACCAATCTGAATAGAAGATATGCACAAGTTTGCATATCCGTTTCTCAACAGACGCGTCATTGCAGGCATCGGTTAGGCTCTCCCCATAACCAACCATGATGTAATTGGTTTTGTCTTTGACTAACACGGAGAGAACATCCCTTAATGTAGTGAATATCCGAGCATTCGAGTTGATGATGTTTTCTAATTCGGAAACATCACCCTCTATCTTGTAGGCTCTTAGGCGTTCCATTTTTCTACTACTTACTTTTGAGGACAAGAAACATAACAGCCACTCCATAAGGAATGGCTGTTAGAGTTTGATTGTGTTTTTATCACATACGTTCGTAAGTGATAGTGTACTGATGATACTGTGCGATTGTGTTTGCTTTCATCCAATCTGTGAAACCGCAATAGTTAGCGATAGCCTGGCACATGAGTTTGTGGTCGGGATTGCCAGAATTCCCAAGGGTTGTAAAGGTGATTACATCACCTTTTTTGATTTTGCCATACGGCAAGTCTTGTTTAGCAACAAGTTTGCATCTAAAAGCCATAATTGGTTGAGATTTAAGTTAAACATTGAGTTGGTATGTGTCAGAGATACGTTCCCAAACACACATATTCTTTTCTATAGATTTTTTCTTGTTGAGTTGGAACACACCCACAAAGGTGTACGTTGGTAGCACACCATAGGAAAGGTGCTTCATGAATGTTATACGTTTCTGCTTGGAATTGAGCCATTGCTCAATATGTTTCCGTCTTTCCTCTTCGGACTTCTTGTTGTATTCGTAGATGAACATGCCATCGTCCGAGAGTTCATTGTACCATGTGCGATGATTGGGCTGTGGCCACCAAACTATTTCATCGGGCCGATTGGGTACACCGACCGAGCTGACACGGAGGTAGCCACGATGCTTGGGTTTGGTTTCAAACACGGCGGCAATATCGTCTATGTTGGTCAGCCAATCTTCTGTGTTGACAGAGAAGAAACCACGGGATTTGTAGTATTCCGGAGTGGAGCGAGTAATGGAGTAGTCGCACGGTAGGAATTTATCACCGAGGGCAACAATGCGTCTGCGTATCTCGGCCACAATCTCGTCTACCAGCTCATGTATTTCTTGGAGTGAGCCGGATGCTCGGATAACGAAAACATCTGCTTTGGTTGCGTCGGCGACCTCTCTGTTTCGGATAGCATCTTTGAGTTTCTGCTCGTCTGTTTCATGGTATTCCTCGTTTACCTCAACTATCATTCCGAGTTGAGGCAGATACAGATCTGCAAGGGCATAGCCCTCCTTGCGTTTCACATACTGTTGAAGCACAAAGCGGACACGAATGTCATCAAGTTTATGCCAAAGTCGGTTAATGACATAGCTTTCTGTGGGTTTGTTGGCTATCTTGGCCAACATGTTTGTGATTATTATTCTTTGAAAGTTCATATTTTCAACTTCAAGGTTTGTAACTCCGAAAGAGGACAAAGAAAAAGAGCGACAGCCAAACTTTCTCCTTATCTGCTTTAGCGGGTTCTGGTAAACCTTGAGTCCAAATAAGTAAAAAGCAGTCTGCGCCCTTGTTCGGGTACAAACCTACCTTTTGACTTATTACTTGGTGACTCGTTAGAAAATTTACCAGATTTGCTAAAGTCCAAATAATTTGTCTAAAAGACGTGTTTGAAATATGTCTTGTTTAGTCTATCTCTGTTTCTTGCTTCTGTTGGGGTATAGAGGTTCTACAATACCGCAAAATAAGCAAAAATTTTTGAGACCAACAAGAACATATCGCAGAACTGCTTGGAAATATGTTGTAGAACATCTAAAATGCCATTACGAGCAATGTTATACTACTATTAGACTAACAAGTCCACATGGAGTGGTGTTCCATGTGGACTTGTTATGTATATGTTTGTGGTGTAGTTATATTCTAACTATTACATGCTTCATATTCATTCAATGCTGCATCATAGTTTGTTCCTGTACGTCCAGGCATAAGGGTTGGTTTCTTAAACCAATCTTGTAGTTTACTTAGCACATCTGTAAACTTGTCGGTACGTTTTCTTTTACCGCATCTGATAACTTGCCATAATTTACCAGTCGTAATGTAAACTTTAATTTCAAAATCTTCACTGGTAGAACTTATATGCAGATGGGGCGGTTTATGTGCGGAACCATCGCCTTGTACCCATATGCGATATGCATTACTTGGAAATTCTGACTTGCCATCATCTTTAAGATTTAGTTTGGCCATTTCCAATAATGGTTGGTTTATAGCTTGCTCTACCATTTCCGACAGTGTATTTGAGCTTTCTTCCGAATGCTCTTGTAATGTCTTGAAGTTATCCATGTGAAATCTGTTTTGTTGAATTATTTATATTGCAATTATACTTTCCAAACACGGTTTTGTTGCAGATAGTATTCTTAAAATTGGTTAAATATATCTTAACCCCATACGTTCACACTCTCGCCGATACTGCATATCTTCCTGCCGAGACAAAAGTTGCTCTATGTATTCAGACCTCATGCATATTTCTCCATAACTTAATCTTCGGCTCGGAGTACGCAGGCAATCAATGAACCTCTCGCCATCTGTAAGTTTCCTTGTGTTATAGCGGTAAACGAACTCCTTACAATACTTAGGTAGATGCTTTGAGGTCACAAGGTGGTATATGCCGATTATGCCACGTTTGAGTATGCTCCAAAATCCCTCTATCGTGTTGGTGTGGAAACCTCGCTCGTTGACATACTCACCAAGACTGTGGGCAACTTTTTCGTGGATAAATTTCTTGTGTACATCATTATATCCACGCCTACAATCGGATATGATGCGTATGCCTACATTGGCAAGTTCATCAATAATTGACTGAAGGGTATCTTTCGTTGCATCGGGTATGACACGTGCATAAACCTTGCCGTCCGATACCATACCGAAAACGGGTGTCTTTTGAATGTGAGACCGACCTTGTCGCCCTCTGCTTCTTTTGCATTTACCACCCACATAGGTTTCGTCCACTTGTGTGTCATCATCAAACTTTGCATCATCGTCTCGGAGATTTTCACGGATACGGCCAAGCATAAACCATGCGGTCTTTTGAGTAACACGAATATCACGCGCAAGCTGAGCAGAGCTTATGCCTTTCTTGTGGGAGATAAAGAGGTAGATAGCATAAAACCACTTTTTAAGTGGAATGTGTGTTCCCTCAAACATAGTGCCTATGCGGACATTGAACTTACATCTACAATGACGGCATTTGTACTGGCCTTTGTGATGACCGAATGAGGTCAGGCGATAGTGGTTCTTATCTACCGTTCCGCAATGAGGACACACGGGTGCATCTCCCCAAAGCAGAGCTTCAAGATACTCTCTGCACTCCTCTTCGGTGTGGAGAGTATCCATCATTTCTATGATTGAGCGGAACGGTAACATTTATCGGTGGAATTTTATTTACGATAGAATTATACCGCTCGAAAGAGTATTTGTTAAATTTTGGAGAAAGATTTTTTGTGCGAAAGCAAAAGTTTTTTGTTGGGACAGTGTAACATGATGATTGGCTTTCTGTTGAATTTACTATAAACTAAAATTAAACAGATAAGAACATGAGTACAACTACAGATAAGGCAATACCAACATGGGGAGAAGCAAAGACATTAGGGGTCGGTGATTGGCAACTTATAGCCAAAAGTAATAGATTTGAAAATAACACATTTGATGTTGTCGAACTTAATTCGATTAGGTTTAATATAACACCAGTCATCATCCAAACATTGTTATACAAATCAAGTTTTGAATATAGCATTGATTTTTGGGGAGCAAACAGCGGGTTAAATACGGCTCAGTGCCAAACCTATAATATTGTTAGCGGACTTTATACAAAAGCACCCAATTTACGTACCCCCGTAAGTAACATACAAATAACAAATATTACCCCACTTGTTGGAGACTCTATAGGCATAGTCTATATTACTATCGGAATTGATGAGAACGACAATGCCATTTTTGAATTGAGTGGCAACACACTAATGCCACCGACAATCGAATACAAACACTCATATGTTTTTATGCATGTAAAATATTAATCGTGTAATTTGTGTATAGCTGAGCTTACTCAGCACAACCAAAGCCCAATCCGTTGTGAAATGTATTGGGCTTTATACATATTCCATAAATTAATCTTACGCGTATAATATGGAATTTCTTACACTTGCCGAGTTCCTTGATGCGAACTCATTAGAACACAAGTTGCAGGTTCAGATTAAGGCCGCGCTTGATGCGGCTGACAATTCTGAGGAAATGGTGAAAACCGAGAACGATACAAAACCCACATAGCACACAACAAGTGTGAACAAAAGTAAAAGAGGGTAGCTCGAAAAGCTACCCTCTTTTAGGTTGTGATTGTCCCATTTTGGCTTTCGGTGCAAAAGTGGCAGATACATATCAGGATGCCGATGTTGGCAGCAATCCATTAAACACATTCAAAATTATGGATGACAACATTTTATCCTATGTATTTGCCCTTATGGGCAAGTGCGTAACACTTATGGAGTTTATCTGTCTTTGCATCAAATTTGCCAAGTGGTGCAAGAAAAAGCGAGGCCAAAGAGCCAAATGATGTTAATAAGGTATTAGATTGATTAGCCCTACTTTCAACCGTTCGCACGGAGTAGCCGCTCCATGTGGACGGTTGTTTACAACCTTTAGATAATTATACACGTACGGATAAACTGGTCATCATACAGAACCGTTGGTGCAAGAAAGTATATAGACGCGTGGCAAAATTACTTTTTGAAACCAACAGCGTAGAACACTCATATAACCCATACAGTGGCAATGATACCATTATGAGAGTGAGTATATCGGGAGGGGTGATTATGGCGGCAACAAGCATTATTAGAATAAAAGCATGTTTTCGATACTTTGCCATCTGAGAAGCATTCAGTATTCCCATCTTTGCGAGAATGAAAGCTATTACCGGAAGTTGGAACACTACACCCATCAGAAGCGTAAGCGATGTGAATGTAGAGATATAACTGTCCAATGTAATCATACTATGTACCTTATCAGCAACGCTATATGTGCCTAAGAATCTGAATGAGATAGGAAACAATATGTAATAACTCATCAGGACTCCCATAATGAATAAGGAATAGATGCTTACAACAATTTTTGTCGAGTATCGTCTTTCATTTTCGAGTAGTGCCGGAGAGACAAATCTAAACAGTTCATACATTATAAGTGGAGATGCACATAGTAATCCCAAATAGATTGAGATTGATATATGTGTCAGGAATTGGCTTGATAAATCTGTTGCGATCAAATCAATATCGAAACTATCAAATCGGAATGACGGGTCAAATCTATTTAATAGATTTTCTGCCATCCTATATGTGATAAACGATGAATCACTTGGAGCCAACAGAATTTCGAATGTCTTAGTCTTAAAGCAAAATATAATGCACGAAAAGACAAATGTTACTCCTAATATGCGGAATAACATTTGTCGGAGAACTTCTAAATGCCCTCCAAAGGATAGCAATCCTTCTTCTTGGCTCATAATTTATTCTTTAGGCTGTTCCGATGATTGTTGGTTAGTTTGTTCAGGGATGTCAGTTACTTCTTTAACTCCTTTTTTGAACTCACTTACGCCTTTGCCCAATCCTCTCATCATTTCGGGAAGTTTCTTGCCACCAAACAACAGGAGCGCAAGACCGGCAATCAACAGTAGTTCAGTTGAACCTATAAATGCAAGTATCATCGTGCTTATTTTGTTGAGAGAAGAATCTCATTGGTTTGGAAGTTAATCTCCCAGTTGCCATTTTCTGTGCCTTCCCATTGATATTTGGTTGACATATTATCCCACCACTGTTGGAATTTAGTTGTGGTTTCTCCGAGGTCTTTTACAAGACGCTCATAGAGTTCTACGTTGTCTGGCGACAGAATTTTTGCCAACTCGTTGAGACCATTGCGACGTTCAAACAGTGTCTGAATCTCGTTCTTTTCCTCTTCGGTCACATGACCTACGGTTTTCTTATTCATTTTTATATTTCCTTATAGCCTGTAAAAGTAAAATTATAGCCCTTCACACCGTTCACAGAACACTTGCCGGTGTAATACAATCGACCACTCTTAGAAACTGTTCCTTCCTCATCAATAGCAGCCAAAACACATACAGATTTATCCTCCGAGTAGCCAACGGTAGTCGGAATATTTGATAGCATCTTTTTACCGTCTTCACGAACAATGTCATAGTAAACCATGCCTGTTGTTTCTTTACGGATTATGAACGATGCGTTATCATAATTATATGATGAGGATCCTTTAGTTACGTCGAGCGTTCCAATGTATGTTCCTTCAACAGTTTCGGCTGGATCATACACTGTCGGTTCATCATCGTCGTCTCCACCACAGGAAGGAATTACCATCATAGCTATTATCGCCATGAAAAGAGTTAGAAATTTTTGTTTAATGTCCATAGTTATGATTTTATTTTTTCAAATGGGTCTAAATATTCTATTTCGGGGATTGTAATAGCTGTGCTTATCTTCCCTTTTTGTTTGAGAGAGTTAAGTAGGTGCATAGATTCATTGCGTTCTAAATGAGATACAACACATTGCTCATGGCTCGGAGTATTGACTTCAAGAGTTGTTTTTTGATTTAGCCATACACATCGTTTACAATGATAGGCATCGCAATTTCTGCAAATCGGAGCATAATCTAATTTGAATAAATGCTGATTCCGTATAGAAAGCCCATTGTCAGGATTCCCTACATTATGTAGTTCATCATAATAGAAAGCAGGACAGATATAGAATTTGCCGTCTGGTGCAAGGGTAATACTTTCTACTCCAGCATTACAATTATTCATCTCCGCTAACTGCATTCTGTCGGTAACAAGATTCATATGAATTATATCGCCAGATGTGATTACCTTCTCGACTGCTTGGGATAATTTATTCAATGCTGATTTGTAAATTTGATAATCAGTCTTATCAAAGCTGGCAATATCAGTTATGATTATCCTTATAGATTTACGATTGTTGATCAGCTCCACAAGATTATCAACGCACTTGAATATGTCTTCTCTATTCAATCGAAGAATGATGTTGTCCGCCGAAAATTTGTTTATTTCGCGGATTGAATCAATGCCATTGAAAATTACAACATCTCCGTTAAGGGAATCAGGAGTGATGTCTATATGATCTACAGTATCAATAACCTCTATGTATTCTCTTGGGAGATCATATGAGGGATATACAAACTGAACCATTAGATTTTCCTTCATCGCCCATAGAATGCCGGCTTTCAAATCAGACAATGGTATGAGCCGATTCTCGCTACGATTATTCTCGTAGTGACAGAATGATACCGATGTATCATCCAAAATGATTAAGAGGTATTTCAGCATGGCTCTATTTTCGTTTGAGGTTTTGATTTCTCGAATTCTTCTCGCTTTCCTTCAAGTTCAAGTGTGCGGAACAACTTATTCCAATAGTAATTGTTTGCCCTCACTCTTGCCTTGTGCATTTTGCATATTGCGGTAGAACGCTGAAATATAGTCGATGTATCGGCGGCATCATAGTTCTCTCCTTGACACCATGCACAACCACTTGCGACTTCACATTCCAAACACTTTTGAGGAGACTGGGTTGTTCGGTCAAGTGTTAGGAATGGACGAAGTTTATTTTTATCGATTCCCGTATGAATGTTCCCAATAACAATTGGTTTCTTTTCACGCAAGGAGTATGCTGCAAAACGTGTGCAAGGGTAAAAATTACCTTGTGCGTCTATTGCTAACATCATTCCAGCTCCACACCAATTATTATTTTCGATATTTGGATCCAATGGCTTCCCAATAATTTCACTAAACAAAGAGCAAGCATAATCATTATACAGACGTTGTTCTATTATAGCATCTGCAAGTTCTACTAATTGCTGTTCAAATAATATCTCATCATTTTCTTGCCATACGTTTTCAAATACGCAATTGATATTAACCTCATGAATACCAAGTTTGAACAGATGCAAGACACTCTCTTTGATATATGGAATATCGGGAGAACTAATTGTAACCTTAGTTGCTCCGCCGGGAAATTGAGACAACCATAAGGGAATGTTTTTAACGACATCATCGTAACTTCCCCTTTCTGGCTTCTCCTCTTTCCAGATACGATTCATATCATGCTTCCTTTTAGTCCCGTCTATGGTAATTCCAACGGAAAGATGATTTTCATTTTTCCCAATGAAATGTTGAACCTTGTTGGTATGATAGTTAATGCCATTTGTTGAAAACGAGAACCTATATGAATCAAACCAATGATGGTTAAGACGGTACATTTCCATCTTAATATAGTCACAAATTTTATCAATCAAATCAATCTCTAAAAATGGCTCACCTCCAATAAAATCCCATATTACGGATTCTTCAGGAAACTCATTCTCATTATGCAGGATATAGTCAATGGCTTGTTTTGCCACCGACCAATCCATGCGTTCCTTATCGTTTTTACCAACAAGATAGCAGTATTTACAGGCAAGTTGACAATCTTTCGTAACAATGAATGTTATATTTTTGCCACTGCCTTCCTTCCAGATGGAAGATGATTTACGAATATCGTCCATTATTTATTCAAGATAGTGCAATATTGTTTACAGCTTCCGAAACAATATCCTTTGCACGATGATTGACAGCTTGTGTCACACCCAGTTCGACAAGAACCGCGACAAGAACCTGAACAACCTGTACATGCCGTCTGACAATCTCCTGTACATGAACTTCCACATCCTCCACAACTGTTCTTGCAGTTACCTGAGCAATTTGAAGAACATCCGCTTCCACACGAGCCAGAACATCCTGATGTGCATCCGCTACCGCATGAGCCGGAACATCCACTTCCGCAGGATCCCGAACAACTTGACGAGCATCCACTCCCACATGAACTTGAGCAACCGCTACCGCAGGATCCAGAGCAGCCGGAAGAACAGCCCGATGAGCATCCTGAGCATCCTGTAGATGTAGATGAACCATAACACGAAGAATAGCATGAATTACTGCATGATGAACCTGTACAGCCCGAACTTCCTCCACCATTTAATGCACGTTCCAATTCTTCGTTATCATCATCGCAAGATGTGAGAAGAAAGTTAGGTAATACTCCGACTGCAAGAATAGGAAGGATGCGTTTTCCTGCTTTTTTGAAAAAATTCCTTCTTGAAAGAAGGTCATCTTTATCTTTTTGTTTCATCACTTATGTCCTAATTTTGCGAATTTATATGAGATTGTACCTAACACTGCGATGTTATTGAGGGTCTGGCCACACGAAGAAGACACTTCCGTGAAATCATACTCCACGTTACATCCAATGGATAATTGCTTCCATTCAACTTGAAATCCTCCGCCAATGCCACATTGGAAATCTGCCCCCCATGAGTTTGAATATGTTTCAAAGTCGTTAAGAGGAAATCCGAGTGAAACACCACCTTTAACCACGACATTAACAGGAGACAATGGGATTCTGTAGCCCAATGGATAGATCCGCGCATGAATATAATTCATACCAAAAGAGGCTGCACCTTTCTTGTCATAGCCAAGCGCCAATTCTGAATACCAATTTACTGGAATGAAGCTCACCGGATTTTCAAAATATAACTGTGCTACAATATCGGCGGAATACGACAAAGTGCCATTCACATCTCCGTTACCCCATAGGAAGTTTGACCAACCGAAACCTGCTTGTACAGAAAGGTAGAGATTAAAGTTGTCGGAAAGAGAAGACCCCATTGTCAAAGGTGTTTCAACCTCCAAATCTCCGACTTCTCTAATTTCTCGGAATCGATTGTTTGCGGGGGCTTCACTCTCTACGGCAACGTTTTTTTCTACGACCTCTTTCGTGGATCTAGGTTCCGGTTTAGGCGTTTCTTTTGGGGGCAGTGGAGTGATATATTTATCACTGACATAACCAATCTTGCCATTGAACCTTACTTTGGCCCAGCCATTACTGACTGATAAAACTTCTATTTCTTGTCCACTATTAAATGTGCCCAAGACTGTTGCGCTGGTTGATGACGATTTGCGCACATTTAGCCTTGATGATGATGTAACTCGGTAGTTGTTTTCTGCAAATACCGTTGCTACGCCTATCATCATGGCAATAATCAGTGACACTTTTCGCAGTTTCATGGTGTATGAATTTAAGATGATTAACCGACAGCCTCCGGTACTGCAATTTTGAAGATTACAATCTTATTAGTAAGTGGGTCATAAACACCAAATATGCCGGTTGCGCCTGTCGGTATGGTATATTCAATCTTTGAAATGCCATTTACACTTGTTTCAACCGACTTGGGAAGAATAGCATTTTTAACCATATCTTCAAAGGTAAATCCGTAATATTGTGACTTAGCCTTCTTATCTTGATATTTACGAATCTTGATAAGTTTGAGTTGTTGAGCTTTGGCATTATCCATATTAAATTCTGCTGAAATTAATTGTGGATTGCTTGGCGTAATATTTAGGCTAAGAGAATCTATATCTACCGTTACAATGCCGGAAACTTCTTTTGTGGGCTGCAAATAGAGAATGTTTCTGTTTATTGCTGCTTGACCATCATCCAACACAATATCAGTAAGCGGTTTATATTGCGGATTTTTCTCTTTACGATATTCAACAATGTCCGCAAGATTTACGCTCATGGTTGAACCATTTTCTAATTGAATAAGCAGGTAATCGTTTGTTATCTCATCGCTGTCAGAATAGTTGCGTTCAAAGATAACGCCACGATGAGTCCCTCCATTCTTTAGCTGAACTATGTCAATGAGATCCGACTGTTCAAGGAGAGTTTGATTTGGATTTATCTTGAATCTGTTGTCTTTCATCACTTCCTCAGTATTGAATACCTCAACTACGCCATTGTCGCGGAGAAGGCTCATAGTTTGACCGGGTACTTCCTCAACATACTGTCCTTCATATTCCATACCGGATGCAAGTTTGTAACGACGGTTTACGCCAGAAAGCATGAGTTTCGGACGTTTATCTGCGCGAACCACCTCGATGGTATCCCAGTTGAGAGAATAAGTGTTAGGAGAAAGTTCAAGATAGCTAACCTTCGCGCCTTTTTCAAGAACACGCACACGGTTGATCGATCCGTTTTTTGTTATGATGTCGCTGAGAAGTAAGGTGCGAGAATTTCCTGCGCCATCAAAAGCATCATTCTTTTCAGCCCATTCTTTCCATTCCGGGGATAATGATGTAATCTTTACCTCTGAATCCACTATGGACTTAACGTCCTTGCTTGGAAGAAGAACAGTGGCTTTTGAAGTTGCAAACGTGAAGTTTTCTCCGGGACGCTGACGAGAAATATAGCCCGTCAGTTCTGTGCCGTCTTTCAGCACAACCGTGAGATTGTCCTGAGCCGAGGCTGTAGCCAGCCCTGCAATCAGTGCAAAGCCGAACAGTAGTGCTTTAGTTACTTTCATTATAGTGCTTATTATTAAATTCGATTACATATGATGGCTCACCTATAGGGGTGAGAGAGATTTCGTCTGAAATAATTTGATTTCGGCGTGATTGAACCACTGAAGTCTTAGAAAGTATAGACGATAGAGCGATATTAAGCAACTGTTCATCTATATCACCAATATCTTTTACATTGACCGAGTACCCTTCTTTAACATATATATCAGGGTTTAATCCTTCATCTGGAGTTGTCTCTTTTAGGGAGTTGTAATACCTCATTGTGATGGGTTGAATGGCATACTTGTATTTGGGATCAGAGATTAGCCAAGACCCTACACCTTTACCAACGGTTTGTTCGCCGACTATAGTTATATCTATATATGGGTTAAGGCATATAATTGTTGCCTCACTTGCCGAAGCGGTATGCGAGGATGTTATTATCGTTATTCTGTCTAAGTTCAATGGAATCACAGTATATTCGCCCAGTATTTCCTCTCCAATCTGTGGTAAGCCTTTAAAATACGAATAGGTACACTCGTCTCCTGTGCTATTGAAATATTTTTGTGATAGGCGACTATTATAACTGCATATTTGAAAGACATTTCCATAATACGTAGAAGGAATTATGCAATTACACAAATATTTACAAGTGTTTACATATCCTCCGGGATTATACCTTAGATCAAGTATCAACTCGTTGATTCCAGAATATGCAAACCTTGTCAAAGGAGCTATCAGGTCTTCTATTTCTGAGAAATCAAGATAACATAGATACCCAATCTGTTTGTCAGCAACGTTGTAGATAGAATCTAATAATACCGAATTTCTATCATTTCCAACATTGAATGCTAATTTTATCTCATCTGGTTCTAATCCATGAATTTCACCATTGACAATATCAGCTTTCTTGTAGAGTCCACAAGAAATTTGTTTTAAGAGATTGCCTCTTCTTATCCCCATAGATTTTGCATGTTTGTCATATACATACAAAACATACATCCATTGATTACCTATCGCATCTTCAATCAGCTGATATTCAAATCCTAAATTATTGGAAACACCGATAGATCGAGAACCCTTGAAATTCGGATTTGAGGTAAAATAAGAAAATCTATCCTTATCAGACAATAAACTCTTAAAGAAATCTTTTGGCGGAAGATTATAATCACATTCTAATGAATCAGGTAAATCCTCCCTCCAAAGATATTGTTCATTCATTTGGTAATACATCCAACGATTAAATTCGTCATATATATTATCCGAAGGAGTAGGCTGTACTACTTCGGAAGATTCGGGTTCTTCCAAAGTAGTACAGCTATTAAGAACGAATAGCAATAACATTATCGTTAATGCCTGTTTCATTGTTTATTCTGATAGTTTACCGGGTTGAATAAAATCCACTACTCTAATAGATTGATTGTTTTCAAATCCATTTGAAACTGTATCGTTTCCATAGTATTCCAACTTTGATGCCGAAGAACGGGCATCAACATCGGTCAGCACAAGCCACTCACATTCTTCAGAAGTTACATCATAGGTAAAATAGTATTCTCGGCCAAGTTCTATATCTACAATTTCTTTTGCATTTTTGAACAAAGTATATTTATTGTCCTTAAGACTTGCTCCGAATTGTACCGTCATGTTTTTGACAGGGAATAGGAATACATACACATAACCTCCAGCATATTCTGCGTCATAAGTCATGGAAGCTATTCGCCAATCCGAAACATCATTGGATGATTCCACAGAGTATGTTGGCTCTCCGTATGCATTCAATGTCATATTATCGCATGAACGATTGGCGTACAATCTGAATGCCTCGACGTTATTATAACGTCTCCAATTCTTCCACCATACGAAAGCGAGCGCTCCGGCAGGTTTTACATCAATGTGATACTCTTTAAGTTCATTATCGACAGAGAAGTGGTTAACTTTAATTCCGAGAATCTTTAACGAACCTCCAATGTACCCATTGTCAGTAAACATTGTGGTCGAGAGTTTTTCTTTACCTGAAAGATCCCAATACTCAAACTTTTTGTTATCCGTTACAATGTCGGTACATGCAACAGCTGTATAGCTCCCTTGCTCTAAATTGAATGACGAGGTCATGATATGAGTGTAGTCATTCATGTACGTTTCATCCTCAGCGACTAGATTGCCAGCTTCATTGTATATTAGGAGGCGCATGCGCAAATTAGCTCCTGACGGGATAGAACTAAGTTCACCGGGTTGGAACTCTTGATAGGAACTGACAACGGTCGAAGGATTTACCTTGAAGGTGATCGCTTGACTAACTGGAATGTCGTCATTGGTGCAAGACGACAGAATCACAGTGAAAAGCACTGCGAGGATTGCGAGATGTTTTTTCATCTGTTTCATCTTTATTTGATTACTGAGAACAGCCAACCGATACCGAGTGAAATCGTGCTGACTTTAGTTTGAAAGTTTCCGGCCATATCGCTATTGCCCAAGTTGTAACGAAGGTCTGCGGTAAAACCGTTTTTGAGTTTACAGTTAACGCCGATAGAAAGCATTACATCGTATGCCTTTACCTTGTCCATTTGATAGACTGCGTTATTATACTTCAACTCTTTTGGAGAAGTGGAGAATGCTCCGGTGAATGTCGGACCCACTTCTACAGCGAAATTTGGTACGAAATACCACTGGAATAAAACTGGGATTTCAAAGCAGTTCATTTTGATGTCCTCAACATCACTCTTGAGAGAGTGCATCGAATAAAGGACTTCAAGTTGAACGCCAAAACGTTCAGTTCCAAATGGACGACCTACAGGACGACCAAAACGCAGATTAGCTGCGACACCGGCAGAAAAGCCAATGTTTCCAGAAGTGCCGAGATCCATTCCATCGGGATCTCCCGCGATGGAATAATTGGCACCCACTTTAGGCCCTATTGAAAGGGCATACGGCTTCAGGACTTCAGTGATTTCGATCTCGGAATCTGTCATAACAACATCATCGTCAACCGGAACTATGCCCTGGGCCGCAACTGAGACTGCCATGACAGCAATAACAGCAAGAGTAGTAAATGCTCTTTTAAACATAGATTGGTTATTGTTTTAAGTTAAAAATATGGTTCAAAGTATAATGTGCTATATACCTTCTCTCCAGAACTCAAAGATATGGACGCATTTATATTCTGCGCAGATGTAATTTTCTCTGTCAGACTGATACGAACTGATTTATGAGCGTCTATCGTATATGTTTGAGAAATGGTCTGATTTGCCGTCAGTGTCACCCGTACAGTCACCGCCTTATTGGAGTCATTGAATACATTTGAGTAAATGGTGACATTGTCATTTTCATCAGCCTTGGACGAAACAGCCTTTGGCTGAGAGACCCTCAGCTTAATAGGATACGAAAGTCTAAAGTTATTGGAAACTTCAGAAACAACGATTCCTTCATTTTCAAGCACGGCTTTGATTATACAATTCTCAGCGTTTTTATTAGGCGATGGCAATACCGTGACATTTACATTGTTACCGTTGATTGTGATTTCAGATGTGACATCTCTCATTTGCCCATCTCCATTATCTATTTGAAGTTTTAAATCATTGGCAGAAACTGGAAGCGATACACTCAAATTCACATTCTCAACATTGCCTTTTCTGTCAACTTCAAGTTCCGAATAAGAGCCCGACTGAGATTGCACCTCTAACATATAACTACCTTCGGTCACAGTTAGTAACCCTTGTTTGTTATTTTTATCCGCTATGATATAATTATCGCTGAATTGCTCTGGAAATGAGTTGAATTGTGGAGATACAATTACATCGTCACCTAATCGAAGTCCGAAAAGTCCGTTTTCTGAATATTCGGAATAAGTTTTTGAAGAGCTAAACCCTACAGAAGATTTTAGAGCGGAATTATTGTTTTTATATCTTTGCTTGAATTCTGTTTCGTTGAGCTTCTTTACTTTCTGTCCATTGGTACCAATTAGGGCAAAATCCTTATTATATGCAATGGCTGCACGACCGTTAGAGAAACAACTTGCGAGTGTCATTTCTCCATAGTGAAAATCCACAACTAATATACTTCGTGATGGATTACGGTCATAAGTTTCGTTAATATACTTAAAGTAATTGCCTTGCTTAACCGGTGCCCAGCCTTCCTTGAAAGGAAGTGCTTTATCGAATTGCAATTTTATAATGACCTGTCCAGCCGGATTTATATAGCCAAATTTTCCATTGTGGTTCGATACAACAAGTTTACCGTCTGAGAAATATTGATTACTTGATGGCAGATATACTTTATCATTAAGGATCGATACATCTCCCGTTTCGGTTATTATGGCTTGCAGTAGGTACTTGGAACCTTCTTTTACTCCAGCTAAAGCGTATCCATTTACAAATGGAGTGATAAATTCATAAGAGGCTGATAAAATCTCATTATTCCCCGGTTTTACCATGCCCCATTTCCCGTTTTGTTGGAAAACAAATAGATCCGAATAATAGCGAGAGAGTTTACTGTATTTCGGGGATATAGCCCATGATGCGGTCTTGGCACTCGCATTAGCAAATGCCAAAACTGCTGTCATAAGGGCTAATAATATTGTCCGAATAGATTTCATTCTCTTACTTTGTGCTTATTATATAACTCTACCAAGTGTTTGATGTTGCAACAATATGTTACTTCAGTGCCGGAAAATCCGCTGCAAAGAACACCTACAAGCCTATGTGACTTGTCTATAACCGGAGAGCCGCTTTGACCTCCAATTCCAACTGCCTGAATCTGGATCTGATTATCATCTGGGGTCTTACTTAATGATGCCTTATGGATGGTCGGACGTAGTTCTTTACCATCAAAGGTTTCATTGGTTACAGTTTCTCCCATTGGATAGCCGGTAATGGTTAGTTCTTCATCTTGTGGTTTCAACGAGCGTTCATCCACACGAGCTTTTTCAATATCATAGATAGCACCCATCTTTACTATGTACTCCGGTGTCTTTCTTGAATTAAGACGGATAAGAGCGACATCCTTTTTAGGATCACCTGATTCCGCAATTACCTGAGCTTGCTGTAAATCTATTTGATTATTAACTTTTGAGCCAGTTAATCCAACTCCAAAGAAGGAATGTTTTCCACTAATATTAAAATTAGAATTCTCAAATCTTTTAATCCATGAAATAGCAGTTTGATCATCCATCTGATTCATCGCGTTTGCATATGCGATCATGAACTGAGAGTTGGATATAGCTTGACCTTTAAGTTGTCTAATTATTTCAATTTCATTGCTTTTTAAATATTCCCAAGGGGCAGCTATATGTCTATTAGTGCCTAATTCACCATTTTGAGAAATAAAAAATGCAGTTCCTGTATATTCTTCCCATGGGTATAAATTTTCTGTGGTTTGCTGAATTGCGGGCTTCCCGGTTTTAGGATCTCGTCCTACATACCATTCCTTGGGCCAACCATCTATATTAGCCCTAAGGGGATCATCTTCAAGAGTAATCACAACATAGTAACCTCCATAAACACACGCTGAAGCATTCTCCATTGCTTGTGTTGTTACAGGAGAAACAGTGCTATTCCAAGGGATATAGGTCCATGCCGCCCAACTACCAATTACAAGAATAGCGATGGTTGCGGCTATACCCATATATTTCTTCCATATATCATTTGGGAGGAATTGGGCAAGATTGACAGGAACGCCACCGCAGACAATTGAATCTCCACGTTTTATCTGTTTTGTTTGTCCGGGGTTCAAACGTTCGCCATTGACCGTAGATCCATTTTTGCTGTGGTCTTGAAGAAAGGCTTTCCCTTTTCTATCTATTTTTAGGGTTGCATGATAACGACTTGCTGTATTGCCGGCAATTTGGATGTCGTTTCTCATGCTTGTGCCGATACTATAAACTGCCTTGTATTTTGACAAATCTTCAGGACGAGGGATCTGATCCCAAATCAGTTCAACATCTCCGAAACGAATAGCATCGCCTCGCTTGATGGATACTTGTGTACCGGGTTTGATAGGACGATTCATTACGAATGTCCCATTACGGCTATTTTTATCCTCCAAGAGAATGTCGCCGTTGTTGAGTATGGTGATTTCGGCATGTAGCGCACTTGCCCTATCGCTGTGAAGAACAATGTCGCAACTTGAATCTCTGCCGACTTTTAATAGCCTCATATTTACGTTCTTTTAAAGGTTTAACCAATGGCACGCTTCTTGTTCTGTCCGGGCTTTTCCTCCTTATCCTTGCCCTTGCTGTCTTTAGCTTTACTATCGTTTTTGGACTTGGAATTATCCTTCTTCTTTACATCCGTTCCTTTATTGGCAGCTTTGATAGAATCTTGGCGTGCTTTATCTGTTGCCTTTTTAATAGAATCTTGACGCTCTACATTTTTGATAGAGTCAAGGCGTGCAGCTTCCTGTTGCTTGATAATTGTAGAGTCATTAAGCTCTGTAGGAGTTTGTCCACCATTTTGGATGTCATCGTCCTTTGAATTGATGGATTTAACCCCAAATATTATGCCAAGAATGATTGCTAAAGCAGCTACTGCGGCGATGGCATACTTAATCCATTGATTTGATTTTGGAACTTGATTCCAATCCAACTTTGCAACGTGGGCAAGAGATACAATGTCTTTGCGAGTAACTGGAACAGGAACGTTTTGAGATATACGAATACCATTGACATAAGTACCATTGCTACTTTGGTCAATAATAGTCATTTTACCAGACGGGGTGACGTTCAGCAACGCATGACGACGGCTGATAACATCCGTTGAATCGTTTATTACGATGTCGCAGTTCAAATCGCGACCTATAGAATAGGTTTTCATACGATGTTAGTTTCTTCTTTTATTTGTTTTACCTCCGGTAGTTTTCTCTTTTTTAAGCTGATCTATTTCTTCTCTCAACTTCTTGTTCTCTTCGCTCTTTTTGGATATTTGTCCATTAAGACCTGCCACTTGGCTTTCAAGCTGTTTTACTTTTGATTGCAACTCGCCATTAGAGGAAACAGCTGCTGATTGGGCTGCTTGAATCTCTTCTTTTTGAGCATTTATAACTGTATCCATTTGAGCAATCACTGATTTCAGTGAGTCCATCTGGACATGAGTATTGGCTGTTTCCTCCGATGCTGATGATTTGCCTCGACCGAGCAATATGCCGTTGAAGACTAAACTCAACAGACAGATTAACGTAACAGCCCCAAACAGGAGTTTAGTTTTAGCGTTCATCTTTGATCTGAGTTTTGAATTTATTTTAGTTTCTATTATTGCGAGAGTAAGGTTATCATGTCCACCACCTCCTTTACGACCTTTGCCGTCTATGGTCGTGGCAATCTCATCTGTTACAGTACCCAGAACATGCTTCTTGTCTGAAGCCATTTCTATAAGTGTGGTTTCGTCAACAGCACCATGTATGCCATCAGTAGTAAGCACAAATCTGTCGCCCACCTGATACGGCAATTCAATAGTGTCAACCTCTATATCCGGCTTAATGCCCAACGCACGAGTTATGACATTCGACTGCGCAGAAAGACGAGCCTGTTCTTCAGTGATTACTTTTTGCCTTACCAAATCAAAGACCATTGAGTGGTCAAAAGTTCTAAAAACCTTTGTCTTACCTCGAAGCTGATAGACACGACTGTCACCAACATGCGCAACTATTGCTGAATTCTCATTTATAAGTAATACGGTACAAGTCGATCCCATGCCTCTAAGGGATGGCGTTTCTTGACCTTTATCAATGATGGCAAGATTGGCTCGACGTATTGCCTTGATTATAATATTGGTAGCGGTATCGTCAGAATTACCCTCCTTGATACCATTTATTATCTCGTTAACGGCAATAGCAGAGGCGGTTTTTCCTCCGGGGCCTCCGCCCATACCATCACATACGGTGACAACGAAGCCATAGGGAGTGTCAGCACTTCCATACGAATCTTGATTCTCGGAACGGCCACCAATCCGAGATTCAGCAAACCCTGTTATAAAATCGGGCGTTTGTAGTTGTTGAATCAAATCCATTGTTACACGGTTTTAATTTAAGCCAAGCCATTCTTTGAATCGCTGAAACATTCCTTTAGGAGGCTGCAATGCTTCTTTCAGGGCATCTCTGAATTCTGTTGCTGTCTGAAATCGTTTTGACTGTTCTTTCTCAGTTGCCTTTGCGATTACAGCCATTACTCGTTTTGGAACTGCTTCGTGAGCTGGTAAAGATTCTCTCATCTGTCGCGTTAAAGTATCAACTTCTGTATCTGCGTCAAATGGATTATCACCTGTCAGCAACTCATATAGAGTAATGCCAAGTGCGTATAAATCTGTAGCGGCATTTATCTGAACTGTTCTATTTTTGTCCCTAAGAATCTGTTCAGGTGCTGAATATTGTGGAGTTCCGATAAACCCATACTGAGAAAATTTATTTCCATCGTTCATTCGAGCAATGCCTAAATCCATAAGACGGATATTGGAATCGTCCTCTACCATTATATTTGATGGCTTGATGTCACGATGTATTACACCCCGTGAATGAACGTATTCCAATGCGTCCAAAACTTGAAATACAGCATTGCATATTTTTTCCACTCGGTCACTACCATTAAGGAACTCTTTGGCGTAATCGTCAATATTCTTGCCAGACACAAACTTACTTACAAGAAATATCGGACCGTTTGTTGGTGCGTATTCACAATATCCAATCATCTCAACAAGATTCTGATGCCTAAATGCTAAAGAAGCCTCTTGTTTAGCACGTTCTCTGATCATTGAATTATTGGAATAACTATCCTTTACCCTCTTTATAGCAATTCGAGTCCCGTCCTTTACACGATAGCCCATATAGACAGTTCCCATGGCTCCACTGCCTAATGGCGATGAAGTTGGGTCATAGCAATACCATTCTCCCATCACAAGGAGATAGATATATGGATCGTCAGGCCTTTGGAAAACAGTTCTGCTAGTCATATCATTTCACTGGTTTTAGGTTGACCATTCGTTTGGCGATTTCCTGTTCATAAGCTCTATCACCAGCTTGAATAGCCAATTGTTTGGCCTTATTTAGATAAATGTAAGCCGAATCGGGATTAAAAGTTGCGCCTCGTTTCTTGGATTTGTAATCGCATCCAAGTTCATATAATGACTTATAATCCATCGGATTTATGGAGATAGCATTTTTTAGAAGTTTATGTGCCTCTCTATTTTGTGCTGAAATACCAAGATTGTTTCTAAACAGGGCAATAGAATCGGAAAAACTTCCCATTCTAACACTTTCATTGCTATTGAAATACAACCGGCTCAATAAGAACGCTGACTGATAATCACGTTGATTTGACAAGGTTTTCAACATAGTCAAGCCTTGATTTGCAGTAGCTTTGTCTGATAGTAGAGATACGGCCTTTTGATATGAATTTGTATTTACTTCTGGTTTCCGACTCTCATTATCTATCGTCTTTACTTCCGCAATAAAAGCGGTAGAATCATTTTGAATAGTATCGTTATCATTATCATTGATTGCATTGACACCTAACATGATAAGTCCTGCAAATGCCGCTGCGCAACAGGCAACCATAGATATTTTTTTTATATCTATAGTTTTCGCCGGATATTGCAGGGGGATAAGCTTTTCTATGGCAACCCTAAATTCTGCTGCGCTTTGATAACGTAAAGGTCGCTTCTTTTGCGTAGCTATTCTTATGACTTCTTTTATCTGTTTTTGCTTGACATTATGCAAGGGTATTTTCTTATTGAGTTGCATGTCGAGCACCTCAGCCATTTCTCCATCGAAGGGCACTTTACCGGTCAATAATTGATACAAAAGAATACCAACAGCATAAATGTCTGTAGTTGGATTTTGCGAATCTACAAGTCCACGGACTAATTCCGGTGCGGCATATTTTGGTTTGCCTATAAATTGACCATCGACAGTGTAAGAACTTTCTTTGGTATTGTTCCCATTCATTTTTTTTGCGATACCAAAATCGATAAGTTTTATTTTGCCATCTGAAGTTACCATGACATTTGATGGGTCAATATCCCTATGTATATATCCTCCATCATGGAGTGCCATTAGCCCGGATAATAAACTACGAATGATAGTAAGAGCAAAACTATACGAATCATTCAGAAACTTACCATAAAGCTCCTGAGCAAAAGGAATGACATTCCCTTTAGAATCACATACATTGCCGGATAAAAGTTTATCCAACGTCACTCCATGAAGGTATTCACTGATGACATGATAGCGAACTATTGGCTGACCAAGTTCGTCTTTTGCTCTGATTTCAACAAATCCAAGCATCTCGACAAGATTGTCATTACGCAATTGGACAGCTGCCTCACGTCTTGCTCGTGCAATAACATGAGGTGGCAAATCGCTGTATAAAAACTTTATAGCGATCTCTCTACGCTGATTTGTAATTTCGTTGCAACACCATCCACGATATACTTTTCCCATTCCACCTTCTCCCAAAGGGGTATCGGAGGGATCGTACTCATAGTATATACCCTTTTGGCGTTCGTTTGCTCCTTGGATTCTTACAGATGCCATCAGTTTCAGTAATTGTTATCAATCCATACCGACTGTGCCTCCACTTCTGAATTCCCCGTTAGAATCAAGGCCTACGGTTGAATCAGTTGGGCGATTACTACCATTATAGGGATTATGTTCCGGGCCATTGAATCTGGGCGGAAAATCTTGTTCATTGCGAGTGGTGTTATCTCTACTTGACGAGAATGCAGATGGGAAATCCACTTCATCTTGCTCTCCTCTGACATCTATGAATGATTCTGATATATGCAGACCCATAGCTTTTGCGTCAATCAGGATAAGGAGCAGATTGTAATTCTCGCCAACTGTAATAACATCCCCATTAACACATTCTACAGGACGAGCCATAGATACACTATTTTCGTTTACCTGTGTTCCATTTGTCGAGCCTAAATCAGAGATTGTGGCTTCTGTTTTTTCAGGCTTCTTCATCTTGTTTATATGAAGATTGGCGTGTTTGTGGGAAACTGTACCTTCTCCAAGGATAATATCACAGTCAGCACCATTGCCTATTATATTTTGTCCAACATGTAAAGGCCAATATTCACCCACACCTGTGCGAGATATTGAGTATAAGAAGCCTACTATAGGCTTTCCGCTTGGACGTGAAACATTTGGCCTTGCGTCTTGTGAAACGCGCGAAGGTCCAGAGGACGGCATTTCCATTCCTGGATAAACCGTGCCATTTCCCCTGTTGGGGTTAGATGGACGAGAATACGGCTGGCCACCACCAGCATACCCTTGTCCTTGATTGGGGTTGTAATCACCCTCTGGGCCAACGCCCGGAAATACAGTCTTGTTTTGTGACATGATGGTTGTTTAGTTTTGCTCTTGTTTTCAGGTATCTCTTATTTAGAGATTGCAATGAGATGTAATGATGTGTTATTCAGAATATTGACTTCGTTTTAATTCGTCATTTGCTAAACAATGGCAATTTATTTCATGTCAAATTGCCTTAAAAATTAAATTACATGGTGCTTAATTCAAATATTATTCGTAAATTTACGCATCATTTGGTATCTCTAAATAAGAGATACGGACATTTTCTAAACAATGATGCCACAGTTCAAGATGAAGAACTGAGGCACATTTTCATTTATAATAACCCAATAATGAGCGAATTGGCATCACCGACAACAGAGGTGTCGAGAGAGGCAAGGTAAATTTGGGTAGTAGCTTCGCTATCGTGACCCATTCCTTCGGAGATTACACTGAGTGGAATGCCCTTTGCTTTAGCGGCACTTGCCCATGAATGTCTGGCGACATACACCGTCAGAGGAATGTTTATCCCAAGTTTCTCCGCCACTTTTTTCAAGCTATAGTTTATATTGTCCCCTGCATTTTTGTAAGCACATCGTTCATTACAACCTACTGTTTTGATGATGGGCAAGAGATATTGGGTTGGATTTTCGGGGTATTTGTCAAGAATCGTCTGCATTTCGGGAGTCCATGCGATTGTGAGTTGCTGGCCTGTCTTGCGTCGTCGATAGACAATCTAGCCGTTTTTAAGGTCGGTTTCCTTCAGATATGCCATGTCAATAAAGCTCATACCACGGAGATAGAAACTCATCAGGAACATATCGCGGGCGTAATCCAATGGTGGAGATAGCGACAAGTCAAGTGCCTTGATTTTCTTTATGGTGGGAAGGGGCAATGCTCGTTTAATAGTTTTATCCACGCCCGTATAGACATAGAAAGTATATAGACGCGTAAAATTTATCTATCCTGAAAAAACAGCGTATATTGTGTAACCGGTCTGTAAACAGAGCCGAAAATCCATATAAAATGACTAACTTTGCAGTCTGTTTAAACTTATGCTTAAATGAAAGTTCTGAAATTTGGCGGCACATCTGTCGGATCTGCCGAACGCATCAAGCATGTTGCACGTCTCATTAATTCCGGTTCTCAAAACATTGTCGTTCTTTCGGCGATGGCCGGCACGACCAATACACTCGTCGAAATCGCCGATTATCTGTCCAAAGGCAATATCCCCGGAGCACAGGAGACGCTCAACAATCTCAGTCTGAAATATGACCGTGTAATCGACGAGCTTTTCGACTCCGAGTCTGGCCGCACACGTGCAGCCGCAATCATCGGAGAGCGTTTTTCATATATACGCGCACTCATCGACGGCGCCTTCTCCATGGCCGAAGAAAAGGAGATACTCGCACAAGGAGAACTGATGTCGACCGCACTGATGGATATATATCTCAATGAAAATGGTGTCAAATCAGTGCTTCTTCCTGCTCTCGACTATATGCGCACAGATGTAAACGGAGAGCCGGACATGAAATATATCAGCACACGTCTCCGACGATTGCTTGAGCTCAATCGCGACGCCGATCTATACTTGACTCAAGGCTATATTTGTCTCAACGCATCAGGCAATGTCGATAATCTCAAGCGAGGCGGCAGCGACTACTCGGCGTCAATCATCGGAGCCGTAGTCAACGCTGACGAGATTGAAATATGGACAGACATTGACGGCATGCACAACAACGACCCGCGTTATGTCGAAGGAACGTCACCGGTCGGCGAACTGAATTTCGAGGAGGCTGCAGAGCTTGCTTATTTCGGAGCAAAAATACTCCATCCCAACTGCGTTCTGCCTGCCAAACTGGCCAACATTCCTGTCAGACTGCTCAACACACTCCAGCCGGAGGCAGCAGGAACAGTCATCTACAATATGCCACCCGACAGCAAAATCAAAGCCGTAGCCGCCAAAGACAACATAACAGCCATAAAGATTAAATCAGGGCGAATGCTTCTGGCCTATGGCTTTCTGCATAAAGTTTTCGAGACGTTCGAAAAGTATCAGACAGGCATCGACATGATGGCGACATCCGAAGTGGGAGTTTCTGTCACCATCGATGACGAACGCCACCTTGCCGCCCTTGTCGACGAACTAAAAAATTTCGGCACGGTCAGCGTAGACCGCAACATGGCCATCATATGCGTCGTAGGCGACCTCGAATGGCACAACTGTGGATATGCAGCCAAAGCCGTGTCTGCATTAAGCGACCTTCAGGTGCGTATGATTTCATATGGAGGCAGCAACTACAATGTGTCAATGCTGATACGTCAGGATGATAAGATCGAAGCTCTGCGTCGTCTCAGCAAAGCCCTTTTCAATTAGCAATCCATACAATCGATATATGATCACAGTTAACAATTTAGGTATTCAATTTGGTAAAAAAGTATTGTTTCAGGATGTAAACCTGAAATTCACACCCGGCAACTGCTATGGCATCATCGGTGCAAACGGTGCCGGCAAATCAACGCTCATGCGCATGCTGAGCGGACAGCTTTCGCCCACACATGGCACAATCGCCCAAGGCCCCGGTGAACGCATGAGTGTGCTCGAACAGGACCACTTCAAGTTTGATGAGTTCACTGTCCTCGATACAGTGATACAGGGCCACACCGTCCTGTGGGACATAATGAGAGAAAAAGATGCGCTCTACGCAAAAGCCGACTTTTCAGATGAAGACGGCATAAGGGCATCAGAACTCGAAGAAAAGTTTGCGGAACTTGAAGGCTGGAACGCTGAAAGTGACGCCGCCGCACTATTGAGCGGTCTCGGCATAAAAGAGGACAAGCACTACACGCTAATGCGCGACATGAGCGCCAACGAAAAGGTGCGCGTTCTGCTCGCCAAAGCGCTGTTCGGCAACCCTGACAACCTACTCCTTGACGAACCGACCAACGACCTTGACCTCGAAACTGTGGCGTGGCTCGAAGATTATCTTTCTAAATTCGAGAACACAGTCCTTGTCGTCAGCCACGACCGCCACTTTCTCGACTCCGTATGTACCCACACTCTCGACATCGACTACAGCAAGGTACAGCTGTTTGCCGGCAACTACAGCTTCTGGTATCAGTCGAGCCAGCTTGCGCTCCGCCAACAGCAGCAACAGAACAAGAAAGCGGAAGAACGCCGTAAGGAACTTCTTGAATTCATTCAGCGGTTCAGTGCAAATGTAGCAAAGAGCAAACAGACAACATCACGCAAAAAGATGCTCGAAAAGCTTAACGTCGAAGAGATACAACCGTCTTCGCGCCGCTATCCGGGTATCATTTTCACCCCATCACGCGAACCGGGCAACAAAATTCTTGAAGTCAAGGGACTGACAGCATCAGTCGACGGACAAATCCTGTTCAAGGACATCAACTTCCAGATTGAAAAAGGTGACAAGGTCGCATTCCTCAGCCATGACCCGCGTGCCATGACTGCTCTTTTTGAAATCATATGCGGAAACCGCAAAGCAGATGCCGGCACATTTGAATGGGGACAGACCATCACCACCGCCTACCTACCCCTCGACAACAGTGACTTCTTCAACACAGACCTCAATCTTGTCGATTGGCTGTGTCAGTTCAGCGAAGACTCAAGCGAGATCTACCTCAAGGGGTTCCTTGGCAAAATGCTGTTCTCGGGCGAAGATGTACTGAAAAAAGCATCTGTGCTGTCAGGTGGTGAAAAGATGCGATGTATGATAGCGCGCATGATGCTCAGGGATGCAAACACTATGGTGCTTGACTCTCCTACAAACCACCTCGACCTCGAATCCATCCAGGCTTTCAACAACACACTGCAGGCGTTCAAAGGCAACCTCCTGCTCGCATCACACGACCACGAATTCATTCAAACAGTCTGCAACCGCATTATCGAACTGACTCCCAATGGCATCATCGACAAGATGATGGACTATGACGATTACATCACCGATGAGAAAGTCGCAGCCACTCGTGAAAAATTATACACACTCTAAAATTATGGTTAAACATATCGTAACATTCAAACTGCAAGGATCGGATGAAGAACGCCTTGCCGTAGCCCGCCAATTCAAGGACGCGCTCATGAAACTTCCTGAAGTGATCGATGTCCTACGTTCGATAGAAGTCGGTATAAACGAAAATCCTTCGGAATGCTGGGATGTAGTTCTGACAGCTGTCGTAGATACTATGGCTGACGTCGAGATATATGCAAAGCATCCCGCCCACGTTGCAGCCGCATCATTGCTCGCAGGCCACAAGGCCGACCGCGCATGCGTCGACTATGAGTTTTAAGCCATAGAATAGACGAGTAAATAAATATCCGCAATAAATAATGTCCACTGACTATTCCAATCACAAAGTCAGTGGACATTATTATTTTATCCGGTCGTAAAATGGCCTTCAGACTATCTTACTACAATTTTTTTGCAAACATTTCCCGAACGGACTATATATATGCCTGCGGGACATGGATAAGCCGTGCCATAAGCATAGTCTGTATCAGCCTTGGCTGTCATATTATCAAGGTTTATACACAAGCGGCCGTCAATCGAATAGACCTTTACGTCAGGACAACTGTCACCGACATAGATCGCTCCATCGAGGCCATATACATTAAGCGATGTAGGGCTTGTGATTTCAGACACTCCAGCATTGGCCGGATCATACCATCCACTTTCGATGTGCCGGCTCTCGATGTTGGAAGAAAGCTGATCAAGCAACTCTCGGTCTTTTGGGTTCTTTGAATTAGCAAAATCATAAATAGCCTGATAGCCATTATAATAAGCAAGTGGCATCATTCCAAACACTGCCTCTTCCTCAAATCGTTTGACATATCTCTCAAAGCGGGCGAAATAGTCCTTGCTGTGGTCATACAAACATGAATTCCATTGAGGCTTGACAACTCGCTTATCGTCCAGGCCTTCAATAATGTTGCCTTCAAATTCCATCTCAAGGCCGAGATCATGCTCATAGGCGTCATCAATCGCAGTATCCAACTGACTGTCGGGTCTGTCGAGACTAAAGACATAGTTGGGCTGAAGGTAGACCTGATCAAAACCATAGTCTTGCCATTTTTCATAATTGGTCGCTTTGAAATAAGGAATCCAATAAGACAAGAGCCCCTTGGAATGAATGTATTCATTGGCGGCTATGGCCATAAGATGTTCGTTGATTGCCGTATTGACAGATTCCCTGAGCCAATAGACTCCTGCAAGCTCTATGTTTTTGAAGTCAGCTGCATTCCAACGCTCAATCAATTGATCTACATACCATTTTATCGCTATTATACGATCGTCGAGGCGTTCGAAATTGAGTGTTGTTCCGTCAATATCGCCCCAGTTCCTTGCCGATTGAATCATCGGAACGGGAGTCATCATGACAACCTTATGTTTATAGCTCGGTTGGCCCAGTTCCGGGATTAGTTCGCCAATTCTATCATCAAGGGCTTTACAGCCGAGGCCCGTATCCACTCCGAGCTGACGTGTCAACAGCATTTCCCAAAGCTCCTTGTCAGCCGGTATCAACTGAGCTTCTCCATATGAATATGAAACCGAACCATCAGGTGTCTGAATATGTGATTCGAGCATCAGGAAGCCGTCAAAAAGCCACGATCTGTGGCCGTCCTCAAAGTCATGAACCAGATATGGTGTGAACAGTTCCTTGTTCCAGTCAGGACGGTGACGTCCGCCGATCCAGATCAAGGCCATATCATCTACAGCCTTATAAGTCTGACAGTCCGCGCCAAATGGCAATAGCACCGACACGGCCAACAGGATTTTTTTGAGAGAATTGCAAAACATAGATTATTGATAGCTTATTATTTTTTCAACATAGATTTTATTACCTGACGATGCATCGTTACGAGATTGCGAATTGACGATCTTCAAATTATGAGTTTTAGGTTCAAGACCGGTGATAAAGAAAAGATATGCACGGTTGCCTTCATACTTACCGGCTTCAGTGACGTAATAGCTATCGAAGCTCTTCACCTTCTCTCCATCAATATAAACGTCGCCGCATCCGCCGTCTGTGTTCCAGCTGCCAAGCACAGCGACGCCTGTTCCGTCAAAGTCAATCTCAGCAACATCACCGGGAGCTGTCGCCACCTTATAGGGCGCATTGTCACCATCGCCGTAAACAAAATCAACCCACTCTCCGGTCAATTTCCATTTTGAGCTGTCTGCAACCGAAACCAGTTCGTTGACCCTAAGCGAGCCAAACCCTTTTTCATATGACGGCGCAACAGGCTTCTGAGCTTTTATATAATAGCAATTGTCGCTGATACGGCCACCATTGGCCTTGACATTTTCGTCGATAAACTCGATTGTCTGCTCGACGGCCTTGTTAAATGAATAATTCGTATGGAGGAAACATTCATCAGCGATAGCGGGGATATGTGATTTGAGTTGGTCGGGAATTGCATCATAACCGTTCATGATGCCAAGCACAGTGGCCGCAGTCGCAGTGTTACAATCCGTATCCTGTCCACATCTTATCGTTATTTCCATTGTTTTAAACCAGTCGCCGTCGCCATAGAGCAATCCGGCCACAACATAAGCTCCGTTGAGCTTCGCATCGATATTGAATGTGTGATATGGTGTGCACACATCATATGGTGCCCACTTTTCGTCGAGCATATGCCACGCCAATGTCCAGTCATCGGGATTTTCCTTATGCTGGGCGATCACATCACGCACACACTGAGCATAGGTAGATTCGGCCGGAATAGCATTCAAAGCCATCGACACGACAGAGTCAATGTCGTCACACTCATAAGCGAGCGTATGCATGGCGCTGACATACATGCCGGCATAGAGGCCATCTGAGGCGGCCATGATCGAACCGACTCTCTCACACATCTTATTCGAAGACTGGGGCATACACGGATTGACAAAACCGATGAAGTCACACTCGATCTGAAAGTCTATGTCCTCACAGTGTATACTGTTTTCAGTCGTTGAAAGAGCCTTGGGATCAACACCGTCAAAATAGTTTTTTCTTGCCTGCAGATTGGCATGACACAATGGGAATTCGGCATATGCAAAATTTTTAGCGAGGGAATCGACCGCAACGTCTTGACCATACTTTTCCATTGTTGCCATGAAGTTCATCTGTCCATAGATGTCGTCCTCGTTGAGAGACGAAGTGACAAACTCCGGTTCCCAATGTATGGAGTCGCTATACATCACATCCGTGACTACAAACTCCATAGGACGTCCGTACATGACGCCTATCATTTTACCGGCCCAAGCGCCTTTGACCTTATCCACCATCGTGTCTGACTTGATCTCGACATATCGGTCGTTTTGACCACATGATGTCAACATCAGCCCCATGAACGCTGCAAAAATTGTGATATTTGACGATTTCATGATATTTATTGTTGTTTTTGATTATTAAAATTTCAATTGACTGCAATAAGCTCGACATCAAATATCAAAGTCGAGCCGCCCGGAATGCCCGGCTGCGAAAAACGTCCGTATGCCATCTCGGCGGGCAGATAGATTTCCCACCGGTCACCGACTTTCATTTTTTGCAATGCAATGATCCAACCCTGTATAAGTTCGCGCAAACGCATTGCCGGAGCTGCTCCACCACGACTGCTGTCAAAGGTTTTGCCGTTTATAGTCTTGCCCGTATAATGCACGGTTATCACACTGTTACGGTTAGGACTCGGGGCTCCTTGCTTTCCTGATTTAATCACTTTATAGTAAATATTCTTATCGAGAGGATTTACATCCTGCTCCTTGGATTTATCAGCAAGCCATCTGCGATTGGCCTCTGCATAGTCTCGTCCTGCCATTTTACATCTATAAGGTTTGGGTTTACCATGCAAAAGTAGTAAAGATTTTCGAAAAATTCGTACATTTGCATTTTGTATGAGAAAGATAATCGCATCATCGCTCTTAATATTGTGCGCAATAGCCCTACCGGCACAACGCAACGACCGCACGACAGCTCCCCCTAAGAAGCCCGTGGCGCCGTCTTATGCATGGAGAATGATAGAACCGCTCGGATTGCGCGAGCCGACTCCAATCGACACATTGCCTGACAACTATGGCCAGGAATCTGTGCCATCAATGGTGTCAGACGCATGGGCTACGACCGGAAACTTCGGTGCCGAAGGCTTAAACATGATATTTTCCGAGCGCTCTCCGATGAGCGACTTTTTCTTCATGGACGGACTTGAAGCGTGGCTTCCGTCGTCACGCACTATGAAATTCTACAACACCCGTATCCCTATGACCCTGCTGTCATACAACACTGCAGGCGGTCGCGATAATGCCCAGGAACGCCTTAAAGCGACATTCTCAGGCAACATAAATGCCAAAGCCCAGGTCGGAGCCCTACTCGACTATCTTTATTCAAAAGGCTGCTACGAAAACCAGGCTGCAAAAAATCTCACATGGGGATTATCAGGCTCATATATCGGAGACCGATATGAATTTCAAGGCTATCTGAATCATTGGAATTCGGTCAACAAAGAAAACGGCGGCATAACAGATCCGCTGTATATCACAGACCCGGCTGTTCTGCAAGGCGGTGTGGCCACTATCAATGCCAAATCAATCCCCACACGGCTCAATGATGCGCATACACGAATAAAAGGCACCGACATCCTGCTCAACAACAGATATAAAGTCGGTTACTGGCATGAAGAAGAAGTGCTCGACGAAGAGGCCGACACGATGAAAACACTGCGCACATATATACCGGTGACATCATTCATCTGGAACATACATTATAGAGAAGGCAAACACATATTTGACCGCGAGCCCCAGCGTAACGACGACCGTGACTTTTTCACAAACACTTACCTTGATCCATCGTCGACTCACGACTACACGACCTTCAGCTCGGTTGAAAACACGATTGGAATATCACTACTCGAAGGGTTTCACAAATATGCAAAATTCGGGCTTGCCGCCTATCTGTCATACGAATACAGAAAATACAACCAGACACCGGACACTTTGGCACGCGTCGAAGGACTCACACCTTTTCCTGACGGCATCTCCGAAATAGCCCCCAAAGCGACACAAAACATTGCCCGCGTGGGAGCACAGCTGACTAAGCAAAGAGGCTCAATCCTCACATACAGTGCAACGGCTGAATTCGGTGTAATCGGAGCCGAAGCCGGAGATGTCAGACTTGAAGGCATTGTCGCCACACGATTCCGTCTGTTTGGCGACAGCGTCAGCATAAAAGGCCATGGCGGTTTTAAAAACGAAGCCGCGCCATATCTCATGAACCACTACCTTTCGAACCATTTCATATGGCAAAATGATTTCGGCAAAACCAGACGAGTCAATTTCGGAGGCACACTCGACATACCTTTCACCGGAACATCGATTAGGGCTGATGTCAACAATCTTCAGAATTACATCTACTTCGGGACAAATGCTCTGCCAATCCAACACAGCTCTAATGTCCAGACATTCTCGGCACGTCTGTCTCAACGCCTGAAACTTGGCATACTGCATTGGGATAACCGGATAACATATCAGACAACATCCGACGAAAACATCATCCCTCTGCCAAAACTCGCCATCTACTCCAATCTGTATCTAAAATTCAGGATTGCGACCCTCCACGTTCAGCTCGGTGTTGATTGTGATTACTATACAAGCTATTACGCCCCAAACTATCAGCCGGCAACAGCCTCGTTCTACAACCAGCATGAAGTAAAAATAGGCAATTATCCTTTCATGAACGCCTATGCAAACATGAAGCTGTCAAAAACACGCTTTTATGTCATGTTCTCTCACTTCAATCAGGGACTGATCGGAGGCAACAACTATTTTGTCCTGCCAAACTACCCACTCAATCCCCGTCGTTTCCAGATCGGCCTTTCGATCGATTTCGCCAACTGATGCCTTCGGAGGGTATTTCCGTCAGGCAACAATAGAATTCACATTAATTATCAAAGCATATCCCACAAAATCACGAGCAGTTTGTTAGAATAGAAAACACTATTTCTACATGAAACCTCAGCCCATCAAAGCAAAACTCCATATGATGATGGCTCTGCTGATACTTGTCCTTGCACTTATGTGGTCGCTCGGACGATGCTCAAGAGCCAAAGACAACACAATAGCCGAACGGTTCACCCACCCTGCCGGAGACACTCTCGTGGTTGCGATTGAAATGTCTCCGACAAGCTATGCCCTGTCGGGAGACTCTGTGGTCGGGTTTGACTACGAAATGATGAGAGACATTGCCGGTAAACATGGATTGAATGTAATCTTTCAACCGTTCGCTCCCGTAGACTATGCCCTCAATGGCTTGAAGAAAGGTGATTTTGACATAGTCATTGCAACTCTGCCATCTTCGGCAGAACTCGACAAAGACTTTTTGCAGACTAATGACGTATTTATCGACAGACAGGTACTTGTTACAAAAATGCAAAACGACTCTGCGGCCAACCGCACTGCAGAACCCCCACAATTAAGGCTGCTTGGCGACACGGTCTGGATTGCAGATTCGTCGCCTTTCCGTCAACGGCTCGTCAACCTGTCACATGAATTAGGCGATACGATATATATCAAGTCTTCGCCCGAATACTCTGCCGAGCATCTGGTGATCCTTACCGCTCTCGGAGAGATAAAGCAAGCCGTCGTCAACGAATCGGTAGCGCGACGCATAGCTGCAGATTATCCTTCAGTCGACATCTCAACTCCGATTTCCCTGTCACAGTTCCAGCCTTGGCTCGTCGCAGACAAGCATGAGGCTCTGCGCGACTCACTCAACCGTTGGATCGCAGACTACAAATCGACAGACAGATACCATCAATTGTCTGAAAAATATCTTCATTGACGTCACTTGATGACAGCAAGTCCACCCTGAGCCGTTTCTTTATATAGCGACGGCAGATCGTGACCAGTCTGCTTCATGACTTCAACTATGCGGTCGAAATCCACGCTATGACGTCCATCCGAAATAGCAGCATAGAGATTTGCATCCAATGCTCGTGCGGCCGCATATGCATTGCGCTCGATACAAGGGATCTGGACAAGGCCACATACCGGATCACATGTCAGACCAAGGTGATGTTCAAGCCCCATTTCAGCCGAATACTCGATCTGGGCGGGAGTACCGCCAAAAAGTTGAGATGCGGCAGCGGCTGCCATTGCACAAGCGACACCGACTTCGCCTTGACAACCTACTTCAGCACCACTGACTGATGCATTATGCTTTACTACATTGCCAAAGAGTCCGGCGGTCGCCAATGCGCGCAGAATGCGTTTTTCACTGAAGCCCTTGGATGTGTGCAGATGGTAGAGCACAGCCGGAACTATGCCACATGACCCACAAGTAGGCGCTGTCACTATGCGTCCGCCTGATGCGTTTTCCTCCGACACAGCCAAAGCATATGCGTAGACAAGCCCACGGCTTTTCAACGAACTGTTATATCCGGATGCATGCACATAATAGCTGACAGCCTTTCGCCTTACGCCCAATCCGCCGGGCAGCACACCTTCGGCCTCCAATCCTCGCTCAACTGCCGCTTTCATCACAGACCAGACTTCGGCAAGATAATCCCATATTTCCTCACCTTCGGTCATATCTACATACTCCCAATAGCTGCGGCCTGTCGACTCACACCACGCCTGGATCTCTTTGATTGTATTCATGGAATATATCTGTTGACCGGCCTCCCTGGTGCTCCCTTCCTCAAGAAGATCCCCGCCACCTACCGAATATACTGTCCACGATGCTGTCTGCTGACCTTCTTTGTCCATCGAGCGGAATGTCATGCCATTAGTATGGAACGGAAGAACAATCTCTGGTTTCCAGATTATTTCGGTCTTCGCCACCGGAGACAGCACTCCGAGTATAGCTTCGTCAGTGAGGTGACCACGCCCGGTTGCGGCAAGAGATCCATAAAGAGTTACTTCAAATGCAGCAGCATCACCATGCTTTGAGAGAAACATCTGCGCGGCTTTAAGAGGTCCCATCGTATGGGAACTAGAAGGACCATTACCTATCTTGAAAAGTTGACGAATAGATTCCATTAAAATACGGTTTAGGACGTATAAACTGAGGATGTTTGAAAAATTATACTCCCAAAGTTAGCTAATTTTTTCAAACATCCTACAAATGACTTAGTTAAGTTTTAAGAAAAAAACTATATGCTCGACAAGAGTCTATGCTTTGTCGGCTTGGCTGCCAAACGTTTCTCTGATATTCCAGACAAACAGAGCTCCGACAGCCAGCAATATACCCGACACACAAAGCATCCACACAGTCTGCGGTGCTCCATTACTTCCTACAGGGAAACAGGAAAGAATCGCACCTCCGCAAAGAGCTGCTACGATCTGAGGGATACAAATTGTGCAATTGAAGAGACCAAGATATGTGCCGATATGATTTCCGGACAGGGCATTTGTCAATATCGTAAATGGCATTGCAAGCATGGCCGCCCACGCACATCCCATCAATGCATAGCTGACTCCGAGGATTGCCGGATCATGAATAAAATATACTGACACGAAGCCTGCCGCACCGATAAGAAGGCTGAGTGAATAGCCGAGTTTGCGGCTGCGGAACTGCGACAGTACAACTGCCCAGAGAACAGCTGCGATCGCCTGGATGGCGAGCAGCACACCGTTCCAGTCACCGGCATCCTGATATTCCTTGCTTGCGGCATTGAGCACTGTCTTATAGTTGACGGATATATCATCTGAAGCTCCGATCGCAGGCAGATCGGTCGTTTGTTCAAGCACATACTCGCCTGATCCATTCACATCTTTAGCGATATGGGCCATCACGAGTCTGTCACCGGCCTTGATCTGAGAGAGTGAGCTGACGGTCACAGCCTTATCTGTCACCTCATATTCGTCACCGTCGATAATCATGGTCTTGCCGGTAGACAGGACACCACCATCGGGTGAAATTTTGGCAAACCCGGCTTCATAGACCGGGTTTCCGTTCTCAATAATTGTGTCACCATCAATAGACACAGTCTTGACAACCATCATCGCACCATCGAGATTAATGCCGGCCATTGTCAGACGGCCTTCTTCAATCACAAGCTGCTCACCGTTAAACAGATATTTATCATTATAATCCTTGCCGTTGATCTTAATGCCGTTTACCAGTTCGACCGACGGCGCTCCGAATGCATGACTGGCAATTGCATCGGTTGAATAGGTCCACATGTAAAGGAATGCAGCCCAACAGAAAAATTGGACAATGCCAATAGTCCAGAACACTTTAGGCGCTTTGACAAGAAGAGCAATCATATTGATTTTTTCCTTTTTGCCTTTTTCAACCGGCATTTCAGCCAGACCATGATAGACAGCATATTCGTGGGGAGGCATTTCCTTTACCTTTGCGAAGGTATATACCACGCAAAGCAATAAGATGACAGCTCCGAGATAGAAAGACCATGTCACAGTCGGAGGCACCTCTCCCGAGGGTGCTGTGTTGCTCAGGAACATCGCGAGTACGATAGGTGCAATATAACCGACTACTGATCCGGCATTGCAAAGAAAACTCTGTATCGAATAGGCAAGACCTTTCTGTCGTTCGTTGACAAAGTCTCCGACAAGCATTTTGAACGGTTGCATCGCCATATTGATCGATGTGTCAAGAAACATGAGCATGATCAGGCCAAAGATTATCGCCTGAGAGATGCCAAGTCCGAGTGAGCCGGCATTAGGCAGGAAACACATCACAATGATAGCGACCAGGGCTCCTACGATAAGATATGGAAGACGTCGGCCAAAACGGTTCCACGTGCGGTCACTGGCTGAGCCTACGATAGGCTGCACTATGAGTCCCATCAATGGCGGCAAAATCCAGAAGTAGCTCAAATCATGAGGATCTGCACCGATTGTTGAAAAGATACGGCTCACCTGCGAACTTTGCAACGCATATGCAATCTGGACGCCAAAAAAGCCAAAACTTAAATTCCAGAGTTTCCAAAAACTCAGATCATGCTTGTTTGTCATGGATACAATCTGCTCTATGTACTAATAAATCAATATGAATAATAATCTCTACCATGGCGTCTTACAGCCACAGAACAATCTACACTTTTAGTTTCAAATCAACGACAAATATAGCAATAAATGAAATCCAAAACCAACAATCAGCAATCAAATTAAGTAATTTTAATATTTAATTATTTAGATCGTAATGAACCAGCGGACGGCTCGCTGTGTCTGCTGATTGTCAAACCTTAGATAAGATGTGTTATAAGAACAAGATTACACTATTAGTCTTACAGCATAAACGCGATTCAGCCCGGCGAAAGACTTTACTCTCGTCGGGCTTAGGATATTTGTTGCTGGAGATCGCTACTTCAAGATTGCAGAGCCGGCAGTGCCCGAACCTGATATTTCGTTATTACGCTGTACTTTCTTTCCATAACCGATAGTGTATGTTACAGATACAGAATATCGTGAATGGTGCTGTGTTCCGAATGTTGTGCGGTCAAAACTATAATATTCGCTCGATAGTGTCTCCTTATAGTCCTCCCATGAAGTGTGGAAGAAATTATAAGCGGAAGCCTTTATATTCCATGCTCCCTGACCCCAACCAAGCTGAATTTGGTAGTTAGATGGAGCTCGACTGATAATGCCACTGTTAGTTTCCTGATATTTACTTGGCGTCGCATAATAACCCAACAGATAAAAATTACCGAAGTAATATGTCAGTTGTGCTGAGCAAGTCAACTGATTACTACTCCATGCATAATCGCCTGTGGTCTTCCGAATCCAGAATTGAGGACGAAGTTTTGCCACGAGTTTACCACCAAAGAATTTACCAGTAGCGTTTATGCCGATATAATCACTGAAGTAGTCTCCGCCGTTGAAATATTGACGCAGCATCGCTCCATTAGGTCCGGTGGGAGAATAAAGAGTCACACATCTATCTTTGATATAACCAAAATATGCGTCGGCGGTTAATTGCCAACGGTTATTTGGCAACCAGGTGTATGACAGTAGCGCATTGGTGTACTTATAATCCTTTAATTCAGGGGTTCCTTTATACCACATCAGTTCATCTTGCTGAAGCATATTAGGGCTTTTTTGAGAAGCATTAGGGAACATTGAGCCATAGTTGGCGGTAAAATACAGTTGGTTCTTATCATTAGGAGACCATGTGGCGTTGATATTAGTCTGAGGGAAATTGTTGTCTGCATTTATACCCGAAATTCTGTTTGTCTCCCAAATCCATGCCAATCCGGCTCCCACATTCCATTTCTCATTGAAAATGTGCTGGTAATTCTGCCCGAGAAAATAAACACCTACATCATATTTCTGCTTGGATGGTGAATTACCAAAGTAATTGATAATATTCCAATCGTGCTGAACTCCAAAATTGGAGAAGAATTGGTTTGACTTATTCGGATTCCATGTAAGATGAAGATATGTCGTGAGCTTATGAACATCTTCTTTTGCATTGTTGATTATCGACAAGTCATCAGGAATGCGGAAATTAGAGTTCGTCGAATTACGACCATAAGTATAGGTTGCGTCAACACTAAGAGCCACTTGCTTGGACAGCATGAAGAAATATCCACCCACATAGTTCAAAGCCCAATCTTTAGATGATGAAATTGTGGATGATTCAGATGCAGGAAATATATCGGAAGAATACGACAAACTATTAGTCTGGTCGTTGTGCGGAATATTTGTGAGACTATACGAAACTCTATTTGAGATTTGTATATTTTCTGTGTTGTATAGGGCACGAACGCTGAAATCATTACTGTTGTTTCTATATAGGGAGGCTTTAGTGTCCGAATTTCTTGTTACGGACATTGGACCGCCGCCATTGAGGTCTGTAAAATTGAAATGATCCGTTGACGACTGCCCCATATGTCTATTTGTGAGATATATTTCATCGGCAAAAACATCAAAGGTCATCCGCTTATAGCTCATCTTTGAGTATAAAGACCCCCCTGTCCGATTTACCCCGAACCATTTGTCAGCAGTAAGTTTGGTATATCCTCCCCATTCGTATTTTTGCATCACGAAGTTAATGACATATTTAGCACCCTGAAAACGAGCGTCAGAGGGGTGTGTATAGTATTCGACTTTCTTGACATCCTGAGTCTTCATTCCCTGAAGGTCGGCAGAGGTGGCCGGAATATAATCGATGAAAATAGATACATTCTGACCATGAGCGGTTTTAACAGCGAGATTTATAGGGTCAACATCAATCTGAGGAATGGACATCTGAGAAAGCAGTGCAACCGCATTTTGCGCGGAATTTTTCTGCCGTGACATAGGAATGTAGGTTGACACCTCTACATTTGTTCTTTGATTGGAGGCCTCTATGACGACTTCATTTAATTCCTGCGTTTTAATGGTATCCGCCAGTTCATCGGCAAACAAAGACATACTCACCGGGAACATTATCAAAAAACAGAATCTTTTTAACATTATCATGTCTATTATTTCGTTTTTATTATTAAGACACAAATTTACGTTACTTGTTACAAATAAATCTCAACAAATGTTGAGAAGCGACAAAAAGGAAACGTAAGTCATCAATATCAAGCCGTAATTGCATTTCGGATGGAACCATCCGGACAGATATAACTAAGCGCCCCACTCTATAGGCATGATAACCGGCTCATTAATCTTTATCCTACTTGCATACCATATCTTGATTGACAATATTGGCAACATGGAAGAGGGTTTTTCGTTTGTGCCGGAAACATCACAGGCCATCTGCTTTTTGGAGCGGATGGCCTGCGGTGGAAGTATTTTAAATGAAGTTATTTTTTTGCTGAGCGAGCTGAAATATAGAGATATGCTATGATTGCGGCATAGGCTACGATGCCGAGCACCTGCGGGATAAATTCCCCACCATTGTCAGGCACTTTCTTGCCACACATAATGGTCACTGCCGCCAAGACTCCAAACAATGCACCGCCGGCGATTAGGCCTGACGCAACAAGAGTGCCTCTGTCATTGCGAGCCTTGCACAAGTCGGCATCTTTTGAACTACGGCCGACAAACCAAGACACAAGTCCACCTACAAGCATCGGTGTGTTGAGGTGGAGAGGAAGGAACATGCCGAGGCAGAATGCCAGAGCAGGCACACCCAGCCAGTTGAGGATCAAAGCAAGGACTGCGCCGATTATATAAAGAGTCCAAGGGGTGTCGCCGCCCATCATCATAGGCTCGAGCACCTTTGCCATAGCGTTAGCCTGCGGCGCGGATAGAGCATCGGGGCCAGAGAAGCCATATACATTTTTAAGCATTAGGATCACGGCTCCGACTGTCGCTGCCGAAACTAATGTGCCGAGGAACTTCCATGTCTCCTGTTTGCGGGGAGTCGCGCCAAGCCAATATCCGATTTTCAAGTCAGTAACAAATCCTCCGGCCATGGACAGCGCCGTGCAGACAACGCCTCCGACAACCATTGCGGCTACCATTCCCGACGTTCCGTTAAGTCCGACAGCAACAAAAATGCCCGAAGCTATAATTAGTGTCATCAGGGTCATGCCACTGACCGGATTGCTGCCGACAATAGCGATCGCATTAGCAGCGACAGTGGTAAACAGGAAAGCAATCACGGTCACCACCACCCAGGCGACAATTGCCTGGCCAAGTGTATGGATGACACCGATCCAGAAGAAGACAAACACAGCTACCAATGCTATGGCAATGAAATAGGCGATATGTTTCATCGAAATATCTCTCTGCCATCTGACTTCATTCTTTGCCGCAGCAGCGCCGCGAAGTTCACGCGATGCAAGTCCTACGGCCTGTGCGATTATGCCCCATGATTTGACAATGCCTATTATACCGGCCATGGCTATGCCACCGATGCCGATCAGACGCGCATATTCCTTGAATATCAAAGATGGATCCATCGCAGCAATTTCGGGGGTGCCATATGTGCCCATCAACGGTATAATGAACCACCAGACGAAAATCGAGCCGGCAAAAATCACAAACGCATATTTGAGTCCGACAATATAGCCCAGACCGAGCACAGCGGCTCCGGTATTGCAAGAGAAGACAAATTTGAATTTGTCGGCTATAGCCTGTCCCCAGCTATAGGCCGCCGTAGTGACATTGTCAGCCCACAGACCGAATGTGGCGACTACATAGTCATAGATACCGCCGACCAATGAAGCGACAAGGAGTGTCTTGGCCTGTCCGCCATTCGATGACTTGGCCTGACTGCTTATCAGCACCTGTGTTGTAGCCGTGGCTTCAGGGAAAGGATATTTTCCGTGCATATCTTTTACGAAATATTTGCGGAAAGGAATAAAGAACAGGATGCCGAGCACACCGCCGAACAATGAGCTCAGGAAAATCTCAAGAAAGTTGACTGTGATCTCGGGATGCGTTTCCTGAAGGATGTAGAGAGCCGGAAGTGTGAATATCGCACCGGCCACGATCACTCCGGAGCATGCTCCGATCGACTGTATGATAATATTCTGGCCAAGCGGATTGGATTTTTTAAGTGCTCCGGAAAGACCGACAGCAATGATTGCGATGGGAATCGCAGCCTCAAAAACTTGTCCTACTTTAAGTCCGAGATAAGCGGCCGCTGCACTGAAGACCACAGCAAGTATCAACCCCATGGTCACAGAATAGGGCGTGACTTCGGCATACTCTCTCGCAGGATGCATGACCGGACGATAGCTCTCGTCCTCAGCCAATTGACGAAATGCATTTTCAGGCATCTCAATCGGATCGACATCGCTCATCGGAGGAGCAGAAATGCCGTCTGCAGGTTTGAAATCTTTTTTCATGCTATAAAGAAATTGTGTAAGAATAATATGGTTTATTTTCTTGATGGTATCTTCAGCTTCTGCCCGATGCTGATGTTATCGGTCGAAAGGTTGTTTGCCTTTTTGATCGCAGCGACAGTCACGCCATAGCGTTTGGCTATTTTAGACAAGTTGTCGCCCTTTCTGACCTTATGCACGGTCGGGTTCTGCTTTTTGGAAGCTTCTGTCTTTTTAACGGCCTGAGCTTTTTTTGCAACAGGTGCAGGTTCGACAACCGGCTCTTCGGCTTCGGCAGCCACATCAACCTGAGCCGGCCGGGAGACTACTGACAGAGAATCGACCGCTTCAGCAGCCACAGTCCTGAGACTGTCGGCCATCATGGCATCATCACATGCCGTCACCGAATCAGGCACGACTGGCGTTATCTCCTTGTAGCGACGCTTATAGGTATTGATTTTCAGTCTTTGTCCGGCTCTGACGCTACGTCCGATTTTATTGGACTGACGCAACGAGCTGACAGTGACTCCATATTTCTTTGCTATCGAAGCAAGATTCTCACCCTTTCTGACCGTGTGATACTTGACTGTGAGTTCGTCGATGTATTCACCCTTCTCATCCGAGCCGCTTATGCTGCCGTCTGACGGTTGCACCACGCTGCGGCGCGAATATTTGTCCGCACTATGGTTGACAATCGAATCCTCATTTGCCAGATAGGCATAGACCTGCATCGAAGGAAGCACAAGAAGATAGGGTTTGATATTGCCGGGTATCACATCCTTGCGATACTGTGGATTCAACGCCCTGATTTCTTCAACCGGAATTGCAAGCACATCAGATATCTGGTCAAAGTGTACGCGCTTGTTGACATGAATTGTATCTGTTACGATCGGACGTTTGGCAAGAGCAGGCGATATGTTATGCTTGTCATAGTTGTTCATGACATAGTTTGCGGCGATAAACGCAGGCACGTAGCCTCTGGTTTCGGCCGGAAGGAATGGATACAACTCCCAGAAATCTTTTTTCCCGCCTCCTGCACGTCGCAGGGCTTTGTTGATGTTGCCAGGTCCGCAGTTATAGGCTGCAATGGCGAGAGACCAATCACCGAACATGTCGTAAAGTTGCTTCAGGTAGACGGCCGCAGCCTCGGAAGAAGCATATGGATCACGACGCTGATCGACCATAGAGTTAACCTCAAGACCGAGTCCGCTTGCCGTCGGCAACATGAACTGCCATAAACCTGTAGCGCCAACACGCGAAACTGCGACGGGGTTAAGAGCTGACTCAATCACAGGCAAATACTTCAATTCCATCGGGAGTCCATGTCTGTCAAGAGCCTGCTCAAAAATCGGCATGTAATACAGACTCATGCCGAGCATATTTTCAACCAATTGCTTGCGTCTGTCAGTATACAGGTCGATATAACTCCTCACAATAGAATTGAAAGGCATTTCAATCTCTGTCGGCATTGCGCCCAAGCGCTCTATGATCTCGTCATCGGAAGCGTGGACAGACGTACGGCTGTCAGCATTTCTGTCGAGCTCGGCATAGTTACGCAAATACCAGTTTTCAAGCATCTGCCGCGTGTCGGTCTCAAAGCTTTCGGGATAGATGGTACGTGCGGAGTAAGAAGAATCTGAAATCTCACGCACGGTCTGGGGAGCGGCTACCGCGACAAACGACGAAGCAATGAAGGCCATGCCGAACGTGAGACAATATTTAGATCTGGATATATTCATTATTAAGAGTAAAATTATTTCATGCAAAGAGTGAAGTCGTCAGAATGTGAAAGCCCATAGAAGACCGACCGAAGGACGGGTGTTCCGGCCATCTATAAACACGGCCGGGCTGACATCCACCGACAAGTCAGGCGTTATGTCAAAATGGGACAGAGAAGCATCGACATAAGCATCCACCATGGCAACGAGGTATACGCCGATCATGGAGATAATGCAAAGGTCGCGGTTGCGTCTGTAGAAATTCTTGCGCGATTTGAGAACATTTGTGAGCCATGTTTTGTCAAGATCAGACTCACTTGTTGTCGGTGGAAAAAAATCCATATATGAATTTGTCGAAGGGTCGGAGTCCATTATGTCTCTATATGCCCTTGTGTAGTCGTTTAGCATGCCGTTGTTCCATGATGTGGCATAGCCGAGACCGAGGTAGGCCCCGACAACGATCGGCAACTTCCAGTAACGGCGGTTATAGATCTGCCCGAGACCGGGAAACAGAGCCGAAAGCCACACAGCCCTCGTAGGATCAGGATTGAAAGTACTTTCCCTTTCCTCCCAGACGTCATATTTGTTATATGACTTGACTGCTATAGTATCGACCGGGGCGATAGAAAGAGTGTCATCGGATATCATGATGCGATCTTCGACGACCTCTTCTTGCCGCGGGGCATTCATGCCTTCGGGTATTATTTCCGGCAATGCCGCTGCGGCAGCAGAATCGACGGCAAGGCTGTCAGCTCTTTGAGGCATCTGGTGACGTGTCGGCATATGGCGGCGTGATGTCTGTGCAAAAGCCTGAGGCATCATCAAGACAAAAGCCATGACAAGGATAGTCAAGGCCCTGCTCAAGACCGACATGCGGCGTACGACCTGCAGTGACTGATTATTGATGGTTGCCATTATCTGCTTGCCGTATTGTGTCGAAAAGCTCGATTAAGCGTTCGAGTTCATCATCGTTTTTAAACGGGAATGTGATCCTGCCCTTACCGGATTTATCACATGTGAACTGCACATTTGTGCTGAATGCCGACGAAAGGTGCTTTTTAAGGATATCAAAATCGCTGTTCTTGTATTTTGAAACCGCCTGACGGGGAGAAGCCGTCGGTTTTGGGGTCTCTCCATTCTCATATGCCTTGGCAAGTTCTTCCACCCTGCGCACCGACAGCCCGTTACGCAGGATTTCATTGTAAAGTTTCAGCTGCAGCGATGGGTCGGAAATAGTGAGCAGCGCACGTGCATGTCCCATGTCAACACGTTTGTCTCTCAATCCGAGCTGAACCTCAGCGGGCAATTTGAGCAGACGCAGGAAATTGGCCACAGTCGCGCGTTTTTTGCCTATACGCTCGCTGAGGCGCTCTTGTGTCAAAGCATACTGATCGATCAGCTTCTTGAATGTAAGTGCGATTTCAATTGCATTCAGGTCCTCACGTTGAATGTTCTCGATGAGTGCCATCTCGGTCAGTTCGGCCTCGTTTGCCGTGCGGATATATGCGGGCAGCGATGTCAGGCCAGCAAGTTTGGCGGCGCGGAAACGTCGCTCACCGGCAATTATCTGATAACTGTCCGGGCCGGTCTTGCGGAGTGAGATAGGCTGTATGATGCCAAGTTCTCTTATAGAGGTAGCAAGTTCGGCAATTGCCTCCTCATCGAAATTAGTACGTGGCTGGTCGGGGTTTGGCGAAATCAGATTGATATCTATATCGCTTATGGCCGATGTGCCGCGGGCCGGGGTATCGTCCATCGGAATCAACGATTCAAGGCCGCGTCCAAGTGCATTGCGTTTTAATGACATTGTTTGGTAGGATTATTTGGTCTTGTTAGCGTGACGGTGTTTGGCAATGATCTCTTTAGCCAGAAGAGTGTGGCTTGTAGCTCCGCGACTTTCAGGATCATACAGGATTGCCGGCAAGCCATGGCTCGGGGCCTCACTGAGGCGAATATTTCGTGGGATAACAGTGTCAAAGACCATATCTCCGAAATAGCTTTTCAATTCTTCATAGATCTGATTTGCCAGACGTAGACGCGCATCGTACATAGTCAGCAGAAATCCTTCGATTTCGAGACCGGGATTGAGTCTTGATTTGATTATGCGTATTGTGTTCATCAATTTGCTGATGCCTTCAAGCGCGAAATATTCGGCCTGGACCGGTATTATCACAGAGTCGGCCGCAGTCAGGGCATTGACAGTAATAAGACCGAGAGACGGAGAGCAGTCTATAAGGACATAATCATAAGAATCTCTTATTTTCTCAAGAAGTCCGGAGAGAATTTTTTCACGGGAAGGCTTGTTGATCAATTCAAGCTCGGCACCAGCGAGATCTATCCGCGAGCCCACGAGATCAAGTCCCTCCATACAGGTCTTGACCTGCGATCCATCTACAGGATAGCCATCGACGAGACACTCATATATAGAGGAACTCATCGTGCGTGGATCGATACCGTAGCCCGATGTTGCATTGGCCTGGGGATCGGCATCGATAATCAACACCCTTTTTCCTTCACTGGCCAATGATGCCGCCAGATTGATGGTTGTGGTAGTTTTTCCCACTCCACCCTTCTGATTGGCAATTGCGATGATTTTACCCATGTTTAATTTTTTATTGCAGATTAATCATTATGCAAAGTAAGCCAAAAAATCGCTTATTTTAAAATTTTTGTTCCACGATTTGGCGACTTTTTATGTGTGAAACACATCTGATGGCCGATTTTCAACAATTTATACGCGAAAATCACATCAAACGATTTGAGTTTAGAAAAATTTGCGTAACTTTGCAGTCGCTTTTTAGCATCCCGTGTGATGGGAAATTAAGGAGCAACAACTTAATTTTTAGTAACACATTAACCAACAAACAAATGAAAACATTCCAACTTGCGGCAGAGCCCCGCACCAACCTCGGCAAGAAAGCGACCAAAGCTCTTCGCGCAGAAGGTAAAATTCCTGTAGTCCTCAACGGTGGCGAAATCATCACACTCCCCTACGCCGGAACTCTCAAAGCAGGAGAGAAAGTAGTAGAAATCGGCAACGGCAAAGGTCTTATCACAACCGACCTCACAGTGTCTCAGGAAGCAGTCCGCAAACTCATCTATACTCCGGAGATTTTCGCTATCGAGCTTGACATCAACGGCGAAAAACGCATGGCAGTCCTCAAGGACATCCAGTTCCAGCCAGTCAAAGACACCATCCTCCACATTGACCTTCTTGAAGTAAATGACAAGAAACCCGTCGTTATCGAAGTTCCTGTCAAACTCGATGGTCACGCAGAAGGTGTTAAAGCCGGTGGTAAGCTCACACTCTCAATGAAGAAACTCAAAGTCAAAGCCGTCTACACTTCTATTCCCGAGCGTCTCGTCATCAACGTTGACAACCTCGGCCTCGGCAAGACTATGGCCGTTGGCGACCTCCACTTCGAAGGCCTCGAACTCGTCAATGCAAAGAACGCTGTCGTATGCGCCGTACAGCTCACACGTGCCGCACGTGGTGCAGCAGCTGCAGCAGCCGCAGGCAAGTAATCATCAGCCTATGAAATATCTGATAGTTGGGCTCGGCAACATAGGTAACGAATACCGCGATACGCGCCACAACATCGGTTTTAAAATATTGGACGCCTTTGCCGAGGCGTCCAATATTTCATTTACGACCGAACGTTACGGCGACATAGCCCGGATGAGACTTAAAAACAAGCAGTTGATTCTGCTCAAGCCCTCGACATACATGAACCTCAGCGGAAATGCCGTCCGCTATTGGAAAGACAAAGAAGGCATCGACATCGCCAACATCCTTGTGCTTGTCGATGACATCGCCCTGCCGTTCGGCTCAATACGACTTAAACCTCGCGGCAGCGACGCCGGCCACAATGGCCTCAAAAACATCGCGCAGATGCTCGGGACAGACGCATATCCACGCCTTAGATTCGGCATAGGCGACAATTATCCCCGCGGATGTCAGATCGAATATGTTCTGGGGAAATTTACCGCAGACGAACAGACAGAACTGCCCGCACGCATCGAAAAAGCATGCGAAGCCATTCGCGAATTTGCATTGGCAGGCATACAGAACGCCATGTGCTCCTTCAACAACAAATAACCTAAAGACATGCCTAAATCCGAAGTCAGAATAGACAAATGGCTCTGGGCTGTAAGAGTTTTCAAGACCCGCACCATAGCCACCGAAGCCATCAAAAAAGGACGCGTCACCATAGGCGACAATCCCAATCCGGTGAAACCTTCGCGGACAATAAAGATCGGAGACACCGTAAACGTAAGAAAACCTCCGGTCACCTACTCTTTCAAAGTCCTTGCACTGACCGAGAACAGACTTGGAGCCAAACTCGTGCCGGAATATATGGAGAACACGACTCCGCAATCGCAATACGACCTGCTTGAGGTTGTAAAAATCTCCGGTTTCATCGACCGTCGCAAAGGACTTGGACGACCGACAAAAAGAGAAGGACGCGAACTTTCAAAATTCACAGAAGCCGCCTACGACGACGGATGGGATTTCGACTTCGACTTTGATGATGAGCAGGACTGACCTCGCTATCGCCCGTCTAACAGTCTATATAATTTTGATGGGTTGAAAGAATTTCGTAAATTTGCGTTATAATTCATGCCGCGTAAACATGTGCGGCCAAACAAGCGATCAACAACAAGACACTCAATAACATATGGCAATCGAACTTAAAGGCCTTACCAAGCGCAAGGATAATTATTCACAATGGTACAATGAACTGGTCGTCAAAGCTGACCTCGCAGAGCAATCGGCAGTCAGAGGCTGCATGGTGATCAAACCCTATGGCTATGCCATATGGGAAAAAATGCAACAGACACTTGACCGCATGTTTAAAGAAACCGGTGTTCAGAACGCATATTTTCCGTTACTCATCCCCAAATCGTTTCTATGCCGCGAGGCTGAGCATGTCGAAGGCTTTGCAAAAGAGTGTGCGGTTGTGACGCACTACCGTCTTAAAAACGACCCCAACGGCAATGGCGTCGTTGTAGACCCAGATGCACGACTTGAAGAAGAGCTTATCGTGCGCCCTACATCGGAAACCATCATATGGGGCACATACAAGAACTGGATCCACAGTTATCGTGACCTGCCCATACTCTGCAACCAATGGGCCAATGTGATGCGTTGGGAGATGCGCACCCGCATGTTCCTCCGCACGGCTGAGTTCCTGTGGCAGGAAGGCCACTGCGCACATGCCACTGCAGAAGAGTCTGAAGCCCGTACAGTAGAGATGATCAACCTCTATGCAGAGTTTGCAGAAAAATATATGGCAATGCCCGTCATCAAGGGCGTCAAGAGTGCGAACGAACGCTTTGCAGGCGCTCTCAACACCTACACCATCGAAGCCATGATGCAGGATGGCAAAGCCCTTCAGTCAGGCACATCGCACAACCTCGGACAGAATTTTGCAAAAGCGTTTGACGTTACATTTGCAAACAAAGAAAACAAGCCGGAATATGTATGGGCTAATTCATGGGGTGTATCGACACGTCTGATGGGTGCGCTCATAATGACACACTCTGACGACAACGGTCTTGTGCTGCCTCCCCACCTCGCGCCCATTCAGGTTGTCATCATTCCAATTTCAAAAAACGCAGAGCAACTTGCCGCTATCACTGACAAAGTCCTGCCTATCATCGAACGTCTGCGCGAACTCGGCATCAGCGTCAAGTATGACGATGCCGACAACAAACGCCCGGGCTTCAAATTTGCAGACTACGAACTCAAAGGGGTGCCCGTGCGTCTCGCAATCGGAGCACGCGACATCGAGAACGGCACAGTCGAACTAATGCGTCGCGACACTCTTGAAAAAGAGACTCTGCCTTTGGCCGGAATTGCCGACCACATCAATGGTCTGCTTGAAGATATCCAGAACAACATCTATCAAAAAGCACTCCGCATGCGCGAGGAAAAAACCTATGTTTGCGACTCATATGACGAGTTCAAGGAGAAAATCGAAGACGGTGGTTTCTTCCTGTGTCACTGGGATGGCACCACCGAGACCGAAGAACGAATCAAGGAGGAAACAAAGGCTACAATCCGCTGTATTCCTCTCGACGGAGACGACACCCCGGGTGTATGCATGGTGACAGGCAAGCCATCGGCCCGACGCGTTATCATCGCCCGCAACTATTAAATACGAGCCTTAAGTCATGGCTTTCTCCTCCGGTAATGACAAGGTTGTACACATCGACATATTCACCGCCGATGTATCAAGCACGTTAGCCCTGCCGTATGCCGACAACGGCATACAGGCGGGCTTTCCTTCTCCTGCCCAGGATCATATCAGTGAGTCAATAGATCTCAATCGTGAACTTGTGCGCCATCCTGCGGCAACCTTTTATGGCCGCGTTGAAGGAGATTCAATGATTGGGGAAGGCATAGAAGCCGGAGACATCATTGTCATAGACCGTTCAATCGAACCTGACGACGGCGACCTCGCCGTGTGCTGCATTGACGGAGACTTCACCCTCAAACGCATCCGTCTTGAGCGCGACAGGGTGTGGCTCATTCCCTCAAATGAAGCATACGATCCAATCCTGGTCACTCCGGATTGCCGTTTCGAGGTATGGGGCGTGGTCACCTACACCATTAAACACAACCGCCGTCCGCGCCGCAGACGCGTCGGACGATAAGCGTCCAACAAACACTATTATCCCGCCATGGTAGGTCTGGTCGATTGCAATAATTTCTTTGTATCATGCGAGCGTGTGTTCAATCCGGCGCTACGCAACAGGCCTGTCATAGTGTTCAGCAACAACGACGGATGTGCGGTTGCCTTATCCAACGAAGCCAAAGCGCTCGGCATTCGCCGTGGAGACCCTTTTTTCAAAATACGAGGTATTTGTGAGGTTAATAATGTAGCCACCATTTCGGGCAATCACAGACTCTATGGAGACATGTCATCCCGTGTCATGGCCACCATATCTTCAATAGTGCCGTCGATAGAGATATATTCGATTGACGAAGCATTTATGACAATAGAAGGTTTTGCCGACGACAAACTTCACGACGCCGGACGTGAAATCGTAAGACGCATCCGCCGCGACACAGGCATACCCACGTCTCTCGGAATAGCACCGACCAAGACACTTGCAAAAATCGCCGCCCGCTTCGCGAAAAAATATCCGGGCTATCATGGATGCTGCATCATCGACTCGGATGAAAAACGGCGGAAAGCTCTGTCCCTGTCAGCCATCAGAGATGTGTGGGGCATAGGCCGGCGTCTGTCTGCACGCCTCAAAGACTATGACATATCAAGCGCTCTTGATTTCGCAGACCTTTCCAAGGACTCTGTCGAAAAATTGCTGAATATATGCGGAGAGAAGACCTGGCGGGAACTTAATGGCGAACCATGCGTTGACTTCGAGCCTGAGGTCAGCCGGCAAAAGCAGATGCTATGTTCGAGATCGTTCGGACATGCCATCACCGAATTTGACGAACTGGCAGGGGCTGTTGCATCATTCGTCGCCAATGTAGGGCGTAAACTGCGCGAACGCGGACTCTGTGCCCTATCGGTCGGCGTTTTCATCCACACTGACGCATTCAAGCAGGATGCAGCTCAATATTACAACAACGCCCACCGGACACTTGCCGAAGCAAGCGCTGACACGATGATCCTGACCTCAACAGCCACAGATTGCCTGAGGTCAATATTCCGAAAAGGATTCGGATATAAGAAAGCCGGAATAATAATCAGCGAGATGACCGACGCCCGCCATATCCAGCAGTCGCTATTTGCAAACGCCGCTGAACGAAACCGCCGACGGAGACTAATGGACGCGATTGACGCCATCAACAGCAGTTCGATCACCCATGACACAATACATACAGCCACCTATCAACCAATCGATAAATACATACGCCGGGAGCATCCGTCCCGTCTTTTCACAACACGTCTTTCAGACATCATCACAGTTAATTGCAACTATGGATCATAAAACCTTCATAAACGGTCTGTCGCGCCTCTGCGGACGCGATAACGCTGACACCGAACGCATGGCCGACGAGCTTATCCGAACCATACGCGAGCTGTCGTCAGAGCTTGACACCGTAGCCGTACCCGGCTTCGGTTCATTCACGACTTTAAAGTCCGAGGAATATATCACCACAGACAATGACAGCGGCAAGACGATGCTCTATCCGCCCAAAGTTGCAATACATTTTACCGCCGGATCAATGCTCAAAAAACGCTTCAATCATGAATGAGACAATAGCCCTGCCGCGTCTTGCCGAAATATTTTCAGCCAAAACCGGCATAACGCCCGACGAGGCTGAGAAATTCATAAAGCAGTTTTTCACACAGATTGAAAACGCGCTTGCCGTAACCGATGAGGTCAACATAAAAGGATTCGGTAAATTTCAGACATGCAGCATCGAGGGCGTAAGCTTCACCCCTGACAAAGAGTTGGCCGACTTCCTGAATCAACCCTTCGACATGTTCTCTCCGATCGAAATCCCAGACGAAGCCGACATTGAAGAATCTTGCCAGCAAAGCACAGACTCGTCCGAAGCCTCCGAGACAGCAAACAAAGAGACAGAGACTACATCCGGACCTGAAACCGAAGCAGAGTCATCTCCTGGCTCAGATGCTCCGGACACAGACTACGCACCGGAGATAGAAAACGTCTGCGATGAGACAGCAAGCGAAGACCGCGAAGAAGAGGCTGCCGCCACAAACATAAGCGCATCTGATGAAATAATTATCGACGAAAACGAACCGGCATCAGACAGCGATGCCGAAACAACAGACTATGTCCCGGAGACAAGCTTAAACACAAGAAAGCACACCCCGCTATTCGGATATCTGTTCACGGCAATTGTATGTCTGGTGACAGGCTACATATTTCACGACTTTACTCAAGGAGAAAGCGAGGAGACTCTAAAAGACACCCGGACAACAATAAACACGGTCAATGAAACTGCCGACAGCGTCAAGATTACACAAGAAACAAAGGAGGCAATTGTAGAAACTGCAGACAGCAGCTCTTTGTCCGAGCAGATCACTCCTGCAGCAGCGGTTGAAGATCTGAAGGTCAAGGAAACGATAACAGACACAGTCACCCCGCAACGTTTCCTGACGACCATGGCGCGCAAGTATTACGGACGCATGGAGTATTGGGTATTCATATATCTGGCCAACGAAGAAAATCTCGGCAACCCCAACCGTATACCACCGGGCACGAAAGTTGTCATACCAGATAAAAATGATTTTTCCAAAGGCGAAACCACAGAGCAGACTCTCGAGCGGGCCAAACGCCTCGGGCATGAGATCTACAAGCGTTTCGAATAAATCACTAAACCAAATCCAACACAAGCACCGTCAATGAGACCTCCATTTTGGCTTAAAGTCCGCAAAGATTATATTTTCGACAATATAGACGAGTTGATAGAATATCTGAGCCTATGGCACTATGACATAAGTGACAAAGACTCAAATAAAGATTTCGATTCGACCCTCGACTGCATGGTTGATCTGCTTGACGATATAGCCGATGCCCATTATAAGGCTCCTGTCTACCAACTGCTCCCCGACTTTCTCGACAGCAACACAGACGATAATTATGCCATCAAATATGTCAGACTTGCAGGCGCCGCTATTTTAGCATCTCTCAAAAGCCGTCGAAGTTGTTCGCGGGTGATGCTCAATGCCGTTGGACTGTTACAGTCCATGCGCAACGACCATTCGTCCGAGATTCTCGACCATCTTTGGCGCATAGCCATACACAGCTCCCGCGGAGACGAACCTGTGTCGTCCGGAATCAGCTGGAACGACATCAGCAGCAAGAGTCTCAGCATACCCGTCTTCATCCACAAACTGGCCAATGCCACGTTCAAAGAGACTGAGACTTCAGATGCAAAGGTATTTGAAGGTTGTGGCCTTGCATTGATCGACAGAGATCCTATGCTCAAGCTCGCCCCGATGAACCTTCATGACTATACAGGCACACCTGCAGACGTACAGATCTCCATAACCAACCGACTGCAGGTCATCGTTGCCAGACAAGAGCTCGAATCGCTCAATTCCTATCAGGCGATATTCAAATCGACTTCCGAAATCATCGAATCACAGGTGCGTATCAAGCCAAGCGCCAAAGTCACAACTCTGCCCTACAATATAGGAGACACATTACTTGTGAGAATCACCGGCAACGATTCAAGAACCATCACCGCAGAATCCTTGGATTCAAAACATGAATATGTCAGCGGCCGTCTGGTATATCACCTCGACTACACAAGACGCCCCAACCGCGAATCTATAATTCGTTGCCTTACTCCCGGCTCAACTGTCGAGGTTGAGTTTACAGGCGATACACGACATCCGTTTGAGCTCGGCAATCTCGTCGAACATTTCTACCGCGAAAGCGCCTGCGACATGGCCAATGAAGTGACCACTGCCGTCTTCCTCTCTGAAACGGAAAACTATACCTGCTGGATAAGCCGAGAGGGCATCCGTGTGCGCATACACAACAATAAATTAGACGAACTGACAGATGATGAAAACAATCGCTTCGAAGAAGCAATCGGCTCGGGAGCACCGATTGTCATACGTTTCTATAAAGAAGCTCAGGATCTGAACAAAGAGAAATTCATAGTCTACGCCCAGCCGGAGTTCTCCGCCTATCCTACAAGCCTGGACAAATTTACCACCGACGAAGCAAACGACTTCATGATCAACAGCTACGTGTCATATTGCAACGACATCCATCCGATGCCTCAACGCATAAATTATGAGAATATGGACAGCCGTCCGCTCGAAGTCATGGCAAAAATGCTGTTCCACTCGTCTATCAATGCCGACCTGAGCAGCCAGGACACTCTAAAATATCTTAGCTCCATCGCGATGATATGCCGCATAACCAACGACGAAGACAGCTTCAGGTACATACAGTTTCAGCGACGCTATCATGGCCGCCTGAACGATTTCGCAGCCAATCGGCCGCTCCATCCACTAAGCTGCGACGACAAAATAGCGTCACTGCCTGACGTCAAAGACAAAATGGCAATATTCAAGTCATTGCAGGACTATGCAAACCCTGACACACCTGCCCGTCCTGCCGACCGCTCAAATCTGCTGGAACAGGTATCGACACTGGTCAAAGCGTCAAATGACATCATTGGAATAGTCGGCAAACTCGAACTCAACAACATCAAGCATGCCATTGCCAAAGCCCTCGATGTTGACGACGAATTTGTGTCAATCCTCGACAACCGCACATTCTATGGCATCGAAAGCATATCACTCGAATTCAAGAAGTCGATAGTATTTCCGCCGGCCAACAGACGCCGCTTTGCCTCGACTCTGGCTGATCCCGAAATACAGAAATGGGCCATTCTCAAGGCCATCATGGGCTTTCTCAACTCACAACACGGCGGTGAACTTTTGCTCGGTGTCAACGACTCCGGCTATGCCGACGGCATGCAGGAAGACATCCGTGAGCTTTACCGCATGAACCTCATCGCGTATCCCGATGCCGACCACTACCGCACCTATGTCCAGAACATAGTCGACATGTCATTTGCAGTTTACGGCCGCGACGTCAACGCGTCAGACATAACAAGACCAAACGTCACATATGACATAGAAACAAACAACGAGCAGCGTGAAATACTACGCATCAACGTAAGGCCTTACAGCAACGGCATCGTGCGTTTCAGCGGATGTGATCGGCCGGCAGCACTCGACGAATGCTATCTGCGTCTGAGCGGGCGTACGGTGCCGGTAACTCACGAAATGCAACTTGAGATGCTAAAATGGAAAAACCCCATCAATAATTGATGCGAACCAATGGCCGTTTATCTTACAAAAAAAGTTAAAGTTTAACAGATTAAAGACTTAATAGATAAAATTAACATTCTCATTTAAAGGGTTAGTTGTTATAATAGTAATTTTGTATAGCGATAGATTAAGTCATCACACATGGCTCAACAGTTGAATTAATAACAAAACTATTTATAACAGCACTTATGAGTGAATCTGTAAACATCAGAGAGTTAAACGCTCTCGTAGCAAGCAAAAGCGATTTCATCAACCTGATCACCCATGGAATGGATCAGACAATAGTCGGACAGAAACATCTTGTCGAATCGCTCCTGATCGCATTACTATCAAACGGCCATGTTCTCCTCGAAGGAGTTCCGGGTCTTGCAAAAACCCTTGCAATAAAGACTCTTGCACAGCTCATCGATGCCAAATACAGCCGTATTCAGTTCACCCCTGACCTTCTTCCAGCCGACGTTGTCGGAACCATGGTCTACAGCGTGAAAAACGAGCAGTTCCAGGTGAAGAAAGGCCCTATTTTCGCCAATTTCGTCCTTGCTGATGAAATCAACCGTGCTCCGGCTAAAGTACAGAGCTCATTGCTCGAAGCCATGCAGGAGCGTCAGGTCACCATCGGTGACAACACCTTCCCCCTCGACGAGCCGTTCCTTGTGATGGCAACCCAAAACCCGATCGAACAAGAAGGCACCTATCCCCTGCCTGAGGCTCAGGTCGACCGTTTCCTCCTCAAAGTAGTCATCGGCTATCCGACAAAAGACGAAGAGAGAGTGATCATCCGTCAGAACATCAGCAATGAGAAGCGTCGCGTCGAAGCCCTGATCAAGCCAAGCGAAATCATCGAGGCCCAAAAAGTCGTAGAGCAAATATATGTCGATGAAAAAATCGAACGCTATATCGTAGACATCGTCTTCGCCACTCGTTTCCCAGCAGACTATGGTCTTGACGATCTCACCGGCATCATCGCCTTTGGTGCATCACCCCGTGCGTCGATCAGCCTTGCACGTGCCGCACGCGCCTACGCATTCCTCCATCAACGCGGCTTCGTCATCCCTGAAGACGTCATCGCAGTTTGCCACGACGTGCTCCGCCATCGTATCGGCGTCACCTACGAGGCAGAAGCTAACAACATCACGACCGACGAAATCATCACTGAGATCCTTGACAAAATCCAGGTTCCCTGATTTGACGGTCCTTAACTCCTAAACAGACTATATGGATTCATCAGAACTCCTCAAGAAGGTCCGCAAGATTGAGATAAAGACTCGCGGTCTCTCACAGAACATCTTTGCCGGAGAATATCATTCGGCTTTCAAAGGCCGCGGCATGATGTTCTCAGAGGTTCGCGAATATCAGTATGGCGATGACATCCGCGACATAGACTGGAATGTCACAGCCAGACACAACCGTCCGTTTGTCAAAGTCTATGAGGAGGAACGAGAACTCACCGTCATGCTTGTCGTCGATGTCTCCGGCAGCCGTAACTTCGGCGCAGTAGGTGAAGAAAAGCGCCAGATGATCGCCGAGATATCAGCCACTCTCGCGTTTTCAGCGATACAGAACAACGACAAAATCGGTGCAGTGTTTTTCTCTGACAAAATAGAGAAATTCATTCCGCCCAAGAAAGGCAAGAAACATATACTCTTCATCATACGCGAACTTCTCGACTTCAAGCCTCAGAGCCGAGGCACAGACATCGCGATGGCGATGCGTTATCTCACCGACGCCATGAAAAAGCGCTGCACCATGTTTGTCATCTCCGACTTCATCGACAGCAGCGACTATCGCAAACCGATGTCAATCGCCTGCAACAAACATGACGTGATGGCGCTTCAAGTCTACGACAAACGTGACTCACAGTTGCCCGATGTCGGCCTGATGCAGATCTGTGACCTCGAGACAGGAGCAACGCGTTGGATCGACACATCGTCAGGCAAAGTGCGAAAAGCCTATGACAAATGGTGGTATGACCGCCAGCAGACAATGTCGTCAATTCTGCGCAGCAGCCGCGTCGATTATTCATCCGTCGCCACTGACGAAGACTATGTAACCGCCCTGATGAGCCTGTTCAAGAACAGGGGCAGATAGGCCTGTCAATATAATATACAAACACAATTCACCGACCAAAGAAAGTATGAGGTTAGTTCTAAGAAATATAATGGTCATAGCCTGCGTTGCCTTGCTCACTATCGGCAACAAGGCAGAAGCCCGCAAAGATTTCACAGTCTCTGCTTCGATTGACTCCACCGCTCTTGTCCAAGGGTCAAAGGCCAATCTGAAACTTGAAGTTTTAAAAAACTCCGGGGAGTGGAAACTCATAGACGCCCCCGAACCCGGCTATGAATTCCAGGGCATCGAATTTTCAGAATTGAAGATTGACACGACCGACCATGGCAACGGGAGGCTTGAACTTGACTACAACTACACCATACAGGCATTTGATCCGGGCACTGTCACCCTGCCCCCCTTCCGTTTTGTCTCAGGAGATGACACTGTGGCAAGCGATGTCATCACACTGAAAGTTCTCGAGGTTGATCTTGATACACTCACCGACATTAATCCCATGGAAAGTGTCGTATCAGTCCCCACGAAATGGTATGATATTTTCCCTGACTGGTGGTTGTGGATTTTCGTAGGACTCGCCGCCATAGGGCTCGTTGCATGTGCAATCCTGCTCCTGCGCAACAAGAAGGGCATTACCCAGAAACAAGTCAAAGTCACTCCGCCTTACGAACTGGCACTCATGCGCCTCAACGACCTTCAGGACAAAAAACTTCCTCAAAGCGGCAGAGACAAAGAATATTACACCGAACTCACCGACATCCTGCGTCAATATCTTGACGGTCGCTTTGGCATCAACGCCATGGAAATGACCAGTACTCAAATCATTGACACTCTCCGCCGGAATAAAGACACCAAACCCGGCTCAGATCTGATGAAACAGATACTCGAGATCGCCGACTTCGTCAAGTTTGCCAAAGTCAGACCGCTTCCCGACGACAACATCAAGTCATTCAACTCTGCGATGAAGTTTGTAGAAGATTCCAAGCCGCTCCCTCCAGTGACCGAAGAAGACGGCAAAACGGCAGACTCCACCCAGACAACAAACGAAAAATAATCGAGACAAACCACTATGCAGCTTTCTCAACCTCAATATCTCTGGCTATTTCTGCTCTTCATACCGCTGATCGCATGGTATGTGATGAAGCACCGCAACAGTCATGCGTCGATGGCAATATCATCGACAGCAGCGTTTGCAAAAATAGGCCGCACTTGGAAAGTATATCTCCGACATGCGCTTTTCGTTCTGCGACTTGCAGCCCTGGCTTGCCTTATTATCGTTCTGGCGCGCCCACAACTTAAAGACAGCTGGCGCACAAGTTCGACCGAAGGCACCGACATCATAATCGCGCTCGACGTCTCGACAAGTATGCTTGCAAGGGACTTTCAGCCCGACCGACTCGAAGCTGCAAAAAATGTCGCGGCCAAGTTTATCAACGGCCGAGAGTCGGACAATATCGGACTTGTGATATTTGCAGGCGAAAGCCTCACTGGTGTGCCGATGACAGTCGACCGCTCGCAACTTCTCAGCTATATCAACGGCGTCACTACCGACATGATTGAAGACGGCACAGCCATCGGCGATGGCATAGCCACATCGCTCAACCGTCTCAAGGAAGGCAAAGCCAAAAGCAAAAGCATCATCCTGCTTACCGACGGGTCAAACAACACAGGTGTCGCTACCCCCCAGATGGCAGCTGAGGTTGCCAAAGAGATGGGAGTGAAAATATATGCCGTAGGCATAGGCACCAACGGCATGGCCGACTTCCCGCGCCTCGACATGCTCGGCCACGTTGAGTATGTCAAACTTCCTGTTGTTATCGACGAAGCTACTCTTCAAGGCATAGCACAGAGCACCGGCGGCAAATACTTCCGTGCGACAGACAACAGTGTTCTTCAGGAGGTATTTAATGAAATCGACGCTCTTGAAAAAACCCAGATGGATGTGCGCCACTTCTCTCACACAGAGGACAACTACATGATGTGGGCATGGCTCGCACTCGCATTCTTCTGCCTTGAGCTTCTGCTGCGCTACACCATCCTACGTTCCATACCATAATCATAAAGAACACCCTTATCAGTACATCAAATATGTTTGATTTCGCATATCCATTCCATCTATATCTCCTGGGGCTCGTAGTCTTGTTCGCCCTATTATATATCTGGGCCAGGGCATCACGGCAACGGAAGATCCGACGCTTCGGACGTCCGGACATCGTCTCTAACCTGATGCCTGATGCCTCACGCTATCAGCCGTCGATAAAAATCACTCTCGAGCTTCTGGCACTTGCAGCTCTTGTCATTGTCATAGCCCGCCCGCGTGCCGGACAGAAAGAGACCGAGACCAACGTCAACGGCATTGAGATCATGCTCGCCTTTGACGTATCAAACTCGATGCTTGCGTCATCGACAGATGATCCGAACGGCATATCACGCCTCGACCGCGCGCGACTCAACCTCGAACGCATAGTAGACAAACTTGAGAACGACAAAGTCGGTATGGTGATATTTGCCGGTGAACCAAAACTCCAGCTCCCGCTCACCACCGACTACATATCAGCAAAAATGTACCTCAACGACCTCTCTCCTGAATTGATATCCTATCAGGGAACATCGCTCGCCGAGGCTATCAAGATGTCGGCCGAAAGTTTTTCGGGTTCAGAAGATGTGCACAAAGCCATAATACTGATCACAGACGCCGAAGATCACGAAGGAGCGGCTATAGAAGCGGCAAAAGCAGCGTCTGAAGCAGGCATTCAAGTCGATGTCGTCGGCCTTGGCTCTGCAAAAGGCGCACCGATACCGATGCCCGGAACAAATGGAGACTTCATGCGTGACTCCGAGGGCAAAGTCGTTCTGACCACAATTGATGAAAACATGGGCAAGGCTATCGCAGAAGCCGGTGATGGCATATATGTCAACGGAGCCTCAAGCAATGCCATCCCACAACTTGTCGATAAACTTGACCAACTTGAGAAATCAGAATTCAAGAAGGTCAACTACAAAGCCAGTGCAGAGCAATTCCCGACTTTCGCATGGATCGCGTTTATCCTTCTATTGATTGACATTTTTGTGCTGGAGCGCAAAATCAGCTGGCTTAAAAATATCAATTTCTTTACTAAAACGAAGTGATTCAATCATGAAAAAGATTTACCGCATAGGATTAACGCTTGCAGCTGCATGTATAGCCGCTTCAGCTGTCAGTGCCGACGCCAAGAGCGTCAAAGCCGAGCGCAATCTGATAAAAGAAGGCAACCAGGCCTTTGCCGACAGCAACTATGTCGAGGCATTTGCTTTATACGAGCAGGCACTGGCAGAGAATCCCTCGTCAGACGCCGCTCTTTACAACAAGGCTGTCACACTAACCTACATGGCCTCTGAAGATAATAAAGGGACGGCAAACGACCCTCGTGTCAAAGCCGCGGAAATCTTCGAGTCCATCAGCCGGACATCCAACAACGACCAACTCGTTGAGAAATCCCACTATAACCTCGGCAATATGGCGTTCAGAGAAGGCGATTATGCGCAAGCCATCGAACAATACAAGGGTGCTCTGCGCAAGAATCCCGATAACATCAAAACGCGCCAGAACCTGCGCATAGCCCAGCTACAGCAACAAAATCAGGATCAGAATCAAGATCAGAACCAGGATCAGCAGCAAGACCAACAGCAACAACAGCAGCAACAGCAAGAACAACAGGAGCAACAGCAGCAGGAACAACAGCAACAACAGCAACAACAGCAGCAACAGCAGCCGATGACTCAAAATGCCGAGCAAATACTGCAGTCTGTACAAAACAAGGAAAATTCCACCCGCAAGAAAGTCCAGGAACAGGAAACCAAAGGCGGTGGACGTCCGACAACCGATAAACCTTGGTAAACTATGAGGAGAATCAATCTACGTTTCGCTATCTTGATGGTTTGCATCATGGCAGTGACCTCAGCCATTGCGCAGACATCATTTAAAGTAATTTCTCCCGGCAATGTCATCGCCGGACGCAACTTCTCGCTGACATTCAGACTTAGCAACGGGGAAGCCAACGCGCCCAAGCCTCCTGAGCTCAAAGGCTGTGACCTGCTCTATGGGCCATCCGTCTCGACAATGTCAAGCAGCCAATATATCAACGGCCGCATGTCGTCGTCGATGTCGGTTGATTTCACATACATGTACAAGGCTGTCACTCCGGGCAAAGTAAATGTTCCTGAAGTGACCATCAATTCAGGAGGCAAGAGCTACACATCGTCAGCTACCTCATTTGAAATACTTCCTCCCGACCGCCAAGTGCAACAAGGACAGCAACAGGGACAACAAAGCCGTCCGCAAGTAGCTGCCGATGACCCGTCGACTCAGCGCCCCGGATCCGTATCGCCCAACGATTTGTTTGTCAGAGTGTCTTTCTCCAAGACCCACGCTTACGAACAGGAGGCAGTGATGGCTACAATCAAGGTCTACACTAAATATTCGATCACCAGCTTCCTTGTCACCCAACAACCATTGTTTGACGGATTCCTGTCAGAGGAACTTCCGGTCAACCTTGAGGTCAATCTTGAGAACTACAACGGACAGAACTACAACACGGCAGTGTTGAAAAGATGTCTTCTCTACCCGCAGAAATCGGGAAAACTCACCGTCAATTCGGGTAAATATGACATAACAATCCAACAGTTTGAGCTCGTCAACATGGGTTTCTTCACGACCCAACGCCCTGTCGAACGACAGATTACAACAGAGTCAAACATGGCTTCGATTGTAATCGATCCGCTGCCGGAGCCCAAGCCAACAGGCTTCAATGGCGCAGTCGGCAACTTCACCGCATCTGTGGAGCTAAACCCCGAATTGCTCAGAACCAATGAAGCAGCTGTATATTCATACACAGTCAAAGGCACAGGCAACATACGTTATCTCAAACAACCGGTCATCGAATTCCCCGCCGGAATAGACCAGTATACCCCTAAGACAGACATTGACGCCCGCATCGTAGGTGCAAATACGAGCGGAACATATAAGGTCGATTATACAATCGTCCCTCAGGAAGCAGGAAAAGTTGTGATTCCGGGCACCCCCTTCGTATACTTTGACCTTGACAAGAATGAATATGTAACAATAGACACCCGTTCGTTTGACCTGAACATCGCGCGCGGAGCCTCGACATCGACAGTTGTCGAGCAAAAGGCCATCGACAAAACGATGCACGACATCCTGCACATCAAGCCGCTGACAGGCAAACAGAGCAAAGAAACCGCATATGTCTTCCATAACGGCTTATACTGGGCAGCGTTTATCGTCGGCATACTTGTCCTTGTTGCGATTGCTGTCATATATCGCCGTCAGCTCAAATTCAACGCAGATGTCAAAGGTAAACGCCATGCTCGCGCAAACCGCATGGCTGCAAAAAAACTCAAGACAGCCCGCGAATATATGAAGAGCCATCAGAACGACAAATTCTATGCCGAGCTGGCCAAGGCTATGTGGGGATACATCAGTGACAAACTCGGCATAGCTCCGTCACAACTTCTCAGAGACAACATTTCGTCGCAACTTGCCGACTACGGAGCTTCACAACAGACCGTTGACGAAGTGCTCAATGTTCTCGACGAATGTGAAATGGCCCGCTTCACGCCTCAGCATTCCGATCAGGAAGTAGCTCAATTATATGACAATGCGGTCAACGCAATCAAGAACCTCGAAGACGTTAAAAAATGAACCCCGTCATGATAAGAAACATAATATCGGGAGCAGCGATGTTGGTAAGCGTCGCTGTCAACGCAACGCCATCGTCACTCAACGCACAGGCAGACTCAGCTTATAACAAAGAAGACTATTCTCTCGCCGTATCGCTCTATAACGAGTCAATCACAAACGACGGAGCATCGTCTGACATCTACTACAATCTCGGCAACGCTTACTACAGAGACGGACGACTCGGCAAAGCCATCATATGCTATGAACGCTCTCTCGCCTTGGATCCATCGAACGATGAAGCCCGCATCAATCTCGATTTTGTAAAAACAAAAATTCAGGACATACCGGAAGATGACAGCAGTTTTCTCAGCAATCTTCACAAATCAATCTGCTCGGCCACATCTCCTGACGGATGGGCATGGTTGACACTGGGTCTGTTCATCACCCTGCTCGGCACAATTGCGCTCTATATATTCTCGTCGGATGTCCTATGGCGTAAGATCGGCTTTTTCGGAGGTGCGATAATTGCTGTGGCTTTTGTCTATTGCCTGATCATCGCGTGGCAGACAGCGGGTGCATCATCCCGCCACAACGAGGCTATAGTTATTGTTCCGACTACCAACATGAGCTCAGCTCCGCGCTCTTCACGAGGAAAGACTGAAAAGGTAGTTCCGATCCACGAAGGCACGAAAATCGAGATCATCGACTCAATATCGACTCCCGACGACCCACATGTCGGCAAATGGTATAACGCAAAAATCAACAATTCGACTCAGGCTTGGCTCAATGCCGACGATGTTGAGAAAATTTGAAAGAACATTGATTGATCAAATTGCAGATAATCCCGGCCCTGTATGAGACTTCGGCCGGGATTGATTTTATGTAAGCATACGACACAAACCGACTTTCGGATGATTACCATTTTATGGCACTGTCTGAAAACTCGTCTGAAAAATCAAGAGACATTTTGATAATATGATTTGCCAATATTGTCTGACAGGCTTTTAATAAAAACATGTTTAACAACATATGTCTGCTGTAAAATATTTTCAGCGATATTTTTGTTTATGTAAAAAAGAAACCCTAATTTAGGGCTGTAATAAAACACTAAATAAAACACAAAACAGATCGTTTAATTTCTAAACCCATAAGCACCATGAGCAAGACCATCACTTTTAACGAACTTCGTCGTCTCAAAGACAGTTTACCAGACGGCTCAATGCATCAGATTGCAGACAAACTCAATACTACTGTTCAGACCGTCCGCAATTATTTTGGCGGCAGCAACTACGATTTCGGTAAAAACTGTGGTGTACACATCGAACCGGGTCCTGACGGTGGAATTGTAGTCCTTGACGATGCAACGATCTACGACATGGCCGTAGAGATCCTCAAGGCTCAAGAAAACGAAGCCTGATAAAAAAAGCAAATCGCACAAAAGGAAAAGTCAAGTTCTCATTCTCTCTCTCCCTACATTCGTAATTTATCTTTGAATAAACAAAGGTCAATCCATCGTTCATGACGGACTCACAACGGAGATTTATAACCGTAGCAATACACACATACGAAAAGGCCATAGAGCTTCGCTCCATACTCGAGAGTGAAGGCATCGAAGTCTCCCTTCAGAATGTCAATTCCGATCATCATGCCATGTCTTACGGCATAAGAGTCCGCATATGTGAGACGGATCTGCCGTTGGCATTGCGTATAATTGAAAACCGCGATATATTTGGAGAAAGCCATCCTGTCGCCCACAAGGGTGACAACGATTATGTGCTTGTGCCGGTAGATTTCAGTGACTGTACACTCAACGTTGTACGCACGGCAGCAATTATCGCAGCCCGTCATAAGGCGACATTGACACTTCTTAATTCGTATATAGACCCATATGTCGGCGAGAGCCTGCAATTGACAGACGCTCTGTCTTATGACACCGCCGACGCAGAGGCCAGGCAGTCATTGTCTATCAATGCCAAAAAATCGATGGATAAACTGGCTGAGAGCATCCGTAACGAGATGAAAGCAGGGGTTTTTCCGGCCGTTAAATTCAGTACTGAAGTAGTCGAGGGTGTGCCTGAAGACGCAATCAGTGCATATGCCAAATCGCGTCCTCCCATGCTTACGGTGATGGGGACCAGAGGCGCCGATAAAAAAGAAAAAGAAATGATCGGCAGTGTCACAGCCGAGGTTCTTGACTCCTGCCTGTTTCCCGTCGTCACCCTACCCGAACCAATCACCGCGCGAACGACGATGCAACTCAATCAGATATTGTTTTTCTGCAACGCAGATCAGGAGGATATCATTGCCATCGACAACATGCTCAGGCTATTTCCCGACATCCATAGCACGGTGACCCTTGCTGTGATGCCATCACGCAGACGCTGGACCGGACGACAACAGCAACAGTCAGACAGCGCACTCACAGACTATTTCCGCCGCAACTATCCAGACCTTCATTTCGAGACCGTCGCTATCGACATATCGCATGCTCCGGAAACCATATCATCGCTTCACGACAACCACCGGTTTGACCTTATTATTATTCCCAACAAGAAGAAAAAGAACATCCTCAACCGCATGTTCAATCCAAGTCTTGCCCACAAACTGATTTTCAAGGCAGACATACCTATGCTTGTCATTCCGGTCTGACAGCGGCATGGAAGACTACAGCTCCCCACTCTCCCCCAATAAAAAGAACCTACTATAGCTATTATCATTTCTTACGGTAATGTAAGAAACGGAGCAAGCCATGACCCTATCTCCTTGCATCATCCGGCAGTTCAGTCTATCACAAAGCAGAAAAACCCGCAGGGCTGCAATGCCCCACGGGTAATTATTATCAAGCAATACTTTCTTTAAACAGATTTGCGCAGAGAAACGCTTAGCGGAGAGTTCCAGCCTCTGCCTGCTGTATCATTTCTTGGCCGGCTGTGATGTAGATCTCAACACGACGGTTTTGTGCCCGGCCTGCAGCGGTGTCATTAGAAGCGACATAATCTGCCATAGGCACACCCTTTGCGGTGATACGCGTCGGTGACACACCGCTGTTGACAAGATAAGTCATAACCGCATCGGCTCGCTCGTTAGATAATTTCTGGTTGAAAGCAAACGTACCGGTATTGTCGGTGAAGCCGAGGATCTGAACGTTTGTGCCGGGATTCTGGATCAAAGACTGGGCAAAGCGAGACAGGTCGGCCTGAGCCTGCTGATTGAGTGTATATTTGCTTGTCGGGAACAGGATACCTCCGTCAAAAGTGACTTTGATGGCTTGCAAGCCGTTCTGGTCAGTTGTCTGCTCGACTGTTGCCTGTTGAGCAAGCTGTTCCTGAAGTTCCTTTTGCTGCTTGTCCATCTTTTTACCGATAAGCACGCCTGCACCTGCGCCGACCGCTGCTCCGATAGCGCTACCGATGCCGGCTCCTTTGCCTCCACCGATAAGAGCTCCGAGTCCTGCACCGACAGCCGCACCACCGCCACCGCCGATAAGCGCACCCTTACCTGTATTTGTCATGGTCGAACAAGAAGTCTGTCCGATAAAAAGAGACGCGCTGATAAGCGTTATTCCTGCTAATTTGATAAGTTTCATGTCAGTTACGAATTTTAATTATGATGATATATAATTCCTTAAGTCCTCATTTTTACGAGAGGCTTTACAAAATTACAAATAATCACGCATCTTGGTTTGCGAGATGCGAATTTTTTTAACTAATTTTGTGCAAAATCTATACTTCAAATGAAATCTCTGAATAAGACGCTCAAATATAAGAAACGTAACAAAAACAGTTTAATCCTAAGTCATCTCGGCGCTGTGCTGACTGTCGCCATATGGGGCGGTTCGTTTGTATCGACAAAGGTTCTTCTCAACCATGAAATGAGTCCGGTAGGCATATATATCTGCCGTTTTATAATAGCCTATCTGCTTGTCCTTGTCATGAGCCACAAAAAACTTTGGTCAAACTCGTTGCGCGACGAGGCATTGTTTATACTTGTGGGTGTGACCGGCGGTTCGATTTACTTTCTGGCAGAAAACACAGCTCTTGAATATACCCTCACCACCAATGTCTCTCTGCTCACATCGACATCTCCGTTAATAACATCATTACTTGTCGGCATACTGTATAAAAGCGAACGGCCCAACCGCGGCATGCTTGTCGGCTCATTCATCGCATTTATCGGAGTAGGATGTGTGATATTCAACAGCAGTTTCAACGTCGAAATCCGCCCGCTGGGCGACATATTGTCGATAGCCGCCGCGTTCAGCTGGTCGATTTACAGTCTTGTGCTTCGCCGGCTCAATGTCGTCTACGACCTCTGGTTCATAACCCGCAAGACTTTTTTCTATGGCATCATAACTGCCATACCTTTTGCCGTCAGCGAAGGAAGCATGGACATATGCTCACTCATAGACAGTCCGGCCGTGATCGGCAATATGCTGTTTCTTGGCATCGGCGCATCGATGATTGCATATTATTTCTGGGCTAACATTGTGAAACAACTTGGCGCTGTCAAGGCTAACAACTATATGTATCTTCAGTCGATATTCACACTGATTATATCAGCGTTAGTCATCAACGAACACATATCGGCTGTCGGCATCATGGGTTGCTGTCTGATACTCGGAGGCCTGTGGGTCGGTGACAGACTGTCACAGACCTGGCGCAAAAAATCAGCCTAAGATCCATTGGCACTCTTCTTTTAAGGAAGTTGCCAAAACCTTGATATCAAGTTCGGTCTCAGTCTTGATTATACTATCGGCGTAGGCAAGAGCATTACGGGTATGAGAGTTTAAAAGATTAAACATCAACCTCACGCCTGCATATCTGTCCAATGCCCTGTCGCTTGTCTTCAGCTTTTCTGCCAGCGACAACGCGAAATCACAATATTTCAGAAGTTTCAGACACAAGACATCGACAACTTCGTGAGACGGAGCCGTACCGAGCCACCGCAAGGCATCGTCTTCGCCAAACTTTGATCTGTCGACCAGCATCGGGGCTATCAGCATGCTTTCGCGTGTGGAGGTGTTGGCCCATAGTCGCTCAGCCAGTTCGATAGACTTGGGCGTTTCATCAGCAATCTCGACAATCTGAGGCAAATTGAGACCGAAAATTATGCGATGAGGGCAAGCGGCCTTGCGCAAGACGTCGGCAATCACACCGTTGCGCATTGCAAAAAAACGGCGTTTGAGCGTCTGCATTTCGTTGAATGATGTTTCTGATGCTTCCATGCTGCAAAATTAGTAATTTATTCGTAATTTTGCGCTCAAATATCACACTCAAGACTATGGCACAGAAACCATCAATTCCTAAGGGTACACGAGACTTCACCGCCGATGAAATGGCTCGGCGCAACTATATTTTCGACACAATCCGCGATGTCTTCCGCCACTTCGGCTTCCGTCAGATTGAAACTCCGGCAATGGAGAATCTGTCGACTCTGATGGGCAAATATGGCGAGGAAGGCGACAGACTTCTTTATAAGATACTCAATTCCGGCGATTTTCTACAAGGAGTCGACCGCAGCCTTATCGACAACAACGAGACCACTCGTCTGGCAGCCAAACTGTGTGAAAAAGGCTTACGCTATGACCTGACGGTGCCTTTTGCCCGTTTTGTCGTCCAACACCGCAACGAACTGCAGATGCCGTTCAAGCGCTTTCAGATTCAACCGGTGTGGCGCGCAGACCGTCCTCAGAAGGGTCGTTACCGCGAGTTCTATCAATGTGATGCCGACGTCGTAGGAAGTGAATCGCTCTACAATGAAGTTGAACTTCTCCAGTTGATTGACGAAGTATTCACACGTCTCGGTGTCCGTGTGTCGATAAAGCTCAACAACCGCAAGGTTCTTGCCGGCATAGCAGAAGTAATCGGTGCACCCGACAGATTGATAGACATCACTGTAGCGATCGACAAGATCGACAAGATAGGCATAGAGAAAGTAAACGAAGAACTGACCGAACGCGGTCTTGAAAAAGGTGCGATTGAAGCCCTGCAGCCCATACTTTCGATTTCCGGCTCGCTTGACGAGCGTCTTGCCAAACTCAAAGAAGTGCTCGGAGACAACGAAACCGGCTTAAAGGGCGTCGAGGAGCTTGAATTTGTCGTACGTACAACGCTCGCACTCGGACTGAGGTCTGAACTCGACCTTGATGTGTCGCTGGCGCGCGGCCTCAACTACTATACCGGAACCATCATAGAAGTCAAAGCTCTTGATGTCGCTATCGGCAGCATCACCGGCGGTGGCCGCTATGACAACCTCACCGGAGTTTTCGGCATGCCCGGCCTTTCAGGAGTCGGCATATCGTTTGGTGCAGACCGCATCTATGATGTACTCAACACGCTCGATCTCTACCCTGCCGAGACAAAAGAAGCATCAAAGATAATTTTCACCAATTTCGGTGAAGCAGAAGCCTTGGCCTCACTCAAAGTCATCCGAGAGCTCCGTAAAGCAGGCATTGCGGCAGAGCTTTACCCCGACAATGCGAAGATGAAGAAACAGTTAGGCTATGCTGACGCCATGCACATCCCGTTTGCAGGCATAATTGGCGAAAGCGAACTTAAGGAAGGCAAAGTAACACTCAAAAATCTGTCGACCGGCGAGCAGAAAAGTGTCACGATTGACGAGTTGACTGAGATTCTTAAATAAATGCATTCAGCGCCTGACATTTTCTGTGTCAGGCGCTTATCATATCATCTTTTCTTATTGAACAGACGCGCGACAAGATCGGGTCGATGGAGGCGCTTCAACGAAGCGATGATATCGGGCCGATATGTTTTATCATACCAGAAGAAATAGCGACGCTGAGCGAGTTTCTCCTGCTGAGTGTGCGCAGTGTAGACACGCTCTCCGGTGTAAGGATGGAAACCGGAATAATATATCTCGGTCGATACAGTCATAGGCGTAGGAGTAAAATCCTGGACCTGTTCGAGATGAAAATCAAGTTCCTTGGTCTCTACAGCGAGTTGAGCCATATCGAGTTCATGACAGCCGGGGTGGCTTGAAATAAAATATGGGATTAACTGTTGGCGGAGTCCAAAACGGCTGTTGACCCTGTCAAAAACATCTTTGAAATTGTGAAACAAACTGAAAGCAGGTTTTCTCATCACATTCAGCACCTCGTCTGAGGTGTGTTCCGGTGCGACCTTAAGACGACCTGAGACGTGGTTTCTGATAAGTTCCTCATTATACTGACGCGCGGCCAAATCGACCGACTTGTCACCAGTCTGTCTAAGGCTGAGGTCGTAGCGTACGCCACTTCCGACAAATGATTTTTTCACTCCCGGCAGAGCGTCGACTTTCTTGTATATTTCGAGCAGCGGCCGATGGTCACTGTTAAGATTGATGCAGGGTGAAGGATGCAGACATGACGGACGGCGGCATTTAGCGCACACAGATCTATCCTTCCCACCCATGGCATACATGTTGGCCGACGGTCCTCCGAGATCGCTTATATATCCCTTGAAATCAGGCATACGTGTGACTTGCTCGGCCTCGCGTAATATAGATGCAGCCGAGCGCGAAGCGATAAATTTGCCTTGATGCGCTGAAATCGTACAGAACGAACACCCTCCGAAACATCCACGATGGAGATTGACCGAATGACGTATCATCTCGTAAGCCGGAATACGCTTGTTCTTATAGCGAGGATGGGGCAATCGCGTGTATGGTAAATCAAATGAAGCGTCAATCTCACCTTGAGTCATGGCCGGATACATCGGATTGACTTTGACGACCATCTTGCCTGTAGGTTGCCATAGAGTAACGCCACCATCCATCGCATTGCTTTGCTGCTCGATGTGTTTGAAGTTGTCAGACTGTTTCTTTCTGTCCTTTAGACATGTTTCATAAGATGAAAGAATGATATTGCAGTCATCGGGCCCGGGCATCTCAGACAGAGGCCTCATCACCACAGTCTGACGCAAGTCGGTCATCGATGATATTGATTGTCCGGCTTCGAGTCGTCGTGCTATGTCAAGGACAGTTTTCTCACCCATGCCATAACTGATCATGTCAACTTCGGCATCGACAATTATAGATGGCCGCAGTCTGTCCTGCCAATAGTCATAATGCGACAGGCGTCGCAAAGAGGCCTCGATGCCACCTGCGATGACCGGGACATCCGGATACAGCTGCTTCAGGATTTTAGAATACACTATTGTCGGGTAATCGGGGCGCATGCCATGACGTCCGTCCGGTGTATAGGCATCGTCGCTACGCCGGCGTCGGTTTGCCGTATAATGGTTGACCATCGAGTCCATCGCACCGGGAGATATGCCAAAGAACAGACGTGGCGCACCGAATTTCCTGAAATCACGCAAGTCATCCTGCCAGTTGGGCTGCGGGACTATGGCGACACGATAGCCGGCATCCTGCAAAACACGGCCGATGACAGCAGCGCCAAACGATGGATGATCGACATATGCATCTCCCGAGAACAGCACCACATCGACAGAATCCCATCCGAGAGCCTTCATCTCTTTTACTGAAGTAGGCAACCAGTCTGTCGGCCGGAGATTATTATAATCGATAGATCTTTCAGACATATTCAGTGAGTATTTCCAATGCCCTCTCAGAGGGTATTATTTCATTGTTTCGAGCTTCTGCTCCATCTTGATGACTTCATCCCTGAGACGCGCTGCCTCGATAAACTCCATATTCTTAGCCGCCTCAAGCATATCTGATCTCAGACGTGATATCGAACGTTCGAGTTCCTCACGGGTCATGTAAGGTATGACAGGGTCAGCCGCGATGTCGACAGATGTAGAAAATTCGGTAATATAGCCAGGTTTTTCACCCGATTTGGACCGTGATGCTTTCCGACGGTCTTTCACATCGTCGTCGGTTTCATGACCGATGATTGCATTACGGGCTTTGACAATGGCGGTCGGAGTAATGCCATGTTGCTCATTATAAGCAAGCTGAAGCGAACGGCGGCGCTCTGTCTCATCGATAGTCTGCTGCATCGAATCAGTGATCTTGTCAGCATACATTATGACTTCACCGTTAAGATTACGGGCAGCGCGTCCGACAGTCTGGGTCAACGAGCGATGACTGCGCAGAAAACCTTCCTTATCGGCATCAAGAATCGCCACTAATGAAACTTCCGGCAAGTCAAGTCCCTCCCTCAGCAAGTTGACACCCACGAGAACGTCGTAGACACCGGCGCGAAGATCGTCGAGTATCTTGACGCGATCCATCGTATCAACGTCGCTATGGATATACGCGGTTTTTATCCCGAGTCGTGACAGATAGTCGTTAAGCTCCTCGGCCATACGCTTGGTGAGTGTAGTGACAAGTGTGCGCTCATTCTTCTCGATACGTCTGTTTATCTCCTCCATGAGGTCGTCGATCTGGTTGAGTGACGGTCGCACCTTGATAACGGGGTCGAGCAAACCTGTGGGTCGGATCAGCTGTTCGACCACCACACCCTCGCTTTTTCGGAGCTCATAATCGGCAGGCGTGGCACTGACATATATTATCTGGTTATTCAAACGTTCGAACTCTTCGAATTTGAGCGGACGATTGTCAAGAGCTGCCGGAAGCCGGAACCCATACTCGACAAGGTTCATCTTACGAGACAAGTCTCCACCATACATAGCTCTGATCTGAGGAATTGTCACATGGCTCTCGTCGATGATAGTCAGAAAGTCTTTCGGAAAATAATCAAGCAGACAGAAGGGGCGCATGCCCGGTTCGCGACCATCGAAATAACGCGAATAGTTTTCAATGCCCGAGCAATAGCCGACCTCTTTGATCATCTCCACATCATAAGTAACACGCTCATAGAGGCGTTTGGCCTCAAGTTCCCTTGCCTCGCGATGAAAGAAATCGACCTGTCGGCCGAGATCAAGCTGTATATTGGCAATAGCTGATGCCTGACGCGCAGGCGATGTGACAAATATATTGGCCGGATAAATGCGGAATTCGTCATGTTTGCCGAGGGCGACATAATCATCGGGATGCATGGTCTCGATAGATTCGATCTCATCACCCCAGAAGACCACACGCAACACAATTTCCTCATAGGCAAGTCTTATGTCGATAGTGTCGCCTTTGACCCTGAAGGTGCCTCGCTGGAAGTCCACCTCATTGCGTGCATAGAGCGCTGCCACAAGCTGACGCAGGAATGCATTACGGGTGATTTTCTGACCCACCTTGACTTCGATGACATTGGCATGGAAATCCTCGGGATTGCCGATGCCGTAAAGACACGAGACAGATGAAACGACAATCACATCGCGACGGCCCGACAACAAGGCCGAGGTCGTGGCAAGACGCAGCCTGTCGATTTCGTCGTTGATCATCAAGTCTTTTTCTATATACTTGTCAACAGACGGTATATAGGCCTCCGGCTGATAATAGTCATAGTAAGATACAAAATACTCGACAGCATTGTCGGGGAAAAACTGCTTGAACTCACTGTAAAGCTGCGCCGCCAATGTTTTATTATGACTGAGGATAAGCGTTGGCTTACGGACTTCCTTTATCACATTGGCCATGGTGAACGTCTTACCGGAACCAGTGACTCCAAGCAATGTCTGCGCAGGCAGACCGTCATTGACCCCTTCGATAAGCTGCGCTATAGCCTGAGGCTGGTCGCCTGTGGGCTGATACTGAGAGTATAAATTAAAATCCATCTATAGACCGATTGAGAGAGTAGTGCTTGAAATTTTTTTGAAGATACAAATATAACGAAATTTCATGAGCTAACAGTCAAAGCCCAACAATAAATATGACAACACCTTCAGTCTTTAAATCCTGAAGGTGTTGTCAATAATAAGGTTATTAATCCTTATCGGTGCTGGCGAGGAGTGTCAACCGCATTTGGATGTACCGCAAGATGTGCAGATCAGACAGCCTTCCTGATAGATCAAAGTCTCCTGTCCGCAATTGGGACAGGTCTGACCGTTGGCTTTAGTGCCATTGGGAAGATACTTCTTGAGCGCACGTTCGACACCCATCTTCCAGGTGTTGATCGACTGCGAGTCGAGTTCAAGGCCACCGACAAGCTTGAGCACCTGATCTATCGGCATACCATAGCGCAACACTCCCGAAATCAATTTGGCGTAGTTCCAGTATTCGGGATTGAATTTATCAGAGAGACCTTCGATAGTTGTCTTGTAGCCTCGTTTGTTTATAAACTGGAAGTCATAGCGTTTGTTGCCCTCCGCATCAATAGCCTTGATTATTTTGCCATGGCTGACAGACTTAGGACAGAATATGCCATCTTCATCATCGGCAAGACCGGTGAATATTTCGTAGGGAGCGCCATCTATCAGACCTACAAAAGCAATCCATTTCTCCTTGTTGTTCTGGAAACGGACCACATCGGCCTCAAGTTCGATAGGACGTTTTGCAACATGAGCCTTTACCTCTTCGCTGACGGGCTGCTTTTTCTCTATTGCGACAAGCACACCAGAACGCGATCCGTCGCGGTAGACCGTGCATCCCTTGCAACCGGAGCGCCACGCTTCGACATAAAGACGATTGACGAGTTCTTCGCTGACATCCGACGGCAGATTGATTGTGACGGAAATCGAGTGGTCAACCCACTTCTGGATGCGGCCTTGCATTTTGACTTTCTCGAGCCAGTCGATGTCATTTGAAGTCGCTCCTGCATATGGCGAGCGCGCGACAAGGCTGTCAAGCTCTTCCTGCGAATAATCGCTACGGACATCAATGCCGTTGATTTTCATCCATTCAATAAATTTAGGATGATAGACAACATATTCCTCGAAAGCATCGCCTGTCTCATCGACATAATCGACACGGACGTCCGTATCGTTGGGGTTCACCTTGCGACGACGCTTATAGACCGGCAGAAAGACCGGTTCGATGCCGGAGGTTGTCCGGGTCATGAGACTTGTCGTACCGGTCGGTGCGATTGTGAGACACGCAATGTTGCGTCGGCCACTGCGGCGCATACGCTCGAGCAATTCGGGCGACTGCTCTCCGAGCCGGTTGATATATGGATTGTTTTTCTCACGCCCGGCATCAAAAATCTCAAATGCCCCACGTTCCTCAGCGAGCACGACAGATGATCCATAGGCTGCAAGAGCCAACTCCCGGTGGACGTTTTCAGAGAAATCAGTAGCCTCTGGCGTACCATAACGCAGACCAAGTGCCGCAAGCATATCTCCTTCGGCAGTCGTTCCCACACCCGTACGGCGACCTTTTAGAGTTTTAGCCTTGATCTTCATCCAGAGATTGCGTTCGGATGATTTCACCTCTTCTGTCTCGGGATCGGCATCAATCTTGGCCAAAATCGTATCGATTTTTTCCATTTCGAGATCGATTATGTCGTCCATTATTCTCTGAGCCTTGGCCACATGCTTTCTGAACAATTCAAAGTCAAAGTAAGCCTGAGGAGTAAATGGATTAACGACATATGAATACAGGTTTATAGCCAGAAGGCGGCAACTGTCGTAAGGGCATAGCGGAATTTCACCGCAAGGATTGGTAGAAATCGTACGGAAACCAAGATCAGCATAGCAGTCGGGAACAGACTCACGTGTTATAGTATCCCAAAACAGGACACCGGGTTCAGCAGACTTCCATGCATTGTGGATAATCTTTTCCCACAATCGTTTTGCATCAACTTCTTTTGCAGTGACAGCCTCACCGTCAACCGGATATTGCTGAACATATGTTGATCCTTCCGTGGCAGCAACCATGAAATCATCATCAATGCGCACAGACACATTCGCACCTGTCACCTTGCCTTCGGTCATTTTTGCATCGATAAACGCCTCCGAATCGGGATGTTTGATTGACACAGTCATCATTAAGGCTCCACGACGGCCATCTTGAGCCACTTCTTTGGTCGAATTGGAATATCGCTCCATAAAGGGCACCAGGCCGGTTGAAGTCAGCGCTGAATTCTTGACAGGTGTGCCTTTGGGACGGATATGCGAAAGATCATGTCCTACCCCGCCTCGACGTTTCATCAATTGTACCTGTTCCTCATCGATACGGATAACCCCACCATATGAGTCAGGGGCACCGTCAAGACCAATCACGAAGCAATTGGACAAAGATCCGACCTGATAGTGATTACCGATACCCGACATCGGACTACCCTGCGGCACAATATATTTGAAATCTTTGAGAAGTGCGAAAATTTCATCCTCGGACATGGGGTTGGGATATGTCTTCTCGACTCGGGCGATTTCGGCTGCTATGCGATGATGCATATCATCGGGAGTCTGCTCAAAAATATTGCCGAAAGAGTCCTTCAAGGCATATTTGCTGACCCAGACTCGTGCCGCAAGCTCATCACCGCCAAAATATTTCAGCGAAGCATTGAAGGCATCTTCATAGTTGTAAACTTTCTGTTCCACTTTGATTTTAGATTACATGGTTAAAGTTCGGGCAGACCGTAATACGGCTTGCCACAGGTAAATAATTTTGTCGAAAAGCTATGCCCGCTCGTGTCCCGAAGCAGACAATTGCAAATTTCAATATAATTTTTGAATAGACAAAATTTTTCACCGAATAAATATCAACAATTTCAAAGTTACCCAAAACTACAAAGCAACACATTAGTTTCCAGCTAATTAACAAAGCCAACAACTTCCAAAAGTTTACCATTTGTGCAAACATCAATATATCAACGTTTTCGCAGCTCACAACAATAGCGATTTGCTAAAGCGAAATCTAATGCATATATTTGCAATCAATTGACTGAAAACAGCACAAATATAAATTTTATCACACAGCTATGACCGGACTTGAATATTTCAAAAACCGCCGGACGATACGCCAATACAGCGACAAGGATATCGACGAACAATTGCTCAGAGAGATTATTGAAGCAGCCAGCCACGCCCCTACCACAGGCAACATGCAACTCTACAGCATCATTGTCACCCGCAGCGAGGAAGGCAAAAAGCGCCTCGCTCCGGCACACTTCAATCAGCCATGCCTGATGTCAGCAAAAGCAGTCCTTACATTCTGCGCAGATTTCAACAGATTTACAAAGTGGTGTCTGAATAATGATGCCACGCCAGGTTTCAACAATTTCCAGGCTTGGCTATGGGCCGTACAGGACACTATGATTGTCGCCCAGCAGTTTGTCACACTCGCTGAGATGAACGGCCTCGGCACATGCTATCTCGGCACAACGGCATATAACGCACCTGAGATAGCGGAGACCCTCGGCCTGCCCGACATGGTCATGCCGGTCATCACTGTCACAGTCGGCTATCCAGCGTCAACGCCAGAGGTTTCTGACCGTATCGACGTCTCAGGCATCATACATAGTGAGACATACAATGACTATGAAAAGTCAGACATCAACCGTCTGTATGCCGAAAAAGAACAACGAGAAGACAGCCGGCGCTTCATCAACGAGAACGGGAAGAAAACTTTGGCCCAGGTTTTCACAGATGTCAGATACCCTCGGGCCGACAATGAGCACTTCTCGAAGGTACTCACCGATTTTATCCGCGCAAAAGGCTTCGATTTCTAAGCAAAGGATGCCAAGCAAACCATAGCGAAACTGTCCACGGAAATAAAATCCATTTGCAAGACAGCATCCGACATCTTTCGCCTCAATTATAATATGTTTCTAAAAGAAAAATCCGGAAGCTTCATTTTCTTTACATGCTTCCGGATTTTAATATTTTGTCTATATCAGATCTCATGCATTGACCAAAGCCGCCTCTATCGCATTAACATCGTCACGCAATTGTTTTTCAAGAGCGAGACGCTCTTCAATGTTCTTGCATGAATAGATGACCGTAGCATAGTTTCGGTCTATGCGCGATCCGATTGCAGCAAAAGGCATTTTTGTAAGTTTCTTGGCAAGATACATCAGCATCTGACGAGCATCTGATATTTCTCTTTTGCGCGATTTGGTGAACAGAGAATCCGGATTAATGCCGTAATAGGTGCACACTTGATCGACGATAAGTTCGAAATTGACCTGACGGCGGTTGATCTTGATAGAATTTGCGACAACATCCTGCGCCAATTCAAGTGTTATCTCACAATTGAGTACTGTCGCACGACCTATCAGCGACACCATCACACCTTCAAGATCACGAATACTCTCAGTCACATTTGCGGCAATGTAATCAATGACATCATCCGGAAGATCAACGCCATCCTGCTCGGCCTTCAGACGCAATACGTCACGCCTCAGATCATAATCCGGCTTCTCAAGCTGAACAGACATACCCCACTTGAAACGCGACAACAAACGGTCTTCGAAGCCTTCCATATCAGCCGGAGCGCAATCGCTCGACATGATGATCTGCTTGTTGTTCTGGTGCAGATGATTGAAAATATGGAAGAATGTGTTCTGAGTCGCAGGTTTCTTGTGAAGATCCTGGATATCGTCGATTATGAGAGTGTCGATGCTTTGATAGAAATGGAAGAAGTTGTTGGTCTCGCCCTTCATAGACGCAGCCGTATACTGGCTCTCAAACAAACGGGCATTGACATAAAGCACACGCGCGTCCGGATTATTCTCTTTAAGTCTCACGCCTATGGCCTGAATAAGGTGTGTCTTGCCAACACCGGTCGAACCAAATACAAAAAGAGGATTAAACGTCTTGACCGAAGGATTTGTCGCAACAGTTTCACCAATGGCACGCGCGATCTTGTTGCTCTCTCCGGCGCAATAATTCTCGAATGTATATCGGGCATTGAGCTGTGGGTCGAACGACTGCAGAGGCTGGCTCTGGAATGGATTTGCAGGACGAGCCTTAGACTGAGCCATGATAGTCGGCGACGGCGCTGAGGTTCTTACACCTACGGTAGTAGATGGCTCTTCTTTGATCTGACGATAGAAATATGTAAGCGTTACACCGGAACCGTAAACCTTTTTAATAGCAGAACCAAGCAAGGGCAGAAAACGCTGCTCAAGCACATCAACAACAAACGGAGAAGGCAACATCAGCTTAAGCTTGTTGTCCTCGAAGCCAAGAGACGTGATCGGTTTAAACCACGAATCGAACTGCGCCGCAGTTATGTTGTCCCGGATGAAGTCAAGACATTCATCCCATAGTTGTTGATGATCTTTATTCATTTCAAAAAGAGGTTACGGGTATAGCTTTTCGATAACAAAATTCCGAAAAAAAAACTTCAAAAACAATTACGAAATAATTTGCATTTTTAGCCATTCCCGCAATATCATATCACACAACAGATTAGCCAAAGCTCAAAAAATGAGTATATCAAAGAGCCAAAACTATAAGCGCAGAACACTATATTGCAGCCTATTACATGAGAAACCTAAATGTTTCACAGATTTAATACATCTCAGTTACAATCCGTGAAACGCCTATAAACAGCCTTTTTCTGTTTAGAAACGCATGACCGGAAGGACTAACGCTTATTTAGAATGATTTTAAATAAGCATCAAAGAAGCTTTATACTGATATACCGCTTGGGGTTCTTTTTTATATCCACAAAAAGAGAGTCGAGACTCGACACGGCCGTATTGAGCGAATTGTATAAGCTCGGGTCATGTGTCATCATTCCAAGTGTTGAATTAGGATCATTAAGTTGATCGGTCAGCTCTTTAAGGTTCGATGTTATGACAGCAAGATTATCGGCAAGAGAATCGACAGGAACATTCTTAAACCGGGAAGTAACAGTTGCGATGTCGTCGGTCGAACCTGCGAGATTGCCGGTGATTACCTTGACATCAGAAGCTATGGCTGGCATCGACTTCATCATAGAACTGAGCTGTGTGGATGCAAGTTCAAGATTACGGCTTATGGCATCAAGACGTTTCATTGAGTTGACAAGCGCCGGATCGGCAACAATATTGTTAATATTGGTCAGCAATGAATCAATCTTAGGCATAATCGCTCCAACCGAAGGAAGAAGCGAATTAGTGACATTATCCATAAGACCTGATGCTACGACACCTTCCAGTTCGTCACCCACTGCATGAAATTTTGGATCCGCACCCATCTTGAGTTCTATGCTTGCAGTTCCCAACATATCTGTCTTGATGACAGCCTGGGTACCCTGAGGCACTTTAAGGTTCTTGTCAAGACTGATCTCCACCTTAATGTGACCCGGATTATCATATTCATAATTAATCTCTCTCACAAGACCCACTTTGAAGCCATTGACTGTCACAGGGGCTGATATGGCGAGACCTTCGACATTGTCATAGGTCGCCGTATAGTAGTTTGAGGCCTTGAACACATTGATTCCTTTGAGAAAGTCAATTCCAAAAAACAGGATTGCCAATGCGGCAATAACAATCAGACCTATGGTCAACTCTTTGCGGAAAATCTTTTTCATTATAAATATGTAAAGTGCTTTATGTTATCTTTAGTTTAGAGTGCTGTTCATTTATTAACAGGTTTTCCGTCCTTCATTTTAATAACAAATGCTTTAGGAAAACGTTTTTTGATTTTCTTGAGATGCTTCTTTGCATCAGCCTGTGACGAGAATGTGCCGCTATAATATTTATAGAATTTACCAGACTTGAAATAGCCGACATCGCTGATGCCCTTGATTTCGCTGTCGCCCTTAGGGATCACTTTTTTTGCCGACAGGAACTGGACATGGTAAGTCACACCACCTTTTGCTTTGGCTGACTTAGTTTTTGCGGATTCGGCGGCATTCTGTTTTTCAATCTTAACTTGAACCGGTTTGCCTACCCTCGGGCCGTGGCTGTCATCTTTATGCTTGTCATAATACAGCCTGAACGCATTGAACAGGGCCAAGGCCAGTTTATCCTTGCCCTTGTCACTATTCATGAACTTCTCAGCCTCGGCGTTGCAGATGAAATCGAGTTCGACGAGCACCGATGGCATCGATGTCGCCCACAACACCCAGAAAGCGTCCTGCCGGACGCCTTTATCAGCCCTGCCGGCTGTTGACACGAGTTCATGCTGTATGGCATCGGCAAGTTCGACACTCTTATGTAAGTGGCGGTTCTGATGGAGTTCAAAAATGATATATGACTCTGACGAATTGGGATCAAAACCCTGATACTTTTCAGAATAGTCATCTTCCAGTTCGAGAACACTGTTTTCCCTCATCGCGACTGAAAGATTATTGTCCGACTTATATTGGCCGAGGGTATATACAGAAGCACCATGGATGTTGGCGCGGTTGCGGTTGCGTTTGTCCACCGAATTTACATGGATGGAGATAAACACATTGCCATTAGCTTTGTTTGCGATAGCTGCACGATCATTCAATTCGATAAATCTGTTGTCGTCTCTTGTATATACGATCTCGACCTCGGGCAGATTATCTTTGATCAACGCGCCGAAACGACGGGCAACATCAAGGACTATAGTCTTTTCATTAGTCAGTTTGCCTATACAACCGACGTCTTTACCGCCATGTCCCGGGTCTATCACGACGACAAACGGCAACGCCTGACCATCGTCTGCGCCTTTTGCGTTCATAACTCCTGTCATGCATAGCAGAAGTGACAATATAATATAGACCAATCTGTGCGGCATATTCGATATTCAAGCCACAAAAATAGTGAAAATAATTCAGAGTTGAGACCACATCATGGCTTTTCAGCACAGATTGTGGACTTTTCGGACACAAAAAAAATGATGTTCAATATATGGCTGACCGCACTTTAAAGTACAGGTATTACAGAATGGACATCAATATCCTTGAAGCCGTCAATGACCAGATCGGCCTTATCCTGAATGCTTTCCCGCGTATTGGTTGTGGCAAGTCCAACGACGTAGGCGCCCGCACGACGACCTGCTTCAAGACCGGAAAAAGAATCCTCAAACACGACACAGTTGGCGGGATTACACTGCAGGCGCTCTGCCGCAAGCAGATAACCCTGAGGATCGGGTTTGGATCGCGTCACCTGCCGGTCTGTTATCACAGTGGCAAAATAATCTTCAAACCCCTTGTACTGAGAAAACAACTTAGCCATTTTGTCCTCGTTGCTGCTTGTGACTATTGCACATGGTATGCCGGCTGCCCGAAGCTGCTCCAAAAAATCAACGACTCCATCAAAAATAACATATTTCATGTTGCACTCCTGCTCATCAAGACGTTTCACGATGTCTGCTTTCACATCTTCGTCTTTAAAATAATCCATGATGCGCTTAAGCGTGCTTCCTTTGATATATGAAGCGAAATCGTCAATTCCGGTTGGATAAAGGCGGTCAATCTCCGCCCAGAAATCATAATAAATACCTTCTGTATCAATCAATACGCCATCGAGGTCGAAAAGAGCTGCTCGTTGATTCATCTCATATGCACAATTAAAATTTATGCAAAATTAATACTATATAGTAAATTATTTGTTATTAAATCAGTTAATTTTGCATTAGAGATTTTCAACTTAATAGTTTATGAGCGACAACACAACCTCCGCATCACCGACATCTCTCGGCTCTTCTTCTATAGGTAAACTGCTGATGCAGTACTCTTTGCCCGCCATTGTAGCAAGCCTTGCGACGTCGCTTTACAATATCGTCGACAGCATATTTATCGGCCGCGGAGTCGGAGCCATGGCTATCTCGGGACTTGCGATCACGTTTCCACTCATGAATCTTGTCATTGGCTTCTGTACGCTGATCGCCGTCGGTGGCGCTACGATCAGTTCGATATTCCTTGGACAGAAGAATATACGCAGGGCAACCGACGTGGTCAACAATGTCACCTTGCTATGTATAATCCACGCAGTGGTTTTCGGCGGCCTCACGTTGCTGTTTCTTGATCCTATACTCTACTTCTTCGGTGCAACAGACGAGACCATACCCTACGCACGCGAGTTTATGAGAGTCATATTATATGGCACACCTATAAGCTACGTCTTCATAGGCCTCAACAACCTGATGCGAGCTACAGGCTATCCTGCCAAGGCCATGATTTCAGCATTGCTGTCAGTTGGCGTCAATATAATATTTGCCCCTATATTTATTTTTGTTTTCGACTGGGGAATAGGTGGTGCAGCGCTCGCCACCATCATCGGTCAGTTCAGTGCATTTATATGGGTGCTGGTTCACTTCCTGTCTAAGAAAAGTTATGTCCATATCAATTTCAAGGACAGTTACCTTACTCCCTCCCTGCTCAAACGCATATATGCCATCGGCCTATCACCCTTTCTAATGAACTGCTGCGCCTGTCTTGTCGTAGTGTTCCTCAACAAAGCGCTGCTGAGTTCGGCCGGAGACATGGGCAATATCGCCGTTGGCTCATATGGCATCATCAACAGAACCACAATGTTCTTCGTAATGATAGTGTTTGGGGTCACTCAAGGCATGCAACCGATACTCGGCTACAATTTTGGAGCCGGCAACTGGCCGCGAGTAAAGGAAACCCTCATGAAAGGCATATGGATAGGCTCGGCAATCACAACGATTGGATGTGCATTGACCGAAGGCTTTCCCGACGTTATCTCGTCGATGTTTACAACCGATGAAAACATGATTGAAATAGCACGTGAAGGTTTCAGGGTATATTTTATATGCTATCCGCTTGTCGGCGCACAGATTGTGATTCAAAATTACTTTCAGTCAATCGGTAAGCCAAAACTGTCAATATTTCTCTCGCTCACCCGCCAGCTCATTTTCCTTCTTCCTTTATTGTGGATACTCCCCCATTTCTTCGGAGTGACAGGCGTATGGGCGAGCATGGCCGGAAGTGACACGATGGCCTTTATCCTCGCGCTCGTCACAATGATTGTAACAACCCGCAGCTATAACAAAAAATTTAAACAAACCCAGTTTCAGCCAAGCGCCAACACAACAGATGACTAACGAATTAAGCATACGCATCAAACCCGAAACAGCCTACGAACCGCATAAGCTCAAGGCTCATGTCGCTAAAGAGCTGCATCTCCCAGTTTCGAGAATTGCTGGCATTGACCTTATTAAAAGATCAATTGATGCCCGCCAGCGCCAGGTCATGATCAATCTCACTCTTAAAGTCCACATCGATTCAATCGAGGAAGGATCCATCGACTACAAGCCAAATGTCTATCCCGATGTCTCAGGCAGACCGTCTGTCATTGTCGTGGGAGCCGGGCCGGCGGGACTGTTCGCATCACTAAGGCTCATCGAACTGGGCTTCAGACCGATTTTGCTCGAAAGGGGAAAAGATGTTGACAGCCGGCGCAAAGATCTGGCGCTCATCACCAGAGAACAAAAGATCAACCCGGAGTCAAATTATTGTTTTGGCGAGGGCGGTGCCGGTGCATATTCAGACGGCAAACTATACACACGCAGCAAAAAACGCGGACCGGTCGATAAAGTACTCAAAATATTCGTTGATCACGGAGCCCAGCCTGAAATTATGGCTGACGCCCATCCACATATCGGCACTGACAGATTGCCTGAAGTGATCAAGGCTATCCGCAACACAATAATCAATTCCGGCGGTGAAGTCAGATTTGAAACCAAGGTTACAGAATTGATTATTGAAAGTCAACGTGTCTGCGGCGTCATCTGCGAGGACGGCACACGCTTTATGGGCGACGTGATCCTTGCCACGGGCCATTCAGCCCGCGACGTATACCGTATGCTTGACCGCCAAGGTGTGAGAATGTCACCCAAAGGCATTGCGGTCGGCGTGCGCCTCGAACACCCTCAGAAACTAATCGACCGCATACAATACCACTCACCCGAAGGACGGGGCAAATATCTTCCTGCCGCCGAATATTCGATGCTCACGCGAGTTGACGGACGTGCGGTTTATTCGTTCTGCATGTGTCCGGGCGGATTCATCATACCTGCGGCAAGCGAGGACGGTCAGTTAGTGGTCAACGGCATGTCTCCGTCAAACCGAGGCACACAGTGGAGCAACTCCGGCATGGTGGTTGAAATACTGCCTGAAGATCTGCCAGATTATGACAGTTATGGACAATTGAAGATGATGCATTTTCAAAATGACATCGAGCGACGTTTCTTCGATGCCGCAGATGGCTCACAACAAGCTCCGGCCCAACGTATGACCGACTTTGTCGAAGGACGAAAGTCAGAGTCGTTGCCTCGCAGTTCATATGCACCGGGGATATTCAGCGCCCGCATCGATGAACTCCTGCCCGAATTCATATCATCAAGACTTCAAAAGGGGTTCGCTGAATTCGGACGCAAATCAAGAGGTTTTCTGTGCAATGATGCCATACTTGTCGGAGACGAGACACGCACATCGGCACCCGTACAGGTTTGCCGCGACCGCGAGAAACTCAACCATATCGACTTCGCCGGGCTTTATCCATGCGGCGAGGGTGCGGGCTTTGCCGGAGGCATCGTTTCAGCAGCAATCGACGGCATGAGATGCGCTGAAGCAATAGCCGCCAATCACTCAGAGCTATGCGTCTGACTGCGTTGAGGCATCAGCCTTAACCACTTACGATAGCCAAGCAGGGCTATCACTGTATAAACGGCATACAGAGCCGAATAGAAGTAAATTTCCTTATATATATAAAGCCCGACGCATATGCCGTCGACCACAAACCAGGCAAGCCACTGCTCGGCATATTTGCGGGCAAGCATCCACATGGCGACAATGCTCAGAGCCGTGGTAAAGCCATCCCAATAAGGCACATTACTATTAGTGAAATTGATAAGCCACCAACAGAGCAACGTGTATATTACCGCAAAAACAAGCACAGCTCCCACTACAGCCGGAAACGGCATATGGCTGATTTCGAGCGGTGCGCGTTTCTTGCGCTGCAGGCCAAACGTCCACGCCATAAAGCCATAGGCTGCTATGAAGAGATAATAGATGTTGATTGCAAAATCAGCATAAAGTCCGGCTCGGAAATATATCCACATTGATATAGCCGGCATTATGACACTCATGAGCCACATCAGTCTGTTGGCATGATATTCAAAATAGAGATATGCCAGCCCTACAAGGAGACCGGCAATCTCTATAATTCGATCGGTTGTAAAGAATTGCTCCAAACAGTCCATTATATGTCGTTAGAATTTCACCGCCACAGACGCCATGATGTTGGTTGTAGCTTGTGCGGCATAGCCTGAGTATCTGTAGATGACCTTTTGACCTGCGTCATCCACATAATAACCCGAACCGGCATAACCGTTGTTTTCATATTTCTCGTTAAATATGTTATATATCGACACCCCCACCCTTACTTGTTTGAGCGACAACAGCCGCTTGAATGTATAGCCGAGGTGAAGGTCGCTGACAAAATACGCGTCGAGCATCTGCTCGTCATTACGGGCGTTGGTCAGATATTGTCTGGATACATATCTGCTGTCGAGAGAGGCGTCAAAACCGGCATACTTAAACATAAACGAGTTTGCAAGTGTGAAATCAGGAGAGAATGCGATCGGAGTATCTCCAAGATCAAAGCTAATGGGATTTGTCCACTCGTCTTCATAGATATACTCCACAAAGTCTTTTATCCGGTTGCGCGACAAAGTGGCATTGATGTTCCACTCGAACCAGCCGCAGGGGCGTACGGACGCCTGAAGTTCAACACCCATCCTATAGCTTTCAGGAACATTGACACTCAGCGGATTGCCGGTATCCGACAATTGACCTGTGGCAACAAGCTGATCTTTATAATCCATATAATATAGATTGACTCCGGCTGAAAAAATGCGGCTGTTATAGCTGTAGCCCAATTCATAGTCGAAAAGCCGTTCGGCTCGCGGAAGCGAATGCATGTCTCCGTCAGTAAAGTTATCTCTCACCGGCTCTTTATGAGCCACACTCCACGAAGCGAACATTCTGTGAGCACCATTGCTGTAATTCAGACCGGCCTTAGGATTGAAGAAGTCGTATTTACGATGTATGTCAAGCATTTGCATGGCATCGGTGTTATAATCATAATTATCGCTGATGCCGTTAATCTTATAATCAATGTGACGATACTGCAAATCGGCAAAAGCGGATAAACCATCGACAATGTCAACGTTGGCTCTGGCATATACGTTACCGTCAAGTTTCTCGCCGGTATTGCGATAATACTCCTGAAGGGGATCGATCGGCCCGACATAGTTGCGTACCCATGCAATCTGGCCGAAATGATTGCCCTTGAAATTGTTCAACCCTCCACCTACGACAGCCGACACCCGGCCATGACTGTAGTTAAGCGAGAAAATGCCTCCGCCGAAGCCGTTACGGTTTTTCTTCAGACGGATCAAATCGCTTTTCTTCACCTTTTCGCCATCGACATAAAACGGCTCGAGACCATATTCGGCAAGAGTACGGTTTGTCTTATATTGGTTATAGTAGCCATCATCCTTGGTGTAGTGAAACGCCACATTGAGATTGAAGCGACCGGAGAGCTGCTGTGAAAAGAGCAGTTGGAAATGGTGCTGGATATAGTTGTCGGTCTGGTCATCGTAGTATGCTCTGTTTCCATCTGAGTCTGTATACTCTCCGCATGGATTATAACGACGGCCAAACTCTTCCATCTGTTCTTTTGAGGCATAATCCCAAGCCATGTATGTCTGCTCTTTTCCTCCGAAAGCGACAAGTCGCAGGGATGTGCCGCCATTGAAGTATGCGACCTGACCGAAATAGCTCCAAAGTTTGGAGAACGCACGGTCAATGTATCCGTCACTTCCCATGTGACTCAACCTCGCATCGACAATCCAATGGTCGCCCAAAAGACCAGAGCCAACACGTATGGTTTCTTTGTTAGTATTATACATGCCATATGCTCCGGCAAACTCCGCATAAGGAGTGTAGGACGGAACATCTGTCAGCATATTGATTGAAGCTCCGAATGCCCCCGCTCCATTGGTCGAAGTACCGGCTCCGCGCTGTATCTGAATGTCGCGCAGCGATGAGGCCAGGTCAGGCATATTAACCCAGTAGACATTGTGACTCTCGGGGTTATTGATCGGAATACCATTTGCAGTCACATTGATACGCGAACCGTCTGTGCCTCGCACGCGTATTGACGAATAACCCATGCCGGCACCGGCATCACTTGTTGTGATGACAGACGGAGTCATATTGAGCAAAAACGGAATGTCGCGTCCGTCATTCACTCGCTCAATCTGCTTTTTACTTACATTCGTATATGCAACAGGAGTCTTCTCGTCAGCTCTGTTAGCGACAATTTCAACATTGTCAAGATTAATCACCTTGGACGAATCAGCATATTGGCTTTCTGTGGCCAATGCACACGGAGCAGCACAAACGGCCACCGCACATAAAGATTTTTTTATCATAATGTTTTCACTACGCCGGCATTACCCGGATCAGGTTCTAAGGGTATATTCTCAGCTTCACCTTGCGGTTCCGCACCCCTAATAAATCGATTTTGCAGGTGCAAAAGTACATAATATTTTTCAAATATGAGAGCGGACAAAATTATTTGTTGCAATATGAACATAGAGATAAACGATTTTACCATAGCGGAGAATACTCATATCCCGCTTAATACATCAAAAGACACCACTAAAAAAGGTTAAAAACTTGCAAAACGATGTCAAAAAACATTATCTTAGCGACATAACCTTCAAACCAATCCCCGCCATGAAGCCGAAGCCCGATCCCGTCATTTCTGCCACCTACGTCATTCATAATGGACGGCATCATAACTACGTCCGTGACTGGCAGGGCAATATCCGCAACGACCGGGATTATTATCCTTACGGACTCCCGACTTCCGTCTCATCGATACCCGAGAGCGACAGCTACGGTTTCAGCGGCAAGGAATTCGAGCGATTCCGAGGACTGAACATCTACGACTTCGAGGCGAGGACCTATGTCCCCGACGAGGCTCGCTTCTGGCAACCCGACCCGATGGCCGACGACTACCCCGGCATCTCACCCTACGCCTACTGCGCCGGCGACCCAATAAATCATTTTGATCCAAACAGGATGGAAACAATAGCCTTGGCTAATGATTCAATCAAGACATATGCCGCCCATGTAGAGGACGATCCGATTAAATTAGTAGAGGAATTATCTACTTGAGAAGCCTATCTTTTATCCAAGGCCACGAAATGCATATAATATGATTAAGCGAAATAATCCAGGAGTAACCCATGAACGATAAACAATAAGGAAATAATGAATAAAAAACGTAGCAAAAAAATCATCTCTGTTTTACGCAATTTCGGTGTAAACGTTTCGATGTTTTCAATATTTGTATTTTGGTCAAACTATTTTTATCTTACACAGATAATATCTTGGATGGATGTTATAGTAAGCCCTATTATTATTGTCTTTTTTTCTTCATTATATGGGGCTTGCCTCATACTTTTAAGTTTCTTTTGCCACCGTTGGTTTTTGTGGTTATGTTTTGCGATCTTCATTATGATGAACATATCATTAACGTGTCTTGCCTCATTTCTAAATGTTTTAAATAGATAAGCTATATGCAATACGACAAATCAACCAAGTTTACGTTCTTTAAACGGATTGCAATTTACATAATCTGCGTCATATCTTTTCAGCTATTAGCAACTGTATACGGTATGATATTGTTGCTTTGTTTTAGCAACGACATCTATTGCCAAACTACGGATATTATCATTTCTGTAGTCCTTGCTATCCAAACTGTATTAGCATATGATTCGGTTTTAAGCCATACATTGACTAAAATAAGGGCGAGATGTTATGCCATAACTCTGGATGTGATGTTATCCATGACATTAGTTTCAATGTTGACGTTCTCTATTTTATTATGATAAACAGGGTTGAAAGCCGATATGAATTGTTTTATCTGCCAAGCGAAGCTGTAAGGAGCAAGAGCGATGAGAAGATAGATATGTTGACAGAGACGAAAACTATTCAAAGAAAAAATTACCTAAATCAGTAAAAGGATATGTATATTAATTATTATATCAATGAAGCGAAGCGATATCTCGCCCTCATAGCCTTGCTGATAATATGGTCTGATTTACATGGAGACATCTTGAGTTGTTTCCACGATAATTCTTTCGCAATTCAAACGATTAAAGCCGATTATACTGACGGATATTTTACCGGTTTCGCCTTCAATACCAAGCCGGAACGAATTAAAGATAAACGCTTTATTGCGATTATCAGAACTTTGGATAATCTTTTTGACTCAACGCAAAAGTGCGATACGGTATATTTATTGCAATGCTTCGATAAGACACATAAGACTATTGGAGCCGAGATTTGGTCCCGTGACAAAAGATTTGAGATTGCTATTGATAAAGCAATTATTGTTAAACCTAAATCGACAATCCAACAAGACAGTCCCGATTTCTATTGTGCATTATTGGAGCATTCTTTTGACAATCTTATAAGTACAATATCTACATGGAATCTGAGATCAATAGCAGAAATGTTATTGTATTCCGGTTCATGTCCGAATGCACTCGGCACACTTGAATTTCATAGAATGATAATCGAGAATGGCGACCTTCGAGAATGGCAACGGCTGATATTCTATAGAGTGTATTATTGGCAACTGCCAGATGGTGTCGATGCAAGAGGCGTCGTAAAATACACGCCGTTTGACAACCAGATTGATGAAGAGTTGAAAAGACAAAAGGGATATGTCCTTGAAAAACTCAAAGAGAAAGGAGTCTCGATCCAAAGCATACTCAATAACATTGATCCATAAAATATTGATTGAAGACTATAATATCATTATCATTCTTATATTTTTAAGAGCTTGTTTAAAAACAAATGTGAATAATAAATAAGCATCAGTCAATATTTCAGGCATTTATGCTTTGGTG
>CAXHOY010000002.1:0-267875 GCA_964018265.1 uncultured Muribaculaceae bacterium
GCCTTAATTTAACATTTGAATAAGTGGTCCCACTTGGGCTTGAACCAAGGACTCCCTGATTATGAGTCAGGTGCTCTGACCAACTGAGCTATAGGACCGGCAAGAGTGATGTCTTGTCTTTGTGGGTGCAAAGTTAGTCGTTTTTTTTGTTTTGTGCAAGTGGAGTTTTCTTTATTTTTTATATTCTTTTGCGGGCTTGTCGTAATCGGTTGATAATTAGAGCCGAAATTGGAGTTCTGATTTTCGGTTTAATCGCTTGATACCCGGTCGGCGTGTGTGGTTTCGGTCGGTTTAAAATTACGGGATGTGCGCTTTTGTCGTGAATCGCTGCTGCCGTGGTTGTAATTTTGCATTGTTGGATGTCCGGCGGAGTCATCCGAAGGGTATCTGCATTCTTCAATTATTTATCTTATCAATCTAATCATGAAAAAGTTTACAGAGAAAATTAGTGAAATCATCATTCATTGTACGGCAACTCCGGCAGGTCGCGATCTGACGGCTGCCGACATCAGACGCTATCATCTGCAGCGTGGGTTTGAGACAATAGGCTATCATTATGTGGTCAGGCTCGACGGCACTGTTGAGCGGGGTAGGGATGAGGCTTTTGTCGGTGCTCACTGTCTGGGGCATAACAACTGTTCGATTGGCGTGGCCTATATCGGTGGCCTTGATTGCTAAGGGCGCCCTTCAGACACCCGCACGGGGCGTCAGCGCGAGGCTATGAGGCAGCTTGTCGGCGAGCTGTGCGGTCGTTATCGGGGTGCCACGGTCCATGGCCACCGTGAGTTTGCGGCCAAGGCTTGTCCTTGTTTCGATGCGTCGGCCGAGTATGAAGTGTCGGTCTTGAAAAACGAGGAGTCATGAGCCGCGGCTGTTTGATGCTTCTGGAGGTAGTCCTGATGGCTTTTATGCTTATGTCATGCGGCCGAAAGACTGTGGAGTCGGCTAACAGTGTGTCGTTGTCGTCTCGCGTTGCGGCATGTCGGCTCAGTGAGCTTGACACGCTGTCTTTGAGACGCGATTTTGTGCTGATGATTGACAGTCCGGTGTTTAGGACGGTCAGGCATGACTCCGGAGCTGTCGCCGGTTTCACTCTTGCCGGGCGCAGGGCCGTGCTTGCGGGGCGCAGTGATGCGGCTGCTGTCAGGGCGACGGCATTTGTCGCTGACGACAGTATCATGTCAGTCGTTGAAGCCGGCGGCACGACTGTCAGGCGTAGTTCCGGGAGCATGCGCCTGATTTATGTGTCGGCGGCGCTGATGGTGGTGATTATTGTTCTCCTATCATTTCGAGGAAGCGGTTTTCGTCGATGATAGGAATACCGAGAGATCTCGCTTTCTCGAGTTTTGCGGGTCCCATGTTTTCGCCGGCGAGCACAAAGTCTGTTTTTTTTGAAATTGAACTGACGTTTTTGCCGCCATTGTCCTCGATGAGTTTTTTGTATTCGTCGCGGCTGTGGCGCGCGAACACTCCGCTGATGACAAAGCTTTTGCCTCCGAGAGTGTCTGTGCGGCTGTCATTGTCATCGTCGGGCATCGACAGCTGTAGACCGGCAGCGCGCAACCGACTGATGGTCTCGCGGTTTGCATCGACTGCAAAGAAGTCGATGATGCTTTCGGCTATGCGCGGGCCCACATCTTCGATGCCGGTCAGTTCGGTCGCTGTCATTTCGGCCAGGCGGTCGATCGAGCGCACGTGGCGGGCGATTTTTCTTGCCGTTGTTTCGCCGATATATGGTATTGAAAGTGCGAAAAGCACGCGTTCGAAGCTGATCGAGCGACTTGCCTCAAGGCCTTCAATGATGCGTTCGGCGCTGCGGTGGCCGAAGCCTTCGAGTGTCATCAGTCTGTCGACGGTGAGGTCATATAGGTCGCCGACGTTGCGCACCAGACCGGCGGCATAGAGTGTCGCGGCAGTCTCTTCGCCTATGCCGTCGATGTTCATCATGTGCCGGCCGACAAAGTGCTCGATGCGGCCGATGATCTGAGGTGCGCAGCCCCAGCGGTTGGGACACACCCAGGCAGCCTCGCCCTCTACGCGCACCAATGGGGTGCCGCACACCGGACAGTGGCTCACGAATTTGACAGCATCTGCTCCCGGTCGGCGGGCATCGGTGTCCACACCGGTGATCTTAGGGATTATCTCGCCGCCTTTTTCGACATAAAGCATGTCGTCCTGATGGATGTCGAGTGCGCGCATGATGTCCTCGTTGTGGAGAGATGCACGTTTGACTATGGTGCCGCTGAGCAGCACCGGCTCGAGGTTGGCGACGGGGGTGATGTAGCCGAGCCGGCCTACGTCGAAGGAGACAAAGCGCAGTCGTGTGAGAGCCCGTTCGGCGGCGAATTTATAGGCTATGGCCCAGCGGGGCGATTTTGCCGTGAAGCCGAGGTTGAGTTGCTGACGCAGCGAATTGATTTTGAATACAAGTCCGTCGGTTGCCACGGGCAGTTCCTTTCGGGCGGTGTCCCAGTGGCGTATGTATCTGTCGACATCTTCGATCGACGTCAGGCGTGTCATGGCGTCGGAGACCTTGAAGCCCCAGCGTCGTGCCGCCATCATGTTGTCGTAGTGGTTGTCGTAGGGCAGGTTCTCGCCGAGGAGATAATAGAGATATGCGTCGAGTCCGCGCGAGGCCACAATGGCCGGGTTGAGTAGCTTTAGAGTGCCGGCGGCGGCGTTTCTTGGGTTGGCGAAGAGCGGTTCTTCGTTGAAGGCGCGTTCGGCGTTGAGGCGTTCGAACGCAGTCCATGGCAACACGATTTCACCTCTGATCTCGAAGCGCTCGGGCCAGTCGTTGCCGTTGAGTGTGAGGGGTATGCTGCGGATTGTCTTCACATTTTCCGTGACCACGTCGCCTTTCTCTCCATCGCCTCGGGTGACGGCTCTGACGAGGCGTCCGTGCTCATAGATAAGCGAAATGCCGGTGCCGTCAAATTTCATCTCGCCGACGATTGTGGCCTGTTGCCCCGACAGGGCGCTTTCGGTGCGCTTGACCCAGTCGTCGACCTCGTCGACAGAATATGTGTTTCCGAGCGACAGCATCGGATAGATGTGGCGGGCCTGCTCGAAACCTTTGGATATGTCTGACCCGACGCGGTGGGTCGGCGACAGGGGGTCGTCGAATTCGGGATGTTCACGCTCGAGGTCCTCGAGCTGTTTCATCATTTCGTCAAATTGGCGGTCGCTGATTTCGGGCGCGTTTTCGACATAATATTTATGATTGTGGCGGTTGAGCTCTTCGCGCAGCCGGCTTATGAGGTCTTTGGTTGTTTCCATGATGATGCAAAGATAGTTATTTCCGTCGGGATTTCCTCAGAGAGGGGAACATCTTTCGGATTCTTGTCAGATGGCGCGGCATGTTGCCTCCGGCCACGACGGCCGTCACGGCGGCGAGAATCAGCACGAGCCCCGTGGCCTGGCGCAGGCTGAGCTGTTCTCCGAAGACGGTCACACCGAAAATGACGGCCGTCACCGGCTCGAACACCCCGAGTATGGCCGTCGGTGTGGAGCCGATATACTGTATGGCCACTGTGGTCAGTGTCAGGGACAGCGCTGTCGGCAGCAGGGCGAGCGCTCCGACGTTGCACCAGGCCTCGGCGCCGGATGGCAGTTTGAGTCCGTCGCCGGCGATCGCACCGGCCACAAATATCGACAGTCCGAAGAGAAGCACATAGAATGTCAGTTTCAGCGTCGGCATCCCGCTGACCGAGGGTATGCGCCTGACAGCCACGATATAGACGGCATATGACAAGGCAGACACCATCACCCATGCCACGCCGGCTGCAGAGACCGTGGCTCCCGGGCCAGTGTGGCTCAGCAGCCATATGCCGCAGAGCGCTATCGTCAGACATGATATGGTCTGCGCTGTCAGACGTTCGCGGTAGCATGCGGCCATGATCATCGCCACCATGAGCGGATAGACAAACAGAAGCGTCGACGCGATGCCCGCATCCATGTATGTATAGCTCGCAAAGAGTCCGTAGGACGACAGACCGAGCAGCAGGCCAAGCAGGGCGAGCGGTGCGGCCTCGCGCCTTTTGAGTTTCAGCGAGCGTCCGCGGACGGCTGTCATTATGGCGATTATCGGCAGGGCGGCGGTGTAGCGCAGCAGCAACACTGAGTTGGCGTCGAGACCGTCGCCATAGAGGGGTAGGGCGAAGAGCGGGTTCATGCCATAGGTGGCGGCGGCGAGTATGCCTGCGATATATCCTTTGAGTTTCATTGTCGCGGTTGTGAAAATTTGATTTGCAAAATTAGTAAAAAATAAAGGCATTCCTGAGATTTGTTTCCGCCTAAAAACAGTGCTCAGGTCAAGTTTCTTGCGGCTTGAAAAGCGCTGTCGATGGCTTTGCGAAATCGGCTTGATGTGATGTGGTGGAATCTATGTGTGACATATCGTTTATAACGCTTTGAAACACAACAAATTACCCCCCCCCATTTTTAACGCTTGTTAAATATTGGAAAAAGTATCGTAAATGCTTGTGTATATTGGCTAAATGTATTATTTTTGCATTCCGAATTAGAAATAAAACAGACAATCACTTATAATCAATTTATCCAGGTACGTTTCTTTGGTAAAAGGACAGCCTTTTGAAAGTTGGTATGTCCGCTGACCCGTATGTACTGTCCTGATCAATGAGAAATTCACACGAATTAATCGACATATATGAAGAAACTCATAACTCTGCTAATGCTCTGTGTCCTCGCTGCGTTCGCGACAGAAACGAATGCTCAGCAAGTGGCTGTCAAAAGCAATCTGCTTTATGACGCGACGACCACGATAAATGCGGGCGTAGAGGTCAAATTATCCCCCAAATGGACTCTCGACGTGTCGGGCAACCTCAACGCCTGGCGTTTCTCCGGAGGCAAACAGTGGCGTCACTGGCTCGCTCAGCCCGAGGCTCGCTACTGGCTCTGTAACACATTTGCCGGACATTTCTTCGCAGCGCATCTCGTCGGAGGACAGTATAATTTCGGTCATCTCAACATGGACTTCAATCTTTTCGGTTCCGACCTGTCAAAATTGAAGGACTTCCGCTATCAGGGGTGGTTTGCCGGCGCAGGCATCGCCTACGGTTATGCATGGATTCTCAACCGCCACTGGAATCTTGAGGCCGAAATCGGCATCGGATGGGCCTATACACGCTATGACAAGTTCCGCTGCGCGGGATGCGGCCAGAAGATAGAGCAGGGACAGCACCACAACTATTTCGGACCGACCAAAGCGGCAATTAACCTCGTTTACGTATTCTAAACCAACAGCTATGAAGAAGATTTTGTCAATCCTTTGTCTTTTTGCCCTTTCAGCCTCATCGGTGATGACGGCCAAAGTCGCTGTTGTCCATGGGCGCGTTCCGGTGTCAGAACTCGACGTCGCCCGCAGTTCGCGTAAACTCATGCTGTCGATGGATCTCGACGTCTCGGCCTTCCATCTCGGCAAAGACCGTCAGCTGATGCTCATCCCTGTCGTCCACAACGCCGACAGCACAGAGTCATATGAATTCCGTCCGATTTATGTCGCCGGCCGGAATCTGTACTACAAGCATCTGCGCGACAACGATTTATCGACCCCTCCCTATTTATATAAAGAAGGTAGCGTCGCTACCCTTCGCTACACCGGCGAGGTCCCCGACGCCGCGTGGATCGACGATTCGCAGCTCAGCGTCTACTATCGCATCGGCGGCTGCTGCGACGCCACAGTCGAAGAGGGCGTCGATCTGCTTGCCCCCTTGCGCAAGCCCGTCGCTCCGGTTTTCAAACCTATGTTCAACTACATCTCGCCGGTGGCCGACTCGGTCAAGACCCGCGAGCTCAAGAAGACGGCCTATATCGACTTCCCCGTCGACCAGACCGTCATCTATCCAGACTACCGCCGCAACACCGTCGAGCTGGCCAAGATCCAGGCCACCATCGACTCCGTGCGCGATGACAAGGATGTCACCATCACGGCTGTCGGCCTCAAAGGCTTCGCTTCGCCCGAAAGCCCCTATGCCCACAACACCGATCTTGCAATCGGCCGTACGGCGGCTCTCAAGAAATACATCCAGCAGCTCTACCGCTTCCCCGAGGGAGTCATCACCACTGATTACGAACCCGAGGACTGGGCCGGACTTCGCCGCTATGTCGAGCAGTCAAACATCGACCACCGCGAGCAGATCCTTGCCCTTATCGACAGCGACATGGCGCCCGACCCCAAGGAAGCGAAGATCAAGGCAAGCTATCCGGCCGAATACCGCTTCATGCTTCAGAACTGGTATCCCGCCCTGCGTCACACCGATTATAAGATCGACTACAACATACGCCAGTATACATCGCTCGACGAGATCCTGCGGGTGCTTGCCGTCGCGCCTCAGAAGCTGAGCCTGTCGGAGTTCTTCCGCGCCGCACAGTCGATGACGCCCGGTTCGCCTGAATATAACAATGTGTTCGAGACCGCCGTGCGCATCTATCCGACGAGCGAAGTGGCCAACCTCAACGCCGCCAATGCTGCCATGGGTCGCGGCGACTATGACACCGCCGCCTTCTATCTCGGCCGTGCCGGCGACGATCCTTCGGCCATCTATGCGCGTGGCATCCTTGCAGCCCTGCGTGAGGATTATCCTGCGGCAAAAGAGTTCTTCACGGCAGCGGCACGCCTGAAGGTTGCCGATGCACCGGCGGCTCTGGCCGAGGTGGAGGCCATCATCAAATGGCACGAAGAGCAGGCCGATCCCGACCACACCGACACATATATTAATATAAACTGATCGCTCCACGGCCGTCTTCCGCTGCGCAGGCTTATGTCGGCACGGCAGGACGTGGAAGTGTCAACACGATAATAATCAATCAATAATATAATCATAACAAAACCAATTATTTTTAGTATGAAAAAACAATTCAAAAAATTCTCGGTTCTGTTTGCAGCTGTTGCCCTCATGGCATCATGCTCTAACGATGAACCCAACCCCGGAAACAACGTGCCGGAAAATGTGAAGGGTATGGACGCCTATCTCCGCGTCAACATCCAGGACGCCGGTGACATCCTTGGCCGTGCCAATGATCCCGATAACAACAACACAGGCGATGCCGCAAACGGCGATTATGAATTCGGTACAGCTGACGAACATGCAGTTGAGAATGCCAAGTTCTATTTCTACACTGCCGACAAAGTGTTTGTTCAGGAAGGTACACTCACCAAGTTCAAAGGTTCAGGCCCTGCTGCAGATCAGGACAATATCGAGTATTTCGGTCAGAATGTTCTTGTGTTGAAAGGTCTCACCACCAATACCACCCCTACTTATATGGTGACCGTGCTCAACGCACCGGCCGATTTCGAACCGGGAGCGACACTCGACGATACACGTGCAGCTCTTTCAAGCATCAAGAACGGTAATAAGTTTGTGATGTCGACAACTTCTTTTGTTGATTCCAAGTTCACTGACGAATACGGCACAAATAAACTCACAACAAACGACTTCCATACGCAGGCTGCCGGTACGGTAACTCCCGATAACATTTTCGATACCAATCCCGATATTACTGCGGTTGATGTATACGTGGAGCGTCTTGCCGCCAAGGTTGAAGTCAAGTACAATGCTACAGGCGTCAACGAAGACGGTTATGTTGCGATCAACATTCCCGTAGCAGGCAACCCCAACAACGTGGGTGATGAAATGGCAACTCTTTCGACCGTCTATATCAAACTTTCTAACTGGGGTCTCAACGCCACAGCTAAAGAAAGCTATATGATCAAGAACATCGCAGGCCTCGAAGAGCCTTTCGCAAACTGGAATTCGGCAGAACGCAAGCGTAGCTTCTGGGGCAAATCAGTCCTCTGGGGTCAGGATCTCACTACAGACAATGCTAACTTCATCTCATATGCAGACGCTAAGGGCGAATTTGGCAAAGGTGTAGAGTACTGCGCTGAAAACACCAACGAAGTTACCAAAATCGCTTCCGGTGCGCAAACACTTACCGGCAACCTTACTCATGTTCTCTTCACTGCGACTGTTTATGAACAGGATGCAGAAGGCAACTATGTAGAACTCGACATGGTGCGCTACAACGGCTCACTCTACAAGAAAGCATGGTTCAAGGACGTAGTGCTTACCTACCTCAACACATTCGGCAAGCTCAACTACTACAAATATGTCGGTGATACTGAAATCAAAGATGAAGCCGGCAACGTTACAGGATCCAAGAAAAATTACAAACAGCTCAGCGCTGACGAACTCAAGCTCGACTTCGCTCTCACACAGGACGAAGAGAACAAGGGTACAGGTATGATCCAGGTAGTTACCACCATCAAGCCCGAAGACAATGTAGCATACTTTATCAAGGGTACAAATGACAAGGGCGAAGAAACATATACAGCTGCGACTTTCGACCAGACCGCTATCGACGCTCTTAACACAGCTCTCGCTTCATTTGACAACCGTGACGGCAACATCGCCGTAGCCAACGCTTATGAAAAGGGTGCCATGTACTACGCAATTCCTATCGAACACCTTCTCAAACGTGCTTCTTCTGGAACTGATATCGTAGAAGGCAACTATGGTGTTGTCCGCAACCACTGGTACACAGTTACTGTTGATAAGATCCTCCGTCTCGGCACAGGTGTGTTCCAGCCCGGCGAAGGTGGTGAGCTCATCATTCCTTCAACCAAGCCCGAAGATCCCACTTACTATCTCGGTGCGCGCATCAACATCCTCTCTTGGAAGATCGTTCATCAGAATGTTGATCTCTAATCTGATTTGAAGATTTGAACTAAGCTATATCGAAGCAAGGCGGGTGGGGCCGCCTGACGGTTGCTGTCCGCCTTGCTTTACTTATTTTTATCAGACAAAACAATAACTCCTCCCACTGCATTGACGCGGTCACGACCGCTCGTGTTAACCTCGCTGTCGCCCGGCATGAGTGCTTGCGACGCAAAGCGGATATCCTCTCACCTCTTTTTTTAATTTGACAACAACGAGATCGTTTCAAACGGTCCACAACATATAGAAAACAAGGAACAACCAACCGATTAAACATTTCATACAATGAAAATCGACCACATATTTCGCTTTTTCGCCGGTCTGCTTGCAGCCGTTGCCTTCACGTCGTGTGACGGCTTCATCTACGAGGAGCAGGGCGATTGCGACCCTTACTACAAGGTGCGTTTCCGTTTCGACCGCAACCTCGATAAAGTCGATGCGTTTCATGTCCAGGTAGGCGCTGTGACGCTCTATCTTGTCGATGAAGCCACAGGCCGCATCGTATGGTCGAAGCATGAGTCAGGCGAGGCAGTCCGCACCGAGGGCTACCTGATGGACGTGCCTGTCGATCCGGGACGCTATCATCTTGTGGCATGGTGCGGCGAGGGCGTCGGCGATGACTTTGTCGTGGCCGAGACCGACCGCCACGAAGGACTCGTGTGCAGCCTTGTCCACGACAGTTTCAGCCGTGGAGCGGCCGGTGACTATCATGTCACACGTCATCTCAAGGGACTCTATCACGGCACGACGCTGTCGCAGGAGTTTCCCGACGCGGAGGGCACACACATCTTCGACGTCAATCTCACCAAAGACACCAACCAGGTCAACGTAGTGCTTCAGCAGCTCTCCGGCGGTCCGGTCGACAAAAACAAGTTCGCTTTCTATATCATCGACGGCAATCATGTGCTCGACCACACCAACGCAGTGGCCGTTCCCGAAGGCGAGTCGATCACATACCACGCCCACACCATCAGCGGTGGCACAGCCGGCATCGACATCCCCGACCATCAGGTGACTCCCCTGAGCGCCTGTGTGGCCGAACTTTCGGTAAGCCGTCTGATGAAAGACCGCGAGAAAGAGTGCTTCCTCTGTGTCGAAAACACCGAGACGGGCGAGCTTGTCTTCAAAGTGCCCCTGATCCAGTATGCGCTGCTTGTCAAAGGCGAGTATGGCCGCATGGACGACCAGGAGTATCTCGACCGTCAGGACAAATATGACATGGTCTTCTTCCTCGACGAAGGCTACCGATGGATGAACGCCTACATATATATCAACTCATGGTATCGCGTCCCCCCGCAGGAAGAAGACCTGTGAGACCGCGGACAATTGAAAATTGATAATTGACAATGGACAATTGAAAATTGAAAATTGACTGAGCGTCAACATCAGACTTGACAAATAAAACTTTAAACTTTATACTTTAAACTTTTAACTTTAAATTTTAAATTTAAAATTTACAAATGATCCCAAGGCTTGACATACTCCTCCGACCGCTGGCAGCCATGGCTCTCGCAGCCCTGACCGCCCTGCTGCCGTCGTGCTCAAGCACTGGTGACACACCCGACAGCCCGACAGCTACGGACAACGGGGTATATAGTTTCGGTCTCTATCTCAGTGTCGGCGACGATGCGATCGTCTCACGTTCGACGCCTACCGACGGCGACGTTGACGGAGAGAGCGGCTATGATCCCGGAGCGGGTTATGAAAACTATATCGATCTTGCCTCTCAGGACTACCGCATCTATCTGTTCAACTCCAATAACCGTCTGATATATGCTGTGCCTGAGTCGACTGTCACTCTGTTGCCGACAAATGGTTCGGTCACAGGGTCGAAAACCTATGAATTGCGCTTTAAACTCACCGAAGAACAACTGACGTCGGCCAATCTTCGCCCCGAAGCCTGTGTGTTCAAGCTGCTGATGCTCGCCAACTGGCGCAGCTATCCAACGTCGCTCGCCGTCGGTAGCACCACAATCGACGATCTCATGACTTCGCCCGAGGCTCTGAGATCTTATCAGCCCCCAACGGACGCTCTGCTGTCGGCCGACGACCGCATAGCGATGTTTGGCATAAAGCAGTTTGGAGCTATCGCCCTCGACGATCAATGGCTCACCAGTCTCGGAACACTCCATCTGCTGCGTTCATATGCCAAGATTGAGGTATATGACGCCGAGACCACGACCACGCCCATCAATTCTGTGGCTCTGACGCGATACAGCACACGCTCTTTCTGCGCACCCATGCTCAAGTCTTGGCAAGAAAGCGAATATGTCACCAACAGCTATAAGACAGACTATGGTCTGACGTTCAGAGACCCTGAAGCTGAGCGCTCCGAGGAATTGCCCCTCCGCAAAGATGCGGAGTCAGGACACTACTTTATCTATGTCCCCGAGTTCCGTAATCTTGTCGCCGGAAGCTCAGCGATCGGTCGCCCGGAGGGCGAACTTTCACGATTGCGTGTCAGCTATCTCGACGAGACTTCGGGCGACGAACATATATATTATGTGGACTTCAAATATTATGATGAAGTCAATGCCGACAGAAACGGAGCCAAAAAAGGTGACTTTTTCAACATCAGCCGCAACTACTGGTACCGCTACTCTCTCAACCGTGGCAAAGTCGACCTCACGATGCAAGTCGATGTTGTGCCATATGCCGAAGTTCTCCTCAATCCCGGCTTCGGATTTGATGATCCGTTGCCGCGTCCACCATCAGAATGGACAGTACCGCCATGGGTTGAAATAGAGGAATGATATCTGACTTTAATTATTTTATCCGATGAAACTGATTAGACTTCACATATTATTATTGTCCGCGATGCTGTTGATATTGACGGCATGTCAGGACGATTTCAGATACGGTGACGATGATATAGGCGTAGGATATGTGACCATATCCGCCAATGTACGTTTTGAGCCTCAGGCATCTGCTCTCGAATCGAGAGCTACAGCCGGAGATGCGATGAAGCAGATAGAGACACTGAGTGTTATCCTTTACAATAGGGAAGATACAATAAATCCTCTTGTCTTTAATCTCTCGTCGGGTGAATTTGACTTGTCAGTTCCTGATCCGTCAAGACCCGAGGCGGGTATGCCTGATGATTATATAGGCAATCCTTCTGAATCATCAACCGCAAGGGCTACATTCACACTGCCGGAAATTCATGTCGGCAAATACTATATGTATGTAGTTGCCAATATGGGGGTGATTTCTCCCGAAGATGTTTCGACGCCTCATAAACTCAAAACACTTAAACTTTCGTGGAAAACAGCAGACATTCCTGCCAATAGTCAGATGTTCGGTTATTTCACCGAAGGTGATAATGGTGGCAGTGTAGGATATGACGCACCGCTTGTGACTGTTTCACGCAGCAGCACACGCTTTCATGCGTGGCTGAAACGTGCGGCGTCTAAAGTTACAGTGGTCTACGATGCGTCGGAAATGCATAATGATATCCTTGTATATATCCATAAGGTGACGATACATGACATACCCAAGACATGTCTGCTCGGTGCTGACAATAAACCGTCAGATGGAGAAGATCTATATCCTGTGGGTGAGGTTATCTATTATGATAGGGAGGGCAATCAATTGGCGGAAGACCCTGCGCCCAATACATCTCAATATGAGAGCTGGATGCGTATAGGACGTGGCTCAGGACGAAAAGGTGCGGTTGACAAGAATGGAAATGAGCATGGAGAGACAGAGTCAGCTCTATACTTCTATGAAAATCTTCAGGGAAACTATGAAAACCATCCGAACAAGGATTGGTTTTACAAGCCTCAAAAAGAAGACAGCATTGGCTTTATCATCAACAAGCCCGATCAACCGGGATATAAGGATAATGTACCTTATGGCTCGTATATCGAAGTTGAAGGTTATTACGTGTCTCAGCACGCACCTGTGATATCGCAGGGTATAATCAAATACCGTTTCATGCTCGGTCAGGATGAAAAATATGATTATGACGCTTTCCGCAACCGTCATTATAAGCTGACTCTGAGACTTAAAGGCTATGCCAATCAGGCAGACTGGCATATCGAATATATTGAAGATAATCCGGAGATATATACCTCCGACAAATTCTATATGTCTTATCTGTACAATCACAAAGGTTTGTTGCCTGTTCGATTGACCGGTGAATGCACCCATCTTGAAGCCGAGATCATTGAAAATAACTGGGCGCCTTTTGATTCATTATCTCATGGCGATGTGCCTCCAGCCGGTGAGCTTGGCAGCAGTACCGGCGAACTTTTCCAGTGGGCGCATGACGTATGGGATAATAACGGCGGTAAGGGTAGCTATTATTACGGCAGGAAAGAAGTAAGATATGACAAGGGTACGGATGGAGATACGACTATGATGGTGACTCCGTTGCATGCAGGATTCCTGTCTCTTACAGTCCCGAGTGCATATAATAACGAAAGTGTCCATTTGCCCGCGACTCTTTTTTGCGGAACAGAACATTTTTATTCATATCCAAGGGCTGACAACCTGACCAATTCCCGAGGAGCTTTGCGCAATTATTTCTATGCAGATGAATCGGGAAGTAATGAGTATTCAGGTGCAAAAGGAGCCGTCAAAGGGGGATATGAGGGAAAAGATAAGGAAGTTAATGACATACCCCAAAACAAGCGTGTGTTTGATGTCGCAACGGCCGGAGCGAAAGAGACCGGTCGAAACGGCTATCAGGTCGAGAAATTAAAGGATGGTACGACAACATTGATGCTTCCTTTATGGACGAGACCGAAATCTATGTTGCGTATTTCCGGTTTTACCGGTAACAATCCATATGAATCTTATCAGCGAAAGGCTGTGCTTAGGTTTCGTGCCACGTTCAAGGTGCGTAATGGTAGTGAGGTCGTGCGTTATAAGGATGTGCCCATCTATCAGGTTCGTCGTGTCGTGAATCCTAAAGGAGTATGGCGTCGTTGGGATAATAACAAACCATTTCAAGTAACGCTCAAACATCGTGTAAACGCGGGAGATGCCAGTTTTACGACCTTCAAATCTGAAGGCTCTTGGAAAGCTTATGTCTCAGCAAAGAACGGCTCTAACTTTATCAGTCTTTCAGGTGGAGTCAAGACCGTAAATGATACAATCTTCGGTGATACGGATTCTCCTATCGATTTCAAGATTAATTTTTTGGGAGCTACATCCGAGGGTCAGTCTAATTGTGCGATTGTGACTGTTGAATACCATGGCTTCTCATGTAATCATACAATATTTGTCCGACAGGGTTATTACCGAGCACTCGAACTTGTTCCCGGTAAAGGTCATTGGAGTTCGTTCAGCGTATATGCCGCAGAGCATCCATATCGCCAGGAAACAGGAACAGCAGAAGCTATAGTGACAAAGAGTCCTTTGGCTTTGGGATCGTTTTTCAAACGTGGTAATTTGAGCGAAGGCATATTGATTAAAAACAATAGTACATATGACAATCTGCAACCTCTGTATGATGGGTCTTTGCAACTGGCTGACATAAATGGTAACGCTAAAAGTCAGAATTGGAGTAAGATTTGGGGTGTGCAATATGTTTATATCGAAGGCGGTAAAAATAAGAAATATCCGGCAGACGATTATCATACCACATACACTTGGCCTGAAATAAGGGCGACTGTTTATAAAGTGAAGAGAATCTACACAGTTCCGACTTATGATCAATATAATGCGATAGCTACTCAGTGCGACTATGGATTTGGAGTGTTGTATGCAGATGGTGCTACCGAAACCGCCGATGCTTTGACAACAGCTTTTGGCTATCAGGATCTTGATAACACAGGACTTGAGAATGCTAATGGAATGCGCGGAGTGGTGGTTTTTAACAAAAACAATGCCAATCAGCTCTTTTTCCCGGTAGGAGCAAGAGGTATCGGACGACGCACATTGCAGAATACACCCAATTCGAACTATAATGGTACACTTCGTTATGGTTCTCAGCCGGACTACCTTAGTGTTGCTAATGGCTCACATAATGAGTTCAGACCTATTTGTTATAATCTACCCGCAAATGCCGGTGCTATTTATTGGCTTCGTAAGTTAAGTAATTCCGGTGAAATGTTGGGGTGGGATATGAATTATGCAGACCTTAACTTTAATGGATATGATTATGCGACATCATTCTATAGTGATGGCGATGCACTTCCGATAAAGCTGATATGGCTTAGGGATGAAAAATGACAATATTCAGGCCGGCGCGGATTGTTTCCGCGCCGGTTCTGCTATATATTGCGCCCATGTTGGGAAATTGAGAATTTAAAATTGATATGTCCTTTTGTTCTTTTGTCTCCCGGATCACAGGCGCTTTAGCGCCGTCAACTCCGCGTCAGCGGGGTGCTGCTGTTAGCCTATGGCAAGCCTCGCGTCAGCAGGCGCAGCCATAGGTTACCGCGACATTTTCCCAAAAAAAATGCTCCGCGTCAGCGGTGCGCCCTTATCAAAATTTACAATGTAAAATGGGAAATAAAGCCCGCGGGGCGATTCATCGTCGGAGATGATGCACCCGGTCAGCCTCATGCTGCGATTGGTCGGAGACCAAGCCTGCGTGAGGTATTGGCGCAGACCATGCCGGCAACCTCGGAGAGGTTGAACTTTTTGCATAGGCAATGTCGCGAGTGAGGCGCCCCGCTACGCGGAGCTATCGTGGGTGGATGGTGTCGCTGTGACCTATGGCTGCGCCTGCTGACGCGAGGCTTGCCATAGGCTAACATCAACGCCCCGCTACGCGGAGCCGAGCGCTACGCGCAAATCCGATATTGTCACCATCCGACGATTTGTCCTTTTGTTCTTCTGTCTCCCCTGATGCCACGCGCTACGCGCAAACCGATATTGCCACCGTCCGACGATTTGTCCTTTTGTTCTTCTGTCTCCCCGATGCCAAGCGCTACGCGCAAATCCGACATTGTCACCATCCGACGATTTGTCCTTTTGTTCTTTTGTCTCCCGTGATGCCGAGCGCTACGCGCAAATCCGACATTGTCACCGTCCAACGATTTGTCCTTTTGTCTATAACCATCTACCTCAACTCCCAGAAGGCGACGTTATTTTCGGACTATTTGCAGTCAAAATTTTGACGGTCGGTTGCTTTTATGTATTTTTGGACAATCAATCAATTGAAAAGACAACGATGAGTGCGTTCCTGAAACAGAAAGGCGGCTACCGCAAGCTGAGGGCATATATTGTGGCTGAGATCATCTACGACCTCACGTTCACCTTCACTCAACGACATCTGTCCAAGAGCGACCGGACAGTCGACCAGATGGTGCAGGCTGCGCGCAGCGGCAAGCAGAATATCGCTGAAGGGAGCAAAGCTGCGACAACATCGTCAGAAACAGAAATAAAGCTGACCAATGTCGCATTGTCAAGCCTTGAGGAACTACTGATCGATTACGAAGACTATCTGAGGGTGAGACAGCTTGCCAGGTGGGATGCCTCTCATCCCAGGTTTGAGGCCATGAAACGATATGCCTCCGGCGAGCGCATAAAAGAAGAACGGCTCGAAATCGCGAAGCGTCTTAGCGATGAAGAACTTGCCAATCTTTGCATCACACTCATCAATCAGACAACTTATTTGTTGCGAAAACTGATGATAGCGCAACAGGATCAATTTTTGCGCGAAGGTGGCATCAGAGAGAGAATGTATAAAGCCCGGCAACTTGCACGGTCGGGATTGTCAGACATATCAGACCTGCCGGACGCATAAAACAGATAACTTTTCAGCTATGGCGATTTTTGAAATATCAGATCTTGGCGACATCAGAGTCGCCCAATATGCCGCGCTTACCGAGGCTCAGCTACGCAACCGCCTTAATCCTGACGAGGGAATATTCATTGCCGAAAGTCCGAAGGTGATCGATGTGGCTCTCAATGCAGGCTATCGGCCGTTGTCGCTGCTATGTGAGCGGCGGCATATCGAAGGTGATGCGGCAGCGATAATAGAGTGCTGCCCGGCCGATATGCCGGTCTACACGGGCGATCGCGATATGTTGGCGAGTCTTACCGGCTACACGCTGACACGCGGTGTGCTGTGCGCGATGCGTCGCCCCCGCCAACCGTCGCTGAGCGATGTTTGCAGCGGTGCGAAGCGCGTTGTAGTCATTGACTCGGTAGTTGACACAACCAATATCGGAGCTATATTCCGCTCGGCTGCCGCACTTGGCATTGATGGCGTGTTGCTGACACCGACTTCGTGCGATCCGCTGAACAGGCGCGCTGTCAGGGTGTCGATGGGTTCGGTCTTCCTTGTCCCTTGGACATGGACTCCGGCGGGCGATTATCAGCAGGAACTTCGTAAACTCGGGTTCCGCACTGCGGCGATGGCTCTGACTGACAGATCTGTCTCAATTGCCGATCCCGCGCTCAAAGCCGAGAGGTGTCTGGCGATAATAATGGGTACAGAGGGCGACGGTCTGCCCTCGGATACAATAGCCTCGGCAGACTATACTGTCAGAATACCAATGTCTCATTCGGTTGACTCCCTCAACGTGGCCGCTGCTGCGGCTGTCGCCTTCTGGGAGCTGAGGTAGATGGTTATAGACATAAGAACAAAAGAACAGAAGGCGATCGGCGCGTGGCGTCTATTTATTTTCCATTTTACATTGTAAATTTTCAATTTCAGTTTCAGAGCGGGGCTCAGAAACTGTATTGCACCATGGCTTCGACGCGGTTGGCGTGGCCTGACTGTCGGTCTGTATTGGTTCGACGGCCGAGGAGATATTCGGCGCCGATGCGGAAGTCTCCTGTGAGATTATAGAAGGCGTTGACGGCGAAATATTGTCCGGAGCGGTATGAGTCGGAGGGCAGTGTCGAGCAGCGGTATACGCGGTTGTGGCTGAAGTTGGCCGATGCGAAAAGGCGCTGGGAGAAGTGATATGACAGACCGGCGGTGTAGGACAGTGTGGCCGGAGCGCAAAGGTGGCCTTCGCGGTCAGAGGGGATTAGGTCGTAACCTTTTCCGGTGATGTCGTTGATATAGTCGGCAATGCCGCGGCCATAGGCGATGTGGCCGAAAAAGCCGAGCTGTCCGATGATGTCGCCGACCGCACTGAGCTGTATGCCCCAGGCTGTGGCCTTGATGTTGCGGGAGCTGATGAGATCGCGGTAGCTCAGCTGTCGCAGGAGTCCTGAGAAGCGGACGTGGTTGCCTGATTTCCATGCATACTGGACGTAGGCGGGCACGTCGGGCGAGCGTTGTGCTATGGGTTCTTCCTGTCCTTCGACGGTTGTGTAGTTGGCGTGTGGGACTTCGATTGAGACAGCGCCTGAAAAGCCTGTGGTCTTGCCCCATGAGTAGCGGAAGAGCATGTTACGGCATGAGATCTGTCCGGGAGGGCCCATCGGTTCGATGGTCGGAGCCTGTGACTCTGGGTCGACGAAGGTCGAGTTGGCCAGACCGGCTGTGAAGTGGTTGACGGTGACATAGGCTTGTTTGAGGCGGAGTCCGTAACCGCCGTTGTTGCCTGTGAATTCGGTCTGGACATAGGCTGTGATCATGCCCAGGCGAGAGTCGTGGGCGATGAGTTTGAGAAAGAGGGTGGAGTGGGAGGCGTCGGCGCCGAAGCGCTGGCGCATGGCGGGATTGGCGGGGGCTGAGATGTCGTAGGGGCAGAAGGTGGGATGATCGACAGCGCCGTCGAAGTCATACATGCCTATGGCCTTGACAAAGCCGCCGATGCCGAGCGCGACTTTGCCTTCGCGGTCGAGGAAGAGGAAGCGCGGCGCCGATGGGTCGCTGAAGGCGAGTCCTTCGCGCGAATAGAGGACGCGGATGTTTTGTCCGCCCTGGCCTTCGGCGTTGCCTGTGAGCACTGTCGCATGGTCGCTGACATGGACTGTGTCGCCGTAGATTTTTGCGTCAGCCGCGACGGGCATGATGGTGCATGCCGTGATAAAGGCCGGAATTGCTGCGAGTTGTCGGAGTTTCATAATCGTGATGAAAAAGGTTGTATATTCTATCAAACAACTGCGGCCGCCCGTAGGTTCGCGACAAAATGAGCATCCCCGCCGGTTTTATAGAAGTCCGGCGGGGATGCGCTGTAAGCTTAGGTCTGGTAAGGCTGATTATTTAGCCTCCGGGTCGAGAACGATGACGCGGTAGTTGTTCTGGTCGAGCAGAGCGCGCATGAAGTTCTGTACGTCTTCAGTTGTGATGGCGTTGACGATGTCAGCGCGGCCGTTGAAGGCGTCGACACCGTTGAGGGTAGACGCGGCTATCGCACCGTTCCATGCTTCGTTTTTCTCAAGGTCGGTTACGGCGTTTTTGGCCATGTATTCCTTGATGGGGTTGAGTTCGTCGTCGTTAACGTTATCAGCCATAGAGAAGATGATGTCGTGGATGACGGCGAGAGTCTCGTCTTTCATTTCGGGTTTCATCGGGAAGTAGGTCTGGAGCACGGTGTTGAAGTTGCCTGTGCGGTCCATGTCGCCTTGCATGCCGATCGAGTATACGGCACCCATTTCTTCGCGCACTTTCTTGAGCAGGCGGTTGCTGAGGATCTGTCCGGCTACAGAAGCAAGCACTTTGTTGCGGTGGTCGTAGGGCATCGTGCCATATGCGCTGATGAAGACAAATGTCTGTGGAGTCTCCATCGAGGTCGTGAACACGTCGGTTCCGCTGCCGGCAATCGGTTCGACGGCCGGATTCCATGTCAGTTTGTCGAGGGCGTTGTCTTTGCCGGCGGGAAGAGTAGCGATATATTGTTCGACGAGCGGACGGAATGTGTCGATGTCGATGTTGCCGGTGAACACGAATGTGTAGTCAGAAGCGTCGGCAAGGAGCGAGTGGATGAGCTTGAGGGTGAAGTCGCGGTCAGCGGCAGCGATGTCGTCCGAGGTGATGAGTTTCTTGTTTGCCGACTTGAAGAGGACGTCCATCATGTTCTTCATGAATATGAAGTTGGGGGTTGACTCCTGGTTGCCGAGCACACCGGTGAGCATGTTCTGGGTGGCGGCGAATTCGTCAGCTGTGATGTTGAAGGCCGAGAAGTTCATGTAGATGAGCTCCATGAGTGTGGGGAGGTCTTTGACGGTGGTTTCGCCAGACACCGAGCGGTCATAGTCGTCAAATCTGATGTTGACAGAGACTTGTTTGCCCTGGAGATATTTCTGAAGGTCGATGTTGGTGTAGTCACCGAGACCGTGCTGTCCCATGGCATATGGCAGGAAGCGCAGGCTCTGGGCGTTGTCCTCAGCGACGGTAGAGAGTCCACCGCGTGCATAGGCGTTGAACACGATCTGGTTGTCTTTGAAGTCAGTTTTCTTGAAGATGACCTTGACACCGTTGCTGAGGGTCCATTCGGTCGCGCCCCACTGGGGAAGTTCGGTCGTGGAGACGATAGAACCGGGTGCGGGCAGCTGCGGGATGAGGGGCTCGGCTTTCATCTCGTCTTTGTAGGCTTCGATCTCTTCGTCGTCGACAGATGCGAGAGCCGACTCGACTTGCTCGTCGGTCGGGATGATGACCTTGCCGTTTTCAGGCAGGAAGGCCACGAGCACACGGTTGTCTTCGGTGATGAGCTGAGGCAGGAGCTGGTTGATGGCATCGACCGGGATCATCGGGGCTATCTGTTTGTACATCTCGTATTCGAGAGTGATGCCGGGTATGGGGTCGTTGTCGATGAAGCTGCGCACATATTCCTGGCCGTAGGTTGTCGACTCGGTGTTGTTGCGGTTTTCATAGAGACGTTCGTAGCGGGAAAGGAATTCGGCGCGGGCGCGTTCGTATTCGCCGACGGTGAAGCCACCACGTGCGGCGCGGAGGATCTCACGGTAGACCGAACGTACGGCGGGGAGGATGTCGTCGCCTTTGGCCACGCATTCGACAGTCAGGGCGCTTTTGGTCTTGGCAAGGAAGAAGTCGCCGAGGCCGACGTGAGCCTGCGCGAAATCGCAGTCAGGGCTCTTGGCGAGTTCGTTGAGACGCGACTGCAGCATGTTGGTGACCATGTCAGACATATATTCTACGGGGAAGAATGCCTGAGTGTTGCGGTATTCTTTCGGCAGCAGAGGATCTGTCTTGAACATCATCATGAACTGTGAGCTGCGCACTTCGGGGTCTGCACCGATGGCGATGATGGTGCCGGGGGTGTCGTCGACTGTGAAGTATTCACGTTCTTTGGCGTTTTCGGGCATCTTTATCGAGCCGAAGTATTCTTTGATTTTTGCTTCGATATATGCGGGATCGATGTCACCGACAACGACTATGCCCTGCTGGTCGGGACGATACCATGTGTGGTAGTAGTCGACAAGAGCCTGGTGGGGGAAGTTGTCGACAATCTCCATGGTGCCGATAGGCAGGCGATGGCCATAGCGGCTGTCGGGATATATTTCGGGAAGCAGTTTCTCGATGACACGCATTTCGCCTGCCATTGACTGACGCCACTCTTCGTGGATGACTTTGCGTTCGGAGTCGATTTCGTCAGGGTCGAGAGTGAGGGCGCAAGCCCAGTCGTGGAGAATGAGAAGACAAGAGTCAACGACTTCATGGCGGGCCGCAGGCACGTTGTTGATGCGGTAGACTGTTTCATCGACTCCGGTATAGGCGTTGAGGTTGTAGCCGAATTTCACACCTACAGACTCGAGCCAGTTGATGATGTTGTTGCCCGGGAAGTTCTCAGAACCGTTGAAGCACATGTGTTCGAGGAAGTGGGCCAGACCTCGCTGGTTTTCTTCTTCGAGGATGGAGCCGACTTTCTGGGCGATGTAGAAGTCAACCTGTCCTTTGGGCGTGTTGTTGTGGCGGATGTAGTAGGTGAGTCCGTTGTCAAGCTTTCCGACCGTAACGGCAGAATCTACCGGCAGTGTAGGCATCTGCCCGGGAGCTTGCGCGCTTGCCATGCCGAAAGCGCAGAGGGAAGCTGCGACGACAAATGCGCGTCTGATGAATTTTTTCATTTTCAATTGTGTTGGTTTATGTATATATGATGTATTTGCTTTGCGCTAAAAGTACTATGTCAATTAGACGTCAAAGATAGCAAATAATTACCGTATGATTGTTAAAATTATGCAAATTTCATCTCAATATTCTCACTTTTTGGACTTTGAGACTATGGAAATGAGGACACAGACGGCGAGCATCCACGGATAGTAGAGATAGGTCCAAGGTTCTTCGGGGCTGATGCCGGCAAGTCCGGCAGCGAGCAAAGTCTGCGCTCCATATGGCAGCAGACACTGCATTATGCAAGAGCATGTGTCGAGCAGGCTTGCGGTGCGCGGTCCGCTGATGCCATAGCGTGAGGCTATTTTTTCGGAGAGCGAACCGACAGTGAGTATGGCCACGGTGTTGTTGGCCGTGCATACGTTGACAGCGCTGACGAGGACGGCGATGACTGCTTTCGCACCCCTTGTGCCATGTATGTGGCGGCTGAGTCTCTGGAGCAGATAGTCTATGCCCCCGGTGGCCTTGATAATGCCGAGCATTCCGGCAGACAGGAGCGTGATGATGATCAGTTCGCCCATAGATGCGACTCCTGCTCCCATATAAGTGGCGAGATCGACGGCTCCGCGGCCCGAGATGATGGCGATGACAAATGCGGCTGCGATGCCTGATGTGAGGACAACGGTGACGTTGAGTCCGATGATCGACAGGGCGATTATGAGCAGGTAAGGTGTGACAAGCCAGATGTTGACATCTCCGCTGATGGTAAATTCGTCGATGTCCGCACCGAGTATGCCGTAGATTATGAGGGTGACGATGGCCGCCGGGAGCACGATGCGCAGGTTAGCTTTGAACTTGGCGTTCATGGCGACATGCTGTGTCCGCGTGGCTGCGATCGTGGTGTCTGAGATAAATGACAGGTTGTCGCCGAAAAACGCTCCGCCAAGCACTGTGGCCACAAACAGGGCGACATTGCCGCCGGCGCCTTCGGCTATGCTGACTGCAAGCGGCACGAGCGCGACGACTGTGCCGACCGATGTGCCGATCGACAGGGATATGAAACATGCAGCGGTAAACAGCCCCGGCAGAAGCAATTTGTGGGGCAGCAGGCGAAGGGTGAGGTTGACTGTGGCATCGATCGATCCGCTTTCTTTTGCAAGAGACGCAAAAGCTCCGGCGAGGATAAAGATCCATATCATGTAGATGATGTTGGACGATCCTGCGGCTTTTGAAAATGTCTCGATGCGGTCTGTCAGTTTTGGGCCGCGGTAGATGATGATCGACCACACCGATGCGGCGATAAATGCCACAGACAGGGGCATCTTGTAGAAATCGCCAATGACGAGCGACACGGCAAGATACAGAACGAGAAATACGAAAATCGGCGATAGATAGAGAAGTCCTTTTGAATTCGGTATGACGTTTGTCCGGTTCATCTGACAGCGTGTGTTGTAATACTATACAAAGTTACGAATTTTATTTGTCTTTGCACCTTTCAGCTTATTGCGGGCCATAGGGGGCATCATCGAAAAGAGCGGAGCCACGGCGCTATGCAAGCGACCATGTCTCCGCTCTGAAAATATATTTTGAGATTATCAATCGGCAAACTGTTGAAGACCGAAGATGTGGAGTCCGCCGGCTGTCATATAGGAGGCGAGTTCGTAGGGATAGAAGGGTATGCTGATGATGCCCTGTGCAAATGATGCCACTTCATATTGCTGGTAGACAAAGACGATTTCTCCGGCAGGAGAGATGTAGAAGTTGCCGCCTGAAGGCAGGGCGGTCACTTCGGTCGGACCGAAGACCGATGCCAGGTCTGTCGCGCGTCGGGCTATCGCTTCGGGCAGGTCCTTGAGACCTTGGGGAGTGAAGATGTCACCGAGTGTGATTATGTTTCCGTCTGAAATGCTGTAGTTGACATATCGTTTGGTCGTGATGCCGTGGGCTGCGCGCGGGGCATAGCTTTCGTTTGTGACGCAATAGACGAGCATGTCGGGTGTGAGTGTGTTGACCGCTCCGCTCACTACATTGAAACCGTCGCAGATGTCGATGGTGATGCTGTCGTTGTCTTTTGCAACGGCTTTATAGCCATTGTCTGCGGCAACTTTGTCGAAGTAAGCCTCGGCGAGCACTTTGTGGTCAACACCTATGGTGTCGAATGCGATGCTGAATATGGAGTCCTGGAGGACACGAATGTCTTTGTTGCCGATAAGCGTCGGCACAATCAGAGAGGCGGAGTCGAGAAATGTCAGGTCTTTTTCGGTCTGATAGTCTTTTGCCGATCCTTCGAGAATATAGCCGCGGCTTTGTGTCATCTGGGCGAAGCTGATGGTCTTGTCGTCATATGATGAGTTCTGATTGCAAGCTGAGAACATTATTGCAGATGCCAGTGCGGCGGCAGGGATAGTGAGAAGTGCTTGAGGTTTCATAATGGTTGAAAATGTGTTGGATGTTTCGTCATTAAGCCGCAACGCGGCATATAGATTTAAAACAACAGCGCTGTCGTGTTGTTCACGGCAGCGCTGTTGTTTGTCTTGATGGTTTCAGATAGTCATTATCTTAACTTTATTTTTTGGCCGATCTGCAGTTTGGTCGATGTCGTTATGCCGTTGAGTTTGCAAAGACGGGCCACGGTCGTGCCGTTGCGAGACGCAATCTTGCCGAGCGAGTCTCCTTTTTTGACGCGGTAGACACTGCTTCCTGATGATGATTTCGAAGATTTGTCGGGCACGTAGGCTTTGATCGGGTGCTCCTGACGGTATTTGACAGCATATTCGGCATTGGCTTGCGGAGAGAAGTTGCGGGCCTGTTGATATGTGTTCTTGTCGAAAGTATAGCTGTCGGTATGAGTCGTCTGGTTGGCGAAGTCGAAGATGGCACATGGATTGATGGCATAGCCCATATAGCGTGTCTCGAAGTGGAGGTGTGGACCTGTCGAGCGTCCTGTGTTGCCGCCGAGAGCTATCGGGTCTCCGGCCTTGACATACTGGTCGGGTTCGACAAGAAATTTCGAGAGATGGCCGTAGACGGTCTCGAGATTGTTGGTGTGGCGCACTACGACATAGTAGCCGTAGCCCCGGCGCTCGAATTTTGTGAGGCGCACACGTCCGTCGAAAGCTGCGCGTATGGTGTCCCCGACATTTACCTTGAGGTCGACTCCTTTGTGCATGCGGCGCCAACGGCGGCGGTAGCCATAGGGTGAGGTGATGTAGCCCGGATGGGGTATGGCAAATTTCGAGACATCAATGGTGGCTGTCTGTGGCACTTGCATGCCTGCATAACAGTTCACGCTCTGGCTGTCCCAGCCTTCGGTGTAGATGTCAAATTCGGGCTCTTCTTCTTCAGCGAAGAGGCTTTCGAGATATTTTGTCGCGTTGTCGAGTTGTATTGCCGCATTGCCCTGGTTGGCGAGCAGGTCGCCATGCTGCTGCAGATGCTGTCCCGGAAGACGTATTGTGCTTTCTTCCGCAGCAAGGCCAAGCGTACATGCCGCAGCCAGGATGACTGCGGAAAGTGTTGATTTTATTTTATTGCTGTTTTGAGAGAGTTGCATTATCTGTTTGTGAAGCTATATTGTCCTGTCTGTTTCAGTCCATCTCGTCGGGGGCGTATGTGGCGGAGAAGGTCAGCGGATTGTAATCGAAGATTTCTTCAGGTTTGAAGAAGCGTCTGATTTCAGTCTCGGCGTTTTCGGGAGAGTCGGATGCGTGTACTATGTTTTCCTGTCCGCTCATGCCGAAATCGCCGCGGATAGTGCCGGGAAGAGCCTTGCGGCTGTTGGTGGCTCCGGTCATGGTCCGCACCACTTCGACTGCGTCTTTGCCTCGCAGACACATCACAATCACCGGTGTCGCCATCATCGAGTCGAGTATCCAGGGGAAAAACGGACGATCGACGAGGTGGGCGTAATGCTCTCTGAGCAGAGGCTCTGTCAGCTGCATCATTTTTATGCCAGCCACGATAAGGCCTTTGCGTTGAAATCTGTCAATGACTTGTCCGACGAGTGCCCGTTGAATGGCAGAGGGTTTGAGGATGATAAATGTCTGCTCCATATTCGTGAGATTTTGACTTTTCCTCAAAATTAACGATTTTTTTGCAGAACACCATGTGAATCAATGTATAAAAAATCCTAAATGACTCGGCTGAAATTCAATTATTGGGAGTAAAGGGCTTGATTTCAGGCTTTTGCTGTAAAATGTGTTCTACAGCAGTTTTTTGACAAATGGAAGGACTGAATTGTTGTCTGGCCGATTGTCAGGATATACGGCTCCAGTCTCTTGAACGCTCGGCCGAAGCCGCGAGCTCACGGGCGAAGAGTCTGTTGTCGGGTGAGTTCAGTCCGGGGTCGTCTTTGAAAATACAGTCTGCCGCGTTTCTGGCGAGTTGTATGATCTGTCCGTCGGTCGCGAGGTTGGCGATGTGGAGGTCAAAAGGTATGCCGCTTTGCATGGTTCCCTCGATGTCGCCCGGTCCTCTCATCTGCATGTCGGCCTCAGCGATGAGAAATCCGTCTGAAGTATGGGTCATAAGTTCGAGTCGTTGTCGTGTGGCCTTTGCTATCTGGTGTTTGGACATCAGTATGCAGTAGCTCTGGTCAGCTCCGCGTCCAACACGACCGCGCAACTGGTGAAGCTGTGACAGGCCGAACCGTTCGGCGTTTTCGATGATCATCACCGAAGCGTTGGGCACATTGACTCCGACTTCAATGACCGTTGTGGCCACGAGAATATCGGCCTTGTGGCTCGCAAACAGGTTCATCTGATAGTCTTTTTCGGCCGGTTTCATGCGTCCGTGGACAAAGGCCACATTATGGTCGGGAAATGTCCGGCATATCAGTTGGTAGCCTTCCTCAAGGCTACGCAGGTCGAGTTTTTCGTTTTCTTCAATAAGCGGGTAGACTATATAGACCTGTCGGCCGAGTCTGAGCTGACCATATACGGCCTTGTAGACTTGAGTGCGTTGCTCGTCATAGCGCAGCAGAGTCTCGACGGGCTTTCGTCCCGGAGGAAGTTGGTCAATGACCGATACGTCGAGGTCACCGTATACTGTCATGGCGAGGGTGCGTGGGATAGGTGTGGCTGTCATCACCAGCACGTGTGGGGCGATATTGTTTTTGCTCCAGAGCCGCGCTCTCTGTGCCACGCCAAAACGGTGTTGTTCGTCGATGACGACAAAACCGAGGTTTTTGAAATTGACAGTGTCTTCGATCACGGCATGTGTGCCAATGAGTATCGAGAGAGAGCCGTCTTCGAGGGCCGCGTGGATCTCGCGGCGTTCCCTCAGTTTTGTCGAACCGGTCAGCAGCGCTACTTTTACCCCGAGCGGGGCAAGCATCGATGCTATTGTCTCGTAATGTTGTGTGGCAAGGATTTCGGTCGGAGCCATCAGGCATGTCTGCAGGCCGTTGTCGACAGCGAGCAGCATCGACATTAGAGCAACAAGCGTCTTGCCGCTGCCGACGTCGCCTTGCACAAGGCGGTTCATCTGACGTCCGGTGTTGACATCGGCACGGATTTCGCGTATCACGCGTTTCTGCGCGTCGGTGAGGTCAAATGGCAGGCATTCGCGGTAGAAACGGTTGAACATGTCGCCTACGCGTGTGAGCCTGTGGCCGACAGAGACACTTTTGCGTCCCATCGACTTGAGCAGCATGTCGGCTTGAATATAGATCAGTTCGTCAAATTTCAGACGCAGACGGGCTTTCGACAGGTTGTCCGGCGATGACGGATTGTGGATTTCAGACAGAGCCTGCTCAAGATCAATCAGCCGGTTGTCGGTAATTACTTTACGTGGCACGGGGTCTGTTATGTGGCGCGATGTCAGCAAAGTGCGGATCCATGTTGCGATCAGTTTTGATGTTATGCCGGCATTGCGCAGCTTCTCAGTCAGGGGATAGACACCTCTCATGCCGGGCATGGTGGCAAGCGATTTCGGGGTGTCGATTTCGGGATGGCTCATCTGGCGTGTGCCCATGAAGCTCGACGGTTTTCCGAAGAGGATATACTCGGTGCCTGTCGAAAGGCTGTCGCGTATTGCTTTCTGGCGTCTGAACCATACGACTTCCATCGTGGCCGTGCCATCGGAGAAAAGGCCGACAAGACGCATTTTAGCTCCTTCGCCCAAAGTGTTGAAGGTGACGAAGCGCCCTTTGAGCTGCACATATGGCATATCGTCGTTGAGCTCGCGGATGGTGTAGACTTTCGAACGGTCGAGATAGTGGGTGGGATAGTGGCGCACGAGGTCGTAGGCCGACTGAATGCCGAGCTCCTTTTTCAGCAGTTCGGCTCTGCGGGGGCCCACACCCTTGAGATACTTTATGTCAAACGAGCGCAGCGAGTTCATTGTCGTTACTGTCGTCGTGAGATGATGAGCGAGGCCACGGCTATGTCACCGGGATTGGTGATCTTGATGTTGTCGGGGTCGCCTTCGGTGAGGATGAGTCTGTTGTAGCCGGCGGCCTCCATGACAGATGCATCATCGGTGAAACTCGACATGTATGGCAGAGTGTAGGCTTTGCGGAGCAGGGAGGCACGGAAAGCCTGAGGCGTCTGCACTGCTCTGAGACTCGACCTTTCAATGGCTTTCGACATCCCGTTGCCGCCGATCTGCCGGATAGAGTCGGTCACGGCTATCGCGGGAATAGCGCCCTGCGCCTGCTGATCGGACGCGAGACCTTCGAGCAGGCTGTCAAGAATGTGTCCGCTGACAAGAGGCCTTACGCCGTCATGGACCATGGTTATGCATTCCGGTGATGGTTCGTCGGGATATATTGCAGCAATAGCGTTGCGGATCGACTCCCATCTGCTCGCACCGCCATAGACCGTCATCGGTGACTCGAATTCATGGTCGGCGCACAACTGCCGCCAGTAATCAGACATGTCGCGGCTGATCACGAGCACAAGCCGTGCGTGGGGCAGATGACGTCTGAACGCGTCGATGGTGTGCATCACCACCGGACGTCTGTCAAGGAGACAAAATTGCTTGGGCAGCGGAGCTCCGAACCGGAGACCGCTGCCCGCTGCAACTATTATGATATCTGTCGCCGGCATCAGTCGGCAAACATGGGATAATCGTTCATCATCGAGTTGACTTTCTCTCGAACCGATGCGATCATCGCAGTGTTGTCAGCGTTGGTGAGGACGGTGTCGATCATTTCGACGATTTCGCCCATCTTGTCTTCGCTTACGCCACGGGTCGTGATGGCCGGTGTGCCGAGACGTATGCCCGAGGTCTGGAAGGGAGAACGGGAGTCGAACGGAACCATGTTTTTGTTGGCTGTGATATCTGCGTCGACGAGAACTTTTTCGGCCACTTTGCCGGTGAGATCGGGGAATTTGGTGCGGAGATCGACGAGGATACAGTGGTTTTCGGTGCCACCGCTGACAATCTTATAGCCTTTGTCTGTCAGTGCTTGAGCCATGGCTGCGGCATTGGCTTTTACGCGGGTCTGGTAGGCTTTGAATTCGGGAGTGAGAGCTTCGCCGAAAGCGACGGCTTTGGCCGCGATTACGTGTTCGAGCGGACCGCCCTGTACGCCGGGGAATACGGCAGAGTCGATCAACTGTGACATCATGCGGATTTCGCCCTTGGGATTGGTCTTGCCCCATGGGTTCTCGAAGTCTTTGCCGAGCAATATCACACCGCCTCGGGGTCCACGGAGAGTCTTATGAGTTGTCGAAGTGACGATGTGGGCATATTTCAGGGGATTGTCGAGGAGACCGGCGGCAATGAGACCTGCGGGATGTGCCATGTCAACCATGAGTATGGCTCCGATTTCGTCGGCAATGCGACGCATGCGGGCATAGTCCCATTCGCGGGAATATGCGCTTGCACCGCCGATGATCAGTTTCGGACGTTCGCGCAGCGCCACTTCTTCCATCTGGTCATAGTCCACGAGTCCGTTGTCTTCACGCACGTTATATTCGAGCGGATGGAAGACGAGACCTGAGAAGTTGACAGGGCTTCCGTGTGAGAGGTGTCCGCCGTGCGAAAGGTTGAGGCCGAGGAATTTGTCGCCCGGTTTCATCACGGTCATAAACACGGCCATGTTGGCTTGTGCGCCAGAGTGAGGCTGCACGTTGGCATACTCTGCACCGAACAGGCGTTTGATGCGGTCGATGGCGAGAGACTCGGCTTCGTCAACAACTTGGCAACCGCCATAATATCTGTGGCCGGGATAGCCTTCTGCATATTTGTTTGTCAGGCATGATCCCATGGCCTGCATTACCTGGTCGCTGACAAAGTTCTCGGATGCAATAAGCTCGATTCCTTTTTTCTGACGTTGGTGTTCGCGTTCGATGATGTCGAAAATCTGGTTGTCTCTTTCCATTGCGCTTGGTTTGTGTAATTGGAATTTATGATTAGAAATTGTACTTGTTTGCTTGTCTGTTTATTTCTTTTTTCTGACAGAGAAGCCGAAGCCTCCGATTTTATCGCCCAAAGGATAGTAGCCTCCGTGGGCATAGGCGATAAGGCCTGATTTGGCGAGGTCAAACGCGCCTGTCCCTGTGTCGATATACTGTTCGTCGGCCAGCACGTTGAGCACGTCGGCGATAAACATGTCATGGCTGCCCAATGACATAATCTCTTTTACGCGGCATTCGATCGAAAGGGGAGACTCCGCTATCGACGGGCATCCCACTTTTATGCCTGGCACGGGGGTAAGGCCTGTTTCGGCCCATTTGTCATAGTCGCGTCCCGAACGTACGCCGCACCAGTCTGTGGCACGGGCCATTGACGAGGTGGTCAGATTGACCGTAAACTCCATTGTCTTGCGGATCAGTTCATAGGAGTGGCGTTCGGGTCTGACCGATATATATAGCATTGGAGGGTTGGTGCAGATGGTGCCGGTCCAGGCTACGGTCAGCAGATTCGACTCGCTGCCGTGTCCGCAACTGACAAGCGCTGCGGGCAGGGGGTAGACCATTGTGCCGGGTTTCCAGCTTTGTTTCATAAGATCTGTGCGTCTTTTCCGGCCACGCAGTGATTGCAGTAATGGCAGCGTATCACGACATTCTCGCGGTCTATGACCTGAAACTTGGTCAGCATAGGCTCGTTGTTGGTGATGCATTTCGGATTGTCGCATTTGACAATGCCTGAGATTGTGTCAGGAAGCTCGACCTGACGCTTCTCGACTACGTCGAAGTCACGGATTGTGTTGACTACGGCTGTAGGGGCAATCAGGGCGATGCGGTTGAGGACTGCCTCCGGAAACTCTGTCTCGGCGATTTTTATGATGCCTTTTGTCCCGAGTTTGCCGCTGTCGAGATTGTTTCCGATTGTGACGTGGCGGTTGAGTTTTTCGATGCCGAGCAGTCTGACGGCTTGGAAAAGCGCCGACGAGGGTATGCGGTCGATGACTGTGCCGTTTTTAAGGGCGGCTACTGCGAGTTCTTTTTTATTGTTTGGCATGGCTGTGGACTGTTTTATCGTGGATCAATGCCTAAAGCTCGTGTGATAATGGCCTGACGTGCAAACAGACCGTTGCGGGCCTGCTCGAAATAATAGGCTTTCGGGTTGTCGTCGACGTCGCGGTCTATTTCGTTGACGCGGGGCAGCGGATGAAGTATCTTCAGTGTTGGCTTGGAGTTGTCGAGCATCGCGTTGTGGAGTGTATAGAGGTTCTTGACCCGCTCATACTCCATGATGTCGGTGAAGCGTTCACGCTGTACGCGTGTCATGTAGATGATGTCGCTCGAATTGATGACTTCTGGAGAGAAATCAGTCGATTCGGTGAAGTGTATGCCTTTTTCAATGCAGAAGTCCTTGTATTCCTGAGGCATCTGAAGTTCTTTCGACGCGATGAAATTGAATGTCGGGTTGAAGTACTGGAGAGCCATCAGCAGTGAATGGACGGTGCGGCCATATTTCAGGTCTCCGACCATAGTGATGGTCAGGTCGTTGAGTCTGCCTTGGGTTTTGTAGATGGAGTAGAGGTCGAGCATCGTCTGTGAGGGATGCTGGTTAGCACCGTCGCCTGCGTTGATAATGGGGATGTCAGTGACTTCGGTCGCATAGCGGGCCGCGCCTTCGAGATGATGGCGCATCACTATGAGGTCGGCGTAATTGGCAACCATCTTTATCGTGTCCTTGAGGGTCTCGCCTTTTGACGTGCTCGTCGAATTGGCGTCGGAAAAGCCGATTATCCGGCCTCCGAGACGGTTGACTGCGGTTTCGAAACTGAGACGTGTGCGTGTTGAAGGCTCAAAGAAAAGTGTTGCCACAACTCGCCCGTCAAGTATTTTACTGTTGGGGTTAGCTTCGAAATAGCGAGCGCGATCCAACAGGTCAAGTATCTCGTCGCGTGAGATATCTGAGATTGAGACCAGACTATTTGAACTCATAGTGTGCCTGTATTTGATTCTTTTCGCAAAGTTAGCAAATTTATGCTGATAAATGTCTTTGCGCGGCCACTATTTTAGAGTCTGTATGAAATTAAATCGTGATACAGGTTCTAACTGTCAATAAGCGGAGCCTTTGAGCATGAGGCCGACCCTTTCGTGAAGTCCGAAGAGCAGGTTCATGCAGTGGACCGCATTGCCTGACGCGCCTTTGAGCAGGTTGTCTATCGCGGCCGTGATGAGCAGTCGTCCGTCGGTTTTCTCAAGACGGATGAGGCATTTGTTGGTGTTGGTGACGTCCTTGATGTCGACGCGGCGGTCAACTATGAAGGTGAAATTGTGGTCGCTGTAGTAGTCTTCGTATAGTTTGCGTATCTGTGACAGCTCGATCGGGGTTTCCATGTAGGCGGCCACAAGTGTGCCTCGCGGGAAACTGCCTCCGAACGACAGAATGTTGATGGGTGCGCTGAAGCTTGACTGCAGTGTTTGCAGTGTAGTGGTGATTTCCTCAAGTTGAGGGTGGACAAATGCTCGCGAAAGCGAAACGTTGTCGTGGCGGTATTCAAAGTCTATCACACTCTCGGGGGCTGTCTCTGTGTCGGTGGTTCCGGTGATTGCGGTGACGTGGATCGGGCTGTTGAGCATGAGATTTTTGGCAAGCGGCAAAAGTGCCAGCTCTACAGCCATGGCCACGCTGCCGGGGGTGGCGACATGCAGCGCTCCTCTGACCATCGGTTTGCGGTTGAGCTCTGAAAGACCGTAGACGAAGTCAAGGCCGGTGCCGGGAGTGCGGAAGTCACTCGACAGGTCTATGAATTTCAGGTTGTCGGGAAGGGTCAGGTCGCTCAGTAGAGCGGCTGACTGGCCCTTCGGGAGGCAGCTGAAGGCCACGTCTATGCCTGAGAAGTCTATATCGGAGGTGAAGCGCAGGTCTGTCTCTCCGGTCAGTCCATGATGTAGCTCGCAGATGCGGCGTCCTGATTGCGCAGGATTGTGAACCCGGATGATTTCTACGTCCGGATGGTTGATCAACAGGCGTATGAGTTCACCGGCTCTGTGACCGGCTCCGCCGATAATTGCAGCTTTAATCATGGTTGTCAAGTGTTGAGTTGTGGTTGTTTGTAAGGTTTGGGGTGGGTAATCTGCCGATGTTTAGTCCGCAGCCCTGAAAATGTCGCTGTAGATACGGTCGCTCGCGCCTATGCTGTCGCTGATATAGCGGCCTGCGGCTGTGCCTGCGGCTGCACGGCTTTTGGGATCGTTGAGCAGGGTGTTCATCTCAGCGTTGAATTCCGAGGCATTGCTGAATGTATAACCGCCTCCGAGTCGCAATAGTTCGGATGCTTCTTTGAATTTCTTGTGGTTGGGACCGAACAGGACGGGTATGCCGTAGACCGCAGCTTCGTTCAGGTTGTGGATGCCTGCTCCGAAGCCTCCTCCGATTACTGCCGCGTCGCCGTATCTGTAAAGGCTGCTGAGCAGACCGAAGCAATCGACGATGATATAGCGTACGTTGTCGTTGACGGGGTTTGACGGATGTTCGCCTTTAATTTCAGACAGAAGACGAGTCTTACCGTTGCCGAGGCGATGTCTGAGAGACTCAAGGCGTGCATGGTCGAATTCGTGAGGGGCTATTATGGCCCTGACTTCGGGATGGCCTTTGAGCCATGGTATGAATATCTCCTCATCCAGCGGCCAGCTGCTTCCGGCAATCAGAGTGAAGCGTGACGCCGATACGAAACTCTCGATTTCAGGGACGCGGTGGGCTTGAGCGAGAATGTCTGTCACCCGGTCGAAACGGGTGTCGCCTGCGGCTGTGACATTGTTGATGCCTATGCGGTCAAGAAGTTTCTTCGAGTTTTCGTCCTGGACATAAAGATGGGTATAACAGCGCAGCATCTTCCTGAACATGCCGCCCCACGGTCTGAAAAACCGTTGTCGCGGACGGAATATGGAAGATATGATATATGTTGGTATACCTGCCTTGTGGAGCTGACTCAGATAGTTGCCCCAGAACTCGTATTTGGCGAATATAGCCATCTTAGGCGCTGCTGCATCCAGAAATCTGCTGACACGTCGGGGGGTGTCGAAGGGCAGATATGCCACGGCGTCAACCTTGTCATAGTTGCTGCGGATCTCATAGCCTGATGGCGAAAAGAATGTCAGCAATATCTTGATGGCGGGATTGTGTTTCTTCAGCCGCTCGATGATAGGCCTGGCCTGCTCAAACTCACCGAGTGAGGCGGCATGAAACCACACATCGAAACCTTCCGGCGCGACTTTCATGCGTTTGTGGCGCAGTCCGGCGAGGGTTTCGTCCTGACCGCGGAGCATACGCTTGATTTTTGGTGAGCGTATCGCCGCTATTTTTGCACCTAATGCGAGTGAGCTTATGCCGAAATTATACAGCGGGTTCATCAGTCTTGAGGCGTTCGATTGCGAGTTGTATGCGTCTGATGCTTTCTTCGCGGCCGAGAAGTTCGGTGATGTCGAACATATGAGGACCTTTGCATTCTCCGACCACAGCCAGACGGAATGCGTTCATCACGTTGCCCATATGATAGCCTTTGGCGGTGATCCAGTCGAGTATGGGCTGTTCGGCTGCCTGCGAACTGAAGTCGTCAAGGGCGTTGAGCCTGTCGATAAGCTCGGTCATAATCGCCGGTGTCTCTGCGCTCCAACGTTTTTTCACTGCTTTTGGATCGTAGCTTTCGGGTGTCTTGAAAAAGAATGCGGCTTGTTCCCAAAGGTCACGGACAAAGTTGATGCGGCCTTTGACCAGACCGACAACGCGGGCGATATATTCATCGCTGTATTCGTCGGGATTGACACCGTTGTCGCGAAGCACAGGCTTGAACATTTCGGCAAGACGGGCGTCGTCAAGTTGCTGTAGATAGTGGTGGTTGAACCATTTGCCTTTTTCGTAAGCGAACTTGGCTCCGGAACGTGAGCAATGGTCGAACGAGAACTTTTCGATCAGCTCATCCATCGACATGATTTCTGTGTCGTCGCCGGGGTTCCAGCCGAGCAGGGCGAGGAAGTTGATGACGGCTTCAGGCAGATAGCCGCTTTCGCGGTAGCCTGATGAGATGTTGCCGCTGGCAGGATCGTGCCATTCGAGAGGGAACACAGGAAAGCCGAGTCGGTCACCGTCGCGTTTGCTGAGTTTGCCTTTGCCGTCAGGCTTGAGCAAGAGTGGAAGGTGGACAAACGAGGGCATGGTGTCAGACCATCCGAATGCTTCATAAAGGAGCACGTGGAGCGGAGCTGAAGGAAGCCACTCTTCGCCGCGGATGACGTGTGACACTCTCATCAGATGGTCGTCGACGATGTTGGCCAAATGATATGTCGGCAGGTCGTCAGCGCTTTTGTAGAGCACTTTGTCGTCGAGGATATCGCTCATTATGGTCACTTTGCCACGGAGCAGGTCGTCGACGACAACCGGTCTTCCAGGTTCGATTTTGAATCGCACCACATATTTCTCTCCTGCATCTATGAGATTTTTCACGTCTTCGGCCGGCATGGTCAGAGAGTTGCGCATAGACATGCGTGTCGATGCGTCATACTGGAAGTTGGGTGTTGCCGCACGGGCTGCTTCAAGTTCTTCCGGTGTGTCGAATGCTATGTATGCGCGGTCTGCATCAAGGAGCTGCTTGACATAGACGCGATAGATGTCGCGGCGTTCGCTCTGACGGTAGGGACCGCAGTCACCGCCGTGACCAACGCCTTCGTCGATGTTGATGCCGAGCCATTTGAGAGACTCGATGATATATTCTTCAGCTCCGGGCACGAAGCGGTTTGAGTCTGTGTCTTCGATGCGCAGAAGCATTTTGCCGCCATTGTGGCGGGCGAAAAGATAATTATAGAGAGCGGTCCTGACCCCACCGATGTGGAGCGGTCCCGTTGGTGATGGAGCAAATCTTACTCTTACTTCACGTTCCATTGCGAGAGTGTTGTTAATTTGTAATCTGCTGCAAAATTAAGAAAAAATAACCAAATCGACACGCGGCTGACCCATAATTATTCGCCCTTGAGGTCCGGACGGATGAAGTTAGTCGCCCTTCGCGGCTCGCTTTCGGGCGCGGCGGGTGACTGGGGCGCATGGATCGAACGCAGCAGCCATGCCATGTTTTTGCCAAGTGTGCGCATGGTCTGCATGCCTTCCTCATCGTAAGCGGCTTCGCCCTTTTCGCGTCCGTGGGCTATGTTCCAGTATTGCGACGATACGACGGGCATGCTTAAGATCGTGAAGTATTTATTGAGCCGGTCGAAGGTCGCTGACGCGCCTCCGCGTCGGCAGCAGACTACAGCCGCCGCAGGCTTGTTCATCAGAAGTTTGCCCGAAGAGTAGAACAAACGGTCGAGCAGCGCGCACAGCGATCCGTTGGGGCCGGCATAGTAGACCGGTGAGCCGATGATGATGGCATCGGCGTCGGCGATGGCTTCGCGCGCCTCGGTGTAGAGCTTGTCCTTGAAGACGCATATGCCGGTCGATGCGCAGCTGTAGCAGCCTATGCAGCCTTGCACGGCTTTTGTTCCGATCCACAGTGTGCGGGTTTCTATACCTTCAGAGTTAAGTGTCCGGGCCACTTCTCCCAGAGCCACCGATGTATTGCCGTCGGGGTGGGGACTGCCATTGATGAGTAGTACTTTCATTGTCTTATACATATTTACTTGCGATTGTAAAGAATGACCATGTCATTGACATCACTGTGCGGATCTGGTCTTCGATGAATTCTTCGGAGGTGTTTTCTTCAAACCTGAACCATTGTTCGAGTTTGAAACGTCTGTTCTTGACGAATGCTTTAGGCATTTTGGCCTCGTTGCAGAAATCGTTGCATATGGCAAGAGCCTCAGGCATCTTGTCGTCAGCGATCTCAAAACCGTCGGCAAAAGCCTGGATGCCGAGCCAAGCGTCTTCGCCGGTTTCAAAATTGAAGACCACGTCGTGACCGAAATCACTGTCTGCCGGAAAGATTGTGTAGACGTTTCCGTCGCTGTATGTCCTGGCCTCGAGCTCCATGTCTTTGAGCATGCGGATGACCGCTTCGGGCGCTATGTTCTTGATGTTAGCCATGCCACAAAATTAGTTTTTCATAGCTTATCGGACAAACGTGATTGATAAAAAATCACTTTTTTTAGTTAAGTTTGTTGCAAAATCCTTAAAGCTTCGTATTAGAGACAAAAGAAACTCGGAAAAACAATGGCTCAAGATCTGCTGACAAAAACATTCATGGCCATGCGGGCAAATCTGTTCGTCCGTGCACGGCGTCTGCTTGCGAGCGACGAGGAGGCTGACGATGCTTTGCAGGAGGCTTTTTCCCGTCTTTGGACGCGACGCCAGACTGTTGCGTCTGAAAGCCATGCCGCCGGCCTGTCTGCTACAGCGGTGAAAAATGTATGCATCGATGCATTGCGCCGCCGACAGGCCCACCTTACGGTCTCTATCGAGGATGATGCCGCAGATATTGTCCCGGACTCTGACGACAGCTCTACCGAAGACCTCTATGCCGAAGTGCGCTCTATCATTGACCGTCGTCTCAGCGAGCGTGAACGAAGGGTGCTGACAATGCGCGACGTCATGGAGATGGATTTTGATGAGATTGCAGCCGAACTTGACATATCCGAGGCAAATGCCAGACTGATACTCAGCCGCGCCAGACGTGCGGTGCGTGAAATATATCTCTCAACTCATAAATGATAACTATAATGAAACGAAACGAAGACATCGGGTACATACATCAGCTGATCGAGCGTTATTTTGACGCCACTGCAGACCTTGATGAAGAACGTGAGCTCCGCGCGTTATTGGCTAAGGTCAATGCCAGTACACCGCTGATTGAAGAAGCCCGTGCCGTAATTGGCTTTGCTGCTGTGGAGCGAAATCTCAACCGCAAAAAGCGCACAGGCCGCGTGACTGCCGTAAGGTGGATGTCAATGGCGGCTTCAGTGGCTGTGGCCCTCGCTGTCGGGACAGTGTTGATGCTGCGCTCTCAAGACAGAGTCGTGGACAGATGTATCGCTTACAACGGTCTCAATGAGAATACAGATGTTGACATGGTCATGTCATTGATGGGCGACCAGTTGCAGATTATTGACGACGCAGCAGCTATGTTCGAGGCAGATGTGACCGGCCAACTTGGTGCCATTGCCGAATTATCAAACCAGTTCTAAAATTACCGGATATGAAAATATACATCACATTGTTACTCATGACGCTGGCGGCTCTGACGGTCAACGCTCAAAAAGGGCTTGCGATAGCCGACGTGTTTGAAGATTACCATGGCGAGTCATACGTAAGCGAGACTATAGTCTCGGGCAAACAATTGAAGGGCACAGGCCTTGACACCTACAGATGTATCATTGTCAATGGAAAGCATGCACGGAAATGTGCGGCTAAAATTGCCGGAACCGTTGCTGTTGATGCGGCCTCGGCTGTCGGCAAGGAGGTCAGTTATGTTGACGGACAATTGTTCTTCGGCCAGTATACGATGAAGCCCTCCGGCAAGAAAAACCGTTATATATTTTTCGTCAACAGCACCCTCAGAGGCGACGACCGTGTAATGTTGGTCTATATGGAAGGAAGTGCAAGCCCCGAACAAGTGCGTAAACTTATAAATAAGAAGTAAAACAAACTATAAAAGCATCATATTATGAAGAAATCAATTTTTATTGCAGCGATCATGAGCTGTGCTTTTTCGGCAACGGCGACAGCGGCTCTAAGCAGCGACACGATAGCTGTCCTTGAAAATCCTACAGAGGTAAAGGTAGTAGAGACTGCCAACAGAAAGAAAATCATTGTCAATGGACTCAAGGGAGACGAAAAATACACCTACGTATATGTCTCTGAAATCAGCGACAGCACTGATACGTCGATGGCAGATGCTCTTTTTGAGTTTAACGCTCCGTTTGCAAAGAAATCACGCAAGAAAGATAAAGCAGTCAAATCAATAGGTGGCTTCAGCGATATCTACACAGGCGCGATAATACCGGCCGGAGCTGCTGACGGTTTCCACAAAGCAGGTTGGGAAATCGGTATGCTCAATGTGATTAAAGCTGTCTGGCGTGTGCCTTCTGCCGGATCGGAATTCACGTTAGGGCTCGGATGGTGGTACAGACGCATGCCTGTCGGAGCGGGCATGATTGTCAGCAGTGACAGAGGGAATATAAGTCTTGTGCCCGTCAGTCCGACGTCGAAGAGCGTAAAATCTCATCTGAGAGCATTCGGGTTCTCTGTGCCGCTGACTTACTATCAACGGATATCAAAGTCGTTTGGCATTGAAATCGGTGGGGTCGCACAACTCAACACTTTCACCCGTGCCAAAGCTTCGTGGACTGAAGACGGTGTCGAGCATAAGGTGACATTCAAGGGACTCCATCAGCGAATACTCACGGCTGAGGCTCTTGTGAGGGTCGGTTTCCGTGGCAAAGCCGCGATATACGCGAGATACTGCCCTATGTCGATGTTCGCGCCCGAACACGGGCCTGAGACCGGTTCTGTGGCTGTCGGCATTTCTCTCGGATTTTAAACAAGCTATAACCCTAAAAAACGTAACAGATCATGAAACTATATATCCGCACTTCTTTAATCGTTGCAGCCATGGCTGTAGGCATGTCTGCCTTTGCAGAAGATGAAACCTCAGTCGAAATCAAAGATGCTGAGAAGGTTGTCATAACCGAGTCTCCTGATGGTCTCAATATCATCGTTGACGATGGAAAACAGAGCGAAACGACTGTTGTTCAGTCTTATTCGTCCGGATCGACCGTGCGCTCGTTTATCAGTTCGTCAGGTATTTCGCTGACCGGACGCAAGAAGACGGCGCGTTCCGGCTGGGACGTCGTGTCGGGCGGTTTTGCATTCGGTTTTTGTTCGGCTGCTAACGCTCCTGCTGCGGCTCAACTCGAACAGGGGAAATCGCTTGAGCTGACATGGACTGATATTGTCGCCGTGGAATATAGCCTGAAAGGATGTTTCGACCTGTCGTTAGGCATAGGCATAGACTGGCGAAACTTCCGCTCGACACTCGGCACTAATTTTGACGTCGATGGCAACACCGTGACATACTCTCAGTTTGCAGATGGCATCAATCCGCGTTTTTCCCGCATAAAGATCTTTACGGTGCAGTTCCCGTTGCTTTGGCGCCAGTATCTGCCGATAAGTAATTTCAACGGAAAGTTGAACATCCATTTCGGGCCGATATTCTGTCTAAACACTCATGGTTCGCTGCTGTCGAGATGGTATGATGAAGAAGGTCGTTCATGCAAAGCAAGTGTCAACAGCATCAACCTGCGGCAGTTTACCATCGATCTCTATGCAAAGGTCAATATCGCAAATAACATAGGCGTTTATGTGCGTTATTCTCCTTATAATATGCTGACGGGCCGTCAGGATTTTAATTTCAACCCATTCTCAACCGGCATATCCTTTGGAATGTAAAATGCCTTATTGCACAAATATACAATGCCCGTCGCAGGTTTTGCGGCGGGCATGTTGGTTTGAGGGGTGAGACTGTCTGTCAGTCGGCAGTACACTTGATTGTGTTGCCGGCGGAGTGGGCTGTTATAGAAGGCGCAAGCATGCTCTGGACTGTTGCGATGCCGGAGGTGAAATTTCCTTCGATTGAAGCTGTCATGTCAATTGTGATCTGGTATGTGCCTTTGGGAAGGTAGTCTATGAACAGACGGCTTTCGGAGTCGAGATTCTCGCGGTAGAAAGCTGCGCCTCCGCTCGTCACCCATCCGGGGAGCTGGTCTACTGGCTCGAAAGAAGCCGGACGACCGTCAATGACCGTAACATACTGGAGATCGCGTTTAGCCTTGATTGTCAGAAGCACTCTAACTTGTTCGCCAAGGCGGACGTTGTCGGCATATTGCCACTTGCCGTTACGTAGCATTGTGATGCGTTTCTCAACAGACAGATCGGGACATGAAGCAGCTTTGACATCAGTCGATGTTGTGGTGTAACGCGATATGATGGCACCATAGGCCGGCACTGTGGCATCGCCTCTCGACAGACTGAGGGACTTGCCGGAGGCATTAGACGGCAGAGCTGTCACTATGTGTCCTGTAGCCGTCTCAACGCTGTCTATGCTCAGAGGCGAACCATTGACCGAAATGACAGTCTCGGACTTACTGTTGTTGAGCCAATTGCTGCCACAGGCTGCAAAGGCTGCGATGATGCGCGTGGGGTCGTAGCTGCCGAGTTCTTCTGTAGTCTGCTCACGTATGATGAGCCATTGGCGCATGCCGTCGATTTCAGGTGCGGCAGGCTCTATTTTGGCGAAAGCATAGAGCAGGTCGGCGTAATCGTTGACATTTGAGACTGACGGGAATGATGTGCCCTGCGACGGTGAGGCAACTGCAAACTGGCGCAGTGAGCCTATGATTTCTTTAGCCACATTGGCATATCCGGAGACATTGAGGATTATTGCATCAATGGCCTTGTCCCATGTCGATCCGGTTTTCCAGTCAGAGATTATCTGCTGGAGGGTGGCATTGACGACCTGTTTGCCGCGTAGACCGAGTTTGTGGTCGGGGAACATTGTCATTATATAGGCGAGTGCACGGTCAGTCTTCACATCTTTGTCGAGCTTCGACTCATAGAAGCCTATGGCAGCATCGGCCATGGCGTCGATGCCTTTGCCGGAGGGCATGTAACCGGCTGAGCGGAGGCGCCCGAGTTCCTGAAGTACGACATTTGTCGCCCAAACCGATGATTTGTCGTTCCATTCTCCCCATGACCATCCGCCATCCTGCCGCTGCAGTTTGCGGAGTGTGGCTATCGATTTGTCTATGCTGCCTGAGGTTGCCTTTTTATCAAAGAGAAGGCTTAGGCGCGCCATGCGGTGGCTGTCAGAGGCCGCGGCCTGTACCCATGGAGTTTCCGCGAGAACGGCTGCCTTGAGCTGCTCGTTCTGGCTCAGACGTGATGTGAGCGACTTGGAGTCGGGGTTCTCACTCCATGAGCGTAGCACTTCAGCAAGTGCAGGATATTGCTTGAGCATGCCTGCTGCTGTGGCTGCGCCGAAGAGCTGACGGGAGGCTGATGTCGATGTCGATGCGTTAATGTCGGCAAGACCCGGCAGTTGTTTGATTATGTTCCATGCCGGATTGTCGGTGTAGTCGAGGGTCGACTGCATGTTTTTCCCCTTGGGAATTTCGGTCATATAGGTCGAATCACCCGGGTTGAGATAGAATACCTCGCTCTCGATGACGTCAGATGTCGCGGCTTCGACGGGGATATAGGCCTGCTCGCCGTCTGTGAATTTGCCGAGCGTTGACCGAACACGGTATCCGATGACCGGAACGTCGCCAGTAGCTTTGATGTCAATTGCTATGGTAGCAGAGGCCGATGCTGCGATTATGTCAGTCGAGGTAGAGGTAGAGTAGACCTCCCCGGTGGAGACGTCAAACAGTTCGATAACGCTTGCCACAGTCGCAATGGAGTCAGAATTGTTAAAAACCGAGGCGAGCACACGCGCTTTATCGCCGACACGCAGGAAGCGTGGCAGGTTGGGCTGCACCATCACAGGCTTGGACGTAACGAACTCGCGTATCATCGTGGTGGCGCGCAAGTCTTTAGTCCAGGCAAACGCATTGAACGACCATGTTGTATTGGCGTTGGGCACTGTAAATGCTATTTCTGTCTCTCCGTTATCATCAATAAGCAGTTCCGGCATCCAGAAGGCCTGTAGTACTTCTGATGCGCGGTATTCGAAGTCAGATTCTTCATGAGGTTCAATTGTCTCGCCCGTTTCGGCAGGAAGTTCGAATTCTTCTCCTTCCTCCCGAACTATGTCGTTAGAGCGTTTATCCTCTGCAACAACAGCGCCTACAATAGCCTTTTTGACGCTGGAGCTGTATTCACGTACTGCGGCTTCGTCATAAGCCTCGTCTTCAGTCACAAGTATATGGCCGTTAGAGCCTCTGCTTCCAAGCATTGCAGTAGTAGATGACATGAATCTGTTAGACCTGAGCCTATAGTAGCTTAATGACGGGTTGAAATCAGGTTGGTTGATAGATATGAACGGAAGGTTCTTAAATTTTGACGAAAGATGACCTTTGCGAACATAACTCCAGGTTGTAATATAATAAAGTTGCGGATCTTGGCTTGGAAGGGTAAATTTACTTGGCATTGAGTAGCCCATGATCGAATTCAGGGCAGAGTTGAACATCGTCGCAACCATAGTTCCTGCAATAGGCTTTCCTTCAAAATCAGTAAGTTTCAATCTCCATTGCTCTGAAGAGCCGGAGGTGAGACGGTCGCGCATCGATGAGCCTTCAAGGGTAATCTTACGGCGGTCTGGACGGGTGAGATTGATTTCGGCCATTGTTGTTTCTCCATTTAGCGTTGTGTAGACGTTCAATTGTCCCTTCTTTGCGTTATCGGGCAATTTGACTTTAATGCGATGGAAACCTGCTGAATATTCATCAACGTTGACAGATATGATTTGCTGCATGACACCCAGCACCGAATAGATATAGGTCTTATCTCCCGGCGTGCCAAACAAGATTTCAGCCTCACCGTTGTCATCTGTCGAATATTCTGTCATAGGAACAAAAATGTCAGACGACGAGGGCATGGTGTTATTCTTTAGGCTATAAAGATTTAACGTGGTGAACTTGATTTGACTGTCGGCAAGAGTGGTGTCGACCGGCTCAACTGACAGATAATAGTCACCGGACTTTAATGAACTCAAATCAATCGCATTTTTTTCTCCGCTCGTGATGGTTCCGGACATCGCGGCAGTTGAAATCTCACTGCTCTTGTCATTGGCATTATTGAGCCACCATCTGAGCGCTATATCATTGACTGTCTTGCCTTCGGCATCATAGATTTTGACCGGCAGGGAGTATGGAGTGTCAGTATTTATAGCGATATCCGAGACATTTCGGTCGTAATCAATCATATACGGCTTACCGGTTGTGAATGTCCTGGATGCTTGCCGTGTCTCTCCGGATGACGACGTAACTGCAATTTTCGCCAGGAAGTGGCCTTTGCTGTTCTGTGAGATGATTGAATCTGTAACGACAAACGAGAATTCACCATCAGAATCGGTGACTGCGCTTATCGTACCGAGTTCTACGGATGGACTGAACCAGCGCATCCATGACGCAGACCAGATCTCAGCCTCGACTTTTGCTCCGGACACAGGCATGCCTGAATATGTCATAGCTTTGCCGCTAAGAGTGACTTCACCTTTTTGCGGCCTGTCGCGTTCGACTGTGAGATTGTCGAGCTTGAAAGTGGCTAATTTGAAGTCGCTGACCGTGATTGTTTTATCAATTATATGGTAGGTTCGTCCATTATTATTGTTTTTCCCTTTGGTAAATCCGAATAAGAGTTTGAAGGTGCCTGTAAGACCATCATCCGGTATTACAAATTCTCCATGAATACGACCGAAGTCGTCAGTATTGGCAGTGATATGTCCTATTTTGGTATTATTGGCATCATAAAAACGAATTTCCACTTGCTCGTCTATCACAAGTTTCGGTTTTTCGTATCCGCATGACTCGTAAACTACGGCTGCCCATTTGACAGTATCTCCGGGATGATATAATTGGCGGTCTGTAAATACATTCGCGTCGAAATCAACTCTGATTCCTCCGGAATACGTGTAACCTGAATTAGAAAAGTCAGAAGAAAAACCTTTATAGGAAAGTCGGTAATCAATATTTCTACGTATTTGTCCTCCTTTATTTTTTAAGACAGAGTTATCAAATCTTACTATACCATCATGCCCGCTTGCCGGAAAAGTATGTTTGAAATTTTCAAAAGACGCCTTAGCCGTAATTGTTACTCCCGGTAGAGGGGCGCCGGTGTTGTAATCAACGATTGAAAAAACGTTGTAATCATCTGTATATACCCTTGTCGGGATAAAAGGTGTACATTCAACATAAATGCTGTTTTTCCATTCCGATGCGAAATTTGCTGTAGGCACAATCTTGTAGTATCCGGCGGTGGGGAGTGAAATCGAAAGTGTTGTGTCGCAGTCGAATTTTGACGCATCGGTCGCGAGAGAGATATTCTTGATTCGAGCGATGACGCTTGTGTCTCGAGTTTCAAATGCCTTTTTAGAGATGCTATATACAGAGAAGCCGCAGTTTTTCACGAAATCATAGTTGATTTTGACGTCGAAAGGTGTCGTGGGTGCGACCATGTCTTTCGCTGATATCGTTATTTGCGAAACCGTGAGTGCTGAAATTCTGTTTCTGAGGTTATTGTTTAATATATAGCCGGGGTATTTCAATGTGAAATTCCGCAATGACGGCAGCAGCCAATCGGGTGCTCTGCGGATATCATCACTTCCTCCGTTGACATATTGAAGCACATAACCTGCATCCTCACAATTCTTATGGTTGAGGAAGAGGCTGTCTATGGCCGATAGTCCGTTTTTATTGTCTTGTGAATATGTGCGTATCCGGTTGTCGTTTCTATCTTCGATTTTTTTGACCATCCACCAGAACCATGGAGCGGATTCATAACGGCTTAGGCTGACCATGCGGTCGGTTACATTGTTGATTGATTTTGTGTCGTCAGTAATCTGGAATAAATCGATGGCTTTGATAGCCACGAAGTCGCATAAGGTCGGGTTAAAGTAGAGTGTGTTGCGGTTGGCATTGATTATCGACGAGAAGTTAGCCAATTTTTCAGCCGGAGCTGACGCTGCCATGTCAAACGATTGGGTGGCGAGTTTATTTATCTCCGTGCGGAATTGACGTCCGTTCCATTCGGTGATGTCATCGGGCAGGGGAGAGTCAGGCGTTTGGGCCTGGTCATATTTCCATCTGTTTTTGGTATAGATGTCATTGATGATGTTGGCCTTGACCATCATAATCAACGATTTTATGTTGCCGTCGGGACATGCGGCAATAGCTTTGTCGACCTTTGGAAGCATCGATGGCAGGCTGTCCATATCGATTGATGCAGTGGCGGCAGTCATCTCAAGCAGACTTTTGACGAGTGCTACTCCTGATTTTCCGGGATTGGAAATGGCCGCATTGTAATTCTTCTGCGCGTTGGACAGGGTTGTCTGAGGATGTGCGAAATCGGGTTCTGAAGCCGTTAGTGTCACCACGGCCGACAGTATCAGCGCAAACACCGCGAGTAATTTCTTCATGACAGATGGAATGAATGTTTTGACGTTGTGTTGAATGTATGAAAAAAGAAGGTCTCCAAGACTCTTCTTAAATCTTAGAGACCTTCTTATAGAAAAGGTTTAATGCCTCTTATTTGTTCAGTCCGCAAGATTTACATTTTTCAGAAATCTCGGTGAAGAAGTCATTGCCTTTGTTGTCGACGAGGATGAATGCGGGGAAGTCCTCTACCTCGATTTTCCAGATGGCTTCCATGCCGAGTTCGGGATATTCGAGAAGTTCGACTTTCTTGATTGAGTTCTGTGCGAGAACAGCTGCCGGACCGCCGATTGAGCCGAGGTAGAAGCCACCGTGTTTCTGGCATGCGTCAGTCACCTGTTTCGAACGGTTGCCTTTTGCGATCATGATCATTGCACCCCCTGCGCTCTGGAACTGATCGACATAGCTGTCCATACGTCCTGCCGTAGTGGGGCCGAAAGAGCCGGAGGGCATGCCTGCCGGGGTTTTGGCCGGGCCTGCATAGTAGATGGGGTGATCTTTGAGATACTGTGGCATTTCTTCGCCGCGGTCAAGGCGTTCTTTGATTTTGGCGTGTGCGATGTCACGACCTACTATAATAGTGCCTTTGAGTGACAGACGTGTCGATACGGGATATTTTGACAGCTCGGCAAGCACTTCGGGCATCGGACGGTTGAGGTCGATTTTGACAACCTCGCCTTCACCCTGTTTGCGGTATGCCTCGGGGATGAGTTCGCCGGGATTGGTGTCAAGTTTCTCTATCCAGAGTCCTTCGCGGTTGATTTTTGCCTTGATGTTGCGGTCGGCAGAGCAGCTCACGCCCATTCCGACGGGACATGATGCTCCATGGCGGGGTAGACGGATGACACGGATGTCATGGGCGAAATATTTACCTCCGAACTGGGCGCCGAGACCGAGATCCTCGGATGCTTTCTTGAGTTGAGCCTCAAGCTCGATGTCGCGGAAGGCATGGCCGAGTTCGTTGCCTTGTGTAGGCAGCGAGTCGTAGTATTTGACAGAAGCTTTCTTAACGGTCTCGAGGTTCTTTTCGGCCGATGTGCCACCGATTACAAATGCGATATGGTAGGGCGGGCAGGCTGCAGTGCCGAGCGATTTCATCTTTTCGATGAGGAATGGCAGCAGTGTCTTGGGATTGATGAGCGCCTTGGTCTCCTGATATAGGTATGTCTTGTTGGCAGAGCCGCCGCCTTTGGCAACAAATAGGAAGTGGTATTCGTCGCCTTCAGATGCGTGGATGTCAATCTGAGCCGGCAGGTTGCAGCCGGTGTTGACTTCGTCATACATGTTGAGAGGGGCGTTCTGGCTGTAGCGCAGATTGTCGGTGGTGTAGGTGAGATAGACGCCTTCAGAGATGCGTTCTTCGTCGTTGCAGCCGGTGAACACCCGCTGGCCTTTTTCGGCATGGCAGATTGCTGTGCCGGTGTCCTGGCAGAAGGGGAGCTGTCCCTTGGCGGCAACTTCAGCGTTGCGGAGCATGGTCAGTGCGACAAATTTGTCGTTTTCGCTCGCTTCGGGGTCATTGAGTATTTTGGCAACCATGGCGTTGTGTTCGCGGCGAAGCATGAATGCATTGTCGTGAGTGGCCTGACGTGCCAGAACTGTGAGCGCCTGTGGGTCGACTACAAGAAATTCATGGCCTCCCCAGTTTTCTACTTTTACATAGTCTGATGTGAGGTGGTAGTATTCGGTCGTATCCGGGCCGAGGGGAAACATTTCCTGATATTTGAACGGTTTTGTTGCCATATCTTAACGGTTAGATGATAATTATGCGGTTGATAATGAGTTGTTATATTTTCGTGCAAAGATACTAATTAGCAAGAGCAAATCAAAATCAATCATTTGTTTTTTTTAAGTGAGGAGCAGAAGCATTGCCTGATATTTGAGATCCGATGCTGAAATGCCATATACTTGTGAGTTTGACATATTGTTTGTGTTTGTGAAAAGCTTGCAGAGATGGCGCATGAAAAATTTGTAAATACTGAATTATTTCCGTAATTTTGCCAAAACTCAAACCAACTTATAGTTTTTATGAAGAAACATAACTTTTATGCGGGACCGTCGATACTCAGTGAGTACACGATCAAAAACACCGCCAATGCGATTATTGATTTTGCCAATACCGGACTTTCAGTTCTCGAAGTGTCGCATCGCAGCAAGGAATTTCAGGCCGTGATTGACGAAGCTTCGGCTTTGGTCAAGGAACTTCTCGAAGTTCCTGAAGGATACAGTGTGCTTTGGCTTGGCGGTGGTGCCTCGATGCAGTTCTGCATGCTGCCGTTCAATCTTCTTAAAACAAAGGCATCATATCTCGATACAGGCACATGGGCGTCAAACGCCATCAAAGAGGCTCGTCTTTTCGGTGACGTAGATGTTGTGGCATCGTCAAAAGACGCCAACTATACTTTCATCCCCAAGGGATATGAGATCCCTGCAGACTCCGACTATTTCCATTTCACGACAAACAACACTATCTATGGTACGGAAATGAGATTTGACCCCGACGCTCCCTGCCGTCTTGTGGCAGATATGAGCTCTGACATTTTCTCGCGCCCTGTAGATGTCGCCAAATATGATGCCATCTATGCCGGTGCTCAGAAAAATCTCGCTCCTGCAGGTGTGACACTCGTCATTGTCCGCGACAATGCTCTCGGTCATGTCGACCGTCAGATCCCGACAATGCTTGATTATCGCACTCACGTCAAAAAGGGTTCGATGTTCAACACTCCGCCGGTGCTTCCGATTTTCTCAGCCCTCCAGACTCTGCGCTACTATAAGATGATGGGTGGCATCAAGGAACTCGAACGCCGCGACCTCGAGAAGGCCGCTCTGCTCTATGATGCAATCGACTCAAGCCGCATGTTCGAAGGCACTGTGGCTGACTCCAACGACCGTTCGATCATGAACGTCTGTTTCGTGATGACTCCTGAATATAAGGAACTCGAGAAGGATTTCATTGACTTTGCCGCCGGACGTGGCATTGTCGGCATAAAGGGTCATCGCTCAGTCGGCGGTTTCCGCGCGTCGCTCTACAATGCTCTCCCGATCGAAAGCGTCAGAGTGCTCGTCGAGGCTATGAAGGATTTTGAGGCAACACGCTAATCTCACCCATGTCATGAAGAAAATACTTGTCGCAACCGAAAAACCCTTTGCCGCTGTCGCTGTCGACGGCATCCGCAAAGTTGTCGAGAATGCAGGTTTCGAACTTGCGCTTCTCGAGAAATACAATTCGCGCGAAGAACTGTTGTCCGCAGTGGCCGATGCTGATGCCTTGATCATACGCAGTGATAAAATCGGAGAGGACGTTTTCGCGGCCGCTCCCGGACTCAAGATTGTTGTCCGGGCAGGCGCAGGCTATGACAATGTAGATCTCGCAGCGGCGACAGCCCATGATGTAGTGGTCGAAAACACCCCCGGTCAGAACTCCAATGCCGTGGCCGAACTTGCTCTCGGCATGATGGTAATGGCCGTCCGCAACTGCTATGACGGCACATCAGGAGGCGAGCTTTCGGGTAAGACTCTCGGCATTCAGGCTTTCGGACAGGTCGGTCGCAATGTGGCCCGTATCGCAAAGGGTTTCGGCATGAATGTTTCGGCTGTCGATCCATATTGCCCCGAAGAAGTTATGCGCGAGGCCGGTGTGGAGCCGTGCAAGTCGGTTGCCGATCTATATCGCGAAAACCGCTTTGTGTCGGTTAACATCCCCGCTACACCCGAGACAGTGAAGTCTATCGGCTACGATCTGCTCATGACGATGCCTAAGAACGGTGTTGTTGTCAATACCGCCCGTAAGGAAGTCATCGACGAAGAAGGTCTGGCACGTGCACTCACCGAACGCGAGGATCTGAAATATTTTGCAGATGTCAAGCCTGACAATGCGTCTGACCTTAGCGCTCGTTTCGGCAACCGTGTGTTCTTCACTCCCAAAAAGATGGGAGCGCAGACAGCCGAGGCCAACATCAATGCCGGCATAGCTGCCGCGCGTCAGATTGTGGCATACTTCACCGAAGGATGCGAACGCTTCAGAGTGAATAAGTAACCCATACTCTATATATTATAACCAGCAGAGGGCTTCCCGTCAGGGTTGCCCTCTGTCCGTCTTTAATAGGTTTATGCTGTTTATCCACGAAGAAATGCTTTACCGGGTTGTCGGTGAGAAATGAACACCGCGCCGTGGCGCAATGGACGCTGGATTACAGTCCTGTCATGATCGCATCTCCAAGTCAATAGGGACAATGTCCTGTATCAGCCCCAAAGTCTATTACAATTGGCTCTCCGTTGGATTTACTCATGGTCGTCTCTCATTCGGAAACGAGCTTGCATTGGATGTCTTGTGTAGTCGTCGCGTTGAAAGTCGTACCCTTGGAAATTTTTGGCATACTTCCTTTCATACATCCGCTTACGAGTCCAAAGGGGAAGAATAATACAGACAATACTATCACGCCTCCAATTCTGCTTTCACCTTTTCGGCAACTGCTTAACCGTAGCGAGACTTTCTTATTGTCGATTGTTCGGGTTGACGCACTTGTCATGCATACTTTCCCTTCCTTACCCCAGGAACTATTGGACTCTGCATCGAATTCGATTGTGGCAGGTGTGCCTGACTTAATAACAATATGAGCTCCATCTGCAGAATATACGTCGTTATCGACAACAGCCGTAATTGTGCCATTGTCCGCTTTGTTTGAGAAATTGACATTTTCACATACTTTGAGAACAACGGGCGAACCGCTTTCCAGCATAACGCTGCTTGCATTTTGAGTCTGAGCTGTAATATTGACGGAATTACACATTGATAGCGCAAAGATAAGAAGGCTTGAAACCAAACTTTTCCAGATTTCAATCTTGTTTTTCATTGAAATAATGATTGATAAGTGTCATCTCAACCCCAAATGACGTTTAATATGTACAAAAGCGTGGGTTGCTATGTCATGCCTGAGCCTGAGGACCGGAATTCAGGATGTACAGCTTCCTGATTGCAGGATGAGCATAGACGCATTCATCAATATGTATAGGACAGAGTGGTCCCAATCCGATTGCAAATATGGCTAAAATTCATGAAGTTGGCAAATGAAAAAATAATATTTGTATAGCCCGGCAAAAAAAAGCCTGTGTCAAACGACACAGACTTTCGTAATGTGTATATATTCCAATGATTTTATCGATGCTGTCAATGGCTGTATTCTTTTGCGAGTTCCTTGACGTCGATTTTCCCTTTTATATAGATTACTGTGTATTCGTCGTCCGGCTCATCGACTTCGACCACAATCACCTCGGCTATATCGGTGTTAGGGATGATTTTTGCAAAGATTGTCACTTTGTCGCCTTCGTCGTTGACTTCCATGAGCACTTCACAACCGAGTTTGTCGATAATCGGTCGGCATTTGCCTTTCACGAGCGGAATTTTCTGGACGTCCTCGTCACAAGTTATAACTTCGAGAGCGTTGAGTTCCTTGATTGCATCGTCGAGTCCATGACCCAGATTGTCGTAGCTTGCTCCGAGTTTAAGCAGAGTGGGGGAGATGTAGACAGATGTGACTTTGTCTATGCTCGCTGCTTCCTTGAATATTTTTGACTGAGCGATGCAGCTTTGAGTGCCCAGCATGACTATGGCTAAGGCGACGATGAGGATGCTAAATTTTTTCATTTTTCAGAATGTTTTTAACGGTTGTATTTATAGAGTTGATTTTTTCTCTTGACTTTGAGATTGTGTTGTTGGCCAAGGTCATACGGTCACCTATTAAAGCCATGGTCTCAGCCACAAGACGTCTGGCTTCCTCCTGATTGTCGATGATGGCATATGGCTCGCTATCAATGAGGTCGCTCTTGACGACTTTTGTTTCGACCGGTTTGGTTGTATCAATGACAGTCGGAGTGAAGTTTTCGGCAAAGGCGTCATGAATTTCGATAGTTTCGCTGCGGTGAAACTTCGGCATCAATATGACGGCTATGGCAATCATTGCCGCAGCCGTGGCCGATAGCCAGAGCATCAGGGGTCTTCTCTTTCCTGACTGGAGTCTGACATGGCGTCGGTCTGGGTTTTTCTTTCTTGTGTCAGCTTGCGTTAAACAATCTTCGATCATTTTTTGCGGTGCCATGTCGCAGATCTGTCGGTCGGCATTTCCGATAGCAGAGAATAGTTTGCGGTCTGCAAGCATATCGGCGGGCAGTGAGTCAGGATCTGCTGCGCTGAAGAAATCGCGTAGTGCAAGCTCTTCGTCATGGCTGCACGTGCCGTCGTAGAACTTATCGAGCAGAAGCCTTATTTGCTGTATTTCTATATCATTTCTTTTCATATCGGTCAGTCTTTAGTGTGTCGTGTCAGAGTGATTTGCTGAAGCATTCTCTCATTTTTTTTCGTGCACGGGAGAGCTGTTGTCTTACGTTCTCGTCGCTAAGTCCGGTCATTTCGGCTATTTCCTTGTTTGTGTAGCCGCCAAATGAACTTAGTTTCAGCACTTGGCGCTGTATATCGGGGAGCTGTGACATCATACGTGTTATAAGTTCAAGACTGTCTCGGTTGTCAATATCATCGGGAGCTTGTGCTATGTCGGGCATTTTGTCTGTGAGGCACCGCGGGGTCGTCGCACGAAGGCGGTCGATGCATATGTGTTTTATTATCGTCGTTGCAAAGGCCTCGGGCGAATCTGCTTTGTCGAAAGCTTCGCGATGCTCCCATAGTCGCGTCAGACCATCCTGGACCGCATCTTCAGCATCCTCGCGGTTGTGCAGTGTCGCCATGGCGATGGCAAACATGCGGCGTCCGCAGGGGATGATTTTTGATTTTATAAATTGCGAGTCCATCAGACGTTTTTTTGTGAGTGATTTATGGATATGACGAAAACGGCCGGCACTTGTGACAGGCCGGCCGTTGAATATGCGTTATTTAACAGCGTTTAACATTAGAAGAGCCATGCTGCTGTCACTGTCCAGCAGTGTGTCTTGCCGTCGATCGGTTCGGCATCGATGTTGCTAACGGTTTCGATGGCGTTGTTGAGGCCGAAGCCATAGTGGGCACTGACCTGAAGATGACTGAAAAATTCGAGACCAAGGCCGAAATTCCAAGAGGTGTCGACGCTCTTGTATTTAAACGCTTCGTTGATGGCGCGTTTTGAAGTCATGAACGCGAAACTCGGACCTGTGAAAATATAAGGCTTTATTATTTTACCTATTACGGGGATGCCGATTTTCCATTTCAGGTTGACGGGGATTTCAAAGTAGTCGCTGTGGCGGGTGTTGAGGACATTGTCTTCATTGGTGTATTCCATCGTGCGGCGCACATACATAAAGGAGGCGTCAAGGCCAAGGCCGATCACGGGTATGGTCAATTCGCCTTCAAGACCTGCAGTCCAGCCCGAACGGTTGTCTCCGTCATATACTTTCTCGTTGAAGTGCATTGAGTTGACATTGATACCTACGCGGGGTCCGAATTTAAACTGGGCGTTTGCCGTTCCGGCCACAGCCACTACTGCCACGATTGCCAGCAGAATGCGTTTGATTGCTTTCATAAGTGTGTTTGGTTTTATTGTTGGTTATATCATTGTGGCAAAGTTAACATATTTTTTCGTAACTTCGCGTTATATAACCATTTTATTATTTATGACACAAGAACAACGAACTGCAATCGAAGAAAGGGCTGTGGAGATGCTCAGGACAGTCTTTGACCCTGAAATACCGGTTGACATATATAGCCTCGGACTCATCTATAAGATAGACCTTCAGGATGACGGCACGCTTGATGTCGACATGACCTTGACCGCACCCAACTGCCCGGCGGCTGATTTTCTCATTGAGGATGCACGCTACAAACTCGAGTCAATCGACGGAGTCAATGCGGTCAATATCAATCTGGTCTTTGAGCCGGAGTGGACCAAGGACATGATGTCGGAAGAGGCCAAACTCGAATTAGGCTTCCTGTAGTCAGCCATTATGGAGCGGAAAAAGACCTATTTCATCAGTGATCTGCATCTTGGTGCGGCCTATCTCGACAATCCTCATGAGCGTGAGCGCATGCTGGCCGGTTTTTTGTCGGGTATAGCTGACGATGCCGATGAGCTGTATCTGGTCGGAGATATCCTTGACTACTGGTTTGAGTATCGCACCGTTGTGCCACGCGGTTATGTGCGCTTTTTTGGAGCTTTGGCTGCTCTTGCCGATGCCGGTGTCAAGATCACATGGCTCATAGGCAATCATGACATTTGGATGTTTGATTATCTCAGAGACGAACTTGGCATCGAGGTTGTCGACGGGTCGGTCGTGCGTGAGATAAAGGGCAAGAGTTTTTTCATCTCTCATGGCGATGGCCTCGGGAGACTGTCTCCATCGTTCAGATTTATACGCTCGATGTTCAGAAACCGTTTTTGTCAGCGACTGTATGCCGCCATCCATCCACGTTGGACTGTCGGTTTTGCCCATCGGTGGAGTGCTGACAGCAGAAAGTATGATCCGTACAGCCGTCCGGTTTTCGAAGGTCACATGCGGGAGTGTGTGGAGTCTTGGGCCAGAGATTATGTGTCGGAGCATCCCGACACTGACTTCATCGTGCTCGGTCATCATCATGTGATGGTAGACGAAGCTGTCAGTCAGCGCTGCCGGCTCTTGATTCTCGGTGACTGGATATACAATTATTCATATGCTGTCTTCGACGGGCATAATCTCGTCCTTAAGCAATTTGAAAGAGTTAATATTTGATTTAACTATATTTCACAATTGTGAAATAGCTTTGGATAATTGTTAACAGGATTGCGTAAATATTTAAAAAGTAGATAAATATGAAAAAATGGCGACCGCTAAATTGAGATGATGCCAAAAAACTATGTCGTAGAACATATATTTTTATTTGGCAACTCGTCACAAAAACGCCAACTTTGTCACGCAAACCTAAAACAATCTTTTTTACCTTAGAAATTGTACCTATTGGAAACCTCTAAAAAAGGACTCAGTGATGAGTCCTTTTTTTTGGTATGACGGGTAATGTCATGCATCTGCTGTGAAAGTCATGATATGACGGAGTTTTTTTGTGATTTTACGTGATTTTATGAAAAAATGGCCTGAATTAAAAAAATCTTATTAAATTTGCGATAGGCTCTTATGCCGATTTGACAGCAATGCCTCCCGACCGAGCAAAAATAATTGGCATCTCCCGTCATCGCCTCTCCACCGACGGCGATGGTGTGACGACGCTTGTCGCTTTCCACGGCTGTCCGCTCCGCTGCCGCTATTGCCTCAATCCGCAATCGCTCGGCGATAGTGATCGTTTCAAGGAATATACTCCCCGGTCGCTCTATGATGAAGTCAGGATTGATGAACTATATTTCATCGCCACCAACGGAGGTGTGACTTTCGGCGGTGGAGAACCTGCATTACGACCTGATTTTATCCGCCGTTTCCGGAATCTGTGTGGCCCGGCATGGTGGCTGACATTAGAAACATCGCTGAATGTGGCGCAAGAGAATATCGAGGCTCTGCTCCCGGTGGTAGATGCTTTGATTATCGACATAAAGGATATGGACGCGCATATTTACCGTCAATACACAGGTAAGGATAATTCGTGTGTGCTGTCTAATCTTCGCTTGATCGCCGAGGCAGACCGCCAGAAAGACTGCGTGATACGGCTGCCGCTTATCCCTGATTACAATACCGATGCCGACCGCGAGGTAAGCCGCAAGGCTCTCTCCGCTCTCGGTTACACCAAATTAGATCTATTCACCTATCAAATCCACAAACACTGACTATGGCACGAGGAAAACAGACATGTAAGATATTGAAAGAGATTCGCCGGCAGATAGCCGAGGCGAATGACATAGAGTTTGTAACGTCGGAATGTCGCTACAAGGGTGACTGTCTCGGCACATGCCCCAAATGCGAGGTAGAGGTGCGATATCTGGAGCAACGACTCCGCGAGCGTCAAATAATGGGTAAAGCCGTTGTCCTTGCCGGGCTATCGGCCGGTATGCTCACTTTTTCAGGCTGCGGCAGTTCATCTAATCGAACGGCAGACGATAGTGATACTATGCAAGTAACACCTGTGGAGGTGTTTGAGGGTGGTATTGACGATATTCCCGAACCGGGAGAAATACTTGAAGAATTACCTCCAAGTCCTGATGACAATTGTGTTTATGAAATGGTAGAGAAGCAGCCGGAATTTCCGGGAGGCACGAAGGCAATGTTTGATTTTATTGCCCAAAATTTGAAATATCCAAAAGAGCAGTTGGAAGCCGGTATTCAAGGACGTGTTTTAGTTCAATTTTATGTTGATTCCTTAGGTAATGTATGTGAGCCAACGATTTTAAGAGGCAAGGATCCTGCGTTGGATCAAGAGGCTATCCGTCTGGTTAAAACTTTCCCCCGCTTTAGTCCCGGAATGCTTAACGGCAAGAAAGTCAAAGTGCGGTATTTACTACCTATAACGTTCAAATTACCTGAGGAATAAGTTGTAAAAATGAAACTGATATATTTTTTTACAGGTAACAGTTTGGCTCTTTTTCAGTGCTGTTATAGGGAAACTGGATAACGATGAAAAAGCTATTAATAAGCATATTACTGTGTTCGGTTACGACATTAGTTAATAGTCAGGTGTTTTTATCAAAGTATCCGAAACTGACAAAGAAGGACTTACCTGAATTTTTTAAGGATTGGAAGGCCTATTCGGATAGCGTAAATATCAGCGGTATGATTGCCGATAGCGTGATGGAAAATGTTATTGGTACAGAGTGTGCTGTATTTTGGCTTGAAGGACGCTCTCCGCGGACTTCTGAATATAAAATACTACCTCGTTTCATCCCTGTCGAGCGATATTTTTTGGATGTGGACACGGCTATGGCAAGGTCAAGTTTTTTAGGCTTCCCAGAGTTTATCCCGGATTTGGAAGACTATCAATACTGTGTGGATAGCATAACACCGGTCTTGCCACATAATGGTTTATATTTGACTTCTGATATAGAAGAGACATTGTCGATATTTGTCGGTGGCGTTCAGCTCGGAGACAAAAAATATAAAATCAAGGATGGTAACGTAAATTTGTTAAAGAAATACGTTCCTGTTGAGTATGGTCATTGGGGAGGATACTGGTGGTTCACATCATTTCCTCTTATCACTAACATTTGCTATGCCAACAATCTGATTGCTGTTATGAGGAGAACAAGCTGGTGTACCGGGGACGTGATTTGGTACATAAATAAAAGCGGTAAATTTGTCAGGTATCCGGTTCCGATTGCAAATTGGATTGAATAAAGGCCTAACAATTATTAAAACTTGACAGAAAGGTTGTTGCCAATGAAAACTACAAATGAGAATGGTTTTAATCAGTCGATGAATATAGTATCGGTGTTTTTACGCTTCATGCGGTTTGTTGCTGTGACATTAGTTACTATAACGCTGCTGTGTGTGTTTATACTGTGTGTCAGATCGGAAGGATCTGATTTTGATTTAGTCATTTTTGCGCTTATTCTGTTCTTTTTCTATCTGTTTTTCATAACATTCCCTATAGTTGGATTTTGGATATATTCACTTATAAAGGCCATTGGACGACGCACAAAAACGGACAGAATTCTTTTATGGTTTCACTTGATAGACATACTTTTATTCGGAACCATTATCTGTCTTGATAATCGACCGTCCCGGAAATGCGATGCTTTTATCATGGCTGAAAATTACAATGGCGAAAATGGTTTTTGGATGAGGGACATTGCTGCCCGTTATCGCGATATGCTCCCCGACAGCACTCGATTATGGTATGAGATTGATCATGATGAATCTTACCCGCATGTTTTAAGCGAAGATGATATGGAGAGGTTGAAAAGGGAGTTGAAGGATTGCGGCTGCATCGGTTTGGATGTCGACAACTACTCCGGCTTAGGGTATTCAACTATCCGGTTCCGGCGGTTTGGAATGGGTATGTACTCCTATCGCTTTTATGACAAGCCCCTGACACGCCATGAGCAAGAAAGCATCAACGATGATCAATGTTTGATTGTATATAATGACTCAACCGTGTTTGAATTTGGTGGCGGTGTCTTTGGAGTGCAGCACTTTGTCGGCAAGGATGAGTTCATCGAGACGTTACACGACTCAAAAAGATAATATCACCAGAGGACTGCTTTGGCTGCATTGAGCAAAAAGAACAGGGCGATCAGTCAAGGAGTGGGGCAGACGGGCATGGAGTGCCAGAGGCCCGAAATCAGCGTATGGCGCTTCCCGATGAAATTATTCCTGCCGCGGTTGATGCGATTTCTGCTATAAGGGCCGAGGCCTCGTCCTGGCTTCCCGGATAGTCCTTGACCATTACGGCCAACGCAAATCCCCTTTCATCATCTAAAGTTACATATGCGACATCGTTGACAGCGATAATCTCTCCGCGGCCGTTTGTGTAGCCGGATCCGGTGCGGTGGAATATCCTTGCTCCGTCGATGCCGGCAATGCCGGCTTTTATCCGGTCTGGAGCGCTCTGGCAGTCACCGAGCATTGATATTATGGCTTTTTGTTTTCCTGTCGACATAAGGCTGTCGGTGACAGCCGCTTTAATAAGAGCTGCACAAGCCATTGGACTGCTGACATTACTATATGCAAGGTCGTGGTCTGACTGCATCTCTCGTTCGGTATGGCGTAAGTTGAAGTGGTTGTCGATGTCAAGCGACTTGATGATTGAGTCGCACTCCGTTACCGACACCACGCGGTCGAAAAGCAGGTTGCTGGCGTTGTTATCGCTGAAGACAAGCATATAATCGAGCAATGCGCCGAGCTGTAGCCTGATGTCGCGGTCGGGAAAATCCTTGGCCATCGGGCTCCAGGTATCCGGATTGATTTCATCGCGCTTGATGTCTATCGCCTCGCTCAGGTCGATGCTCCGGTTGTCGAGGGTGCGGCATGACGCCACCGCCTGATGGAGCTTGAACACGCTCATGAGGGGATAATCGGCCGAGTTGTTGACGGTCAGAGTGTCGTTGTCAGGCAGTATAATGGCTATGCCGACAGTTCCGGCGCTGTTCTCGGCCAGGGCTGTGAGTCTTGTTCTCAATTCGTCATTTATGCTCAGCTTCTGTCTTCCGCAGGAGTTAAATGACAGCATAAGGCATAGCACCATTGTTTTGATGATCGTTTTTAACATAATAGCTTAAGTATGAAAAAAAGTCGGGTTCATCCGGCTTGTCGCGATGATCTCAGACGAGGACGTCTGTCAGGCCGGACGATGCAAAATTACGAAAAAATCAGATAGAACGCAGGATGAGATGGTTTGCCTGGTCGACAACCGAGCAGTCGAGCGATGCCAGATAGATGCGTGTGGTGGATTCCGAGCCATGTCCCATGCCTTCGCTGATCACACTGACGGGCACACCTTTGTCTTTGGCGGCGGATGCCCAGCTGTGGCGTGCGACATAAAGGGTCAATGGCTCCTGTATATTTGCCAGCTTTGCAATTTTTTTAAGATTTCGGTTTATATTGTAGCTTGCGTTGCGATAGAAGTGATGGGGATTACGTGCATTGATTTTTATGATAGGCAACAGATATTCGTTGTTGTCACCGGGGTGTTTGTTGAGTATTGACTGCATGTCTTGCGTCCATTTGATCGAGAGTGTCTGCCCGGTCTTGCGACGCCTGTAGACAATATAACCGTTGGCCAGGTCTTTTTTCTTCAGAAAAGCCATGTCGATGAAACTCATGCCGCGCAACATGAAGCTCATGACAAAAATGTCGCGTGCGTAATCAAGATCAGGATGTGCCGTCAGGTCGAGGTTTTTGATGCGTTTTATGGCCGCAAGAGGTAGCGCACGTTTTATGGTCTTGTCAATGCCCGTATAGACACGGCGGAACGGATTGTGTTTCTCTATTATTCCGGCATCGGCAGCCTTGTTGTAGACTGCCCGAAGGATACGGGCATAGAAGGAGATTGTGTTGGGGACGAGTCCTCGGCTATGCAGCCATGACGCGTAGGCTTCGATAATCTGCGAGTTCAGGCAGTCGAGCATGATGTCGTCGGTATGATGTGGACAGATCAAGGTGTCGGTTTCGCAAAGAAATTTTTTGAAACTGTTGAGAGCCGCATTATATGTCTCGGCTGTGCGTTGCCTTCCGGCCGATTTGAGTTTGTCGATGATGCGGGTCATATATCTGAACAATCTGTATTCATTGACATGGAGTGTGTATTCGTCGATGATGTCATCGGCCGAATAGTCTATGGCTCTTTCTTCGAGTCTGCGAACGATGCGCGACAGTCTGTTGATGTCGGTGCGGATGTTTTCGTGGACGGCGTTGATGTAGTTTTGCCTTTCGCCGTCACTCGCAGGCATGAGCCGTGAGCGGTTCTTATCCCACTCTGATTGATAGATACGGTAGTCAGTGGCGATTTGTCGTGCTTTGCGGTTGTGGATGATTTGATAATAGATCGAGCCTGCGTGTCCCGGGTTTGTAGAGGGTCTGAATTTTACTTTTAATGAAGCCATTGTGATGTAGTTTGATTGGGAGAAGTGTAATTTTGGAGTCTACAAATGTACGACACTATCAGCTACATTTTGTCATTGCCCGGGTGGAGGACATATATACGGCCATGGCCGGAAATCGTTTGATCTCCGGCCATGGTGTACGCGCTGTCTGTGAGGTTGTTTCTTGTGTTGCCTCGGATTTGTCAGGCGTTGAAGAAGTGTGTGAACGCAGATATGATGTACTCGTGGTCGATAGGCGATGCGGTCTCGCGCACGGAGTGCATGGCCCACAATGCGGCCCCCATATCGACACCACGCAGCGGTATCTGGGAAGTCAGGATGTTGCCGAGCGTCGATCCGCCTGCTACATCGCTGTGGTTGACAAAATATTGATAGGGTACACCGGCTTCCTCGCAGATCATACGGAATACGGCTGCTGAGTCGGCGTCGGTCATGTATTTACAATTGGCATTGATTTTTATGACCGGACCACCGCCGAGAGCCGGATGGTTTGTGGGATCTTGCTTTTCCGGGTAGTTTGGATGGATGCCGTGGGCGTTGTCGGCCGAAATCATGAATGAGTTGGCCACAGCCCTCATATAGTCTTCTTCCGACCCTCCGTTTGCCGAACATATCCTGCGGAGGAGATAGTCGAGTTCTGGCGAAGCTGCACCCTGCTTTGTGCCTGATCCTGTTTCCTCGTTGTCAAAGATGGCCATGACTCTTGTCATTTCAGTGTCATGAGACTCAAGGAGAGCTGTCATTGCGCTGTAGGCCATGCTGAGATCGTCGAGACGTCCGCATGTCAGGAATTCGTCGTTGGCGCCAACAAGACATGCCGGAGTTGTGTCATAGAGCGACAGGTCGAAGTCGAGTATCTCTGCCGGATCTACGCCAAGCTGGTCGGCCACCATGTTGAGCAGATAGCCGTCGCACTTTGCGGTGTCGTTGATGTGGGCGAGGACAGGAAGCATGTCTTTCTGGCGTGAGAGAGGATTGCCTTCGTTGACAGCCCGGTTGAAGTGTATGGCAAGATGGGGTATGGTGAGCAGCGGTCTGTCGAATTTGACAAGCTGATGCTCGGGGTGCAATGGGTCGGCGCCGCGCAGTATCACACGTCCGGCGATGGACAGGGGTCTGTCAAACCATGTGTAGAGTATCGGGCCGCCATAGACCTCGGTGTTCAGTTTCATGACACCGCCTGCAGCAGCCATCTCGGCATTGGGCTTGATGCGGAATCCCGGTGAGTCGCTGTGTGCCGATATTATTTTAAATCCTTGTGCCGGATTGCCTTGTCCGGTTATAAAGGCAAAAATAGCTGAGTCGTTCTTGATGATGTAATATTTACCTCCCTTTTCGAGATGCCAGGCTTGCGATTGGTCGAGTCTGACAAAATCGGCGGCTTCGAGACGGCGGCGTATGGTGTCTACCGCATAGAAGTTGACGGGTGACGAGTCCATGAATGACATCAGGTCGTCGAGGTGAAGGAGTGATGTTGGGTTGGTCATGGTCAGTTATATCTTATGCTGTTTAAGGCGCGTAAAACATTACACAGCGGACGGCTCCAGTAATTGCGGAAGTCATCGCTGACGATTGAAAGAGCCGAGAGTATGTTATCTTCGGTCGAGTCTCTGACGGCTTCAAGGAAATTATACAGCACCTGGAAAATGTCGCATAGGCCTTCGGCTATGCTGGCGGCGATCGGTGTGTCGGAGTATTTCATGTCTTCCTCAAATACCTCGAGATAGGAATCGTCTTCGCCGAGGAGCGTTTCAACCGAGAGTCTGAGCGAATTGTAAGTGTCTTCGTCGAGCGCGTCGTCGATGTAATAGCTGAGCTCATTGTCATCCGCCGGGAGGTCGGAGGCAGAGATATAAAGGCGGGGCAGGAGCTTTGTCATTGCGGCTACAAACTCGTCTCGGTCGGCAGTTGATGCGTTCTCGACCGTTCGGCAGTATTCGTTGCTCAGACCGATAAACGCAAGCGCGTTTGGCGATATGGCTGATTGTTCGGACATGTGGGTGGGGTATTATTTTTTAGTTGCTTGTGGAGGATAGAGCTTATTGTCGCGGATATATTTGAACACAGACGGCGGCAGGAAATAAGTCATGTCCTTGCCTCGGATTATAGCGTCGCGTATGAATGTGCTCGATATATTGACCGTGGGGGCATCGACAACTTCCATGCCGTCGACATAGACCGAATCAACCGGATAGCCGGGACGGGGATAGACAATCACTCCATATTCGTCAAGGATGCGCTGATGGTCGCGCCACTGGTCGAATATGCGCCAGTTGTCGCTGCCGATGATCAGTTTGAAGCGTTTTGACTTGTGTCGCTTGCTTAGCAAATCGAGGGTGTCGATGGTATATGACGGCCGTGGCATCGAGAGCTCGATGTCGCATGTCTCTATGCCGGTGGCTCCTTTAGTCGCAAGACTCATCATCGCCAGTCTTTTCATGTCGGGCAGAAGCCCTGACGCATCTTTGAGCGGGTTGAGAGGCGATAAGGTGAGCCAGATTTTGTCAACATATCCCCATTGGGTCAGGTATTCGGCGAGCATCAGGTGGCCCATATGGATGGGGTTGAACGATCCGCCGAGTATGCCGATGGTCTCTTTGCCGTCTTCTGTCATGGCTGTCTGTCCTCTATGTTTTGCTGATTAACTGTTGATGAAATTCTCGATGACGGCACGGGTCTGGTCGATGGCCTTGTCGAGATTGTCGTTGACAATGCGTGTGTCAAAGCGGTCTGAGAACGAAATCTCGTATTGGGCTTTTCCGACGCGCTCTTCGATTACTTCCGGAGCATCCGTGCCGCGTTCGACCAGCCGGTGGCGCAATTCGTCGATGCTTGGCGGCAGGAAGAATATGGTTTTGGCTTTCTCTCCATAGAGTTTCTTTACGTTTATGCCACCTTTGACATCAATGTCGAGGATGACATTGCCGCCTTTGTCGATGATGCGTTCGATCTCGCTCTTCAATGTGCCGTAGAAACGGCCGGGATAGACTTCTTCCCATTCGATGAAGCTGTGAGACGCTATTGCGTCGCGAAACTCTTCGGTGGTCATGAAGTGATAGTGCACTCCGTCGACTTCTCCGGGACGGGGGCGGCGGTTGGTGGCCGAGACTGAGAATCGCAGTGCCGGGGTGCCGCTGTCGAGTATAGAGTTGATGATGGTCGACTTACCGCATCCTGACGGCGCGGATACAACTATGATCTTGCCTTCTTTTCTGGGTGTTTCCGGTGTTGCCATATTCCTGTGTTGTTTTTTGATTGTCCTTACATAACGTTTAGCACCTGCTCTTTGATTTGCTCGAGTTCGTCTTTCATCTTCACAACCAGGCGTTGCATGTCGGCATGGTTGCTTTTTGAACCGAGCGTGTTGATTTCCCGTCCCATTTCCTGTGATATGAACCCGAGTTTTTTGCCTTGGCCCGGTTTGGGAGACTCGAGCGTTTCGATGAAATATGCGAGATGTTGGCCGAGACGTTGTTTTTCTTCGTTCACGTCAAGTTTCTCGATGTAAAATATCATCTCTTGCTCCAGACGTCCTTTGTCAATTTCTATGCCGGGGATTTTCTTGATGCCTTCTTCGATCCTGTTTTTGATTTTTTCGACGCGCTGCACTTCGTAAGCGTCCACTTCAGACAGAAGAGCGCTTATGCGGGATATGCGTTCGGCAAAAAATGACTCAAGTTTCAGACCTTCGGTGCGCCTGTAGTCCATGAGCGCGCTGACCGCGTTTGCGGCGGCCGTGAAGAGCGCTTTGGTCTCTTCGTCGTCAATCTCGTTCTGTGAGTCGGAGCGCATTGTGTCGGGAAAGCGTAGCAGGATGCCATACCAGTCGTCGGGCACAGGAATGCCGAGGGCGGCCGATGCATCTTCAATCTGACGCTTGTAGGCTGCGAGCGCTTCGACGTTGAGCGATGCTGCGGTGTCGCAGCCGAGAGTCTCGACACTCACGATCATATCGACTTTGCCACGCTCGAGCGGACGGCCGACGATGTTGCGCAACTCGAGCTCCTTGTCCCGGTAGATTGCAGGTATGCGGGAGTTGAGGTCAAGTTGCTTGGAATTGAGCGATTTGATCTCTACGGTTATTTTTTTGTTTTTGGTCTCAGCGCTTGCTTTGCCGAAACCTGTCATTGACAAAAGCATATTGATTGTTGGTGTATATCGTTGTTTTATTGTATCGCAAAGATAGGAAAAGTCAGCGATTATTCAGTTATGTGGCGATAATTTTATTACCTTTGCGACGTAATTTTTTTAACGATATATCTAACTCTGGCTGCAACTATGGCAGTAATACTTAATATTGAAACTTCGACCAATGTGTGTTCGGTGGCTTTGACTGCCGAAGGAATGATAATGCAGCATCGTGAGGACTTCGAAGGCCGCAATCACGCCGCGCTGCTGAGTGGCTTCATCAAAGAGAGTCTTGACTTTCTTCAAGATAAGGAGCTTAAGCTCGAAGCGGTTGCAGTCAGTCTTGGTCCGGGTAGCTATACGGGGTTGCGTATCGGAATGAGTGAGGCCAAAGGGCTCGCTTATGCTCTTGACATACCGCTGATCGGCATTTCAACTCTGCAATTGTTGGCCACGAGGGTGATGTTTTCGACTCTCGATATTGATCCGGAGACTATTTTTGTCCCGATGATAGATGCGCGGCGCATGGAGGTTTATACAGCCGCTTACGACTTCGCGTTGACAGAAATGATGGCTCCACAGCCGCTCATACTCGACAATGGCAGTTATTCTGACCTTATTGCTACGGGCAGGCCGGTGTTGTTTTTCGGGAATGGCAGCAATAAGGCCGCAGATGTAATCAAGGCTCCGAATGTGACTTTTGTCGATGGTGTCGATCCCTTGGCTGTCGATATGATAGCTCTTGCCGAACGCGCTTATTCGGGGCGCGATTTCCTTGATCTCGCATATAGCGTTCCGGTCTATCTGAAAGATTTTGTGGCTACAAAACCCAAAAATCTTTTGGGGCAGTGATGACCGTCCATCACCTTGCCGAGCATTGTCGCTATGTTGACGGCGTTTTCGCCTGACGCCGAATAGCCGTATTGCTGGGCGACCATATCGTTCATCACCGGTATCAGCTGCTCAAGACTCTGCTTCTTGCTCAGATATGTCGCCAGCTCCTGAGCGCCCGCCAACTGGACTTCGTCGCCGATGACGCCAAGCTTCTGCTGCGCCGAGCAGAGATCCTTTATGCTCTGGATCTCGGCCGCGGTCGCGCCCATAGTGTTGCGCATGTTGGTCGCCAGCTGCGTCTCGGCCGCGATCTGGACTGCATAAGCATCAGTCAAACCTTTAAGGGCTGATTGGATGTTCGAGACGACACCTTGTAATTGTTCTATACCCACAGCAATTCCAGACCAATTAGCCAACTTTTGTGTCATTTGTTCTGCCGCTGTAACATCAGATCTTAAAGCCTGCGACAATGCCTTAGCGTCCATTGTCAACGTTTTCAATCCGTTGGCGCCGTCTTCAATCTTGAAACTTATTGCGATTGTGCTTTTATTCGACATTATTGTCCTTTTTAGGAATTGTTTTATCGTTTTTCTTGTTTTTAAACTTAGCGTTTGTTATATTTGTGATACTAAATCATTGGAGTCATGAAACTAAAAACTAAAAGACGTATATACCTCATTCTTTTCATCATTTGCTGCATCTGTGCTGCTGTGTTCAACAACCTGATGCTTTCTATCGGAGTAAGCGATTCTGATCAGTTGGGCTATCTCGTGAAAATGATTGTCTCGTTCTTTGCTGCTGCATTCTTTTATGGTTGCTGGTACGCATCTAATAAGAGGAAAAGAGCTAAGGAAAGAGCTAAATTCAGAAAAGACTTACAAAACTACGGACATTTGCCACGAGCTCTCCGTGGTGGGATGTTTAACTAAATGTTCTGGTTATGTTTATCCTTCCCAAGATTGAGCCTTACAAGACGATCAAATTTTTTCATCCTTTCTTCAGGACTCATAGTCTCAGCGGTCGGCCTCGTGCCGGCCGTTTTGCGTTCTGAGTCCCATGGCAGAGGAAGGAGCCGCTGGGGCGTCACCTTCTTGCTGACATGTGGCTGAATGGATATTGTAGCGAGCATACGCATTCGCTCCCATTCGTCGCGGCTCGCATCCGATCGGCTCGCTGCATATGCCTTGAACACGGCCTCAAGCTCGTGACCTGAGGCAAACCACACGGTCGTTATAAAACGACGCGTGGAAAAACAATAATGGCTGAGGGTGGTTTTATGTATATATGGTAATTTAAAATCAAATTCGTCATGCTTACAAGAAAATCAAATCTGTTTACATCCGTGATAGTTGGGCTGGTGGGTATCCTGTTGATCATACTTCATGCCCGTATCGACCTGCTGAACTGGGTCTCGGTAGCTGTAGGCCTTATGTTCATCCTTCCGTCGCTGTTTGTGTTATGCAGCAGTATCGGAAGCAAACAGCATCTGCCGGCCGGCATAGCGTTCGTGGCGGCGGGAGGTCTTATCCTCGGGCTGTTGATGTGTGTGTTCCCGTCGGCATTTGCCGGTTTCTTTGTCTATGTTTTTGCAGCGTTGCTGGCAATCTTCGGCATATATCAGATTGTCGATCTGGCATCATGGAGCAAGACGGTCAAAATTCCGGCTCTGTATTATGTGGTGCCGATATTGCTTGTGGCTACAGGCATCGTGATGCTTTGTACGAGTCTGCGCGACATCAACACGATAGTAGTCCTCGTGACCGGCATAGCTCTTGTGGCCGGGGCGGTCAATTCGATCTTTGAGTTCTATACGACTCGCAAGTCTAACGGCGGCACTGACGTTGCTCAGACGATGTAAGCGGTCATCTGTCAGAACATCTTCCCGATTTTTTTTTGCGGAATATCAGGTTTGATTTACCTGATATTCCGCAAAAAATTATTATCTTTGCAGGCAATAAAATCTAATCGTTATCAACATGTCTTTTATTGCAGATAGAGTACAGATGGACGGCTTGACGTTTGACGACGTCCTTCTTATTCCGGCTTATTCGGAAGTCCTTCCCAGAGAGGTTAACCTCAAAACCCGGTTTTCGCGTAATATCACTCTTAATGTGCCGTTGGTTTCAGCGGCCATGGACACTGTGACCGAAGCTCAGCTTGCTATCGCCATTGCGCGCGAAGGAGGCATCGGTGTCATCCATAAAAACATGTCGATCGAAGAGCAGGCCCGTCAGGTACATGCGGTCAAGCGTGCCGAAAACGGCATGATTTATGATCCGGTGACCATCAGACGCGGTTCGACTGTGAGAGATGCTCTCGCCATGATGGAAGAGTATCACATCGGTGGCATACCTGTTGTCGATGACGACCGTATGCTTGTCGGCATCGTGACCAACCGCGACCTGCGTTTCGAGCGTGATTTGAACCGCAAGATTGATGAAGTGATGACTTCAGAAGGGTTGGTGACCACATCCCAGTCGACCAATCTCGAAGAGGCTGCCGAGATATTACAGAAACATAAGATAGAGAAACTGCCTGTTGTCGACAGTGACGGACGTCTTGTCGGTCTTGTGACATATAAAGACATAACTAAGGCCAAGGATAAACCCAATGCATGCAAAGATGCTCTCGGCCGTCTGCGTGTGGCTGCCGGGGTCGGTGTCACGGCTGACTCTATGGAGCGTGTTGACGCTCTGGTCGCTGCCGGGGTTGACGCTATTGTGATTGATACGGCCCACGGCCATTCGCGCGGTGTGATCGGTGTTCTCCGTGCAGTGAAAGAAAAATATCCCCAGATCGATGTTGTTGTCGGCAATATTGCCACAGGCGACGCCGCGCGTTATCTCGCCGAGAATGGAGCCGACGGAGTCAAGGTCGGCATTGGTCCGGGATCGATCTGTACGACACGTGTCATCGCAGGTGTAGGTGTGCCACAGCTTTCAGCTGTCTACGATGTTGCCAAAGCGCTGGCCGATACAGATGTGCCCTTGATTGCAGACGGTGGCATCCGTTATAGCGGCGATATTGTCAAGGCGCTTGCAGCCGGCGGCCACTCTGTTATGCTCGGAGGTCTGCTTGCCGGTGTCGAGGAGTCGCCCGGCGATACGATCATATTCAACGGTCGTAAATACAAATCATATAGAGGCATGGGCTCGCTTGAAGCTATGGAAAAAGGCTCGAAGGACCGCTATTTCCAGGCCGGAGAGACGGATGCCAAGAAGCTTGTGCCGGAAGGCATCGCTGCCCGTGTGCCTTATAAGGGCACGCTTTATGAAACAGTCTATCAGATGCTCGGTGGTCTGCGTGCAGGCATGGGATATTGTGGCGCGAAAGATATCGAAGCTCTCCATAAGGCACGTTTCACACGCATCACCAATGCCGGAGTGGCCGAAAGTCATCCCCATGATGTGGCTATAACCAGCGAAGCTCCCAACTACAGCGCTTCACAGCGTTGATCGCCGGACACAATGAGGCCCTGTCAGTGAAGACAAGGAGGCGGAGGCCCGCCCAAGCCTCACGGTGCTTTTGACAGACACACGATATTTTTCATGACGTCAGACACGGATCGTACAATATTTTCCGTTGTCTGACGTTATGTCTTATATAATATTTTTGCAAAATCTTTAAAGAATATAACCGAGCATATCACGAAGATGAATAAGCTTATTTTATCAATGGCCGCGCTTTCAGTGGCCGTCGGGGCATCTGCAGCTGCTCCTCTTGCCGATGATCCGGTGCTGATGACAGTCGACGGTCAGGATGTCAGGGTCAGTGAGTTTGAATACCTGTTCAAGAAAAACAATTCGCAGCAGATGCAGCCGCAGTCGGTTGACGAATATGTCAACATGTTTGTCGATTATAAACTCAAGGTTGCGGATGCGCGTCATGCCGGCATCGACACTACGGCTACGTTTCTCGCTGAGTTTAACAAATTCCGTGACGAACTTGCCGCACCATATCTGCGCGATAATGCCGTTGAGGATGCTTTGATAAAGGAGGCATATTCTCATTTCGGCAAGGATGTCAAAGTCAGCCATATCATGCTTGCTGTCGACCGTCAGAATGACAATCTCAGGGAGATGACACGCGAGCTCGAAGGCATACGCCGCTCGATCAACAATGGCGAGATATCGTTTGAAGATGCGGCCCGCAAATACTCAATAGACACACCGACCGCCCAGAACGGCGGCGAAATGGGCTGGATTTCGGCAGGACGTTTTCCCTGGGCGTTCGAAAAAGCAGCCTATGACACTAAAAAAGGCGAGATTTCGAAGGTTATAGACTCGGGCTTCGGTGTCCACATCGTCAAAGTGGAGGATGTCCGCGATGCCAGAGGCGAGGTGCATGCCTCGCATATCCTGAAGCTGACACGCGATGTGCCTCAGGAAATATTACCTTCTCAGAAGGCGGCTATAGACTCTATCTATAATGTTGTCGCTGCAGGGGCGGACTTCGCTGACGTTGCAATGCGCGAATCTCAGGATCCCGGTTCGGCACAGCGTGGCGGTGACCTCGGATGGTTTGGCTCGGGCATGATGGTGGCCGAGTTTGACAGCGTTGCGTTTGCTCTTGCCGACGGTGAGATTTCAAAACCGTTTACCACTCCCTTCGGCTATCATATCATCAAGCGCCACGAACATCGCGGAGTGGAGCCTCTCGAGCAGGCCAAAGATAAAATCAAGAGCCTTATGAACCGCGACGGTCGCTCTGATGAGCCTCGTCAGGCCAAACTAAAACAGCTTGCTGATAAATATGGCGTCACGATGATGATGGCAAATTCGATGGCCCTCAAACAGAAACTGATCGACAAGGGAGCGGTGTGTGACAGCGCCACTCTTGCCCAGCTGGCTGTCGACACAACACCGCTCGCAAAAATAGGTGATGAGGATATCACCGTGGCTCAGGCTTATGAAGCTATCGGCAGACGTCCGTTTGCCACCTCGGCCGAGACAGCCGTGGCTATTAATGCAAGCGCAAAAAACATGGTCGAAGATATTATCACCGCCAGAGCCATTGCCGAACTCGCTGACGAGAATGCCGACTACAGAAACCTTATCAATGAATACCGCGACGGCATAATGCTTTTTGAAATCTCAAACCGCAACGTCTGGGATAACGCAGCAAAAGATAAGGACGGTCTGGAAAAATATTTCCATAAGAACATCTCGAAATATGCATGGGACAAGGAGCGCTTCAAAGGATATGTGATTTTTGCGGCTTCAGACTCGGTGCTTGACGAGGCCGTGAATTATGCCGACTCACTTTCGACAGACAATCCCGAGGCGTTTGTCAGCGACATGCGCAAACACTTCGGCAAAGCCATAAAGATCGAACGTGTGATAGCAGCCAAAGGAGAGAACGCCATCACTGACTATCTCGCTTTCGGAGGTGAAAAGCCCGAGGCTAAGAATCAGAGGTGGAGTGCATATCGCGCATATAAAGGACGCCTGCTAAGTCAACCTGAGGAAGCGGCTGACGTCAGAGGCGCTGCAACAACCGACTATCAGGCCCTGCTTGAAAAAGAATGGCTCAAGACCCTTCACAAAAAATATAAAGTGAAGATCAACAAAAAGATTCTCAAACAACTTGAGTCAAAATGACCTTGTCAGATAAATATCTGCCACATTTGATGTGGTTGCTGATTGTCATCCTCACCGCTTGCTCAAAGTCATCAGGTGAGGGTGACAATCAGGCTTTAGTCAGGGTGGGTAATTCGACCCTGACGCGCACCGAGCTTGCAAGCGCTGTGCCCGGCGGATTGTCGCGTCCCGACAGCATTCGTTATGCCGGGGCATATATACATCGTTGGATCGAGCGGCATCTTATTTCTGATATCGCATCCGCCGAAATCGATATGGCTGAGATTGACCGAATGACAGACGATTACAGGAAGCGACTGATCGAGATGGAATACAGACGCAGGATGTTTGAGTCGCACGGCGACAACGATATCCCCGAGGATACGCTTCACAACTATTTTGTCAACCACAATGCAGACTTTGTGATCGAACGCCCGATGATACAGGGTGTGTATCTCAAAATTCCTCAGGACGCTGCTAATCTCGCAACCATCAGGCGGCTCTATCGCTCGGACAATCAGAATGATATAGACCGTCTCGAAAAGGAGGTGCTATCGTCGGCGATGCACTATGATTATTTCCGTGACCGCTGGATAGACTGGGAGCAGATCGAACTTCATATACCATATGATTTCGGAGACAACCCTGCGGCATTTTTAAAGGGACGTGATCATTTTGAGACATCGGCCGGTGGGTTTGTTTATTTGCTCGACATCAAGGATGTGCTGCCGGTAGGAGCTGTGATGCCCTATGATAATGCCAGGACTATGATCAAAGAAAAGCTTTTGGCTGCAAAACGGAGACAGTACGATGCCTCTTTGCTGACGCGATTATATGATAAATCTCTTAAAGAAGGTAAAATTAAGCTATTCGTAGACCTTGAACCTTGACTTAGCAAAAAAAAGTCTTACCTTTGCAGATAATATAAAGAATCTACAACACGACGATTAAAATAATGATGATGAAAATCAGGCCGATAATAACTTCATTTATCACGTTTGCATCCGTAGCGATTGCAACAGCCCAGAACAATGTCGCTGAAGAAGTCGCTTGGGTCATCGGTGATGAGCCGATCTATAAATCTGAAATTGAGCAGGCTTATTATGAGATGCTTCAAGATCGTACGCCGATAAAAGGTGATCCTTACTGTGTCATCCCCGAGCGTATAGCTGTCGACCGCCTTTTCCTGCATCAGGCCGATATCGACACGGTAGAGGTTCAGGAGGGCATGATACAGCAGCAGGCTGACAATCAGATGAACTTGCTTATCGGCAACCTCGGATCAAGAGAAAAAGTTGAAAAATATTTCCGTCAGCCATTTCCCGAAATACGCGAGCATTTTGTGTCCAACATGCGTGACCGTTACCGTATCAGTGAAGTGCAGGCGTCCTTAAGTAAGAATCTTAAGATCACTCCGGGCGATGTACGTCGTTATTTTGACAAACTCTCTGTCGACAGTATCCCGTCGGTGCCTCTTCAGGTCGAGGTGCAGATCATCAGCATAAAGCCTGTCATCCCTCGAGAGGAAATTGATAATGTAAAGGCACGTCTGCGTGATTATGCCGACCGCATAAACCGCGGTGAGAGCGAGTTCTCGACATTGGCTATCCTTTATTCAGAGTCAGGTGAAGGCATACGCGGCGGTGAGACCGGATTTATGGGGCGCAGCGTCCTTGCTCCTGAATATGCCGCTGTGGCGTTTAACCTTAATGACACTAAGAAGGTCTCGAAAATAGTGGAGACTGAGTTCGGATTCCATATCATACAGCTGATCGAAAAGCGCGGTGACCGCATCAACACAAGAAATCTTCTGCTGCGTCCGAAAGTCGCTGAAAAGGATCTTTTGGATGCGATCAACCGTCTTGACTCGGTGCGCACGGAGATACTCGACGATAAGTTCTCATTTGAAACAGCAGCTCGTTATCTGTCGCAGGACAAGGACACACGTTTCAGTCGAGGTGTGATGGTCAACGATGAGACAAAATCGACACGCTTCGAAATGTCTCAGCTTCCGCAAGAGGTGGCCAGAGCGGTCGCTAACCTTCAGGTAGGCGAGATTTCGAAACCGTTTGTGATGAAAGATCCTAAAAGAGACCGTGACATCGTGGCCATCGTGAAACTGTCTAACCGCATCGATGCACATACGGCAAATCTTGCCGACGATTTCCAGATGATCAAAGATATGTATGAAGAGTCAGCCCGCGAAAAAATCGTCAACGAGTGGCTTGAGAAAAAAATCAAGGAGACTTATGTCCGCATCGAAGACGGTTGGAGGGGATGTGATTTTGAACATAAAGGCTGGATCAAGAGCAAATAATCGTAATTGAATTTTGAAACCAAGACGTAGTCTTTCAATTTCCAGGCTCGCCGTCATAGCTGTTTTGGCAGTTGTGGTGGCGCCGCTGTTTCTGAGCGTTGTCGCGCGTCAGACTTCAGCAAGTCAGCCTGTGTTTGTGCCGCAGGTGCCTACCGCAGACCGGGCGGCCGGCAACAGGGTGTTTCTCGAACACGCCAATGTGCTTCGTAAGACAGATGCAGACTCGTTCATGATACTCGTCGGTGATGTGATGTTTACAAAAGGTCCGATGTATATGTATTGTGACAGTTGTCATTATTATCCCGAAACTGAGTCGATGGAAGCGTTTGGCAATGTGCGCATGGAGCAGGGCGATACCCTCTTTGTCTTTGCCGACGAATTGGTCTATGACGGCCGTCCGGATGCCGAAATCGCCACTCTTTATGCCGACGACGGCAAGAAGGTGCGTCTGATCAACAAAGAGGTCGAACTCAAGACTGACATCTTTGTCTATGATCTCAAGCTTGATCTCGGCTACTATAATGTCGGCGGTGAGTTGACCGATGCGTCCAACAGGTTGACATCGCTCGAAGGCGAATACATGCCATCGACCAAGGAAGCTAATTTCTATACAGACGTCCATCTCAATTCCCGTTCTCAAAACGATACGCTCGACATCTATTCTGACACTTTATATTACAACACGGAGCAGCATGTCGCGGAGCTTAACGCGGCCAGCACGATAGTCAACGCCCGGGGGACGGTCTACACCCGTAGGGGCGTATATCTTACTGACTCCAATATCTGTATGCTCTCCGAACGACCGACCATACTGACTTCTCAGAACCAACGTCTTATCGCCGACTCTGTCTACTATAACCGCGGAGCCGGCTATGGTGAGGCTTTCGGCAATATGGAGCTGACCGATATCGACAACAAAGCGATGGTCTGCGGCGAATATGGTTATTATAATGAATTGCGCGACAGCTCATATGTGACAGGCCGTGCGGTTATAAAGGAATATTCCGAGGGTGACACTCTCTTCCTTCACGGGCGCTATATCGAGACTTTTATCGAACTCGACACGATTGCCTATGAAGCTGATACGATTGCCGGAATCCCCGAGACTTTTGAGATTGATACCTGTCATGTCGCTGTCATATATCCAAGGGTGCGCTTCTTCAGGAGTGATCTTCAGGGTGTGTGTGACTCGATGCGTTTCACCGAACGTGACTCTATGCTCCGCATGTATGTCAATCCTGTGATATGGAACCAGGAGCAACAGATATTCGGAAATGTCATCGAGATGCACCTCAATGATTCGACCGTCGACAAGGCATTTTTGCCCGAATTCGGTTTTGCCGCGCAACAGATCGAGGGTGAGCACTATAATCAGATCAGCGGCAAGAAAATGACAGCCTATTTCGAGAAAAACGACCTCAGACATCTTGACATCGAGGGAAATGTAGAGATTATCATGTATCCTCAGGAGTCAGACTCGACAGTCAACAAGATTGTGAATGCGGAGAGCAGTTTCCTCGCTGCTGATTTTAAAAACAGGGTTGCCGAGAGAATCAAGATGTGGCCCGATACTAATGGCACCGCGACACCATTGTTCATGGCAAAGCGTTCGTTGTTCTATCTTTCAAAGTTCAAATGGTTTGAAGCACTGCGCCCGCTTTCGTCTGACGACATATTTATCGTCAGCGATGAGATGGATGAAGTGATGTCGGCTGCCGAGCGACCGGCCCTGAAACCTCGTGTCTCAAAGCAGATTGTGAAACGTCAGCAATCTGAGCCACTTGAACCGGATGTTGAAGCTGTCGGCGGTAGCGGTGAAGATCTTACCGGACAGCCATTGCAACCCGATGATGCCGTGGACTCTGACCCGGTTGATCCCGTCATCAGACAGGCGGTGACTGAAGAATAAGTATATGTGACGTCTCGATGGTCAGTCCGATCAAGCTTTGCTCGGCTTGTCATTGTTTAATTATTTGATTTTTAGATTGATTGGGTATTTTAATATTGTAATCAAAATTTCTAAAGCCATATGGAAGTGATAGAAGATAAAGAATTCGGAGGCGAACGTCCTCTTTTTGGAGCCCACGGCATATCATTGCGCAATGTGACGATCCACGCCGGAGAGTCGGCGTTGAAATGCTGTAAGGATGTTGAGGCTATTGACTGCCGTTTCGAAGGCAAATATCCGTTCTGGCATACAGAAGGTTTCAGGATTGACAAGTGTCTTTTCACCGAAGGTGCCCGCGCGGCCTTGTGGTATTCAAGCGGACTGACGATGACTGACACACTCGTCGAAGCCCCTAAAATGTTCCGTGAGATGTCAGATCTGAGCCTGACCAATGTCAAGATACCTGATGCCGCCGAAACTTTGTGGCATTGCCGCAGGATAACATTGCGGGATGTGGAAGTCGCAAAAGGCGATTACCTGTTCATGCACTGTGAAGACATCGATATCGACCGTTATCGTCAGCAGGGTAACTATTCATTTCAATATTGCCGTAACGTGACCATACGCAATGCTGTCATCGACTCCAAAGATGCATTCTGGAACACCGAAAACGTCACTGTCTATGACAGCGAAATCACCGGTGAATATCTCGGCTGGCACAGTCATGGCCTGCGTCTTGTAAGATGTCGCATTTCAGGTACTCAGCCATTATGCTATGCCCATGATCTCGTTGTTGAAGACTGCGTTTTTGACACAGACTGTGATCTCGCGTTTGAGGATTCGGAACTCCAAGCCCGTGTGATATCTCCGATCACGAGCGTAAAGAACCCGCGCACCGGTTCGATCGAGGCCCCCTATATCGGTGAAATCATAATAGACACTCACTGCAAGGCTCCGGCCGATTGTCGCATAATAGCCACTCAGAAATCATGATGACGGCTTGCGATTTTGACAAAGTTGTAGACCGCCATCACTCCGGATCTTATAAGTGGGACAGCCATGCGACAGCAGACGCTGCCGATATGATAGAGATGTGGGTGGCCGACATGGACTTCAAGACGGCTCCGGTTATAATCGACGCTTTGCAGAAGCGTGTCGCTCACGGAGTATTCGGTTATACCTATGTCGGAGAAGACTACTATGAGGCATTGTGCGCATGGTTTGAAAAGCGTCATTCTTATCCGATCGATCCCTCGATGGTCATCTACACGTCGGGTGTGGTTCCGGCTGTGTCGGCTGTCATCAAAGCGTTGGCAAACCCGGGCGACGGTGTCATCCTGCATACGCCGGCCTATAACTGTTTCTTTTCTTCGATCAGAAACAATGGTTGCAGGGTTGTGGAGAGCCCGTTGCTCAGACGCGACATGCCGGACGGACGTATGCGTTTCGAGATGAATTTTGAAGAGCTTGAAAGACTTGCGGCTATTCCCGACAACAAGCTTTTGTTGCTCTGCAATCCACATAATCCTACAGGGCGTGTATGGACTGCGGCCGAACTAAGCAGCGTTGCCGACATCTGCCGTCGTCATGGTGTGCGTGTGATAAGCGATGAAATCCATTGCGAGCTGACGATGCCCGGATTTGATTATAATCCCTACGGACTTATTGATGATCAGGCGATTGTCTGTTCATCGCCGAGCAAGGCATTCAACACCGCCGGCCTGCAGATAGCCAATATCGTTGCTCCTGACGCTTCGGTCAGGCGTCGCATAGACCGAGCCATAAATATCAATGAGGTCTGCGATGTCAATCCCTTCGGAGTGACAGCTCTGATCGCAGCCTATAATCACGGAGACCGTTGGCTTGACGCCTTGCGCGAATATCTGGCCGGAAACTATGACCTCTTGCACGGTTTTTTCAAAGCCGAACTTCCCGGCTATCCCATTACAGCGCTCGAAGCGACTTATCTCGTGTGGGTTGACATTAAGGCGTCAGGAATGAACGGTGATGAAATAGAGCGTCGTATGACTGATGATTGTCATGTCAGAGTAGCATCAGGCTCTATTTATGGTAACGATAGCTTCATAAGACTCAATATCGCTATGCCCCGGCCTGTTCTGAAAGACGCTTTGAGCCGCATTGCTAAATTTTTCAGTTCAACGCCGGCTATTTAATCCTATGTCTGATATTGCTAAGATCCAGAACGGAGAGAAGATGACACTCCGCGAGCAGGTCGCGTTGACGGCCAAGCTTGCGATGCCGGCGATTCTCGCTCAATTGTCGAGCATTCTTATGCAATATATCGATGCGTCGATGGTCGGACGGCTGGGCGCTGACAAGGCTGCCTCGGTCGGACTCGTCTCCAGCAGTCTGTGGCTTTTCTGGGGCGTATGTTCGATGATCACGATGGGATTCTCCGTACAGGTGGCACATCATATCGGAGCAAAGAAATATGAGGGGGCGCGTTCGATACTTCGCCAGGGCATAAGTTCATGCCTCGCGGCGGCTCTGGTGATAACAGCCATCGGACTTTCGATAGCGCCATTCCTGCCGCATTGGTTGGGAGGAGACGAGGCCATATGCCATGACTCGACGATGTATTTCTCTGTCTTTATCATGGCTCTTCCGGTGCTGATCATGAATTATCTTGCCGGCGGTATGTTGCGTTGTGCCGGCAACATGAAGGTGCCGAGCATGCTCAATATCATGATGTGTCTGCTTGATGTCGTCTTCAATTTCATGCTGATATTTCCGACTCGCGACCTGTCGTTTGCAGGCATCAGCTTTACAATGCCCGGTGCCGGACTCGGAGTGCTGGGCGCTGCGCTCGGCACAGTGCTTGCCGAGTGTGTGACCGCCGGAGTGATGATGTGGTTTTTGTGTGCGAGACAGAAGGAATTGAATATCGCGAGATATCCCCGCGGCAGTTTCCGCCCGACCCGAGAAGTCCTGTCAAAAGGAGCGGGCATAGCCCTGCCTATGACACTCGAACATGTCGTGTTCTGCGGTGCGCAGATAATGATTACTGTCATTGTCGCGCCCCTCGGGGTTGTAGCCATCGCGGCCAATGCTTTTGCTGTGACTGCCGAGAGCCTGTGCTATATGCCGGGATTTGGCATTGGTGATGCTGCCACAACATTGACCGGACAGAGCTTTGGCGCTGGGCGCATTGATCTTGTGAAGCGCTTTGGCCACATAACCGTTGCTATGGGTATGGCGATTATGACGATAATGGGGGGCATCATGTATGTCTGCGCGCCGATGATGATGGACATCATGACGCCTGTTGACGAGATAAGCCGGCTCGGCGCTGATGTTCTACGCATCGAGGCCTGGGCCGAACCTATGTATGCAGCTTCGATTGTGGCTTATGGCGCTTTTGTCGGGGTGGGGGACACGCTGCTCCCCGCCATAATGAACTTTGGCAGCATATGGCTCGTGCGCATTCCGGTAGCAGCTATTTTCGCTCCGGTGATGGGGCTCAAAGGAGTCTGGATTGCCATGTGCATCGAACTGACATTCAGAGGCGGGATTTTCTTGTGGCGTATGGCGGGCGGCTACTGGTATCGCAAGGCGCGCAAAGGATTCGCGACTCAGTCGGAAGTGGACGCGGCTCAACCTGAACAGGATCTCGAGTAGGCGTGGATTATGAAAGCGCGTCTCGCTATGACGTCAGGGCCGCTGCGCGGCTCATGATATCGACCAGCAATGGGCCTGCGTTGTCGGGATTGACATCGCTTTCGCCAAGGCGTATGGTGGGAGTCTGGATCGCTCCGCTGCCACTGATGGCTTTGAGAAAAGAGTAGACATCGTTGAGCACTCCGGCCTCACTGTTTTCTTCGACGGCTTTGCGATAGTAATGATATAGCAGAGACGCGAGGTAAGACAGGATAAAGCCGCGGTGGGCTTCTGTGTCCTCATCGATTGCATCGCCTCTGAGCTCGAAACTGTCTATTGCCGAACGAACGGCGAAATCATAAAGTCTTACCTTGTCAATAGCCATGACGCGGTCAGAGACTTTGTAGACTTCGAGGGTCAGGAGGCTTCCGACCGCACACATCAAAGCTTCGTCAGTGACTTTGGCCATGCGCAGACAATAGACATGGAGCGACGCGGCTTCGACAAATGCATCAATTGCATCCGTCAAGTCTGACTTATCGACGTAACATGCCCGCAGGCGGCTGTCGCACTCAGCGAGCAGTTCACCGCTGAGACGAACGGCAGAAACGATGTCTCCACTCTGGATAAAAGCGGCCACCTGAGCGGTTGATCCGGCAAACGAACCGTTTGCCGGATTGTCATTGTTCAGCTCACTCATTTTCGAGCAGGAATCGTTCGAGGTCAATTGCGGCGCGGCATCCTGTGCCGGCTGCAGAGATTGCTTGCTGATAAGTGGGGTCGGCCACATCGCCGGCTGCAAATACGCCGTCGATATTGGTGCGTGTCGAAGGAGCTGAGACCTTTATGTAGCCTTGTTCATCAAGCTCGATCTGACCGGCGAAAATCTCAGTGTTGGGCTTATGGCCTATGGCAAGGAAAAATCCGTCAATCGCGATGTCATAATAGTTTTCGTTCTCGGTGCCTTTGTTGGTCACGAGTTTTGCGCCTTCGAGCACATCATTACCAAATAGCGAGACTGTATTGGTGTTGAAGAGGATCTCTATCTTTGGATTTTCAAACACACGTTGCTGCATCACTTTTGAGGCGCGTAATTTGTCGCGTCTGACAATCAGATATACTTTTGAGGCGAGTCCGGCAAGGTAGAGGGCTTCTTCGGCTGCGGTGTCACCGCCTCCGACAACGGCCACTGTGCGTTTGCGATAGAAGAAGCCGTCGCATGTGGCACATGCGGATACGCCCATGCCCATGTATTTCTGTTCGTCGGGAAGACCGAGATAGCGGGCTGTGGCTCCTGTCGAAATGATCACACCGTCGGCAGTTATAGTCTCACTGCCGTCTACGGTCACGCTGAACGGACGTGACGAGAAGTCGACAGCCGTTACACGCCCCATGCGGATTCTTGCTCCGAACAGTTCTGCCTGGGCACGCAGGTCTTCCATCATTTTGATGCCTGTCACACGTTCGGGATAGCCGGGAAAGTTCTCAATCTCTGTTGTCGTTGTGAGCTGGCCGCCCGGTTGGGGACCTTCGATAATCAGGGGTTCGAGATTGGCTCGTGATGCGTAGATTGCAGCGGTATATCCTGCAGGTCCCGAACCGATTATAAGACATTTGGTATGCATGGCGTTTTATGTTTTTTTATTGTTAGGGAGATATTATCTTAAGTCTACGGTTTCGACTCCGGGGTATGCTTTTGCCGGAAATGTGAAAAGTCCATTTTGTGGGCTTACTGCCGTTATGGATTTAATCTTGATGTCGGAGATTGTTCCGTTTGAAAATTTTATTTCCATGGCTGAGGGCAGACCGTTGGATTTGTTGACTGTGAGTATCACATTGCTGTAGCCTGCGCCTGTATGTTTCGGAGTAAGCTCGATGATGTCGGCTGTGGGTGTTGTCCTTACCTTGCGGCATCTGAAGTCTGTACCATAGCTGCGGATGAGTTCAAAGGGGTTTGACTCGGATATCTCGGCTTCAGTCGGTTCTGTTATGTTGACTTCATTGTTGGCCTTCAGATAAGTCCATTGGGTTTTGCCGTCAAACCATATGCTCACCTGCGGAGTCTCCATCCTGAAACTCTTGCCGCTGAAAGTCAAAGATCCGGGTTGCATCGCTCCGTCACCCATGATCGAGAAGGATATGTTGCTTGCTGCAGGTTTCGAAAGAGAGGCTACACAATGCTCCATTATAGCTGTAGCGCTGTCGTCGGCACGGGCAGTCATGGCCGACAATGTTAATGCTGCGGCCATGATGGCGGGGCGTAGTATGTTTTTAAATATATTGCTCATCGTTTGACTAACGTTGGAATGCGTCATGTTGTTTAGTCCATTGTAAATCACAGGATGCTTTCGAGTGTGACAGCGTCCATGAGTACGGCTCTCGGTTTAGCACCCTGGGCAGCTCCGACAATGCCGGCGGCTTCCATCTGGTCCATTATTTTGCCGGCCTTATTATACCCGATGCTGAAACGTCGTTGCAGGGATGAGGTAGACGCAGTCTGCTGTGTGACGATAAAACGTGCGCAGTCATTGAACAATGCATCCCGTTTGCTTGGGTCTGCGCAGTCAGTCCCCGGGGCATTTTCGGTTGGCGCCTCCGGCAGCAGATATGCGCTGTCATATCCGATCTGGGCATTGATGTGGTCGGTGATGGCATCGATCTCAGGGGTGTCGATGAATGCGCATTGCACACGCTCTACCCGGCCGTTGATAAGAAACAGCATGTCGCCTCGTCCGATCAGCTGATTGGCGCCTGTGCGGTCAAGGATGGTCTTGCTGTCGACCATCGACATTACGCGGAATGCGATACGCCCCGGGAAGTTGTTTTTGATCATACCGCTGATGACATCAGCCGACGGACGCTGAGTGGCAATGATGATGTGCATGCCTGCGGCTCGGCCTTTCTGGGCGATACGTGCGATGTGGAGTGGTACATCTTTTCCACCTACCATGATGAGATCGGCAAATTCGTCTACTATCGTTACGATATAGGGCATGAACTTGTGTCCGTTCTCCGGATTTAAGGCGTGGCGACAGAATTTGCGGTTATATTCTTCGACGGAACGGACATCGGCCTTGCTCATGAGCATGTAGCGGTTGTCCATTTCCAGACACAGCGAACTGAGTGTCGCGGGAACTTTGTTGGCATCAGTGATTATTGGTTCTTCAGCGTCGGGCAATTTGGCGAGATAGTGGTTTTCGAGTTTGCGGTATGCTGCAAATTCAACCATCTTGGGGTCTATGAACACAAACTTAAGTTCCGACGGATGTTTGGCGTAGAGCAGCGAGGCTATGATGCAGTTGAGACCCACCGATTTGCCTTGTCCGGTGGCACCGGCAACAAGCAGGTGGGGCATTTTTGCGAGGTCCTGGATGAATATTTCGTTTGAAATAGTGGCTCCCATCGCCATCGGAAGTATCATTTTCTGGCAGGCTTCGGCAAATTTCTTAGAACCTACGATCGAACGTATCGACACAGTCTTCGGATCTCTGTTCGGAACTTCGATGCCGACGGTGCCCGCTCCGGGTATAGGCGCGATGATGCGTATGCCGAGGGCTGCAAGGCTGAGTGCGATGTCGTTTTCGAGTCTTTGTATCTGTGCGATGCGGACTCCTTCGGCCGGCACGATTTCATAGAGTGTGACAGTCGGGCCTATAGTGGCTTCGATGCGTTGGATCGGTATTTTATAGTCAAGAAGAGTCTTGACAATCAAGTCTTTGTTTTTCTGCTGTTCCTCAGGATCGACTAACTCGCCTGAAGGACGGTCTTCAAGAAGATCAATCGACGGGAATACGTAGCGCGAAAGGTCAGCGCGGGGATCGTAGGGCAATTGCTCTGCGGGATTTCGGTCGATTGCAGCCGCTTTTGACGGGTCGGCTTGAGTGTCAAGGGATTCAGTCTCTTTGATAGTGAAAGTAGGACCCTCGGACGCTGTAATATTGAGCTGAGTTGTAGACTGTTCGACCGAAGTTGCGCCTGCCGAAGGTGTGAACTGTGGACGAAGCGCTTCGGCCGGTTCGTCGGAGAGGTCTTCAAGCAAGACTTCGTCTTCGCTGTCTATGGCAAAAGAGTTGACAGGGGCTTGGGTGTACCGGTTTTCATGTTCGTCGCCAAATTCCAGCTCGGTTTCTTTGAAGCCGGGAGTGTGCGGTTGATCTTCAGAAAGCTCGTCGAGTGAGATTTCCGGTCTGTCGTAAGTCTCGCTGTCTTCCTGCTTCTTGCGGCGAGGAATGAGGGTGATGATTTTGTCGAGGGCGTTTTTCAACGGATTGAGGAAGACAGCGATGAGCAGACCTGCGAGAATGATCGTTACTGCCCATGCCACAGGCCAGCTGCCGATGTGTTCGAGCCATAGGTTGGCCTGCCGTCCGTGGACACCTCCCCAATGTGTGAAACTGTCGATGTGGAGAGTGACAAGTCCGGCTATGATAGATATTGCTATGGCCGAGAACAGGCACTTGAAGGTGAGAGTCCAGAATTTGCAGCGTATCACACCGAGCAGTGTCATTCCGACTGTGCCAAGATAGATCACCAGCACGAAGGCGCCGATGCCCAGGCCTTCTGTCATCAGCACATGTGAAAGCCACGCTCCGAACGCTCCGGCCGTATTATGGACTTTGACTCCGGAGTCGGCGATGGCTGCCGGTGACATGCCGTCGGCAACGAGGCTCTGGTCAAGAGCTCCGTTTTTGAGATGCGACACGGTGCATATGGCCATGACAAAGGCTATGACAACGAGTATAAGACCTAAGGCCAGATGTGTGCGCCGGTCTTTGAAAAATGCTATGAACCCTGAATTTTGTCTCTTTTTCGAAGGAGATTTGGCGGTTCGTCTGGCGTTATCGTTGCTTCGTCGTGATGTGTCGCGTCTGTTGGGTGTCGGCATTGGGAGATGAGTTGTGATAATGGGTTGATTTGGTTGATGAGATTTAAGAACTGTTATTTTTTCAAGTTCTAAAGTTGGCTCATTTGTCTGATGGTCTCAAGCGGATTGTCGGCCTTGAACACTGCACTTCCGGTCACGGCAATGTCTGCTCCCGCCTTGGATATCGAAGATATGTTTTCGAGAGTTACACCGCCATCGACCTCGATTGTGGCCTTTGATGCGCTCTCGTCGATCAACGCCCTGAGACGTTTGATCTTATGCAACGTGTTGGCAATGAACTTCTGGCCTCCGAAGCCCGGATCGACGCTCATTAGAAGCACCATGTCGAGGTCGCCGATTATGTCGCGTAGAGTTTCAACGGGTGTCGACGGATTGAGGGTCACGGCTGCTTTCATGCCGGCGTCGTGGATTGCCTCGACTGTACGGTGGAGGTGGACGCAGGCTTCCTGGTGGATGTTCATGATTGCCGCGCCGCAGTCTCTGACTCTGGAGATATAGCGTTGTGGTTCGACTATCATCAGATGCACGTCAAGTGGTTTGCGGGCTATTCTGCCTACGGCTTCAAGCACCGGAAATCCAAAAGATATGTTAGGCACGAAAACACCATCCATAACGTCCATATGGATCATTCCGGCGGCGCTTTCGTTGATTAGTTCTGTATCGCGTCCGAGGTTGGCGAAATCGGCTGATAGCAGTGAAGGGGCGATTATCATGCTGAGACTGTGATTGTAAAAATGAAGTTTTTAGGATAAAGTTTATGCTTTCTTTGCATGCGGCCTGAATGCGTTCCATCCGATGAAGACTACGCATATGAGCAGCAGACATAGTCCGGCAACAGACAGATAACTGTTGTATTTCTCGACGGCGTCAAAAAGACTGTCAATGCCGACGGTTGTCGACAGAAACCATCCCAGCGCCGCAAGAATGCCGTTCCAGAGCATTGCTCCGAGACCTGTGAAGAGTGTGAACGTCCAGATGTTCATCCTGGCCAGACCTGCCGGAATGGAAATCAACTGTCTTACTGCCGGAATCAGACGGCCTACAAATGTCGATACGTTGCCATGTTTGTCAAAATACTGTTCGGCCTTCTCGACTTTCTCGCGGTTGATCAGGCAGGCATGTCCGATCCTTGAGTCTGCAAAGCGGTAGACAATCGGTCGCCCGATCCACAGTGACAGGCCATAGTTGATCAAAGCTCCGACTATAGCACCTGCTGTCGCAACAAGGACAATTGCAAAAATATTCATGTCGGGTATGGTCAGCAGTTCACCGCGGAATGTCAATTGACGTGCAGACTGGCAGGCAAGATAGGCGGCCGGCGGCACGATGATTTCTGACGGAAAAGGGATGAACGAGCTTTCGATCACCATGAAAATGAAGACATACAGGTAGCTCATGTTATTGACTATTTCTCCGAAATAATATGAGGCGTCAAATAACGCGAGGGGTAGGTTGAGATCCATTGTCTGTGCTTGTTTCTTTATATATGAATATTTTTTAGCTCTTGTTCTGCAAAAGTACTAACAATCTGTGTCACGGCAAAGATTTTTATACTCTTTATCATCATAAACGTAGGGTGTGTTTTTTCTACGCAAACAAAAAGACGTTGGCGATTGTTGTAAATTCAAAAGATTTATAAAACAGTTTAACTAATTATTTATGTTATGAAAAATTTTAAAGCAAATCTTATAGGCCAGACCCGTTGGTGGTGGGTTGTGCTTATTTTAGGCATCCTCTTGGTTATAGGCGGTTTCGCCTATTGGTTCTGGCCGGCAGCCGGATATGCTGTCGCATCACAGATTTTCGGGTGGTTGCTGATTCTTGCAGGCATCGTGCAGTTGTGTGTCGCCGCAGGTCCTAATTCACCCAAAGGCTGGGGTTGGTGGATAGCCGGTGGCATCATCGACATGTTTATCGGCTTCATGCTTGTCCGCAGTATCTTGCTTTCAGAGGCTGTGTTCCCTTATTTCCTCGCGTTCGTGTTCCTCTTCTGGGGCATTGAAGCTTTTGTCGGCTCAGCCACTCACCGCCGCGGACGTTACTGGTGGCTGGGCATAGTTAATGGTATTCTCCTTGCCATTATCGGCTTCTTCTTCCTTGAGGCAGGATGGACAAGCGACATGATGATGGTTTCATTCCTGGCTTCTATAGCTTTCATCTACTGGGGATTCACCGTTGCGATGGCGGCCTACGAACTGAAGCCGGAGTCAGACAACAGGTAATGACTTCAGTCGTGTGAAAAATATGATAGCCGGTAACCTGTGTCATGACATAGTTGCCGGCTATTCACCGTAATATCCGCACCAGTGACCTCTTGTGTGTCTTTTAACTATTGTTATGTCTTGTCAGACAGAAAATATTGCGTATCTTTGTTCTTGTTATAGCGTTGATTAAACTTTCTATGTTTAAATCAGTCTAAAAACATGTAATGACAGACCGTTTTTTTGATGTGGTCGTCTATTATGCCAAGATTACTGAACTTTATAAAAAATATTCTCTCTGATGACTAAGTTATTGAACATTTCCCGACGTTTGTTTCCGGTGGTGATTATGGCCGCGGTGTCACTTCCTGCCGCCGCTCAGAATTACTATGATGACGACATCTACTATGATGCCTCAAAAAAGAAAACCGAGAAGACAGAGGCTAAGAACAAGCAGACTTCAGGCCGCACATCACAGAGTGGCACAAACCGATATGCAGCTCCTGCACAGGGCTTTGGCAACTTTAATGCAGCGGATACTTACGAACTGCCGGCATCATCGCTTGATGTCGATGTTGACGCTTATAACCGTCGCGGTCAGTTTCTGGTGAGCGATTCTGTCGGAGTTACCGAACAAGGAGACGGAGATTTCCTCTATACGCAGCGCATCGAGCGCTTCCACAATCCCGATGTGGTGTCAGGCAGTTCTGACGAAGAACTCAAGGATGTATATGCATATGCGATGCAGCAACCCCAGAACATTAATGTCTATGTCATAGACAATGACCCTTGGTCGTGGTACGGTCCTTCATGGTCGTGGCGTTATGGCAATCCATGGTATTGGAACACCTGGGGCCCTTCGTGGAGCTGGTCGTGGGGTATTTATGATCCATATTGGTCCTGGGGTCCTGCTTGGGGGCCGTCCTGGGGCTGGTCCTGGAGCTTCGCTGTACCGGTCTTGGGGACCCGGTTGGGGTCATGGATGGGGTCCGGCTTGGGGTCCTTCGTGGGGTGGCCCGGCACACGCATGGCATCCTGTGACACCATCTGGGTCTTCACGTCCTCATCGTCCGGTAGGAGCGGGAGCGGTTTCGACTCATCGTCCGTCGAACTATGCGCCTGCAGGCACTGCGACAAACCGTCCCGGCAATATGGGACGCGGACGTTACGGCACTGCCGGTCAGTCCCTGCCTTCAAGCAATCGCCCCGGCGGTTACCGTCCTTCGGCAACACAGGGGGGCAACAACGGTGCGGCAACGGCTCGTCCCGGCAACATGGGACGCGGACGTTCGAACATGAATTCGACTAACAGTTCGTCTACCAACCGCAATTCATATAACACAAACAGTAACAACAGTTACCGTCAGCCCTCGAACTCGGGTAGCAGCTACCGCCCGTCGGGCAGTGGTTTCTCCCGCGGATCATCAGGCACACACAGCTCAGGCGGTGGTTCAAGCCGCGGAAGCGGTGGGGGCGGTGCAAGCCGTGGTCGCCGGTAAACAGATGTGTTTCTGTTATTTATTTCAAAGTGTTTAATCAGATAATATTTCATAATTATGAAAAAGATATTGCTCCCTGCCTTATTGGCTGCAACACCTGTTGTGCTATGCGCTCAGAGCACGGTCGATGCCTACACATTGTCGCAACGTGAGACCCGGGGAACGGCTCGTTTCATGTCGATGGGCGGTGCGTTTACGGCCCTCGGCGGAGACCTTTCGACAATCGGCCAAAACCCGGCCGGCGTCGGTGTCTATCGTGGCAGCGACATTGGAGCTACACTCGACCTTAACTTCAGGTCTTATACGACAGAGACTCCTGTGTCGTCTAACAAGGAAAATCAGACAAAGGCCTTCTGTAATAATTTCGGCTATGTCGGAACTTCTTACATCGGCAATGGTTTGCGTTCAATCTCGTGGGGTGTCAGCTATGGTCGCGTGGCTTCGTTTGACCGCATAGTCAACGGCTACAACAATCCGACTTCGGGGTCGTTGACAAACTATATCGCAAGTTTCAGCGGTGGTCAGTCGCCAAATGACCTGGCTTTCAGCGATGGCTATAACCCATATCTGGATTCCAACTGCGACTGGCTGAGCATTCTCGGTTATACAAGTTTCCTTATCAATGACGTGCCAGGTGCAACCAATCAATATCAGGGGCTGTATCAGAGCGGCACTGTAGGCGACGCTCTATATAATATCCGCGAGCGCGGTTATGTCGACGAATATAACTTTGACATTGCCGGCAACGTCAGCGACGTCGTCTATTGGGGCATCGGTTTCGGTGTGACTGATATTAACTACACCCGCGACGCATACTACAGCGAGAGCATGGAAAACGCTCTTATCTACAGCCATCTCCGCAAGGGACTCACGACCGGCGACGCAGGTTTTGATCTTTACAACACTAAGCACATAACCGGCAGTGGATGGAATTTCAAAGCCGGTGTCATCGTCAAACCGATCCAGCAGTTGAGACTCGGTTTCGCTATACATACGCCGACGTGGTATAATTTGTCTCATGGCTATGACGCTTCGGTCGATGCCAGCTATTTTGACCCTGCATTCCCGTCAAGCTCAGACAATGACACTCAGAATCCGGGCATGGTTCAGGAAAGCACTGATTGGGCGTCGTTCGATTCCAAACTCAAGACCCCGTGGCGCATGATGTTTGGCGCGGCTCTCGTCATCGGCAACCAGGCCATCGTCAGTGTAGACTATGAGCGTCAGGCATTCAACGACATGTCCGTACAATATCAATATGGCTACAACCAGTTTGAGGAAGACAAGTTGATTAAAGATAATGTGAAGAACGTCTTCCAGGGCTCAAACATTGTCCGTGTGGGTCTCGAATACCGTGTCACTCCTCAGTTCAGCCTCAGAGCCGGATATAACGCACAGTCATGCAACGTCAAGCAGGAAGCCGTCGACGGCAATGTCGAGGTGCTGACATCAGGCACAGATCCGAGTTACTCACTTGACAGCAAACTGACCCAGCAATTCTCGGTAGGTCTCGGATATAAATATCTCGGATGGTATTTCGACGCAGCTTATGTCCATAGAAACAGACAGTCTGAGTTCAAGGCTTACACAAACTATGCCGGCAACACAGCTCCGGGAGCTACAGTCAAAGACAATATTAACTCATTTGTATTGTCTGTCGGTTATCGTTTCTGAAATTTATTAGTAACTTTATAGCTGGAAAAGCCTGGGCGAGACAATCGCCGGCTTTTCCGGCTTTTCAATTTGTATCCGACACACATAAGCATGGACTCCATAACAGGCGCAGGCATAAAACTTGATCCCGAAAATGCAGAATTTAAGACGGTGATGACTCTTATTCGTCACACCAACAGGTCTGTATTTCTTACCGGAAAGGCCGGCACGGGCAAATCGACTTTTCTTAAACACCTTACAGCCAATTGCCCTAAGAAATATGTCGTGCTCGCTCCGACCGGGATTGCAGCGGTCAATGTCGGAGGACAGACTCTGCACTCGTTTTTCCGTTTGCCGTTCACGCCCTTCTTGCCCGATGATCCGACATTTATGGAGTCGCGGTTGAAAGAGCGTCTCAAATATACCCGCGACCGTGTGCGCCTGCTTAAGGAGATTGAACTCATTATCATTGATGAGATATCAATGGTCAGGGCCGATATAATAGATTTCATCGACAAGGTCCTGAGGGTTTACACCGGCTGTCGCCGTGAGCCTTTCGGAGGCAAGCAGTTGTTGCTTGTTGGCGATGTGTTTCAGCTTGAGCCTGTTGTCACTAACGATATGCGTGAGATATTGCAACGCGCTTATCCTGCGCCATACTTCTTCAATGCCAATGTCTTCAAGGATTTCGATCTCGTGGCCGTCGAGTTGCGCAAGGTCTATCGACAGACCAATCTTGATTTTGTCAGTATGCTCGACAGGGTGCGCGTCGGACGTCCGCCGCAGGGCGATATTGGCAGCATAAATTGAAAGGTCATCCGTGCCGGCGGTCATGATGAAGGCGACAATGATGAGTTCAGGATGACCATAGCGACACGCCGCGACATCGTCGATCATATCAACGAAAACCGTCTCGCCGGCCTTGACGCGCCTCAACGCGTGTATGTAGGCTCTGTGACGGGCGATTTCCCAGAAAGCGCTTATCCGACAGATCTTGAACTTGTCATCAAGGAGGGAGCACAGATTGTGTTTATCAAGAATGATGTGCAGAAACGATGGGTCAACGGCACTATCGGCAAAGTTCGGGAAGCGACGGATGAGATTATCACGGTCGAACTGGAGGATGGTTCGATACACGCTGTCGACATAGAGAAATGGAGCAATATACGCTATCATTATGATGAGAAGACGCGCAAGGTCAGTCAGGAGGAAATAGGCACGTTCATGCAGTATCCTCTTAAACTCGCCTGGGCGCTGACAATCCATAAGAGCCAGGGCCTGACATTCGAGAAGGTTACGATAGATGTCGGCCATGGTGCGTTTACGGGCGGTCAGACTTATGTGGCGCTCAGCAGATGCCGTTCGCTTGAAGGAATAACGCTCAGGAGCACTATCAATGAGCGCGATATTTTTGTCAATCCTGTCATCCATAATTTCAGCCGCACGTTCAATGACCGCACACTCGTTGACAATGCTTTGACCTCGGCACGTGCCGACGATGCCTACAGACAGGCACTCGACTCCTTCGACAAGGGCGACATCCATGATGCGGTCATGTCTTTGTGTGAGGCGGTGTCGCTGCGCAATGATCTCGGCCGTCCTGAGATTGCCCGTTTCATAGCCCGAAAGCTTGCTGTTGTCGATGCCAAGAATGCTCGCATCACCGAGCTTATGAACATCGTCGCTGATGACAGACGTCGTTTCCGCGAATTGGCCGACGAATATGTCGAGATTGGCGATACGTGCCGCACTGAAGCATGGAATCTGCAGGCCGCGCTTAACAATTATGAGCGCGCACTTGAACTATGGCCTGACTCCGTTGATGCGATGATAGGCAAGGCCAAGGTGCTCTTTGAAATGAACGATGCAGACAGGGCGATTGCTACCCTCGAACGGGCGTCACATACAGACGGGTCTGACTACAGGCCTCCATACGAACTCGGGCGATTTTTCCAGTCGTGCGGTGATATGGCCAATGCTCTTGACCGTTTTCTGATAGCTGTCGAACGCCAACCCAAGATAGCCTTGATCCATGATGCTCTGGCTGAGGTTCATGATGCAATCGACGATAAGTCGACGGCGCGTCGTCACCGCAACACAGCCGCGCGCCTGAGAGGCAAATCGACAGGTAAGCGTCAGAGCTGACATACGTCACGCGCTGCAATTGTTAATTTGCGGGCTGCTTTCTCAATTAAACTGAAAAGATGCTAAATGCGGGGGAATTACTCTCTCCGCAATGTTATACTTATACATCGTTTCAACGATGGGTGAGTGAATGTTATATTTATGATAAAACCAAAATTCTATAATTATGGCCTCAAAAAGTTTTCAGTCAAAGCTGTTGGAGATACAAGGCAATCTGTTGAATTTTGCCTATACGCTGACTTCCAACAGGGATGATGCATATGATTTGTTACAGGATACGACCCTGAAAGTGCTTGATAATGAAGAAAAATATGTCGACAATGTCAATTTCAAGGGATGGGTTTTCACTATAATGCGCAACCTGTTTATAAACAACTATCGCAAGACTTCACGAAAACAGACCGTCTCTGACACCAGTGAGGATCTTTATCTGCTCAATCTCCCGCAGGACTCGGGATATGAGACTCCCGACGGATCGATGGCAGTGCATGAAATCCATCAGGTGATAGCTTCATTCAGCGATGGCTATCGCATACCGTTTTCGATGCATCTCAAAGGATATAAATATGCCGAGATCGCGGCCGAGACAGGCTTGCCCCTCGGCACAGTCAAAAGCCGTATATATTTCGCTCGCCAGCGCTTGCAGGACAGGCTGAAGGATTATAGATAAAAAACACGACCGACTGTCAGGTCATGATTGAGGGACGCATGTTTTCATACGCCCCTCAATTATATTCTGTAGGTAACGGGGCTGTCCTATCTGTCAATCAGCGGGAGATAACGTCCGTAGCCTTCTTTTTCCATTTCATCTGCGGGGATGAAGCGGAGCGATGCCGAATTGATGCAGTAGCGCAAGCCTCCGTCTTCAGCAGGGCCGTCGGGAAATACATGGCCGAGATGGGCCCCAGATGAGGCAGAGCGGACTTCTGTGCGGACGCGGCCGAAAGAGCGGTCTTCAAATTCGTCGATAAGTGAGCTGTCGATGGGGCGGGTGAATGCCGGCCAACCACAACCTGAATCATATTTGCGGCTTGACAAGAACAGAGCGGTGCCATCTGTAATGTCGACGTATATGCCGGGGCGGAATTCATGGTCATATTCATTGACAAACGGACGTTCGGTCGCTCCGTTCTGAGTCACTTCCCATTGTAGAGGCGTCAGACGTTGACGCAATTCATCCTTATCTTGCGACATGTGGCCAAGTTGACGTGCTTCATTGAACAACACCGGATCGACATGGCAATATCCTCCGGGATTTTTAGCCAGATAGTCCTGATGATAATCCTCAGCCGGATAAAAGTTTTCGAGTGGTTCGTATTCGACAGCCACCGGAAGTGTGTTGCGACGCTGTATGGTGGCGATCATGGCCTCGATTATTTCTTGATCGGCCGGATCTGTGTAGTATATCCCCGTCCGGTACTGAGTGCCTGAGTCGCCTCCCTGACGGTTGACCGAAGTGGGGTCTATGCTACGGAAATAAAGAGCAAGCAGATCACTCAGGCCGATCTGACGCTTGTCATAGTCGACCTTGACGGTTTCGGCAGCGTTTGTCATACCGGTGCAGACCTGCTGGTATGTCGGGTTTTCGATGCGGCTGTTGGCATATCCGGCGGTTGTGTCAATCACACCCGGAACAAGCGAAAACAGGTGGGCGGTTCCCCAGAAACATCCCCCGGCAAGATATATAGTGTTCATAAAATAAGGCTGATAATTCTGTCTTAATAACGCAGCGGTTTTTATTTTGTTGTGGATTGTCGCGACAAAATAGCTCAAAATGCTCCCATACAGAGATAAAACACCTCGGCGATTAATCAAATTTAACTTTGGGTAATGGGGTTAAAATCATAACTTTGTAAACCATGTTAATCATATTGTTAATATTTTGGCTTATCATCGATCTGGTTTGGATGACCGGCGAGTTAGGGTGGGTTTTTCCGGCCGTTGGCATTGGCATTATTATGCTTTTATGGCTTATTGAGGAAATGCAGATAAAAATCATGCTATGGAAAGATCGAAAGCAATCCGAACGCGAGAAAACAGGGCTTAGAAACAAAGAAGAAATCGAAGCATGGGAGCGCAAATGGGGGCGCAAGCATCCAACCGGGAAATAAGAGTTTATCAGATGATTAATGCCCGACACTGAGGCGGTCCGCCGTAATGCCACCTCCGCATCTATGTCCTTGTATCTTTCCTCACAATACAGCTTCTCATCGTCGGAGACGATGTCCCTGATCAGCCTCATGTAGAGATTGGTCGGAGACCAAGCCTACGTGAGGATTTGCGGCCCCCCACTCACTACAACCTTGGAAAGGTTGAACCCTCGGGACTGCAATATCATTGGGGAAGGGTCCAGCTAAGCGCGTTCAACTCCAAACTCCCAGTGATGCCGGCATTTCGCGGTCTATAGAAAATGACAGTGGCCGCACCTGTTGATGGTGCGGCCACTGAAGTGAAATAGTTTATCGTGGGATTATTCTGCGGGCTTGAGGCCTGAATAGTCGCGGCCATAGCGAAGCATCTGAGGGATGTAATCCTCGTCATAGCTTATGGTCACGTCAACGATTTCTCCGTTTTCGACAACGGGTGTGTAGACCGGATTGACGAAACCCTTGTAGGGAGCGATCGACAGATGGGAGTAGCGGTCGAGGACCTCACGGTGGATTTCAGGATCAACCTTAACGGCATAAGTCTCGACGAGATCGCGTGCTGCGTTATAGTCGCCTTCGCTTGTGATGCGCTGGATTTCGGCAAGCAGTTGTCCGAATAGACCGCGGAGTGCCTGATAATCGTTGATTTTGATGAATGTCTTGCCGTCTTTCTTCACGAGTTCGATGACGTTGGCATCCTTTCCGTGCTCATATACCCATTCGGCTATGAGTTTGCGGTTACGCATATGGGCTTCCTCGACGTCTTTGCCGGGTTCGATGCGCATGAGCTGGGTCATCATGCCGTTGAGGATATATTTGTAGTATTCGGCTTTGTAAGCGTCGGGATTGTCGAGCAAACCGATTTCGATCAGTTTGGGATCAGCGAGATAATAGAGCGCAAACAGGTCGGCACGGGTTTCTTCGATTGTCGAGCCATGTGCCTTGAGGGCGTCGCGGGCAACACCCGGAAGCAGTTTGCCTGAGCCGTGACCGAGACATTCATGCAGGTCTGTATGGAGGTTGTCAGTGATGAAGAGATAGTCATCGAGCAGTTTTGCGGTCTCCTGGTCGATGACAAACTCCTCGTTGAAACCATTGCCGTGAGACGCTTCGTCATAGGCTTGGGTGATGTTTTCGAGAGTCACTGATTTCGATCCGTGGGCAGCACGTATCCAGTTGGCATTAGGCAGATTGATGCCGATAGGCGTTGCAGGATAGGAGTCTCCGGCAAGGATAGCGGCTGTGATCACTTTTGCTGACACGCCCTTGACTTTGTCTTTCTTAAATCTCGGATCGACAGGCGAATTGTCTTCAAACCATTGTGCATTGGAGCTGAGCACTTCGGTGCGGTGGCTTGCTTCTTCATTTTTGAAGTTGACGATTGACTCCCAGGCTCCGGTCATGCCGAGCGGATCACCGTAGTCTTCTATAAAGCCGTTGATGAAATCAACCTTAGAATCCGTATCTTCGGCCCACAGGATCGAGTATTCGTCAAATGTGCGGAGATTGCCGTTGCGATAGTATTCGATGAGCTTGTTGATTATGTTGCGCTGGGCGTCATTTTCGGCAAACTCGCTTGCTTTCTCGAGATTCTCGACAATCTTCTCGATCGCTGCGCTGTAGAGGCCACCTACTTTGTAGGTTTGTTCGACTACTTTGCCATCTTCTTTGACAACACGTGTGTTGAGACCATAGCTGATCGGAGTTTCATCTGCGGGATCTTTGATGGCGTCGAAATAAGCTTCGACCTCTGCCTGGGTGACACCTTTGTAGAGGTTGTTGGCTGATGTGGCGATAAGGTCCTGGCCTTCGGCCTGGTTTACGCGTTTAGCAGCGACTGCCGGATTGAATATCAGTTCAAAGATGGTGTCTCGTGATGCAGACCAGTCTCCTTGAGGCAGTTTGTCAAGTTCTGTTGCGAGAAACTCGCGTGAGAACCCGGGTGTGAATTTGTCGGTAGAGTAGTGGTGGTGTATGCCGTTGGCAAACCATACTTGCTTGAGGTAGCGCTCGAAGTTTTTGAAATCTTCACTTTCACGGTCTCCGTCATATGATGTGTAGACGGCCTCGAGCATACGTCTGATGGGCAGGTTGTATTCGTTGTTCTGATCCCAGAGTATGTCGCGTCCCCATAGGGCTGCTTCTGTCAGATAATAGACGAGTTTCTTCTGTTGAAGAGACAGATTTTCGAAGCCCGGCACTTTGTAGCGGAGCACTTCGATGTCGGCGAAGCTGTCGACGGTGTAGTCAAATTCGTCGGTCTTGGCTTCGTCGCGTTGGCAAGATGTGGTCATCAATGTCATTGCCATAGCTAAAGCTGGAATTAATTTTTTCATTGGAAGTTATTTTGTAATGAGATTATCAAACACTCTGTTATTCAACATAGAGGATTAGTCCTTTGAGATATTCGCCTTCGGGATGATAGATGTTGACTGGATGGTCTGCCGGTTGTGTCAGCTGATGGAGTATCCTGACTTTTCGGCCTGTCTGGGCTGCTGCCGAGAAGACCGCGAGGCGGAATTGCTCTTTGCTTACGGCCTGCGAACATGAGAACGTGAATATGATACCTCCTGAGGCTATCTTTTCGAAGGCTTTGGCGTTCAGTTTCTGGTAGCCTCTGAGTGCATTGCGTAAGGCACTGCGATGTTTTGCAAAAGCCGGTGGATCGAGGATGATGAGGTCATATTCGTTGTTGCCGATATTGTCAAGAAATTTGAACGCATCTTCGGCCACAGCTTTGTGGCGCTTGTCACCGGGGAAGTTGAGGGCGATGTTGGCGTCAGTCAATGTGATGGCCTTTGCCGAACTGTCGACAGATGTGACCTGTGTGGCGCCGCCACGCATAGCGTAGACCGAGAAACCGCCGGTATAGCAGAACATGTTGAGCACCTTACGGTCGTGAGAGTAGTGTTCAAGCAAGCGGCGGTTGTCTCTCTGGTCGACAAAGAAGCCGGTTTTCTGGCCTCTCAGCCAGTCGATGCGGAATCGCAGTCCGTTTTCGGTAGCGATGTCGTTTTCTGCCGACCCGATGATATATTGGTTCTGTGGATCAAGGTGAGCCTTGTAGGGGAGGGTAGTCTCAGACTTATAGTAGACATTGCGTATACCGGCGTCGGGTAGGGCGACAAGTTCTTTAGCCACAATGTCGCGGGCAAAATGCATGCCCGGTGAGTGGGCCTGGACGACAGCGGTCGGTCCGTAGACGTCTACGACGAGACCCGGCAGAAAATCGCCCTCACCGTGGACGAGACGATAAGCGTCATTGTCCGGTCTGATCAATCCAAGCGCACGACGCAGGCGCATGGCTTCGTTGAGACGGCGTCTGTAGAATTCGGCGTCTATCGCTTCATCGCCGAATGTCAGCATGCGCACGGCGATGCTGCCAATTTGGAAGTGACCTGTGCCGATGCGCCGCCCGTCATACGACTCTACGTAGACGAGATCACCTTCGTCAATGTTGTCAGGCATGGCAGTCAGGGCTCCTGAGAAGACCCATGGATGGAATCTGTCGAGTGATTCTTCTTTGCCTTTGCGCAGATGCAGGGTGCTTATGTTTGTGTTCATATTACTCTTATTTTATGAGTAGACGGTAAATGTCGTTTGAGTTTGCATAGATTAGCAGCAGGAATAGGAAGGCCATGCCGATCATGTTTGCATATTCGAGGAACTTTTCGCTCTGGCGGCGTCGGGTGACAATCTCTACGAGTAGAAACAGTATGTGTCCGCCATCGAGACCGGGGATGGGGATGATGTTCATGAATGCCAGGATGACAGACAGGAAAGCTGTGATCTGCCAGAATGAGTACCAGTTCCAATTTTCCGGGAAGAGGCTGCCTAATGTCCCGAAGCCGCCGATGCTCTGTGCACCCTCCTTGCTGAAGACGAGTTTGAGCGATGACACGTAGCTTGCAAGACGGTCTGTGCCGATCTCCCATCCGCGGGGTAAGCCTTCGAGGAAAGTGTAATGCACTTCCTCGACTTCAAATATTTCTGTCGGAGCAAGCATTACAATGCCTATTTTTCCACCGTCGCTGATAGCTACATCGACTGTCATAGGCTTTTCGTCACGTATGATCACAAACGGCAGTGTCTTGCCTTTGTTGGCAGCGAGCACAGGCATGAATTCGGTGACAGTAGGGGTCGTGTCGTTGCCTACCTTCACGATGCGGTCTGCTTTCTGAAGTCCTGCGAGCATTGCAGGGTCGCCCGATTGAAGAGATGCTATCACAACCGGCACACGCAGGCTCATCGGCGCTTCTTTCTTATTGGCTGCGACTATCGATTTTATCAGCTTGTCGGAGATGGCTATGGTTATGGTGTCGGTATGGTTTCTAAGGACTTCAACCTTTGTTCCCGGCTGTATCAGATCCCATGCCACACTATAGTCTTTGGCGTCAAGGTTTTTACCGTCAATAGACAGCAGTTTGTCTCCATTGCGGAAACCGGCTTCCTGCAACTCTGACGAAAAGTCCATGCCCTCTTCCATGGCCTGGAAGGGGATGACCCTGTCGCCCCAATGGATGGCTATGCCGGCATAGATGATGATGGCGAGGATGAAGTTGAACAGCACGCCTCCGACCATAACCATCAGGCGTTTGTAAGCCGCTTTCGAACGGAACTCCCATGCCTGGGGCTCAGATGCGAGGTCTTTTGAACTCTTGGTCTCGTCAATCATGCCGGCTATATCGCAGTAGCCTCCGAGCGGTAGCCAGCCGAGTCCATAGAGTGTGCTGCGCCATGTCGGTTTGCCGTTACGCTCGGCAGGATGGCTCTTCCCGACCTTGAATTTCATCCACGAGTGTTCCTTGCCTTCCTTATCGTTCCAGCCTATTACCTGAAGAGTACCTTCGTCGGGTTTGTACTTGAGCAATGAAAACCCGGGATTGAAGAACAGATAGAAGCGGTTGACCTTAATCCCGAACACGCGGGCAAAAAAGTAGTGCCCGAATTCATGAATTGAGACCAGAAGCAGAAGAGCTACGATCAATTGAAGGGCTTTGAAAAAAAATGTTTCCATTAAATTGGAGTATATTGTTTAGTTGCTGGTTTGTAAATAGAGTTGATGGCTTGTTCTGTAGTCTGCGGATATATCACATTGCAATCAGCGATGAAGCATATCTGCGGGCCTCCGAGTTTGTCGAGACAAAGTCGTTATAGTCCGGTTCTTGGATGTAATCGACATGTTGTAGAGTCTTGATGATGATGCGGTATATGTCGTTGAATCCGATTTGGCCGTTTAGAAACGCCGCCACCGCGATTTCGTTGGCTGCATTTATGATACAGGCGCTGTTACCGCCTTTTGAGAGCGCTTCGTGAGCCAGCGTTAGACAGGGGAAACGTTCGGTGTCGGGTCGCTCGAAGGTCAGACATGCATAACGGTCCAGACCGAGGGGTTTTTCGGCACCGTCAAGACGTGTGGCATGGCCCAAGGCATATGCTATAGGCAGTCGCATGTCGGGGAGTCCGAGCTGCGCCTTGACTGCTCCGTCGTTAAATTCGACCATCGAATGGATAATTGACTGTGGGTGAACCACAGCTTCGATGCGTTCGGCCGGAATGTCAAACAGCCATCTGGCCTCGATGATTTCAAATGCTTTGTTCATCATTGTGGCCGAGTCGATTGTGATTTTTGCGCCCATCGACCAGTTGGGGTGACGGAGTGCGTCGGCGCTCGTCGCCTTCTCGATCTGAGAGCTGGTCCATGTCCTGAACGGTCCGCCCGATGCTGTGATGATGAGCTTGCTGACGCTGTCAGTCGATTCTCCGGCAAGACATTGATAGATGGCGGAATGTTCCGAATCAACAGGGAATATTTGTGATGCAGACTCATCCAGAAGTTTTTTGATATATGATCCGGCCACAACAAGGGTCTCTTTGTTGGCCAAGGCAATGTCTTTTCCGGACTTTATAGCTGCGATAGTAGGAGCGAGTCCGCTATAGCCTACGGTTGCCGTTTCGACCATGTCTACGTCGTCGCGCGTGACAGCGTCGCATAAGGCTTCGGGGCCGGCGGCGACGTTGATGCCAAGAGGTGTAAGAGCTTCATGCAGACGTGCATATTTGCTCTCGTCGGCAATTACAGCGAGAGCCGGACGGTGGATTTTGGCAAGTGTGATCAGTTCTTCAACCCGCGAGCCGGCAGACAGAACGCTTGCTTTGTAAAGCTCAGGGTGAGATGCTATTATGTCGAGTGTTTGCGTGCCAATAGAGCCTGTTGCTCCAATGACAGCTATTCTTTTGAGGCTTGTTTGCATAGAAATTTCGTTTGCAGTGACAAAGATAGCAAAATTAATCCGAATTTCAGAGCCCTTCCGATAATATCTATGGCATCACGGCTGTTAATCATAAAACGCAAGGCTGCAAAATCCAATTTGAATTTTGCAGCCTTGCAAGGTGTCCGAGATGAGATTCGAACTCACACAGCCGAACGGCCACTACCCCCTCAAAGTAGCGTGTCTACCAATTCCACCACCCGGACAATTGTCGGTCTTATTCAGTTTTTGAACATGTAAGATTTTGTTTTAGAGCGAAAAACGGGACTCGAACCCGCGACCCCAACCTTGGCAAGGTTGTGCTCTACCAACTGAGCTATTTTCGCGAGTTTGGTGACTCGACAGACAAGTGGTTTTAAATCAGTAACGGTCGAAAAACGATCCATTACAGATTTAATCGAGGTGTCCGAGATGAGATTCGAACTCACACAGCCTTACGGCCACTACCCCCTCAAAGTAGCGTGTCTACCAATTCCACCACCCGGACATGGTGTCTGTCAAGATTTCTGTTGAAGGTTTGATGGAGCGAAAAACGGGACTCGAACCCGCGACCCCAACCTTGGCAAGGTTGTGCTCTACCAACTGAGCTATTTTCGCAAGTGCGAAAACTCGACAGACAAGTATTTTAAATGTTCTCTTTGAGCGAAAAACGGGACTCGAACCCGCGACCCCAACCTTGGCAAGGTTGTGCTCTACCAACTGAGCTATTTTCGCAATTTTCAATGTTCGTTTTTTGTTTTTGCGATGCAAAGTTAGGAGTTTTAATTGTAACTGCAAAATGTTTTGAAGATTTTTTTAAAACATTTTTTTGTGGTTTCGCTCTTGATGGTTGAGTTTGAGAATGTTTGTGGCTTTATTTTTTTGCACATTTTTTTCGGGCTTCGTGGTCACAGTATAGGACTAAGGAGTCTGATAATAGATTCGGCCGATTTCTGGGTGTAGGGGCGCTTGCGCCATTCGAATGGTGATACGCGCGTGGCTTTTTCGAGGTCTGACTTGAAAATTTCGGCCAGACGGGCGTTGACTTCCCGTGAATATATAAAGACATTTGCCTCGAAGTTGTGTTCGAAGCTGCGGAAATCGAAGTTGGTTGATCCTACTGATGATATTTCATCATCGATTACCATCATCTTTGAGTGCAGCATCCCGGCTTCGTAGAAGTAGACCTTGATGCCCGATTTGAGTATTTCGGCTATATATGACCCCGAGGCATATGTGAGCATCTTCGAGTCGCTGTGGCGCGGTATGAGCAGTCTCACGTCGATATGGGCCAGGGCAGCGATCTGGAGCGCTTTCAGCAGGCCTTCTGTCGGCAAGAAGTAGGGCGTCTCTATGTATATGCGTCGTTTGGCGTTTGCGATTGCCTTGTTGAACATATAGGCAATATTGCTCCATTGAGATGTCGGGCCTGATGTCAGCAGCTGCATTACGGCCGTCGGCGATGAGGACGCGAGCACAGGTGGCTTATATTCCATCTTGTCGATGAGCGGCTGTCCCATGAAATTCCAGTCGATGGCAAACGAATATCTGAGGGCTCTCACCACCGGACCGCATATGCGGAGATGTGTGTCGCGCCACACCGGGAATTTGCCTCCGTCGATATAGCGGTCGGCTATGTTCATGCCGCCTATATATCCGATCGAATCGTCGATGATACATATTTTGCGGTGGTTTCGCCAGTTGATTCTTGTGCCGAACTGAGGGAAGGTCACTTTGAAGAACGGATATGCCTTGATGCCGGCGGCCTGCATGTCCTTGAAGAATTTGTTTTTCACGCCAAATGATCCGACGTGGTCATAGATCACCCTGACATCAACACCGTTTTTGCTGCGTTCGACAAGTATATCGCGTATTTCCGAGCCTATATTGTCGTCTTCGAAGATATAATACTGGAGGTTGATTGAACTGCGGGCATTTTTGAGGTCTTTTTTCAGAGCTTCGAACTTTGATCGTCCGTCGGTGAATATGTCGACGAGGTTGTCTGCGTAGGCCGGAGCGGCGGACAGCGTTTCGCCGAGGGTTATCATCTGCATGGCCGAGTCGCTTAGGTCGAGATTGCGTTTGTCGGCAGTCGAACCACGTTCGTTCTTGCGCAGTCTGCGGCGGTTGCGGCGCGATATCATGCGCTTGTTTTTGATGCTGCGGCCGAAAAACAGATAGAGTATTATGCCGGCTATAGGAAGAAGGAAGAGTACGGTTACCCATGCGAGAGACTTCACGGGGTTGCGGTTCTCAGAGAGTATGACCCCGATGATGGTGATTGTCGTTGTGATGTATATGGCAAGAAATGTGTAATATACCCACGACATGTTGAAATATGCAGATATAGTCTCAAACATGATGCAAGTTATGAATTATGGCCGAATATATCAATTTTTTCTTGTCTTGATTTGCAAATATTAACGTTAGGACACCGCATCCGGTTTCCGCCGGAGCTTTTTTTGATGGAAACTTCGGCTCGTTTGGGATTATTTGAGTTTGAAATGTTTGGATGATTGGGATTTTATTCTTAAATTTGCACTCCGAATTGTGAAATAATAAACAAGTAATTATATACGGCAATGAAAAGAACATTTCAACCCTCTAACCGCAAAAGAGTTAACAAACATGGCTTCCGTGAAAGAATGTCAACCCCCGATGGTCGCAAGGTGCTCGCACGTCGTCGTGCCAAAGGCCGCGCTCGTCTGACTGTTTCTGATTCTATCGGCAGCAAGTAATAAATTATTGCGGTCTGGGCCAGTCCCAGAATAAAAGATACAACCCGGTCTTCTTCTGAAGGTCGGGTTTGATTGTTTGTGTGATGCGGCTACTGTCGCCTGATTGTCTTGAATCTGTACTGTGATTTATGTGCCCGGAGTCGACGGTTTATGACGCGGTTTGGTTGCCCGACAGTTATCCCCCCGTTATTCAGATATGTTTTCGCGTATGTATTTGCGGAAATAACGGCTTCGGTCTGTAGTTGGAGCCGTCAGACGGTCGATCTGGCCTATGACTGTGTCAAACATCAGATTTCGGTCGGCATAGGCTATGGTGTCTTTGACAAGATTGACTGTGCCGTTGATTAGGGTCTGACTATAGTTTTTGATTTTTTCATGCTCTATAAGCAGGTTGATGGCCGACAATCTCAGTTCGCACACCTTTTCAGGCCCGGGATTGAACGACGTGAAGTCTTTGATGGCACTTTTGATGCGCGAAATTCTTGCCGTGGATTGATGATATTTGCCTCTGCTTATTTCTTTGGTGAGGATACTTTTGTATTTTTCATAAAGTTTGTCGACGTCTGGCGTGGTAAAGAAGTCAAAGTATTCTTTGATGGTCTTGTTTGCCGAATATGCCGTCATGATGACATCGACAAGCTGTTCCTGGCTCAGTGTGGCAAGTTCTTTTTTTAGTGATAGTTTTGACATGTTTTGTTTTTGGGAGAGTTCACTCGCTTAAGATTAAATACAAAGATAAGGTTTTTTATCGTTCAAGCCAAGGGCAGATCCGTAGCGTCCATTCAAAAATTATTAAAAGAACTCTGTTGTAGTATCCTCGAAACAAATATTGTTGAGTATATAAAAAAGACTCCGCAACGATCAGTTCCGGAGTCTTTAATGGTGTGTGTGGTTGAGCCTGCTGATTATTCAGCGGATGTTTCGGCCGGTTTGAGCCATTTGTCAAACCAGCGGAAGAAGAGGCGCTGCCACATGATGGCGTTCTGCGGTTTGAGTATCCAGTGATTTTCATCCGGATAGATGACCATTTCGGCCGGTATGCCGCGGAGTTTTGCCGCGTTGAAAGCTGCCATGCCCTGAGAGGCGAGGATGCGGTAGTCATATTCGCCGTGGCTGACCATGATGGGGGTGTCCCATTTGTCGACAAAGCGGTGAGGTGAGTTGGCAAAAGTGCGCTGTGCGGCAGCGTTGTCTTTCTCCCAATAAGCTCCACCCATGTCCCAGTTGGCAAACCACATTTCTTCGGTTTCGAGATACTGGGCTTCCATGTTGAAGATGCCGGCGTGGGCAAGCAGGGCAGCGAAGCGGTGGTCGTGATTGCCGGCGAGCCAGTAGATTGAGAAGCCGCCGTAGCTTGCACCTGTCGCACCGATATGGTCAGCGTCGATATATGGTTCCTGTTTCATGTAGTCGACTGCCGCGAGGTAGTCTTTCATGTTCTGACCGGGATAGTCTTTGGAAATCTGTTCAAGCCATTCCTGGCCGAAGCCCGGAAGTCCGCGTCGGTTGGGGGCTATCATGACATAGCCGTTTGATGCCATCAGCGCAAAGTTCCAGCGGTAGCTCCAGAATTGGCTTACGGCTTGCTGGGGACCGCCCTGGCAGTAGAGTATGGCAGGATATTTCTTGTTGTTGTCGAATTTGGGAGGCAGAACGACCCATGTCAGCATTTCTTTGCCGTCGGTTGTCGGAACCATGCGTCTTTCGACCGTTGGCATGGTGAGCTGGTTGAATATCTCTCCGTTGACGTCTGTGAGTTGCGCTACATCGTTGTTTGCTCCGACGCTGTAGATTTCGTTGGGGCGCAGCATTGAGTGTGCCATTGTGATCAGTCGTCCGTCAGCGAGAGGGCTGAGGGTCTCGTAGTCGCATTCGCCCTGGGCGATGACGCTGATGGTGCGGTCGAGGCCTATGTTGAACATAGGTTTCACTCCGTCGCGGTATGCGAGGAAGAAAATCGAGCGGCTGTCGTTGGCCCATGCAAATTCTTCGATAGTGTAGTCCCAGTCGCTTGTGAGGTCGGTCTTCTCACCGCTGTTGACATCGAGTATGAATAGGCGGTTCTTGTCAGATTCGTAACCGTCGTTCTCCATGCTGAGCCATGCGAGATTGTTGCCGTCGGCCGAGAAAGCGGGCATTGTGTCATAGCCCATCATGCCTTCGGTCAGGTTGCGGGTCTCTTTGGTTTCGAGGTTGTAGGCATAAAGGTCGCTGTTGGTCGACACGGCATAGTCGAGACCGGTTTTCTTGCGTGATACGTAGACGAGGGTCTTGCCGTCGGGCGACCAGGCAAATGACTCGACTCCGCCGAAGGGTTTCATCGGTGCTTCATAAGGTTCGTCGGCCATGATGTCGACGACATTGGTCACAGCGTTGCCGTCAAAGTCGGCGAGGAAGGGGTGGGGGATTTCTGTAACCCATTCGTCCCAATGTTTGTACATCAGGTCGTCAACCACACGGCCGGTTGCCTTTGGCAGGTCGGGATAGATGTCCTGGGCTGTGCGTGAGTACTTCACGTTGCCGATCATCACGACTTTAGTCTCGTCGGGCGAGAATTTGAAGCCTGAGATGCCTCCGTCGACAGAGCTTACGGCCTTGCGGTCAGAGCCGTCGGCGTTCATCACCCAGAGCTGGCTTTTGCCATCGACAGGATAGATGAATGCGATTTTTTTGCCGCTTGCGATCCACACGGCGTTGTTTTCGGACTTGGCTGTGCGGGTGAGGCGCTGTTGGTCAGAGCCGTCGGCGTTCATCACATAGAGATCGCGGTTTGAAGTGTTTTCTTCGATGCTTTCATATGAGATGCCAAACAGTATTTTTGATCCGTCGGGCGAAACCACAGGTTCGCTGACGCGGCCAAGTGCCTCAAGGGCTTCGATGTCAAAGATGCCTGTTTCGCTGTGGAAGTCCGGACGGTCGATAATCTTTTCACCGTCATCGGAGCCTGTCGCGCATCCGGAGAGCATAAGCAATGCTGCGCTCATAGCTATCGGTTTGATTAAATGTTGCATATAAGTAATGAATGATTTTATAGTTTTTTCATTCAACAAAAGTACAAAATTTCGATATAGCAGGCGGTCGGATAGACAAGAAATATTGTTAATAATCTTTTATTTATGGTGTGATGGGGCGCTATTTGCTCCTATAGGCGCGTCCTATGTCATAAAAATAGCCTATATTTGCATCTTGGAAACAATAAAATGAGCATTCAAGACAGACTCTTGGAGGATTCTGAAAGATGAAAAAGATTTACAGATACATCGCTTTAGCTGTGGCTATATGTCCGTTGCTGGCGTCAGCGGCTCTTGACCTTCCGGTCAAGACTGTCAACGGCCGCCAATATTACTACTATGTAGTGAAGAAAGGCGACACGCTCTATTCGCTCGCGACGCGTTTTGACGTGACTCGTAATGATATTATCAGCAATAATCCCGGGGCTGCCGACATGGTGAAGCCGGGACAGACGTTATACTTTCCGGTCGACAAGTTTGGCGACGGCACTCCGGTCGTAGACACTGTCGAACCGGGCGATGAGCCTGTGACAGCCCAGTCCGATGTCATTATCCATCAGGTGAAGAAAGGCGAGACTCTATATGGCATAAGCCGTAAGTATGATGTCGATGTCGACGCCATAATAGCGATGAATCCGTCGGCCAGAATGGGAGTGAAGGCCGGATCGACGTTGCGGATCCCGACTGATAGTGCGCCGGTAGAGGAAATTGCAGAGTCTGTCAGTGTGAGCGAAGATGTGCGGCCACAGACTCCGGTTGATAGCCGGGGGGATGAAGACAGCACTGATGTCATTCTTCCTGTAGAACAAGTGCCTGACGAGACTGAAACCGACAGCTCTGAGGTCGATATGGCCGACGAAGAGCCGGGAGTGGTCACTGACTCGCTTGCCGCGGCTAATGCCGGTCCGTCGTCGATTGTCGTGATGCTGCCCTTTATGCTTGAGGCAGAGTCGCCCAACCGTCAGGCGATGCTTTACACTGATTTCTACAAGGGATTGCTTGTTGCGGCCGACAGTCTGTCGCAACGTGGCGACTCGATCAGGATATATGCCTATGACACGATGGGCGATGCGCGTCGCGTCGATGCCCTGCTGAAGGACTCGTTGGTCAGCGGTGCTTCTGTCATCATCGGTCCGTCGGAGGAAAGCCATCTGTCTATGATCGCCAAGGCCATAGATCCGCAAAAGACTAAAGTGCTCAATGTTTTCAACGTCAGAGACAGTTCTTATGTCGAGACTCCCGGCATGCTGCAGGCCAATATCCCTCACCGTCGCATGTATGAGCATGCGCGTCAGGCCATCGAAAGACACTATCCGTCATATATCCCTGTCATATTGAAAAATGAGACAGGTCGAAATGACAAGGCCGAGTTTGTTTCTTATATTTCGGACGTCTACCGTTCGAAAGGCATCGAGCCGGTGGAAATCGTATATGACGGAGCGTTGCTTGTCTCTCAACTTGAAGTCATTCCTGACGATGGCAACAGATATCTGATTATTCCTGCATCAGGCTCGTTGGCGGAGTTCAACAAATTCAGCCATGCACTCAACAGTCTGCGTAATGCTGCACCTGATCCTTCGGTATACACGTTGTTCGGTTATCCCGACTGGACCGCGTTCCGCAATGATGCAGAGCAGATGCTCCACACGCTCGGTGCGACGCTTTATTCCCGCTTCTATTATGATGAGGATGGCTTTGACGCCGGCTGTCTCAACGAGGCATTCGAACGTTGGTTCGGCGAACGCGCGATCGAAGTTGTGCCTCATCATGGCATGCTCGGTTTCGACGTCGGCAATATGCTCATCCGCAACATACGCTTGAATGACGGCTATTATGACCCGATGGTAGGAGAATACACAGGCGCCCAGACCAGTTTCCGCTTCGTCCCGGCTGGCGACAATGAACAAGGCGGTTGCTTTAACGATGAAATATATGTGCTGCGTTTCAACACCGATGGCAGTGTCGAGCGGCTATCACTTTAATTTGAGATAATTACTAATGTCAGCGCTCAAATCCATTATGAACAAAATCGCGCTTCGCGCGCTTGCCGTAGTCTTGCTCGCCGGCGCTTCAATGAGCCTCAGCGCGGAGACTCACTATAAACCAAAACTTTCTATCGGCGGACGTGCAGGCATGTCGATGGCCATGATGTCTTTCTCCCCGTCTGTGAAGCAGTCGTGGCTTCAGGGCACTACAGGTGCTGTGACATTCAGATATGTCGAGGAGAAACTTTTCGGCCTCATCGCCGAAGTCGGGTGGTCGCAACGCGGTTGGGCTGAGAATTTCGAGGAGGATACGCCGTGCAGCTATTCACGTTCTCTGACTTATCTTCAGGTGCCGCTGTTGACCCACATCTATTTCGGAAAACCGCGTTTCAAGTGCTTTTTCAACCTTGGTCCGGAGTTCGCTTATCTCATAGGCGACCATATATCCTCAAATTTTGACTATCGCAACCCTTATCAGGTAGAAGGCTTTCCCGACAAACCGCGCATGACTGAGCAGATGTCGATGGAAGTCAAAAACCGTTTTGACTATGGCATCACGGCCGGATTCGGAGTCGAGTTCTATCTCACACCGCGTAATTCGGTCACTCTCGAAGGACGTTATTATTTCGGACTCGGCAACATCTATCCGTCAGCCAAAGCCGATACGTTCAGCGCTTCGCGAAATTCAAGCATTGAAGTCACGGTGGGATATAATTTCCGCCTGCGCTGATGGCAATGGATTATTCAAATAGTTTTTGAAATATCAGGACGTCGCGGTAGCGGCGTCCGTTTTTTATCCACGAGCGCAGGCATCCTGCCGATTTGAATCCCGCTTGTTTGAACAAGTCTATCGACGGGTTGTTGTCTGAGCCTACGAGTGCTGCAAGCTGATGGAGTCCAATGCATTCGCGCGCGTAGTCTGACAGCAGCGTCAATGCTTCGGCAGCATATCCTTTGCCCCGGTGTGAACTGTCGACAAAGATGCCTGTTTTGGCATGGCTGTCATGTGGGTCAAAGTCATATATATCTGCTGTGCCGACGGCCTCTTTTGTCGCATTGTCGACAATTATCAGCCGTAGTTGACGCGCCGAATAGATGTCTCCGTCATAGCTGTCGATATATTGCCACAGCTGATGGCGCGTCAGTGGGGCGCGTGTCGAGCCGTATGGCCAGAGAGCGGTGTCATTCTCCCAGAGATACAGTCTGTCAAGATCCTCCGGCTCGGGTGCGCGGAGACTGATTTTTTTGCCTTTCAGTGTAATCATGGTTTTTCAGGATTTGAACGACTCGCTGAACGGGATGCGGTTGAGCAGCGAACGTCCCAGTGTGACTTCGTCGGTATATTCGATTTCGTTGCCGACCGACATGCCGCGTGCCAGCTGGGTGAGTTTCACCGGCAGATTGCCAAGACGGCGGTAGATATAGAAGTTTGTGGTGTCGCCCTCCATCGTCGAACTGAGAGCGAGTATCACTTCATCGACTTCGCCTGACGATACGCGGTCGATAAGTGAGGCTATCTCAAGACTGTCGGGACCTATGCCGTCGATTGGCGAGATGAGTCCGCCTAAAACGTGGTAGACTCCGTTATATTGACCGGTGTTTTCGATGCTCATCACATCCTTGACGTTCTCGACAACGCATAGTGTGCGGCTGTCGCGGCGAGGTGAGGCGCATATAGAGCATAGTTCGCTTTCACATATATTATGGCAGCGTTTGCAGTAGCATATGTCGCGGCGCAGTCTTATGAGAGATTCTCCGAGAGCTGTCACTTCGCGTTCCTCGCGGCGCAACAGGTGCAATGCGAGACGTAGCGCGGTCTTACGGCCGACACCGGGCAACCGCGACAGCTCGGTAACCGCGGTCTCAAGCACCGGAGATGAAAATTCCTGTTCCATTTCGTTGATCAATTATTATACAAATTTACGCATTTCAGCGGTTATTTCATATAATGTGACCTTTTTATTAGTTGCACGAACACCACCCGTATGTCGTGTCAGTAATCGCCGAAGTAAGCGTTTAATCCGTCGAGTTTGGCTAAAATGCGTTGTCGATTGAATAATATGGCTATTCGCCCCATGTGCAAACCACCTTCTCACCTAAGGCTTTGGCAATCTGATGCACCAATATTTTGGCTGTTGTAGCTCGCATATTCAGGTTGATATACCAACCGGGAACGAGGTATTTGTGGTAGCGGTTCTTTTTCTCTTGCGTGATGAGGTCTTCGCCCCGCACATCGAAATTCATATCATAGACGCGCTCCCAACCGATAGCAAGCACAAATTGACGGAAAGCTTCGCCATATCGTTCATCAACAATAAGCTTGCCGTTCGGCATACGTATTTGAATAACCGGCCTGCATTTCTCATCTTTGGGCTTTGGCGCTTGACTTGGAGGAAGGACAATGCGCGTAACATGAAACTTAGGCTGAGGCTCGGTTTCTATCTCGATTTTCATCGGGACATGGTCGGATAGAGTCAGCCAATAATCGTGCGTTGCGTTCGGTGCCACGTCGCACTCCGTTATATATTTGGGGTTGCCAAACACGTGGTCTATATGGAACGCTTGCTCCTTTTTTCGCTGGAGATAGAAGGTCGGGGTAGTCTCTTTGCCTTGTTCCTCACCTGTGAGATGATGGTACATTGGCATAAGCCCAACCTGCGCCATCCTTTTGATAAACATCGTATGGTTTCGCTTCGGGTTTGACTTGTCGAAAAACACCGAACTGTTGTAATCACCCATCATGACTGTTTTCTCGTTGAAATGAGAAATATTGAGGTCGAGAAAATCGTGAAGCTCACCCACGTATTTACCATGTGTCCATGTCGCTATCAGTGTCCAGTCCTCGTTGATTATCACCGGCGCAAATGACATTTCGCCTACCTCCGGCCATTTCAGACGTCGCAAAGTAATATCAGGACGAGCGAACACCGCTAAACCTTTCGGGCGAATGCCGATGCGGAAACCATTATTGAACAAGCGCTTGAACTCTTCATCTTCGTAGAAATAGGGATCCTCGCATTCTTCAATAACATAAATATCCGCACCCGGATATTTCTCAAACAAGGCTCGGAATTTATTTCGAAAACCACCGTTGCAGTTCCAACTTACTATGGTATATTTCATGGTATGGGAATTATTTAGAACAGCTTGTGGGCTGAAAAAGTGGTTGATTTTGCTCACTTTAATGGGGCTGGAGGCTGTGTGGTTAGCGTCGGCGACGCGTCTCCGACGCTGCGATTGCAGCGCCTGCTGTACAGCGTTTTTTACAGTGCGGCCACCTCGTCGGCTGAGAAGTCAATGTTTTTGACTTTGCCGCTGTTCGAGAAGGTGTACTGGTAGCGCACGCCCAGGCCGGCCTTGGTAAGCAGATCCTTGGTGTTGTCCATATGCACGGCTTCCTTCAGACTCTCGCGCAGCAGCTGCTTCAGCTGGTACTCCATGCCTTCCATGGCAGCGTGGACATCCACATCCTCGCCGAAATCATCTTCGTCAAGCGTGTAATGGTACACCATAAAGGGCTCTTCAAAGGTGGTGTTTGTCCAAAGTGTGGCCTCGTCCACTTGTACGGGGTATTCAATACCAAGCTGCTCCATGGTATTGGACAGCTGCTCGACGGCCTTCTCTTTTTCACTCTTGCAGGCGGCGAACGACAGCATCAGCACACAGGCAAGCAGCATCATAATCTTGTTTTTCATTGTCGCTATTGTTAATGTTACGAAGGCAAAGTTATCAATAACTTTTGAACAATCAACAAAAAAACCGACATAAAGATAGTTAAGAATCAGTAGTTTTTAAGGGCTTCGATGAACGGAAGGTCGCTCTCCTCGGAGGTACGGAGCGGATAGCGTTCGGCCAGGGCACGTTCATCAGTGCCGTAACCGATGCCGGAGCAGTAAGCGAGGGCTTCGGCCTAGGTGGCAAATTCTTCGGGTTCGGCGATGTATGAGAGTATCGTCGGAGTCGAGATATTCTTTGAAGCCGTTTAGGTCTTCTTGCTGAATGACGTCGATGGCGAGCGGGTCTGATACGACATAAACCTGTGCTGACATGGTGGCTTGATTTTGAAGTGTTTTGATATGTGTAAAGATAATAAAAAACCGCTGGTTTACACAAGTTTGCGAGCTAATAAAATGAAATATTTTTACGGCAATTCCCGGTACAACAGCCTTTTCTGTCCTTCTGTTCTTTTGTCTGTTTATCTTACGCTCTTCAGTTCATACGTTCTTTTGTCCTTCTGTCTACTCATCAACCACCATCGCCCTTATGTACTTGTTTTCTTCTGTCTTTCATTCCGCCAGCTAACGGGGTCAAATGTTCAACCTCTCCGAGGTAGCAGCAGGTTGATGTCGGAGAGTCCTCACGCAGGCTTGGTCTCCGACCAATCGCTGCATGAGGCTGATCAGGTTCATCGTCATCCTGACGAAGCCCCCGCCCGTCACCCAACTTCATCCTTCATCCTTTTGACTTGCGTAAGCCACTTTTGTCCTTCTGTTCTTCTGTCGGTATATCTTTAACTCTTCTCCGGAACTACGGATTGTGCCGTTTTTCCCTCTGTTGTACTTTCTCTACAGGAAAAAAACAGAGGCCTGCGTCGATGTCACAGACGCAGGCCTCGTTAGATTTAACGTCGCTGTTATTTTTTCAACGCTTCAAGATTGACCCGGAGGGCTTCAATCTTTGAGGTGGCGTCGGCGAGTTTGTTGCGTTCGTTGTTGACGACAGCTTCAGGCGCACCGTTGACAAAGCGTTCGTTGGACAGCTTTTTCTCAACAGAGGCTTTGAAGCCGACGAGATAGGCGATCTCTTTTTCGAGACGTGCGATTTCAGCGTCAACATCGATTGTCGATGCCAGAGGAATGTTGAATTCGGTTGTGCCGACCATAAACGATGCGGCTGCGGCATCTTTCTCTGCTCCGGCCACGATTGCCGAAAGATTGGCGAGTTTTGCAACGACCGGTTTTGCCACAGCATCGATGTCTCCGATAATGCGGAGTTCGAGAGCTTCTTTAGGAGCTATGTTTTTCTGGGCGCGCACGGCGCGTATGCCGGTGATGACTTCTTTGGCAAGCTCGATCGAAGACGCGATCGAAGCATCGAATTCGCCCGCGCGAGGCATCGAGGCATACATGATCGACTCTCCGTCGCGGCGTTCGGCGATATGCTGCCACAGTTCTTCGGTGATAAACGGCATGAACGGATGGAGCATGCGCAGCAGCGCGTCAAAAAAGCCGATGGTGGCGTTGTAGGTCGCGGCGTCGATGGGCTGTTGGTAGCCCGGCTTGATCATTTCGAGATACCATGATGAGAATTCGTCCCAGAAGAGACGGTAGATCGCCATCAGAGCTTCGTTGAGGCGGAATTTGCCGAACAGATCCTCGACTTCAGCGAGGGTGGAGTTGAGTCGGGCCTCAAACCATTTTACGGCTGTGGCTGCAACCTCAGGCTGCGAGGCGTTATGATCCACTTCCCACCCTTTGACAAGACGGAAAGCATTCCATATCTTGTTGCAGAAATTACGGCCCTGCTCACACAGTTTGTCATCATACATGATGTCGTTGCCGGCGGGAGCTGCGAGCATGAGACCCATGCGCACACCGTCAGCGCCATATGAAGCGATGAGGTCGAGCGGGTCGGGTGAGTTGCCGAGCGATTTCGACATCTTGCGGCCGATAGAGTCGCGGACAATGCCGGTGAAATAGACGTTGTCAAACGGCTGTTTGCCGACATATTCATATCCTGCCATTATCATGCGGGCAACCCAGAAGAAGATGATGTCTGGACCTGTCACCAATGTCGCTGTCGGATAATAGTATTTGATTTCTTCATTGTCGGGGTCAAGGATGCCGTTGAAGAGAGTGATCGGCCACAGCCAGCTTGAGAACCATGTGTCGAGCGCGTCGGGATCCTGTTCGAGATCCGAGGGCTGCAGATTGTCGAGACCTGAGTCCTTGCGGGCTTTCGCAACAGCGTCTTCGAGCGTCTCGGCCACTACGATACGGCGATTTCCGTCGGCATCATTGTAGTAGTAGGCCGGAATGCGGTGACCCCACCATAGCTGTCGGCTGATACACCAGTCCTGGATGTTTTCGAGCCAGATGCGGTAGGTCGTCTTGTATTTTTCGGGCACAAATTTGATGACGTCGTCCATCACCGGCGAGAGGGCGATGGAGGCGAAGTGTTTCATATCGATGAACCACTGCATCGACAGACGTGGTTCGATGGGCACTTTGGTGCGTTCGGAAAGTCCGATTTTGTTGTCGTAGTCTTCGATTTTCTCCATAAGGCCGGCTGCCTGAAGATCTTCTGAAATCTTCTTGCGGACATCGAAACGGTCCATGCCGACATACATGCCTGCGTTTTCGCTCACTGTGCCGTCTTCGTTAAAGATGTCGATAGACTCGAGTTTATGTGTCTTGCCGAGCATGTAGTCGTTCTTGTCATGAGCCGGTGTCACTTTCAGACAGCCTGTGCCGAAATCGATTTCCACATATCGGTCTTCGATGACTGGGATTACGCGGCCTACGAGAGGCACAATCACTTTCTTGCCCTTGAGCCATGCGTTCTTTGGATCCTTGGGATTGATACACATGGCCGTGTCGCCCATGATGGTCTCCGGGCGGGTGGTGGCGACAACGGCATAGCGACGGCCTTCGGCATCGCGGTGCACGACCTCTTCCTCGCTGCCGGTCTCACCGCTGAAGTCATCGTCGGCCAGATAATAGCGGAGATAGTAGAGCTTAGTCTTCTCTTCGACAAAAAACACTTCGTCGTCGCTGATGGCCGTGCGGTTCTGAGGATCCCAGTTGACCATGCGCAGGCCACGGTAAATCAAACCTTTGTCAAACAGATCACAGAAGACTTTGACCACACTGCGGCTGCGCTGCTCGTCCATCGTGAAGGCTGTGCGCTCCCAGTCGCATGACGCTCCGAGTTTGCGCAGCTGTGACAGGATTATGCCGCCGTGTTTGCGGGTCCATTCCCATGCATGTTCGAGAAATTGCTCGCGTGTGAGGTCGGTTTTCTTGATGCCTTCAGATGCAAGTTTGGCTATGACTTTAGTTTCGGTCGATATTGAAGCGTGGTCTGTGCCCGGCACCCAAAGGGCGTTTTTGCCTTCCATGCGCGCGCGTCTGACCAGAATGTCCTGGATTGTATTGTTGAGCATGTGGCCCATATGGAGAACACCGGTGACATTTGGCGGTGGAATAACGATTGTATACGGTTCGCGTTTGTCAGGAACCGAGCGGAACAATTGATGTTCCATCCAGTAGGCATACCACTTGTCCTCGACATCCGAGGGGTTGTATTTTGGGGCGAGTTCGTTCATTGTCGCTTGTTATAAAGATGTTGCACTATGTTTTTTCGTAATGCAAAATTAATCATTATTTTTGAACCGCGAAAATATATTTGCTCACATACCGGGCAATCCACGACTAATTGTCGTGGCGCGGTTGTGTGTTGTTCTCATATTGTTATGTTATATGTAGTATTTTTAGAAAAATGTTTGTATATTTTGGAAAAATATTTAACTTTGGCGCTGAAAAAGTTAAATAATATGTCTATTCGTGAAAAGGGGCGGCGCGTCATGACACAATTTACAAATTCGTCCCGGCAGATTTATTTATGAACCTAAACAATACTAAGTGTGTAGTGGCGGGACTTGCGTGCGGCTTGATTTCTGCGTTCGGAGCCCAGGCAAAGACCGGAGCACCGCATACTGTCAGTGCAAGTGCAAATTACACGGATGTGCAGCTTTCATGGTCCGCGCCATCCGCAAGTAAGGAATTGAAATGGCACGATGGCCGTGATTACAATGGAGACACTGCTCCTGTGACGGACCGTCAGAAAACAGTCCGCACCTATGTGGCGGCTCGGTTTGACGCCTCTGACCTAAAGACATGTGTAGGAGATAAAGTCGAAGCCATCACATTCTTCCAGTATCGGCCGGTGGTCAGTGCCACTGTGATGGTCTATGAAGACGGTAAGGTCGTGGCCAGTGCGGTTGCAGATCCTTCGGCTTATGCAAAAAACACCACTCTCAAGGTCATGCTTCCTCAGCCTGTCGAAATTAAAGATGGAAGTGAATATATGTTTGCTGTATGTTACGAGGCCGGCACGAACATGGATTTCGTGGCAATCAAAGACTCGTCTTCAGATGCGCCCGGCAAGGGAGACCTGATGTCAACCGACGGTGAAAACTGGGTGGCGACGGCAGGCGGCGATTATCTTATCACGGCCAATCTGTTTAATGATGCCGATGAAATACCTGACGGTTACAATGTGTATCGCGACAATCAGAAACTGAACGACACTCCCATACAGAATACGTCTTTTGCCGTTACCGGTCAACCTGAAGGTCAACAAAGCTACAGTATATCGGCCATATATGGCAATGTCGAGTTGAAATCTGCTTCAGTTGACGTAAATCTGAGGTCGTTGGCCTCCGTATTGCCCTCTCCGACATTCAAGGCTGCCGAAGTCGATGGCCTTAATGTAGCATTGTCGTGGGCAAAGCCTCTGTTAGGTGGTGATGAGCTTACATGGTCTGATAAGTCAGAAGGTATCTCAATCGGTGGTTCGGCTGCGTCCAACACCAAGGTATGGGTGCGCAACGATTTCGAATCTTCCGATCTCGTGGCATTCTGCGGTGGCAGCATATCGGCCATCAACTTCAAGTTTGCCGAGGCTGTCATCAGCGATGTCACCTTGTTTGTGACCAAAGACGGAGTCATTGTATATTCAGAACCTGTGGCTGATGATAAGGTAAAGGCGATAAAGGCCGGTGATTGGACGAAATTTGAACTTTCTGCTCCCTGCAAAATAGAGGCAGGACACGCTTACAGCTATGGTCTCTATGTGCTGCATACACCGAAGGCTCATCCGATGAGTGTTGACGGTGGAGTGTCAATCGATGTCAAAGGTAACAGTTTCTCGACATCAGCGCCAAATTCCAAATCATTCAATGACTCAAAACCATCGTGGAAAACCCTGAAATCCGGCGGTATGGAGGGCAACTGGCTTATGACTGCCGACATTGACGGTGCGCCTGCAGCTCTGGCAGCTCCTCAGTATGATGTTTATCGTGACGGAAAAATTGTCAACAAGGCAGGAATTGACGGTACTGAATATGAGGATGTGGTCGAGAACCTTGGCTCATATGTCTATTCTGTCGTCGCGCGTTCGGGTGATAAATCATCTTTTGCAGTGGAGCGTAAAGTAAACGTGAAGCTTCCGGCGGCATACAGCGCTCCTTTGATTGAAAATTCATCGTTCGACAACAACACAAAGGAATTTAACATTGTCTGGAACATGGATAAGGAAATCTCACATTGTGGCGCGGCTTCTTATATGGTCGGATTTGATGAAGAGATGCCATTGATGTGGGGGTCTCAGTTCTCCGCAGCTGAACTTGCGTCATATAAAGGATATTCAATAACCAAGATTAAATTCTGTATTGGGGATGAGATCGGTGATCTGACTGTCGGTGTATATACCACTAAAGGTAAGGCTCTCTCAACTGTGGACATTCCTGCCGGAACTCTTACTCCCGCAGCTGTATACACCGTGTCTCTTCCCGAAGCAGTGAAGATTACCGGGGATGAGGATCTCGTCATGGCTTATTCAGGTACTCTTCCTGCCGGATCGTCTCCCATTATTCTAGATGAGGGTCCTCTTGTGGATGGTGGTGCTAAAATCAGCCTTTCAAATGGTTTGAACTGGCTCAACCTATCGACTTTGAATCCGACTTATGCCAAATATAATATCTTTATTTCAGCCATGGCTTCGGAAGATGTTGCAGCATCTGCACCGGCTAAAGTTGTCGAAGTGTCGAGAGTCAAGCCTATGGTGTCCAAGGTCGCAAAGGCCGACTGTGCATATGGTGTCGAACAAAGCGGAGACAACGGGTCACGGAAAGTTTCAGCCCGCAATGTTGAAGCTCCTAAGGTTAAGTCGTTCAATGTTTACCGCAACGGCGAATTAGTTCAGGAAGTCTCGGCCTATGAATACAGTGAACTGGTGTCACGATTCGCGACCATGTCTTATTACGTGACGACAGTCTTTACAAACGGATGGGAGTCTGCACCCTCTGAGGAAATCACTTTCACCAACCGCATCGCACAGAAGTCTGTGGCACCGTTTGGTCTGATAGCAGACGCGGCCGGCAATTATCTGAAACTTGAATGGCAAGCTCCCGAAAATTCGACAGTGCTGTCATACGTTCCTGAAGGCGCACCCCTCTCGGCTCTCAGAATGTCATCCTCCAGTTCTTCTGCCCTAACCTCATATTGCGCAAGTAAATTTTCAGTTGAGGATCTTAAGGATAATGTCGGTCAACTTATCTCCCACATCCAGTTTGGTGCAGGATCGACCGAAATAAATTCATGTTCGGTTATTGTTATATTCGGTGAAAATGTTGTCTACACACAGACCGTTCCCGTTGCGTCGCTTGTCAAAGGCATCAATGATGTACGTCTCAATGAGCCAGTGGAAATTCCCGAAGGAGTGGAGGTTGGAGTAGGATTTGTAATGAATTATGCTCCGACTGCACCCCATCCATTGGGAAGCTTCGAGTGTGCTGACCATACAGGCTACGGAGACCTGATTTCATCAAGTGCGTCTTCCGGATTCTGGTATAATCTGCACACCAAGTTCAAATTGGACTACTGCTGGTATATAAAGGCTGTGCTGTCGGCTGCTGACATCGAAGTTGCCGCCAAAGCTCCGGCACGTACCGGGCAGCGAAGCGCGATTTCATACAACATTTATCGTGATGGCATACTTTTGGATAATGTAAGCGATACGAATGCGACAATTTTCAACGCTCAGAGTGGTGCATATTATGTCACGGCTGTGGACGGTGAGAATGAGTCCGGCGAGTCGAACATGGTTGTTTATACGGCCAAGTCAGGTGTCGACGATATTGCCTCTGATGTTGTTGCTGTGACATTTGACAGTGAAGCATCTATGATAATCACCGGTGTCGATACTGTGATAGAGGTTTACTCAGCCTCAGGCGCTCTTGTTGCGTCAGGCGCAGGTGCTTCACTTTCTGTCGCTCAGCTGCAGTCAGGAGTGTATATGGTTAAAGTGACCGCAGGTGATGAAGTGAAAATAGCCAAAATCGTAAAATGATGGAGCTATAGCTTTACTTTTGAAATAAGTCCTCATAATTGAAATAGCAATGGCCGCGCAAGATTGAAATGCGCGGCCATTCGATTCTATGACGCTCTGCCCTGTATCTGTGGTGGATCTTTCATGCTTTTGCACACAATCAGAAAATGAGGTTCATCACGGAAGAGATTCGGAGAAGGACAATGAACATCGGTTTGCTGTATGTATGATGGGCTATGTAGATACAACGAGAGCGGCCTCTGATGACAGAAACCGCTCTCGATATATGTATGGCCTGACAGTTTTATTTCTTGCCGTCAAGACGGTCAATCAGAGTCTTGACAGAGGCTTTGAGCTGATCATCGATGCCGCGTGCGACGTCGCCGGGATTGTTATATACCTCGACGTCGGGGTTGAGCTGATGGTTTTCGAGCACATTGCCGTCCATGTCCATTGAAGTGACCTGAGGTATGCCGAAAATAATCGAGGGGTCAATCTGGTTTTCCCACCATACGGCAGTCATCGTACCCGGAACCGGAGCTCCGACAACATCTCCGAGACCAAGAGTCTGGTAGACGAATGGTGAGCCGTGGGCGTCGCTGTAATTGCTTTCGTTGACAAGCATGACTGACGGTTTGGTCCACTGTGAGAATGGTTCACTGCCGATATAGCGGCCGCGCGGGGTGAAACGCACATATTCTTTGCCACCGAGCAGTATGGCAAGGTCGTTGTGGAGCCAACCGCCGCCGTTCCAACGAGTATCGACGATGATAGCCTCGCGGTTGCGGTATTTGCCGAGCATCTGGTCGTAGACAGTGCGGAAACTCGGGCTGTCCATACCTGCCACATGGACATAGCCTATGCGTCCGTTTGAAAGACTGTCGACTATTGCCTGATTGCGTTCCACCCAACGGGTGTAGAGCTGGTCGCGGCTCGAGTATGCGGGCTTGACGGTGATACGGTCGCTCTTGCCGTCTGTGCGAAGCACGGTGAGGACGGTTTTCTTGCCGCCTTTGCCTTCGAGCAGCGGGAAATAATCTTTGCCGGCCTCGATGTTCTGTCCGTCGATGGCCATGATGATATCACCGGCCTTGAGACCGTATTTCGCGGCCGAGAGTGGACCTCTGGCTATGATTTCACTGATGCGTAGTCCGTCGCCTTCATATGTCTCGTCGAAGAATGCTCCGAGCTCGGCAGTCGCAGGCGCACCGCTTTCGGGATAGTAGCGTCCGCCGGTATGCGATGCGTTGAGCTCACCGAGGATCTCGCTCAGAAGAGTGGCGAAATCATAGTTGTTGTTGATATGAGGCAGGAAGCGGCGGTAGTGTTCGCCATAAGCGTCCCAATCAACGCCGTGGAGATTGGCATCATAGAATTTATCTTTGACCTGTTTCCACATGTGGTCATAGATGTATTCACGTTCTTTCGAGGGCTTGCGGTCATAGGGAGCCTCAAACTCTATGGGTTTGGCATCGGCCGAAGCAAGATCAACTTTCTTCATGCCACTGCCGCTGAGCACAAAGAGGTTTTTTCCGTCTTTGTCGGCTTCGAATCCGCCGGATATGCCTTTCAGCAACACCTTTGTCTCGCCTTTTTTCAGATCGTGGACGAGCAGGTTGCGTCCGCCTTCGGTTGCGGGAGCTGAATAATAGAGTTTGTTGCCCTTGGGAGAGAGGAAGTAGTCACCGAGGCTTGTCGAAGAGCCGGTCAGGCGACGGGTGCGGTATTTGCGCGCTGCCAGGTCGAAATTAAGTTCATCGACTTTGGCGTCTTCGTCCTTATCCTTTCCCTTTTTGTCTTTCTTATCTTTTTTGTCTTTCTTAGACTTTGAGTCCTTGTTGTCGTTTTCGTCAGATTTTTTGTCATCTTTGGCCTTTTCTGCAATTGCGGCTTCTTCTTCGGTCATGTTGAAATCGTCCCATGCCTCGCCGTCGAGAGCCATCAGGATGACGTCTGAAGTGTTGCCCCAGCTGCCATGGCTGCGCATGCCGTAGCGGCCGGTGGAGTAGGTGATGGCTTTGCCGCCGAGAGCCCATTTGGCATTACCGTCTGAGTAGCCGCTTTCGGTGAGGTCAACAACCTCACTGCCGTCGGCGCGCACAAGGGCGATGTCGCTGTTGTTCCATCCTCCGTCACCGATATAGTCAATCAGAAACCACCGGCTGTCGGGACTCCATGCAAATGAAATGTCACCGTCGGTGTAGGAGTAATTGTATTTGCCGTCGAGGGCCGTGTTGACAGCCTTTGATTTGACATCGATCACACGTAGTTCGGTGCGGTTTTCGAGAAAGGCCACTTTTTTGCCGTCGGGGCTGAACACCGGCTGTTGAGCTGAAGTCTCGCAGCTGTAGAGGGGAGTCTCTTCTATGTCCGACGCATAGGCAAACTGTTTTTCGTCGTCGTTGACGATTTTTGAGATAAACAGTTGCCATACACCGTCGCGGTCACTGTCATAGACGAGTGAGCGACCGTCGGGAGAGAACGACAGGTTGCGTTCCTGAGCCGGAGTGTCGGTGATGCGTTTGGTGGTCTTGTATTTGGTGTCTGTCACATAGACATCTCCACGGATGACAAACGCAACTTCGTTGCCTGAAGGAGATACAGCCATTGATGATGCTCCTGACGAGCGGTAGTTCTTCACAATGTCGCTGTCATAGTCATCGGCGATTATTGTAACGTCTACTTTGCTCGGTTGTGAGCCTTCGGTCATTGTGTAAAGCTCTCCATCCCAACTGAAGGCCAGAGTGCCGTCAGACGCGGCTGAAAGGGATCTCACCGGATGCTTCTCAAACGATGTCAGCTGTTTGCGTTGGCCGTCAATAGTAGATTTGTAGACGTTGAGTGTGCCGTTTTCTTCGCTTATATAATAGAAATGCTTTCCGTCCTGCGCCCACACCGGATTGAGGTCATGACCGTTGAAGTCGGTGAGTTTTTTGTATTTTCCGTCTGAATACAGCCAGATGTCAGAAGTGCCGGACGAACGCTCGTGTTTGCGCAGCGGATCTTCATAGCCTTTTTTGTCCTCGTAGAGCATGTTGCCGTCTTTGTCAAACGACACTCCGCGCATCTGCACGGACATCATCATGGCCGGACGCGGACTCTCTTTGTCGATGTCGAGCGTGTAGACCTGAGTCTGGAACGGTCCCTGGATGGCTTCGACCGCAGGACGGATGTTGGCGGTGAACACCAGACGTCCTTGGTTGTCAAAACCAAGCGGCGTTTCGGTGCCGCTGTGGGTGGTCAGTCGTCTGACACTGCCTCCTCGGGCATCGGTGATGAAGATGTCGGCCGATCCGTCGCGTGTGCTGGAGAAGACGATGCGACGTCCGTCGGGAGTCCATATCGGCTTCGAATCATAGGCTTTGTTTGAGGTTACCTGACGAGCGAGTCCACCTTTGACCGGGACTGTGAAAATGTCACCTTTGTAGGTGAATGCAATCTCTTTGCCGTCCGGCGATATTGCTGCGTCACGGAGCCAGAGTGGCGACTCTGCTGATGACGCAAATGCCGTTGATGCAAGAACTGCTGAAAAAAGTAGCTTTTTCATATCTATTGGAATTTGGTTTCGTAATCGCAAAAATAGCAATATTATGTGAATAATTAATCGCTTCGTTTTAATTTTTACGTCCTTGTAGGTCATCGTTCTCTATTGATGCGGCAGTCTTCTTTACAGATGCCTTCAGCGAGCCGAAGCGATAGCTGACCGACAGGCTGACACTGAAATTATGAGGGCTGCATGACGTGTATTCGCAGTAATAGTCGGGTGTGCGCGTGAGGGAGATGGTTTTTCTATTATATGGGTCAAACGGGTTCTGAAGTCCCAAGCCGACTGTGAGACGGTCTTCAGACATAAAGAAACGTTGCAGGCGCAGATTATTCCAGAAATATGCTATTGTCGGTTTCATATATGTATACGCGCTGTTGACGCTGCCGCTCCACCAGCCGATATTGGCAATCAGTCTCATACGCCATGGCAATTTCTGTTGTAGAGTCACTGACGGGTTGTAGACCGGACGTTCAAGTTCGGTTCCGTCAGGCATCTTCTGTTTTACGTATGCCAGATAGGTGTTGACATGGACAGATGTCTTGTCGGTCGGAGACCACTGAGCGTAGGCAAAGCCGCTGATTTGTCTGAAATGGCCGGTGTTGCCGTATGAGTAGTAGATATGATCACCTATGACATCCATGGTAGTGGTGAGCGCGTTGTTGGAAAAACTGTAGTTTAGAGAGAAATCAAAATTGAATTTTGATTTAATCAGGCCGTAATTGAACTGAAGCGTGTTGAAATTAGTGCTCTTGAGATGTGGATTGCCTGATGTCGTGGACTGGGGTGTGGATGATATGGTCGGGTCGAGATAGCTTATGCCGGGACGTGAGATGCGGCGGTTGAATGAAACCTTAAATGAGTTGGCGTCATCGGGCGAGTAGCTGACGGTGGCGTTGGGGACATAGTCGTTGATGTGGCTGTTGAAGTCGGTGCCGTCGCCAGAGCGGAATTTGGCGCCCAGACGCGAATACTCATAGCGGAAACCGCCTCTGAACCCGAATTTTCCGATTTTGGCGCGGAAATCGGCATATGCCGCCGCGATGTCTGTTTTATGGAAGAAGTCGTCGTATGACTCATGGCTACCGACATATTCGCGGAAATTTTTTGAATGGTTGCGTCTGGCTATATATTTTGCTCCTACGTCAAGAGTGTGCCTTGATGCGATAGGGCGCGTCCAGTCGAGTTGCACCGTATGTTCGAAAAATCTAAGGTCAAAGTTGGATTTTATGCCCGAGTAGGCTACCGGCAGATTGATGGCGTCGGTGTAGTCTGTCTGCTGGTCTTGCTGTTGACCGGTAGTGGAGATGCGATACGATAGGGTGATGTTCTCACCTTTGAGACCCGTTGAGCGTTGATAGTTGATGTTGCCGTCGAGATCGAGATATTGGCTTTGGGGGTAGAATGAAGTCTGGGTATAGCTCTGCAAAAGTGTGCCGTTTGCATCTTCCATGATATAGTCTCGGCGGGAATCAGTCTTGCCGTAGTTCTGATATATGTCAAAAGATGCTGTTATGAGATTTAATGTGTCAGGTTCATAGCTTAATTCGAAACCACCTGAATAAGCGTTTCTTTTCGAACTGCCTTCCTCTTCGAATGTCAGTGTCTGTCCTGTCTGGTCATATTCGCCTATGCTTGTCGAACTGTATTCAGTCTCGCGGCGGTTTATGTTGTAATAATTGCCGTATAGAGAGAATGTCACTTTGCCTATCTGTGACGAGAGCCATAGACGTGGGGTAGGTACGGAGTTGTTTGTATCGCCATAGAGGCTGGCTGTTCCTGTAATGCCTTCCATGTTTAAACTGCTGTCGGTGATGATATTCAGGACTGCGCCCACGCCTTCTGCATCTTCACGTGCACCAGGGTCGGTGATGACCTCAATCTTTCTTATCGATGATGCCGGGATGGCTTTGAATATGTCTTTTGCGTTTTTAGTAAACGAATTGTTGGGCCGTCCGTTCTTATAGACCTTGAAGTCGGAAGAACCGTTGACAGTGATGTTACCCTCACCGTCGACCGCTACCATCGGCACTTTGCGTAAGATATCGATCAATGGTGATGTGCGTGATTCGGGATCTGCAGTCACGTCATATGCCAGTCGGTCTATCTCTTTGACCACTATGGGTTTCTGGGCGGTTACGGTGATTTCGTCAAGCTGTCGTGCGTCGTAGTTGAGGGCGAGGGTGCCGAGATTGGCTTCGGGATGCCGGTCGCTGACCGAGAATGAGGTCTCCAGTGAGCCTCCTTCCATGCCTTTAAGCGATAGTCTGTAGTCTCCGGCCGATGGTAGAGTGGATACAATCTCACCTGTTTGTCCGCTGACATTTCCGGCTACAAGTGTGTCCTGGATGCTGTCTGTGGTGAAGATGCGCCATGTCACGAATTCTTCAGTCTTGCCATCATTATTGACTACGTTTGCAATGACTCTGTAGTTGATGGCTGAGGCAGTGTTGGGAAGGTGGATAATGAGAAGGACGATAGCCGCGATGGATGCTGTTGAAACTGACTTCATTTGTTTGATTGAGATTATTAGAGACTGTTTTTCCGTTTTATCCTTATGACGCATTGAGGTTCTTATTGTTACATATTTTTATGTTAATAAAACCAAATTTCAAAATGCGTAAATCATAACAGTCAGCTCTCTCAGCCTATCAAAATTTATATATAAATAAAGAGACCGGACATTTGCCCGGTCTCTATATATCTATGATCAGTTGCGCTGTGATCAGTTTGCTGTATCTTCGGCCACACCAGCAAGGATGGGGTCAATCATGATACGGCCGCAGTATTCACATACGATGACTTTTTTGTGAAGACGGATCTCAAGTTGTTTTTGCGGTGGAATGCGGTTGAAACAGCCTCCGCAAGCATTACGCTGCACGTATACGATTCCGAGACCGTTGCGTGCGTTTTTGCGGATGCGCTTGAATGCCTGAAGGGTGCGTTCGTCGATGTGGGGCTCGATTGCTTTGGCTTTTTCGCGGAGATTTTCTTCTTCCTGACGGGTTTCGCTTACGATTTCATCAAGCTCTGTCTTTTTCTCTTCGAGAATATGTGTGCTGTCGGCGAGTTTTTCTTTAGTAGCCTCGATGTCAGCGATCTTATTCTCTATGTCGCGGCTGAAATCGTTGATATGTTTCTGGGCGAGTTCGATTTCAAGAGTCTGGAACTCGACTTCTTTGGTCAGCAAGTCAAATTCGCGGTTGTTGCGGACATTGTCGAGCTGCTCTTTGTAGCGCGCGATGAGCGAGTTGCAGTTTGTGATCTTTTCCTTCTCAGAAGCAAGTTTCTTGCGGAGTTCTTCGATTTCTCGTGTGTAGTTGTCGATGCGCACATGAAGGCCGGTGATGCTGTCTTCAAGGTCTTTGACTTCAAGAGGAAGCTCGCCGCGTATGGTCTTGATACGGTCGATTTCGGAGAGTATTGTCTGGAGCTCGTAAAGAGCCTTGAGACGTTTCTCCACCGATGCAGTCTGCTCTGATTTCTTATCGGTTGCCATGTATTGTTAAATGTATTTTATTGGATTTTCTTCAATTTCTGAGTAATAGCATGCAAAGTTAGGAAATTTTTCCCTAATAACATTATAAAAAATTTCTTTTGTGCATGATTCGCTCTCGAAATGCCCTATGTCAATGATCAGTATTTCGTTCCGGTAGTCTGCAAAGTCGTGATAGCGTGTGTCGGATGTAATGAATGCTTGTGCTCCTTGACGCATGGCGGCTCCGATAAATTCGCTGCCTGAACCTCCACACATTGCTATACGTGTGATGCGTGTCTCTTCCGGAGGGAGAGCGGTGCATCTCGCTACCGGCGATGAAAAAGTTGATTTCACCCTCTCGACAAGCTCCATAGGGCTGACTGCATCATCTAATAACGCGAAGACTCCAAGCCCGATTGTCGGATCTGTGTCTTTGATGGCTTCGGTCACAAATGCTACGAGGCCGTCACCGATGGCTTCGTCGAGCCGCGATTTTATCAGTCCTGATGACTCGTTCGGACAGATTGCCTCAACCGATTTGCATGACATGCTTGAGACTTGGGTGGTGCCGAACGGGTCCTGAGGGTCGGTGACAGATATTTTTGCATCTGTATCGCTTACAAAACACTGCTGGCCGGGCACGGTGTCTGCCAACACGGCAAGCGTTGTCTCACAAGCCTCGATCTTGACTATCGCACGTACTCTGACTCGTCTGCCTTCGAGTGGAGACAATACTCTGACCGGACGGGCACCGAGCATTTTGGCCATTCTGTAGCTTACTCCGCCGGGAGTGCTGTCTACAGACGTGTGGCACGAGTAGACCGTAATGCCGTAGGCTATGGCGCGCATCACGGCTTCTTCGACCGGAGTGTTGCCGGTGAGCCGTTTCAGGCCCTTGAATATCAGTGGATGGTGTGATATGATCAGGTTGCAACCCTTGTCGCGGGCTTCGTCTACTATGGCCGGTGTGACATCGACACATAGCAGCACACCGCTGCATTGGGCTCTCAGCGATCCGACCTGCACCCCGGTGTTGTCCCAGGACTCCTGGAACAACGCCGGGGCGAAGTCTTCGATGGCTGATATGATGGCTGCGTTGAGCATCAGGCTTTGGCTTCGGGGGCGATGACTGCAAGCGACAGTTCGTCGAGCTGTTTCTGGTCGAGAGCCGCAGGAGCATCGAGCATCACGTCGCGTCCGCTGTTGTTTTTAGGGAATGCTATGCAGTCACGGATGCTGTCAAGACCTGCAAATAGCGACACCCAACGGTCAAGGCCGTAAGCGAGGCCTCCGTGTGGGGGTGCGCCGAATTTGAAGGCGTTCATCAGGAAGCCGAACTGTTCCTGGGCTTTTTCGGGTGTGAAGCCGAGTATCTCGAACATTTTTGCCTGAAGTGCGCTGTTGTGGATACGGATTGAACCGCCGCCGACTTCAACACCATTGATGACCATGTCATAAGCGTCAGCCCTGACAGCTGCGGGATCTGTGTCGAGAAGGGCGATATCTTCATCCTTAGGATGAGTGAAGGGGTGGTGCATGGCCATAAGGCGTTGCTCTTCATCGCTCCATTCAAACATCGGGAAGTCGACAACCCACAGGCAGGCAAACTTGTCTTTGTCGCGTAGACCGAGTTGACGACCCATTTCAAGACGAAGTTCGCAGAGCTGTTTGCGGGTCTTCATGGCGTCGTCGCCGCTGAGTATGAGGATGAGGTCTCCTGGTTCGGCGTTCATCTTGGCACGGAGCTGCTGCAGCACTTCCTGGCTATAGAATTTGTCGACCGATGATTTGACATTGCCGTCAGCCTCGACACGTGCGTAAACCATGCCTTTGGCTCCGATCTGAGGACGTTTCACATAGTCTGTCAGTGCATCGAGCTGTTTGCGGGTATAGGAGGCCGCACCCTTGGCACAGATGCCGCCGATATAGGCAGCGTTGTCAAATACGCTGAAGCCATGGCCTTGCAGGGTGTCCATCAGTTCGACAAAGCGCATGTCGAAACGGATGTCGGGTTTGTCGCTGCCATAATATTTCATGGCGTCGGCCCATGGCATGCGGATAAAGGGTTCCGTAAGGTCTATACCTCTTATTTCCTTGAAAAGATGCTTGGCCATGCCTTCGAAGAGCTCGATTACGTCGTTCTGCTCGATGAAACTCATCTCGCAGTCGATCTGTGTGAACTCTGGCTGACGGTCTGCGCGAAGGTCTTCGTCGCGGAAACATTTCACAATCTGGAAATAACGGTCCATGCCCGACACCATCAGAAGCTGTTTGAGAGTCTGGGGCGACTGGGGCAGGGCGTAGAACTGACCCTGGTTCATGCGGGACGGCACCACGAAGTCGCGGGCGCCTTCGGGGGTAGAGCCTACGAGCATCGGGGTTTCGATTTCAAGGAAGCCTTTGCTGTCGAGATAGCGGCGCACCTCCATTGTCATGCGGTGACGCAGCTCGAGGTTGCGGCGCACGGGGTTACGGCGCAAGTCAAGATAACGGTAGCGCATGCGGATATCATCACCACCGTCTGTTTCGTCTTCAATAGTGAAGGGTGGAACCTCGCTCGGGTTAAGCACGTTGAGCTCTGTAGCTAAAATCTCGATGTCGCCTGTTGGCATGTTGGGGTTTTTGCTTGTGCGTTCGGCGACTTTGCCCTTGATCTGAATCACAAATTCGCGGCCAAGATGATTGGCTGCTTCGTTGAGCTTGACGTCAAGGTCGTTGTTGAAGACTATCTGTGTGATGCCATAGCGGTCGCGGAGATCGACAAAAGTCATACCTCCCATCTTGCGGACACGCTGCACCCAGCCGGCAAGCGTCACCTCTCGTCCGGCGTCGCTTAAACGGAGTTCTCCGCATGTATTGGTTCTGAACATAATCGATGTTGAATGTTTCGAGTTTTTATTTAACTTACAAAAGTAGTCATCTTTCACGAAATCTCAAAATCTGCAGCGACACACAGCCTATAAATTCTTCTTTTCTCGTGTATTTTGACCGGGACTCAGGCTACTTGACAATGGGGATATCTTTTATGTCTACAAGTTTGTTGACTATGGCAAAGATTGTAAGTCCGGCGGCGGAGTGTATTCCGAGTTTGGCGCAGATATTGCGGCGATGCGTTGCGGCGGTGTGGACTGATATACATAGCTTTTCGGCTATCTCTTTGTTCGATAGGCCAAGAGATATCGCTGATATGATTTCTTTCTCGCGGGTGCTGAGATTGGCCGCGTTGTCATTGTGGACTGCATCTTTTGCGGCGACTTCTTTTTTGGCGCGTTTTTGATTGGCTGCAACATCTTTCTCAAGACGGCTGACTGCTGGGACAAGGAGGTGGTCCTCAACCGAACAGTGTGAGGCAAGATCCTGCTCGCAGTTGATTATGTCAAAAAGCACACTGTTGAGCATATCTCGGTTGCGGCTCGGACAATAGCGTATCAGTATGTCCTTGAGCTCGTTGAGTTTCGACTCCATGCGCTTGTGGTGGGAGGCGAATGCGCGGATGGTGAAGCCTTCGGCCGGCTGTCCTTCGAGCAGACTGTCGATATAACCGAACACTGTGTTGTTTTCGTGTTCCATGTGCAGTCTCACCTCTGTGACATATTCATCAAAGAATTTCAAGATAAGAAACGCAATCTCGTCAGCGCCCGAACAGTCAAGAGACGACAGCAGTTTGCGTCGGATGTCGGGAAGAATGAAGTCGAGAAAATAATTATGCGCCCGCCTCAGATAGTCTGTGATTGTGGGCAGGTCGATTGCCTCGCTGTCTGAAGGACGGCCGCTGATATAGTTTGCGACGCTCAGAAAGGTCGCTGTGTCGACATCATGTCGGTTGCATGTCTCTTCTACAGACATGTCGCCAAAGCCCAGCGGTATGTCAAATCGGCTAAGCACCATCAGCAATTGGCTGTTGTCGCGGATCAGTTCGCGCATTGCATGATCCGGTCTGTATGTTTCTTCAGGTTTTATCACGTCAGTATTTTGCAATCGTTTTTTATCACCGCAAAATTACTAAAAAATCTGATATTGAGTGCCGGAATGCTCCGGATTATTTAAAATGATTTTAATTAAGGCGTGGTTTATGAAACCGCGTCTAAGCGCTCTTAGCGTACGATAATCTTGACATTGCGTGCCCCGATGCGTGCCACGTAGACTGCCGGCTTAAGGCCGTCGGTATGCAGTGTGCCGGTAGCGGAAGCTATTATGCGGCCGGAAATGTCAAATAGAGTAATTCTATTGTCGGCCGAGTTGATGTGGACAAAACACGAACCGGTTTCTATAGTTGTGCCGTCTGCAAAGATGTCAGATATACTGTTGATGTCGCTTTCCTCTATATTACAGAATTGACGCCATCCTGTAGCGTTGGCATATTTGTCCTTACTGTCACGGGGGACAACCAGCCTGATTTGTTCGTCGGTGATTTCGTTAAGGTTGAAATCCTCCTCCCTGGCTCCGTTGGTGACGCTTGGTGGTTCGATAGCTTTACATTGTATGGTGGTAAGGGCGGGGACAAACTGTAAGAAATTTGAATCTATACACTTTGTAGTTGACGGCAAAGATAGATTTTTCAGTCCACCGCCGGCAAAGCACTGGATGTCTGTTATGCCTTCAGGTACATCAATTGCTGTTAGGTTAGGAGTTTGTGAGAGAGCTGATATTTCGATTTCCCGAATGTTGCTCAGGTCGATGCTGCGTATCGCTGTATTGCGCAGGCATCTTTCGCGCAGAACTTTTATAGAGGTTGGAAGGGCAATAGAGTCGAGCGATTTACATCCATCGAAACAGTTTATGGGCAACTCGGTCAGAGATGACGATAGCGATACGTTTTTTAGGTTCATGCAACTGCTGAAAGCGTTGGTTTCAATGTATTCGACGCTTTCAGGCATGTTGACACCGATTATTTCGGCATTTTGGAATGCTGCATATCCGATGCTGCGGACACCTTGGGGAAGATTGACTGTACCGCGGTTATTGGGAGCGGCAAGCACCACCTGTCCTGTACGGTTGTCAACAACGATGCGTCTTCCATAGACTGAATAGTTGGTGTTTTTAGACGATATGTATATGTCAGACAGATATATCATGTGGTTGAATGCGTTTATGCCGATTTCCTCAAGATCGGCGGGCAGAATGAGATTGGTGATGAAGCAGCAGTAGTAGAAAGCCATCGCACCGATGCTCTTGACCGTCGAAGGCAATTTTATAGAGTAGGCAAATGCCTTGGAGAAGGCGCTGTCGCCTATCTTTGTAACGCCTTCAGGTATTTCAATGCAGTAGTTGTTGCCGTAAAAGTCATAGCCCGCGAAACAGTAGGGACCGTATTCGACCACCGAAGGCAAAACATCCGATGGCCTGCCTAACCGTCCTTTGGGCCACTCTACAAGCACGGTTTTATCCTTGTTGTAAAGAATGCCGTCGACTGCACACAGATATGGGTTTTCGGAATCAACCTCAAACGACATGAACGTATGTTTGTCGTTGTAGCTGACGTTGGTGACGTATTGTATCGATGCCGGCAGGATAAGGGTCTTGATCACAGGGTTATCTCGGAACGCCTGATTGCATACTTCTATGATTGTATATACATCGGTGTCGTCAACTTCAACAGTGGATGGTATGGTGATAATGGAGTCGCTGAGATTGAAGCATTGTAAGATGGATGCCCGGCCGTCATCAAACAACAAATACTCATACGAGTCGTCCTCGGCGTAGCCGTTTGTAAAAGCGTTGGCAGAGCTGAATATCAGCAGTATTGCAATCAGTGTGGAGGTAAGTCGTGCCATTATGGTGATTGATGATGGTTTTGTGGCAAAGTTAACAATTATATTCGGATAATTAATAATTAAAATGCTTGTTTTATGGCCTTTCCATGTACGCCGGGAGCTGTCAGAGTGGTGTGGGAGGGAACTCGATCGAAAATCTTGTCAGGCCGTCGGCTTCTGTCAGCAGGCTGTAGCTGCAACGGTGACGCCGAAGCACTTCGCGCACAAACGTCAGCCCTACGCCTTGACCGCCGGGTTTGTCGGTGTAGAAAGGTGTGAATAACCTGACACTTTTTTCCGGAGATATGCCGGCTCCGTTGTCTGAGACGATGATTTTAAGAGCTTTTTGCGCTGAAGTGCCTGTCTCGATGATGACAGTTCCTGCCCTGTCTGTCATGGCAATGCTTTCTGCCGCGTTTTTGACGATATTGACAATGGCCTGTTCGATGAGCGCGATGTCGGCGGTGCATTCGGGCGCGTCGTCTGAAAGCTTTAGAATTAGTTGGCAACCAAGAGGGAGACAAATGCTCTCAAGAAATGGCCTGTTGTGCAAGACAACGTCTTTTATCACGCATCTCTGCATGACAGGTTCAGGTATTTTGACAACCTCGGCGAGACGCGAGACAAACTCGCTCATGCCGAGTGCTCTGTCCGAACAACTGTGCAGCAGTTCGCTTGTCTCCGGACTAAGCTCCGCAATATCGGACACCACATCGATTGCCGACGCGATCGGAGCGACAGTGTTGTTGACTTCATGAGCGATGATTCGTATTATTTTTTCATAAGCTGAGCGTTCGGCCGCGGCCATTTCATCTCCGATGTCCTCTATCAGGAAAAATTGATGGATGACGCCTTTGTCGATAAGACTGTAGCTCGAACATTTGTATGTGGCACCATGCTCAGTGCGCAGCATGCGGGTTTCGTTGACGGTCAGGCTTGTCAGGCATTCACCGATAGAGCCGGGCAGACTTTCGGTCTTGAGTCCGGTCATTTCAGTGACGCTCATGCCGAAAATCCGTTCGGCTGCAGGGTTGACGATTGAGATCTCTCTGTCAAAACTCAGGATTATGACACCGATTGGTGCGCGTTCGATCAGAAGATTGAGGAAATGTGATTGTTCTTCAAAGCGCAGGCGTTGTTCATGAAGGCGCTTGATCATGGTATTGAATGTGAAGGCTATCTTGTCGACTTCCGGCTGACCGACTTTCTGAAGAGTTGTGTTCCAGTCCTGTCCTTTGAGCAGGTCAAGACCGGTCGACAATGTCTGTATGGGACTGTGGATTTTGTGGTAGAAATAGATCAGATAGATGATGTTGGCGGCTGTCAGCAGTTCCGCAAGGTAGAATAGTCTGCTGTTTGACGGGAAGTCAAACTGAAACACAATCACCCATGTCGACAGCTGCAGCAAGGCTGATATTATGAAAATGATGCGGAGGTTCATATTCTCAGTCCATATTTTTCAATCCTGCGGTAGAGAGCCTGCCGGCTCAGCCCAAGTTCGACCGCAGCCCGCGATAGATTTCCTCCGCAACTGTCCAGGGCTGTCTGTATGCGTTTGCGTTCGATATCTTCAAGACTTCCGGCAACGGTTTCCGCATATTTGGCCGAAGGACTTGTTTCTCTGTCGAAGTCTTCGGCTGAGAGAGTTTCCGATCTGTTGACGAGCAAGACGCGCTCGATGAGATTTTTCATCTCGCGGAGGTTGCCGGGAAATGTGTGCCGGGAAAGAAAATCTTTGACCGACGGGTCGAGCACAGGCTCTTTGAAGCCGTAGCGCGACGCTGCTTCAGCTACAAAGTGGTGGGCTAAAGGCATAAGGTCACCGATGCGGTGGCGCAGCGGTGGCAGTTCGAGTGTGATGAGATTGATGCGGTAGAACAGGTCTTCGCGGAAGGTGTGTGCCGCCACCATCGACGGCAGATCAGCGTTGGTGGCACATATCACCCTGACATCGATTTTGCGTGTCTTGCTGCTGCCTAATGGTTCGAAGCGTTGTTCCTGTAACACCCGGAGCAACTTGACCTGACAGCTGAGATCGAGCTCGCCGATCTCGTCGAGAAAGATAGTGCCACCGTCAGCGGCTTCGAAACGGCCGGTCCGGTTTGTGACCGCATCTGTAAACGCACCTTTGATGTGACCGAACATCTCGCTCTCAAACAGCGACTGCGAAAGTCCGCCGAGATTGACTTTGACAAACGGCTTGTCGCGTCTGGGGCTGTTTCGGTGAATGGCTTCCGCTATGAGTTCTTTGCCTGTGCCGCTTTCGCCTGTGATGAGCACTGTGGCCGATGTCGTGGCTATGCGGCTGACAGTGTCGAGAATTTTGCATAGCGCAGGATCATTGCCCACTATGCCGCAGCGGTCGAAGTCTCCGTTGTTGTCCGTCGGGTCGTCGTTGTGATGTCGCGACAGCTCGATTGCGTTGCCGATGGTCTTGAGCAACTGACGGTTGTCCCAAGGCTTGGTGACGAAGTCAAAAGCTCCGGCTTTCATTCCTGCAACCGCAAGCCCGATGCTTCCCCATGCGGTCATGAGTATCACCGGGACATCGGGAGAGAATATCTTTATCTGACGCAACAGTGTCAGCCCTTCGTCGCCCGATGTGTGACGTGAGAAGTTCATGTCGAGCATCACCGCTCCGGGACGTTGTCTGCGCACAATGTCAATGGCTTCAGATGGAGACGTCACCGCGTGGCACTCATATCCTGCATGCGACAACAGCATTTTCAATGAAGCGCATATCGCGCGATCGTCATCAACAATGAGTATCATAAATCATTCAGAGGGGGGATATATCTGTCAGAAGTGGTATCTGAGGCCTAAGTCGATATTGATACGCCCGATGCCGCTGATGCCTGAATCGTTATTGACCAGGTTCTCTCCCAGGTATTCCTGCTTGATGTAAGAGTTGATAAGCGACAGCCCTGCGGTGGCACCGATTTTTTGAGTGATGTGGTATTCGACACTTAATGAGACGTTGATGCCAATCCCATAGTCATAATTGGCACCGATCGGCTTGAAGCTTTTCGCTTGCTTTTGGCGGAGCCTGTCAGCGAAGACTGTAAGACCCAAGCCGGCGCTGTAATTAAGATTCCATTTTTCTGATTTGAGTGTGATACGGCCGGCAAACTGCGGAGCGATATAGTGTAATGTAAAAGATTCCTTAAATTCGCCGGAAGGCGCTATGATTGTTCCTTTTGACAAGTAGCCGTCATACATCAGGCCCACACCGATATTCTTGGCTGATATCCATTCATAGCCGACTTGCCAGTTGCCACCGATCCGTGACTCTCCGTATGTCCACGATTCGTCAAATTCTGTGGTGATAAGCGAGGCTCCTCCATTGGCATACACTGTATGGCCTGAAAAGTCATTCTGGGCATTCATTGCAAAGGCTGTTAACATGGCTAAGATTGCGGCGGGTAGTTTCATATTCGTTTTTTTAGAGATTATTTCACAAATGTAATCAAATTATCTGTCAAATCACTGCATTTTCAGCATCTTTTCTATATCGGCGTTGATTGGAGTCCCGCGCTCAAAGTCCCATAAGGTGAGGCTGCGAAGCTGGTAGTAATAATACCAGTAAGCAAACAGTTCGGACAGATACTTCAGGCGGGCGCTGTCTTTGCTTGTCTGAGCGTCGTTGAGGTCGAGGGCTGATATCTTACCGATGAGATATGTCTCGACGCTGCTGTCATAACGCTTCATGGCTATTTCGTCTGCGCGGCGCGATATGTCGAGTTGCCGTCCTTGGTTATTGAAGCGCTCGACAAGCACATACAGGTTCTCGCTGAACTCGGCTCTTTCTTTGCGCATGCGGCTTAGGGCGAGCTCACGGTTGCTCTCGGCCACTTTGACTTTGCCCCGGCGTTTGCCCCAGTCAAGGATTGGAACGGAAACTCCGACTTGCACGACCTGATTGTCGTTGAGCGGATTGTAGGAACTGTTCAGTGTATGGCCTGATCCGGTGTAGCCGATTTGCGCAAACAGATTGATCTCGCGGAGCGCTCCCTTGGCACTGGCCACTGAATAGTCAGCCTCAAGCTGACGACGGCGTATGTTGTCGACAAATGAGCTGTTGTCGAGAGCTTACTCCAGTGCTTTATCGAAGTCTATTTTTGTCAATGAAACACCGGAGGGTATGACCGGAATGATCGTTATGGTCGAGTCGAAGTCGAGAAAAGTGCGCAACCTGAACATATCGCTCTTGACCTGGCTCTCACAGGCTGTCAGGTCAGATCGTGAGTTCAGCAGATTGAGTTCTATCTGAAGTACGTCGTTGCTGCTTATCCGGCCTAAGTCATGTTTGGCGAGGGCGGCTTCATAGAGTTTTTCGGCGTTGGTGGCGTTCTGGCGTGCTGATGCTTCATTTTGGCGTGAGGTCAGAAGATTGAAGAAATATTGAATGGCAGTCATCGCAACCTCTTCGGTGGAGCTTATGAAGTTGGCTTTGGCCTCCTTGTATCGCAGCGGCTCACAGCGGCGGTCCCATTTCACGGTGTTTACTCCAAATATGGGTTGGTTCAGGCGTAGAGCGACAGGCACAGACATATACCGGTTGCCGACATTGCCGCTGAGTTGTCTCATGAAATCGAGAGAAGATGTCATCGATATAGTGCCGCCGGTCAGCCAGATGCGTTGCGACAGCGAGAGAGTGCCGCTGAGCGAGAGATTGTCGTCGTGGACAAAGCTATAGGAGCCGTCAGAGTTCTGATAGCTCGAATACTGTCGGCTGTAGCTTGGCAGAGTGGCGGTCAGCGACACTTCAGGCAACAGATCGGCGCGGTGTGTGCGGAACTCCCAGTAGGCCGACCTGAGGGTGTTGATTGCCACGGCCGCATCGACACTCCTCGCTCTTGCAAGAAGTATCGCATCGTCGAGGGTAAGCTCTCTCTCCTCTGCCGTCAGGACGGCAGGGCAAATCAAGATGGCAGCAACCAGATTTCTGATGATCATTTTCATGTCAATGCTATTGCGGTGTCGGCATTATTCATCGCGTAGTGCCTCGACCGGTTTGATGCGGCTTGCATGGAAGGCCGGAAAATATGTGCCCGTTACGACACATGCGATGATGATGACATAGACGATGGCTGAAACGATGGCAAAATGCTGTCCGAAATTGCTCACCCATGTCTGTGCGTCATACGATATGTTATTGTTTGAGAAACCTATGCTCAGACCCTCGCTGCATGCATATTGGAAGAATACGAAGTCTCCGATGATAAAGGCGATGGTGGCCATGACGACGCTTTCGCCGATCAGCATGCCTATGATTTGGCGAGACTGTGCTCCGAACGAACGCAGCACTCCGATCTCGCGAATGCGTTTGCCGGTCTGAAGCCAGACACATCCGGTCACTCCCAGAATAAGATTGGCGAGAAACAGTATCGCCAGTGAGATGTTGAGATAAAATTTCGAAGTCACACCTCTCGAGTCTTCAACAGATTTGATCAAAGTGTTCTGATCGCGGACGTCAATGACATAATAGTTGCCTTCGCGCAACTCTTTGTCTATTATTTTTATGTTGTCGCGTATGTAGTCAGACGTATTGACGCCGTCTCTTAATCTTAAAACGATGCTGAAACTACGGTTGGCCCGTGGGCCAACCGGATCATAACAGAAGAATGCCAGTGCTCCGCTGCGGGTCGTCGACTGGTATCTGATGTCTTTGAGTATGCCGACTACGTTTTGATAGGTAGTGTCGCCATTGCCATCGACATAGACAAAACGTTTGCCCCGGATGCCACGTCGGTCCGGCCAGTACGCTCTGTCTATCGTCTCTGTGATGATGACGTCTTCCATGTCATAGGTGCGGCTTTCAAGTTCTTCGACACTCGGACTGTCTTCTGTCGCCTCAAAACCGTATGTGCTGAGCACTCTTTCACCGGCCGGATACATCAGGCTGTAGAATGGCTTGGCTAAAGTATCGACGGCCGGATTGCCTATGCTTTGCTGTTCGAGTGAGATGCCATTGTCGTTGATGTGCATGTGGACGCGGCAGCTCGATTCTACCATTGGCAGCCGCGATGCTTTTTCAAGAAGTCGGTGATAGGCTGCAGTGTTGGCCTCATTGTCAGCGTATTCTTCTCTGTAGAGCTTCGATTTAGCCGGGAGTGTGGAAATTTCTATGTTGACAATTCGTTCAGGATCATAGCCCAGGGGCATATTGATGTCGTGAAGACTGACTGTCGCATCGTCGATTATGACCCATGATAGAATTGTGACGATAATCAGTTCGGCAAACAGCCAGATATTTGCACGACGGCGGTTCCACAGGTTTTTTAATATGATCTTTATCATGGTTTATTTGTCTTTTAGTGATTGGATGATCGGTCGTCTGAGCGAATACCATGCGGGAAGCAGTGCCGACTGCAGGTTGAGTATCAGACATACGAGAAATGCGAATATAAACACAGCAGGTGCAAACATCATGTCAGGCGTTAGTCTTACCGCGAGCGAGTTGTCGATATCACAGTTGCCTATGCTCGCAAAAATCCATCCGGCTTCTGCCGACATTATCAGCCATGAGAACAACAGCCCGAGCAAACCGCCGGCCAACGTCAGATACATGTTTTCCCAAAGCACCTGGCTGATGAGCCGCCATGACGTGGCTCCGAATGATTTGCGCACGCCGAGTTCACTGTTGCGGGAATCCATGCGCCCGGCTATCATGCCGCTTAGGTTCAGAGCCGGGACGAGCAGCAGCACAAGAAGAATGAGAGCATTGTGGCGCACAACATATCCCCAGTCAAAATCTTCGTCTCCCGGCCAGTCTTTGAACGCTGATGTCAGGTTTGACTCAGGTTGTTGCCATAGTTTGAGCGTATGACCATCGTTGGCTGAGTTATAGCGGGTGACGATGCCGGCGGCTTCCTTTTTCAGAGCGTCGATATCGTCGGTGAGCATGATGGCGACGAAGCGGCCGAGGAACGGTTTTAAAGGATGTGGCTTTTCATAGTCTTCTTTTGTGGTGTATGGTATGATGACGTGGGCAAACGAATTCATATTTATGGCGCTGCCTTCGCGGAAGACACCGCAGACGGTGTAGTCGGTAAAGTCGATGGACATTGTCTGTCCAAGTGCATCCTTGTCGTCGCCAAACACTATTCGGGCAGTGTTGTCACTTATGGCGGCTTTGCGTACACCGCTTTCAAAGTCAATCTGTGAGAACGGTGATCCGGCGATGAACTCATATTCGAAAACTTTGAAAAACTCAGAATCTGTAGGTTTGAGGGTGACTTTGACAGCAGGGCGACCATTGTCGAAATTGACATAATGGTCATCCCATTCATCAATGTAGGCTGAGATGACATCGGCATTTTTCATTGGGTAGATGTAATCTCTGACCGCCTGGTATGACATCCCAGCCTGTGACATGCTACGGCCTTCACGTTCTTCGACCGACAGAATGCCGGCCTGACGGTCGCGTTTATATTCAGGGTATACGGGTGCGGTCCTCACATAGAAGACAATGCCGAAGAGGGTGGTCGATGTGATGGCGAGCGCAGTCCCGACGATGTAGATGGTCGAAAAGAGCTTGTTTTGCCTCAGAAGTTGCCATGCTTGTTTTAAGTGTGTCAGTAACATATCTGTCGCTGTTGTTGGTTGTGTATGTTGACGGTTGTTTGTCTGTTGTTATTCTACGCGCCGTCCGTCGAAGAAGTGGATTATACGTCCTGTCGAGCGGGCCTGGTCCTCGTTGTGGGTTACCATCACTATGGTGCGTCCGTCTTCGCGGTTGAGGCGGTGGAGCAGTTCCATGATCTCGGCGCTCATCTTGGAGTCAAGGTTGCCGCAGGGTTCGTCTGCGAGCACTATAGCCGGATTGCCTGCGATGGCGCGGGCGATTGCCACTCGCTGTGCCTGTCCGCCGGAGAGTTGTGACGGCATATGGTTGACGCGGTGTCCGAGACCGACTTTGTCAAGAGCTTCAAGTGCTGTGCGGCGCATGTTTCTGGCGCCTTTACGGTAGAGCAACGGCACAGTGACATTGTCGATAACTGAAAGAGTCGGAATCAGATGGAAACTCTGAAACACAAATCCCAAGGTCTCGTTGCGCAGACGCGCGAGAGCCTTGTCCTTAAGCCCTGTCACAGGTTGGCCGCATAGCTCGACAGTGCCGCCGGATGGTGCGTCTAGCAGCCCGATGATGTTGAGCAGTGTCGATTTGCCGCATCCCGACGGCCCCATGATGCTTATAAATTCTCCGGCGTGGATGTCGAGGTTGACTCTGTCGAGGGCTTGTGTCTCGATGGTTTTTGTACGATAGATTTTTGAGACGTCGCTCAATTTGATGATTTCAGACATTGGTTAATGTTTTATTTTGATTGTCGGTGATGATTTATAACGGCTCAGGTCGTTGGTGACGATTGTCTCACCTTCGGCCAGTCCGGCGATGACCTCGATATGATCATAGCTTGCCCTGCCGAGCTGGACGTTGCGCCTGACCAGTCTGTCGCCGTCGATGACATACAGGCTATACATGCCCGGTTGGTTGTAGAATGGGGCGTTGTCGATGCGCAGCGCGTTTGAGCATAAGCCTGAACTGACGTGGATGTCGCCTTTGAGTCCGGGGCGAAGCACCTCAAGACTGTCGCAGTCGGGAACGACCGTAAATGATATCATGCCGTTGGACGAGGTAGGGGCTATGTTGACAACCCTGCCGTCGACAGTCCGGCCTTTGATCTTCATGTGGGTGCGGCATCCGATGGCTATCTGACCGGCATAGCCGTCAGGCGCCTCGGCCGCCAGCTTGTAATGGCTCAGGTCGGCGATGCGGGCCACTTGCATGCCTTCGGCCACCTGTGAGCCTATCTGATCGCTGATCTCGGTAACGGTCGAGCGACGCCTCACCCTTATCTCGGCATCGGCAAGGTTGCGGCGCATCACGGCGAGTTCTTTCTCACATATTTCGATGTCAAGCTCTGTCATGCGCAAGTCGGTTTGCGACGCATGCTTTTCGTTGTCATATTGCTGTCGCAGCTGTTCGAGGCTAAGCTGTTCGGAGCAGAGGGCGAACTCCGCTTCGCGGACGCGGTCTGTAGTGCCGCTGCCTATGCTGTCGAGATAGCGTTCGCCCGCGTGTTGGGCTTCGAGTCGTTTCACCTTCATTTCTGCCACTTTTATGCGCATCGCCAGATCGCTCAGCCTGGTGTGGATGTTGCCGCGGAGCTGTTCGAGCCCAAGACGTGATTTGGTCAGGGCGTCAAGGCGCTTGTCATAGTCGGTCTGCGCTTCGGTGATGTCAAGGCGCAGCAGTGCCGTGCCGGCTTCGACACGGTCACCGATGCGGTGGTAGACCTCAAGCACCCGTGCCGGCAGCGGTGAGGTGATAATCTCTTCAAACGCCGGCACGACTCTGGCTGTCGCGCTTATGGTGGTCTCGATGTCGCCGCGGCTCACCTTTGTCAGGCTCAGATCAGACATCCTGACCGATGACAGCGACCATTCATACAGGCCATAGCCGGCTGTGGCTGCGGCTGTGGCCGCGCATACATAGGCTGTCAGTTTGCGGGTCAGTCTCCGGCGTCGTTCGTTAAAGGGTATTTCTCTGTCCATTGCTATTCTGTGGTATTCTTACCCCTTATACCTTCGAAATCCGTGCCAAAAGATTAATAGTTTGACAGTCAAGATGTGATGGTAAAAGGGGATGTCCGGAAACGGACACCCCCTGGACGTTTATGGACATTTTTAGGCCCGGTTTCATAAACCATAATGCTACCACATTGCTTCATCCTCTTCTCACGAAATTCGATAGAGCATAACTGCCTCAGGTGTCATTGTGGTTTATGAAACCGGGCCTTATTGCCACGCGGAATAAAAGTTGGTCAGACTTGTTCCTTTATCAGGCCGCGGCGGTAGGCTGCCAGCAGCTTGCTGAGGTCCTCGACCTGGGCGGCGAGCTCGCGACCCTTGTCGGTGTCGCGTACTTTGAGGCGCTTGGCCTTGAATTCGCTCAGCACTGTGTTTGAAATGATGTCGAGGCCCTCGCTGATGGCTTTCTCTGTCGACTCGAAAGGCTCGTGCTGCACAAGCTGGAAGCCGCGGCTGTGATATACGAGCGTATAGCCGGCGATGCCGGTTGTCGGCTGATAGGCCTTGGAAAATCCACCGTCGATGACGAGCAGCTTGCCGTCGGCCTTGACGGGATTCTCTCCCTTGATGGTCTTTACGGGCACATGTCCGTTGATGATGTGCGAGCCTTCGGAGGGAAGGCCGAACTCGGAGAGTATCATGTCGCAGATGGCGGGGCTGTCGATGAGATCGTAATATGGGTCCTTGCCTTCGGCGTGGGTCGACTTGTCGGCTATGAAATAGCGTTCGAAAGTCGTCATGCGGTCTTTGCCGAAAAGCGGCGAGTCGGGGCCACACCAGAGATACCACATATAGTCTACACACTCCTGTTTGGAGGGGTCGTCAGCTCCCCTGCGGCATGCGATCTGCACCAGTTGGTCGAGGCGGTCGAGCAGACGGCGTCCTGAAAGATTCTCACCGGTGACGTTGACTTCACGGAAGCTCCCGTCTCGGCGCAGCGGTATCGCCGCATGATACATCAGGTTGTTGTTGCGGGCGAGGTAAAACGAGCCGTGGCGCAGCAGACAGTAGACATGTTTGGCGAGTTTCTCGCTGTTGACCACGGAGTGGTGGAGAGCCTTGACAAGGGCGCTCTCGCCTTCGCTGAGCCTGTAGGGGTCGGCCGGATCGATTGTCGGAAGATCGGTGTCGAGCATGGGATGGACGCTGCCGTCGGGGAGGGTGATCGAGCCGTCGGCATGGTTTATGCCTCCGAGCAGAAGGCGGTTGTCCATCGCATATTCAGGATGAGACATGATGAGCTGTCCTTCGAGCTTGAACTGTATGATGCTGATTGCTTTGTGCATCTTTGCGATGATCTTCAGCTCTGTCTCGGTGAACACGCGGCGCGAGAATTTGATTTTTGGCGCGAAAACATCGCTTGCGCTGTCGGGATAGGTCTCCATCGCGAAGGTTGCCAGAGGCAGCAGATTGATGCCATAGCCTTCCTCGAGAGTGTCGAGGTTGCCATAGCGCAGGGCTATGCGCAGCACATTTGCGATGGCGGCATCGTTTCCTGCGAAAGCTCCCATCCAGAGTATGTCGTGGTTGCCCCACTGGATGTCGAAGTTGTGGTAGTCGCAGATTGTGTCCATGATTATGTGCGCTCCCGGCCCGCGGTCATAGATGTCGCCGACGATATGGAGGCTGTCGATGGCCAGACGTTGAATGAGATTGCACATCGCGGCGATGAAGGCGTCGGCGCGGCGGGTCGATATGATAGTCGATATGATCTGGTTGAAATAGGCGTGCTTGTTAGGGTCGGCCTCGGTCTCATGGAGCAACTCCTGGATGATATAGCTGAAGTCTTTGGGGAGCGCCTTGTTGACTTTCGAGCGTGTGTATTTTGACGACACGCTCTGGCAGACCTTGACCAGACGGTTGAGGGTGATTTCATACCATTCGTTCATGTCAGACTCCGAGGCCTTGACGAGTTCAAGTTTCTCGTGTGGATAGTAGATCAGTGTGCAAAGGTCTTTTTTCTCTGACTCGCGGAGGCTGTTGCCGAAAATTTCGTTGACCTTGCGTTTGACGGTGCCTGACGCATTTTTCAGCACGTGCTGGAAGGCTTCATATTCGCCGTGGATGTCGGTCAGGAAGTGTTCGGTGCCTTTGGGCAGGTTGAGGATAGCTTCGAGATTGATTATCTCCGTGCTGGCCGAGGCCACGGTCGGGAATGACCGCGACAGCAGTCTCAGATATCTTAAGTCCGCCTCAAGCACTGAGGTCGGGTAGTGGACATGTTTGACCATATGTTCTATCGTGTGTTTGAAAGTGTTTCGTTAAGGAAGAGGCATGCATCGCCATAGCTCAGGAAACGGTAGCCTGATGTGATGGCGTGTTTGTAGATGTCCGCCCATTGGTTGCCGATGAAGGCCGACACAAGCAGCAATAGGGTCGATTGCGGTTGGTGGAAGTTTGTCACCATGCCGTCCACTATGTGGTAGTCGTAGCCGGGGGCTATGATGATGCGGGTCGACGCGGTCAGTGTGGTCAGACCGCTTTCTCTGAGATGTCCGGCCAGTTTCGCCAAGGCTTCTTTCCGGCTCAACCGCGGATGTGCCGGAGAATAGGCATACCATTGCGGCACTTCACCGTCCCACTTGCCTTCCGATATCAGGCAACCTGTTTGATAGAGACTTTCGAGAGTGCGCACGGAGGTCGTGCCTACGGCTATGATGCGTTTGTCGGTGCTTGCCAGTTCTTCGATGAGATCAAGGCCGACGGCGATAAACTCGCTGTGCATGTCATGGTCGCCGATTTGCTCTGATTTGACCGGGCGGAATGTTCCTGCTCCGACATGCAGGGTCACCTCGCGACGTCCTATGCCGCGGCAGTCGATGTCCTCAAGCACTTTGTCGGTGAAGTGCAGTCCGGCTGTCGGTGCGGCGACAGACCCTTCGACATGGCTGTACACGGTCTGATAGTCGTCGCTGTCGCTGTCTTCGGTCTCACGGTTGAGATATGGAGGGATGGGGATTTCGCCTGCCGCTGCGATGATTTCCGAGAAACTCACGCCCTTGTCATCCCAGCTGAACTCTACCGTCGATGAGTTGTCGTCCTTGCTGACGCGTTCTGCCCGAAGTCTGAGCAATCGGCCGTCGGGCAGACTGACGGCGCCTTCAAGCCATCCTTCCTTCCAACGTTTCGAATTGCCGACGAGACAGTGCCATCTGCAGCCGTCGGTGGATGCAAAGTTGAGTGCGTAGTCTGACGGCGACGCCGGCTCGAGACAGAATATTTCGATCATGGCTCCGGATTCTTTGCGGAAACGCAGTCGGGCGTTGATCACTTTGGTGTTGTTGTAGATCAGCAGTGAGTCATCGGGCAGCAAGTCCGGCAGATCGGCGAAACACCGGTCCTCGGTGCCGCCGTCGGGATAGCGGACGAGCAAGCGGCAACGGTCGCGGTCTGACAACGGATGGCGGGCGATAAGCCCGTCGGGCAGCGCGTAATTATATTGTCTGATGTCTATTTCTTGTGGGTCCATTTACAGGTCTTCTTTTTAGATCTTGAGTATATTTAGAAGCAAAAGTAACCAATATCCGTTAAATAAACAAGATTGCCCTCAAACCGTTCGTCTGCAAGTTTGCCGATAAAGAAAAAATGACTACCTTTGAACCGGTGGGATGCACTCAGCGTCCCGCCGGCAATTATGAAAACATCGGGAACTGATAGATACGACTTTCTTGTGGTCGGTGCCGGCCTTTTCGGTGCGACTTTCGCTTGTCTTGCCCGTCGGCGTGGCAAGCGCTGCCTTGTGATTGAGAAAAGACAGCATGTCGGAGGCAATATTTACTGTGAGGAGATCGAGGGAATTAATGTCCATAAATATGGCGCTCATATATTCCACACTTCCGACCCTGAGGTCTGGGATTTTGTCAATTCGATAGTGCCGTTTAACCGTTACACCAACTGTCCGCTCGCGGTCGCTCCCGACGGAAAGATGTATAATCTTCCTTTCAACATGAACACCTTCTGCCGCCTCTGGGACGTGAGGACTCCTGATGAAGCCCTCCGGAAGCTCGACCAGCAGCGCGCCGAGGTCCGCAGGGCGATGAGAGATGCCCGCCTGTCAGCTCCGCAGAACCTTGAGCAGCAGGCCTTGTCGCTCGTAGGCCGTGACATCTACGAATTGCTCATCAAAGGATACACCGAGAAGCAGTGGGGCAGGCGATGCTCCGATCTGCCGGCCTTTATAATCCGGCGATTGCCCCTGCGCCTCACTTTTGACAACAATTATTTCAATGACCTCTGGCAGGGCGTCCCCGTCGGCGGATACAACCGCCTCATCGCCGGATTGCTTGACGGCGTCGAAGTTGTCACAGGTGTTGATTTCTTCGACAATCGTGACCACTGGAGCTCTTTGGCCCGGCGCGTCGTGTTCTCGGGCAGGATTGACAGATTTTTTGACTGCCGTTTCGGACGCCTTGACTACCGCAGCCTGAGGTTTGAGACCGAGATCCTCGACCGGCCGAACTATCAGGGCAACGCCGTGGTCAACTTCACCTCGGCCGATGTCCCTTATACCCGCGTGATCGAGCACAAGCATTTCGAGCTCTTCGGCGACGACGTCTACCGAAATCCCTCGACCGTCATCTCGAGAGAGTATCCGGCCGAGTGGTCTGAAGGCATGGAGCCCTTTTATCCGGTCAACGACCCCGCTAACCAGACCCTGTATGAGCGCTACCGCCGGATGGCCGACAGCCAGACCGACGTCATCTTCGGCGGTCGGCTCGCCGAATACCGTTACTATGACATGGCCCCGGTCATCGCCCGAGCCATGGAGCTGGCCGACTTGTTTGCCGGATGACACCCCGATCATGTATCATTTTTTGAGTTTCTGTGTGATTTTCAGCACAAAGTTGGTTGATAAATTATAATTGTCTATCTTTGTGGCCTATGTGGCTGTGTGGCGGTATGGAAGGATCGCTCCGTGTCCTTTTTATGCCGGTCTGAACCATGAATATAAACATTATAAACCAACAATGACTCTATGAAGAAACAATTGATTTTATGTGCGTGTGTGGCATCGGGCCTGTTGTCGTGGGCCGGTGACGGCGACACGGTCGAGCGCGGCGGTCTGAAATTCACGGTGATATCCGAAGCTGCCAGGACAGTGTCACTCAGCGGCTATTCGGCAGCTCCGGTCGAGCTGGCGGTCCCTGAAAGCCTGAATGTTGAAGGAGCGGGCGATTATGCGGTGGTCACCATCGGACGAAACGCTTTTGCCGGATGCCGTGAGCTGACATCGGTGACAGTCCCCCGAAGTGTGTCGTTGATAGATGTCTATGCCTTCGCTGGCTGTGAGGCTTTGACCTCGGTGACCCTTGATTGTAAGGAAATCGGAAGACAGGCGTTCGCGACCAACAATATCACAGATGTCAAAATCGGGGAAAATGTCGAGACGATCGGAGAGCATGCGTTCGGACGAAGCAATTCGTTGACCGAGGTGGTCATCCCGTCCAATGTGAAAACCGTCGCCTCTTATGCCTTTGATAATTGCGGCAGTCTGACAAAAGCCACGGTCAATGCTGCAGAGATTAAATCCAATGCCTTTTCAGGCTGTGTCAGACTCGATGAGCTGACGCTCGGCAATCCTTCCGGAGAACAGACCATTGCAGGTGCGGCGTTTTTTGGTTGCAGCGCTTTGACACAAATAACGCTCGACGCCTCGGTTGTCAATATCGACGCCAATCCGTTTCAGAATTGCACCGCCTTGTCGACGATCAACGTCGCTTCCGGCAACAAGGCATTCGCGGTCTACAACGGCATGTTGTTTACCGCTGATATGAAGCGTCTGATTGCCTGTCCGGCTACAAAGTCAGGTCAGGTGATGATACCGGGTTCGGTGACGGAAATCTCGCCGGTAGCTTTTTCATGCTGCGAGTCAATGACCTCTGTTAATATACCCGGGACGGTGTCTCGTATCGGGGCGTTGGCATTCCAGAATTGCACCACTCTCCAGTCTGTGAGAATTCCTGATGCGGTGACGGTGATACAACCTTCGACTTTTGTTGGATGTACGTCGCTGGCAAGTGTATGGATTCCTGATAATCTTACGGAAATTGGCAGTGACGCGTTTGCATATTGCACTTCATTAGGCAAAGTGTTTATTCCCGCGACAGTCGAAAGTCTCGGCAGTGCTTTCAATGGATGCTCGTCATTACAGAATATAAGCGTGGATGTGGCAAATCCTCGGTTTGCTTCTTACGGTGGCGTTTTGTATAGGATTGAGGATAAGACACTTTTGAAATGCCCCGAAGGCAAAGCCGGAACTTATTATATCGAAGAGGGTACACAGACAGTCGGTTACGAAGCGTTTGCCAACTGCAGTCACTTGACACAGGTCTCTGCATCAGAAGGTCTGATGGAGATAAGGCAAAATGCGTTCAGCCGATGCACGGCTTTGAGGCGCGTCTACCTTCCGTCTGGATTGAATTTCCTCGGCTCGGAGGCATTCTTGGAATGTAAGTCGTTGAAGGAAATCGAACTTCCCGAGGGCCTTTCTATGATTCAGACCGGAACGTTTGCACGCTGCGAATCTTTGGAAAAGGTGGTTCTGCCAATGTCTTTGCAGCGGATAGCGCCGGCTACTTTCGACCTGTGTCCTCTGCGATGGGTCTATTCTTTTGCTGATGAGCCGTGTGAGGCTTATGGCACATTCCGTAATGTACCCGAAGAAGCTGTTCTGTATGTTCTTAACCCCTTGGCTGACAGATATCGGGAAAATCCGGATTGGGCATATTTCAAAGATATCCGCAACATGATGCCTATCTCCATTTCTATTGCCGAGACAGAGCTGAAGTTGAGACTTGGCGACGAGAAGCCGTTGGAGGTGGATGTCGTGACATCGGAAGACGACCAGATACTGTCATCAAGGTGGGTAAGTTCAAACAAAAATGTGGCTTTTGTCGACAATGGCGTTGTCAAGGCTTTAGCCGTCGGTGAGGCCCGTCTGACATTTACGGTAAATGACAAATATGGCCTTTCCCACAGTGTGTACTGCAACGTGGTCGTCGAAGACGTAAGCGGTATTGAAGATCTTGAAACCGGAAGCGATGAAGTGCCCGAGTATTACCGCCTTGACGGAGTAAGAATTGACAGAGAGGATTTGTCTCCCGGACTATATATCAGACGTAGCGCTTCAAAGACTGAAAAAATCATAATCAGATAACACACACGTAACCACACATGCAAACTCCAGGCGGGATGTCCAAAAGCGGGCATCCCGTTTGTTTTGTGTCGCCAATCCGGTAGGTTAGCGGACTTATTTGTAGTTATTTCTTCCCGCTCGCTTATCATATTTCAGCCAATGATGCGTTAGTATCATATATTTTCCGTAACTTTGACACTGTCAAAGATTTTCATCTTTGATGTTATCACGACTTTGAAATTATGAGATTTGAAAATGTTTATAATTATTCCCTTTGCCTGTTGATGGCGTTTGCGGGAGCGATTTCTTTTGCTTCATGCAGACATGATGACAATCCGCTGCCGCCAGAACCACAGGTTCCGGCTGAGGAGGTAGACCGGACGGTGCTCGTCTACATGCTTGCGTCGTCAAATGGTCTTGGCGCTTCCGATCCGCGGGATTATGATATCCAGGACATCGAGGAGATGCTCGACGCAGCAAAAGCAGGAGGCCTCAATGGCGGACGGCTCATCGTGTTTCATTCCGCGGCCAACGGCAAACAGGTCCTTAAAGAAATAAAACCTGCCGGCATCGACACCCTGAAGTCTTATGATCCTGAAATCCTCCCGCAGACGTCTCTGAGAATGGGAGAGGTTTTTGACGACATGAAGCGTCTGGCGCCTGCATCTGACTACGGACTTGTGCTGTGGGGACATGGCACGGGTTGGCTGCAGACCGGAATTGAGGAAGCGGAAACTGCTGACGTCAGACCCTATTCATATGGTTGGGAGCATAGAGAGTCGCAGGCTATGAACATAACGACTCTTGCCCGCAATCTTGAAGGACGTGACTTCAGTTTCCTGTATATGGACTGCTGCTACATGGCATCTATAGAAGTTATCTATCAATTGAGAAATGCGGTCAGAAACATAGTCGCATATCCCACGGAAGTCCTTGCGTTTGGTATGCCTTACGATAAAAACGTGAAGTATTTGTTTAGCGACAAGCCCGATCTTGTGTCTGCGGCTTCGGCGACTATGGACTACTATAAAGCAATGCTTGAGGAACGGTATCGTATGTGTACTGTTTCAGTGCTGAATACGGATGCGGTTGACAGGCTTGCCGATGTCACGCGCCGCATATATGAGCAAAACACCACAGGCTTGCGGCCGGGTTACGTTCCGCAGCCATATCAGACCGGCCGCTTGTGTTACTATTATGATTTCGCATCATATGTCCGGTCGCTTTCATGCAGCGACGAACTGCAGGCCGAATTTGAAGAGGCCATGGCTGATGTCGTGGTCTTCGAGGATGCGACAGAAATGCTGTGGGGACAACTTGCGCTCAATGAACATTCCGGACTTTCAACTTTTATAATGAAAAACGACGATGACATGTCAGTGAAGAATTACTCTCAACTTGACTGGTTCTCTGATGTGGCGTCGGTGTTGATCAAATCCGCTGATTAATCTATACACGTTAAGAATATGTTTTTTATACAAAATCCGATTCCGACACCTGTCTTGCCTGACAGTGTGCCGTCGCCCAAGGAGGAATGGCAGATGCTGAAATCCCTTCCTGTCGACGAACTGCTCGACCGCATGATCAATGGTCTTGTCTCGCTTGCCATAAATATTGCCATCGCCGCTTTGGTCTTTTATGTCGGACGCTTTATCATCAACAAGATATATCGTGTCATATCCGGCATTTTGCTGCGGCGTAAGGTCGATGCATCTCTCAGCACATTTGTGTTGAGTCTGGTCAGAATGCTGCTCTACTTCATCCTGATTGTCACGGTTATAGGTATTCTTGGCATCGAGACGTCGTCATTTATCGCGATTTTTGCCTCGGCCGGTGTCGCAATAGGTATGGCTCTGAGCGGCACCTTGCAGAATTTTGCCGGCGGTGTGCTGATATTGCTGCTCAAGCCTTATCGCATCGGTGATTACATCGAGGCGCAGGGATATGCGGGCACAGTGCGCGAAATTCAGATTTTCCATACCATAATCTCGACTGCCGACAACAAGCAGATTATAATCCCCAACGGCGGTTTATCGACAGGGTCGGTAAATAATTATTCGATGGCCGACTACAGGCGTGTCGACTGGAGTGTCGGCATTTCTTATGGAGACAGTGTCGATGTGGCGCGTAAAGCCATTCTTGATATTCTTGACTCCGACGAAAGGGTGGTGAAGGGCTATATCGAAGATGACCGCGAGCGTAGGCTCGAGTTGCAGAAAGCAGCCGAAATGGTCGATCTTGATGGAGATGGCATTCCCGATGAATTGCCTGAGAAACGCCACTCCTGGTTCTATCGGTTGTTCCATAAATCGAAAGTTAATGCTAAAATTCAGACCTGGCAGCAGATACAGGCCGAAAAAGCCCGTCAGCTGTTGCCGAAGACCGACGGAACGGCAAAGGTTTTTGTCGAAAATCTGGCCGACAGCGCTGTCGTGCTGAAAGTCAGGGCTTGGACGCGCAACAGTGATTACTGGGGAGTGTTCTTCGATGTCAATGAACGGATTTATAACGAACTGCCTGCAGCCGGCATCAACTTCCCCTTCCCGCAGATGGATGTGCATCTCGACCGACCCCAAAGTTGACCCGATTGAAGTTTCAAAACATAAATAAACTTAAATAGCCAGGATTATCCGATAATTTTGGCTATTTTTGCATTGAAGTGGGCGGGATTTATCGATTGCGTTCGGCTTTGACTTCGCAAGCTTGAGTAATCTCGTATGAAGCCCCGCTTGACAATCCGTGGACAGATTTGTCCGCTCTCCTCGCGGATACGTATATTCTCCTCTGTTCAATCTCCCCCGCAAAGCAGCTGTCAGGCTGCGTTTTGATATGATATATATAAAAACAACATAAATGACAAGTAAATGGAATTATCTATCCCATTCCACAGACGAACAGAGGCACGACGAACTGTCGAGACGCTTTGCAAATTGCGCTCCGATCAGTGATCTGTTGGTGCAGCGGGGGATTTCGACGGTGCAGGAAGCCGAGAAATTTTTCCACCCTTCGTTGCGCGACCTTCACGATCCGTTCCTTATGCCCGACATGGACAAGGCGGTCGACCGCCTCAACCGTGCAATGGGATCTAAAGAAAAAATCATGGTCTATGGAGACTATGATGTCGATGGCACGACGGCCGTCGCGCTTGTTTATCGCTATCTTCAGAATTTTTATTCTGAAATCGATTATTACATCCCGACCCGTTATGACGAAGGCTATGGCATTTCTCGCCGCAGCATCGACATGGCGGCCGAGCAGGGCGTAAAGTTGATTATCATTCTCGATTGCGGCATAAAGGCTATCGATGAGATTGCCTATGCCAAGGAGAAAGGCATCGACTTTATCATCTGTGACCATCATGTGCCTGACGACGAGCTGCCACCGGCAGTAGCGATTCTCAATCCTAAGCTCGAAAACTCCACTTATCCGTGCCAGCATCTGTCGGGCTGCGGCGTGGGCTATAAGTTCATGCAGGCTTTCTCCATCAGCAACGGCATCGGCACCGCCGAACTCGATGGCATGCTCGACCTCGTGGCGGTCAGCATTGCGGCTGACATCGTGCCTATGGTCGATGAGAACAGGGTGATGGCTTATGTAGGCCTGAAAAGATTGAATTCTAACCCCAATATGGGACTGAGGGCCATAATACGCACCTGTGGCCTCGGAGGAAAGGAGATTACAATCAGTGACGTGATTTTCAAGATCGGTCCGCGCATCAATGCGTCAGGACGCATGCAGAGCGGCCGCGAGGCTGTCGAGCTGCTTGTGAGCCGCGACATGAAGGATGCCACGCGGCGTAGCATCGCGATCGACCAGTATAACAAAGACCGCAAGGAACTCGACAAACGCATTACCGAGGAGGCAAACGCCCTGATCGGCCAGCGAGAGGAGCAGTTGTCAGGCAAACGTTCGATTGTGATCTACAACAAGGATTGGCACAAAGGCATTATCGGCATCGTTGCGTCGCGCCTGACCGAGCTGTACTATAAGCCGGCTGTCGTGTTGACCTTTGCTAATGGGCTCGCTACAGGTTCATCGAGGTCCGTACAGGGGTTTGACGTCTATAAAGCGGTCGAATCCACACGCGACCTGCTCGAAAATTTCGGAGGTCACGCTTATGCTGTCGGCCTGTCGATGAAAGAAGAAAACATTTCTGAGTTTATCCGACGCTTCGAAGACTATGTCGCCGCTAACATACAGCCCGAACAACTTACTCCGCAGATCGACATCGATGCGGTGATCTCCTTCGGTCAGATTACGCCTGAGTTTGTGTCCACTCTACGTCTTTTCAACCCATTCGGTCCCGGTAATCAGAAACCGACTTTCTGCAGCAAGGGGGTGAAGGATTTCGGCACAAGCAAGCTTGTCGGCAAACAGCTCGAGCACATTAAACTCGAACTTGTTGACGACACCTCAGGCAAGGTGTTCAACGCCATTGCCTTTAATGCCGCGCAATATTTCGATGCTATCCACCGGGGCAAAGCCTTTGATATCTGTTTCACAATCGAAGAAAACAAGCATCGCAATGCTGCGTCAACCTTACAGTTGCTGGTCAAGCAGATACACATCTGCGATGACTGAAGTTATTAGTTGAAAGGTTTTCCAACCGGGAAGCAATGGTGATGACTCCTGACGATGTCCTTTCCCGCTACTGGGGCTATGACAGTTTCCGTCCGAAGCAGCGGGAGATTATCGATTCGTTGCTTTCGGGACATGATACCATCGGTCTATTGCCGACCGGTGGAGGCAAATCGTTGACGTTTCAAGTGCCGGCTATGATTTTCGATGGCCTGACGCTTGTCATCTCGCCATTGATATCGTTGATGAAAGATCAGGTTGATAACCTCTATCAACGTGGCATAAGAGCCGTTTATTTCCATTCAGGACTGACTCGTCAGGAAAACCGTCTCGCTTTAGACCGCTGTCGCCTCGGCAAGGTCAAGCTCGCATATCTCTCGCCCGAGAAGTTGCGCCAGAAAAGCTTCATCGATGAATTGCGTCAATGGCATGTCTCGGCCATTGTGGTCGATGAGGCTCATTGTATATCACAATGGGGCTATGATTTCAGACCGTCTTATCTGGCAATCGCTGCGCTGCGCGATTTTTTTCCGGAAGTCCCGGTGCTTGCTCTGACGGCCTCGGCTACTCCGGAGGTGGTTGCCGACATCGCTGACAAACTCGCCATGCATTCCCACACCGTGTTTGCACGCAGTTTCCTGCGCGATAATATCAGCTACATCGTCAGGCGAGACGAACACAAGGAGGGAATGATGATGAGAGTGCTGTCAAACACAGCCGGGACTTCGATTGTCTATGTCCGTTCGCGCCGCCGTTGCCGCGAGCTCGCCGACGTCATTCGGGCCGCAGGCATCACTGCTGACTATTATCATGCCGGATTGTCGCCAGAGGAGAAAGCTGACCGGCAGGACCGGTGGAAGACCGGAGACATAAGAGTCATAGTGGCGACCAACGCTTTCGGCATGGGCATTGACAAACCCGACGTAAGGGTTGTGGTCCATTATGACATCCCTTCATCGCTCGAGGAGTATTACCAGGAGGCCGGACGTGCGGGTCGTGACGGACTCCACGCCTATGCCGTCCTGCTCGTTGCCAAGTCAGACAAGGCTTTGTTGACAAGGCGCATATCGGAGAGTTTCCCGCCTAAAGACTATATACTCAGGGTTTATGAATTGCTCGGCAATTTTCTTGATGTGATAGTTGGTGGAGGCTATAACAAGGTCTATGAATGTGATTTCAATCGTTTCTGCATCTTGTTTAAACTCCAGCCGGCCATGACACGCAGTGCGTTGTCGATACTCACGCGGTCGGGCTATATCGAGTATTCGGATGAGTCGTTGACGATGTCGAGAATCATGGTGTTGATTGACAAACGTGATTTTTACGGTCTGTCTCTCGACAGCGCGACTGAAAATGTCTTCCAGGCTATTCTGCGCATCTATCCGGGTCTTTTTTCAGACTATGTCGCTATCAGCGAACAGCGCATCGCCTCGACTATCGGCGTCACCGAACTTCAGGTGACAACGGCCCTTGTGGCTCTGTCGAGAATGCATGTCATCCATTATATTCCGCGACGGATCACGCCATATGTCTTCTATCCTACTTCGCGTGAGTTGCCGCGTTATCTCGTGATACCTCAGACGGTCTATGAGCAACAGAAGGAGCGTCTCGAGCAGCGTATAGGTGCTGTCCGTGACTTTGCCTTTGGTGAGGGACGTTGCCGTTCGCGCGTCATGCTCGAATATTTCGGAGAGAAAGATGCCACAGACTGTGGCATGTGTGATGTGTGCCGTGCAAAACGTGGCGTACACGTCGTAGACGATGACAGTCAGTCGTTAAGAGATGAAATCATAGGCAAACTACGTCAATACGGAGACGTCACTATTCAGAGTCTTGTCGCTTCGTTTCCTGCCTGCCGTCGTGAAGCGGCCGAGGTCATCAGCCAACTCGCAGATGAAGGCGTTGTTGCTACCGATGGATACCGGGTCTCTTTCTGTGGAAATTCTGTTAAATAGCTTCGACACAAATTAATCTCTTTTAGCTGCATTGGCAAAGGATTTTTCCTATGTTGACGCGTTATATAGTCGTAGCGTAAGATGAAAGACAATACGCATCATAACATCCCTCGTCCTCATAGTCGAGTTGTGAAACCGGATTATGAGGTTCTCATAAATAAATAGTTGAAACGTAGGCGCGGCTTGGAGCTTTTTTACTCTCAGCCGCGCTGACGTTTCCTGATGTATTTAGTTTTCTTTGAATGACAGAAAATCACTATCTTTGTTCTCTCGCTTATAATGGTGGCTTGTCAAAAATGGTCAGATTAATCGTTTATATCGTCATAAGTATTGTCCTGCTGCCGGCTTGCCCGGCGATGGCTTTGCCGTCCGATGAAATCGTTGAATATGCCTCGCTCGACGAGGCTATAGAGAGCGAACTCGAAGGCATCGACTTTTCGGATCTCAGCGGCGTGAGCGATTATGCCATCTGCGGTGTGCCGTCGGTCGACGCCGAGTGTCTTGCTGCCTTTGTTAGACGTTTTAACCCCGATTTCGACAGCGAGATTGCCGACCGTTATGTCGAACTCGGTCACATCTATGGATTGAGAGGGGATATAGCATTCTGTCAGGCTATTCTTGAGTCGGGATGGTTTCGCTTTGACCGCGGGACTGCAGTCAGAGCGGACCAGCATAATTATTGCGGTCTCGGAGTAACAAGGAAGGGTAGACGCGGTGCGTCGTTTGCCTCGGTCCGTGATGGTGTCGCGGCTCATTTGCAGCATCTATATGCCTATGCCTCACACAAGTCGCTGCCAAAAGGTGAACGCTTGCTTGACCCTCGGTTCAATGCAGTCCGCAGGGCTTCTGCTGTACATTGGTCTGACCTTAACAATCGTTGGGCTATGAACGATGCTTATGGTTCTAAGATATTGAAAATATACGCAGACCTTATTGAATACAAATTGTCCCGGCTGCATTAAAACACACCCGGGACAACCTTGCAGAATTATATAACATTCAACCATCAAAAGAGGTCGAGAGGGACGCTTAATTCAATTGCGTCTATTCTAAAAACGCTTATGATGGATGAAAGTTTAGCATCTCTCCTGAAAAACGTAAAGCGAGCTTTGAAGCCTGCATCACACTTCTCTCGTAACAGGAAATATATCGCAAAGATACATTGCTGAAATGTTTACATTTCCTATCAAACAAGCTCTTGATCTTGTGATCTTATGTTCTTTTGTCCCATTTTTCATGTAAGGACAATATTTGTTCACCGTGATTACAGCTGTAGACCTTTATTCGGCAATGGTGCGGGGTGGCAGGTCTTTGGCGCCTTTGATGCCTTTTTCTTGCATGTTTTCACCGATTGAGCGTATGCCGCCACGACCTTCGAGACGCACCATAGCTGAGTCATAAGCGCGTTGGGCTGCATCAAGGTTATTCCTGATTTTGTGCATATCCGAAATGAAGTTTGACAGTTTGTCAAGGATCTGCGAGCCAAGGCGAGCGATTTCGATGGCGTTGCGATTTTGCTTGTCCTGACGCCACATCAGTTCGACCAGTTTGACAACTGACACAAGGTGGGTCGGTGAGACGATGATCACACGGCTGTCGAATGCCGTCTGCCATAGCGTGTTGTCGAGTTGCATTGCGGTGAGATATGCTCCTTCGTGAGGCATGAACATCATGACAAAATCAGCATTCCGTCCTTCAAGAAGGTCCTGGTAATTTTTGCGGCGCAATTCGGCGACATGCTTCCTGATCGACATAAGATGAGCTTCGCCCGCAGCTTTGAGCGATGCCCTGTCGGGAGCATTGAGCATGCGCAGATAGTCGGCCATCGAAGCCTTTGAGTCTACTACGATATTGCGTTCGCCGGGACAGCGTATCACGATATCAGGCCTTAGTTTGGTTTCTCCGGTGTCGATGGTTTTCTGAACGAAATAATCCTGACCCTTGACGAGCCCCGATCGTTCAAGTATGTTTTCCAGCACGATTTCACCCCACTGGCCTTGCACTCCATTATTGCCTCTAAGGGCTTCACCGAGCCGCCGGGTTTCATCACCGAGCCGCATGTTAAGGTCAAACAGTTGATGCAGCTGTTGCTCAAGCATTGCCCTTTTCTCGCTTTCCTTGCCGTAAGCGTCAGTGTAGGCGCGTCTGAAACTGTCGAGATTCTCCTTCATGGGAGCCAGAAGTTCGGCGATTTGCCGGCGGTTCTGATCGTTGAGAGATTGGGAACTCAAACGCAGAACATCGGCGGCAAGTGTCGTGAAGCGTTCGCGAGTAGTATCATCATTGCGTTTCAGTTGTTCATCCTGCACGGCAAGCCTTTCCTCTGCGCGTACCTTGGAAAGTGAAAGCTCACGGTTTTCAGTTGATAATCGATTGTTGCGTCTCAGAAGCACGGCTATAATCATAAGCGATACTGCCAGAAGTCCAATCAACGTCATTGCATATATCATATTCATACCACAAAATTAACACTTTCTGCTCTGATTCATGCACCGGATTTTCGGTTTGTGCCCCAAAAAAACATTCTCAGTAAAAATGGTATCATTTGCAGTGAAAATGGTATTTGCAGATTCAATATATTCAACTACTTTTGTATTCTCTAAAAACAAACAATCTGATCATCATGAATAAGATAACGCTTTTTGTTGTTGCTGCCATAGGACTTTCGGCCAACAGTGCCTTTGCCAAGGGTGAATGGACAATCCTCACAGAAAAATATTCTGTCGATACTTTATATCATGCCACAGTTGGTCCGGGTACGACTGAAACCGAGTTGCGCATCGAGTCCATGTCCGGTTCGCAAAAAATAGTCAACAATATATTCTACACAGAAACTGACCTGACAAACCAATATGTCGAAATGCGGGCGGCCAAGGCCGGCAACCATATGCGCAAGCTTGAGACTGTGCCTGAAATCGCTGAACGCATGAACAAGCCCGGCGAAAGGTATTTTGCCGGCGTCAATGCCGACTTTTTCAATATGGGCTCGCCTTACAATCCGATAGGCATGTGTATTGCCAACGGATTCCCGACAAATTACGCGGCCGATGGTGCGGATATTGATCCTTACTACATTGTTTTCGATCAGAAGGGTGTGCCGTCGCTTGTCCGGCATGTCGATAACGCATGGGAAGGATCTCTGCTTTTTCCTGACGGATCTGATCATGGTTTTTATGTCAACACCGGACGAGGAGAGGATGAAATATTGATCTATAGCCCGCAATGGCAGTACTACAACCCTTATGAACACACCATGGGCGAAGTCGGTCATACCGGCACTAACAGATATGGTGTTGAGGTCAAGGTCAGACCTGTAGGTCAGAATGTGCTCTATGGCAATCGTCTTCAGCTCGAGGTCATCGAAGAGCCTGAATATGGAATAGGCAATATGGAAATTCCTTCAGACGGATATGTGATATCGGCTCACGGCATCGCACGTCAGTTATTGTCGAGCCTTCATAAAGGAGATGTTGTCATTGCGTCGATTGATTTTAAGGCCGACGGTAAGTCTGTGGCGGCAAAAGAACTTTTAGGTGGATTTCCTAAAATACTCAATCGCGGGACTATTCTTCCGGTGCTTAGATATCCTGAACACCTTGCCGGTCCCGAGCCTCGATCTGCAGTGGGCTATAACGCCGACAAGACCCGGCTATATATGCTCGTTGTCGATGGCCGCAATGCCGGAGGTTCGCATGGCGTCACTCAGCGTCAGCTCGCGGCTATAATGCGTAATGTCGGCTGCGATTATGCCATGAATTTTGATGGAGGAGGTTCATCAACCATGTATATTGACGGCTTGGGTGTGAAAAACGTGCCTTCAAGTTCAAGCCTTGACGTGAGACCCGAGGGAATGCCCCGCACTGTTGTCAACGCTCTTTTTGCTGTCGCAAATGCCCCTGTCGACAACAACGTTGCCTCGATAGAGCTCCGCGACAAGAAGGTCAATATTGTAACGGGCGAGACTTACCGACCTGTCGTATATGCCTACAACCGCTATGGTGTCTTGATTTCGACTGATCTTGCAGATTGTTCGTTCTCGGTTCCCGACAGAATCGCTTTAGTTGATGGAGATGTTATCCGCGGCGGTGAGGGCCATTATTCGGGTGTGTTGACTGCTGAATATGAAGGCATGACCCATAGCGTGGATATACTTCTCAATGGAGGAGGTGATGCTGTCACTGCGATTGATGATGTTGCCGTGGATCAGGATCAGCAAACCGCCCCCGAATATTACGAGTTGAACGGAATAAAGATTTCCCGGCCGACAAAGGGTCGTGTCGCCATCATCAAGCGCGGATCAACAGTGACAAAACAGATTCCGGTCGATTGAAATATTCGGAATAGATTTCTGATTTGTTGGTAATTATATTACTTTTGAGCGGTTTTGTTTGATTATATCAAGTGAAACCGCTAACTTTGTTGCAGCCGCTAAACCCGATGCTGGACATAATGAAGGTTTAGTCCTGGCGCTTAGTTGTGATTTATAATCCTTAAAATCTAATAATTTGATGTCCATGAAATTCTTAACTCTTATGGCCATGTCGGCTATGATGTTTGTTTCAACAGGCGCAAGCGCTGGTCAGCGGCGCATTGATCCCGAGCGCGATTTCAACCGATATGTCGAATCGCTCAGGCAATATGATGTCTATATCACTCTGCCCGAGAATTACTCGCCTGTAGATACACGTGGCAACCGAAGTATAGAGCAATCTTTCGGAGCGGGCACAGCGGTATCAAGCATTGATTGGAGATATGCACTCGAAAAAATCAAAACGGTGATCGAGAATGACAGTTGCACTGCGGCAATCTGCTTTCCGGAAACGGAATTGGACAGGGTTCAGGAATTCAAGGAAAGGGTAATCTTACCGGACTCTGTCTTAAAAACGTTTAACCCGTCCGGCTCTCGGATGTTGCTCAGAGGCAAAGGCATTGAGGCTGATATGAGGTTGAATCATCAGGACCGCTATATGGACGTCCGTCCATACTTGACTGTTATCGCTCAGGATGATATGTCGCAGTATGCCAATGCCGATACGGTCGTGATCTACGAAATGGATAATATCCGTGCTCCCTATATGGATATCTATCCATGTGCGGTCGGCATATATCTCCGTAAAAAAGCCCATCCTTCGCTGTTGATCCGTGTGGCTCTTAATCTCAATTCCTTCAAAGACAAAGATAGATACATTCGCCAGGTGCTCGACAATGTTCGCTATGGTGACAATCCTGCTGATATTCTTGTTGAAGCCGAGAAGCAAGTGTCAAAAATGTCAGACTTTCCTTTCCCGTCGCATTATCGGTCTATGACGGGTATTCTCCCGGATGTCAACGATGAGACTTTGGAAGAGATAAACCGTGTCAAAGCCTGGTGTGAAGCTCATGGCCTTGACTGGTTGCCTAAATTGGACGATGAGAGTCTGGACGCTTTAAACCGGCATAAGGCTTTTAAGGACAAGCAGTTCAGGGATGCCGACTCGTTGTTTTATGCGGATATTCCTTCTGAAGATAAAGTCTTTTGGTGGAATGTGCTTGAGACACAGCCCGGATTTCCCGGCGGCTCAATGCATACCTGGATTACCCAAAATTTAAAATATCCGAAATCTGCGGTCAAAAGAGGGGTGTCGGGTTCGGTTTCTGTTAATTTTACCGTCACGGATGAAGGCTATGTCAAAGATCCGGTTCTCAGCGAATGGGACAAGGACAAGGATGCAGACCTTTGCAAAGAAGCCGTCAGACTCATCAAATCCATGCCTCGGTGGACTCCGGCTACCTACAGAGGGAAAGCTGTCAACACGACGGTTTCAGCTCCGGTGCATTTCAGATTGGATAGCAATGGCAAGCCTGTAAAGCCTTATGTGGCTCCGCAACCGATAGTCCCTGACACTGTTTCATCCGATGACCCGGACGTGATGTCCGGCTATGTCAGTGATATGTCATGCGCGATTGAGACTCCGAAGTTTCCCGGCGGAAATGATTTGGTGATTCCTTGGATTGCCGAACATATAAAATATCCTGCAGAAGCTGCCGAGAATAATATCGAAGGTAAAGTCATGGTCGAATTTATTATTGCCCGAGATGGCTCTGTCCGTAAACCGAGAGTTATCAAAGGTGTAAATGAAAGTCTTGACAAAGAGGCTCTGCGGGTCATAAGTGTAATGCCCCGATGGGCACCTGGCAAGAGAGGTGACAATCCTGTCGTCACACGTTACGTGTGTCCGGTAGTCTTCAAGCTTTAAACTCAGAAATAATAAGAGATCTTAGGTGCGGTTTCACAATCCGCGCCTAATTTTCGTCTATGCGGCGGCGTTCGAAAAATTTCATTGTGGCAAATATAAAGAGCGCTGCACCGGCAGCCTGCATTAATGCGACAGTCCGGAATGCCGCTCCAAAACCGATATTCTCAGCTATGACTCCACCGAGCAAAATGCCGATGCCCATGCCGAGATCCCACGATATAAGGATTGAAGAATTGGCTGTGCCTCGTTGGTCATGACGGGCGATTTTGATAAACATATTGAGAAACGCAGGATACATCTGGCCGTTTCCAAGTCCGATCAGCAGTGCCGACAGATAATAGCTCCATGGCGTGACTACAAACGCAAACATGCCGTAGCCGACAAGCGACAGCAATACTCCGACCAGCGCATTGTGAGTCATGCGTCCGGCACGGAGGCTCTTTGAACCGAACAGGCGCGAGACGAACAGTCCGCCTGACAATAGCATGAAAAACAGACCTGTGCCATCGGTGATATTAAGCTCCTGTTTGCCGTAGAGGGCGACATAATTGCTCATCACTCCCCAGCATAGCCCGAAAAAGCAGATGTTGACAGCCAATAGCCATGCTCGGCCGAGGAAGAAATGGTCGAGACTGATTTTTCGCTTGGATGCCACTTTCTCACGTTTGGGAAGTTTCACTCTTGTCGAACAGATGAAACCGGCGAATGCCAGAAGCAATGACAGCCAGAACAGTAGTGAGAAGTTTGATGTCGCGTGGTAGATATATATTCCGGCGCTGGGTGCTATGGCCATCGCGAGATTGTTGCTCAGACCATAATAGCCGATGCCTTCATTGCGTCTCTCTGATGGCAGTACGTCAATCGCGACTGTGCTGTTGGCGACCGTGGTGGCTCCGAAGGGTATTCCGTGTAGTGTCCTCACGATGGCAAACATCAGTAGCGTTCCCGCTCCGATATATCCGGTGAAGCATATGAAAAAGCAGAAAAAACATATGGTAAGCACGGTCTTGCGGTCGAACGTATCAACCACAAAGCCGCTGAACGGCCGTATAAGCAGTGTGGCGACTACATAGCCCGACAATACCAGGCCGATCGAGTCCTTGTCGGTATGAAACTGTTCGTCAAGATAGATGGGTAGTAGTGGAGTCAGTAAATAAAAAGCAAAAAACAACAGGAAGTTGCAGCCCATCACTTTGATATATTCACGGTTCCACAGTCGTCGCGATCTGTGGCCTTCATCTTTAACAGTCATATTTTCACCCATTGTGAACTTGCAAATTGAATACCGCTGCAAATTTAGCAAAAAATAATCAGAAGCCCAATGCTGTAAAACCATCGGTATTATATGTGTGTTCTATTTACAAGGCGGGAGATGTGCCCGGCTTCAAGTAGATGCATTATGATTAAAGACAAAGTGAAAGCGGTAAGGACTAAGTTTGACGGTTTTCTGCTGACGGTGATGCGGATTGTCGTCCTTTGCGCGGCCATACTCCTGATACTTATCGTGACTCATGACACTCTTGACAATGTCTCGTTTCTCGTCGATCCGCGTTATCTGAAGGTGCAGTTCTGGATATGCATGGTCTTCATGGCTGATATCATAATCGAGTTTTCTCTCGGACGTCATAGCTGGAGCAACTCGCTCTTTGAACTGTTTTTCCTTATAGCTTGTATCCCGTTTGTCAACATCATAGACCGCTTCCATATCCATGTCTCCGGTGAAGCGATGTTTCTGTTGAGAATATTGCCTTTGATACGTGCCGCTTATGTCATAGTCAGAGCCACAAGCCTTCACAGCAATCATGTGACCACGCTCTTCAAGGCATATATGACCTTGTTTGTCGCTGTGATATATTTCTCAAGTCTCATGTTCTTTGTCGAGGAGCATCCGGTCAACAGTGAAGTTGACACTTATTGGTCGGCGCTGTGGTGGACGGTGATGACGCTCAGCACTGCAGGTTGCTACATAACCGAGGTCACTACCGTCGGAAAAATTCTGTCGGTCGTGCTGTCGGCAGGAGGCTTGATCATGTTTCCGGTATTTACGGTCTATATAGCCGATGCAGTCTCCCGTGCCGGCAAAAATAATGACACGGGCGATGACTCTTCAGGAAATAATACTAACTTTGCCACCGATAACAGGAATTGATTTACATGGTCATGAAATCATCTGCACAAATCGACAGACTTAAGGCTAATATTGCACGTTTATGGCAGTATGGCACTGTCGGCATCTGGAGCGAAAGTTCCAATAACTTACGGGTAAAGGTCATCAAGACGCTCAATCTATCAGTACGCTCGTTTATGAATGCCGACATCCAGTCGCAGGCTTGTGCCATGACCTATCGTACGGTTCTGGCGATTGTTCCGGCGCTTGCCATGCTTTTTGCTCTTGGGAGAGGCTTTGGTCTGCAGACCCTGATAGAGAGTGAATTATATTCTATTTTTCACGCACAGCGGGAGGCCATAAGCCGCATGCTCGCGTTTGTCGATTCTTATCTCAATCAGGCGAGCGAGGGGGTTTTCGTCGGCATTGGCATACTTTTCCTCTTGTGGACCCTCATATCGCTTGTCAGCAGTGTTGAAGACAGTTTCAATGCGATTTGGGGCGTTAAAAGTGGCCGCAGCATATGGCGCAAGGTCACAGACTATACTGCCATGCTTCTGATTTTGCCTGTCCTGATGATTTGTGCCGGAGGTCTGAGTGTGCTCATATCGTCGACTATCAATTCGGTTTTCCATTTCAAATTTCTCACGCCGTTGATATCGGTGCTTCTCGAATGCGGCTCATGGGCGTTCACGTGGCTTTTCTTCACTGCTGTCTACATGCTGATCCCCAATGTCAAGGTCAAGTTCGGCAATGCTCTTATTGCCGGGATCATGGCCGGAACAGGATTTCTTGTCCTTCAGTGGATTTTTGTCAGTGGTCAGATGTATGTCGCGAAATATAATGCCATCTACGGTAGTGTGGCCTTTATTCCCTTGATGCTCATATGGCTTCAGCTCGTGTGGGTGATAACTCTTTCGGGGGCCGTGCTATGCTATTCGTCTCAGAATATCTTCGAATTCGATTTCAAGGATGATGTCGAACGCATCTCGCAGCGCTATCGCGAGAAGGTGATCATGGCAGTGGCAGTGGTGATAGTGCGTCGTTTCGCCGAAGCACGTCCTCCGCTGACCGAGCGTGAGATAATCGTAGGCTACCGTCTGCCCGCACGTCTTGTCGGTGCTGCCATCGAAGCTCTGATCTCGGCCGGAATTGTGTCGCGTGTGGTGATTGACCCGAAGAAGGAGCTCTTCGGCTTCCAACCGGCCATCGATATTGACAAGATCACGGTTTCATCTGTGCGTGACAGACTTGAGGCTTCCGGCAGGCATGGCTTTATTCCGGCTTTCGACAGCATGTTTCCCGGCGTAGTGAAGATCTACACCGAGCTAACGGCAAGTCTTGACAAGCTTGCGGGAGATGTCCGTCTGGTAGATCTGCCCGTCGACGATTTAGAGTGTGTGGGTGGCAAGTGCCGCCTTGTGCCGCGTAAGGAGGCTCAGCATGACAACGTTCAACCCAATGACTAACTAATAATAAAATCAACCAATCATGAAGAAAGTTATTTCAACTACTGCCGCTCCTGGCGCAATCGGGCCCTACAGCCAGGCTATCGAGGCTCAGTCAAACAACAGTGCTTTTGTATTCGCTTCAGGTCAGATCCCTATCAATCCTGAGACAGGTGAAATCCCCGAAGGCATCAAGGCTCAGACCGCTCAGTCGCTCGCCAACGTACAGGCGATACTCAGCGCCGCAGGACTGACCGTGGCCAATGTTGTCAAGACAACCGTATTTATGGCCGATATGAATGATTTCGCAGCTATGAATGAAGTTTATGCCGAAGTTTTCACAGCTCCTTATCCGGCGCGTTCGGCTGTCGCGGTAAAGACCCTGCCTAAGAATGTACTTGTAGAGATTGAAGTCATCGCTCTGCGATAAACTCAAGAAGATCGGCTACCACAAACGTGCTGCCGCCGACAAAGATTGTGTCGCCCTCTTCCGCCCGGGAGAGGGCGGCTTTATATCCATCGGCCACTGTCGGATGGCAACTGCCCGTTAAGCCCGCCCGGCAAGCTGTCTGTGAAAGACTTCCGGAGTCGAGGCCGCGGGTCACGGATGGTTGCACGAAATAATAGCGCGCCTCGCCGGGCATCATGGACAATATGCCTGATATATCCTTGTCGTTGACAAAACCGATCACGATATGCAGTCTTCGTCCATATGTGGCGAGTTTCCGCGACAGATATTGCCAGCCTCCGACGTTATGCCCCGTGTCGCATATCACTTCAGGCTTGTCGCAGACCTTCATCCAGCGTCCGGCAAGTCCGGTCAGACTGCATACTGAGCCAAAGCCTCGCGACACATCGTCTGATGTGAAACTATAGCCGAGTTCCGAAAGTCTTGACAGTGCGCATAGTATGGTCGATGCATTTTTCTTCTGGCAGTCGCCGCTGAGTTCTCCTGATATAGTGCCCCACGGGGTGTCATGATACAAAATATGGTCGTCATATTGTTCGGCCGAGGAATATGATCTGATATCGTCAGCAAAACAGATCGGGCTCTTGAGCTCCGCAGCCTTTGACCGGAACACTTCTCTGACTTCACTTGCCGACTCTCCGACGACGACGGGGATGCCCGCTTTGATTATGCCTGCCTTCTCGCTCGCAATCTCCGGCTCACTATGGCCGAGCAGCGACGTGTGGTCGAGTGATATGTTGGTTATGACGCAGAGCTCAGGCACGATGATGTTGGTGCTGTCGAGGCGTCCGCCCAATCCGACTTCTATTACGGCCACATCAACCTGATGACGCGCGAAATAGTCAAAGGCCATGACGGTCGTCAGTTCGAAAAACGACGCTCCAAGGCTCTCTCCACCTCCGGATATGAAGCGCTCCACAAAGTCTGTGACCTCATCGGCGCTGATCATCTGACCATTGATGCGCATGCGTTCGCGGAAATCAATCAGATGGGGGGAGGTGAACAATCCGGTCTTGTAACCGGCCGATTGAAGCACAGCGGCTATTGTGTGGGCAGTAGAGCCTTTGCCGTTAGTGCCGGCGATGTGGATTGTGCGTAGCTTGCGGTGAGGATTGTCAAACATCGCGCTGAGCTTGCTGACGGTTTCGAGCCCTGGTTTGTAGGCTCCCACACCGATTGACTGAAACATCGGGGCGCTCGTATAGAGATAGTCGATGGTCTGTTGATAGTCCATTGTAATTTCAAAAAATTAGATAGCCTGCTATGCCTGCGCATACTATGATTAATATCGGGTGCACTTTTGTCATCAATGTGACGGCAAGGGCGATTGCCGCAAGCGTCACACTCTTGATGACGTCCGGGCTTGTCGTGCCAAAATTCTCACCGTTCATGAGTATCAACGCTGCAGACGCTATCAGCCCGATGACCACCGGGCGAAGTCCGTTGAAGATACCTTTTATCGCTACGCTTTCACGATGGCGCCTGATATAATGGCTCGCATAGCGCACAAGAAGAAATGACGGCAGAATCACAACAAGTGTGCATATCAATGAGCCGAGAATGCCCCATAGTGGCGAGTTCAGGCCCGCTGACGAATGAAGGGGCGCGACATAGCCTATATATGTCGCGGAGTTGATGCCTATAGGACCGGGGGTCATCTGCGATATCGCGACAATGTCTGTAAACATTTTTTCGCTTATCCAACCGGGAGTCACAATCTCATTCTCGATAAGAGCGAGCATCGCATAGCCGCCGCCAAAACCGAAAAATCCGATTTTGAGATAGCTCCAGATCAGTTTGAGATATATTGTCATGACTTATTCTCCTTTCCGGCTGCGTGAGCCTTGACACTGCGGTGGAGCAGAAACCATCCTCCGAGTCCACCGAGCACTATATAAAGTATAGGATTGGATATGAACGGCAGCTTTGACCATATCAGAAGCGCGACAACCACCGGTATCCACACAGTCCGACGGTTGATGCCCGCCGATTTGGCAGATGTGATGACCGGAGCCACGATCAGAGCCACTACAACCGGACGTATGCCCTTGAATATGCTCGATATGACCGGATTGTTGGTTATAAGGTCAGGTGTCAGAAACATGGCGATAAGAAGTATGATCAGAAAACTCGGCGCTATAGTGCCGGCTGACGCGAAAAGACTACCTTTCAGTCCCCTGAGTTTATCTCCGACGGCTACCGATATATTTACGGCAAGGATGCCCGGCAGTGATTGGGCGACGGCGAGAAGATCGAGAAATTCGTCTCGCTCGATCCAATGATATTTATCGACGATTTCCCTCTCGATGATGCTGATCATGGCCCAGCCGCCCCCGAACGTAAATGCTCCTATCTTGAAAAATGTGGCAAACAATCTTGACAGAGATGCTTTTTTGTCCATTATAGATCCTTTTATTGTAAATCTATGACAAAATTACTCATTTATTCCCATACTATATTATCGTGAAGGTAAAATCATGATAATATTGAAAGCTCTTTATAGAAGTCGGCCTGCGGCAAATTACTGCCGCAGGCCGACGCGTTATAGTTTTGTAAGTCTGTATCAGATCCAGCGTGTGTAGGCGAAGTCCTGACGGTGGGGAAGCTCGGGATTAGCCGGATACAGGCGATAGCCGTAACGGAATACACCCGGATCCTTGGTGGTTGTGTCGAGCTCATAGGTCAACACATTGCCGTCTTCCTTGACAACCTTAAACTCCTTGGTGCCGACAAAATGTTCTTCGCCATTTTCGAGACGGTGGACAACAAGTTCGAGTCTGAGATCCTTGCCAAGACCGTTTGTATCGATGATGGCCTCGACTCTTACCGGCTGACCGGTCACAGAATTTGAGATCTCGCCTGAATGGCGGATGTCAAACACCTTGATGCCGTCCCATGCGGTGGCCACTTTTTCTTTCCATGCCACGATTTCTTTGGCAAGGCCAAAAGCGTTGGCCGAAAGCTTCTTGGTGCGGGCTGCTTCAGGATTATAGAAGCGGCTGATATAGTCGTCGATCATGCGCTTCATGGTGAAGTGAGGCGCGATGTCGCCGATCGAACGTTTGATATACTGTATCCACTCAGGAGAGTAGCCTTTCGAGTTCTTGGCGAAATAGAGAGGGATGATCTCGTTTTCGAGCATTGAGTAGATGGTGGCTGCGTCGAGTTTATCCTGCTGCGACTGGTCGGTGTAGGTGCGCTTGTCGGTGAGAGCCCAGCCTGCCTTCTCGTTGAAACGGTAGCCTTCATACCACCATCCGTCGAGCACTGAGAAGTTGAGCACACCGTTCATCTCGGCCTTTTCGCCCGATGTGCCCGATGCCTCGAGCGGACGGGTCGGTGTGTTGAGCCATATGTCGACACCGGTGACAAGACGCTTGGCCACAATCATGTTGTAGTCCTCAAGGAAGATAATCTTGCCCTCAAACTGAGGCATGCGCGAGATTTCCATGATGCGTTTGATCAGACCCTGGCCGGCTCCGTCTGCGGGGTGTGCCTTGCCTGAGAAAATAAACTGCACAGGGAAGTTCTCGTTGTTGACAATCTTGGCAAGACGGTCGAGGTCTGTGAACAGAAGATGTGCGCGCTTGTATGTGGCGAAACGGCGTGCAAAACCGATGATCAGAGCGTTGGGGTTGATCTTGTCGACAACTTTCATCACTGCGGTCGGATCGCCCTGGTTGGCAAGCCATTTGGCTTTGAAGTCACGTTTTACAAAATTGATGAATTTTTCTTTCATCTGACAGCGCATAGCCCAGATATCTTCATCGGGTATCTGGAAGATGCCCTTCCAGGCCTCGGGATTGCTTGAGTCCGAGAATACCTGCGGTCCGAGACGCTTCCAATAGAATTCCTTCCATTCGCTTGCTGCCCAGGTCGGCATGTGGACTCCGTTGGTGACATAGCCGACATGGCTTTCCTCCCATGAATAGCCTTTCCAGATGCCTGCAAACATTTTCTTTGACACCTCGCCGTGAAGCCAGCTGACACCGTTGGCTTCCTGACAGGTGTTGAGCGCGAACACACTCATCGAGAAGCGTTCGTTGGTGTTGGGGTTCTCGCGGCCCATGTTCATGAGATCGTTCCATGAAATGCCGAGTTTGGCGGGATATTCGCCCATGTATTTGCCAAAGAGGCCTTCGTCAAAGTAGTCGTGGCCGGCAGGCACAGGTGTGTGGACTGTGTAGAGCGATGAGGCGCGTACCACTTCGAGAGCGGCGTTGAAGTCGAGGCCGTCTTCGTGGATATAGTCGACAAGACGCTGGAGATTGAGCAGGGCGGCGTGGCCTTCGTTGCAGTGGTAGAGCTGGCTGCGGATGCCGAGCTTCTTGAGCATGAGCACACCGCCGATGCCGAGCAGGTATTCCTGTTTGATGCGGTTTTCCCAATCGCCGCCATAGAGCTGATGGGTGATCGAGCGGTCAAACTCGCTGTTCATGTCAAAGTCAGTGTCGAGCAGATAGAGTTTCATGCGGCCGACATTGACGCGCCAGATGTGGCTGTAGATGATGCGGCCGGGGTAGGGCACCTCGAGTATCATCGGCTGGCCGTTCTTGTCGAGCACCTGCTCGATCGGAAGCTGGTTGAAATTCTGGGCTTCGTAGTTGGCGATCTGCTGACCGTCGACGCTGAGCGACTGTGTGAAGTAGCCGAAGCGATAGAGGAAACCGACGGCTGTCATGTCGACACAGCTGTCAGAAGCTTCCTTGATGTAGTCGCCTGCGAGGACGCCAAGACCGCCTGAATAGATTTTCAGACAATTGCACAAGCCATATTCCATCGAGAAGTAAGAGACTGACGGAACGTCCTTGCGCATGGGCTTTTTCATATATTCCTTGAAATCGGCATAAACTGCCGCGATGCGCTGCATCAGTTCATCGTCGGCCATTACTTCCTGGATGCGTTCGAAGCTTAGCTGCTGAAGTAGCATCACAGGGTTTTCGCCGGTCGACCGCCACAGATCGGGATTGAGGTCGCGGAACAGGGCTTTGGCTTCGCTGTTCCATACCCACCACAGGTTCTTGGCGAGTTCGTCAAGGGCTTTGAGCTTGGCGGGGAGTTCTGATTTGACGGTCACGTCACGCCATACGGGGGCGTTGGTGTTGCTTACCGGTAGTTTCATATAGGTTAAATTTAAATAGTGTGTTGTTAATTGACTTATTTGTTGCGGCTCTTGGCATTGCGGAGTGCTATGTCAAAGGCCTGGTCGTAATACTTGATAAAATTGCTCCATGCAGCCGTTTTTGCTGTCGCGCGGGCTGACTTGGAGATGGTCATGAGGGTCTTGCTGTTGTCGGTTATGAGGGTCGACAGATCATTGACGATGCTGTCGCACAATTGGTCATAATTGCTGTCGGTGCGATGCTCGACTCTGACTCCGCAGGCTTCGAAGCTGTTGTCGAAGTTGTCGAGTATCCATTGGCCGAAGCCTGAAAGCGATGTTGTGACTGTCGGAACTCCGAATGCCACGCTTTCGAGTGGCGTATAGCCCCATGGCTCGTAGTAGGAGGCGAATACTGTGGCGTTGAAGCCCGGAAGTAACTGATAGTAACTCATGTCAAAGACTCCGTCGTGGCCGTTGAGATAACATGGCACATATATCACGCTGACGGCCGATGAAGAGTCGTTGCCAAATCCTATGCCGTGGATGCGTGACAGCACGGCGTCCGAACCGTAATTATGGATCGTATGGGTGATGACAGGGTCGCCAAGGCGCCCATGGCTTGCCGATGAGAGCGCATGCTCAAGATCCTGACGCCCTTTGTCAACCCATGCCGGCACCATCACATAAGCTATCACCTTGCGTCCCGACGGACGGCTGTTGAGCCTTGCCATGGCGTCGAGAAAGACGTCAAGACCTTTGTTGCGGTATTCGCAACGTCCGGAGGTGGCTATGATGAAACTGTCATCGGGATAGTCGACTCCGGTCAATGCCCTGGCCACTGACAGCATCTTTTCGCGGGCTGAGCGACGAGCTTCTGCATATTTGGAGGCTGACGGCACAAAATTGTTCTCGAATCCGTTGACCGTCACCACGTCAGGGCGGCGGCCAAGCAGTTGCTCGCATTCGCGTGCTGTAACCTCGCTGACCGTAGTGAAACAATCTGCCTGGATTGCTGCGGCTTTTTCAAGCGAATGTTTGGCTTCCATGTTCAGCTCGCGGGCCATCTGGTCACCGTCATAGTTGAGGAGCTGGTCATAGAGAGGCTTGCCGTTGCCGCATATACTGCGCCCGATGCTGGTGGCGTGGGTTGTGAACACTGTGGCTGCAACCGGACATACCGATTTGAGATACAGCAGTCCCATGCCCGTGGTCCACTCGTCGTAATGACTTATGATGCGTGGTGATTTTTCATCGGCCACAAGCTTGTGGCGGAGATGATACTCGATCAGGCTTTGGGCTACTATGCCGGCGGCGTGGCTGAATGCACACGCCTCGTCGTAGTCGCCATAGGCATGCAGTGAATCAACGCCATATTGCTCCCACATACGACCATAGAACTGATCTTTTATGCCGTACATGCCGTCAAACTTGACAAGCACTACGATTGGCTTGCCCGGTATGTCCCAGCGGCCTACGCGCACATCAACTCCTTCGGGAAGATTTGCCTCCGGAAGCCATTTTTTCAAAAGAGTGCGGCTCTCGGTGAAGTAGGGCGAGGGATTCCCGTCTGACCATACATCGGGTCCGATAAATATTGTCTTGTCTTTATTAATCTTTTGCAGAGTCGCGGCCTTGGTGGAAAGCACGGTGTAGATGCCACCGATTTTGTTACATACTTCCCAGCTCGTCTCGAGCAAAAGGTCGAACTCATTTTTGCAATTATCCATAGAATACAAATTCGGCTATTTCAAGTTGCAAAGTTAGTGATATTTTTTGAATTATAAAAAGTTATGGTCTCGTTATATATTGAAAAATTGTAAAAGCAGCGCCGGATTTGGCATCTGGAGCAGTTTTGATTTTATTCGAGCATCAGTTTCATGTCGGGGCGGAACGACGGCAGACCGAATATCTCACCCGTGCGGCGGGAATTGAATATGATTTTGGCGAGAGTGTCAATACTTGTGTCGAGTGTGATGCGGCGCATGGTCGAAGATGTGCGTTCGACATGGCCGTTATGGATGATGAATATGGCATCGTTGTCTGAAATCAAGCGGTCGTGAACGCGTATCACCTGTTCGGTGGCCGGAGAGTTGGACACAAGCGATTTGAGGAGAAGCCCTACATTGACTATGCGGCCCATGCCTCGGCTTTTGAGCATGGCCGGACTGTCGGATGGACAGGCATCGACGACAATCATGCGCTCTCCGATGCGTTCGCGCAATACAGCCAGCAGGCTCTCCGCCGAGCGTTCGTCTGAGGCCATGATGTCCTTGACTCTGACCGCGTCGCTGCCGGGAACAGCAAACAATATGGCTCGCGTATCGCCGCTTTCAGGTTCGGTCAACGCTATCGCTTCACCGCCGTCAAGAGCATTGTCTGCGAGTATGTTGTTGAAGTCATGTTCGTTGTGCATGACTCTGCAACGCTGCGCCAGCTCAAGCTTGTGAAATCCTTCAAAGGTCGGTGTCCCTGCTTCAAGCTCCGGGGCGCGTTCGAATGCGTGTAGCGACGTGTAGCGCAGTTCGTCGGCATAGAAAACGGTTGAAAAATTCATGCGGTCATAATAGAAATACAGACGTTCCGACGCCGGAAGCAGGGTGACTATTGAGTCGCCCCTCGACGCAGCTTCCATGATAGCGTCAGACAGCAATCTGCGCATATTGCCTTGTCCTCTTGCCGATCTTATCGTAGTGGCGCATGATATGTAGCCTATGTTTGTGGTGGCCGAGCCTATCTTAAGTTTGTAACGGTCGAGCATAAGGCAGCTGACGGCTTGTCCGGAGGCATAGCCGATCATGGCATTCTCGTCGTCATATACGTTATCGAAGAACCAGTCGCTCCATTGTGCTGTCTCCTTAAATCCTGCGCTGAATATGCGCCTGAATGCTGTCTTTTTTTCGTCCATATCGGTTGTGGCTGTTAGAGTGTGTGACATCGTGTGTTAAATGCTGATATGCACCTTGTCCGAGGATATGTGCTGCGGTTTGGCTACGTTTGTCTCCGGTTTCGCTTGGCTTGTCCGGCTGACGGTATGATCAGACGCATGCCGGGCGAGAATGTGAAATAAGACCACGTCCAGTTGAGCAGGACTATGGCTTTGTTGCGCATGCCTAACAGACCCATGAGGTGGACAGCCATCCACGTGATCCATGCGATCCATCCGTGGAAATGACACTTCCCAATGTCAGCGACGGCTCTGTTGCGTCCGACGGTCGCCATCGACCCCTTGTCTTTATAGACGAAAGGTTTTTGGCGTGAAGGTGAATTGAGGTTTTGGGCCACGCGGGCGCCTTGTTGTATGGCGCCTTGTGCGAGCTGCGGACAGCCTTTGGGCATCCTGTCGTCGGTGTGATAGGCTATGTCGCCTATGGCATAGATGTTGTCTGTGCCGCTGACTCTATTGTATTCGTCGACTGCAAGTCTGCCACCGGGAGCAACGCATGGCTGGCATCCCTTGAAGTCGAAACTGACAGCTGTGACACCGGCGGTCCATATGACCATGCCGCATTCGATGCTGTCTCCGTCGGCGAATGTGAGCAAGCCGTTGTCGTCATACGACTTCATCGTTTTGCCTGTGTGGACATCAACCATAAGTGATTCCAACGCTTTACGGGCCTCTTTCGAGGCTTTCTCGCTCATCGTGCGGAGCACACGGTCTGTGCCGTCGACAAGTATCACACGTATGTCATCGGGCTTGATATGCGGATATTCGCGGGCCACGACATAGCGCTTCATCTCTCCGAGAGCTCCGGCTATTTCAACTCCCGTCGGACCACCCCCGACGATGGCGAATGTCAGCAATTTGCGCTTCTTTTGCAGGTCGCTTTCAATCGACGCCTGTTCGAGTTTCAGGAGTATCTCGTTGCGGCAACGTATGGCTTCGACTGTCGACTTCAGCGTATAGACACGGTCGCTCAGACCTTCGATGCCAAAGAAATTGTTGGTGGTTCCGGCTGCAATGACTAAAATATCATAATGAAGTGTCTCATATTGGGTAGTGACGCATCGGCTGTCTGTGTCGATTTCGCTGACCTCGCCATAGACAAAGTCGCAGCCCTTGATGCGTCGGCTGTTCAACTCGCGTCGCAAGGGAAATGATATGCTTGCCGGTTCCAGCCCTCCCGACGCCACCTGATAGAATAGCGGCGGAAAACTGTGAAAATTGTTGCGGTCGACCAATGTGACCTTATATTTGCTCTTGTCGATGTGCTTGCAGAAGTTTAAACCTCCGAAGCCCCCTCCGATTACTATTATATGCTTCTTGTTGCTCATTTGTGATGATCTTACGATATTATCAACAAGCCGCACTATCAAGAGTTCATATAACTTCCCGCCAAAAAGAGAGCCGGCTTCATTCAGCCTTACCATGGGGTAAATGTTAAAAACGTCAGCGTGAACCAACTTGAACCAAATCAAATGATTAAGTTTATTGTGAAAGTGTCTAAATTTGCCTGCAAGAGGGATATTTGCATCCCGTCATAAAATCTATTTGCCAATCGATAAACAACAAAACGCTATGAAAAAATTTCTATTACTGACCCTTGCGGCACTGACGCTGTCGTCAGGTGCCCGCGCTGCCGACGGCGACCGGTTTACAGTCAACATCGGTGATTCTTCTGTTACAAAAAACATTGAGTGTAAGGTAATATCCGACGCTGACCGCACGGTCGAGATAAGCTCTTGCGATAAAATGATTGAAGGAGACCTTGTCATTCCCGAAACTGTCAGCGACGGCTTGGTTGACTATACAGTCGTTGGTATTGGGATTCGCTCATTTTCCTCCGCGAAGTCTATTACATCTGTAGAAATTCCCAATACGGTCGTTTATTTAGGTGATAATTCATTTTCATATTGTGAGTCATTGGCATCGATTACCATTCCCAATTCAGTGACGGTAATAGGCAATTACGCATTTCAAAGCACGGCTGTGACGGAGTTTACAATTTCTGAATATGTTACAAGTATAGGGAGGGGGATTTTTAGCGGTTGCCAATCTTTGTCCATGGTCAATATATTTACCTCGGCTCCGCTTGATTATGGAGTGTTTGGCTGGTGTATATCTTTGACCACTGTTAATTTTTCGGGTTCAGTTACCGATATTAATTTATCGGCATTTTCCAACCTTATAAATCTTACGGACGTAAATGTCGCATCAGACAACAGTCACTATAGCTCGGTTGACGGAGTGCTTTATAACAAGGATGTGACAGAATTGAAGTTCTGCCCGAAAGGCAGAACTTCATGCGATATCCCCGCGTCTGTCACGAGCATCGGTAGTCACGCATTCAACGAGTGCTCGCGGTTAGTCACCGTTTCTTTACCCGACTCCTTGAGAAATATAAGTGACTTTGCGTTTTCATGGTGTGAAGCATTGACTTCGGTTACAATTCCAAAGGGCGTGACATCAATCGGTTATGGCGCTTTTTGCGGATGTCCCGAAATTACAGAATTTAAAGTTGGGGAAGGCAACAAGAATTATTGCACGGTCGATGGAGTGGTGTACAATGCCGATAAATCAACATTGCTGTTCTGCCCCGGTAAAAAAATTACCTGCGACATTCCGGAGACTGTCACACGGATAGATTCCTGTGCGTTTCACTATTGTCAAGAACTGACCTCAGTGTCTATTCCCAATTCGGTCACTGAAATAGGGAATTCAGCATTTTACCAATGCCAATCATTGCAATCGATATCTATCCCTGACGCGGTCGAAATAATTGGACCGTTTACTTTTTTTGAATGCAGGGAGCTGAAGTCAGTATCTTTCCCCAATTCACTAAGAACAATCGAGCTATGGGCTTTTTCGGGGTGCAGATCCTTGCCGGAAGTTTCGCTGCCGAATTCTGTGGAAAGCATAGGAGAGAGTGCATTTGGTAATTGCAAAGCCTTGATGTCAGTCAATATTCCAAGCTCAGTCGTGTATATTAATGAGCGGGCATTTGACATGTGCGATGCCCTTGAAGAAATAAATGTGGAGAACGGCAATCGTTGTTACAGTTCCTATGACGGAGCATTGTATGATGGCAGCATGGAGACTTTGTTGTATTGTCCGCTTGGAAAGACAAGCTGTGATATAGCTCCTTCGGCGAAGACTATAGCAGATCGTGCATTTTTCACAAATCAAAACTTGACTTCTGTGTCAATTCCCAATTCAGTTGTGAGTATCGGAGAATATGCATTTTACGATTGTCTGGCACTGAAATCTGTTACTATTCCCAATTCGGTCACTGAAATTAGCGAGCATGCATTCCGTTATTGTGGCTCGCTTGAAACATTGACATTGTCAGAATCATTGAAGAGCATAGAACCATATACGTTTTCAAACTCCGGTATTGTCTCGTTGAAAGTGCCAGACTCTGTAGAATGTATCGGAGAAGCGGCGTTTTCTGATTGTGGTGGGCTCACAAGCATAGAGATGTCTAATTCAGTCAAGAAAATTGGCTCCAATGCTTTCATGTATTGTAAGGCTCTTGAGACATTGACTTTGTCAGAAACTTTGGATAGTATCGGTTCCGGAGCATTCACTTCTTGTAAGGGACTCAAAGCCCTGACCATTCCCAATTCAGTAAAGGTTATTGGCAGTGGCGCATTCTGTGGTTGTGACACGCTTAAGTCTTTGACAATCCCGAATTCAGTTACTGAGATTGGTGCCTCCGCTTTTGCGGGCTGCACGTCTATAGAGACTTTAACGCTCTCCAATTCATTAAAAAATATAGCTGCAAAGACATTCTATGGATGTACAAACCTCAAGCAGCTTGTCATTCCTAATTCTGTCACTGAGCTTGGCGAATTTGCATTTAATGACTGTAGCTCTCTTGAGACTTTGACTCTATCAAAATCATTGAAGACGATTGGGGCGAGCGCATTCTCGGGTTGTGCCGCTCTCAAGGATCTGACGCTTCCCAATTCAGTCACGGAGATAGGAGAGTCTGCATTTTCAGGAGGCGCATCTCTTGAGACTCTTACTCTATCAAAATCATTGAAGACGATTGGGGTGAGCGCATTCTCGGGTTGTGCCGCTCTCAAGGATCTGACGCTTCCCAATTCGGTCACGGAGATAGGTAATTCGGCTTATTCAAACTGTAAATGCTTGATTTCTGTCATAATTCCGGATTCGGTCAGGACGATAGGATCAAATGTTTTTAGAGGCTGTCCATTGGATTGTTTGGTCATTGGAAAATCTGTAGAGCATATTGGCAGTTGGTTGGTCGCTCCGGTAAAAATGGTAGAAAAAATATATGTTTTGGCAGAAGAGCCGCCTGTGTTGGATGGTCTTATATGTAGAACAACAAAGGTAGTCTATATCCCCAAAGGCACATTGCAGGCTTATAAAGAGGCAGAATACTGGTCGAGATATGCTAAATATTTTCAGGAAATGGGCGCTCTTGAACTTGATATCGACCTGACAGACATAACCCTCAGTGTCGGCAAGTCGGAGCGGTTGGATGTCACGGTCGATAAGGACGACGAGGTCAGCATCGAATCCGAGACATGGACATCATCTGACCCTGATGTCGCCATGGTCGACAATGGTGTGGTCACGGCAGTGTCAGAAGGCGTCGCGACAATCACATATACAGTCACCGACGGCTATGGTCTCGCCCACAGCGTCAGCTGTGAGGTGACGGTCAGCCCCAGTTCGGGCGTTGAACCGATTATTACCGATGCTGAAAACGATGCACCATATGAGTATTACACTCTTGACGGAACTCCCGTCAGTGCGTCGCGCCTGACTCCGGGACTCTACATCCGCCGTCGTGGCTGTAAAGCCGAAAAAATACTCGTGAGATAACATCTCTCAAGTGAGAACCTGATAACAGTGGCGGGAACAGGCTTTGGGCCGTTTCCCGCCACTATTGTGTTTGGACAAGCTCGCGCAGGGATAGCCGGAGACCAAGTCCAAAACAAATCTATACCGACATCGAGCAGGCGCGACGGGTATCTGCTTGGCCAGTAGGCGCGTCAGCGCCGTCAACTCCGCGTAGCGGGGTTTTGTCAAAATATTAGACGCAAATCAGCCCATTGTTTCCGGTGTCATCTCACTCCCGTGTCATCACATCGTCGGAGACGATGCACCTGACCAACCTCATGTAGAGATTGGTCGGAGACCAAGCCTACGTGAGGATTTGTGCGCCTCCACACGCACTACAACCTTGGAGAGGTTGAACCCATATGCGAAGCCTGTGTGTGGAGTTCGTAGACCTATGGTTGCGCCTGCTCCGAGCTAAACCATAGATGATGGCCACAATCCCGACTCTGCAATCTGCTGTTTCCTTTAGCAGAATTATAGCAGAATTCCCGGTAACCATTAAAGATCACCGGGAATTCTGAAAACCGTGTCTTGATATTTATTGCTTTTCTGCGGGGATGGATTCCAGAGTCATCAGTTCTTTGCCTGCTTGGTTGAGCAGCATGACCTGTCCGGCGTTGCCTTGGATGGCCGTGCATGTCTCTTCGAGGGCAATTAGGATAGCTGACTCTTGTTCCATGTTGGGACATGCCATGCGGGTGGTTGCCATTTCGCTGAAATCTATCGCGTTTGACTTGTCTGGGTTGATATAGACTTTACCGTTGAAGTAGTTGCATCCGGTGTTGCCATGTATCTTCAATTCGTTGATGTCGATGAAGACATTGGCTTCCTCGTCGTTGATTGTTTTTCCGGCCACGGATTTGATCTGCCAGTTGCCGTTCAGAAAGTCCATGTTGTGCTTGCGTGCCGACATCAGTTCTTTGCCTTTTGAATTCATAAATCTTAAAAATGTCTCATGTCCGATATTGTCGATCTTGACGTTCAGAGTCTCGGCTCCTGACAGAGCGGATCCGATTTCTTCTTCAAATTGGACGTCATGGCAAAGTTTCATTGTCGACAGCACATTGTCGAGTTTGAGGCTGCCGTCGCCATTGATTTTATAAGATCCGTTGATCACGTTGCATCCGTTTGACGCATAGAAGCGTCCTGACGATTTCTCGAAACTGACATATGGCATTTCGTCAACTGTGCGGAGCGATTTGCCGCCGACTGAAACTATGGTCCATTCGCCGGCTATTTTATCTGAATAGTCGTTGGCGCTCTTCGCTTTGTTGCTTGTGTTGGATTTATTTGAAGTCTGGCTTTCGCTCTGTTTGCCCTGGTTTGTGCTGTCGTTTTTGCCGGATGATTGGCTGACTTGGGTTGCTGATGCTCCGGAGACAGTTGTGCCTTTGGGTGAGAAAAGTGAGCAGGAGCTTATCATACATGCTGCGCTTGCAGCGGTGATTATCAAATTTAGTCTCATATCGTGAATGTTGAATTGTCAATTATGTGATTGTAATGTTCTATATTTCTAATAACGTTTGCCCTGTCGAATTGTTGTTTCGGGCAGAGGTGATGATAGGGTTGAATTGCTGTCTATGTTTTAGAATCTGTGCCCGTTGTTTAATGGTGGATAGGACTTTGCAGAAACACGAAGGCCGCCTGCAAGTCTGCGGCGGCCTTCGGCGTAATCTTTAAGCGGGCGCTTTCGGCGTCTTACTTGCGGATACCGAGCTCTTTCTGAGCGATGATGGCACGGTAGCGGTTGATGTCTTTCTTGGCAAGGTAGTCAAGAAGACGACGACGTTTACCTACCAGCATCTTAAGAGCGCGCTCTGTAGTATGATCTTTGTGGTTTGACTTCAGGTGCTGAGTCAAGTGAGCGATACGGACCGAGAATAATGCAATCTGCGCTTCAGGTGAGCCAGTGTCAGTCTTGCCCTTACCGTACTTCTCGAAGATCTGTACTTTTTCTTCAGAATTTAAATGCATTCTTACAGATGTTTAGTGGTTAATAAATAGATTTGCGGGTGCAAAGTTAATATAAATTTTTATAAAATAAAAATATTTTCCTCTGTGAACGTTTATTTCTTATGCTGATCGGCTCGAAATGAGTTGCCTGTGCCTTGGATAGACGCTTGCGGCTCAGTCGATGCTGTTGCGGTCCTTGACAGGATTGCGGAAGAACACTTTGTGGTCAACATATTCCTGGGCAGCGATGAGCGTCGGTTTGGGGAGTTTCTCGTAGTAGCGTGAGATTTCGATCTGTTCACGGTTTTCTGAGATTTCCTCAAGGTTATCATTGAGAGAGGCGAACTCCTGCAGTTTCTTTTCGAGGTCATGTTTCATCTCGCCTGCGATCTGGTTTGCGCGTTTGGCGATGATACATACGGTTTCATAGACGTTGCCGGTGTCTTCGGAGAGTTTTATCATGTCACGGGTGACAGTGTTAAGAGGGGCATTGCTTTTCTTGTAGTCCATGATCTTTGTTTTTTGCTTGTTGCTATTTTGAGTCTTGATTATACTTTATGTGGTTGTCTCGTTATCAGTCTGAGACATGTTTGGAGGCTATCTTGAAGATGTTCTCTGCTTCTCGGCGGTTGGGGCTGTCCGGATAGTTGTTGATAAACGAGTAGTATTCGTCAATCACTTCGCGGAAACGGTCGCTTTTACGTTCGTCAACGCTGAGGTCGGCTTCCTGAAAACGGGCTTTCAGGATCAGTAGCTCGAGATCTTCCTTGTATTTTGAATAAGGATAGTCCTTGATGGCGTTACGGGCGACGATGACCGCACTTTCGTAGTTGTTGCCCATATATGTGCCGAGGTTGTAATAGAGCTGGGCGTTCTGAAGCTGTTTTAGAGTCAGTTTGTCCTGGAGCTCGAAAATCGCGTTTTGGGCAATCGAGACTTTATCACTGCGGGGATAGAAGTCAAGGAAGTTCTGCAGCTCCTCGATGGCTTTTATTGTGCCTGACTGGTCGAGCTGTGGCTCCGGACTGTCAAGATAGTAGCCATAGCCGCAGTAGAAGCGGGCCAGCTCGGCATACTTGCCTTTGGGATAACGGTTGTAGTAAGTCCTGAAATATGAGCCCGAACTCTCGTAGTCGTGGTTCTCGTAGTAACTCATGGCGAGAAGATAGAGCGACTCTTCGGCTCGGTCAAGACCTTTGAATATGGTGATGCATTCTTCGAGCAATGTCGCTGCCTGCACATATTTCTTTTCTTCAAACGCACGCTTCGCGTAGTCAAATTTGTAATTGTAGTCTGTGCTCTTTTGTGCACGCTGATACTCACCGCACGATGTAGTGGCGGCGGCAAGTAGCATAATTGCAATTATATGTGGTAGATGTTTACGCATCAGTGCTCGTTGTCTTAGTTTACAATATGCAAAGTTACAATTTTTTGGCGAGTTGTTGCATCTTTTGTGCCGATTTTGTCGGTGTGACACTCTAATTTAACTTTCCTTATCTATAAATTGCCTTCCGTTCATCTTGTTTCACACATATAAGAAGAAGGAGCCGGCCCTCAGGCTGACTCCTTCTGTGGATGTCTGTATGTCACTTATTGCTGGTGTGCGGGTCGCAGCAGGTCATTGACGGTCTTGACGGGGTTGAATGTGGTGGCGGGGACTTCCACGAAGACGGTGTTCCAGTCGCTCATCGCTCCGTTCCACAAACCGGGCAGCTCGAGGGCTTTGAGCTCTCGTCCGGCAAATGATTTGGATGATATGAAGCCGGTGTCGGGGTCTACATAGTCGGGAAGATTGTAGTGGCTGCCGTTGAGTCGCTTGGTGTAGCATACCAGATCGACCGGGTTGAAGTGGGTGGCGCTCTTCATCATGGCCATTGCTTCTTCCGACGCCGGGTCGATCTGCGTCGATTCAAGTATCTGTGGTGATGCCGAACCGTCTCTGTTGTATGCAATGAACGGCCCGCCTCCTGGTTCGCCTTCATTGCGCACCATGCCGCATATGCGCAGTGGGCGGTCGAATTTCGACTGTAGGTATGCTGCCAATTCTTTGCCTTCGAGCTTGTCAAGACAGTCATCGATTATCGACAGTGTGTCGCGTGTGAATTTGACCATTTCCTTGAGATCGTCGTTGCTGTATGTGCCGCTGTCAAGCATCCGCATGTATTTTTCGATGCGGTCATGGACAAGGATCAAAGTTCCGCCGAGCACCTGCTTGTATTTGACCGTGTCGTCACGGCGGCTGTCAGGCACGACGTTGTCTATATTCTTGATAAATACGACAGCTGAATCGATGTCGTTGAGATTCTCGATCAGTGCGCCGTGACCTCCCGGACGGAACACAAGACGTCCGTCGTCGGTGCGGAAGAGGCTGTTGTCGTCGGCAGCGGCCACGGTGTCGGTTGATGGCTTCTGGACAGACATCGAGATGTCGTATTTGAGTCCGCTATTAGCCTCGATAGCCGGAAGCACAGTGGCAATCTTTTCTTCGAAGAGTTTACGGTGGTCAGCCGATACGGTGAAGTGAAGGCGGACTTTGCCGTTGACTGCTGCGGTCTGCGCTCCTTCGGCAAGCTGCTCTTCGAGAGATGTGCGTGTGCCGTCAGTATATCGGTGGAATGTCAGAAGGGCTTTTGGCAGTTGTCCGTAGTTCATGCCCTCCGGACGTATTATCGCGGCTATGACATCCTTGGCTCTGCTTTCCGACAGAAGAGATGAGCTGTCTTTGCCATATAGATGACGGCAGGCTTCGTCAAGTTCGGATATGAAGGGCGCTTCTGTGATCCGATTGATTAATTCGTCCACAGCGCTTCCGGCTTCAGGCCGGTCTGCCGATCCGTCAACAAAGCTGAACAACGCCTTGAACATGCGTGATGCGGCTCCCGATGCCGGTACAAACTTGGTGACTTCTCCTCCGTCAGAGAGATATTTCTTCCATCTTTCAGCGGCGCGGGCTTCAAGTTCGGGAGTCAGCTTGATGATGCCGTGACCGATTGTGGCTGAGCCGGCAAGTTTCAGATATGGAAAGCCGTTCTCGAAACGTTTCAACTGGCTTTCAACTGTTGATACGCTGATGCCTTTGTCTGCAATCTGTTTAAGGTCTTCGTTGTTGAGCATGGTGTTGATGGTTTTAGTTGTGTTAGGTTATGAGTTTTTCGTTTTATGGGTTATTTTGAAATTCGTTTTATCAGATTGTATGCTCCGACTATGCCAAACTCTCCGGCTTTGCCAAGATCTGCGACGCCTGAACTGCGGTTGCCCAGTTTCAGATAGACATATCCCCGGTTGTAATAGGCTTCGCCCATATCCTCCTTAAGCTCTATTGCGCGTGAATAGGCCGACAGCGCCGATGTGTAGTCCTGTTTCTCGACAAGGAGATTGCCGAGGTTAAACCATGCGGGTGCTGTGCGGGGCGATAGTTCGATCACTTTGTTATATGCGTCGATCGCATCATCGAGAGCCTTCATGCGTAGGCTGTTGCGCGATTTTCCGTCTGTCGGTGTGCCGTCGTCTGTCATGCCTTTTGACAGCAACTCATATTGGTGATAGTCTGCCTGGGCCGACAACATATAGGCCAATGCGTAGTCAGGTGTCAGCTCGATGGCCTTGGCAAGATCGCGGTGGGCGGCATCATAGTCGCGCACGGTCAGGAAGTCCATGGCTCTGCCGAGATAGTCGACCGAGCGGGGTTTGTGGGTGGCGAGATATGAATTGTAGTATTCAATTGATTTGAAATGTCTGTCGAAGACTTCTTCGTCAAGATTGGGCAGGGCGTTGGTGACCACGATCACAAAGCGCAGCATGCGTGTGGCGTTGAGGTCGTCGACTTCTTTGATGTAATATGTGCCCGGACGAAGCTCAGTCGGTGAGTTATAATATGAAAGTTCCATCAGAGGCTCAAGCTCTATGGCAAATTTACGGTCCTGGACATGTCCGCGGATGGCGCTGTTGTTGTATTCTTCTTCAATATTGACATTGTTGTCGACGGTTAGCAGTGTCGCAAATCGTTGTGATGTCAATTCATCGGGCACGTCGCCGTCTTCGGTTTGTTGTGTGACTGAAGATGATGGTCCATCCTCACTCTGGGCGCTGGGCCTGGCGGCTTTTGCAAGCGCCATGGCCTTGTCGTAGTCTCGCTTGGCACTCTTGAGGTCTCCGCTACGGCGAGCAAATTCGCCTCTGAGATATACTGCTCCGGGGAAATCGGGGAAGGCCTCGATAACACGGTTAACGTCGTCTGTTCCGGCTTTATAGTTGCCTTTCTTGCCATAGATGACAGCTCGGTTATACAGGGCTCGGTAGTCGTCGGGGTTCAGGTTCAGAACCTTGGTGAAGTCGTTTAGAGCTCTGTCGTTGGCATTTACCTCGGCTAACAATAGCCCGCGGTTGAACAGTGCGGTGGCGTTGAGCGGTTCAAGTTCAAGGGCATAATCAAAGTCGGCCATGGCTCCGAAATAGTCATCGGTGTTGTATCGGAGAAATGCGCGGTTGATATATAACCCGGCAAACTTTGGTTGTAGTTTGACTGCCTCGTTCATGTCTGCGAGAGCCGATTGATAGTCGTGTTTGGGATTCATGGCGATGTCGGCTCTCATGATATATGCGTTCAGCGAATTTCGGTTGAGCTGCAATGCTTTGTCGATGTCCGCGCTTGCGGCTATGGTGTCTCCGGATGAAAGACGCAGGCGTGCACGTCCGAGATATGCGTTGTCAAAGTTGGGATAGTAGCGCAGCAGCTCGGCATAACTTTTGTCCGCTTCTTCAAAGTCTTTGATCTCGGTCTGTGCCATCGCCATATTGAAGAGTATGTGGCGGTTGCGGGGAATGAGTTCGAGGGCTTTCCGATAGTCTTCGATAGCCTCACGGTCGCGGCCGAGATTCTGGCGTGCCACTCCGCGAGCTTCCCAGGCGTCGGTCAGAAACGGGTTGAGTTCGAGCGCCTTGGATGCATCAGCTTCCGCTCCGGCATAGTCTTCAAGGTTAATCTTTGCCACCGAACGCAGAAAGTATGGTTTCGCAAGATATGGTTTTGCCTGTATCGCCTGGTTGAAGTATTGTATAGACAGCATATAGTCCTCAAAGTACAGGGCGTTTTGTCCGATGCGCATAAGCTGGTCGGTGTTGACTTGTGAATATGCCGTCGTTCCTGTTCCGAGAAGACATATCAATGCCGTTAATATCTGGTATATTTTTCTATGCATTGTCCGTTGTCTTTTTGCGCGAACGCCTGTAGTAGTGGCGTTTGCTGCTTTTGGGGCGAGTTTGTGTCTCTGCTGTGCCCGCGGTAGCTGTAGCATTGCTGTTGGGAGTGGATGGCTCTTTTGCCCGGGCCTTCTCTTTATGGCCTGACGGCTTGCGTGGGTTGCGACGTTTGGCGTTGCCGGGCTTTTTGCGGGTGTTCCTTTTATCAGAATGAGGACGATATTCCGGAAGTTCTCCGAAGCTTTCTGGCAGACTTTCCTTGCGTACTTCGCCGCCGAGAAATTCTTCAATCATGCCGAAGCGTGACTGGTCGCGTCCTCCGACCAGCGTCACGGCTTTTCCTTCTGTGCCTGCACGTGCCGTACGCCCTATGCGGTGCACGTAGTCTTCAGCTTCACGCGGCACATCGTAGTTGACGACCATCGTTATATCGTCGATGTCTATGCCGCGGGCCACTATATCTGTTGCTACGAGTATGTCGATGCGCCCGGCCTTGAAATCGAGCATCACCTTTTCGCGTTCGGCCTGTTCGAGATCCGAATGCATCTCGCCGGTCTTCCACCCGTTGCGGCGCAGTTCGCGGCTCAGATCCTTGACCTTGAGTTTGGATGCCGCGAAGACAATCACTCGCTGAGAGTGATATGTCCTGAACAGATGTTTCAGCGCTTCTGTCTTCTGTGCTTCATGACAGACTATGGCCGACTGGTCTATGTTTTCTGATGGCTTTGATACGGCTATCTTCACTTCGACAGGGTCGGTAAGTATCGTGTGTGCGAGGTTCTGTATCTTGGGGGGCATTGTCGCTGAGAACAGCAGGGTCTGCCGTTCTGCGGGAAGTAGTTTCGCTATCTGCAGTATGTCGTCCGAAAAACCCATGTCGAGCATGCGGTCAGCTTCGTCGAGAACGAAAAATGATACTTTCGATAGATCGACATAGCCCATCTTGATATGGGCCAGAAGACGGCCGGGTGTCGCGATTACTATATCAGCCCCCATCTTTAGGCCGCGTTGCTGACGGGCAAACTCCTTGCCGTCATTGCCTCCGTGGATCGCAAGATTGCTGACCGGCACAAAATATGAGAAACCCTCCATCTGACGGTCGATCTGTTGGGCGAGTTCGTGGGTAGGGACCATAACTATGCAGTTGATCGCATCTTCAGGATAGCCTCCGTCGTTTATCAGGCTGATGATAGGGAGTAGGTAGGCTGCTGTCTTTCCTGTGCCTGTCTGTGCGCATGCAATCATATCGTGTCCGTCGAGGACTGCTCCGATTGCCTGTTCCTGGATTGGGGTACATTCTTCAAAGCCCATGGCATCGAGAGCGTCAAGAACATCATATCCTAAATCAAACTCGTCAAATCTCATTTATCGTCAGTTTCTATATATTGTTTCTTCGTGTTTTTGCAAAAGTACGAAAAATATATAGAAATGCTGATTATATCAATCTTTTTTGGATTTTTTTGCGTTGTCAGAGATCAGACTCGTTCTTAAATGATGGAAAACGCAGACATAAACCCTTTGCTCATCCAGTTTCGATCCGGATGTCAGGCGAGATACACTGATTTCTGTTGAACCCACCCTTGAGACATATTTCGGAGTGAGATGGTCATCAGTCCCGAAAATGAGCCTATTTCCCCCCGGACTGCACGGATTACTTCGGACATAGATGCCAAGCCGCTCAGGCGTAGGTTGGCCGCCACTTTTCCACGGATTGTTGCCGTTGCAAAAATTATGTCGTTTAACGTAATAGTGTTCATTTTTTGTTGCGTATTTGATGATTACGCAACAAATGTACTACCGGATATGGGCGTCAATCATGCCCACTAACATGAAAAATGTCAAATTTATGCCGCTTGCTCTCTAAACCTTGCATCTGCATCCTTCAAGATGGTCGTCAATGAAGCCCATGGCTTGGAGAAATGCATAGCATATCGTCGAGCCGAAGAACGCGAAGCCTCGGCGTTTCATATCTTTGGCCATAGCGTCAGATACGGGCGAAGTAGCCACAATGTCGGATATTCGGGTGGGATGATTGACTATAGGTTTGCCGTCAGGCAGAAATGACAAAACATAGTTGTAGAAACTTCCAAACTCGCGTTGTACTTCAATGAAGTGGCGCGCATTTGTGATAGTTGTCGATATTTTACGGCGGTTTCGGATTATACCATTATTGTTCATCAGCCTCTCTACATCGTCATCGTTCATTGCGGCCACGCGCTCCACGTTGAAATCGTGAAAAGCCTCGCGGTAGCCCTCACGACGTCGCAATATGCTTATCCATGACAGACCGGCCTGAGCCGATTCCAAGACTAAAAATTCAAACAGCCTCCGGTCATCGGTCACAAGACGGCCCCATTCACCGTCATGATATGCCATATAAAGCGGGTCAGTGCCGCACCACCAACATCTTCCGTCTATCAATGATTCCATTACTCTTAAAGTTACTCTTAAAGTCTTCCTATCATTACCTGTGACTACTGTGCGTATAACGGCACACAACGCATCATGAAGTCGCGCGCTTCCTTCCATGGCAGATATATGCGCTCGTCATTGGGTATGAGGCTGACCGGTTGTTCGTTGAAATCTGTGCGCAGATAATATTTTCCGCCTTTTTTGCTGCGCAACAGTATAAACTGCACGTTGGAGGCCATCGGCACAACATAAAAGTCCTTCCAATGCATTGCCACAGTGTCAAAATAATTTGTCATGTAGTAACATCCGGGCAGACGAAGCAGAGATGCAAGCGGCATGATAGTCTCGGCATGACCGAATCTCAGGTTGACTGCACATTTGTTGGTTCCGGCGATAAAGTCGTCGGTCGTATCGATAATATTCATCACAAGTGCGGCTGCTATGTCGGCCGGTATGGTAGAGACGGTCGTTGCGGTGCGCTGAAGATACTGGCGCATATTGAAACATGACCACAAGGCGTTATATTCCTCAGGTGAAAAATATTTGTCCATAGCCGCAGGCAATCCCATGGCCGATAGACCGGCGATGACATAATATTCACACATCGCCAGGTCTCGCCATTCGCCGGCATCCTCAAAAGGATAGTCCTTGCCAAGAGCCCTGGCGATCGGTGCGGTCGGACATGTTGTTGCGAGATAGTCGTCATAGATCTCGGCAAACGGCTTGTCCTTACGGAACTCGATGTAGTCGGCGTCGGTGTCAAACGGACGCATCAGGGCGGAGTTGACGCGTCCGCTCGATGTCGTGAAGTCCGGCTTGTTATTGAGCCTGTCAAGCTGATGGACAAATGTCATCATGCTCATCATCACACGCGGTGAATAAGACGAGATAGCGTTGACTGTCCCGCCGGCAAAAAGATTCGGAAACGAGTTGTACATGCGGGTAGCTATCGCGCGTTGCTCTGCCATACCGAGTGAGTCGAGAGCGCCCCATTGACCGGAACTCTTGGCTATCACAATTTCGTTCAGTGCCATAAGCTCACGGCCTGTCTTTGTCAACGTGCCGAGCGAGTCTGCTTTCTGGAGCGCTGAACGAAGTTTCATGCAGTTTGATGATGAAGCCGGGTATCGGGCTCCATGACGCCCGACATGGTTGATCATCACCGCTTCAAGCGAGTCGGGAACTGCTGTCCTGATGATGTTGTCAGGGTAGGGCATCAGCGAACCCTCACACTGGCTTGCCGAGTAGCTTGTGCTTGTAGGGTCTGCGCCGTGCATTGAGAAGACTGTCGCTACGGCTATAACGAGGCTGAGTATGTGTTTGGTCATGATTTGGTGTTGAGTCGATTATTTATTAACTTTGAACATCAAAAGTACGAAATTCGTTCAATCTTGCAAAATGCAAAAAGACAATATTCAAAATATTCATGGTTCTTTGGCTGAAGACGTATCCAAGGCCGTCGGTAATGGCGACGTAGACGGTGCTTTAGACATGCTCGACAAAGCCGTCGCTGACGGAGAGTCGGCCGAGGCATACTATCTGCGGGGGCGTCTGAAGTGGAAACTCGGCATGAAAACAGAGGCTATGGGCGATTATTCTAAAGCAGCGGCCATAGACCCTTCATCTCCGGCCGTAGCTGCTCTCGAATTGGCTCGTGATGTCATGGATTTTTTCAATCATGACCTTTATAATCCTTGATATTATCCAAGCTGCTCTATCCCTCCTGTACATACCGGCTTAATATCCGGCTGACATCGTCTGCCGACATACCCCTGCGTCTCGCATAGTCGGCAACCTGGTCTCGGCCAATTTTGCCTATATTGAAATAGCGGGCACTATTGGTGCCGATATATATCCCGCATACTGCCGATTGCGGCATCATGGCGCCGTTTTCAGTAAGGCTTATTCCGATTTCTGCTAAGGGCACAAGCTGGCCGAGTAGGTGTGTGATGGTCTGGTCGGGCAGCATGGGATAACCTGCCGCAGGACGGATGCCGCAATACTCACCTCTGAAAATTCGTGGGATATCAAGTTCTTCATCTTTTGAATACCCCCATAACGTGGTTCTCACCTTATAGTGAAGATACTCCGATGCTGCTTCCGCGAGTCGGTCGAGAAGACTGCGCAGCAACAAAAGGGCATATTTGTCTCCCTTCTGTTCATAGTCTCTTATAGTCTCGTCGAGTCCATAGGCTGCGTTGATGGCAAACACACCGGCATAATCGTTGCCATCGCTGAAATAGTCGCAGATGCTGCGGCAAAGTCCGTCTTCACCTGGTGTCTGGCGTCGGAGCATAGCTATCCTGACACCGTTTATAGTCAGGTCATCTCCATGGCTGCTTGCAGGATAGAGTCCTACTGCCGCACGGATGAATTGCTTCGGCAGGCTGCTGAGCATCGCGATTGCGTCGTCATACAGGCTGACGCATTCTATGGCTTTCGCATCATGGTCATGTTTGGCAAGCCATTGATTGCGGCATCCGATGCAACTGCAAAACGGAAAATCTTCGATAAATGGCCCTGTCATATGCCATGCGTGAAAAAACATGCGCCAGTTGATGAACTGTGCTACGTCTTGTGTTTCAAGTCCGTCAAAAACAGTCAGACCCATTCTGTCAGGTTTGGGTGCACTGCCGGGTCGGTCCTGACTCATGGCGCGTGCCTTGTCGAGATCTAGCAGTTGCTGACAGTTTTTGCGATGGTGACGTGTCCTGATACGCTCATATTCTTCACTGATATCTGATATAAAGTGTTTTCTGGTTTCTTTGTTGAGTAATTGCGACACGATGACAGGATTCTGCGAAGCGTCGGCAGCATGGATGACCGGAGCACTGAGATGTGGAGCTATGTGCAGTGCGGTGTGAAGCTTGGATGTCGTTGCTCCTCCGACTATCAAGGGGATGTCGAGCCCTGCTGCTTCAAGTTTGTCTGCGACATTGGTCATCTCACCGAGCGATGGCGTGATGAGTCCCGAAAGACATATCACATCCGGCCGATCTGTGATAGCGCGTCTGACAATTTCTTCAGCCGGAACCATTACTCCGAGATCGATGACTTCATAGTTATTGCATTCAAGCACTATCGATACAATATTTTTACCGATGTCATGGACATCTCCTTTGACCGTGGCAAAAAGTATCTTGCCGGCCGGTCCGGAACTGGATTCGGCCTTTTCGGCATCGATCCTTGGTTTGAGTATATCTACGGCCTGTTTCATCACGCGTGCTGTCTTGACAACCTGAGGGAGAAACATTTTGCCTTCGCCAAATAGATTGCCGACGTGGTTCACACCGTCCATGAGCGGACCTTCGATGATGTCAATAGCCCTCGGGTATATGGTGGCTGCTTCTTCAAGGTCTGCTTGAATATTGTCAGATAGACCCTTGATTATAGCTTCAGTAAGCCTTTCACCGACAGGTCGGTTTATGTGCTTTGTATCATTTTCTATTTTTGCCCCGTCTCCGTCATGAATGCGGGATGCATAGTCTGCGAGTGCTTCGGCCGCATCATGACTTCCCTCTAAGATAAGTTCTTCTATTGTTTTGCGTAGTCCGGGCTCAATGTCATCATAACTGATATTTGTGGCCGGATTGACAATCGCCATATCCAGTCCGGCAGAGATCGCATGATAGAGAAAAACTGCATGGATTGACTCCCTGAGGCGGTTGTGGCCGCGGAACGCGAACGACAGGTTGCTAACACCGCCGCTGACTTTTGCTCCCGGAAGATTTTCCTTGATCCAACGTGTGGCGCGTATGAAGTCGCGGGCATAATAGTTGTGGCTCTCGATGCCGGTCGCAATTGCCATGATGTTTGGGTCGAATATGATGTCGCAGGGCTTGATTCCGGCCTCATTGACGAGTAGCCGGTAGGCACGGCTGCAGATCTCGGTTTTGCGTTCGAACGTGTCGGCTTGTCCTTCTTCGTCAAATGCCATGACTACGATTGCAGCGCCCATGCTCCCGATGTGCCGGGCTTTGCGCAAAAATGGTTCGACGCCTTCTTTCAGCGAGATAGAGTTGACCACCGCGCGTCCTTGAATGCATTTCAGACCTGATGTGAGCACCTCCCACTTCGAAGAGTCAATCATCAGCGGCACACGTGCCGTGTCCGGATCCGATGCTATAAGGTTCAGAAAATGGATCATTTCGTGTCGGGCGTCAATCATGGCGTCGTCCATATTGATGTCGATGATCTGGGCTCCGTCTTCAACCTGACGACGGGCGACGGCAAGTGCTTCATCGTATTTGTGCTCGCTTATCAGTCGCAGAAATTTGCGGGAGCCGGCCACATTACATCGTTCGCCGATATTCACGAAGTTGATCGACCTCGATATTGTGACGTCGTCGAGACCTGCGAGATGCAGCTCGACGGCCGGTTCTCCTGCTTTACGGGGACTGTAGTCTGGTGTAATGAGGCTTAATGCTTTTATATGCTCGGGCGTGGTTCCGCAACAGCCTCCGATGATGTTGACCGAGCCGTCCTGGAGAAAGCCCTCGGCAGCTCTTGCAAAATCCACGGGTGTTTCGGCATATTGGCCGTTTTCGTCCGGAAGACCGGCATTTGGATGGCATGACACGGCTAAAGCTGTCAGCGATGACATTTCAGCGATATATGGTCTCATCTCCGACGCGCCCCATGAGCAGTTTAGACCGATCGACAGGATGTCCTTGTGATGGCTGATTGAGCTTATGAATGCGGCTATGGTCTGGCCCGAAAGGATCCGGCCTGAACGACCGGCTATAGTAGCCGATACCATGATGGGAAGATGTCGGCCTGTGCGCTCCGCGACCGTTTCTGCCGCCGAGAGGCCGGCTTTCAGGTTGAGGGTGTCAAAGACAGTCTCAAACAACAGAAGGTCACATCCGCCTTCTCCGAGTGCTTCGATCTGTTGTGCATATGCCTCGTAGAGCATATCGAACGTGACATTGCGGCATGCGGGGTCTTCCATCTTGGGGCTGATGGATGCAGTCCGGTTGGTCGGACCGATTGATCCTGCCACATAAATAGTTCTTCCGGGATGAGCCGACATGTATGTGTCTGCGGCGTTACGGGCAATACGGGCTGCTGCTGTGTTGATCTCGAAAACTGAATCCGACATCCCGTAGTCTCCCTGTGATATCGAATTGGCGTTAAATGAATTGGTCGATATGATGTCTGCGCCGGCTTCGATATATTGACGGTGGATGTCTTCTATGATGTCGGGGCGAGTCAGGCAGAGCATGTCGTTGTTTCCTTTCAGATCGCATGGATGATTGGCATAACGCTTCCCTCTGAAATCATTTTCATCAAGGCGGTGGCGCTGTATCATCGTTCCCATCGCTCCATCGAGCAACAGTATCCGTGTCTCGAGTTGTCTTTTTATCGAGTTCATGTCGGAGATGTTTGTCAATAGATGTTTCGTGCGATTTCGCTGACGCTGTCCGATGCATGCATGGTGTAGAAGTGTATGCCCGGCACTCCGTGGGCTATAAGGTCACGGCATTGGGCGATTGCCCATTCTTTGCCTATCACGCGTGCGGCGGTGTCATCAGGGGCCTTGCGCAGTTCGGAGGCGAGCGCTTCTGGCATTTCTGATCTGAAGATCTTGGGAAGTGTTGACAGCTGGCCGAGGCGTGTCACAGGTTTGATGCCGGGAAGGATCGGCACGGTGATGCCTTCCTGTCGGCACCGTTCAACAAATGCATAATACTTCGAGTTGTCAAAAAACATCTGAGTTATAAGATATCCTGCGCCGGCCTTTACCTTTTCTTTCAGATAATGCATGTCGGACTCGTAGTTGGGGGCTTCTTCGTGTTTTTCGGGATATGCAGCCATGCCATAACTGAACTTGGTGTCTATATCCTCGATATGCATGTCGTCGAGACCGCGGCCGGCGTTGAATTCGTTGATCTGATGTTGCAGGTCGAGGGCATGGATATTGTATAGCTGTGGGTCATTCCATTGCGGCATCGGCGAATTGGCGTCACCCCTTACTATGAAAAGATTGTCTATGCCGAGAAAGTTAAGGTCGAGCAGGGCATATTCGGTCTCTTCCTTCGAAAAGCCTTTGCATATGATATGAGGCACAGGTGTGATGCCATATTTGTATTTTATGGCTGCCGCAACTGCGACTGTGCCGGGGCGGCGGCGCACACTCACTTTACGCAGAAGGCCTCCGGCTTGCGGCACATAGACACTTTCGCTGTGATGTGAGGTGATATTGATGAATTTAGGATCAAATTCGACAAGTTTGTCGATGATGTCATAGACTTTATATATGCTGTTGCCCTTCAGCGGTGGCAGTATCTCAAATGAGAAAATTGGTGAACTGCTTTCTTTTATGTACTCTGTGACTTTCATTGCATTCTCTGGAATATGTGTGGCTGAAAATATAAATCGGGAATTATTCAGCGACAAATATACTGAATAATTCCCGATTTAGAGCTTGTTTAGAGATATTAGTTCTCGACGGCTCTATTCCGGAGCATGTGTCGGATTATTTCACTGCAACCTTCTTGCCATTGATGATATAGACTCCGGCAGGCAGATTGTCAATGTCGTTTGCCGAAGCGTTGCGTTTGATCACGATGCCTTGCAGATTATAGACATCCGAAACTTTGTCGGCACCGTCAACGACGATATCTTCTATGCCTGCCGTGGCCACCTGAAGGCTTTCATATGCAGTGTATGGGCTGCGGACATATTCGTCGCAGGAGAAGCCATGCTCGTCCCATACCTCTTTGACGGCGCGGATGCGGTAGACAAGTCTTTGGCCGCTCAGAAGGTCGTTGACCGGTAGGGTGATTTCGGGCGTTTCCGATTTCTCGTTCAGATAAGCGACTTTGATTTTTTCGCCGGCTTTGAGCTCCTGAGTGATTTTGATGTTGTCGATATACAGCCAGCCGTCGCGGGAGCAGATTTCAAACACTGAGTTTGCAGTGCCGCCTTTTAGAGTGGTCTTCACATTTGTCCACTCTTCAGGTATCCGCTCAGTCTCATATGAATCTGTGGTGATTAATCTGTTGTTTTCAAGTTTCATGGTGCGCAGTATCGCTCTGAATGACTCGAGTTCCGCGCCTGCGGTGCGTGCATACAGATCTACCGACACATCGATTTTGCCGTCGTTGGCGCTCATGTCCATAAGAGGGCTTTCGAGATAGACAAGCTGGCCTGAAGTCTGATAGAAGTAACCGATGATGCAGTATGCACCGTTGACGTGTGCGGGATAGGTGGCGATCCAGCCGGGAGTTTCTGTAAACTCATCAAGTTCCTCGCTTGCGGGAGGTGTCTGGTCGGGCTCGTCGATCGTTCCATCAGAAATCATACCGTCAAAGTTCTCTCGTATCAGGGTCACGGTCTCATCTGTGCTTGCAGTATGTTCGCGCAGTGCTTCGATTTCATAGTACTGAGCCCCCGGCACTGCATCCCATGTGAGTTTCACACCGTTGTGGCCGTCGTTCTCAGCCTTGAGCGATGTCGGTTTTACAAGGTCGTGGATGCGGATTGCGTTTGATTCCGGTGACTTTTCACCTCCTATCACCGTCTGAACTACGTAGTAGTATACGTTGTTCGGGGTATCGAGACCCGTGAAGTCCGTCGAGAGTGTAGTCACACTGCGGTCTTTCTCGATATAGTTGCGGGTTTTGTCGCGGTCATTGTTGATTGTGTAGAGGCTGACAAGATAGGAGTCTGCGCCTTCGACCGCTTGCCAGTTGGCTGTGAAACCATCTGTTTTGAAGTTGCTGTAGGCTTCGGCAACCGGTGACTTTACCTTTTCGTCAAGGAACATGATTTTTATATCATCAATCAGCACATCGGCATCATATCCGTTGAAGGAGAAGAAATATTGCGTGCCGTTGCGTTGTTTCTTGAACTCGAAGTTATATTCTTTCCATTCATCGTAGACATATTCGTAGTCATTGTAGAACACTTTTGAAACGCTGCCATCGGTGACTTCGCTCATATACACTTCAGCCCAGTCTCTGTCTGTGTTGTCTTGTGACAGTTTGGCCTTGAATGAGATGTATACAGGCTTGCCGTTGTTTGGAATCTCGATGACCGGTGTGGAAATATTGGCGTTATTATTTTCTGAACGCGCTACTCTCACACATCCCCCTGCCTGATATACGTAATATGCCGACCATCCGGGTGTCTGGGTCATGCTGTTGGCAATGAAACCATCAAGGACTTTAGTGTCAGGAGCTTCAGGTGTTCCGGCTGTGAATTTGTCGAAATTTTCCGAAATCAGGACTGTTGCCTTGTAGAGATCATAGTCTATAGCGCTGGCTTTGTCTTTGGCTTCTACCTTGCGAGGCATGACCGATGATTTCTTGATGGCGGCTTTGGATGGGATGTAGGGTGCTGCCGTCAATGCCATGGGCATAAATGACAATGCTGCCAATATTATGCCCGATAGATAACTGTTTTTTTTCATAAGACTTTTCAAAAGTGACGAGGCCACGTCAATTTGTAAACGTGTCCTCGTCATATCAATTTGTTGGTTTAGTGTTGATTATTTGATTGCGATTTTCTTGCCATTGATGATATAGATACCGGCGGGGAGATTGTTGAGATCTGCTGAGCTCGCGTTGTGGGCCACTCTTATGCCCTGAAGATTGTAGACGTCATGTGTCTGGTTTTCGCCTACTGTCACGTCTGCGATACCTGATGTGCTCAGAACAGATACTGTGGTGTCGCCTTCTGTCTCGAATGTGTAGACGCCGTCGACAGCTTCAATTTCCTGATCGCCTACCTTGACTGTGAGATCTTCGTTCGCACGGCTTACAGGAGTCATTGTGAAACGGGTCTTGCCGACTGCTTTTACGTCATCTGACGGATCAACCGCAGCCACGATGTCTTTCTTGATTTCAAAGCCATCGAGGAGTCCTTCGCTTGCTTCGAACTTGACTGTGTGTTCGATTGCATTCTCGGGTTTGAAGAACACTTTCACTACGTCACCATCATTAATATCGTTAAGAGTGAAATAGCTGGGGTAGCCGATTTCGGTTGCTTCTCCGTTGATATAACCGTTGGCCGATTTTACGCCCGAAGCGCTGAATTTGATACCACCGTCTGCTTTGCGGAATGGGAAGGTGAAGTAACCTGCATCATATGTCGAATAAGTAGATTTGCCGCAAGTCAATGACAATCCGTAATAAACGTCTGTCAGGTCGTCAATGTAGACAACTACATCGCTGTCGAATACAATTTTTTTAGCTGTCAGATAGATTTTGGAATTCTTGTCCAGATACAGATAACCGCTGAAATAGCTTGCCAGATAATCTTTTTCATAAGTCTCGTCATAGACTTCGGTCAATTCATAGCCTGGATTGACTGCAACGTAATAGCTGTTGTCTTTTTCTGTGAATGATAAGTCGTTCGCTCCGTTAACGGCTTCTACTTCTTTATGTGTCTTATAGTTGGTGATTGTGATGCCTTCGACTCCGTCGATTATGATCTGAGCGTTCATCACCTCATAGGGCGCTGCGTCAAATTCCAGTTCTATATCCGACAGTACGACAACTGAATAGACATCGCCGAACACTTCTTCGCTTTCGCCGTTTACCTTATAGCCTGCCAATTTATGATATAAGGAGTTGACGGTGACAGTGAGCTTTTTGCCTGGACGCACGATGAAGCCTTCGGCTGCAGCATAATCCTCGATTTCCTCGCCGGCATAGGTGACTGATTGGAGACATTCGGGATTGTTGTTTGTGAAGCCTATCTTTACGGTGTAATTCAAGTCTTCGGGAAATTCGTACTGGATGTTGATGTTTTCTGTGAACAAAGGATCATCGGGATCTGAATAGTCCGCTAAAACAATGTCATATGAGCCTGTTGAACTCGGCTTTACTTCAATGCCGTCTGCTTCAACCTTGTAGATGACATCGTCACGGTCGACTGTGTTCAGATACAGCAGATTTTCATAAACAGATGAGAAGGGTATCTCATATTCATTTTCGGTTGTGTTAAATGCTTTGTTGCCACGAAGCTGAAGGCGAAGACCATTGGGATTGTCAATCGTAACCTTGACTGTCCGGTCGCGGTATTCCGCTTCAGGTATGGTTTTTAGGATGTAATAAACATCATCACCTCCGAATGCGCCGCAATATTCTTCGATTTTATTGTCACTTACGGCATTGTAGTTGACTGTGCCATCTTCGTTGAATGCTTTCAATATGTAACCTTCAACAGGTGTGACTCGCAGTGTGTAAGTGTTGAAAAAACTCTCGACTTCGATGCTGATAGAATTCTCTCCGTTCTGAATGTTGTATGTCTCTTCGACTACTTTGTCTGAATTAAGACGTTCGACAATCACTTTGCTCGCATCTTCGATGTTGAGAGTGAATTTGTGGGTGGCGGCGTTAACTCCTAACGAGAAGGTCAACGCCATCAAAAGAAAAAAGTAAAGTTTTTTCATAAAAAATCTGGTGGGTTAAATTTTAATGGTTGTTTATTTGTGGCAAAATTAAGCAAAATGTTTGTTCTATGCAAAGAAAAGCGACAAAAATATCAAGTGGCTGTGATTTTGTTTGAAATTTGGTGGATGGCAGAGTGGCGGTGACGGTGGCTCGGCCAGTTATGAAGCGCGATTTACAATTCGACAACCGTGATGCCGGCTCCTCCGAGTCTCACGTCTTCGTCTCTGTATGAGCTGACTGCGGCCACGCTGTCGAGATAGCCGCGTATTGACTGTCGCAGAGCGCCCGTGCCGGTGCCGTGAAGTATGCGCACACGTCGGCTGTTGACCTGGACCGCGTCATCTATAAAATAGGTGATGGCTTGAAGAGCCTCATCGACACGCATGCCTCTGACATCAATCTCGGCCTTGAAATCGAGTTGCCTCTGTCTCATGTCCTCGCGGGTCGCGACGCTGATAAACGACGCTGTCTTGCCGGCTCCGCTGTCAATCTTACGGTCTGTCGGGCTTAGTCTGCTTAGTTTTGTCCTTGTAGTCATATGTCCGAAGATGACAGTGGCCTCCTTGCCCGATATGGCTGTTACCTTGCCGGGTGTGCCGCTGCCATCGAGAAGGACGGTGTCACCGACTTTAATCTCTCTGACCTGTGGGGCATTCGTCTGCTTAGGGGTGCTGTCTTTGCGGCGTTTGCGTCGTTCGGCCTTTTCAAGCAGTGCATGGCTTCCTGTTGGGGCGTCTTCAGTCAGGCGCTGGTGTTCGTCACGCAGTCGGCGGCGGGCCTCTAATGTCTTTTCTTTATCGGCCTGCGAACGGCGTATATCGTGGATCGTACGTTCGATTGCCGCATTGCTGCTCTCGATTATGCGCACGGCTTCTTTGCGGGCATCTTCGATGATCTCGCGACGGCGTTGATGGAGGTCTCCGGCTTCATTTTCATATTTTTCAAGCAGTTGGTCGAGTTTCTTTTCTTTGATCTTGATTGACGCGCGTTTATTTTCCCAATATCGTTTGTCGCGGTTGATGTCGAGGAGATACTTGTCAGAGTTGATATAGTCTGATCCGACAATCTGTTCGGCGTCTGCTATGACATCTTCCGGCAGGCCCGTTTTGCGTGCTATCTCTATGGCAAAAGAACTGCCTGGGTTGCCAATAGACAGTTTGAACAGAGGTCTCATCAGATGACGGTCATAGAGCATTGAGCCGTTGATCAGCCCCGGAGTGTCATCTGCAAATTGTTTGAGGTTACGGAAGTGGGTGGTTATGACTCCCCGCATGCCTTTGTCGTTGAAGCGTTTGAGCAATGCCTGGGCTATCGCGCCGCCAATCTGGGGTTCGGTGCCGGCCCCGAATTCGTCTATCAGCAGCAATGTCTTGTCATTGCCTCTGGCCAATAGATATTTCATGTTGCGGAGATGCGACGAATATGTGCTGAGGTCATCTTCGATCGACTGGTCATCGCCTATGTCAATGAATATGCCGTCCATCACACCGCATGTCGAATTGTCGGCAAGAGTAGGTAGCATGCCGCATTGCAGCATATATTGGACGATGCCGACGGTCTTCAATGTCACTGACTTGCCTCCGGCGTTGGGGCCGGATATGACAAGTATACGGCGTTCGCCTTCAAGATTGATGTCGAGTTTGACAAGTTCGCGGTTCTGGCGGCTCAGACTCTGCCGCAGCACAGGATGAAACGCTCCAAACCAGTCCATGTCACAGCTTTCGCCTATTCGTGGCATCGACGCGTCGTTGTCGGTCGCATATCGCGACTTGGCATATATGAAGTCAAACACGCCCAATGTCTCCAGGCTGCCTGTGATTTCGTCGGCATGCGGGCGCAGGACTGATGTTATGTCAGCCAATATCCTTATTATCTCGCGACGTTCTTCCATCTCAAGCTCGCGCAGACGGTTGTTGGCCTCGACAACTTCGGCCGGCTCGATGAAAAAGGTTTTGCCTGATGCAGATTCGTCATGGACGATGCCCGGTATCTTGCGTTTGTTCATCGGCGAAACCGGTATCACCAGTCGCCCGTCGCGTACCGAAGGCGTGGTGTCAGTTTCGACATATCCTTCTTTGACGGCTTTCGACACGACCCGTCGCATGATAGAGTTGATGGTTCCGCTCATCGACGACAGCGCGCTGCGTATCGAGGCTAATTCAGCGGAGGCATTGTCCTTGATGTTGCCCCAACGGTCGATTACACGGTTGATTTCATTGACCAATGATGGAAATGTCATTAACGTCAAGGCTATGGCGTCAAGACGTGGATAGGCTGTCTCGCCGGCTTCGTTGCGGCAATTCTTGAAAAATGATGCTATCGACGCCATGGTCTCCATGGTGTTACGCAGTTTGAGAAGTTCTGACGAACTCAGATAGACGCCATCGACACGCATACCTGCTATTGTCTCGGTCATGTCATGGATGGTTCCTAAGGGAAATTCGGTCTCACCCTGATTGAGCCTGACCATTTCTGACGTTTCCTCAAGCAGCCTTACCACAGTCTCGCGATTGGGGCTGAAGGTCATTTCTTCGCAATTCTTTGCCCCCAATGCCGAGATGCATAAAGTTTTCAATTGTTGTCTGACAGTGTCAAATCCTATTTTATGTTCAATCGTTTCCGGATAAATCACAATATCTCAATTTTTTTTGCAAATTTAGCGATTCTTCCGCTAATAGTCCCAAAATATTAAAAACACCTTGGCTATAGTTGTGCAATCACTTATGGAGCCTTAGACACTGATTTAATGAAAAATTGCGTTGAAAGTAAAGAAAAAATCTTTTTTTTGAGATTTTATTTGTTTTTTAAATATTTAATAACTAAATTGCAGCCGTTACGGATTTAACGCTTAATATTACCCTAACATACATTTATTTTTCTTTTCAATTCACTCTTCAAAATCCGAATATCATGAAGAAGTACTTTATCCTATCATCTATTGCATTGTTGCTTTTCAGCTGCACTGATGACCCACGTTGCAATCCCACTTTCTATATATAAATCGAGTCCGATAACCCATCTAAAACTATAACGTTATGAAAAGAAAGAACAAAGTGAATTTAGCAATTGGTGTTCTGGCCGCTGTTTTAGCCGGCTGTTCGAGCGACGAACCCAATGTGCAGGGTCCGGCTTACCCCACGTCTCCGACAATCGTGATGAGTCGCGCTGAAACTGATTGCAATGATGGTTTCAACAGTTTCGGTCTGCAGTTTTTCAACCAGATTTCAAAAGACCATGGAGATAAAAACTTCGTTGTGTCGCCTGTCGGCATGGCTATAACAATGTCCATGATTGCCAATGCTACCGACTCCGAATGCACAGCGTCGATATGCGAAGCTCTGAACTGTGAAGATCTGTCCGATGCCAACTCTCTCAGCAAAAAACTTATGCAATTTCTGCCTGACGCGGCCAATCAGTCAACTCTGACTCTTGCCAACTCTTTGTGGATCAGAAACGACATAAATCCATTGGCTGATTTTATAGACAGAGTTTCCGGCAATTATTTTTGCGAGATCACATCGATTGACGTCGACTCTCCTCAGACCTTGAAGACAATCAACGGATGGTGCAGAAAAAACACCGGTAATTTGTTAGACTCAGGTATCGATCGAATTGATGCGGGCATGTTGATGATGTGTGTCAACGCTTTGTATTTCAAAGCCGAATGGCAAAATAAATTCGAGACCTCACGCACCGACTCTCAGGTTTTCTACGGACTCAGCTCCGGCAAGCGCGTCGACATGATGCATAACAGCCTTAATGCGCCATATTTCGCGTCCGAAACATGGGAGGCTGTCAACTTGCCTTATAAAGGCACAAACGAAATGACCGTAATACTGCCCGGACGTGACATCGACATTAAAGAAGTGGCGTCTTCCATTGATATCAACTCACTGCTCGCTGCCGAAAATGATGCGCGACAGGCATATGTGACGCTGTCAATGCCGAAATTCGAATCCAAACTATCCATTGATTGCAAAGAGGCGCTTCAGGAGCTTGGTGTGAAATTGTATTTGGATGACGTCAAGAATTTGGATGCTGATTATGAGAATAGCAACGGCTTTAGCATCGAATTTAACCAAAATACGATGCTGAAGACTAACGAAAACGGCACAGAGGCCGCATCTGTGAGCTCGGGGCAATTGTTTGACAACATAAGCAATATCCCCGACTTGTCAGTCAATTTCAACCTCAACCGTCCGTTCATATATCTCATCCGTAACAAAACGACCGGGTCTATACTTCTGGCCGGGCAGTATGTACAGCCCACGGAATGACAATTGACAATGTACAGTTGAAAATTGACAGTTGACAGGTCGGTTCTTGGAAAGTTCGCTTATCCAAGCTCGACGGTTCTGAGATCTCAGGACTTTCATGCTTTCAGACTTTGAGCAACAGGGTAGGGGTGCTGATTTTTTTTAAAAAAAGATCAGTACCCCTATTTTATTGTATGATAGTGTAATCAGAAGTCCGAAGCTCTACTCGGTCTGAATTTTTAGTTCAAAATTTTACGGCGGGTGTTGCACAATTCAGAAATTAGTCGTAACTTTGCAGTGCTTTTAAAAAAATGGTGCCTTTAGCTCAGTTGGTTAGAGCGTCGGATTGTGGTTCCGAAGGTCAAGGGTTCGACCCCCCTAAGGCACCCCACTAAAGTTGAAACGGCGTCTTCGCAGCATCTGCGGAGACGCTTTTTTTGAATCCATATGTAAAAAATCACTATGATGACTGATAATGATTTGAAAGAGTTGCTCGATTATGAGTCCAAACGCATAAATCATCCCGATTTTATCGCTGAGGATCCGGTGCAGTTTCCTCGTCGTTTCTCTGACAGGCGTGACATCGAGATTGTATCACTGCTGGTTTCGACAATCGCCTGGGGCAAACGCGCGATGATATGCCGGAACGCGGAGCGCATGCTCGCCATGATGGACAATCAGCCATATCATTTTGTTATGGAGCAGGCTTATGAGGATATTCCCGACGGAAATATCCACCGTACGTTTTTTGCCCGTGATTTCAGACACTATCTCCGTGGTCTGCATGCCATATACTCCGGGTTTCCGACGCTTGACGACTTTGCAGCCTCGGTGCTGTCGGGTGTCGCAAGCCACCATTCATGGCATCTCGCCGAAGCGATAAACGACCGTCTGAGACGCGCCAACAACGGACATGACAACTGTCGCTGTCTCCCTCTCGGACTCGACAAATCGGCTCTAAAACGCTTCAATATGGCCTTGCGTTGGCTTGTGCGTGACGACGGAATCGTAGATCTCGGAGTCTGGTCGTCGATACGTCCGTCGCAACTCTATGTGCCGCTTGATGTACATGTCGGAAACATCTCGCGTCAGCTTGGATTGCTCGACCGGAAGGCCAACGACCGAAAGTCTGTGGAGGATCTTACCGCGAGGCTCAGACGGTTCAATCCCGAAGACCCTGTCGTTTATGATTTTGCACTTTTCGGCATTGGTGTCACCGGTCGTGGCGGCGAGCTTGCAAAAGTCGAGGCTATTTCTTAACTTTGTGGAAACCAACATTATTTGCAAGATGCTCAAAAAATCACGCGTTTTCATTGCCGCTGTCAGCCTTGTGGCGATGACTTTACTGTTCCTTGACTTTACGGGTTTCGCCCGCGATCATTGGGGATGGTTGGCCAAGATCCAATTAGTGCCGGCATTGCTGTCGCTCAATGTGGTTGTTGTGGCTTTGCTCGTTGTCCTGACTCTGGCATTCGGCAGGGTATATTGCTCTCTTATATGCCCCTTGGGCATATTTCAGGATGTCGTCAACCGTCTGAAGAGTTTCGTGCGTGGAAAGAAAGCCCGCAACAGATTTGGGTATAAGGACGAAAAGCGCGCGGTCCGTTACGTCTTCTTTTCTCTGTTTGTGATTTTGCTCTTGCTTGGCGTATTTTCGTTTTTAACGACGTTCATGGCAGGTCTGCTCGAACCCTACAGCGCTTATGGACGTATCGTGTCTCAGCTCTTCGCTCCGGTTTATGATGCCGGAGAGAATGCACTCGCTTCGTGGAGCGAGCAGCATGACAACTATCTGTTTGCGCGTGTCGCTTATGTTCTCAATCCGATGTTGTTTGCCGTCGCTGTGGTGACTTTGATTGTTGTTGCAGTGACAGCATGGAGGGGCGGCAGAGATTATTGCAATATGGTTTGTCCTGTCGGCACATTGCTCGGATTTATGAGCCGCTACTCATGGTTGAAACCGGTCATCGACAAATCACGCTGCAACGGATGCCGCAAGTGTGAGCGTAACTGCAAGGCCTCATGTATTGACGGCAGAAATCACCGCATCGATGCTTCGCGCTGTGTGGCTTGTTTCGACTGCATCTCTAATTGCTCGCAGAAGGCAATATCCTTCAGACATAAAAAATCGGTAGAAGCCAAGTCTTCTGACGTTTCTTGCGATAAGCCGGCAGATAGATCGCGCCGCAGTTTCATCACCACCGGCTCGGTTATTGCAGGTACGCTTGCCATGAAAGCTTTCGATGGTGGCGACGGCACTCTTGCTCCGGTCAAAATTAAAAAAACTTCGCTACGCTCTGTTCCTGTTGTTCCACCCGGGGCTGTCAGTCTGGCAAACCTCACTGCTCATTGCACGGCTTGTCAGCTATGCATCACAGCGTGTCCTGACCAAGTGTTGCGTCCGTCGACTGATCTTGATAGGTTAATGCAGCCGGTCATGTGGTTCAACAAGTCATATTGCCGTCCCGAGTGTACTGCTTGCGGCGATGCATGCCCCGCAGGAGCCATACGTCCGATCTCTGTCGAAGAAAAATCCTCGGTCAAGATTGGCACAGCCGTCGTGGATGCTTCATTGTGTATCTCGGCTTCAGCCGGTCAGCATTGCGGCCTGTGCTCGCGATCATGTCCGGCAGGAGCGATAAGCATGGTCAAAATCGACGGCAACATGCGACCGGTGGTTGATGATGAGGCTTGCATAGGATGCGGCTCTTGTGAATACCATTGCCCCGTTGGCACAGCCGGACATATACGCTCAGACCGTGCGGCAATCCATGTCGAAGGTCTTGAAGTACATAGAGTAATCTAAGAGTATGTTTACTTTTAACTTTATGAAATCTTTATAAGCCTTTTCGGCCTGTTTTTTAGATTTCATTCAGTCGTAATGGAACCCCATAACTCCTTCATTCAATCTAAAAACATACTCGCAATGTCAGTATAAATCTTAACATAAGTCAAAAGTAAACATACTCTAAACAAGCTGCAAATCTATGAAAACTGATAACAAATCGAGCATATCGCGCCGTGGGTTCATACGCATGGCCGGTCTCGGCGCGCTGGCCGGATTGGCCGGAGCCTGCACTTCCCGTTCAGACACAGACTCAGCTGTCCCGCAGCATAAGGTTGACGGTCCTATGACCAGACGTCTCAACCATAACAGTGGCGACAGTGTGTCGCTCCTTGGCTATGGTTGCATGCGTCTGCCTGTGATTGACAATCCTGATGCACCCGATGGCGACGGAGGCATCGATCAGGAGACGGTCAATGCTCATGTCGATTATGCTCTCGAACATGGCGTGAATTATTTTGACACTTCACCGGTCTATTGCAAGGGGCGCTCTGAGCATGCTATGGGCATTGCTTTGAGCCGGCATCCGAGAGACTCGTATTTCATTGCGACAAAACTGTCAAACTTCGCTCCCGAGACATGGCCGCGTGAACGTTCGGTCGAAATGTTCGAAAATTCTTTGCGCGAGCTCCGCACAGATTATGTCGACTATCTGTTGCTTCATGCAGTGGGCAATGGTGGCATGGAGGCTTTCAACTCGCGATACATCGACAATGGGATACTCGACTTCCTTGTGGCGCAGAAAAAAGCAGGACGCATCCGCAATCTCGGGTTTTCTTATCATGGCGACATCCGTGTTTTCGACCATTTGCTCGCTATGATGGACAGAGGGGAGGCGCATTGGGATTTTGTGCAGATACAATTGAACTACATTGACTGGCACCACGCCAAGGAGGTCAATCAGCGTAACACTGACGCGGTATATCTATATGGCGAACTTGACAAACGCGGCATACCCGTGGTGATCATGGAGCCTTTGCTCGGGGGACGTCTGGCTGCGCCGACCGCACCTATAGTTGCAAAACTCAAACAAAGGCGTCCTGACGACTCGGCTGCTTCGTGGGCTTTCCGCTATGCCGGTTCGCCGCAACGCGTCCTGACTGTCCTGAGCGGCATGACTTATATTGACCATCTGAAGGAGAATATTGCGACTTTTTCTTCTCTTGATCCTGTTACAGATGACGAAAAAGACTTCCTTGAGATCATCGCAGCCGAAATTCTTGCAAACAACGAAATCCCTTGCACGGACTGCCGTTACTGTCTGCCATGTCCTTATGGTATTAATATACCGGCCATCTTCTCACACTATAACAAATGCCTTAAGGATGACAATGTCAGCCGTGATATACGTGATCCTCACTACGAACGGGCAAGAAGAGCCTTTCTCGTCGGCTATGACAGGGCTGTGCCCAAACTGCGTCAGGCCGACAGATGCATAGCGTGCGGCGATTGTGTCTCGAAGTGTCCACAGTCTATTGCCATTCCGGCTCGGCTTATGGAGATTAGCCGCTATGTCGATAAACTCAAAAAAGGTGAGGCGTAGCGAACAATTTCACACCGCATGGCATTATAAAACAGAATAACATTCTCAATCATCACAATTATGACCTCATCACGTCCATTCACGTTTGACCGGGTTATCCGTATTCTCATTTTTATTGCCGGCATCATCGGTGCGATCTGGCTTATCGACACGCTCGAATATGTCTTGCTGCCTTTCTGCCTGGCTTGTCTGATTGCCTATCTGCTCGACCCTCTTGTCGAGTTCAACCGTTCGGTCAACCGTTTGAAAGGACGTGCCATCGCCACATTCCTGACTTTGCTTGAAGTCACTCTTTTCATTGGTGTGATATGCTATTTCTGTGTGCCGTCAATACTTGGCGAAATTGAGCAGATGAAAGTGCTCGTCAAACAATACTCGGTCGGCAGACAGACTGTGCCATATATACCCGAACTTGTCCACCAGCAGCTCGACCGATTGATGAGTTCCGAGAATATCAGGGCTTTGATCGAGAACAACAATTTTGACAAGTTTCTCGATAAGAGTACAAGTTTTCTGTCAGCTTCTGTCGATTTCCTGATGCGTATCGTGCAATGGCTGTTGACATTTGTCTATGTCATCTTCATTCTTCTTGACTATGAACAGTTGATGCGCAGTTTCAGGCTTATGGTGCCGCCTAAATATCGCAGTCTGGCTTATAAGATTGAGGATGATATCAAAAACAGCATGAACCATTATTTCAGAGGACAGGCTTTGATCGCTCTCTGTGCGGCAGTGTTCTACAGCGTCGGCTTCTCGATTGTCGGTATACCATTGTCGATAGTGCTTGGCATTCTGGTCGGAGTACTCTATATGATACCTTATTTCCAGTATATCACACTGATCCCCGTGGCGGCTGTCTGTATGATTTATTCAATGGGCGGAACTGTTGAATTTTGGCCTACTTTCGGCGAATGTCTCCTGGTTTATCTCATAAGCCAATGTGTGTGTGACTATGTCCTTACTCCAAAAATCATGGGTAAGGCCATGGGACTCAATCCGGCTATAATCTTATTCTCGCTGTCGGTCTGGGGCACTTTGCTCGGACTTATCGGCATGATAATAGCTCTGCCGCTGACCACTTTGTTATTATCTTATTATCAGCAGTATGTCATAGACCGTCAGTCCTCGGGGGCAGAGAACACGTAGGCCCCGAGGTCAGGGGCTGTTCCTCTCGACAGGCCATAAGAGTCTTCTGCCGCTTGTGGCAACGTCAGTTCCGGATTGGCTGTGCCTATGGCAGGAGATTCTTCGCGCAGACGATAGTCAAAAATATAGTCGTTGCGCACCGTGTAATAGAGTGGGTCTACATCCCAGAGACAGTCGATGAAGTTATCGTCGTCAGTGCCATTGCTTTTCAGAAGACAATTGCGGACAAACACCATGCTCTCGGTCAAGTCTCCGGGAGTCATGTCGGTTCCGAGACCGTAAAGTATCGAGTTGGTGATGTCGGCCTGAAGATAGGGCAGACCTGACTCATCGTCATCATCATATCCTATGTGGTTCAATGACAGAGCCGGCCCTCCGATGACCGAAAACAGGTAGTAGTTGGCGAGTGTGCAGTGGTTGATGACATGCTTGCCGCCCTGAAGATAGACCAGGCCGCCGCCACTTTCTGCAAACTCACAGCCCGTTGCGCTGACATTGGCATGAAATGCGGCGAGCACTGTCGCCCCTGAGTTGCGCAGGCGACTGTTGTGGAGTGTGAGGTCTGTTTCATCCTCACCGCCACCTTCTCCGTCTATGACTATGCCATAAGTGGTGTTTTTGACAATGGTGTGCGACATGATGTTGCCTTTCGATCCGGCTCTGAACTCGATGCCTTCCCACTGGCGTGACATGAGATCAAACGATATGTCGCTGACCACATTGCCTGTGCGGTCTCCGCTTAATATGACAGGCGATTCAGGACTGCCTTCGCAGATAAGGCGACCTTTCACGATCAATGAGGCCTTGTCATGGAAGAGCAGGCGAGTGCCGGCGGCAATGTTGAGAGTCGTGCCTTCAGCCACTACAAGAGAGTCGAAAATCTGATAGGGCTTTGATCCCGAAAACTCAATGTCGCTGTCGGTGGTGAAGGCATGCAGACGGGTGACATCCTGGCCCATCGCAGACAGCACGACTTTACTGCCGACGCCATTTGTCAGGAAATCTATATTGGCGTTTATCTCGATCGGCAAGTCGCCATGGTTTTCCGGCAACGTGGCTTCGACAAATACATAGATTGAGTCTTTTCCCCTGATCTCGACATTGTTGAAGTCGCGACCGTTGAAGCCGTCGACGTTGAGTCTGAAATATTGTGCGCCTTCGCCTGACAGGCTTATGCGTGAGATTGACAGTGATTTGGATGCCTTATTTCTAACCGTAAAACGGTGGGTGGTCGTCATTTCGTCAGTGAAAACAACGCCCATCTTCAACGTGTCAACCGAAAACTCAGGCTGGTCTGACGATGATGTCGTGAAACTGTCATCGATACACGACGACATGCTCATGACAATAATGGCTACAAGGAATGAGAGTATATGGAGTTTTTTCATCTGGATCATAAATTACTATCTTATAACGATGCTTAGGCTTGATTATTATGTATTTTAGCCCAAAAGTCGTAACTTTGCACCATTGACATTCTTGAAACTCATTAATCATACACTTTGCAATGCCTAAACAAATCAATATAAGTCGCAACGCATGGTTGCTGCTCATCGTTTGCTGCCTCGTTATGCTGCCATTTCTCGGTTTGGCCGAGTTTAACACCAAAGGCGAACCCAGAGAAGCCGTCGTAGCTTATTCGATACTCGACAGCGGCAACTGGATCCTGCCTACTAACAATGGTGGCGAGATGCCATATAAGCCGCCGTTCTTCCATTGGTGTATTGCCGCTCTGTCTCTGATCAATGGCGGTCATGTCGATGAATATATGTCGCGTCTGCCATCTGCAATAGCGCTCATCGCGATGACCGTATGGACTTTTGTTTTCTTTGCCCGCCGACGTGATATGGCAAGCGGATTGGCAACCGCGTTGGTCGCCTTCACAACGTTTGAGCTGCATAGGGCCGGGGCCAATTGCAGGGTGGATATGGTGTTGACTGCGCTGACGGTCGGTGCGATATATGCTTTGTTCTCATGGTATGAGCGTGGCATGAAAACTGTGCCATGGCTCGCCGTTTTATTGATGAGCCTCGGCACTCTGACTAAAGGACCGGTAGGCTCGATTATCCCATGCCTTGTAGTGGGCATATTCCTTTTGCTCAGGGGGGTGAATTTCTTTAAGGCGTTCTTCTCGCTGGCAGCCTGGGGGCTGATGTCGTTCATCCTGCCTTTAGCGTGGTATGTGGCCGCATATCATCAGGGCGGCCGGGAATTTCTTGATCTGGTGATGGAGGAAAATTTCGGACGCATGACAAGCACCATGAGCTATGAATCATGCGTCAACCCTTGGCCGTATAACATAATGACTCTCGTCGCCGGTTTCGTGCCATGGACACTCGCGCTCCTGATGGCGCTGTTTGTATTGCCTTACCGTAGGTTCAAACGCGGTCAATCGGCCGGTATATGGACGTCACTCTTAAGCGACTGTAGGACAATGCCTGCCGTAAATCTTATGGCTGCCGTGGCTGCTGTCACAATATTCATTTTCTACTGTATCCCGCAGAGCAAGCGCAGTGTCTACCTGATGCCGATGTATCCGTTCGTGGCTTATTATGTGGCCAGTCTGCTAATGTATATCGCAAAACAGCGAATTTCAATCGTGAAGATATTCGGCGACATCATGTCGGTCATTGCGATGGCTCTGGTGGCATGTTATATTGCCATACGCATGGGGCTTGTTCCCGATTCGATCTTCGGTAACGGACGACATGCCACGCAGAATATAGCCATGATGCATGCCATCGCCGCACTCTCAGGTTTTTGGTCATATTTCTGGATGCTCGTATCTCCTGCCGCAGCGGTTGTATGGTGGGCGAAATGGCGCCGCAGTTCGACTCCGGCAACCATAATACCCTATGTCTCAGCAGTGATAATGGCTATCTACATATCAATGGCCGGAGCTTATCAGCCGGCTGTCCTCAATGTCAAATCTGTCAAGGATATTGCTGCTGAAATTGACGCGGCGGCTCCGGCTTCTGAAGGCAATTTGTATGAATTTATTGCTCAGGGCGAATTTGCCGAGGGTGATCCCGTTCACTATTTTGAGATAAACTTCTATATCGGAGACCGCATGAGCAGTTTCTACAAGCGACGTCCGTCTGAAGGCTTCCTGCTGATTGGCGATGAGGATGCCGAGAAATATATGCCGCAGTTTGAAGCAGAAGGCTACACTTTCGAGCCGTGCTACGCCACGCCTCGGCCTCTGCTTGGACAGCTTTCCCATATATACCGGTTCAAACAGGAGAAATAGCACGCGGGCAATAAACAACTATACCTTACAATCCTCTCTGCGCCCAGACAGCCCATCGTCGGAAGGTCGTCAACCTCTCTTGGTCACGCCTATTCATCAATCGTAGCTCATCAACCATTTGTGCGCTGCGACAGCTCATCGTCGGAAGTCGTCAACCTCCCTTGGTCACATCAGTTCATCGTAGTAGGTCATCAACCATTTATGCGCCGCGATGGCCCATCGTCGGAAGTCGTCAACCTCCCTTGGTCACATCAGTTCATCGTAGGAGGTCATTAACCATTTATGCGCCGCGATGGCCCATCGTCGGAAGGTCGTCAACCTCCCTTGGTCACATCAGTTCATCGTAGGAGGTCATTAACCATTTATGCGCCGCGATAGCCCATCGTCGTGAGACGATGCACCTGATTAACCTTATGCAGTGATTGGTCGGAGACCAAGCCTGCGTGAGGGATGCAACCTCCGCCAAACAATACAACCTCGGAGAGGTTGAACTGTATATAACAACACACTCTTATATTACTTCGAGGTCAGCTTCGAGGCGTTGACGCACCACTTCATACATCATTACACCTGCAGCTACACCTACATTGAGCGAGCCGATGTGCCCGAACATAGGGATCGATACTTTTGTATCACATAGTTCGAGGACCTTGGGAGATATGCCGCAGTCTTCAGCTCCCATCACGATGGCGACAGGGCCTGTATAGTCAGCTTTTGTGTAGTTGAAGTTGGCTTTTTCTGTGGCTGCGACTATCTGATATCCGTTGTCCTTTAGAAACTGCACAGCTTCGGCAAGTGAACGTTCGCGGCATACAGGCAGATAGTGAAGCGCTCCGGCAGAGGTCTTTACAGCGTCTGCATTTACGGTGACACTTCCACGTTCAGGAATTACGATTGCATTGACTCCGCAGCATTCGGCCGTACGGGCCATGCCACCGAAGTTGCGCACGTCTGTTATGCCGTCAAGCACGAGGACAAAAGGCGAAAAGCCGTCTTCATAGAGTTGAGGCACTATATGCTCGAGTTTCTGATATGTGACAGCAGAGAGTAGCGCGATTGCTCCCTGATGGTTTTTGCGGGTGATGCGGTTGAGTTTTTCGACAGGCACTCGTTGCATCGGGACACCATAATGGCGTGCGAGGTCATGAAGTCTTACAGCCAACTCACTGTGAAGATCTTTCTTCACGAGTATCTTGTCTATGTCGCGGCCCGCTTCTATTGCCTCGATCACAGCATGCAGGCCGAATATATATTCATTGGATTCCATATCGTTATTTTTCTTTTTGTGTTGAATTATTCTTATTGCTGTTGATCATTGACCGCGCGGCTGCAATGGCGGTTTCGTCGTCTGTCTTTCCGCTGAGCATCAGTGCAAGCTCATTTATGCGGGTCGCTTCATCAAGACGGCATATGCGGGTCGTGGTTGCATGTTCGTCATCTTCTTTGAAGACTTTGAAATGCGACAGCCCTCTGGCTGCGACCTGCGGCAAGTGTGTGATGGTGATGACCTGTATCTTGTTGGAAAGCTGCTGCATCATCTCGCCCATCTTTGACGCCACGTCTCCTGAAACTCCGGTGTCGATTTCGTCAAATATGATTGATGGCAGATGCATTTTTTCGCCGACGATAGCCTTGATTGTCAGCATGAGTCGTGATATTTCACCTCCCGAAGCTGTTTGGCCGACGGGCATCAGCTCTTGATTCTTGTTGAAAGCGAAGAGAAAGTCCACTTTGTCCATGCCGTGTGGATTTAGTTTTCCGCAGGTGACGGCTATGTCACAGCGCAGATTCTTCATGCCGAGCGGTTCGGCCGCATGTTGCAGGTCTGCGGCAAATGTTTTTGCACACTGTTGCCTGCGTTCTGAAATCTCGCGGGCTAACATGACAGCATGTTTTTTCGCTTTCTTTGCTTGCGTCTCGAGTTTTTCAAGAGTCTGGTCGCCGTTTTCGATCGCATATTGTTGTTCGGCCAGTTTCTCCATCACTGCAATCAGCTCCTCATCTGTGTCGACGTGATGTTTCAGTTCGAGTGAATATATTTTGCTGAGACGGGTCTCTATTTCTTCAAGCCTTTCGGGGTTGGCCTGAAGCTCATGATCATATCGCTCCAGAGCGTTAGCCACATCGCGAATTTCTCTGACCGCGTTCTCGAGTCGGTCGGCAAGTTGCTCTGCATCTTCAAACGCCTCCGACAGCTCCCTGATCGCCACTGCCGAAACTCCGAGATCGTCGATCACACCGGTCTCATCACTCATTGGAGTCAAAGCCTCAATTATCGTCTCTTTGAGTTCTGCATTTTCAGACAGACTCTCGCGCTCGCTCTCTAATTCGGCTTGCTCGCCCGAAACCGGTCTGAGACTTTGCAGTTCCTGTAGTTGATAAGCAATGAAGTCTGCCTCATCGCGTCCGCGGATTATTGTTTCGCGTGTCGAGGAGTATTGCTTGAGTATTGTCTGGTAATCGGCATATGCCTGACGATATTCGTCAAGCAGTTTCCCGTTGTCTGACAGACTGTCGATGATCTGTAGCTGAAAGTCGTTGTCGGCAAGCAGAAGGTTTTGATGCTGTGAGTGGATATCGACAAGCCGCATTGCAAGCTCCCTCAGCACGCTGACCGTAACGGGAGTGTCATTGATAAAGGCTCTGCTACGACCGTTAGGGGCTAACTCCCGACGCAAAATGACAGTGTCTCCGTCATTGTCGAGATTGTTTTCCTCAAATATAGCTCTTGTCTCTTCTGCATTGTCGAGCCGGCATTCGATTTCGATGACTGATTTTCGGCTGGTGTCTTTTATGACTCGTGAATCAGCCCTGCCTCCGAGAAGCAGGTTGAGAGCTCCAAGCATGATTGATTTGCCTGCTCCGGTCTCGCCCGTTATAATGTTAAGCCCGTCGGTGAAATCGATGTCAATCTGTGAGATGAGGGCGTAATTGCTTATATGTAGCGAACGTATCATCGCTCTTGTCCGTTTTTGATTTTTTCAAGTCGCTCGGTCTCGGTCGGATAGACTTCCTGAAGCATATTATATACTTTTGTTCGTTCTTCCTGAGATGCTTTGGAATAGATGTTGACGAGTTCGTCGAGCTTTGCATCCTTAAACATTGATAGCCCGACCGACATCGGCGATGACGAGTAGATCTGACTGATTATCGAAAGCGCCTCGGTGATTTTTGCTCTGCCTTTGTCTGGGCTGAGTGACATTTCATCAAGACCTTTGCGGTGATAGTTGTATGTCAGGTCGCGCAGTGATTTTGTTGCCTGATCGGTGTAGGCCGACAGAACGGCGCTGCGGTTCTTGGTATCTTCAAAAGCCTTCCATCCACTCTCTCCGGATGATTGTGCCTGTTGGACTATAGTTTTTAATCGCTCGAAATATGGCTCTCCACCGTTAGGTGAAAAAGAGTCATAGTCAAGGGCTATGATCAGATAGGCATAGAAATTGAGAATGGCGGTCAACTGGCTCTCCATACGGTCCAGCGCAAACACAAGCGGCTCGTTTTCCATGTAGGTGAAATCGATTTTAGTGTCCTTGAAGTTTATCAGCGTGGTTGTGTATGATGAGTTGTAGACAGGTCTTATTGACTGTATCTGCAGATCGCCTGTGATTTTGTCGTCTTTGTATTCCTTGACCGTGAAAAACAGACGGCATTCTATTTTCTCATTTGCCGCAAACTGATTGTTTGTGAACACGTTTGTGTTCATATAGTCATTCATGGCCTGTTCGAGGGTCGTGAATACCTGCTTATAGGTCCCTTCAACTTGGTCGGAGTTGATTTCGACCTTGCAGTTGAGTTCCTGAGCCTTGATTGACAGAATCGATATCAGACATGCTGCAAAGAGCGTTATGTTTCTCTTTGTCAGTCTCATAATGCTGAAATGGCATCAAGTATGTCGCCGGCGACTTCCCGTTTGCTCTTGAGTGGATAGTCACTACGCTCTCCGTCGCGGCGTATTATCGAAACCTTGTTAGTGTCTGTCCGGAAACCTGCACCGGGATCTTTAAGGGAGTTCAGAACTATCATGTCAAGATTTTTGCGGGCAAGTTTATCTGTCGCATTTTCGGTCTCGTTATCTGTCTCAAGAGCAAAACCGACAAGGATTTGGTTGTCACGTTTCGACATACCTAAAGTAGCGGCTATGTCAGGATTCTTGACAAGTGATATCTGCTGCAGGCCGTCCTTCTCGCGTTTGATTTTGTGGTCAGCCGTTTCTGCCGGAGCATAGTCGGCTACGGCTGCGGTCATGATGGCGACGTCGGAGAGTGGGAAGACACTCTCTGAGGCAGCAAGCATCTGACGTGCAGATTCGACCTTGATGAGCTTGATGCCGGCTTCTGTCGGCTTGATCTCGACTGGGCCTGAAATCAGGGTCACTTCTGCCCCTCTTCGCGAGGCTTCGTCAGCGATAGCATAGCCCATCTTGCCCGACGAGTAATTGCCGATAAATCTGACCGGATCAATCTTTTCATAGGTCGGCCCGGCTGTGATCATTATTTTTTTACCTTTGAGGCTCAATTGTCTGTCGAAGAATGCGTCTATGGCGGCAGCAATGTTTTCAGGCTCTTCCATCCTGCCTTTGCCGATGAGGTGGCTTGCCAGTTCGCCTTCAGCCGGCTCTATGATGTGGTTACCATAGGACTTGAGAAGTTCGATGTTTCTCACTGTCGACGGATGGCGCATCATGTCGAGATCCATGGCCGGAGCGACAAACACCGGTGCCTTTGCTGATAAATATGTTGTGATGAGCATGTTGTCGGCAACTCCATTGGCCATCTTGGCTATCGTTGATGCTGTCGCTGGGGCGATGACCATTGCATCGGCCCACAGACCGAGATCGACATGCGAGTGCCACTCTCCGGTGTTCGCCGTGAAAAATTCACTCACGACAGGACGGCCGCTAAGTGCCGACATGGTCACCGGGGTGATGAACTCTTTGCCGTTAGGTGTCATTACAACTTGCACTTCGGCTCCGGCTTTGACAAACAGTCGCAGCAGACTCGCGGATTTATATGCGGCGATGCCACCGCTTATGCCTAATATTATATGCTTGCCTTTGAGCATGGATAGCTTGTATAGTCGTTATTTGTTTGCCATGCGCAGTTTGATGCGTGTGAACGCATCTTTGGTATTCTTAGTGAAATCTCCCTGCATGATCCAGGTATAGTAGCCCGGATCGCTTCTGAGCACGTCTTCTGCCAGTTTGCCCTTATGCTTGCCGAAGTTGATGACTTCTCGTTTCTGTTCGTCGTAGACCAGACGTCCCACAAAGTCGACATTGCGGTTTTGTGACGCAAAGTCTGACAGCGCTTCGATGTCGTTGGGCAGATCATCATACTTCTCAAGCTGAGCCTTGAGCACTTCGTAGGTCGCCATTGTGTCGGCGGCTGCGCTGTGTGCGGCCTCAAGGTCTTTTCCGCAGTAGAAGCGGTAGGCGGCCACGAGTGTGCGCGGCTCTTTTTTGTGGAAGATTGTCTGTACATCGACAAAACGGGCCTTGCTGAAGTCAAAGTCGACGTTTGCCCGTTGAAACTCCTGGTCGAGCAAGGGGATGTCAAAGCGGTTTGAATTGAACCCGGCGATGTCGCAGCCGACAAACAGTTGTGCCAATGATTTGGCGACCTGTCGGAATGTCGGTTCATTGCGCACATCATCATCGGTGATATGATGGATGGCGGTGGCTTCTGCCGGAATAGGCATTTCTGGATTGACTCTGCGTGTCTTGATTATCTCGCTGCCGTCAGGCATGACCTTGACGATTGAAATCTCGACTATGCGGTCGTTGGTTATGTTGGTGCCTGTGGTCTCGAGGTCAAAAAACACTATCGGACGACGGAGTGTCAGTTTCATTGTGCCTTTGTCTTGTTTTCGTTGTTATCTTTTTTTAAAATTCTCCGACTGTCATCGGCATCAGAAGCATCAGAAGTTCTGTACCCTCGGCATCCTCAGTGGGACGGAACAGACCTGGACGGCCCGGATCTGACAACTCGACGATTATATCTTCGGTGGGGATTGTGTTGAGAATCTCGATGAGATATGGTGCGCTGAAGCCGATGGTGAGTTCCTGGCCGGTGAAAGAGCAGGGCACTTGTTCGCGGGCGCTGGTGCAGTTGCCCTGATCGCTCGATTTGAGCAATACGCGTTCGGGTGTGATACGGAATTTTTCAAGACCGAAGGCCGGATCAACAAACACACCGACACGACGGACCGCTGTCAGGAATGATATGCGGTCGGCTGTAAGCGTATATGGGTTGTTTTTGGGTATGACTCTGTTATAATCGGGGAAACGGCCATTGAGGAAGCAGCATTTGAATGTGAAAGATGCGCTCTCGATGGTGGCGTTTTTTGAGTTCATGGTGATGCTCATTGTGTCGTCTTTTGCAAACACATTCTTGATGATGGTTGCTGGCTTGACAGGAAGCAGACATGAACCCTCGACTCCAGGCACAATGTTGCGGTTGGTGTAACGGACAAGCTTGCGGGTGTCTGTGGCTACAAACGTGATTGAGTCGGGCTTTATATCAAAGAAAATACCCATCATCATCGGACGAAGGTCGTCATTGCCGACCGCAAACATAGTGTTGTCGATACCTTTGATGATGTCCTGGGTTGAGCAGTTGAATGAAATCGGCTCTTTTTCGTCAGGATCGGGCTTGAATGCAGGGTATTCATCTCCCGTGATCGCTACGAGTGTATAGTTGCCGCTCGAATATTCTATTTCAATCTCGAGTGTCGTGTCGTTGATTGTAAACGAGATGCCCTGGTCTGGCATTTCGCGAAGCAATTCCACGAGTCGGCGGGCTCCGATGCAGAAGCGGCCTTCGCCTTCGGCTTCGGTCACGGCTACACGCGCGGTCAACGAGTTTTCGAGGTCTGAACCTGTCACAGTCAACACATCGTCGTGCAACTCGACAAGAAAGTTGTCAAGAATGGTTAGCGCATTTTTTGAATTGATTACTTTGCTGACAGATGATACTGCGCTGTAAAGGGTTTTACTCGGTACGTTGAACTTCATATATTACGATTTTTTGAGCATGTTAGCATTGGAGTATTTATCATGCAAATATATAAATTTATTACGACCCATACAAGTCATACCTTTGTTCCTTGCATTAGAAAAAGTGAAAATATGCGAAAGAAGCCGCGAAAATGTCGCGGCTTCTTTCGCATATTGTTGCTGATAAGTAAATTACCAGATGACTACGCGTTCGCTTTCGGGGCGGAACATCGGGTCACCTTCTTTGATGTCAAACGCTTTGAAGAAGGGGGCGATGTTGCGGAGCGACGCATTGACACGCCAGCGGCCGAGAGAGTGGGGGTCGCTTTTGGTGCGTGACAGTATTTCGGCTTCGCGGATGTTGCCGGCCCATACATTTGCATATGATAGATAGAAACGCTGGTCTGGAGTAAAGCCATCGATGGTTTCGCCTTCTTTGCCACCAAGCGAATTGTGGTAGGCTGTATGGCTGACGCGGAGACCGCCCTGGTCAGCGATATTCTCGCCGAGGGTGAAGTGGCCGTTGGCGTGTGTGTCTCCGGCTACGATGATTTCGTCAAACTGTGCGGCAAGTTCTTCTGCAAGTTTTGTAAACGCTTCTGCGTCGGCGTCTGTCCACCAGTTGGCGAAATTGCCGTCTTTGTCAAACTGACGGCCCTGGTCGTCAAAACCGTGAGTCATTTCGTGGCCGATAACCACACCGATTGCACCATAGTTCTCGGCATCGTCAGCTTCAGGATTGAAATATGGAGCCTGGAGTATGCCTGCCGGGAAGCAGATTTCGTTGGTCAGAGGGTTGTAGTAAGCATTGACAGTCTGCGGGCTCATGAGCCAGCGTTCGCGGTCGACGGGCTTGTGATAGTCGGCAAGGTTGTAGTTCATGCTGAATAATATAGCATCCTGAACGTTTTTCCAGTAAGGTTTGGACGGGTCTACATTGAGCGCCGAATAGTCTCGCCATGTATCGGGATAACCGATCTTGACCGAGAATGCCGCAAGTTTTTCCTGTGCTTTAGCTTTGGTCTCGTCACTCATCCATGTCAGATTGTCAATGTGCTGGCCGAGGGCGACACGCAGATTTTCGACAAGTGTTATCATCTTTTCTTTCGATGATGCGGGGAAGTATTTTTCGACATACAGTTGGCCGAGAGCTTCACCGAGCATGCCGTTGGGCACACTGAGGGCTCGTTTCCATCGGGGTTGCATCTGCTTGATGCCCGAACGCACTTTTGCAAATTCAAAGTTTGCGTTGGTGAAATCATCGCCGAGATATGAGGCGGCGCTTGATATGTAGCCTGCTGCAAGATAGTCCTGAAGAGCCTGGATGGGTGCGTTGGCCAGTATGCTGTCAACTGCCGCAAACGAATTGGGCTGACCGACAATGAGGTTTTTGATGTCCTTGATGCCCTGAAGTTCAAAATAGCGGCGGAGATTGACGTTGGGAAAACGTGTGGCGAGTTCGTCAATTGCCATGGGATTGTAGCTTGCCGCAGGGTCGCGGAGCTCCTCGCGCGACATAGCGGCTTTGGCGAGGGCGGTTTCAATCTCGAGGGTGTTGTTGACAAGACGTTTTGCATCGCGTTCGCTGTAGCCTGCCAGACGGGCGACTGTTTCAAGATATTTCTTGTATGCGTCGCGTACGGCTATGGTGTGTTCCGAATCTTCGAGATAATAGTCTCGGTCTCCCAGTCCGAGGCCACCCTGCATCCAGTACATCTCGTTCATCGTGGAGTTGAGCATGTCTGCTTCGACCCCTGTGCCGAAAAATGCATCAATGCCGGGCATTGTGGCCATGAGTTCGATGATTTTTTCTCTTGGCACTGTTTTGATGATTGCAAGATCGGCCTGAAGTGGTGCGGCACCCTCGCGGTTCAAGCGGAGGCTGTCCATGCCCATGGCAAAAAGATCGGCAATTTTCTGGGTGTTGGAACCCTTTTCTGCCTTTGACGCGTCAAGGCCTGTGACAAGATCATAGACCTGGCTGCGGTTGAGTTCGGCAAGTTCGTCAAATGTGCCGAAACGCGAGAATTCATCGCTCAGGGGATGGGCTTTCATCCAGCCGCCGCAGGCATAGTCATAGAAATCATCCTGCGGACGGACCGTAGGATCCAAGTTTGCACGGTCGACACCGCGGGGTGCGACTGCATTCATTGTCAATGCCGAGACTGACATTGCAAGAATTGCACATGTAAGAGGTTTCATTTTTTTGATGATTATGGATTGTTTGTTATGTTGTCTGTTTTTGTTGTGCGGAGTCAAGTTCCATCACTGCAAGCTCCCATATGCTCATGGCGTTTTCAAGAGCTTTTGTGGCTGCCGCATGCTCGTCGAAAACTGTGGACTGACATTCACCGTCGGCGATTCTTTTTTCGATTTCGGCAACCGATGACTCAAGCCGTGATACATCAGCCTCTGCTTCGCTTACTTTCTTTTGCAGGCGTTTGATGGCTTTTTCGCGTTCGCGTTGTTCGGCATAGCTCACGCGTGGCTGAGCCTGAGAGGAAGTCGAAGACGTGGCGACCGGTGATGGTTTACCGCTTGCTTCTTTGGCAGTCGATTTTGCGTTTTGGTTTGTGGGACTTTTCGACAATTCGAGTTCCGACAGGGAGTCAATGCGTTTTTTCTCCAGAAACTCATATATGCCACCCAGGCATTCTCGGACTTTGCCACCGCCAAACTCATACACTTTCTCAACAAGACCATCAAGAAATTCGCGGTCGTGACTGACCACGATAACAGTGCCGTTGAAATCCTTGATGGCCTGCTTCAGTATGTCTTTTGTGCGCATGTCGAGGTGATTGGTCGGCTCGTCGAGTATGAGCAGGTTGACAGGCTCAAGCAGAAGCCTTATCATGGCGAGGCGTGTTTTCTCTCCGCCTGACAGCACCTTGACTTTCTTATCCGAGGCCTCGCCCCCAAACATGAACGCTCCGAGTATATCGCGTATCTTAGTCCTTATGTCGCCTACCGCAACTCGGTCAATAGTGTCAAAGACGCTTATGCTTTCGTCGAGCAATTGCGCTTGATTCTGGGCAAAATATCCGATTTTTACGTTATGGCCGATCTTAAGCTCTCCAGTGAATGGTATTTCGCCAAGGATACATTTCACAAGCGTCGATTTTCCCTCTCCGTTTTTCCCGACAAAGGCCACTTTCTCACCGCGTTTGATTGTGAAGGTGGCATGGTCGAAGACCTGATGGTCTCCATATGCTTTGCCGACGTTGTCTGCGATAATAGGATAGTCGCCCGAACGTGGTGCGGGAGGGAAGCGCAGGCTAAGGTGTGATGTGTCGAGCTCGTCGACTTCGATCCTCTCGATCTTGGCAAGCTGTTTCATGCGGCTCTGAACCTGAACCGCCTTTGTCGCCTTATAGCGGAATCGCTCGATGAAATCCTCGGTGTCCTGAATTTGCTTCTGTTGGTTCTGATAGGCTCTCATCTGTTGCTCGATGCGTTCCTGACGCAGGATCACAAATCGGGAATAATTGACATTGTAGTCATAAATGCGCCCGAGATTTATCTCTATTGTGCGGTTGGTGACGTTGTCGATGAACGCACGGTCATGACTGACGAGCACAACGGCCTTGGCCTTGGTCATCAGAAAATTTTCGAGCCACTGTATCGACTCTATGTCGAGGTGGTTGGTAGGCTCGTCAAGAAGCAGTACGTCGGGACGTGTCAGCAGCAGTTTGGCAAGCTCGATGCGCATGCGCCATCCACCGCTGAATTCTGATGTCGCACGGTCGAAGTCATTGCGTGAGAATCCAAGTCCCGTGAGGGTTTTCTCAAGCTCGGCCTCGCAATTGTCTGCAGCCTGCATCGACAATTGTTCCGACAGATCCGATACGTGTTCGATCAGACGGTGATAGTCTTCTGAATCATAGTCTGTACGTTCGGCCAATTCGGCGTTCATCGACTCGAGGCGACGGCGCATCTCTTCGACATGCGAGAAGGCCTTGCGGGCTTCTTCTGCTACAGTGAGAGTGTCCGAAAGAACCATCTGCTGTGGCAGATAGCCTATCGTGATGTCGTTGGGCACAGCGACCGTGCCGGCTGTGGGCTTTTGAAGACCGGCTATTATTTTGAGCATGGTCGATTTGCCTGCACCGTTTTTTCCGACAAGGGCTATGCGGTCTTTCGGATTGATTACATAGTTTATATTGTCAAATAGTGATTTGGCGCTGAACTCGACCGACAGATTGTTTATCGATATCATTTCAATCCGAGTTTGCCTTTGGTTCCGCCTTTGACTCCACCGCCGAGAGAGAAGATATTCTGGTCATAGCTTACGGTTTTGGTGGCTTCATCACGCTTGCGTTTTAGGGCAAGCGCTACAAGACGGTCCATCAGTTTGTCAAATTTTATGCCTGTAGCTTCCCACAGATAGAATGACAGGGAACCGGGGATTGTATTTATTTCATTTACATAGATGTTGCGGTTGTCCCGGTCTATGATCATATCGACGCGGCTGACACCATGGCACGAAAGCACCCTGAATGTCTCGCCTGCAAGAAAGCGTATGCGTTCGGTTTCAGCGGCGGGCAGGTCGGCGGGAATGCGTTTCTGTGAGGCCTGCATGCCTTTGGTTCCCTTGGTTCCTCCCATATATTTGTCTTGGTATGAGAGTATTTCCCCGCTCTTGATGGGTTCTTCAAGCACTGAAGTCTGATATTCGTCGCAGTCTCCTAAGACTGAACAGTTGATCTCTTGAAGGTGCTCCACCATGTGTTCGACGATGACTCTTGTCGAGTAACGTCGTGCGTCATCTACACGTTCTTCGAGTTGCTGTCTGTCGGCGGCTCGGCCGATGCCCACGCTTGAGCCGAGATTGGCTGGCTTGACGATGACAGGATAGCCGATTTTCTTTTCGATTTCTTCGATGAGTTTTTCTCGTTGCATGGCCCATTGCTTGTCTGTGAACCATACATAGTCGACCACCGGAATGTCACAAGCCTGAAGAACCATTTTCATGGTGATCTTATCCATGCCGTTGGCCGAGGCAAGCACACCGCATCCGGCATAGGGAATGCCGATTGAGTCAAGCACTCCTTCAAAGATGCCGTCTTCGCCATTTGAACCGTGCAACACCGGAATCACTACATCGAGCGTTGTCAGCACATCACTGCCAAACAATGGCTTTTTCATCTTGTAAAGGTGATAATCACCATAGACAGGCTTCAGGTATACTTCCTGACATTTTTTTAGCAATGAAGCTGTGTCGCGGTAGTTGGCGACATCAAACAACGCTTCGCCGGTATACCATTTGCCTTGTTTGGTTATATATATTGGTGTAACGTCATAACGTGAGCGGTCGATCGCATGCATCGCCTGATTGGCGGAGATTACTGATATTTCATGCTCGGTGGAGCGGCCACCGAAAAAAACGCCTATATTCGTTTTCATTATATGTGATTTGATGATTGACTGACTTATTATTTGTATGTGTCCGGAAGGTCGTTCTCATATAGGACCGTGTCTCCGGTACGAAGCATTCCGGCAAGCAATTTTTGTGCATCGTCAAAACTGTCGACTGTGTATATGGCTTCGGCATCCATGCCTTTGCTCTTGATGCCGTCAAGTATTGCTTCTCGGTTATATTTGCAGACAATGACCGCTATGTCTGCACATTCGGCTATCTTTTCGCCGAATGAGCGGTTGCGTTCGTAGGTCTGTTCGCCGAGCTCTACCATGCCGGGTGTCACAACGATGCGTCGTCCGTCTTTCATGCCTGCAAGCACATTAAGAGCCATGGCAGAGCCGACAGGGTTGCTGTTATATGCATCATCGATGACAACTGTTCCTCCGGGTGCGCGTCGTATGCTGAGGCGATGCTCGACTTGCTCGATTTCGCCAACCGCATATTTGATTTTTTCATCGCTGACTCCGAAGTGTCGTGCGACGGCTATCGCTGCGAGTAGGTTTGAGATGTTGCATTCGCCGACGAGTCTTGTATGCAGACGGAGATTCCAGCCGTTGGCTGACACTGCGGTGAAGTCTGTCCCGGTCGGCCCATAACTGATGTCTCTGGCTGTCAATCCTGCTGACTCCGCATTGCTGACCGCATAGCGCAGACAGTTGACATTGTTTACTTCGCGGTCTGCTATTTTTTCAAAATCGTTATTGATCACCGCAAAGCCATCGGCCGGCAATGAGTCGACAAGTTCAAATTTGGTAGACTGGATATTGTCCATTGTCTTGAATGATTCAAGGTGTTGAGGTCCGACGGCCGTGACTATGCCTGCTTGTGGATGGACAAGGTCGCATATCTCTTTTATGTCACCGACTTCCTTTGCTCCCATCTCGACAACAAAGACTTCGTTGTAAGGCTTAAGATGCTCCCTTATCGTGCGGACAACTCCTAATGTGGTGTTGAAATTGCCGGGTGTCATCAAGGTGTCATATTGCTCCGACAAGATGCGGTGAAGATAGTGCTTGGTGCTGGTTTTGCCATAACTGCCTGTCACACCAATGATTTTAAGATCGGGCATCGACGCCAGACGTGAGGCGGCATCGTTATAATATTTTCTGTTTATGGCTTTTTCTACCGGTGTCAGCAACCAGTTGCTGATTATGATTATGATGTGGCTTGCACAATAACATCCCATAAGAGCGATTGCTATAATGCTGAAGATGCGGATAGATCCAAAACCATTGAATAACAACCCGCTTGCTGCACATATGATTAATGCGAGCAACACTGCCATAGCATAGATGCGTTTTGCTCGTTTAGTCCATACCAATGGCAATTTGTAGGTTTTCGATGCGAGTACACCGGTGTGTGCTCCCGAAAACAATCCGATCAACGGTAAGGCGATGAGTTCAAGGCCGAAGCCGGTAAGGGACATCAGGAAAATAACCATTCCAGCCAGACGCCATGCCGATGTTGTGTCTGCCGACGAACGCAGCCAACGTTGATAGCGGTCTTTTCTGTAACTGTTTTGTTGAAACATCATGAGGTCGCGGTGTAGCTCTGCCAATAGGTTGAGGGCTGCAAGGACCGCTATCACTATATAATATATTGTCATTGTTCTTATTGTTTTTCGTTTATGAAGCTCCGCAGCACAGCCGCGAATTGAAATGGATTGTCAAGAAAACTGTAGTGGCCGCAGCCGGGAAATGACACGAGGCCTGCATCCGGAATGAGTTTCTCCATTATGCGGGCGTCTCTCATAGGGGTAGCTGTGTCGTTCTCTCCCCAGATAAGCAGTGTCGGTGCCTTGATGGCCGGCATCACGTGTCTCAGATCTTCGTTGACTACTTTGCTCAATATGGCGCGCATCTTCGGCGACGCTGCGCTATAGTCTGCCGACGAACGTTTTTTGCGCATATTTTCAATGCGCTGTTCCGCACGTTTTTTACCTAATATAAGCTGCCATAACCGTTTTGCTGTCTTGAAGGAGTATACTTTTAAATAATACTTGAGACTGCGCTGGGGTTTGACTCCGGCTGCATCCACCAATATCAGTTTCTCTACCTCATTGCGTGATGAATACAATATACCGACTCTTCCTCCGAATGAATGTCCGAGCAATATCGGACGTTTGATGCCGAGTTTTGTCACAAATTCCTCCAACATTCTGGTGTAGGCTTCAATACCCCATACTTCTTCAGGTTCGGCTGAGCCACCGAAACCCGGGAAATCGATATTGTAGACCATATGTTCTTCCACTGCGATATTGGCGATAGACTTCAATGTTGAGGCTTCGCAGCCCCAACCGTGCATCAGGATGATAGGCGAACCCTCTCCTTCATGGTCATAGCGCACTGTCACTCCGCAGTCAAGTGTTATAGTCTGATTCATGCGATTAGTGTGTAAAACTTAATACAAAGTTACATAATGACATCGTCATGCGCAAATTTAGAACTCGTTTAATGACTAATTTTACAGCTCGATAATTATCTAATGGATTCTCTATTTTGTCATTCAGAGTCTTCGGCTCTCCGTCCTTTTGGGTCTGCTTTTGACTGATTGCGGTATTCTCCCGGTGACATTCCGCGTGAATTTCTGAATACACGTTGGAAATATTGTGTATCGGCATAGCCGCATGCGGTCGCTATTTCGTGGATTGAAGTTTCGCTTGTTGACAGCAATTGTTCGGCACGTCTTAATCTGGATTCTGTCAGTAGTTTGGCGGCGGTTATCCCAAGTTGTGAACGCAGGTGTCTGTTTAAGGTTGACCGGCTGGCGGCCGCATGGCTTGCCATGTCGTCTACGTTTGCTTCCGGATTGCAGAGGTTCAGTTCGATATATTCCCTCACTCTGTTTAGCAATGGTGAATTCTTATCATCTGTTACCGCTGCGAGTTCTGTGTCACTGACGTGCTTTTGTGTGGGAGGTATGGCTGTTTCTTTTTGTTTTAGTTTGTTGTCATTGATGAGAGCCAGATACTTTTCTAAGAGTATGTGGCGCTCTTGTTCGATATGCCTGATATGGTTGCGGATATAAATTATTCCGCTGATGATTCCGGCGGCGATGAGGATAAACAAAAGTTTAGCCCACCATGTCTCGTGCCACAGAGGGGCGACTGACACGGTGAGAGTCTGCTTGTTGTCTACCCATCGGCCATAGCGGTCTGTCGATTGGATTTCAATTATATGCTTGCCTTGAGATAGATTGAACAGGGTGATTTTGCGCGATTTGTCGGCAACGGTCCATGGCGATTTGTCTATGCGGCTGCGGTAGACGATATTTTGATTAGTCGAGTAATCGAGAGCTGAAAAACCGATGCTTATATTGCGTTCATCTGCGCCTAATTTCAGTTCTTCTACCGGTGGCATGCAAAATATCTCTGCCTCCCCGTTTTTAGACAGCGTTGTGAATACAAGCGATGGTATGAAACCTCGGCTCTCAAGATTGTGAGGCGTGGCTGTCACGGCACATTCGTCAGTTCCCAACAACCATGAGCCGTCGCTAAGCACAATTGGTGTTGCTTCTGTAAAGTGACAACTGTGCCCCCAGAACATTTCGCTGTAGCAGGTTGTCTGCCGGCTATTGATATTGTAGGCCGAGACCTTGTTATTGCCAACAGCGAGCAGCAGGGAGTCTCCGACTATGGTCATCGCCTTGCATAGGTCGCGAGGCAACTCTTCGATGTGGGTGAACTCAGGCTTGTCTGAGAACAATAGCTTTTCGTCGATTAAGTCAATACCCGAGCTTTCCGTCGCTATAAATATATTACCACGACTGTCACCGCACACGCTCATAAGTGAGTTGCTCGCAAGTGACGATGCGTCGTGGCCGTCGCGGCGAATATGTTTCAATGAGATCTTATCTGATTTGGGATCAATATGACCAGCAAGCAATCCGTCGCTTGTCGCAGCTATCAAATTATCATCGTTTGAAATATAGATCTTTCTGATTTTTCCGCCGCATGAGGGTTGCGACAGCGACGGCATGCTGTCTGTCGGATTGGGACAACATATTATGCCGTTGCCGAATGTCGCAATCCACAGCCTGCCATAGCGGTCCTCTTTGATGTCATAAACATTGTCTGTGGAAATCGTAGTGCCGTCATGTTTCAACAGTGCGCCAGGTTTGCATCCTATCCATAGATCTCCTGAACTGTGTCTTGTCAGGCAGTAAGGCGCATGCTGCAGTTTGGTTTCCTTATACATCCGCTTCTCCTTGTCATAGAATCTCAGCGTCTTGTCAGCGCGTGTCCCTACGATAAAGCCACCCGACTCATCATTGGTCATTGAACGTGGATGCAATCCTAAGCTTTCTTTAAGGGACTCTGCAGGGTGATGGATTTTCGATATTTTTCGCAGTCCGTTATTTGATGTTTCCCATCTGTTGTTGTTTCCGTCTGTCAGTCCTTTCCATGTATGTCCGACCACAGTCGCAAGTCTGGACTTGATGCTGTCGCTGATAGATTCATACGCGTAAGTCGAAAGGTTGAAGATGAAAATGTCATTGTCAGTATGGCACACGATGTTATCATCATCTGATAATACGATATCGCGGATCCGGTCGGTGCCTATTGATGTCCGGTCGCCGGGGCGTATGCTGACTCTATGGAACTCATAACCGTCATGACAATACAGGCCGTTCCAGGTAGCAAACCATATGAGTCCTTTATTGTCTTGCACGCCTCCGCCAACGACCGAACCGGGAAGCCCGTCACGTATTCCGTAATAGGTCGTGTCCATTTTGCTGCCCATGCACGACAGATATACTACAATAAGCATGGTTGACGCAATCAATTTATTGCAGGACGAGTTCATGAGTAATATATGGAGTGTGTTAATTTTTCGTCAAATATAATTCAAATTTCCCAATATGAAGATGATATATGGCGATTTGAACCGATTTTCACGTAACTTGACCGGTTTTTCACCTCTCTTTGATCTGCTCATCATTAATTTTGTCACAGTTTTATTTAACCATACAAGTATACAACATGTAATCCATGAGAAGACTATTATTACTTTTAATGCCTCTTTGGGGCCAACTCTGTGTCAACGCTGCTGACCAGACAACCGTAGCTCATTGGGAGTTTACATCCGGCTACGATGAAGTGAAAAACGGAACAGTGTCTGTCTACACGCCAAACGAAGACGGTTGGACTGCTTCCCAGAATGTCAAATGGAAGGAACGGCAGCCGTATTTCCTGCCTAATTATTCGGCACTCCCGGCAGAAGACTGTAAGATAACCCTGCACACTTCCGATGGTAAATGGCAACTGACATCGAGCGGTTCAACTCCAAGTTATCTTTTGCGGTTGAACACTGCCTCGTTAACGTCGTTCACATCTAAAGACGATTATTATGACGGAGATAAGCATGATCAATATTTTGAACTGTCAATGCCGACTGTTTCACTCCGCAATGTCAAACTCAATTTTGCTATTGGTGACGGATCAAGCTCATCGACTGCGTTCGGCGTGGTTTATTCTGTCGATGGCGGACAATCGTGGATTATTCTTGATGATTATATAGCTGCCGGACACTGGAACAAATATAACGATGCGGTCTATGATCTTGATGCCGACAATAAGGAGACCCTAATCGTTCGCATGCTGGTTACTTCTGCAGCTAAAACGAGCAACTACAATCTGAAATATGTCAATATTCTTGCTGACGATTTCATGGAGCCGCAACTGACCGACATTATCCCTGCCGATGGTCAGACTGATGTGCCGACGTCAGGAAAAGTGACAATGTATTTTAACGAATCCGTGCGGCTGTTGAATGATGCTACAGCAACATTGACCGACGACAAGTCGGCTGCTGCAACGCATCTCGTCCCGGTGGTTTCCGATTCTAAGGTCACATTCGCTTACGACGATCTCGAACTGTCGACAGCCTATACATTCCGTATGCCTGCAAATTCTTTTTCAGATATGGCAGGAAATGTCAACGGTCAGGACTATGCTGTCAAATTCACTACTGCTGCATCACATCCGGTGCAACCTCCGGTGTTGGAAAGCACCAATCGCCTGTGGTACAATCGCCCGGCTTCATACTGGGAGGAAGCATTGCCTCTCGGCAATGGCAGACTCGGGGCTATGGTCAGTGGAAGTGTGACAACCGACACGGTTCAACTCAATGAAGACACTTTCTGGGGGCAGTCTCCTAACTCAAACCATAATCCAAAGGCTGCTACGGTTCTATCGCAGGTGCGTCAGCTCATATTCGATAAAGACTATGCTGCGGCACAGAAACTTGCAATACCTAACTGGATGTCTGAAGCATCCCATGGGGCGCAGTATCAGGCAGCCGGATGTTTGTTGCTCAACTTCCCTGGGCATCGTTTTAACGACGAGGAACATGGAGCGCATATGTCAGACAAGGACGTCCAGGCCTATGCACGCGATCTTGACATTTCGCGTGCTGTTGCAACAACGACCTATGTTGTCGATGGTGTGACATATTTACGTGAGGTTTTCACGTCATTGGCAGACAATGTCACGATTATACGGCTTGAGGCCTCAGAGCAGGGGCGTCTTGATTTCAATCTCTGTTTTGCCGCTCCGGCAAAAACAAATATGGTGAAGCTTGGCCGCAATGAGGTGACAGCAGACGGTCTGCTGATAGCGACTCTTGTCCCGGCTCGCGATCAGAGTGAAAACGTCGACAATAAATTGAATTGCTGCACAGTGGTGAAAGTGCTTAATGAAGATGGCGAGCAGACTGTCGTCAACAATCATAATGTCATCCGTCATGGCATTATTGATGGCAATAAAGCAGCTCCGGCCATTGAGGTAAAACGGGCGACTGCCGCCACGATCATCGTTTCTTCCGCAACTAATTTTGTGAATTATAACGACATCAGCGCTGACGCCGAAGCCAAGGCATTGGACTTTATCAATGATTTCATGGGGCGGAACAAAGATTATGAGACTGCATTGGAAGACCATGTCGATAAATATCGCGAACAGTTTGACCGTGTGTCCCTCGATCTTGGTGCCAACCCTGTTCAGGAAGTAAAAGACACTGAAACCCGCATAAAGGAGTTCTACAAGCAGGGAAATGATCCAGGTTTGATAGCAAACTACTTTCAGTTTGGGCGCTATTTGCTGATTTCATCTTCTCAACCCGGCACACAGCCCGCCAATCTTCAGGGTCTGTGGAACCCTAATGCACGTCAATATCCGGCATGGGATTCGAAATATACTACCAATATAAACGTCGAGATGAACTATTGGGGAGCGGAGGTGACTAATCTTGCCGAATGTCATCAGCCGTTTGTGGATATGGTAAAGGATGTCGCTGTAACAGGCGCTGTCACCGCCAGGGAGATGTATGGAGCCCGTGGATGGGTGCTGCATCACAATACCGATCTATGGCGCACTACAGGAGCGGTCGATAACGGAGCGGTCGGTATATGGCCGACTTGCAATGCCTGGTTCTGTTCACACCTTTGGGACAGGTTTTTGTATTCCGGTGACAAGAACTACCTCAGGGAGGTCTATCCGATCTTGAAATCATGTTCGGAATTCTTTCAGGATTTTCTTGTCAAAGATAATGAAAGCGGTTATATGATAGTTTGTCCTTCAAATTCTCCTGAGAATCACCCCGGATTGTTCTCTTATCTTAAAGACGATGGCTCAAAAATGAATGTGGCGCTCTTCGGAGGTGTCGCAATGGACAACCAACTCGTCTTCGATGTGTTGAAAAATACAGCTGATGCTGCCCGTATACTTAAGTGCGACACTGGGTTTGCGTCAGAACTCGACATGCTGAGATCCAAATTGACGCCATATAAAATCGGCAAATACGGTCAGATACAGGAGTGGCAGCAGGATTGGGACCGCGAGAACACTTCTCATCGTCATCTGTCGCATCTGTGGGGTGCGTATCCGGGATCTCAGGTCTCGCCTTATGTCAATCCGGTGATATTCCAGGGCGTACGCAAGTCATTGGTCGGCAGGGGCGATGCCGCCCGTGGTTGGTCAATGGGCTGGAAGGTTTGCCAATGGGCGAGAATGCTCGACGGTGACCATGCGCTCGCGATAATCCGAAACCAACTGCGTCTTGTCCATCCTGATATTACGATGTCTGACCCCGATGGCGGTACATATGCAAATATGTTTGACGCACACGCTCCATTTCAGATTGATGGAAATTTTGGTTGCAGTGCAGGCATAGCCGAAATGCTTCTGCAGTCACATGCCGGATTTGTCCATTTGCTTCCGGCTCTGCCGTCTGACTGGACCGAAGGTTCTGTCAAAGGTTTGCGTGCCCGCGGTGGCTTTGAAATTTGTGACATGGTGTGGTCTGACGGCAAAATCAAGTCTGTGACCATAAAATCAACGCTTGGCGGAAATCTGAGACTTAGAAGCGCTTCTCCGCTGTTCACGGACTCTACGGCGGCCATGACTCTTGCGGAAGGCGATAATTCAAATGAACTTACTCGTCCTTATGTGATGCCCGATCCGATTGTCGTTGATCCACGGAAGATCCCTGATACAATCCTTCCTCAGAGCTATCTGTATGATATACCTACTGAAGAAGGTCAGATTGTGCATTTGGTTGCAGAACCGGTTTCAGGTCTTGTGGATATTACATACTCTGAAGGATGCCGTGACGAGAACTGCTATAATATACTTGGTCAGCCTGTCAGTGACAATTACAGAGGTTTCTTGATAAAAGGAGGAAATAAGTATTATCAGAAATAATCTTGGATTGAATTATCTTATGCTTAAAAGCCTGAAACCGACTCTGATGCGGTTTCAGGCTTTGGTATTCTGAAACTATAAGATTGTATCTGATGAAATCAGCGGATTGTGACTCACGTTCTTCAATTGCCGAAACTGAGTGTTGTGAAGAAACGGGTCGCACCGTTGGTGGCAATGCCGCTGCTGAAAGAGAGATTGATGTATTGGTTGCCTGAACCCCACCATGTTGATGTCATGACTCCGTTGGCGTTTGATACGCTTATCGGACGTCCGTAAGTGGCGATGAGCGAATTATAGACGCTGTTATATCGGTTTAGATTATATGCCGGGCTTGAGTATACGAATTCGGATCCGCATAGTCCTCCGTTGCCGTAATAGAGTGTTGCGTCAGGCCACATCATGTTGAGCATCGGAACATTAGTCACATAGACCGCATTATTGCCATAACCGCTTACGTTATATCCGGAGTTTATCAAAGCATTGATGGAGAAATTTATCGCCGAGCCAAGTGCGACGCCGAGTATGGAGTTAAACGGGCGCCAGTGGGGTGACGGACGGAAAGCAGGTGGCGGAGTAGGGCGATGCCAAGGCTTATGGTGGATCGGATAATGCGGTCTGTGAGGTGGTGGCCCCGGTTTGAAATTATGGTGTGGACCGTGATTATATGACGGACGATTTCCGGGTGCAGGCTGTGGCCTGTTGTGCGACGATCCATAGTTGAATTGAGGATGGTCGGGACGGCTTGTTCCACCGGGCCGATGTCCGTTGTTGCCCGGACGGTTGGATTGGTTGTGGTTGTTTCCACCGGGTCGATGTCCGTTGTTACCCGGGCGGTTGGAGTTATTTTGGGGTTTACGCTGTTCGGTTTGATTATTATTGCTATGGTTGTTACGTCCTCGCGACTCGACTTGTGGACATGCAAGAGCGAGAGAGAGTAATATCAGGGCTGAATATTTGCTAAAACGTTTCATGACTGTTGAAATTTCGTTTCGTTTGTGTTACGTTGTAATGACGCTGTATTTATAAGATGCATTTTATTATAAAAAGTTTAAATAGCGCGAAAAAAGTCATCCGAATTTTGTAATTTTGCACCAAATCAGACTACCATAATCATATTATTTATCGTCATGAAACAAGTTGCCCGTATACTTGCAGAAAAGTTACTTAAAATCAGTGCTATCAATCTTCAGCCCTCAAGTCCCTTTGTATGGGCGTCAGGATGGAATTCCCCGATTTATACCGATAACCGCAAGACTTTGTCTTATCCCGAAATCCGTTCGTTTATAAAAGTTGAACTTTCAAGAGTCATTCTCGAACGTTTCGGTGATGCGGATGTTGTGGCAGGTGTAGCCACCGGTGCGATAGCTCAGGGTGCGCTTGTCGCAGATGTTCTCGGGCTGCCGTATGTCTATGTGCGCTCTACTCCTAAAGACCATGGACTCGAAAACCTTATCGAAGGTAATTTGCAGCCCGGCAAGAAAGTGGTCGTTGTCGAAGACCTTATTTCAACAGGCGGCAGTTCTTTGAAGGCGGTTGAAGCAATCCGCGCCGCCGGATGTGAAGTTGTTGGCATGGTAGCTATGTTTACATATGGCTTCCCCGTAGCTGAAGACAATTTTGCAAAAGCCGGAGTGGAACTGGTCACGCTGAGCAACTACAACGCTATGCTTGAGGCCGCCCTTGATACACATTACATCCAGCCTTCCGACATCGATACTCTGAAGGAGTGGCGCCGTGATCCCGCAAATTGGACACCTGTCCGCACTGTAGAATAATATCTGAATATATGGCTCAATATAAAAGCAAAACCATTACAGTAAACCGTCCGGTTGACTATATAATTGACAAATTTTCTGATTTTTCTGCCTTTGGCGGTGTTATGGACAATCTGCCGGAGGTCGAGCGTCAGCGCATCGGAGATGTTGTCTTCGAAAAAGATGCAATCAAAATAGATACCAAACAGGTTGGAACTATCGAGTTTAAAGCTGTGTCGCGTTCGAATGATAGAATTGAGATGCAGGCCGTCGGCTCTCCTGTTCCACTGTCTCTGATTGTCAAACTTGCGCCTGTTGGATCCGAACAGACAGAAATCGAGACCGTCATCGATGTTGACATTCCCCCTATGCTGCGACCGCTTATCGGTGGCGCTATGCAGAAGGCTGTCGATCAGTTCGGTGATCTGATGGCTAAACTAAACGCTTGATCATGAAATTTTCTCTCCTTTTTGCGGCATGTCTGGCCGCGACAATATTTACAGGATGCGATCATCTCGACGATGATCGCATCCCTGTTTTACCTGTCAGGGTTGGCTTTACGACTGTCGGTGATTGGAATGTCTCCGGAGTGGGGGGCGCACTTGACTATAAGCGTTTCATCAAGGAACAGAACATCCCCGCCTCATATCATTACACGGATTTATCTGCCACTGGATTTGGAGGAGTTCTGCTGGTCGGTGATGTGATGGGACGACCTGCGGCCTATGATCTTGCTTGTCCTGTAGAGTGCAAGCGTGATGTCAGGATCTTCATCAACACTGATGAGATGGTTGGAGAGTGTCCCGAGTGTCATAGCAAATATGATGTTTTCTCTCTCGGGGGGCATCCTCTTTCAGGGCCTGCTGCCTCAGACGGCTATGGCCTGAGACGTTACAATGTCGGTGCCAGCTCAACAGAATATATGCTTATAAGCAATTGATGCATTTAGTGATAAGTGGAGATCTTATACTTGCAGCTGCTTAGGCTTCTAATAATCTAATATTTTTGGCTCATGGTGTTTGCTGGCAAATTAGCTAAACGCCACTCTGATTACAGTCGGGGTGGCGTTTAGCTATGTTGTCAGTTACGGTCGCAATGCTCTCCGTCCGGATCGAGAAGCCCCACGATGTAGGCGTCGTTGTCCTCAATAAGAGTTGAAAGGTGATTGCTATATGTGTCATAGTCTTTGATCGGGCATCGGGCAACTCCTGACTCAGCCGCAGCTTTAGCTATTGCCGGAGCAACGGTTTGAAGCAAGCGCTTGTCAAATGGTTTTGGCAGAATATAGTCTGCGCCGAACTCAAGCGATTTGACACCATATGCCTTGCAAAGAGATGCCGGCACATCCTCTTTCGCCAGTGATGCGATGGCATATGCAGCGGCTGCTTTCATCTCTTCGTTGATTTCGCTTGCGCGGCAATCGAGTGCGGCTCTGAAGATGTATGGAAAACCGAGCACGTTGTTTATCTGGTTGGGATAGTCAGAGCGTCCGGTCGCAAAAATGATATCATCGCGTGTAGCCATCGCCTTGTCATAGGCGATTTCCGGATTTGGATTTGCAAGGGCAAAGACTATGGGTCTGGGCGCCATTGATGCAAGCATCTCAGGGCTTACGACATCGGCCACCGAAAGCCCCAGAAACACGTCTGCTCCCCGAAGTGCCTCTTCAAGAGTCTCGACATTGCTGTCTGTGGCAAATTCTTTCTTCTGGTTGTTCAAGTCCTTGCGGTGTGTCGAAATCACACCCTTGCTGTCACACATTACAATGTTTTCTTTACGGATGCCCAGGCGCGTGTATAATCTTGTGCACGAAATTGCTGCGGCACCGGCGCCATTGACGACAAGACGCACGTCTTCGGCTTTCTTGCCCTGTATCTCAAGTGCGTTTATGAGAGCGGCACCACTGACGATGGCTGTGCCGTGCTGGTCATCATGCATGACGGGTATGTCACATTCTTCCTTAAGACGTTTTTCAATTTCGAAGCATTCAGGTGCCTTTATATCTTCGAGGTTGATGCCGCCGAATGTGTTGGACATAGCTCTGACGGCTGTCACAAATCGGTCCGGATCTGTCTCGTCGATTTCGATGTCATAGCAGTCAAGACCTGCAAAGATCTTAAACAGCAAAGCCTTGCCTTCCATTACTGGCTTGGATGCAGATGCTCCGATGTTTCCAAGACCGAGCACAGCTGTGCCGTTTGATATGACAGCAACAAGATTTGATTTATTAGTATAAAGGTAAGCGTTTGACGGGTCTTTTTCAATTTCAAGACAGGGGAAAGCAACGCCGGGTGAATAGGCCAACGACAGATCATCCGGATGAGAGGTAGGTTTGGTTGCTACGGTTTCGATTTTTCCGGGACACGGATAACGGTGATACTGCAGCGCTTCTTCTTTTAAATCCTTAGACATTTGTAATGTGTATTTATGTTTTATAGATAACGAACAGACATGGCAATGAGTTTGCCTTAAATCATAACAAAGTTAGGCAAAAGTATTGGTTTCACAGCTATAAAATTGTAAATTTGCGCAGTTAAAAACGCATTATTATGTCAATGTTGGAAATTAGTGAAATATTCAATGCGGCAGCGGTGCTCAAAGACGTGGCACGTAAGACCGCTATCATTCCCGCACCACGCATCAACCCGGAGTCCGAGGTGTTTTTAAAAACCGAAAATCTCCAGTTGACCGGTTCGTTTAAGCTGCGTGGAGCTTACTACAAGATCTCACAGCTTACTGATGAAGAAAAGGCTAAGGGCGTCATCGCCTGTTCGGCCGGAAACCACGCTCAGGGAGTTGCATTGGGCGCGACTCACAACGGCATTAAGGCTTTGATATGTCTTCCTGCCGGAGCGCCTATCTCCAAGATTGAAGCGACTAAAAATTACGGGGCGGAGGTTTGCCTTGTCCCGGGTGTATATGATGACGCATACGCGAAGGCTCAACAGTTGCGTGACGAATTCGGCTATACTTTTGTCCATCCATTCGATGATCCTAAAGTTATCGCAGGTCAAGGCACTATCGGTCTCGAAATCCTTGAACAGATGCCTGACGTAGAGGCTGTGATAGTCCCGATCGGTGGAGGAGGCCTGATTTCAGGTGTCGCATTTGCCATCAAGACTCTCCGTCCTGAGATTAAGGTCTATGGTGTACAGTCTTCCGGTGCGCCATCGATGGTGGCTTCATTACAGGAAGGCGGCATACAGCACCTTAACAGTGTTTCGACAATAGCCGACGGCATCGCTGTCAAGGAACCGGGAGTCAATACATTCGAGATGTGTAACCGATATGTCGACGAAGTTGTCACTGTCAGTGACGAAGAAATCGCGGCTGCGATCCTTGCCTTGATCGAACAGCAGAAACTCGTTGCCGAAGGGGCCGGTGCGGTTTCGGTGGCCGCGGCTATGTTCAATAAGGTTCCTATCAAGGGCAAAAAGACCGTGTGTCTCGTGTCCGGCGGCAACATCGATGTCAATACACTGAGCCGTGTAATCACGAGAGGACTGTCGAAGAGCGGACGTAACTATACGTTTATCATCGACCTTGACGATAAGCCCGGTCAGTTGTCCGGCGTATGTAATGTGGTTGCTGACTGCGGAGGCAATGTAATATCCGTATCTCATGAGCGTATCAATTCCAGCTCAGCTATCAACGGCTGCACAATCCGCATGGAACTTGAGACCCGCGACCATAGCCATATCGAAGAAATCCGTAAAGCTCTCGATGCCGCAGGCTATAAGGTGTTAAACTGAATGACTGTATAAAACAATGCGGGGAGACTTTCAGCTATTTTGAAGTCTCCCCGCATTGTTTTATGGACACCGGCTGTCAGTCGTCTGCTCGGATTTCCGAGAGGTCACGCATTTCGTCATACTCACACCAGTCAGAATCGTTTTCAGCATATATCTTAAGCGGAAGCAATGGAAGATCGGCTAACGCCGCATTGAGCTTCTTGTTGAAGATATTGGTGCTGAGAGTGTAAAACACCCAGTTGCGTTCGCCAGCACCGGTATATATGCCCGTAAGCACAGCGATAGGGTCTTTGGCCAGCTCTGTGACGATGCGTTCGGTGACCTGTTCCATCATTTCGGCTGTTTCGCGGTCGGGCATATTGGCATCCGGCGCTTCTGAATACTGCCATGTGATTTCGATGCGTATCGTGAAGCGTGGATTGTTGCGGTAAGTCGCGATGTCGCGGCGTCCCGTCACCATGATTGTGCGTCCGTCCTCACTTTCTGTCGGACATGTCCACCAGTCGTCTTTTTCAGCCATGATTATGGATGTGGTTTAAAAATATAAAAAGCCTCGCGCGGAGTATAAGCCGGGTTATGTAGAGGGCGCACTTTCGGTGAAGAGTTACGCCGCTCCGTCCGTCATTTATCTGATCCCGGTGTCGCCACCGGGCTTTAGCAGTCTACCCCCCGGCAATGGGCGAGCAACCCTTGAATGCCGGTATACTTGACCTTGCAACCCATAAGATGTGCGGCGCGCGATATCGCTATTGCGTCCGGTGAGCTCTTACCTCACCTTTTCACCCTTACCTAAATCTCTTTTGAAGACTCAGGCGGTTATTTTCTGTCACATTACTCTGCCGTTGCCGACAGCTTCCCGTTAGGAAATATGGTGCTCTGTGTTGCCCGGACTTTCCTCGCGTCTGACATGACCGTGGTCATGCAGACTCGCGACGGACCCTCCGGCGCGGCTTTATCAGATCTATATTACATGTATCCGCGGATGATGCCGCGTTTGGAGTTCTTGATGAAGAGGATGATTTCGTCGCGTTCCTTTGTGGCAGGCAGTTCTGCCTCGATCCGCTCTATCGCATCGCTGACATTCATGCTCGAAAGATAGAGGTAGCGGTAGATGTCCTGTATTTCGCGGATAGTGTCATTGGTGAAATTGCGACGGCGTAGACCGATTGAATTGACTCCGGCATATGCTATCGGTTCGCGGGCGGCCTTGACATATGGGGGGATGTCTTTGTTGACGAGCGCACCACCTTGCAACATGACATGAGGCCCGATGTGGCAGAATTGGTGGATCAGTGAGCCACCGCCGATGACGGCATAGTTATCTACAACCACTTCACCTGCAAGCTGTGAGGCATTAGAGATAATAACGTTGTCGCCGACGATGCAATCGTGTGCGACGTGTGAATATGCCATGATAAGACAATTGCTGCCGACTACAGTGCGTCCTTTGGCGGCTGTGCCTCGGTTGACTGTCACACATTCTCTGATTGTGGTATTATCACCGATAATAGCTGTGGTTTCTTCGCCGCGGAACTTGAGATCCTGTGGTATGGCTCCGATGACTGCACCAGGGAAGATATTACAGTTTTTGCCAATGCGCGCACCTTCAAGAATGGTGACATTGCTGCCGATGCGTGTGCCTTCTCCGATTTCAACGTTCTGATCGATGGTCACAAACGGATCGATGACAACAGATGGCGCAATTTTGGCTGCGGGATGAATATATGCGAGCGGTTGTTTCATTTTTGTGTATGCTCTTGATTGTTTGGAATAGGGTTATTTGTTTTTGATTATCTGTGCCATGAACTCACATTCGCAGACTATCTTTTCGCCGACAAATGCAAGACCTTTCATCACTGCCATTCCGCGACGCAGTGGTGACATGAATGAAACATGGAACATCAGCGTGTCGCCGGGGACAACCTTCTGACGGAATTTGACGTTGTCGATCTTCATGAAATAGGTCGAATAGCGTTCGGGTTCGTCAACGACACTCAGCACAAGCAGTCCACCGGTCTGAGCCATGGCTTCGACCAGAAGCACGCCGGGCATCACGGGTTCCTGTGGGAAATGACCCTGGAAGAACGGCTCGTTGGTTGTCACATTCTTGACACCGACGATATAGTTCTGGCTCTTGTCTATGATTTTATCGACAAGCAGGAAGGGGTAGCGGTGGGGGAGCAGTTGACGGATGCGGTTGTTGTCCATGATAGGCTCGACGTTGGGATCGTAGACCGGAGCCTGAACTTCCTGACGCTTGATGTCGCTGCGGATTTTCTTTGTGAGGACTGAATTGATTGTGTGCCCCGGTTTGGTAGCGATGACCTTGCCTTTGAGAGGACGGCCGATCAGGGCGATGTCACCGATCAGGTCGATGACCTTGTGGCGTGCAGGTTCGTTCTCGTGGCTGAGAGGACGTGTGTTGATATAGCCGAAGGTCGATACCTCGCGGTGAGGTGAGTTCATGAGATCGGCAATCTCGTCAAGACGCGACTGCGGAAGTTCGGAGTCATAGATGACGATGGCATTGTCGAGATCGCCGCCTTTGATAAGTCCGGCGCCCACAAGAGGCTCGATTTCGCGGACAAACACAAATGTGCGTGAAGAGGCGATTTCTGTAGCAAACTCTTCGACATGCTCCATTGATGCATATTGGTTGGCGAGAACGGGAGACTCGAAATTGACCTTGACCTCAACGCTGAACTCGTCGTCAGGAAGAATCATGATTTTTGAGCCTGTCTTTTCATCCGAGACTTCAATCTTGTGTTTCACAATATAGAAGTCTTTGTCTTCGTTTTGCTCTACAATGCCGGCGTTGATAATAGCGTCGACATAAGGCTTGGAACTGCCGTCAAGGATAGGTAGTTCGGCTGCATTCACTTTGATCAGGCAGTTGTCTATGCCGAGGGCATAGAGGGCTGCCATGCCATGTTCGATCGTGCTGACCGAAACATCGCCTTTGGCTATGACTGTGCCACGGTTTGTTGCCACGATGTTTTCGGCGACTGCGTCAATCGTCGGCTCGCCTTCGAGATCGGTGCGGAGAAATTTATATCCGTGGTTATCGGGAGCCGGACAAAAGGTGGCCTCGATCATTGCCCCGGTGTGGAGTCCTTTGCCCGTGAGGGTAAAGCTCTCTTTCAGTGTTGTCTGCTTCATTGTGATATGTGGTTTGATTTATTATTCTTAATGATTGACATGCGTTATTGTTTCTCGAGTTCGTCCACTCGCTTGAAAAGTTGACCAAGTCGCTTTATGTAAGCGCTCTGTCGCATGAAATCGCGTGCCGGTACGGCCGGATAGCCCATCACCTGACTTCCGTCCGGGAGGTTGTTGGGAATTCCTGATTGGGCTCCGATGTGGACATTGTTGCCGACATGGATGTGTCCGGCAAAGCCTACCTGACCTCCGATCATACATTGGTCGCCGATTTTTGTCGAGCCGGCAACACCGGCTTGTGCGGCCATGACGGTCGACTCTCCGATTTCGACATTGTGGGCGACTTGAATAAGATTGTCGAGTTTTGTGCCGCGTCCTATGCGGGTGGCGCCCATGGTTGCTCTGTCTACTGTTGTGTTTGCTCCGATCTCGACATCGTCAGAAATCTCCACTATGCCGATCTGAGGTATTTTGTGATATCCGTCGGGGGTAGGAGCGAAACCGAAGCCATCAGCTCCTATGACTGCGCCCGAATGGATGATGCAACGGGCACCGATCTTGCAATTGTCATAAATCTTAACGCCGGGATAGATGATTGTGCCGTCTCCGATAGTGACATTGCGGCCTATATAGCTTTGGGGAAATATCTTCACGCCCTTGCCAAGTTTTGCTCCTTCTCCGATATAAGCGAATGCTCCGACATAACTGTCTGCATCGGGCTCGATGCCTGACGCTATGTGACATGGCTGTTCGATGCCTGTTGGCATGACAAACATGAATTGAGCAACCATCGTCAGCAACGCTGACAGTGTGGCATAAGGATCTTCAACCCTGATTAGAGTCGAATTTATGGGATGTTCAGCTATAAAATCTTTGCGGACAAGGACTATAGACGCTTCTGTATCGTATATGTGATGAGTATATTTAGGGTTGGCCAGGAAACTTATCGAACCCGGTTTGGCCTCTTCGATTTTTGAGAATGTGTTGACCGTTACGGAACCGTCTCCTTCGACGATTCCTCCGACTTGTTGTGCGATCAACTCTGCAGAAAATTCCATTTTGTTTGTCGACAATTTTTAGTTTTTACAGAATCTGTCTGCAAAGTTGCAAAAAATAATCCATATAACACATACTTATAATGTAAAAAGCGACCATGAGGCCGCTTTTTACATTATGGTTAAGGCTTTGTTCATACAAGAGAGATGCAGTCATCGGTGATAGTGATGCGATGCTCTTTATAAAGTTTGCCGATGGCCTTTTTATAGTCTTTCTTACTGCAGTGAAATACGCTTTTTATTTCTTCCGGAGTAGATGAATCTGTAATCATAATGCGGCCTCCCTCCTTATTGAGTCTGTTGATTATCTGTTCGGAGAGCTCGGTGATGCGTTTGTCAGTACGCCCGCTGAGTATGAGGTCGAGTTTGCCGTCTTCTCTGACGTTCTTTACATATGCCGTGATGGTCTGTTCGATCTCAAGGGTGCTATATACCTCGTTTTCATATATCATGCCCTGGAAGAGATTATCGACTATGACTTTGTAGCCCAAATCGGTGTGTTGCCATACCAGCGCTTTGACTTCCTGGCCCTGTTTATAGTCAGGGATAAGGTTGCCGAGAAATTTTTCAAGTTTTGCCGACGCCACGATGCGGTTGGTGGCATGATCAAGATAGATATAAACGGGGTAAATGCCGCCCTGTTTCATCCTGACTCGTTGTTCTGAAAACGGAACGAGAATGTGTTTGGGCACGCCCCAGTCAAGGAAAGCTCCATATTTGTTGACGTCTGCTACCTGAAGGAATGCAAATTCGCCTACTTGGGCAAACGGTTTGTCTGTCACGGCAACCGGACGTTCTTCAGAGTCGTTATATACGAAAACCTCAACTTCGTCTCCGACTGTGCTGTCGGGATCTACGTAGCGGGCAGGTAACAGCACCTCATTGCCTTCACCATCTGTGAGGTACGCGCCGAAATCGACGAAGCGTGATATCGTCAGTTTGTTGTATTGTCCTAATTTTATCATTTTCTTATTGTTAGATTTACAAAATTAACAAATAAATCTTAATTTTGCGTTAGATTAGCGATTTAATTAATATTCTCAACATTCATATTCCGACATTTGTTTATAATCCGAAATGGAAACCATATTAAGATATTTTGATTGCCTGACTCCACAGCAGCGTGAACAGTTTGATATGTTAGGCGGTCTTTACCGCGATTGGAATGCCAAAGTCAATGTAATCTCGCGGAAAGACATTGACAATCTTTATCTCCATCACATCCTTCACTCGCTTTCAATCGCGAGGTTTCTTGGCCCGCTTGTCGATGATACTTCTCTGCTCGACATGGGCACAGGTGGTGGTTTTCCCGGCATCCCTCTCGCCATCGCTTATCCCGGCTGTCGCTTCCATCTCATCGACCGTATTGGCAAAAAGATTAATGTTGCGCGAGAGATTGCAAAAGCAATAGGGCTTGCAAACGTGACTTTCCAACATGGTGACATAGGCGAGTGCCGGCAGCGTTATGACTATGTCGTGAGCCGCGCTGTGATGTCTCTTGACGCCCTTGTGCCTCTGATTGTTAAGAATATCAGTCGCGATAGTCACAAGGGCAACCGCTATAGTCCGGGACTCGTCTGTCTTAAGGGCGGAGATCTTGCCGATGAATCCAGGAATGTGAAGTATCCCGTCATCGAGTTTCCGCTCAATGAATTTTTCAATGAAGAATTCTTTTCAACAAAAAAATTGGTTTATGTGCCGATTAATAAGTAAAAACGAATAAACTATGCTGAAGCTTAAACGATTTGAATTCAATATGTTTGGCGAGAATACATATCTTGTCTACGACCCGGAGACTCTCGATGCGGCTGTCGTCGATCCGGGCATGTTCAGCGATGCCGAACGTAGCGAATTTGACAATTATATCAGTGCCTCGGGTCTGCATCTGAGGCAGGTGATCAACACTCATCTTCATCTTGACCATTGTTTCGGTGACAACTATGTCAGAGATCGCTATGGCGTAAAAGTTGCGGCCAGTGTTGATGATGCACCTCTCGGGCTCGATTTAGGAGCGCAGATACGCCGCTTCGGTGGCCGTGGCGATATGCCCCCGGTGCATATTGATGTCAATCTGGTTGATGGAGATATAATCAGGATTGGCAATGGCAAGCTGCAGGTTGTTGCAACACCGGGACATTCTCGCGGAGGCATATGTCTGTATTGTGCCGAAGACAAATTTCTGCTTTCTGGAGACACTCTGTTCTGCCGGAGTGTCGGACGTACAGACCTCGATGGAGGGAACGGACGTCAGCTCGCTGAAAGCATACACCAAAAACTATTCACCTTGCCCGATGACACCGTCGTATATCCCGGTCATGACAGACCGACAACAATAGGTGAGGAAAAATTATACAATCCGATAGCCTGACTCAGCCACGCCTGAGCGATGCTGATTCTCCTCCTCAGCGTCTGACAAACGCGTCATTAGACCTATAAAGATATTGCCGCATGAGATCTTGACAATCATCATGCGGCAATGTCTTTATAGATTATCTATTATGCTATTTCAGCACGATACTTTTATAATCGCCCTGTGCGACTGTGTAGGTTTGAGCGCGTCCGCTTGTGTGATTATCGACGGTGATCTTCAGACGCTCGGGGCTAAGACGCTCCACAATGAGGTCAAAATCGTTGCCGAAGGCGCGTATGTGCCTGAGTTCGGCATAATTCCAATCTTTAGGTAGTGACGGCTTCACGATAAATCTGTCCATGCCGGTCGGACGTATGCCGAACAGACCTTCGGTGATCACTCTACAGTATAGCCCGCTTTCGGCAGAAAGATGCCGTTGGCTGCCCTCCGGCCAAGCTTCAACAGGATAGGGCACATGGTCGCCTGTCAATCGACGCGATGAAAAAGCCGAGAGACGTGGTATGACTTCATCTGCATATCCCGCATACAAAGCACCGCGCAGTGTGTAGAGTGTTGCACGGTCCCAGAACACAGGGTAACCTTGGCATGTGAGCACTCCGTCTTCTGTATACATTTCCGGACTGAATAGAGCTTTCACCGTCTGATCGGCGCGGTCGTTGATGCCGACAACCAGCGGTATACATATCCATGAACGCAACACATCATTGCCATCATAGTAGCGGTAGGTATCAAAACCCTGTATATTCTCACCGAAATAATTCTCTATGGCCTGTCGAAGTTCCTTGGCACGATGCATATAGTTTGCGGTGACTTTAGGCTTTTTACCGAGGCTCATGGCAAGATTGCCAGCCGAAATCAAGGCGTCGTAGTAGAGAGATGCAGTGCACAGGTTGGCTTTGCCTGCAGGAAAACGGTTCTCGAGTTCGTCACAATCTGATTTTACGACACCATGTTCGTTGAGATTGCGTCTGCAATACTCAAGACACCAATCGATCAGTGGCCATAGCTCAAGAGCTTCTGAGCGGTCGGCACGTGCAAGCGCATAGCGGGCGGCTCCGTATGCTATCATAGCCGCATCGCCTCGGTCGCCGGCTCCGGCCCAGATGTCGTCGCCCTCTGCGATGATTGAGCTTGGCAGTGGACGATAGTCATCATTCATGAAGCGGGCGTAGTGACGGAAGCAGTTCATTGCCGATTCGTTTCCGGTCTCATAACCAAGAAAAGGGAAGAAGGGGTTGATGTATTCAGCCTGGTCGTTAGCCCATAATGCGGCATAATAGCTTTCTCCGCCGGGGCCATGCATCAGACCGCCCTTGGTCTCGTAGATGCTTTCTGCTCCCCGGAGTTTGGCATAGCGGAACTCTGTGTCAATCGCTTTGTCGGGCGTTTTCAGAATTAGTGAACTGTCGAGGCTTTCCACCAGATTCATTCGGGCATTAAGTTCCTTGTCAGCATCTATGTTATGTGCTTTGCCATTTGAGAACGGGTAGGCCTGGATATTAAATGAAAAAGAGACGCTTTCTCCGGGCTGAAGTGTGTGTGGACCCGCATCTGGGATTTCGCTGACAACTATATAGGAGCCGTCTACGCCTTTGGCGGGATTTGTCGTGTATGATTGTTTGTATTCAGGGACAAGGATGTCAAGCTGAGTGCTGCCGCTATTGGTGATGGTGTAGATTTCTGACATTGCCGGCAACGTAGTGCTTGGAAAAATCCGGCTGGTAAGATTCATCGAACGTCCTTTGTCGTCTTTGAAACTTGAACTGACGGTCATCACACCGTCGATCTTGACAGAATCTGTCCGGAAATCGATTTTTCTGCCATTGAGCCGTAGCATCGATGGGACATCGGCCGTATTGTCAATCATAAGTGATGCATGGGTGTCATTAGGCAACGTTCGCAGCATTGGAAAGACAAGTCCTCGTCTCAGACCGAAAACTGAAGCGCTGTCAATATCCCAATAGAGCACAACCGACATGCGTCGCCCGCTCATCTCGATGTGGTCTGCATGTGGAAGCTGTTGCTGATTGACATACATGGTGATGCTGTTGTTGTCAGGGTTGATGGTCCATCGCTCCTGTGAATGGATCGCCATAGTGCATGAAGCTGTCGCTATGGCTGCTATAATAAGTTCTTTCATGAAATGATACGAGTTTTCTTTGTCTGCAAAAGTACAATAATATTTCCGGTAATCCCACAAAAAAAAAGATGGCATGCATTGATGCACACCATCTTTTTTAGTATTAGGCGTTAATGAAACGCTTTATCAATCTTCGTTCCAGCTGCAATCGACAAACTCGAATGTGCCGGGGGCTGTCACGAGATAACGTATAACTTCGTCGTGTGATGAGCCGTCGTACATAACAAACGAAATTACATAGTACTGATCAACGCCCTTGCCGGGTTGTGCGTCGGGATACATCTCTGACAAAACAGCCGGCATGACACGCAATTCGAAGTTTTCTTTGACATGGGCTACGACATCCTCATCAGACATTGTGCCATAGACGCTCGGAGTCTGCTTGCGTGCGCTGCCCGGACGTAGGTCGACATTACACTGATAAGACGATGTGCCTGCATAGTACTCGTTTGTTCCATAATGTGTGACATAACCGGTGCCTGAGGTTATCGATGTCGAGCCGAAGTCGGGTACATCGACATTTTCATAGACCCAGTCTACACAAGCCTGCCAGAAGCTCTCTGAAGCAGCACCTTTGCCGGCGGGGAGATCGATATAGATGCTGGGGTCATAAACCCAGTTTGACCATCCATTGCCTTTTGAGGCCCTCACAAACTGCATGAGGTCTGTATTGATTGTGGTAAGCTCCCATTCTGAGCCTGTAAACGTAGCGCGTGATGTGAAGTTTGTCACAGTAGTGTCGCCGTCTTTCAGGTTGTAGACAACGTAATACTCCGCATCTTCCTGAGCATACGGAAATTTGCCGGCGAGATAAATTGGCAGGTAGTTTGCGGCCTGAGTAACTGTCAAAGTGGATTTTACGCCCATCTGTGAGTAGTCGTTTGCATTGAGAGCAAGCACATTTGGACATGCAGTCCAGGTTGAACCGTTGAACATGTAGACAGCTTTTTCTTCAGTCGAGGAAACTGCAAAAGCGCGGGAGGATATGCCTCGTGATTTTGCAGGGGCAGCTCCGTTGACTTCAGTTACGAGGAAGGTGACATATGCTTTGCCTGAGCAACCGATAACATAGCCTTTGACATCAATTGGAGTGTCAAAAGTCATGATGTCTATGATGTTTTGCGGAACAAGATAACCGCTGCCTTCGGCTTTGGTCTTGTCTGCACCGGGAACGGTGAAATTTATATATTGGCCGCTTTGGGTGAATGTAGCGCCCTTTATCTCTGCATACACCGGTGCTCCTCCTTTTCCATCGGCTTTAAGAGCCTGACGGTCTGTTGAGAATTGTTCGAAAAGTTGACCGGTGATTTCAAGTGGAGCGGGGTAGTTGTATTCGGTTTTGCCTTCAAGGTCATCTGTGGTCATGCTGTTGATTTGAAGACAGCCTCCGAATTGTGCGCCGGTGCCGGCAACAGTGCGTTGCTGACCGATGGCATAGTCGGTCATTTCGAAGGTGTCGCCATAATAGACCAGAGTCGAACCTGAGAGATCGGTGAGAATGTAGCCTTGTTTACAGATGCCGGTGACAATGCCTTTAGCTTCTATGGGGCTTCCGATGGCAAGTGATGCGATTGTGCTTGACAATTCGAACTCCGGTTTAGGCGTCGGTGTTGATCCTCCCCCGCCGAAGACTGGATCTTGACCGGCTACATTATAAGTCACTACCGCAAACTGTCCGCTTTGAGGATTGGCGATTGCCGATGAGAGTAGACCCGGTATTGACTTTCCGGCAGGTTTGGATGGTGCGAATGCATTGACATATTCGGTCTCGCTGCCCCATACTTCCTGATATTGAGCTTCGCCAATGGTGATGTTGTCGGCGCTGCTTATGCCCGAGAGTTCTGCCGGAAGAGCGTCTGATGTCGGGAAACTCAATTTGAGCGTTGATTTCTCCGAAAGATAGTAGATAATGCTGCCTTTGACTGCTGACAACGAGTCAAGCCATGCAGGCGCATATGCTTCGGGAGTGGTTCGTGCCGTGAAAAATCCTTGTTTGCCTACTTCGGCGAGAAGCGCGCTTTCGCCACGTTGCCGGGCGAGAACTTTGTTGGTGGATAGTTGGGCTATTTGGGCGATATCTGCTGCTGTCAGTGTATAGCTGACTGTTTCTGTTTTGGTGATTGTCGGCTGTTCGAATCCGTCGAGGTATTCGTCGTTCCATGAGTTTTCATCGCAGGCACACATGGCAGTGGCAAATACGCCTCCGAGCAACAGACCTTTTATTGCTATATGTTTCATATTGAGAATAGTCTATTAGAAATTGATTTTCAGACGGAGCGAATATGTGCGGCCGAATGAGTAGAACACACGGAATACATTGTCCCATTCGCCTCGCTGTGTCGATTTGTTGTATGCGTCCACTATATAATTGTAGTTAAACACGTTGTAGACGTTTCCATAGAGAGTTGCGTTTACGCCGCCTATCTTGAAACGGTAGCTTGCGTTCAGGTCAAATTGTTGTCCCCAGGGTATTTCCCATGGTTGTGCCACTGTGATGGTGCCTCCCGACTCGAAGTCGCTGCTGCTGATCTGATAGTCTGAATAGTTACGGGCGTTGAATACCCAGTCACCACCGATGCGGAAGCCTTTGAAGGGTATGAAATCAGCCGAAATCGAACCTGTGGTCTGAGCCGAGCCGCCTACTTTTATATCCTTCTGGTTGATGGTTGCATGCAGATGGTCGGGAGCGAAAATGCCCGATGCGAGATCTCCATCAGTGTTCTTGAGCGGTTGGCCGAGCTGGTTCCAGAAATAGCCGCTTGCGTTTGAGTCCCAGTTCCAGTCTCCATAAGAGAGCATCGCCTGAATGTTGACCCATTTTGCGGGAACCCAGCTTGCATTGAGCTCGATGCCCATGTGGCGGGCGTCTACGCCTGACATATTCATGAAGTAGCGGTCTCCGGCATGCTCTCCGCGTGACACCGTGCCGCCTCGGGTTGTTGTCTTGTCCATCCATTTGGTGTAGTAGGCATTGGCTGTCAAGGCAAATGACGGTGTGTTGAAGCCATATCCGAGTTCAAAGGAGTATACCTTCTCGTTGACAGGGTCTGAGTTGAGCACATTAGAGGTTGTTGCGTTGACAAATACGCCTCCTGCAAAGAATGGTGCGCGGCTTATGAAACCTGTGTTGAAGAATACGTTGTTCTTGCTGTCGATGTTGTAGTTGGCACCTCCCTTGATTGTTCCTCCGATGAAGTTTGTTGTCTCAGATCGTTCGTTTGCCTTGTCATAGTAGAAGAAGTCGCGGCGCCAGTAAGTATTGTTGTTGAGAGCTCCTGAAACGACAATATTGAGGGCTTTGTCGAGCATAGTGTATTCAGCCTGGCCGTATACGCCTTCCTGCACGATATAGCTGTTGTAGTTGCGGTATACCACATCGCCAACACCGAGCTTCTCATATGCCCATGCCGGGTTGAGTGCGGCACTGTTAAGTTCTGCTTTCACTCCTTTGCGGCTTGAATAGTCGATGAAGTATTCGCCGTCATACAGATCGGTGATGATATTCTTATGTTCACCGATATAATAGCGCATGTCAAGACCTGCGGTGAGTGAGAGACGATTGCCGTTCTGCTGGTTGATGTCATTCTTATATGATGACACAAGGCCTATCCATTTGTGTGAGTTCATCGATTTTGACATTACAAGTTCCGAACCGGTTGCGCTTGCGGCATTGAGGTCCTGAATGGCAGCATAGTCAAATGTGCCGTCAGCGGCACGGAATTTGGTGCTGAGCACTCCGTCGGTGGCACCATACCAGTCAGAATATGAATATGAACCGAGACCGCTGCCCTGACCAGAGTCTCCGCCGCCTGTCGCAAAGGACGCATATACGGTGGTCGACAATGATGAATGGTGGTTGATTTCCCAGCTGTGGGCGAGCGAAATTTGTGGCTTATGATAGTAGTTTCTTGATGAATTTCGCCATTGGCCGTATTTGTCATAGCCGAATGTCGGATTGAAACGATACATGCTCACTTCATCGCTCATATAGTTCTTGACATTCTGATAGCCCATGATCGAAAGTCCGTTCTGGCTGCTACGCTGGTAGTGTACTTGCGGAGCACCGAATGCGGTGAGTGACAATTGATGGTGGTCATTGATCTTCCATGCAAGATTCATGAAATAATTATAGCTGTCAAACGGTGTTCCTTGAATATAACCGTCGCCCCATTTGCGCGATCCGAGCACTGTGAAGGCCCATCCGTTCTTCATAAGACCGCTTGATGCTTTCATGCCTATGGTGTTCATGCCATCGTTGCCCATGCCATACCATACGCTGCCGCCTTTTTCTGCGTCAGTCGACCGTGTGGTGATATTGATTGTGCCGCCTATTGAAGGGGTGGATACGATTGTGGCTCCGAGTCCGCGTTGTGTCTGTATGCTTGACGCAACGTCGCTAAGACCGGCCCAGTTGCTCCAATAGACACCGCCCCATTCCATATCGTTGATAGGAACACCGTTGATCATTATTGCCACATTGGCTGATTTGAATCCACGCATATTGGTTTTTGCATCGCCAAATCCACCACCGTCACGCGTTGTCCATACGCCGGGTGTGGTTTTAAGTACTTCAGGAAGCTCCTGGTTGCCGAGTTTGGTCTCGATCATTGCTGCAGTGACGTTTGATGCGGCTACCGGAGTGACACGTGTGCGTGCTACTGACTGCGTGACAACGACGTCTTTCAGCATTTTCGTGTCCGGTGACAGTTTTATGACCCCAACGTTGTCTTTTGAGGCAAGTGTGACGGGTTTGTAGCCTACCGAACTGATTGTGATGTCGCTTCCCGACGGTACTGTGATTGTGAAGAGGCCGTCGATGTCGGTCGTTGTTCCAATGGTTGTTCCGGCCGGAACAACTATGGCTCCGATCATGGCTTCATTGTTTTCATCGACAACCTGACCGGTGCATTTGATGTCGGCGGCCATAGTGATGCACACCGCAGTCATGATTGCTCCGGTCAAGACAAATAGTCTTTTAAACATAGCGTTGTTTGATTGGTGAATAATGTTGATGGTTTGTGATAATGTGATTTTTCACAAAGTTAAACATTTTTTTTGAATTGGATGTCTAACTGTTCATCAAAACAACATGTCCTATGTGAAATATTCGTTGAGATTATCCGATTATGCCTGAAAACACCTCTACGGCCTCTCCAGTCATAAGGATATGGCCGCTTATGGCATCCTGGTCAATTTCCAGAATGCCGCCAAGCAAATGCACTTTGACCGGCCAGTCACAAAGTCCTTTGCATACCGCTGCCGAAGCTGAGGCTATCGCACCGGTGCCACAGGCGAGTGTCTGGCCGGCCCCCCGCTCCCATGTGCGCTGATTGATGGCGTGGCGTGATATGATTGTGATAAATTCGATATTGGCTTTGTCGGGCCATATCTCATGACATTCAAGTTGTGGGCCGATTAGGTCGATGTCTATCTTGTCGCAGTCTTCTGTAATGACTACTCCATGTGGGTTGCCGGTCGAAACGGATGATAATCTGAATGTGCCGGAAGAGGTATCCGCCTCGAGGTCTGAACCCTCAACCACAGGCACTCCCATATCGACGGTGACTGTCTGAACTTTGCCCTCGGCGTCAGGGTTTAACTTCAGCTCCTTTACTCCGCATGGAGTTTCGATAGATAATGTATGGCTGTGTTTCAGCCCATGGTCTGAAACATATTTTCCGAGACATCTTATGCCGTTGCCGCACATCTGAGCTTCACTTCCGTCCGAATTGATTATGCGCATGCCATAGTCTGCGTGTTCTGAGTTAGTCAGAAGCAAAAGTCCGTCAGCTCCGACACCAAAATGACGGTCGCATAGCTTCGCGCTCAGCTCCAGGATGTTGTCAGGCACTGTTTCGCGGCAGTCAAGCAGGATGAAATCGTTGCCTGCTCCATGCATTTTCGTGAAGTGAAGCCCTTTTGTCACAATCTGATGCTCTTAAGTGCCGATGCTATTTGTTCGAGTCCACGTGTGAGCACAGAACGGGGAACTCCTATGTTCAGACGCACAAAGCCTGATCCTTCTTCTCCAAATGTGGCACCATCGCTCACGGCTACGTTGGCTTTGTTGATGAGAAGGTCTGTGAGCTGTTGATGGTCAAGTCCGGTCTCACGGAAATTTATCCACAGACCGAAGCCGGTGTTTGGCCTGACTGTGGAAACCTGATGCATGTTTTTATCAATATAGTCTATAGCGAAATCTGCGTTGTCTTTCAAGTAGACAAGTACGCTGTCAAGCCATTCCTGACATGAGGTGTAAGCCGCTTGCGTTGCATATATCGCGCCAATTCCCGGTGTGTCAAATTCGCTCGCTTTGAGCCATGCAAAAAATCCGTCGCGCAGTTTAGGAGATACAATGGCTGCCCATGCGCTTGCAATGCCGGGCATATTGAATGTTTTGGTCGGAGCTCCCAGTGTGACGGTGATTTCGGATGCTTCTTCTGATACGGAGGCTGTAGGTATATGGGGCTTGTTGCCGAATATCATGTCTCCATAGATTTCATCTGACAGCAATATCATGTTGTTGCGGTGGCAGATGGATGCGACTCTACGTAAGGTCTCTGAGTCCCATTGTATGCCCAGCGGATTGTGTGGGTTACACACGACCATCATCACGGGATGTTCCTTGGCGATTATCGCTTCAAGGCTTTCGAAGTCCATCGTGTAGTTCTTACCGTCAAAGAGCAAGGGGTTTTTGATCACGCGTCGACCGTTTCCCTCTATTACCGAGCGGAAGGAATGATATACGGGAGGTTGTATGACAATGCCGTCACCCGGACGTGTGAAATAGTTGAAACATAATCCCAGACCTTTCTTTAACCCCGGAACAAAATCGATGCATGAACGGTCGATCTTCCATCCGTGACGTTTGCCAAGCCATGACACGATGCTGTCCCAGAACGAATCCGGAGCGGTAGTATAGCCGAGCACCGGAGTCTCGATGGATTTTCGCAGCGCTTCTCTTATCGGAGAGGGGGTTGCGAAGTCCATATCTGCTATCCACAAAGGGAGCAAATCTGCGCGGCCGTATTTTTCTTCAAGTTCAGCAAATTTTGTCGCGTCGGTGCCGCGACGGTTAATCTCGTTGTCGAAATCTATATGTTGTTTCACCGGAAACTTCCTGATAATAATATTGTTAATCTATTTGATATTTGAGGCCGTTCATACGGGTCGATAGATGGAAACCTTGTAATTGCAACCTGACTGCGAATTTCGCAAGAATTATCGACATGTGCAAGCTAAGATATGAATAACTTTCCGAGCCTCTGAAAATGAATCTATGGATGGACTCTAAAAGATAGACCGCTGCAATTTCTGTGATTCTTATTGCAGCGGTCTATCATGCTTTTGCTATGTCATAGATCCGGGTCAGTCTCCGAATATATGTTTGAATTTTGAGAACAGACGTTGTTTTTCGCTTTCCGAGGGTTTGATGTTAGGCGAATCCTTGATGCTCTCGATTGCAGAGCGTTCGCTGTCGGTGAGTTTTTCGGGAATGTATACCATCACGTTGATAAGTTCGTCGCCCATGCCTGAGCCTTGGCCTGTCGGCAGTCCTTTGCCGCGCAGTCGCAGGATCTTGCCCGGTTGGGTACCCGGAGCGATTTTCAGACGGGCACGACCTTCGATTGTCGGCACATCGACAGAACCTCCTAATGTTGCCGTAGGAATATCAAGCATCAGGTTATAGATCACGTCAGCTCCGTCTCTGATTAATTCAGGATGCTTGACTTCGTCTATTACAACGAGAAGGTCGCCATTCACTCCGCCATGCTCAGGCGCGTTGCCTTTGCCTTTGAGCGTAAGCACGTTGCCATCCGAAACACCAGCCGGTATCGTGAAGCTGATCTGTTGCTCCTTTCGTTCGACACCTTTGCCGTGGCAATGCTGGCAGTTTTCTGTGATAACTTTGCCGGTGCCGTTACAACGCGGGCACTCAACATGTGCCTGGCTCAGGCCAAACAATGTCTGCTGGGTTTCGATAATAGAACCCGTGCCATGACATTGCGGACATGTGGCAAACGCTGTGCCGTCTTTAGCTCCTGTGCCGTTGCAGTGGTCACATTTGACAAATGTAGGTATCTTGAGTGTTTTTGTCGTGCCTTTGAGTATGTCCTGAAGTGTGAGTTTGACATGGATTCGTAGGTTGGTTCCTCGACGTTGGGCGCGGCGTGTACGACCACCGGTAGCTGATCCGAAACCGCTGTAGCGGCCTCCACCGCCACTGACATCTCCGAAGATGTCGCCAAACATCGAGAATATATCGTCCATAGACATACCTCCTGAATGATAGAAGCCTCCTTGACCGCCACCGGGAAAGCCCTGCGGACCCATATTGAAACCAAATTGGTCATATTTTTGCCTCTTTTCGGGATTGCTAAGCACTTCATAGGCTTCGGCCGCTTCTTTGAATTTTTCTTCCGCAGCTTTGTCTCCCGGATTTACGTCAGGGTGATATTTGCGCGCCAATGTTCGGTACGCTTTTTTTATTTCATCTTCTGTCGCGCCCTTGGCCACGCCGAGCACTTCGTAATAGTCTCTTTTGTTATCCATTGTTATGGCTCTCCTGTCTTGCTCTTGATTGTGGGGTTTCTCAGACTTTAACTCTCCGGCTTATTCTCCGACGGCGACTTTTGCGTGACGGAGCACTTTATCGTTGATTGTGTAGCCGGTCTGTGTCGTGTCGATGACTTTGCCTTTGAGTTCTTCGCTGGGGGCGGGTATCGTTGCTATGGCTTCATGAAGCTCGGGGTCAAAGTCCGCGCCTGTCGATTCCATGGCTTTCACTCCATTTGCAGCAAGATATTTTATTAGTTTGTTATAGATGAGTTCCATGCCTTCTCTTACAGAGTCAGCGCTTTCGGCATCTTTTGTAGCTTTGAGCCCGCGTTCGAAGTCATCAACGATGGGCAGGAGGCCTGCGAGAACTTTTTCTGCTCCGTTTTTGATGATTTCGGCCTTTTCTTTGTTGACGCGTTTGCGGAAGTTGTCAAATTCGGCCATCAGGAACAGATATTCCTTTTTTTCTTTGTCGAGGGCGGCCTGTGTAGCTTCGAGCGTTTCAGTCAGACTTGCCACTTCATCGGTGTCCTGTGAGTCAGCTACTTCTTCGAGGTTGTCAACGATTTCTGCCTGTTCTTCAGGGTTTTCGTGCTTTTTAGCTTCTTCTGCTTCTTTGCTTTTATCGTATTTCTTGTCCATATGGCTTGATTGTTATTCTGTTTATATCATTATATCAAAGCAAAAACATTGCCAAACTCTCGGTTTTGGCAATATTTCTTTTGATATGATAACAATTTTGGCCTGATATCGTTCATTAGAGGCGTTTGTCTAAAAAGCAATCGCAGTCATCAAGGCTTCGTGCGGCATCTTCTGCCATTTTGACATCACCGAAAAGCCCGTAGACCGCAGATCCGCTACCGCTCATTGACGCATAGACCGCTCCATGATCATACATTTTTGATTTGACAGTCTCAATTTCAGGCTTAAGCTCAAAAATATGCTTTTCGAAGGCGTTTGACAGTTTGCCTCTCCATAACGATGGATCGAGTGTCACAATCGAGCTTGTCATGTCTTGAGGCATTTCGGGCTTTACACCACCATATGCTTCGGCAGTCGAGACTCCAATGTTTTTTGGTTTGGCGATAAGTATATGGCTTATGCCGCTGAGGTTGACAGCGACCGGTGTCATTTCTGTCCCTGTGCCGCTGCATAGCATTGGTCTGTTATGAATGAAGAACGGGCAGTCTGCGCCTATGCCTGACGCTATATCGCAGAGGGTGTTGACGCAGAGGTCTAATGAAAACAGTTTGTTTAGAGTCTTTAGTGTGAATGCGGCGTCGGATGATCCGCCGCCAAGTCCGGCCCCGTCAGGGATCACTTTATGGAGATAGATGTCAACCGGGGGAAGATTTCCGCCAAGGTAATCTTTCAGGCTTGACCATGCCTTGTAGACCAGATTTTTCTCCATCGGACAATTTACTGTGCGGCCGGTGACCGTCAGTTTTGTAGAGTTGCTTGACGCGGGGACTATTTCGAGTATGTCACTCCAGCCCACAGGTATCATGACCATGTCGAGGTCATGATAGCCATCAGGGCGGCGTGAGATGATGTTTAGCCCCAGATTGATTTTTGCGTTGGGAAAAACTACCATTTAGAGTTTTTTCAGTGACGATGTGTTGTCTGCGATTTCAGAATCAGGAACCTCGTAATTAGCCAGATCTCCGGCGAAATATCGGTCATATGAAGCCATGTCGATGAGTCCGTGGCCTGAGAGGTTGAAGAGTATTACCTTCTTTTCTCCGGCTTCTTTGGCGGCCTTCGCTTCGCGGATCGCTGCAGCGATCGCATGTGCTGATTCCGGGGCGGGAATGATGCCTTCGGCTTTGGCAAAGAGTGTCGCGGCGTCAAATGATTCGAGCTGCGGTATATCGACGGCTGTCATGAGATTGTCTTTCACCAACTGGCTTACTACAGAACCGGCACCATGGTAGCGCAGGCCACCGGCGTGGATGTTGGCGGGAGAGAACCCATGGCCGAGAGACAGCATGGGAATTAATGGCGTATAGCCGGCCTCGTCGCCATAATCATAGCTGAATACCCCTCGTGTCAGTTTCGGACATGAAGATGGTTCGGCTGCGATGAACCGCGTGTTGAAGCCGTCGTTAAGATTATGGCGCATGAACGGAAACGATATGCCGGAAAAGTTGCTGCCTCCGCCGAAACAACCGATGACTGTATCGGGGTATTCTCCGGCCATTTCCATTTGTTTCTCGGCTTCAAGGCCGATGACGGTCTGGTGGAGGGCTACATGGTTGAGTACGGATCCAAGGGCATATTTGCAGTTTGGTGTACTCATTGCCAGTTCTACTGCCTCACTTATAGCTGTGCCGAGCGAACCCTGATAGTTGGGGGTTCTGGTGATGATATCACGACCTGCGCGTGTCGACATGCTTGGTGATGCTATTACTTCTGCTCCATAGGTCTGCATGATCGAACGTCGGTATGGTTTCTGATTGTAGGATATCTTGACCATATAGACTGCGAGATCTATGCCAAACATCTTGCATGCCATCGAAAGGGCTGCTCCCCATTGTCCGGCTCCTGTCTCTGTTGTGATGTTTGTGACGCCTTGCTCTTTGCAATAATATGCTTGGGGTATGGCGGAGTTCAGTTTGTGAGAACCGACCGGACTTACACTTTCGTTTTTAAAATAAATGTGTGCGGGTGTGTCAAGGAGTTTTTCGAGACCGCGGGCTCTGACGAGTGGGGTGGGGCGCCATATCTTGTAGAGTTCTCTAACCGGTTCGGGGATTTCGATCCACGAATCAGTGAAGTTCAGCTCCTGGTCGACGGCCCCTTTTGAAAACAATGGATAGAGGTCGTCAGCTGTCACTTCTCCGCCATGCGCAGGGTGGAGCATGGGCAGAGGTTTGTTGGGCATCGACGGAATGATGTTGAACCATGCCGTGGGGATGTCATTTTCCTGAAGAATGAATTTCTTTGACTCTGACATAATTGTAATGTTGATGTTGTTTTTGTTGAGGATATATTTTGCAAATGTAGTCAAAATTATCTGAGATTTTAAGTAATTTTGCAACAATATGACCAAGAAAACAAGAATAATTATTGCAGCTGCAATGGCCGTGGTTTTCATATCTGCGGCTTTGTTCGGCTGTTACGTCTATAATTTGCTCTTTTTTCCGTATGAAGGGGAAAAAGTGCGCATATATGTGCCTGCGGGGGCAACTGCCGAAAGTGTTCGCGATAGTCTGGTAGATAATTTGGGCGATTTTGGTGTCAACGTCTATAAGATATGGAAATTCCGCGATGGTCTGCCTGAAAAGGCTCATGGCTCATATGTTGTGGAGCCAGGTGAGTCTGCTTTGTCCTTCAGTAAGGCATTGAGAGCTGGACGTCAGACTCCGGTCAGGGTTTCTTTCAATAACATCAGGACTATCGACGCTCTTGCCTCTCGGCTGTCTGGAAAACTTGAATTCGACTCCGGGGATTTTATTGCGGCATGTGACTCCATCCTTCCTCTTAAGGGATTCAGACCAAAGGAATTTATTGCTGCTTTTTTGCCTGATACATATGAATTTTATTGGACAAATTCTGCACTTGATGTTGTCAAGCGTCTGTCGGATGAAAGAGACCGTTTTTGGAACGATGAGCGTCGTGCGCGAGCATCGGAGTTAGGGCTGACACCGGTGCGTGTGGCTACACTCGCATCTATAGTCGAGGAAGAGACTGCCAAGGCTGACGAAAAGGGCAAGGTTGCCCGTCTTTATCTCAATCGCCTTTCGAAAGGTATGCTGCTTCAGGCAGATCCGACTGTAAAGTTTGCAGTAGGTGATTTCGGGCTTAGACGCATATTAAATCGCCATCTGTCTTTCGACTCGCCATACAACACATACAAATATCCTGGTCTTCCACCGGGCCCTATCCGCATGCCGGAGAAAAAAACACTCGAAGCGGTGCTTGATGCTCCCGAACATCACTATCTTTATATGTGTGCAAAAGAAGATTTCTCAGGCTATCATAATTTTGCCACAGACTATTCGTCGCATCTCGATAACGCCAGACGATATCAGCGTGAGCTTAACCGACGAGGCATTAAGTAGCTTTCCTGCGTTAATTATTAGTGATATGGTTGCGCTCATTTTTTCTTGAAAAGAGCCTCGACTTTCTCTTTGGATGCACCATACCGTATGGCTTTGCCTGCGTCATCGTGTGCTTCATCAAGCCTGAATCTGTCGCGGTTGAGCCATGCCCTGTAATAATATAGTTCCGGGTCGATGGGATATAGTTTCAGACCTTCCGATATGGTGGCTGATGCTTCGCTGAGCTCTTCAATGGCGAGCTGACATCCTGCAAGCGCTGAGTAATACTCGGGGGAAGGTTCTTTTTCTATTAATTTTTTGAAATACTCACAGGCTTTGAGCTCTCTTCCGGTCATTGAATACAGTGTGGCAAGAGCGAGACTGGCGCGTATGCTTTCGGGTTGGGATGATTCAAGGACTGTGAAATCAGTTTCAGCCGACTCCTTGTCTCCGTCATATAGTGACATCATGCCTCGGAAATAACGGGCGTCGGCATTGAGCGAATCGAGTTGTATGACACGGCTGAAGTCTGACATTGCCGAGTCTGTGCGGTTTGTCTTGAGGTTCAACTTGCCGCGGCTGAGGATTGCGACAGTCATGCGTGGTGCTTGCGAGATGACGTCGTCAAGAGTGGCGATGGCCAGGGAATCGCGACCGAGTTCTGAATAAACCATACCGAGGTTTGTCTTCAGTATCATGTTTGCCGGATTGCCGGGCTCGACTCCGAGTGCGTCAATCAGTCGGGCGGCTGCCTCTTCATAGTTCTTTTCGGCTATGGCTTTATCAGCCTCGCCCATCAGGATGAAATATGGGTCTTCTTCTGAGTTGGGATCAACTGCAGCGGCGCACAGTGGCAAGAACATTATTGCGGAAAAATATAATAGATTGCGAAGGTGAAAAACTCGTAATGACATGTCTTATATATTGTTTGAAGTGTGGAATTCTATCGGTTGTGATTGACTTGCGCAAAGTTAGGTCATAAAATATTAAGATTGACCCGAAGTTGTCACAAAAAATGTTTTGATATATGAAAAAATCAAAGTAATTTTGTAGTCATGAATGAAATCATCCGACATCTCGAATACTTGCTTGTCACCAACGATTGTGTGGTGATACCGGGTTTTGGTGCAGTCATCGCTCATAAGATGCCTGCAGTGTTTGATGATTTGTCCATGTCGGCAAAAGCACCGTCAAGAGTGTTTTCGTTTAATTCGATGCTGACCCACAATGACGGACTGCTTACGTCTTCGTTGTCAAGATCCAGAAACGTCAGTTTTGAAACTTCGCGTAATATCGTCGCAAATGCCGTAGAGCAGATGCGTCGCGAATTGTCGTCTAATGGTTTTGTCCGGTTGGGTAGGGTCGGAGTGTTGAAGATGGTTGATGGTGTGATGTCTTTTGAACCTGGACGAGCGAATGCTTTGAGTCCTGCGACATTGTGGTTGCCTAAACTCGAATTGAAGTGTGTCAGTGATATCGCCCGCGCCCGCGAGCTTAGCCGCAAGCAATTTGATGTTCAAGGCAATCCTCGTTTCGCGTATTACGCAAAGCGGGTCGGACGCATTGCTGCTTCCTTGGCGCTTTTGATTGCGCTCGGTATTGTATTGTCAACTCCGATAAAGATTGATAACGCGCAATATGCCTCTCTCGGCCTTGAAAACTTCAAGCCTGCGGCAGCTAATTCTGATGACGTCCGTGAGTCGTTGATGCGTCGTCCGGGTGATAGTTCCGCAGCCCTTGTCATCGTTTTGGATCGGTTCGATGACGCTTGCGAAACAGCCGACACGGCCTCCCATAACGCATATGTAAGATCTCGTAAAATTCCGGCTGAAAAGATTGCAGCCGTCGCGGATCTCAATAATACACTTCGATTTGACGAAACTGACAGATATTGTCTTGTCGTTGCCTCATTGCCTAATGAATTCGAGGCTGACAAGTATATAAAGCAATCCCGCGATACCCGTTTGGGCGTACTTGCCAAGGATGGACGCTACCGTATCTATGCTGCCACAGGCGAGAATCTACGTCAGGCTCAGGCCACGGCTCAACATCTCTCCGATCGTTATCCCGGTGTATGGGTATGTCGCAAATGACATATTATTTCTATGGAAAATCTCAATCGACTTCTTTTTGAACGTCATAGCATCCGTCGCTACAAAGATCAACCGGTCGATGCTGATGCTGTAAGGACTATTCTCGAAGCAGCCCTTTTGGCGCCGTCTTCCAAGAGCGTAAGGCCTTGGGATTTTGTAGTCGTTGAAGATAAGGCGGTGTTACAGCAGTTGGCAGACTGTAAGCAGATGGGCGCCAAGCCTCTTGCCGGTGCTGCATTTGCCGTGGTCGTGACTGTTGATGCCGCCCGTAGCGACATGTATATCGAAGATGCGAGTGTCGCAGCTCTTTTGATGCATCTGCAGGCCGCAGATCTCGGCATAGGCTCTTGCTGGGTACAGATCAGAAACCGTTATGCTGCCGACGGCGAACCCTCTGAAGATATTGTGCGCGAAATTCTCGGCATACCCGATGATATGGTTGTAGAATGCATAGTGACATTCGGATATCCCGACGAGCAGCGCCGTCCTGTCGATCCTGATAAACTTATGTGGGAAAAGGTTCATATCGGCCGTTGGTGATTATAGCCTGATGTTGTCTGACTCTAAAATAGTGATTATAGGCTCCGGCAATGTGGCGACACATTTGTCGAAAGGGTTGCAAGCGGCCGGCTGTACTATCGTTCAGGTTTACAGTCGACATTTGGAGCATGCCACACGATTGGCCACACGGCTCACAGATTGTCGTCCGATTGATAATCTCGCTGATATGGATCGGACGGCTGATCTCTATCTGATTGCTGTGAGCGATAGCGCTATCTCAGGCATTGCGGAGCAAATGCACCATGTGAGTGGCATTGTGGCCCATACGTCAGGTAGTGTGCCATTGGAAACCTTGAAATGTGCCTCAGATAAAATTGCAGTGTTATATCCACTCCAGACGTTCTCACGCGAAGCCGTGGTCGAACTTTCCGAAGTCCCCTTTTTTACGGAAGCGATAAATGCCGAAGTGCTTGAAACTATTGACAAATACGGGCATATGATTTCGACACATGTCTATCACGCAGATTCAGCGCAGCGTAAGACCTTGCATATAGCAGGAGTGCTTTCATGCAATTTTGTCAATTACCTTTGGGATTGTACAAGCGAAGTCTTGGCGCGCGATGGATATAGATTTGAGGTTGTCGAGCCATTGATTAAAGCCACGTTACAAAAGGCGGTCGCGCTTGGACCGCGCAAATCTCAGACAGGCCCTGCCATGAGATGCGATTCTGACGTCATGAAGGACCATATCGAAAGGCTCGATGATGATATGGCTGCAATTTATCAACAACTTAGCCGAGCTATAATTAAAACACACAATCTTAACTGCGACTTATGAGCAAGATAGACTATGATCTCTCGAAGATTGAAGCGATTATATTTGACATCGACGGTGTGTTGTCTCCGTCGACAGTTCCAATGAGTGATGAGGGGCTTCCGTTGCGTATGGTTAACGTGAAAGATGGTTACGCAATCCAACTTGCCGTGAAAAAAGGTCTCAGGATCGCTATCATCTCCGGAGCCGCTGATGAAGCTCTCAGACGCAGATATAACACACTCGGAGTGACTGATATTTATCTCAAGGCATCTGACAAAACGCCCTGTCTGGTAGATTTCATGCAGAAATCCGGTTTGAAACTCGATGCCATAGCATATATGGGTGATGATATTCCTGATCTTTCAATCATGAAGACTGTCGGACTGCCTTGTGCTCCTCGTGATGCCGACGATGAAGTCAAAGCAGCGGCTCGCTATATCACTCAGGCAAATGGTGGTTATGGTGCCGGTCGGGAACTGATCGAACAGGTCATGCGTGTCAAGGGGCTGTGGATGTCACATGCCGATGCGTTTGGATGGTAAATGCATTGATGACTCGGTTATGAAAGTTCTACTTGCTTCAAATTCTCCGCGCAGACGCGAGTTGCTGGCTATGCTTGATGTCCGGTTTGAGATTGTACAACCGGTGGAAGTTGACGAATCCTATCCTTCTGACCTCCCTGCCGAGGATGTTCCGGCATTTCTTTCAGTCACAAAGGCCGATGCTTATGACGTCAAGTTGCATGATGGAGAGGTTTTGCTTACAGCTGATACTGTTGTCATATGTGATGGCGCTATACTCGGCAAACCTGCCGACCGCGATGCTGCAGTCGAAATGCTTAAGAAATTATCAGACAACACACACACGGTTGTCACCGGCGTATCGCTGACCACCGCTGACACAAGACTTACATTTTCAGAGCATACTAAAGTCCAGTTTGCAGCTTTGTCAGACGATGAGATTACATATTATGTCGATAAATATAAACCTTACGATAAGGCAGGCTCATATGGCATACAGGAATGGATTGGATGTGTCGGCATCAAGTCTATCGACGGTTGCTTCTATAACGTGATGGGACTCCCTCTTCACAAATTATACACAAACCTTATCGCACTTGATAGCTCCTGCACGGCTAAGGCCATAGATAGTCACCGTTGACCACCTATCTTTATTCGCCCTGCGAAGCGGGTCTTCTTTGGAGACCAAGCCTGCGTGAGTCAATAGATAAAAGAACATGGAGCTGAAGCAAGTCTAAAGTCATAAGGCAAAAGTCATTGTCGGATGGGATTGGCGCGTAGCGCTTGACTCCGCGCGTTCGGCATTATCTGCCGACCCCAGAGTTTCGCATCACATATTCAACACGCGCTTCCTAAATTGCTCCATCCGAAACCTTGCGCATCACAGATGCCTCGCTCCGCATTCCCTCGCGTAAACGAGGCGCTTTGGCGCCGTCTACTCCGCGTAGCGGGGTGCCGAAGTTAGCCTATGGCAAGCCTAGCGTCAGCAGGCGCAGCCATAGGTCAGAGCAACGCCCCACCCAAAAGCTCCGCATAGCGGGGCGCCTATCGGCCAATATTGCATCGTCGGAGACGAAGCGCAGGATCAGCCTCATGCAGAGATAAGTCGGAGACTTAGCCTGCGTGAGGACGCCGAAACACTCCTCAACATTTGCAGCCGGCTATAGCCCATTTCCCTGCCAATAGCGGATAGATATGCCAAATGTCCTATCAACAAGGCGGTTTAATGAGATTCGTTTAGTCATTTTTTATTCTTGTTTCAAATTTCATAAATCTATTTCTTTAATTTTATTTAGAAATAAATTTTGTTGTGAGTTATCAGATACTTTAATAAGAGTATTATTTAGCTCCGCTTCGGATTTCTTTAAATATCCGCACCATATATAGTCGACATTACAAATAACTGATTTTCCGAACAACGAAACTTCTGCAACTCTTCGGTTTGAAATTTTCAAATACTTTTTCATTGATGTGGAAAAAAGTATAAACAGATTACTTACATTATAATATGCCAATACGTTCAAATCTTTAACTCCTATGCTACTGGTGGGTGATATATCCCAAGCGCAGAAAACATCTTTTGAAAAGCTCATCAAATATATAAATACGGGCTTAGATATTGAATTGTAATCATAATCTACAGTCTGTAAGGAATCAATCAACGACCTAAGTTTGTTATTTTTGACAAATGCATATGGAATCGTGATCTTAATGCTGTCATATTCCATCTTTTCGATTTTAGGTTTGTCGATAATGTTAATATTCTCAGGATAATCCTTAATAAGCTCCGCAAAACTTATTTGCGAATAAATGTTGTTGTTGCTTGATACAACAAGCAGCAATATAGTTGCGAATATATATTCAATGAAATTCATAGAAACGGTGAGGGTTTAGTATAAAATCGTCCTTTTTAGAATCTGGTGTATATATATCGATTTTTAACGAAGGAACTCGGGAAAGTTCACACTTGTTAAAATACAGATAACGATAGTTAATTGGCAGATAAAACAATTCATATCGGCTTTCAACCCTGTTTATCATAATAGAATAGAGAACGTCAACATTGAAACTAATGTCACGGATAACATCACATCCAGAGTTATGGCATAACATCTCGCCCTTATTTTAGTCAATGTATGGCTTAAAACCGAATCATATGCTATTACTGTCTGGATAGCGAGGACTACAGAAATGGTAATATCCGTAGTTTGGCAATAGATGTCGTTGCTAAAACAAAGCAACAATATCATACCATATACAGTTGCAAATAGCTGAAAAGACATGACGCAGATTATGTAAACACCCATTCGTTTTATCTTATTGCTTAGCATATTAGTTTTCATTATGTGAATTTAAATCAATTGCAAACTCTGAGTACAGCGATACACGCTATGGATATAGTCATCAGAATAAATATTGCAAAACATATTCTCAAAAACCATAATTTATTGTAGGAACTTATAAAAATTAGGCTTGCGCCATAAAAAAATGAACTAAAAACAATTATAATGGGGATTATCAGAAAATCCTTAGTGGATTTTATCAGCGAAAAAAGATAGTTTGTATATATTATGAGTAGTGAATATGCTACGATATTAATTCCTAATTTACACAACACGAGTTTGACTCTATTTATTGGAGACATTTTTTCGTTATGTTTATTTTGCATAGTATGTTCTTCCTGAATTGTTACGTTTGATATCATTATAAGCTTCTCGTGGTCTTTGAGCAAGATGAGTATCAGTTATTATCGAAGGCCGAGGCTCATAGGGCGATGGCATAAATATGACTGGCTTAATATTATTAGCCCCTGTAATTTTAACCAAGCCTGCTGCATTTAAGCTTCTGAGCACGGCATGGGCGCAGTTGTTTGAGGCCAGATCATAGTCTTCTTTCGCGATTTCGCCGAATTCGTCAGCGATAATTTTATCCTGCTCGGGAGTTGTGGTAATTTCATAAGCCTCGGCATATTCATATTTAGTCATTTCCTCGGTTTGTCCGTCATTATCTTGTGTAGAGTTGCCATTCATGTATTTCAGGAATTCCTCCGGTGATTCCCATGAGCCGACCCCCACATCATTAGTAGGTCCTCCGAGCTTACCATTTGCCGATGCATATATTTTATCACCGTTCACCGAATAATAAGCCCACGTATCGTCCGGCTGCTGAATGAGCAGCGCGAGATGACCGGTTGACTTTGACCAATTACCTATAAAAAAGTGAGACATGACCTTTAATCGTGTATATTCCATCATATCTACCTTTTACGTGTTATGAGCTCGCCTTGTGGATTAAAAACTGAGATTCCATTTGCATTTTCCATAATGTCGATTGTATAATGCGGCTTTGCACGTATAATAGCTCTTTCCGCAGATACTGCATCAAGAGAATCAAGATAATTCTTAAATTGTATCGCACCGGAATCCGGGTGTGCCAGCTGCGGATATAAGAGGTCTACATGCTTTATTACAAAATGTCGGGCATTTATGTCTCGAACATAGTTGCTGTTTTCATCTATTATGTAGATTGTGTCCGGTTCTACGTAATATAATTCAGGCAAAGCAATACCCTTATATCTAAAATCCACAAAATCCGGTCCGAAAGAATCCGTATGGCTTATATACAAGCGGGCACTTCCGTCTCTTTTGGTCAATTTATAGTGAATGCCATTCTCCGGATCAATGATTTCGTAGCTGGATGTCCAAAATGTTGTAAAAATGGAATAAAAGAACACAATTGCCATTATAGGAATTAAAAACACCCATAATATAATTTTTGCCAATGTATCAGATAAATCCTGCAAGTAGTTCTCGATTTTCATGTGGCTTTTTATTTATCAAATTCAATACAGTCTTTTTCGAGCATTAACCTCATGTCTTCAAGATATAGTGGAATTACAAGTGGATAGTAGGCTCTTTTATTATCAAAATCAATCTGCGCAATGTTATATTGATTGGCAATGACATGGTTGTAATAATCACCTTTGACCATAAACAGCAAATAAATATAGGGCACAAGTGAAAATGTTTGTACATCATATCCTTTTAAAGCTTTATTCGTATTAAGGCTTAGACCGATAAAGTTATTGCAGTCAGTGCAGATAAGTTTATTGAGAAGCGTTTTTATCAATTCATTATACCTTAACCTGGATAAAAGAGATTCTGCGTTACATGTTAGGAGTATTGCGCAGCCATTTGACAAAAGAGAGCGTTCAGAGCTTTTTTTAATCGGCTTAAGATTATTGCCGGTTGCATAGGCCATATCGATTATGAAAGCATTGCCGTTTTTTTCGGATGTAAATATGCAAGGTTCTTTGATGTTGATAGTGTCAACTACGAAAACTGGCATATCCAAATGTGTATGAAATGACTTCACATGACTATACTTGTTTCTGACAACATTATCTGGATTTACACCATTTTTTGTATACTTGGACCATACAATTCTAATGTGTTCATCCTGAATGCTATCAGTTTTGCTGTCCTGACATAAGAGCAATTCAGGACACAAGAGCAATGAAATAATCGCAAGTAGATATTTACAGGGCATTGGTAGTAATCTTTTCATAGAATCGCTTTTTATGGCATGATCCAATTATATGGTTCGTCATATTTATGCTTGATGCGTTGCCATGAAGTTATATAGTTGTCTTTAATTATTATACGATCAATATACTGATACATTATCGACTCGCTGTTACCATGTGTCGAATATGCAAATAGTTTTGCGAAATCGTTGATATCCCAACGTCTAACCACCTGCCTAAAAACTGCTTCTGTTGACTTAAACGGAAACTCCGCTTTTTCTCTTTTTAGAAATTCGTTTTCGTTGTAGGTGGCGATATTGTTTTCCGAGTATAAAAAACTTTTCAATATGTCTCTAAGCATGACAGTCGTCTCGGTGTATTCAAAATGCCCTGTCAAGCTATATGAACTGCGGTTGATGATATATATGGTGTCTTGGCCGCTGTATTCAAGTCTGAATGCAGAATCGATACATTCATAAATGTTTCTGTCTTCAATCATCAACGAATCGTCATATATTGAAAATCCTAAAAATAGGCCGTCGGGACTGTCTTCTGCAATGATATAAGTGATAGGATGATTTGATCCTTCTTTTATATTCAAAGATCCATATGACAACAGCCCTTGCAATATGATAATTAATAAAATATACTTTCTCATCAATTATTTAGAGCTTGTTTAAAAACTATTGTTAACGGAAGTGAGTTTCCTGAGAGTAATTACCACAGCAGCCACCATGAG
>CAXHOY010000003.1:0-201723 GCA_964018265.1 uncultured Muribaculaceae bacterium
TTTTTTTATAATATATATAATATATATATTAGTCTTTTTTATGGGCGACTGAGAGAATAATTCAGCGCTTTCCGCTTTCCTCTTTCCATTGCCACGTGACGGAAGCGTGGAAAGTGGCAGCAAGTTTAAGACGCTAAAACATGTCGCTTTCCACTTTCCATTGCCGCATGACGGAAACAAGGAAAGTGGAAAGCGACGGCTCTATGCTTGCGGTCTCAGCGTCTTGTCAGTTGAGACCTTAGGCTATTTCATCTCGAAATGAGACACATTGCGCGTGGCGATTTTTTCTCCGGAGTTATGGTCAATGGTCACATTTTCAAACACCAGTCCGTCTATCTCGTTTAGAGTCGCACCCTGCTCGGCTTTGAAGATTGAATTGCTGACAGTGATGTTGGTGAGTGGCATTTCCGGAAGACCGTTGAAAAACAGAGCGCGTCCCGCACCCTTGCAGTTCGTATTGTTGATATGAATGTCGCGGAATGCCGGGGTTTCTTCGGAAACCGGTGCGGTCTTGGGTTCGCCTTTGACACCATAGTACAGGTCAAATATAATAGCGTCTCCCGTGATGTTTGCCATGTTTATGCCTTCGATATAGACTTTCTCCACTACGCCGCCGCGACCTCGGGTTGACTTGAAACGCAAACCGACGTCAGTCCCGACAAACAGGCAATTGCTGACAGATATGTTTCTGACACCACCTGACATTTCCGAACCGATCACAAAGCCACCGTGACCATGATAGACACGGCAGCCGTCGATATGGACATTCTCACAAGGGATGCCTCGTTCGCGGCCGTCCTGGTCTTTGCCTGACTTGATGCATATGGCATCATCTCCGACATCAAATGTGCAGTTGGTGATCAGTACATTGCGGCACGATTCGGCGTCTATGCCGTCTCCGTTCTGTGCATAATCCGGATTACGCACACAGATGCCTCTGACTGTTACCTCTTCACACATGAGCGGATGGAGATTCCAACTCGGCGAGTTTTCAAATGTGACGTCTTCAAGAAGTATGTTCTTGCAGCTTATGAGCGACAATAAAACCGGACGAAGGAAGTCATGGGCATATTCCCAATTGTTGCGTACCTTCAGCCAGCCTTTGTCGCGTGTGCCATCTTCATTGAGTTGCCGTATGGTGTCATTGGGATACCATACATCGCCTTTTGTGCCGACAACGCCCTTTGACTTTAGTCTTGACCACATAGTAGGTGAAACTTTCCCTTGCTTTACAGGACGCCATGCATTGCCGCTGCCGTTGATGGTGCCTTTGCCGGTGATGGATATGTTTTTCTTGCCGACTGCAGACAGAGGTGATTGGCAACGTATCATGTTGAGCCCTTCAAAAGAGGTCTCTACAAGGGGATAATCAGACAGGTCGTCGGAAAAGAGGATCAAAGCTCCGTTTTCAAGATGAAGATCTATGTTGTCATCAAGCACTATGGGACCGGTATACCATATGCCGGCCGGGACAATAAGATGTCCTCCTCCAGATTTGGCGAGGGTACTGATGGCGGATGCAAAGGCTTCGGTATTTTTTACAGTGCCATCGCCCTTGGCTCCGAAATCGGTCAATTGCACCCGTGTGTCCGGTATCTGTGGCAGTTTTGGATCAGGTTTCGGGAGTGGTGTTGCTGAGAGTCCGGATGCTGACATGACAGCAGCCAGAAATGTAAATGCTATGTGCTTGAAAGTAGTCTGTAAATCCATTACAAGTTTAGTGGGCTATGAAGAGGTTTAATTGTTGTTTTTTTGATTGTCGCTTGTTAGGATGTTGCGCTGGTCTAATATACATAGACTGGATAATCAGTATTTGCTGTCTGTATCATAACCCAGTTGTTCCATCTCGAGCGATGCCCAGATGAAAGGCCCGACTCCTTTGGGGTCATTGTCGCGGACTGGTTCACTGAGATAATACTCATAACTGCCGTCTCGGCGCAAGTTCTCTTTAAGTCCCGGAGCCGCTTTGGCTACCGACGGACTCATACCCGGGCCGAGACCGGCAACGGCGCAGCAGCCAGACAGTGAAATCGTCAGGTCGGGGTTGACCTTCAATAATCTGTTTACAATGCCGCTGTAGGCCTTGATGCCATTGTCTTTGAAACGTTCGCTGATGTAACCTTTGCGTGCGCCTTTAAGCATGGCATAGGCAAACATCGACGAGCATGTTGCCTCGTGATAGTTTCCTTTCCCGTCCGGACGGTCCATGACCTGATACCATAGACCGCTTTCGTTATCCTGCCATTTGACCACTGCGTCAAGTGTCCGTTCGAGTAGTTCGGCAACCTCGTGGCGGCGGGAGTAGTTTTCGGGCAGTGCGTCAAGTAGCTCGAGCAGGGCCATAACATACCATCCCTGTGCACGACCCCAGCAGTGTTGCGACAAGCCGGTTGTGTTGTCAGACCAGAACATATCGCGGTTTTCATCCCACGCATGGCGGTTGAGACCTGTCGATGGGTCGAGTGTCCGTTCATATGTCTTTTTGACTTGTTCTACGGCGTCATCATATATCTTGGCCGCTTTTTTAGGGCTGTATAGTTTTGCTGCCGTGAGAGCCGAGTAGGGGAGTCCCATATATATGCCGTCGAGCCATACCTGGTAAGAATATATTGCCTTGTGCCAATAGACGCCCTCTTTGGTTCTCGGTTGCTTTTCGAGCTGTTTGGCAAGAGTTTTCATGGCCGTGAAATTCTTGTCTTCAGGTGCGATATCATGCATGCGGGCAACGAAATGTCCGGTGCGTATGTTGTCGAGGTTGTAGTCTTCAAGTTTATAGTTGCGTATGGTGCCGTCGGCCATGATCATTGTGTCTGTATAGGCTTTGCAGTAGTCGAAGATTTCATCGCCTCCGTGGCGCAGGTAGGTGTCGAGCATCGACTCGAGCTCTATGCCCATGACATAGCTCCATTTTGGCTTCTTTGAAAAGTCAAGTTTACAACTTTCGGGGACTCTCTTCATTTCAGATGCAGTCATCCATTCGCTGAAATGTCTGAACGGTTTCTCGCTGAGGCATATCTCTCCGTTTACGTAATAGTCCTTGTAATTTATGTCGTGGGCCTTGCCACTGATATAGTTGCCATCGGCAACTCCGTCGAAGTGACAATTGATGAGGTTGATGTTGTAGACGTTTGACACCGAGTCGAGAGCCACAACCATAAGCCCGTAGCGGCTCTTCCGGCAGTTGACGTTGTCAAGGTAGACATTGCGGACAGTCGGCAGATAACCGCGGCAGCAAAGTTCTTTAGGTTCATAGTCGAGGTTGATTTTGAGTACGGATTCCCCGCATTGGCCAACCTCGCAATTGCGCACATATATGTTTTCGATAACACCGCCGCGGCATGTGTTTGTTTTGATGCGCACCACGCGGTCAAGGTCGGGGCTGTCCATCACATTGTTTTCTGCAAAGACGTTGCGGCATCCGCCTGAGATTTCGCTGCCGATGACAATGCCGCCATGGCCGTTGCGCATTTCGCAGTTGCGCACGATTATGTTTTCGCTGGGACGGTTCCATAGGCGGCCGTCGTTGTTGCGTCCGCTTTTGATGGCTATGCAGTCGTCACCGGTGTTGAAGTAGCAGTCTTCGATGAGCACACCGTCGCAAGACTCGGGATCGCAGCCATCACCGTTTGGCCCGTCGTTGTTGATCTTGACCCGACGCACGGTGATGTTTTTCGAGAGAAGCGGGTGTATGACCCAGAATGGAGATCTGAGCAGGGTCACGTCTTCAATCAGGATGTTTTCGCATTGATTGAAGTTTATCAATTGGGGGCGCAGTCCGTCCTCCGGACCGAAACGGCGTTCGTCTTTGTCAATACCGTCTTCTGCCATTTTGAGGAGACGCGCGCGACTGCCGTTGCTTTGGCTGATTTCGCCTTCGGTCCATCCATAGCGTTTTTTTCCACACCATTTCCACCATGTGTCGTTTGAGCCGCAGCCGTCAATGGTGCCTTTGCCGCTGATGCCGGTGTTGGTGGCTTCGAATGCATAGATGCAAGGCGACAGATTATGACAATCAAGTCCTTCCCATCGTGTGGCGACGACAGGATAAAGTTCGGGGCGGAATACAAATTGCAACACTGCGCCTGAGTCAACCTTGAGGTTTACGCCTGATAGCAGGCGTATGGCGCCGGTTTCGTAGACGCCAGCCGGAACGATAACGTATCCGCCTCCTGACTTGGAGCATTTTTCGATGGCTTTGTTGATGGCTTTTTGGTTCTTCTCGGCTTTTGCTCCTGTTTTAGCGCCGAAACGTGTGATGTCAAAACTGCGGTCAGGAAATGCTGGAGCTGAAATGTGGCTTTCGATTTCTTTGCAGGCTTGGTCAAAAGAATTGTCGGCCGTTACTGTCGAAGTTGCGGCTGTTGCGATAAGAGAGATAATCAGGCTTGCGAGTTTTTTCATGTCGGTGGTTTGTTATATGCACTCTTAATTATTAAGGATAGTGCAAAGTTAATGTCGATTTGCTGACGTGTGGGATGAATTTTCAACACAAATGGATTGAAGGAGAATCATAGAGGCTGTCCGGTTAACATGCCGACCTCCGGCGGCTGACCTCCGGCGGGGTGTGTTTTGTCGGAAATATGAAGACAAATTGACATAATGGCGTATTTTGCCAATATTTACGCAACGCACGTTTAATGACGGAATATCTTTGCATTGAAAAATTTTAACAAGTTTTCCTTAGCTAATATCAGCAAACTAATTTCAATAACTATAGCCAAATCATGTATCTATTAGGTTACGACATCGGTAGCTCGTCAGTCAAAGCGGCGCTCGTCGAAATTGCCACCGGAGCTTGTGTGGCGTCTGATTTTTTTCCTAAAACCGAAGCCCCGATAAAGGCCATCCGGCCGGGACTCGCAGAGCAAAATCCTGACAATTGGTGGAGCTATCTCCGTCAGGCTACTGCCTCGATTTTATCTTCTTCGAAGGTCTCACCGGCCGATATCAAAGCGATTGGCATCAGCTATCAGATGCACGGACTTGTGGCGATTGACCGCGAGCATCGTGTGTTGCGTGATGCGATCATCTGGTGCGACTCAAGAGGAGTGCCTTATGGCGAAAAGGCTTTCAATGAGCTCGGAGCTGACACATGTCTGCCAAGACTGCTCAACTCTCCGGGTAACTTCACAGCCGCAAAACTTCAATGGATAAAAGAACACGAACCCGAAATATTCGAACGCATCTATAAGGTGATGCTGCCCGGTGATTATATCGCATTCAAACTTACCGGAGAAATATCGACCAATCCTGAAGGTCTGTCGGAATATATGCTTTGGGACTTCACAGAGAACGCTCCGGCGCGTTTCCTGATGGACTATTATGGCTACGACATGTCGATACTGCCTGAGGTCAAGACTACTTTCTGCGAGCAGGGACGACTGACAGCCGAAGCTGCTGCTGAACTCGGACTGGCCGAAGGGACTCCTGTCACTTATCGCGCAGGCGACCAGCCTAACAATGCACTGTCGCTTAATGTGTTCAATCCTGGAGAAATCGCTTCTACCGCCGGTACGTCGGGTGTTGTCTATGGCATAAACGGCACAGTTGACTATGATCAGCGCTCGCGAGTCAATAATTTCGCCCACGTTAATCATTCGGCCGACAATGTCCGCATCGGAGTGATGACTTGTATCAACGGCACCGGCATTCTCAACAGTTGGATCAAACGCAATGTGGCACCCGAAGGCATCAGCTATGCGGAGATGAACGAACTTGCTGCCTCAGTGCCTGTCGGATCAGAGGGTGTGACCATCCTTCCTTTTGGCAATGGCGCTGAACGAGTGCTCGAAAACCGTCAGATCGGATGCTCATTTCATGGCATCAATTTCAATATACATGACCGTCGCCATCTGATCCGTGCAGCTCAGGAAGGCATAGTTTTCTCATTCATGTATGGAATGGAGATTATGGAGTCAATCGGTCTCGATATCAAGCGTATTCATGCAGGCCACGCAAATATGTTCCTGAGTCCGCTGTTCCGCGATACGCTCGCTTCGGTGTCAGGTGCGACAATTGATCTCTTTGATACCGACGGAGCAGTAGGCGCGGCCAAAGGCGCAGGTATCGGAGCCGGCATATATGCAGACAATAATGAAGCATTTGCTTCTTTACGAAAAATCGAGGAAGTTCACCCAGCTGCTGACCGCACTCCTTATCTTGAGGCTTATGCCCGCTGGAAAGAATGTCTGAATCGTGAACTTTCAAGATGATCTGATCTTCGATTTTACAACTAACAACCTAAAACAATAACATCTTAAAAACCAAAACTCATGTCAAAGAAAGAATACTTTCCTACAGTAGGAAAAATCAAATTTGAAGGCACTTCAAGCTACAATCCCCTTGCTTACCGCTACTATGATGCCGAACGCGTTGTGCTCGGCAAGCCTATGAAAGAATGGCTCAAGTTTGCCATGGCATGGTGGCACACTCTTTGTGCAGAAGGTGGCGACCAGTTCGGTGGCGGCACAAAGACTTTCCCCTGGAACACTTCTTCTGATCCCGTGCAGAATGCTAAGGACAAAGTGGATGCCGGTTTCGAAATAATGCAGAAACTTGGTGTTGAATACTTCTGTTTTCATGATGTAGACCTCGTGAGCGAAGGCAATTCAATCGAGGAATATGAAGCCAACATGAAGGCAGTTGTCGCTTATCTTAAGGAGAAGATGGCCGAAACAGGCATCAAGAACCTCTGGGGTACTGCCAATGTCTTCAGCAACGGCCGATATATGAACGGTGCGGCTACCAACCCTGATTTTGATGTTGTGGCTCGCGCTGCAGTACAGATTAAAAACGCCATCGATGCGACTATCGAACTCGGCGGCCAGAACTATGTGTTCTGGGGCGGTCGCGAAGGTTATATGAGCCTTCTCAACACAGACCAGAAACGTGAGAAAGAACATCTTGCCCGTATGCTCACAATGGCTCGTGACTATGCACGTGCTAAAGGCTTCAAGGGTACATTCCTCATCGAGCCAAAACCGATGGAACCCACAAAGCACCAGTATGATGTTGACACAGAAACAGTGATCGGCTTCCTTAAGGCTCACGGCCTTGACAAGGACTTCAAGGTGAACATCGAAGTTAACCATGCCACCCTCGCCGGCCATACATTTGAACACGAGCTCGCTGTCGCAGTCGACAACAATATGCTTGGTTCAATCGATGCTAACCGCGGTGACTACCAGAATGGTTGGGATACAGACCAGTTCCCCATCGACAACTACGAACTCACTCAGGCCATGATGCAGATCATCCGTAACGGTGGCCTTGGCAACGGCGGTACAAACTTCGACGCCAAGACACGTCGCAATTCAACTGACCTTGAGGATATCTTCATCGCTCATATCGCAGGTATGGACGCTATGGCGCGAGCACTTCTCAGCGCAGCAGAAATCCTCGAAAAGTCACCCTACAAGAAGATGCTTGCTGACCGTTACGCTTCTTTCGATGCAGGCAAAGGCAAGGAATTTGAGGAAGGCAAGCTTAATCTCGAACAGCTGGTTGACTATGCACGCACTGTAGGTGAACCCAAACAGACTTCCGGCAAACAGGAACTCTACGAGGCTATCATCAACATGTATTGCTGATAAGCCGGATTAAATATTTTTCAAAGTGTAGGGGCGTACAGTCTGTTCGCCTCTACACTTACAATCTTTCACTATAAAATCTAATAATCCATGTCTGATCAAAAAGGAAGCAAACTATATCTCTTTTCTATCGTTCTGGTTGCTGTTTTCGGCGGACTCCTTTTCGGCTATGACACTGCCGTTATTTCGGGTGCTGAAAAAGGTCTTCAGGCTTATTTTCTGGGAGCAAAGGATTTTGTGTACTCTGATGTTATACATGGCATAACTTCATCCAGTGCTCTTCTCGGGTGTATCATAGGCAGCGCCCTTTCCGGATTCTGTGCCTCGCGTCTCGGGCGAAAGAAAAGTCTGTTCATTGCCGGCATATTGTTTTTGTTGTCGGCTCTCGGAAGCTATTGGCCTGAATTCGGAATCTACGAAAAGGGCAACCCTCATTTTAATCTTCTCATAGTATTTAACATCTACCGTATTATCGGCGGTATAGGTGTCGGTCTGGCTTCGGCTGTCTGCCCGATGTATATCGCCGAAGTGTCTCCGTCGGAAATCCGTGGCACTCTTGTTTCGTGGAACCAGTTCGCAATAATTTTCGGACAACTTGTCGTATACTTTGTGAACTTCCTTATCCTTGGCGAGCACACGAATCCGATAATCGAAAAAACTGCGCAGGGTCTATATTATGTACTCCCGACTTCAGACATATGGACAATCAATACAGGCTGGCGTTATATGTTTGGCTCTGAGGCTTTCGTAGCTGCCCTGTTCACATTGTTGGTGTGCTTTGTGCCTGAGTCTCCGCGCTATCTCGCCCTTGTCGGCAAAGACTCCAAGGCCTTTGCGGTGCTTGAACGCATCAATGGCACATCCAAGGCAAAGGCTATCCTTGATGAAATCAAATCGACTGTAACCGTTAAGTCAGAGCGTCTGTTCTCTTTTGGCATAATGGTCATATTTGTCGGTATCATGCTCTCTGTCTTCCAGCAGGCTGTCGGCATAAACGCCGTGCTTTATTATGCCCCGCGTATATTCGATTCAATGAACATGGGCAATCCGATGGTTCAGACCGTAATCATGGGCATTGTCAACATTGCGTTCACTCTTGTCGCAGTGTTTACGGTTGAAAAACTCGGACGAAAACCACTTCTGATATGGGGTTCTATAGGCATGGCTGTCGGTGCTTTCGGCGTGATGCTGTCAAATCTTGTCGAGGTAGCTCCTATTGTTCCGGTTGTGAGCATAATGGTCTACTCGGCTTCATTCATGTTCTCCTGGGGCCCGATATGCTGGGTGCTTATCGCTGAGATTTTCCCGAATACAATCCGTTCGGCCGCAGTTGCCATCGCGGTCGCCTTCCAGTGGATATTCAATTTCATCGTTTCTTCGACTTTTGTGCCCATGTATAACATGAGTCTAGGCTCAATGGGCGACAAATTCGGACATATGTTTGCCTACGGACTATACGGCCTGATCTGTGTGGCAGCGGCTATCTTTGTCTACAAACTTGTGCCTGAGACAAAGGGTAAGACACTTGAAGACATGACATCATTGTGGCGCAAACGCAAATAATCACGTAATCGGCAGACTGACATCCCGGTGTCGGTCTGCCGATTGACATGTATCTTCGACACCTTAAATATCTTATAATTATAAATCCAAAATTCAAAATCGTTCTATGAAAGTCAGATTATTGACAAAAACCAGTCTTATGGCTGCGTTTGGACTCGTATGCGGTGTGATTATGGCATATGCTGCCGGACATGCACCAAGCAAGACAGGCGAGACTGTGACAATCCCACAGGAGACAGGTACTTATTTCGACATGAATTGTGCTGTGATCGAAGGAAGCGGAAGTATAGAAGACGCCGCTGCTGAGGGAAATACGATTGCAAGTACAAAAGAAAACACTATTGTGACGTTTAATATCGACAACCCTGTCGAGCAGGCTTATACGTTCACAATGTCTACAGGCAACAAGAACACTGCCGTAATTGCTGTGTCTATCTTTGATGCCGACAACAATGCTGTCTATACCGGCAAGCATAACGTGGAAAACACAGGATCCTGGAACCGTAGTGTCACATCTGAGCATACAACCAGGACACTTCCTGTCGGCAAATACACTCTTCAGCTTAAGGTCACGGAAAAGGGCTCGGCGTCAAACTATGCAGGCAATTGGGGCAAGATGGCCTTTTATCCTGCTGCCGCTGACGACTGCGCGTTCTCAATTCCAGGAACTATCGCATTTTCCGAGGGGAATGCCAATATATCTTCCGATAAGGTGAGAGTTGGCAACGGTGAGTTGAGCTACGTTGAAAATGGCGGAACAGTGACCGTCACAGGCGTACATGTACATGAAGCAGGTGCCTATAAGGTCCTTATGCCTGTGGATTATTCTTATGGAGACGGCACTATAAAAATTCAGGTTTTGGATGAAAACAATGCCGTTGAAGCCTACTACAATGGTGTCCTTCCCAAAAATAATTCTTCATTTGAGACAATTGAGTTCGCTCTCGAAGGCGGAGTGAAAGAAGGCACCAAGACAATTGTCTTTACATTCGGCCGTCCCAGCGGATATGTGGCTAATTTCAAGAACCCCGAGTTTGTATGTACAGGTGAATGGACAGATCCGACAGAAGATAACTGCCATTTCCATATCCCCGGCACATTGACGTTTGTAATGAACGACCCGGCTGTGAAATTCTCAACTAACAACGGTGGAACAGTGCCACGCTTCCAGCAAGGAACAGATGTCAACGTAGGTTATGTGAAGGATGGCGGTGTTATGACCATGAGCGATGTCGTTTGTCATAAGGCAGGTGTCTATGAAATAACAATGCCCTTCTCGGCATACAGCCCGTCCGGCATTATCAACTGGACCGTAATCGACAAAGCGACAGGTAACGTTGAAGTAGACTATGATTACTCAATCCCGACCGAACTTACGAACTATACTGAAGGAACATTCCTTCTCGGCGGTCAGTTGTCCGAAGGAACAAAGGACTTCGTCCTCACGTTCAAAGCTAATCATGGTGGTTGGATTTCAAATTTCAAACAGCCGACATTCGAATGGGTAGGTGAGAAATATTCTGAGATCAAATCAATCGAATTCGTAGGCGCTGAGACAAGTGCCGGCACGACAACCGATTGGGAAGTCATGGTGCCCGGAAATTACAGTGCTGAGACTATTGCGCTCAAGCCGACTTTCACAAACGGATCTATCGTACTTTCCGCAAAGTGTGGTGATAATGATGTTGAAGTGACCGAAGCCGGAGGACAGTATGTAATGGCTGTGCCCGCTCCCAACCAGGAATACATCGTAACCGCAACTCTCACACCGGATTCGGGTGTGCATGCAGCCAAGACTGTCTATACAATGAGAATATTCCGTATCGGAGGTCTCACTGTTTCTTCTGTCCTTATTGACGGTCGCGAGGTTGATGCGTCAATAGTTGAAGCTCTCAATGGTGACAACGCAGCAGCCGAAGTCGCAGGTGTTTACACAACAATGCCTCCGGTTAAGGCTACATTTATCGATGGCGCTCAGGCTGACGCTATTGCGTCTGAGGTTGTAGATGGCAAGGCTGTCTATACATTCAAGGGCGAACTCGCAGGCGACAGCAAGGAGTACAGACTCACTCTCGACGGCTTCCATCTATATACGAAGGCGGCTGATGAGGAAAGTGTTTCTGTTCGCCACAATGATGGTGTTCAGACCGGTAGCGAGTGGGCTAATGCCGACGGCTATGCTCTGTCGTATGTAAGCGATGGCTACAATGCTAATTTCCGCATCTGGAAAACGGGTGAATCTACAATTTCTGTCCCCGGTGATGTTGTCGTGAAGCAGCTCATCTTCAAAAATATTTCTAACGACTATACGTCACCTGAAGCTAAGATCTGGACTGTGGAAAGCGAAGGCGCTTCAGTCTGGTTGCCGACAAATTCTTACTATAACAATGGCGTTAAGTATGACCTTATTGTCAATATTGAAGGACATAAGGCCGGTCAGCCGATCACATTCAGTTTTGGTGATGGCAAGGGTGACGGAGGCCGTCTGATATTCGAACTCGAATTTACTGTCGCTCATCAGGCTCTGACAACTGTTCCGGAATTGCGCTCGTCAAGCATCATCATGCCTGAAAACGCTAACCACTTTGTGGCCAAACTCACATTTGACCGTGTGATCAAAGCTGCCGAAATTAACTTTAATGGAGCAAAGGTTTCTGCTCGCGGTGAATCAAGCGAACTCTTCTTCCCGGTTTGGAATCTGCAGTATGATAAGGACTACGATTTCGTAATCCCTGCAAATACACTTGTTGATAATTATGGCAATATCTACGACAAGGAAATTTCAATCCCTGTCAAGACCGGCGTAAAGGCTGAGGTCGAAGCTGCCGGCTTTGATTATGTGGTCTCTACTGTTGACGAATGGAAGCAGGCTCTTGCTGCAGTCAACGCATCAAACGGCAAGGCTGATGCCAAGCCGGTTGTCATCTTTGTCCGCAACGGTGACTATGATTTTGGCTCGGAAGAGCAGACTTTCCGCACCTATAATGTTTCAGTAGTCGGTGAGAGCCGCGATGGTGTGATCCTCCATGGCCTCCGTGACGGCATCTCTAATCCTGTAATCTCTACACGCTACTCTCACAACACATATCTCCAGGATCTGACTCTTCGCAATGATCTCGACTGGAATAAAGCTCGTGCCGGCGTCGGTGTGGCGCTTTATAGCGGTGACCATGAGGTAGGTGTCAATCTCTCGCTTCAGAGTCAGCAGGATACACAGGTGACAGGTCCATCGAGCTACTATCTCAACTGTGATATTTACGGCTCAACAGACTTCATCTGCGGTGGTGGCAATAACTTCTATGATGCATGTAATATACTGCTCACAAACAGTGGCCCTATCACAGCTCCGTCTACTGCTCCAAGCGACCTCTACGGTTATGTGTTCCAGAACTGTGTGATCGATGCTTACAATAAAGCCGTAAGTCATAAGGATTATAATCTTGGCCGTCCTTGGCAGAATGAACCGCGGGCTTATTTCCTCAATACAGTCATGAATATCCGACCTGCAGATGCCGGATGGACCAAAATGTCAAATCTTCCGACTCACTTCTATGAATATAACTCAATGGATGAGAATGGCGCGAAGATTGACCTCAGCAAGCGCGCAAATTCCCCGAGTCACGTAGGTCCTGCTTACAAACCGGTTCTGACTGATGATGAAGCCGCAATGTTTACGGTTGAAAACGTGCTCGGTGAAAAGGATTCGTATCTTGCTACAGAAGTTGCCGCTCAGTGCGAAGCTCCGGTTGCGGCCGTGGCCATGACTCGCAGTGCTGACTACAGGGCGATTGAATGGCCTGCTGTAGAAAACGCTCGTTGTTATGCTGTCTACAAAGACGGTGTATATGTCGATCATGTGACAGGTACAAGCTATATGCCCGAAGAGACCGGTTCATATACCGTTCGTGCGGCAAACGCCCGTGGTGGTCTCGGCAAGGCGTCTGAAGCTGTTGTTGTAGATGCTTCAACCGGTGTGGAAGATCTCACCGCAACTTCAGCTGTCGTTGAGACAATATACTATAACACACAAGGTGTGCGCATTGATGAAAATTCAAAGGGCATGCGCATCCGTGTAGATATCCTTGACAATGGCACTCAGCTTGTCACAAAGGAGATCGTGAAGTAAACCAACCCTAAACAATTATCAGTCAAGGGTGAAATTCATTTGAATTTCACCCTTGATTTGTTAAATACTGTTATAAAACTACTGTGGTTTCAATCTTCCGTAAAATTTTTACGGACATGGATTGTATTATTGCTATATTTGCACTACCATTTATAGATTATTGAATATATTATACTGTTTTAAGCATGCTTACAAAATTTGCAGTAACTAATTACAGAGGGTTCAAAGACCGGATAGAATTGGACCTTACAACTCATGCCAATTATGAGTTCAATAGCTTTGCTATTAGAAATGATGTAATTAAAAATGGTATAATATTCGGCCCCAATGGATGCGGAAAATCCAATCTTGGTTTGGCTGTTTTTGATATAGAGCATCATCTGTCCCAAAAATACACCAAAAAAGATTATTACTCAAATTTTGTTTACACAGGTTCGCCCGAAAGAGCCGTTAAGTTTGAATATGGATTTAGATTTGGAACCCGACAGTTGGAATATATCTATACAAAATCAGAAAACGGAACTCTTTTATCTGAGCAGCTTCTTGTAGATGGCAATGTATGGATCGATACTCAAAGCGAGACAGTGGTAGATCTGAAGCGGTTTAAATTGAGCAAGGCGGCAGTCGCTTCTCTCAAATCAAACAGTAATAAAGTCTCGATTGTCAGGTATTTGCTTACAAGCATACCTTTAGCACAGGATAATGCTTTGATCTATTTGGATAAATTTGTTAATTCGATGTTGTGGTTTCGTTCGCTTGGTCGGAACGAGTTTATTGGGTTGGACACTGAAAAAGTTTATATCGATGAGCATATTATAACCAATGGATATCTCGAAAGCTTCAGTGCTTTCATCACTGAGGTAAGCGGCCAGAAATTTGATTTTGTAGCATCGGATGATGGAAAGACAATATATTGTAGATTTGGCAGTCGCTTGGTCGCAATGTCTGATATCGTATCCACAGGCACACGTTCTTTGAAGTTGATTTATTATTGGTTGACAAAAATGAATGAAGCTTCATTTGTTTTTGTTGATGAGTTTGATGCGTTTTATCATTTTAAATTGGCCATGGAAGTCTGCCGAAAATTATTTGCTCTTGATGCGCAGGTTTTTATGTCTTCTCACAATACGTCGCTTATAACCAACGACCTTTTGCGTCCTGATTGTTTCTTCATTCTTGATGAAGGAGTGATACGTCCATTAAACGAATGCACTGAAAAAGAATTGAGGTTTGGACATAATCTTGAAAAGATGTTTCGTGGAGATTCTTTTGCAGTATGATACTTTTTATTTTTGAAGGAGCAGAGAAAGAACCTTCGGTTATCAAAGCCTTGTCGGAATGGATTGGAGTGGATGAGACGAGAGTGGAATGTGTATATGGCACACATATATATCGTCTGTACGCAAATATGAAGCCCGATTCGGACCTGGATGTTTTTGCAACATTACAGTTTTTGGTCAAGGATGGGATTTTAGATGGATATTCGAGGTCTGACTTTGGTGAGATATATCTATTCTTTGACTATGATGCCCATGTGCCGATGCCATATATGGATGGCGTTGAAGTTATAGGCGATGATGTCATTTCTGAAATGTTGGATTACTTCAGTGATGAGACTGAGAACGGTCTTCTCTATCTAAGTTATCCGATGGCAGAGGCATTGCAGCATTATAGGGATGAAACATCCTATAGTGCTCTGATGACGAAGTGTAAAGGACGTAATTGCAACTCTCGTCTGGAATGTGAAGTCCGGGAGATTTGTAGAAAATACGGGGCACAGAACGAAGCGTATAAAACGATATATTGAATAAAACAACACATCGCTTTATAATACAATAGGTTACGGGGAAGGATAGAAGGAACTTCCGCAAAACGAAACGTTTACGCAGGTTTAATTTCTGTTTACGTGGAGGGCTGTTTTGGTTGCATCGGTTTGGCGATTGCTTTAAATGGGCTTACATGAAGTTTACATGGTGTGTAAGCAGGAGAGGAAGATAGCGGTTGTGGCCGCTTTTTTTATGCCTTGTTTTGGATTATATGTTTCTAAAATATTCCATATAATGATTATTTAGTATATTTGCACTATAAAATATAGTGATATGGCAAAGGTTGTACATGTGCATTTGACGCACGGAATAGACGGAACAAAGCGAAGAGATTGGTATTTTAGTAGTATTTCGGCTGTTTATACGGTTTTGACGGCGGAACAGGTGGGTGCGACCAAGAATTATTTGTTACATGCCGGTCTGTCCGGTAATGGTACAGTATGCACTAAAAGGGCTATAATCAAGCAATCTACGCTTATTTCAGGGAGTAGGAGGGGAGAGGTAGGTGAATAGATTAGAATGGCATTAGAACGAAAGAAAATCACCATTCAGCAGTTATTCTTGTGGGGGAGACTTATGGTCTCCTTTTTTTGTGCTCTCAGATGGCGATTTCTACATTTGGTGTGACACTTGGAGTGGCAATTTTGGAGGTGGGGATAGTACTGGGGTTAGAAAGTGGGGTTAGTTTTTATAAGAACTGGGGTTAGTAAACATGGTTTTGAGAGGGGGTAGTTGGAAGTATGGTAAAATATGGTTTTTTGAATGATAGGTGTAAAATATGCCTTGATACACCCACCCTAAAAACCACCACCTATAAAAAGCATACATTATTATATAACGGATTATCAGTCCTTTTCAGGCGATTATATGGGGTGGATGGAGGGGGAATACCGAGAGAGGGGAGTCTGAAGGTATAATCGGGGGTATCCTCAGGGTAACGTTTCATGTTCTCCGGATGGTAAAAGTGCGCTCTACCCTACATTTGCATCTCCAGAAGTGTACGCATCCGATGCAGGTTTCCCTTTTTCAAGATTCATTTGGCGAATTTGTTCTTTGAGACGGCCGATTTCTTCCGCTTGTTGGGTTATGGTTTGTACGAATAAGTGTGCATCTGTGGTTTCCTGCTTCTCTTTCATTGTTATGAAAGCATCCCCTGTTCCCATGATGATCCAATCAATCGAAATATTAGGGTATGAATATTTCAGACTTCTGAGTAGCTCTATTGATAATTTCTTCCGACCACTTTTTATGTCGCTTATGCCAGCTTTATTTGTGCCAAGTATGCTTGCTGCTTGTACATAATCGGTTATTTGCCCTTGAGCTTTTAATTCGTCAAGTATTTGAATGAATCTGATATTTTCCTCCATAAAATGAGTTTGGTATGAAAAATTACGCTTAAATATTTTGTAGTATGAAAATCTCATACTATATTTGCATCGAGTTAAGAAATTAACGAGCGGCCAAAGATACAGAAAAAGGTCGAGAATAACGAATTTTAGCACTTAAAGAAAATGAACGAAGAAATCAAAGAATGGCAGACACAAAGCGTGAAGCACAAAGTAGCTTACGTGTTGATGATGGACGGTATCAGTTTCAGATACACTGAAGAGACCGGGATTGTGTTTTCCGCACCTGATTTTTATGTAAAGAATCTTATTCGGCGCTTGATGAGCTGCTACGGCGTGAGTTTGAAACCGATTATAAACGAATTTAAATAAGTGAGATTATGGAAAATAAGAAAATGGATTGCTGGGATTTTGTATTCAGTTTTGTGAAGAACCATATAGACGCTTTGGTACAACAAGCTGACAAGTACACCAAAGAGATGAACGAGGACTATGAACACTTCTTTTGCTGGTATGCTGAAGAGATGTACAAAACACAACGAGAGCTTGCTTGTTACCGCGCTTTGAAAACGGTTTTATCCGTTGGCAGTCATGAGGAAGCAAAGTTGTTTATAGAAAACAAGATAAGCAGTTTGACTGACAGTCTTCTTTCCGGAAGCATTCGCAGGAACAGTACCAGTGCAGCTTCAAATCTGGCGCATACATTAGAACTGGAGATGAAGCAGTCTGTACGTGAGAAGTTTATAATGCTTCTTGAAGTTATAGAGAAAGGTGAAAGTGTTGAAGGATAACGGAAAACCGAGCGTGACAACCCGGAAGGCGTCAAGAGACGGGTGGCGGTGTGGAAAGACACACGGGAGTGTATGGTTCTTGCGCCAGGGTTCGATTCCCTGGACTCCCTCAGATATAGACACTAAAATGAGTGACTTATGAAAAGAACAATCAATTCCACGGAGAAGGGTAAAGATGTCGGTATTTCTCCGGCAGAAGAAACACCCATACCGGGCTTCCCAACTGACTATGAGCAAAGAGTCCGCGAACGGCTTTCTCGAACACCTTTTGCGTCATTAGTGAATGCTTTGAGAAGTGGAACCAGACAAGATCAGCTGTCGTGTATGCTCCAAGTCGAGCGCCGGCTTCTGCAATATCGTCAGGTAGCGTTATGTTGTCGATACACACGCAGTCAATTTCTTGAAGAGATGCAATCGCTGTCAGGGCTGTTTGGATTAGAGGTCTGCTCTTCGCTGATGAGAGAGTATCAGCGTAAGATACCAAGAAAGGCAGTGATGTCGGATTTTGAGGCATAAGTCGGTTATTTTTTTTAAACGCAACAAATATAACGAATTAGGATATTAAAATCAAGTGAGATATGAAGAAGTATATTCATGTAACAAGTGAGGATCGCCAGTTTTTGGCCAAGGCTTTCAACGTAAGCAGCGTGACGGTTTGGAAAGCCCTGCGTTTTGAACAGGATACGGATACCATCCGTAGGATCCAGAAGGCCGCCCGTGAGCGTGGTGGTATTGTAATGGCGGTGGCTCCGGTTATGGAGACACTACACGACCATGATAACGTGATACGCCAATATTTTCCGAACGGCGCATTGTTAGAGATCAGTAAAAACGACAGCACGGGTGTGGTGACTTATAAAGGGGAAGAGGTGAGACATTATGATAATGTGACATTTTCCAATATAGACAGCATCCAAAATTTTGCGGCCGCATTGAAATAAGGAGGTGTGAGTATGGAATTTTTCGATAACAAACTTTGCATATCGTTTCGTGAACTTGTTGATGGCGGAATAATGACTGTTCCGAATTACAAGTATATGGCATCCAGTGGCCGGATAAAGGTAGCACGTCGTGGTGGTGGAGCGAAAGGAAATGGAGCTTTGATTGTTATTGATAGTCTGCCTACCTCTTACAAAGAAAAAGTCGAGGAGAAATATCCTGGTGGCAATGCCGTGCTTTTGCGTGGCTGGATAATATCGAATTACGAGCTTGATCAGGCTGCCGTCGCTTTCTTTATGGATTGGGCTGCCCGGCAGTCCAGCGATAAGGCTTCTGACGAGCTTGCCAGAAAGTATGCGATAAATGCTTCAGTACTGAATACTTGTATCAAGTTGTACAATCGTAGTCGTGATTATCGAAAGTTAATGGGAGAGAAGTATGATTGGAGCATGATGGCTACTACCATTGAGACGCTGCGCGAAGAGTTCGGGCATGATCTGCCGGCGAGTACCTTGCGTTTCCGAAAGAAGGTGAACGAGTACAAGCAGTACGGTTATGAGTGCCTTATCAGTGGAAAGTTCGGTAACCAGTGCGCGAGGAAAGTGGATTACAAGACCGAGCGTCTCGTGCTGAGCATCACGGTGCTGCCGAACCAGCCTTATGGCAGTGACGTACACGAGATGTATATCTCCTTTGTGTGTGGTGAGTTGGAGGTATGGGATTTGGAAACCGGGGAAATATTCAACCATAACGATTTTACGGATAAGAACGGTGATCCGAAAGAACTGAGCGAAAGTACCATTCGCAACATCTTGAACAAGCCGGCCAACCAGGTACTCATAGAGAAAAAGCGTCGTGGGTGGTCGGAATTCTACCACGAGCAAATGCCACACATGCACCGCCACAGTGGAGAGTTCTCCTTGTCCCAGATTACGATGGATGACGTGGATCTTCCGCGTCGCATGAAGGGTGGTGAATACGTACATGCTTATTATGCCTACGATATGGTGAGCCAGTGCCGTGTGGGGCTTGCTTACGGCCGTGATAAAGACGAAGCCCTTGTGGTTGCCTGTTTCCGGGATATGTTCCGCCTGATTGAGCGTAACGGGTGGGGGATGCCTGCCGGTATCGAGGTGGAGCAGCATTTGATGAGCAAGTACAAGGAGGGCTTCCTGAAAGCCGGTGAGGTGTTCAAGTTTGTGCGCTTTTGTGCACCGTTGAACTCTCAGGACAAATATGCCGAACCGTTGAACGGCGCATTCAAGACAACTATCGCCCATAAGAACCATGAAGGGGTGGGTCGTTGGTACGGTAAAGGGGCACGGCGTGTGGATCAGAAGAAAATCAGCGACAGTGGGAACCATACCTACGAGGATCGGAAATATTATACGTTTGAGGAACTTGTGGCCGATGACCGCCGGGACTGTGCGGAGTGGAACAACACGCTGCACCCCAACCAGAAGAAATATCCGGGTATGACCCGCTGGGATGTGCTTGTGGCGAGGATCAACCCGACTCTGCGCCCGCTTGACAAACTGACCCTGAGCCGTTATATCGGCGAGAGGGTGGAAACAAGCGTAAGACGGAACAGTACGGTACGTGTGGCGTACGCTGACTGGTGGCTGAGTGGTCCGGAGGTTCTTGAGAAGTTGGAGCCTAATAACCGCAAGGTGACGGCTTTCTATTTGCCGGATGAGGAAGGCAAACCGACCGATGTGTTCCTGTATCAGAATGACCGCTATATCGACAAGGTGCGCCCGGTTGTGACTTATAGCCGTGTAATGGCGGAACAGACCGAAGAAGATAAGGCAGCTTATACGGAACAGGCAAAGATAATGAGTCACTTTGACAAATGGGTACGTGATAACGCTATCGGTCAGGTAGGTGTGGCACCGGTCCAACGTGAGGAAGAAGATGAGGAAACGGAAAGCCTTGTATTACCTACGGCACCTGTTCCTGAAGAACCCGATGAAGCTTACGAATGGCAGCCGACCAATATGGCGGCAATGGCTATTGGAGATATGTAAGAATACGATTAGAATAACATTATAACAGCGTTTGAATTATGATTACAGAAGCGCAAAAACAGAAGATTTTGGGAGCGATAGCTGCCAACCGTGCGAACTATCCGAGTGACGCGAAACATGCCGCCTCCCTTGGCATCAGCACATCGGTGTACAGTGCCATTAAGAACGGACAGACGGATAAAGCCCTTAGTGATGCCAACTGGATAAGTATAGCCCGTCGTTTGGGTGTGGGCCTCCGTGCCGATATGGAGTGGAAGGTTGCCAAGACCGCCACGTTCGAGTATATAACCGCCCAGCTGGAGTTCTCCCAGCAGTCGAGCCTGTCGGCTATCCTATGCGACATTCCAAACATCGGAAAGACTTTTACCGCAAGGTATTATGTGCAGAACCACAAGAATGCCGTGTATATCGACTGCTCGCAGGTGAAGACCAAGCTGAAGTTGGTGCGTAAGATAGCTGCGGAGTTCGGAGTGGATGCCAAAGGTAAATATAGCGATGTATACGAGGATTTGACTTATTACCTCCGTTCCATTGAGAATCCGCTTATTATTTTGGACGAGGCCGGGGATTTGCAGTATGAGGCGTTCCTTGAGCTGAAGGCTTTGTGGAATGCCACCGAACGCAGTTGTGCCTGGTATATGATGGGTGCGGATGGTTTGAAAGAAAAGATCAACCGTTCGATAGAATGTAAGAAAGTGGGCTATACCGAGATGTTGAGCCGTTATGGAGACCGTTACAGCAAGGTGACACCTGATGACGGCAAGGAGCGTGAGGCGTTTTTGAATGCCCAAGCTCGGACGGTGGCTAAAGTAAATGCCCCGGCAGGTGCGGATATAGCGCAGATTGTACGCAAGACACGTGGAGGTCTGAGGCGAGTATATACCGAGATAGAGAAACTTAAAATGGCATAGGAAATGGTTAAGATAGTTTTAGAGGACAAAGGCCAAGACCTGTTATGGCTCAAAGTAAATGAAGGTGGTCTTGTGGAGGAAGCCGGACCATTTCAAAATGAAATATGGAAAGATGCTTATGTCCCGTATTGGGGGCTTCACGTAGGGCAATTCTGCCCGATACACCATCCTCCGCATATCATCAAAGGGTTTCTGAAATATAGGATTGAATCAATAGAAAAAGAGCCATGAAACGAGCATATAGTCCGAAAGACATAGCCGCCAAGAAATGGGTGACGTTGCCGTGGGATGAGAAATGGAACAAGCCTTTCGGGTTCCCTGCGGAGAATGCCTCCTGGTTCATCAGCGGTGCCAGTGCCAGCGGAAAGAGCAGCTTTGTGATGCAGCTTGGCAAGGAACTGTGCAAATACGGCCTTGTGTTGTACTTGAGTTATGAAGAGGGCGTGAACCAGACATTCCAACGCCGTATGGAATATTTGAAGATGAACGAGGTGCAAGGTAAGTTCCGTGTGGTTGTGGACGAGACCTATGAGGAACTGATAGACCGATTGAAGAAGCCGAAATCCCCGAAGTTTATCATCGTGGATTCGTATCAGGTGTCGGAATGGGAGTATCCGGATGCGGTAGCCTTGATGAAGCGTTTTCCGAAAAAGTGCTTCATCTGGATCAGCCAGGAAAAGAAGAGCCAGCCGATGGGAGGCGGTGCGATCCGTTTGCGTTATATCTGCGACATGAAGATCCGGGTGGTCGGTTATAAGGCGTATTGTCAAGGCCGTGCCATCGGTGAGGCCGGCAGCTATTATGTGGTGTGGGAAGAAGGAATCATTCAAACGAGTAATAATTTGTGATATGGAAAAAGACAAGGTTTACATCAGCGGGGCAATAGCCCACTATAACATTGACGAGCGCAAGGGTGCGTTTGCCAATGCGGAACAGAATTTGAGAAATATGGGCTTTTCCCCGGTCAATCCTTTTAAGAACGGGCTGCCGGATGAGGCCCATTGGAGAGAGCACATGCGGGCGGATATCGCCCTACTTCTGGATTGTGAGTATATCTATATGCTGAAGGACTGGGAACTGAGTAAAGGCGCGAAGCTGGAACTTGACGTGGCGAGTTCATGCGGCATTAAAGTATTGTTTGAATAACAGTTTAAAATATAGAATTATGAATGACATTGAAAAAGCATTTCGAGGATTGGGTAGAACCAAGAAGGTGGAGTTTATCTCTGAAAAAATTGATTATGCATCTATAATCGCGAAAACGAAACGAGCAGCAAATTGAAAACGAAACGAGCAAAATGTCTCTTTTTTCGGTTCCTTTTTTCTCTGCCATTTGCTGGCTCAAAAGCATAATTAAACGCAGATTTAACGCCATTTCAACGGGTTTTAATCTGCGTTTATTTTGTTCCAGATCTGTGTATTTTCGCGCTGCTTTCAGCTGCTTTTCATGTCAGCCATTTTAAGCGCGTTGTCGCGTTGTTTTGCTTTCAACCTTACAATTTACCCACGAAACATTTTAATGCGTTTGTCGGCCATTTCTGTGGCTTTCCTGGGTATTTCAGGCTGTTACTTTCGCAATCATTATGTCTTTGTAGCTGTTAAAGTCGTTCACTCTGCTGTTTTGCTCCCAAAGCTCTGCTCCTTTAAGCAGCTCCGCATTTGGAAAGTTTATGTTTATCCACTTGCAAAGGTCAATAATTTGCGACTTTCCAGAGGTGAAAAACACGTATTTTGTGCCTTTCAGCATGTTTAACACGTCCAAATAGTCTTTTAGCTGCCAATATGTGTCGCTTTTATACGCGCTGCATTCTGTCTGCAAATATGGCGGATCCAGAATAAAAAGCACGTTTTGCTGGTCTTTGAACTCGTCGAACAATTCGCGGTAGTCTTTATGTGTTATTTCCAGGCCGTCAAAGTAACCTGTTGCGTCATAATGATTGTTTACAGCTCTGTTATAAAACGTTTGCTTTGCGAATTGGTCGTAACTTGTCGCCCAATTACCTGAAAAGAGCAACGAAGCAGACAGCGTTATATAATCGACCGCTCCTGTCTGCTCACTTTCACGCATGAGCTGCAAACACTGCTGCTTTATTTCGTCAGGTATTCGCTTATTATCTGCGACACCTGCGACAAGCGGCGCAATTTGCGCGCAGAGCGCATTTGTGCGGTCTATATTTGCCACACGCATGTCGAAGTGGTCAAAGTCATTGTAAATTACGCGGGCATTCGGCAGCTGGTCTTTTGCGACGCGCGAAAGCAGGCCAGAGCCGCCGAAAAGGTCGACAACTGTTGTAATGTCTTCGCAGCGCGCCAGCACAGACGCAAACCGCTTAATGTAGTACCTTTTTTGCCCTCTGAACGGCAAGGGCGATGTCTTAAAAGCCTTTTTCATTCGGCATAACTCATTTTTTGCACTATATGCTTGTGATTTAAGTAAAAAAGTTGTAAATTTGCAGTGTTTTATTTGGGCTTCGGTCTATTGTGAATCCCTTGAGCTTGGGATTTCCGCAACTTGCTACACGCGACCCTAACACCAGGCTTGCCTTGAGAGGGTTTAGCACCATTTAACGCCGTCCCTTTGCTTTCCCGTAATTACCCGCGTGGAGCTATCGGCTCCCGAAAATTTGGTGACTACATAAAACAAAGACCATTAACAACGATCTTTTAGCACGGCATACATTGAGTTTCGACCGCAGGGACTTGAAAGTGAGGAAATATCCCCACTTTCTTTTTTTGTCCCTACTCAACCGAAAACGTGCGAATGTAAACGTGCACATATTTCTGGCCGTTGTTAGGGTTATAGACCTTTTTAGGGGCAAGGCGCAGTTTGAAACGTGCAAGCTCGCCGCCTGCGTCTTTACCGCCTTTTTTGTTGATCTTCGCCACCTGAACGGCCAGGCTGACAAAGCCGCTGCGCTTGTATTTCTTGCCCGTTGTGGTCTTGGTCAGCAGTTTGCGCACGCCTGCAAGCCTATAAACAGCCCCGCCCGCAGAATTAGCAGACACCTGACGCACCAGCTGGCCAGCTATTGAGCTGACCTCCCTGTCTATGAGGTTAGCGTCGGCGGCTTTATTGGCCACGTCTATGCACTTGGGCACATACCATTTGCCAGGTTCACCCTTTGACAGGATCACGCCCTTATAGTGGACGTATTGCAGCTTTTTTTGGCGTTTCTGGCGTTTGCCTTTGTTCTTGGTGTAGGCTTTGTCGCCGCCTGTTCTGCGCCAGCCTCCGCGCTTTTTCTTTCGCAGAAAAATGATTTTTGCGTCGTCGGCCAGCACACCATGACGAACATAGAGCGTACCGCCGACAGTTTTAACCTCGATGTGCATGTTGTCGGTAACGGACACCCAGGCAGACCACTTTTTGCTGGCAGCGTCGAAATAACGGGCATAGTCTGCGCCCTCGGTGGTAGTGAGCACCTGTTCCACAGTATTGCCAGCACATTTTACCGTTATGCAGTAATTAGTAAAGCCCAGCACGGCCACGCTGTTGGTGCAGTTTACCACACAGGCGTTTTTAAGGCCGTCTATTTGCGCCTGTGTCGCGTTGTTGAGCGTCAGGCGGTCGAGCTTACTTGCCAGCGTGTCGGACAGGTAGGAAAGCACCAGCGACGGCATGTTGTTGACCTTTTCGGCCAGCGTGGTGTTTGTGGTCAGCTTGGTAAAGTCGCCGATTTTATAAACCACGGTGTCGGGGGCGTTAGATGTGGCAGCGGCAAACTTTGCCGTGCGCACAGTGCGCGCCTCCTGGTAGATCTCGCCGTCGGCCTCGATGTTGGTCTTCTTGGTTATAACATAGACGTATTTAATGGCCGTGGTGAGCTTCGGCGATGCTGCAATGGGCAGAACCTCGCCGTCCAGAGCCAGCAGCCCCGTGTTTGTGCCGTCAGGCTCTTTTAGTATGACTTTGCCGCCAGCTATGGCGACCACCTCTTGCAGCAGTAAAATTTGCTGCTGTATAAATTCCAGCGTTTGGGTAGAAAGCGGGTATTTGCCCTCGCCGTTGGTTGCGGTTTTAACCGTTGTATAAGCTGCTGTTTGCATGATGTATTTTTTTAGGTGTTGGCCACATAAATGGCGCGTTTACTGATTAACTTGTATTTGTCCACCAGGGCAGCCACCGCGGGGAGGTTGGTCTGGTAGATCTTGTAAGGCACACGCACAATAAAGCTATTTTGCGCGGCGTTTAGCAGTGCCTCGTTATAGACCACGGGCACCTTCTGGCCGTTTGATACCTCGGCAGCGTTACCGTTTTCGCCGCAGGTCAGCAAAATGCCTGTGCCGCTTTCCGTAATGGCATAGAGCCACTCGCCCTTGCGCTCCACGTCCAGAATGTCGAAGCCACCGCCGAAAGCGTAATTTAACACCGCCCGCAGATAACACACCTGGCCGTTATGGTTCAGCTGGTAGTTATGCTTGGTTCTGGCGGTGGTAAAGGCTTTGTATGTCGATTTTTCCAACACCTGCGCCCCTGCGTGCAGTATGCCGTAAATAACGGGCTGGCGCAGGAACGTAGGCAGCAGATTTATGCAGAGGCGTGAAAAATTTATATTAAATATCATTCTGCTGTGGGGTTGTTGAGCACGTCGTAAGACTTGTAATCAATGTTTAGGCTGTCAATGGCATAATAACCGCTGTAAGGCTTGTCGTAGCCCACCACGTCGGTAAAGTCGGCAGCTGTGGCCACCTTTACGCGCACCTGGTCGATGTCGGCCACCTCCACGCCAGGAACGGCAGACACGGCAGCCAGCAGGTCGCTTTTGCGAAAGACACCGTTAAACGGCAGGTTGGTAATGACAGTTTTAACGGCCTCCAAAACGGGCTGTTTGCCGTCTTTGTCTACGCCGCTGCTGTCCATGGCCGTGGGGTCATAGTAAACCACCATGCTAATGCGGATTTTGTCGGCTTCCTCATTGACCAGCTTAATAGAGACACCCGCGTCCTTTACGGTGTTCATGTAGCTGGTGAGGGAGGCAAACTGTGAGGCCGACAGCTTGGCAGGTTGGCCGTTTTCGCCTCGTGCCGCCACTTTCAAATATACCACGGTGTTACTTTCAGAGGCCACGGCGTATTTTACCACCTTGGCCGCCTCCTGGTCTGTCTCGCTCATTTTGCTGGTGTCGTAATAGTCGGCATTCGGCACCAGCTGGCAGCCATACATGAATGCTTTAGCCTTGTTTACGTACCAGCGCAGCGTGTGCGGTTCCAGCTGTTCGATTTTGGCCTCGACCTCTGCTTTATGCAGGTCAAAAAGCACCTCCAGCGTCCAGACAGCGAAAGCAAAACAGTAAAACAAAATGTTTTCAATGCTTACGCTGCTGAACTGCTGGTCAAAGTTCTTTTTTGGGTTAAGGCCGTATGCGTCCACAACGGCACGCTCCTGGCAGAACGTGGCCGTCATGCTGTCTTTTATTTCTTTTACTGTGCGTGCCATTGTGCAGGGGTTTAGATGTTACGGGATAGCAATTCGTCGACGGCCTGTTTTACCATTCGGCGGTTTTCGCGGAAAATGGCCAGCTCCTCGGCGTGCTCGTTGGTGTCCTCGCCGTTAGTCAGCAGGGCGATTTGGTCGTCCTTGGTGTATTCCGTGCCTATGAGGCCAGCAATAAACTTGCTGCGGCGGTTGGTGTCGTCCACGTCGGTGGCTTCGATGAGCGTTGAGCCGTCGGGGCGGTTGCCTGTGTAGGTGTAGCCTTTTACGGTCTGCTGGGTCTGCTCGTCGGTCTGTTCTGCCTCTTTCTCGTCCAGAAAAAGCAGGTAATGTTTGTCGTCATACTTTGCGTATGCCTGACGCTGGGGGTTAAATGCTGTTGTCATTTAGCTGTAATTTAATTGTTGTTTAACGGTTGGTTATTACTATCTGCTTGGGGTGTCTGCGCGGGGGTGGCAGCCTGTGCAGCCTGGGGTTCCTCCCATTCTGCCAGCTTATAAAAGCAGCGGTTACTACCTACGCACTTTTGCCGTACTAATTGGCACTGCACAGGCTCGGACAAGTCCAGGTCGGCCATGTCTTCGGCCAGCGTTTTAGAGCCTGTAAAGGTTATGTGTTTCACCCAGCCCATGACAGGCTGGCCGTTTTCGATGAGCGGCTGGCCTTTGTCGTCGGTGAGCTGCTCCTGTATTTCATACTGAAACTTTAAGCAGTCGCCCGTGTTCATTTTTGACGGGGTAAGCTCAAAGCGCAACAGGTGGATTTCTCGCCCGATGATATGGTCAATGTGGTATTTGTCGCCTATCATTGACCCCTGGCTTTTCTTTACTTCATGTAATTTTTTCACGCCTAAAATGTTTATTAAATGTTTACTGTCTGCATGAACGATAAAGCCCAGCCGCGAAGCCACACGGAGCCTTATTTCCTCGCCTGTAAGCCCTTTGTGCCGCAGCTTGGCCACTACCTTGCAAAGAGCCTTTTTGTTGCGTTTACGGGCACGACAATAGCTGTGTCGGGTAACGTAGCCGACATAATCAATGCCGCGCGCCTCCACGGGGAAAATTTGCCAATTCGGTTTAAGCTCCAGCCGTCTGTGTTCCTTTAGGTACTGCACCATTTTGGCGTGTATGCCATGCAGGAACTCTTTACTGTCTGACAGGATCACAATGTCGTCGGCATAGCGGTAGTAATATTTTACGCCCCACTGTTCCTTGACGATGTGGTCAAGCTCGGCCAGGTATAAGTTTGCGAAATATTGGCTTATGTAGTTACCAATGGGCACGCCGTCTGCGCTGTCGATGATGTTGTCCAGCAGCCAAAGGAGGTCGGGGTCTTTGATACGTTGGCGCACTACCTCTTTCAGTATGCTGTGGGTTATTGAGGGGTAAAATTTGCGGATGTCTATCTTATAGCAGTATTTCGTGCCGTCGATGTCTTCGCGCAGATCCTTGCGCAGCTTGGCCAGCAAAGAGTGCACGCCGCGCCCCTTAATGCAGGCGTATGTGTCGCGGGTAAAAATTGGTGTCCAGATGTCCACCAGCACTTGCATTATAGCCCACTGCACCACGCGGTCGCGATAGGGCAGTTTGAAAATTATGCGCTCTTTAGGCTCATGCTTAATAAAGCAGGTATATGCGGACGTGTTGTAGGTCTTGCCTAACAGCTGCGCCCGTATCTCTGCCAGGTTGTGCTCCAGGTCGGCGCGGAACTTGGCCACCTCCTGGCGGCCTCCTTTGCCTGATCCTGCGTTGATGTCAGCCAAACGCAGGTTTTGAATGTCGCAAACCTTTTCAAAAAGATAGCCTATGCGTTTCATTTGTCGTTATAATGTTTGTGCACGTTTTTAGTCTGCTTTGCATACTTGGGAGCTTTCAATGCTTACGCCCTACTGACACCCTTTCTTACTTGTTATTTTTTGCCTTGTGGCATGGCTCACCTCATAATAGCTAATTTCTTTCATGCAAAATTGAGAGGCGCGGAGTAATTCGCATTCGTATTCGTAGCCGTGTTATTCGCATTCGTGTACGACGCGCCTGCATTCGTACCATTGTTCGCGTTACCGCCAGCAGCACGGACACGAAGACCTACCACGCAGAGAGGTGCCGCCAGCTGCCAAACGTGGCAGCCCGTTAGTTTTCGCAGATCTAAAAATTTTCGCCCGCCTGCGGCGGGGGTGTTGCTGTCGCTTCGCCCCGCCGCTTTGGGCTGTTCATGCTTTACTTGTTCTCGTTATCCAATGCGCTGCGTCTCTGGGATCTCTGGGTCTTCCTCAAAATAGCAGAGAGGCGCGGAGCAAGTCGCACCCGGAGCCGTAGCCGTGCTATTCGCAGCCGCGTACGACGCGCCCGCAAACGTACCATGGTTCGCGAGACCGCCAGCAGCACGGACAAGAAGACCTTTAGAGGTGTCCACGTTGGTGTAAAAATTGTCGGCAAAACGAACGGTCGCACTGCCTCCCACCTCGGTGGGCATACAGCACAACCCTTGGTAACTCTTGCGCTTGATGTAGCCGCTTACGCGGGGGCACTCTGCGACCAGGATCTTGTCGGCTACGGTGTTGGGGTCGTAGTCGGCCAACATGCTGGGGGTTACATACACAAGCGACTTTTCCTCGCCTGCGTCCATTATGAGGCCGCGCACCCATGAATATAGGTGGCCATAGCCAGCACCCACCAGGCCAAAGAATACAGGCACGTTAAAGGTCTTGTATGTCTCGCCCTCGGTGTCGGCGGTCTGCGGCAGGCTGTAAGGCACCAGGCACACGCCGTCGCCAGCCTCCAGCCCCACGCTGGTAGGGATAACGGGGTAATAACCGTTATATTTGTTCCAGGCTGGCATGTCGGTTACACCTGTGCCGAAGCCGCCCTGAAAAAGGCCGTTTTCGTCTTTTTCAGCATTAAATGCTGCCTGGACGTTTTCGGTGCCCATGATGACCTCTAAAAGGAACTCCACCACAAAACGGGCTACAAACCAATTAGCCTCCCAGCCCTCGCCACGCTTACGGGCATAGCTGCCAAAATTGGTCGTGCTTATGTTGGTGGCAGGCATACCCAGCATTGAAATTTGCGGCGTGTCGGCAGCGGGTGCCTTTTCGTAGCTTGCGGGGTTAAGCGCAGAGCCACCGCCACCGCGATACTGTTCTGCGTCGCTTATGAGGCTGCACAGCTTTGTGTTTGTACGATCCATGACGGCAGCACCCAGCCACGAAATACCGCCAGCGGGTATTTTAATGCTTATGCCATTGCCGACGGGCTTGTTGAATGTTACAGCCTTGACCAGGTTGTTGCCCTCTTTCCAGATGTTGGCAATAAAGCCGTTCCAGCACCACATACACTGTCCCTGTGTTCCGTCCAGGGCGGCGGGGCTGCCGTCGGTGTAACGTGTGCTGTCGAATGGGTCGAGCTTGCGCTTCTTGCGGTCGTCTGTTACCAGATAGCGGCCAAGCCCTAACTTTGTGGGCAGGTCGCGCAGAGCCGACAGGCTGCCATAATAGCCTGCGGCGGTGGAGGTGCTGTTCGCCTCGTTCCAATAGCGGCCAGCAATGGGGTTGCCTGCCTGTTCTACTGCCTTGGCCAGCTCGATGCGGTGTGTCTCGCCCGTCTCGTCCATGACCTCGACTTGCATGTCTTTAAGCGCGCCTGTCGCTTCGGGCAGGTCGTTAATGCGCTTTCCGTTGTTGAATGCAGCCAGCATGTTTATAATGCCCTGCTCCTGTTCTGTTGTAAAAGCCATTTGTTACTGTTATATTTATGTTAAACGTATGTTTCCGTGTTTGTCCAGACGCATAGAGCCGCCCGCAGTTCTGACGCTGGGCGCGACTGTTTCCACCTGGATAGTCTTATAAAAGGGGGTCGCGTCGGTAGGTATGACGTGCACCGTGCTGGTGCCTTTAGCCTTTGGCACTATCTCGCCGTCGGGCAGCACGTCCACCGCTTTGCCGTCGGCCAGGTAAAGCACGTTTTGCTGTGCGCTGGTCGGCAGAACTCTGCCGCGCACATACTGCTTCACGGGGTTGCCCATGGTGATACTTTCGGGGCTTTCCACCACCATGCCCGTGGGCACTCCAGCTGTTACCACCTTTGCCCGCTCGATCAAGCCCACCAGAATGGCGCGCTCCTGCTCGGTGGCCTGTGTGGCTGCCTCTGCCCGCTGTGCTGCCGCTATGGCGTTGGCGGCTGCCTCGTCGGCCTCTGCCTTGGCTTGGCGTGCAGCAGCTGCCGCGCTGTCGGCTCCAGCTTTGGCAATGTTTGCCGCCTCGGTGGCACGGTCTGCGGCCTGCTTGGCCTCCGTGGCTGCCAGGGCTGCGGCCTCTGCTCTTTCGGTAATGTGTCGCGTGTCGCTGGCCACCTGGTCGATGGCGTTTATGGCGTTGGCTGCTTTTTCGGCTGCCTGTCCCGCAGCTGTGGCGTTGGCCGTAGCGTCGGCGGCTGCTCCACTTGCGGCCTGTGCACCTGCTGCCGCGTCTGCGGCGGCTTTGGTAGCCGTCTGTGTGGCCTTGTCGGCGTTGGCGGCTGCCTCTGCTGCTGCCTGGGCTGCATTGTCTGCTGCCTGCTGCGCTGTGGTGGCACGACGGGCGGCAGCGTCCGCGGCCTCCTTGGCGGCGGTTGCCTCTGCGGTGGCCGTCTGTGCGGCCTGCACCGCTGCGGCTGTGCGTCGCTCCGCGTCTTCAATGGTGGCGTTGGCTGCCATGGTGGCGGCGGTCATTTGCTCGGTCAGCTCTGCGCTTTCCGTTACAAATTCTTTCACCGTGCCCTCCAGCTCGGTGGCGGCGGTGCTGATACGCTCCACCTGTTCGCTGGCCTTACGGTCATAGTCAGCCATGGCAGCGTCGTAGCGGTCGGCGGCCTCCTTGGCTGGCTGTTGCAGCTGTTCGATTTGTTCGGGGGTGAAGTCGCCGAAAGCAAACGCCCTGCCGCGGGTGTAGTCGGCCACCAGGCCGCTGGTCAGCTTGTCGGTACTGCTGGCCTTGTCCCATAGCAGAATGTGCAGGTCGGCAGGGTAAAAAACGTTTTGCGTGCCGCCCTCAAATAGCGGGTTATCCAGCGGCAAATGCAGCTCATTGTGAAGCTCACCCTCGCAAAGATTGTGATCCTTGAAAAAGACCAGCAGCGCGTCCCCCTCTGGGGCGCAATTAGTGTAAACGCCGCCCTGTCGGCTGGCGATATACTCACGCCCGTGCTGCGTCCAATAGCGGAGCGTAAAGTCAATGTCGGCGGGCAGCGGGTACGGTGCGCCCGTTATGTCCTCGAAAGACTGCCGCAGCACAAAGTCGCTTTTATAGTTCTGGTATTGTGTAGCCATTATGTCAGTCTTATGTTACCGTTAGCGTCCAGACGCAGACCGCCCGCCGCAGTGGTGCGCATACGCGGGGGCACCACGGCAATGGTCAGCTGCTTGTAAACTGTCGATTTGTGCACCGCTACCACGTTCACCACGGTGGTGCCTGTGGCGGTCGGTGTAATAATGCCGTCGGGGGTGATCATTAAAGCGCGGTTGTCGGCTATAAAGAGCACGCCGCCGTCACCATAGCCAGGAACGGCACGGGCTTTAATTTGCGGGTGCACGCCCTCGGCCAGCGTTACCTCCTGCGGGCAGTGGTCTATTACTACCTGTTTAGGCGTGGGGCGTGTCGTGCCCTGCGCTTGCAGCGTGGCGGTCAGTTCCTCCACCAGCGTGCGGGTAGCCTGCGCACGCTGCGCCTCTGCGGTGGCATTCTCTGCGGCGGTGTCGGCACCTGCCAGGCGGTCGTTAATGTCCTGCTGTATCTCTGGCAGGTTGGTGTCGAGAAACAGGTCTAATGCGCTGCGAATGTCGCCGCAAGCGTCTATAAGATCCGCAAACAATTCGCCCACCATGGCGGGCGTTACGGCCTTGTTCGCCACAGCGTCTCGAATGGCATGAGCGCGCGCCCGCAGCGTGTCCACTTGCAGCTGCTTAATTTCTATTGGTGTCAGTTCCATTTATGCGAATGTGTCATTAAATTGGTTGTTAAATATGCTTGTTACGGCCTGCCCGCTTTCGCTTGGCGGTGCCTCATTTTTTTGCGCCGCCTGTATGGCGGCGTTAAGTGTTGAGTCCAGCACATTGACCTCGGCGGGCGGCTCCACCTTTTCGGCCTCCAGATGTCGGCGCAGCTGCTCGGTCACGCCGCTGTCGTAGGTCGTGCCGTATAGCGGCATTATTTCGGGGCGGTAGAGCGGCGAAATAACCAGGCCGTAATTTGTGCCCACGCGCCGCAAAAGTTCCTTTTCGTCGGTGGCTGGTATTTCCGTAGCGGGGCAGATCCTGCGGGCGGCTATAAGCTCGGCGGTGTGCGTGTCGATGATGTCGGCCAGGTCATACTCCAGCACCTGGCCGTCGGTCAGGCGGGCGGTTATGCTTATGCCGTTGCGCACTGCCAGGGCGAAGACACCCTCGGCACTGCCCAGCACCTGGATAGCCACGTCGAGGAGGTTCTGTCTGTCTTTTACCGTTACTTTCATTTTACTGTATTGTTAGGGTGCCGTCTTCATGCAGTTTGACCGTTTCGGCGGCCACCTTGCAGGCGCGTAGCATTTTTTTTGTTTCCTGCGGCCAAAAAGGATCCACACAACCGCCTAACTGCTGGCGCACCTCGGCACCCAGCAGGGGGAACTCCTTAAACTCGCCGCGCATGGCCAGCAGCACGCTTTCACAGATCTGCTCCTCGCAGTCCGTTATGGTGGCCTGTCTGTCCCTGCCGATAAGCAGGTCGCCCGTCTTGGTGTTTGTTATTATTCCTTTCATTGCCGTTAATGTTTAACTGTCTCGTCTTCATAGTCGCCGCGCTTGAACTGTGCGGCGGTGTCGCCGAATGATACAACAGGCGCGCTTGTCGGGCCATGGGTGCCCGTATGGGTGTGCCCGTTAAAAGAGCTTATAAAACTGTTTACCGTGCCCACCAGGTCGTTAATTTTGCCTGTAAGGTCGGCTATGTTGATAAGGCCGCCCAGGTCGCCACCATTGAAGACCGCCGCGTCCTTGTCGATGTCCAGCGTTATGCCGTCCTGAACGTTCAGGCTGATGCCGTCCTCTGTTATGGTCAGCTTTGTGCCGTCGTTGATGTTCACCTCGATACTTTCCACGTCGTCAGTCAGCACCACCACGCCAGCGGCATAGCCTGAAAGCATGGCCACGGCCACATAACTGCCCACACGCGGAAACAGCACCACGCCCAGCGTGCCCTCCTGGTTGGCTTGCAGGTTCACCTCCAGCACGGGCGCGTCCTCGTTGATTGGATCCACGTCCACCGTGCGGCGGTCGTCATGGCGCGCCGACACTGTGCCCACCAGCAGGCTGGCACTGCCGCCCTCGGTGGCAAGCTGCTTTATTATGTTTTTTAGTCCGCTCATTTCGCTACACGTAGTCCGAGGGTTATTTCCTGACGGTAGCCGCTCGAACTGTATTTAATAACATTCTTTTTTACTTGATATACGCCCATTTTGTTGCCGTCTATCTTTATGCCGATAGCGTCCAGCTTGTCGACCAGCTTATAGCCGAAAGTGGTAAAGCTGCCCGTCAGGCCGTCAACCTTTAGGCGTTGTATTTCCTGCTCCGCCCACGCCTTTAACTCGCTTTCAGTCTTGTTATAGGTGTGCAGCGTCCTGTGTTCGCCGTCTTTGTCGCCGACCTCCACTTTTATTTTTTTGTTGTTCGGCATAATGCTGACGGCCTTAATGCACAGGCGTATGTTTGCGGCGAGCTGCTGTTCGAGGCTGCTGTCGCTTATGATGTTCACGCCCGTGGCAAAGACCTGGGCGGGCTGGGTGTCGCGCTCGAAGATCACACCGCAGTAAAGCACGGGGCTGCCGTTCTCATAGCGGTAAAAAGAGCGGATGCCACTTTCTTGAAGCCTGCCCAGCAGAGCCGCCACGGTGTCGTCCGTCACGCGGAACTGTCCCAGGTTCTGCTCACCGAAGATTTTAACACCCTCAAGCCCCTGGTCTTTTAGCAGCGTTTCCAGCGTTACAGACGTATAGGCTTTTTTGGTCGCGGGCATTTGCTTTAACTTGAACATTTCGTCCTCGCAGGTCAGCACTATGGGCGTTTTTATGCCCACGTTACGCACATAGCCCACAAACGCCAGCTCCATGTCCTCGCCGTAGCCCGTCCACACCTTTATGGTGTCGCCGCGCTTTACAGGGATCTGCGCCTCGCCGTCCCACTTTATGCGTTTCGGCAGGGTGATTTTGCACTCGTCGGTCAGCTTTTCGGTGTCCCTGGTTATCTCTACCGAAGTAACAAAAGGCACCTGCCACGACTTGTCGCCCTGTATTTCTATTTTAGCGTTTAAGACGTACATTTAACGGGTGTTTAATGGGTGGTTAATATTCTGTGCTATATACGTTATATTCTTTATCTGAAAGAGCCGACAGGCTAATGGGCTGGTAATTGCTTTCTGTGGCTTGCCCCACTGAAAAATCGGTTATGACCAGGCGGTCAATGTCGAATATTTCCAAAAAGGCACTTTGCACCAATATAGGCTCGTTAAGGTCGAAAAACGCCCGCAGCTCTTTAATGCCCTCCGTGGGGTATTCGTCCACGAACACGCCGTCCCTGACGGCCTGAACGCCCACCGCGATTTTTACGGTGTAGTCGTCGGCGTTAATATACTCTTTCACGGTGCCGTCCATGCCCACCAGCTGGGTGGTTACTATGTTCTTTTTACAGCTCACAGACACGACCGCGTCGTTCATTTCCAGCTGGTCGCCGCTCTCTTTGCGAAAGCGCAGCGTGCAGAGGGCGAAACGGTCGCGCCAGAAAGACGGGTCGGTCATGGGCGCGGCTATCTCTTTAGCCTCCATTTGCGTGCCGTTGTTGTCCCAATTAGGCGGGGCGGCAGTGCGCGCAGGCTTAAAGCGGTACAGCGCGCCTTTAAGCTGATGAGCTGCACCGACGGCAGCCACGGCCACAAAGTTGAAATTAAGCGGTAACATATTACGCTAATTGTGTGTCGTTGAGCGCAGAAAGTAACACCTCGGTAACGGTTTCTTTGACCCTTTCCGCGCTTTCGGTCAAAGTCGCCGTGTGCACCTCGAACTTGTCAACCAGCCGCTCGATGTTCACTGTTATATTTCGGATCTTGTCGGCTCCACTGCTGGCGGTGCTGGTGGTGCCTTTGCCGCCTGTCACGTTTGTGGTGCCAGCGGTCGGGGATGCGACAGTCGGCACGCTGGGCGTTGCGGGCAGTCCAGGAACAGCCGCCTGCGTAGGGGTCTGCGGCTGGTTCTTTTTGTTCTGTTCCTGCTGGCTCTTGGCCATTTCGGCGTTATATGCCTCGCTAAAGGCTTGGCCGATCTGCGCGCCGTAGTCAGAAAAGCCGCTTTTTAGCTTGTTGAGCGCGGCACTTATGCCGTCGCCGTCCAGACTGAAAGCCGCCTTTATAAGGTCGCCTATGGCTCCAAACACTTGCTTTGCCAGCTCGCCGATACCTGTAAAGCACGCTTTGAACGATGCCCACGTGCCCTTCAGAACTGCGCGGAACTTGGCCGACGTGTTCCAAAAGTATGTGCCCACGGCTATGAGGGCGGCAATGGCTGCCGCGATCCAGCCGACAATGGGTATGTTCATAATGGCGACACTGACGGCACGGCAGGCGGTTGTGGCCGCCAGCTTGAACGCCCCAAAGGCCGTCGAAGCAATGCCCGCAAAGGTGGTCGAAGCTGTGCCCGTAGTAACCAGCGACAGCAGGAACGCCCCCAGAGCTTTAATCCCCTGCAATATGCCGACGGTAGCAAAACGTGCCACCGCCAGCGTGGCGCGGGTTATGTTTATCATAAAGCCGTTACTAACAAACTGACCCGTCACAAGCTCACGGTTCATAAATAGCACCTGCAAGCGCGCGGCGTATAACATGCCGCGAATGCGCCCCCACATGCTTGCCCACTGTATGCCTTTAATCCAGGTCATAAGACTGCCCAGACCTGTAAGCAGCGGCACCAGCTGCGCCACGGGCACCAGCACCGAAGCCAGGGCACCCGCCCACATGGTCGCGCCGCCCGTAGCCTGGAAAATGCTAATTTTTACGTCCTCGATCTGCTGGTTTATGCGTGCCTGCTTTTCGGCGTAGCTGTCCATGACTATGGCCGCCTGTTCCTCTGCGCTGCTGGTGCCTGTCACTGCCTCGGTAAAGGCAGCCAGCTGGTCGGTGCCCTGCACCAGGGCGCGCGCGGCGTTGGCGTTTTCCATGCCGAAAAGTTTACTAAACAGCGCGCTGTCGTTTAGCACGGGCTTGAGCATTTCGAGCCGCTCTTTCAGGGTCTTGTTTTTGTCGCCTAATGCCAGCACGTCGATGCCTGCCTTTTCCAGCTCCTCGCGGGTGTCTTTCGGCAAAAATCTGCCCTGCGACAGTATGGCCATGGTGTTGCGCAGAGCCACACCGCCCTCGCTGCCTTTCTTGCCCGCCTTGTCCAGCACCTGGATGGCGGCGTTGGTTTCCTCAAAGCTGACGTTTGCAGCCTTGGCGGCCATACCGCACTGCTCAAGGGCTGCCTTAATGGCGGGCAGCTCGGCACTACCTGCCTGACCAGCGGCGGCCATGGTATTCATCATGTCGGCCATGGTCTGGCTGGCCGCGATGGGGTCGTCCAGGCTTACGCCAAATTGGTTCATGGCTGTGGTGAGCACCTGCGCGGCGGCCACACCGTCGCCGCCCATAAGTTTGCTCGTTATCTGTATGCTGTTGCCCATGGCTTGCAGAGCCTGCGGGCACTTGCCCAGCTCTGGGGTCAACTGTGAAAGCAGCAGCTTGTAACCCTCCACGGCCACACCTGCGTCCGTTCCGAATGCTTTGGCACTTGCACGGGCGTAGCCCTCTATTTCTTTGAGCGCGTCGCCTGTCACGCCAGCGACAGCCGAAAGGTCGTGCATTTGACTGTCAAGCGTCACTCCGCTGGCGGCAAGCCCCTGGAATGTGTTGGCCAGCCTCTCAACGTAACCGCTGGCCAGCTCAAAGGCCGCCAACTTTTGCGACAGACTGACGACCCAGCCTTGCGCGCTTTCCACCTTTGCGGAAAACTGCCCGACCGCCTCGTTCATTTGCGACATTCTGCCGTAAAAGTCGCCACCTACGTTAAATTGGTAGTCAAACGCTTGCATGTTTTTTTGAAACTTATTACCTTTGTAGCACGTTATTACAGTGCTATGTTTGAAACTCTGTTTATATTCGTATTAAAGGCATTAACCGCGGTCGCTTGCTGCGGGTTCCTGGTCATGCCTTTTTATGTTCTCTTTCTGATTGTGCGCGCTGTCTTCCATGACTGCCGCCGCCGTTAGTCTTTCTTTGAGAATAGGGCGACGATCATTTCGGCCTCTCGTTTCAACCTCCAATTTTCCAGCCATACAGCAGCAGCGTAGTTTGTTGCGAAGTCTTCGGCACTCCCAGCGGCAGGGTCGACGTGCAGGTTTGCCCGTATTAGGGCGCAGGCTTTGAGAAAACCGTCTTCGGGGCTGTCCTCCACGTCGTCCCGCATGTTGAGCTGGTGCGCCTCTATAAGTTTTTTAGGCTTGCAGAGACACGGGCAAAAGCCACGTTAAGCTGTCCCATACATGCAGTAAAGAGCACAGCGTCATGGCGTAGGTCTTCACTGCCGCCTAACCAACAGCCGTCGAACAGCGTCTGCGCGCTTTTCATTTCGTCAGTTTTGGCCAGCTTGTTGACTGCTGCCATGGTTTCCATGCTCGGTCGCTTGAAATAGCCTACATGCAGGTCGCCGTCGTCTTCCACGTCGATACGGGTAACTTTGCGGTGCTGGGCTTTCCACTTGTTTATATTTTCATTTGTCACGCCTCCGTCGTAGGTGCGCTTTTCTGCTGCGGGTGCAGCGTTGGTGTCTGTGGTCATTTTAATAGGGTCTTTAATGGGTCTTTAATTGTTGTTTAGCGGTGGCCGCGGGGTCGGCTGTGAGGCCGCCCCACCGCCCGCGCTTATTTGTTCCAGTCAATGTGTGACATTACGAGGTCGATTTCCACCTCCTGGCCTGTGTCGCCCTCTTTCCAGCCGCGCCCGTTGTTCTTAAACATGACGTTGCGCAGCTTGTCGATTGACACAATGCCCGTGTCAGGCAGATAGCTGACGATGATGTCAAAAGGTGCAATGTCTTGCAGGCGGCCTGTAAGGCTCTGCCGCTGGATTGCTTCGACCTCTTCCTGGTATAGGATAATTTTACCTGTGGACGTAATGCGCCCCTTGGCGTAGCCTACGGGGTAACGGCCTGCGCCGTACTTGGTCACTATGTCCTGGTCGTCCTTGTATTCGATGCCTGTAATGCCCGTAACGGGCACGCCAGCAATGACGAGCACGATGTCTGCCCAATCATATAGTTTGCCATTTACAAATGGGATGCCGTTGTTGCCTAACATTTTACAGTGATTTTACGTAACCGATTTTAACTTTGATTTTGCGGATCACTCCCACGGGCACGTTCTTGATTACCACCTCTATGGTGCTGGTGCTCAAAACGTCCTGGTCTGGGTCTATTACAGCCTGATAGCCTGAAAGCTCGCCCGCCTTTTCCATGTCTTCGAGGGCTTTGTTGGCGGTGGTTTCCAAATGCGCCACGGTGTAGCTCTGGAGCTTGCCCGTGCTCGGATTTATGTAAACGTTACCGCCCAGCTCTGGGGTCAGATAGGTGCGAATGCCGCGGCACGCTTTGTCCATGGTACGCACCAGCTCGATGGCGTTGTAGTCGCTAATGGGGTTGTCCATGTTGTGGCTGTCGTTCCAATAGCTGCCCGATACGCCCACAATGGGGGTCAGGAACAGAAAACGCGCAGCGTCCAGCTTTTCAACCCATGCCTTGTCAAGCGTGCGCACCAGGGTGCCGTCACTCAACGCGGGCAGCGATATGCCAGACGGGAATTTTTTAACCCATGAAATGCTTTCGTGCACAGCGGCGGACGAAACATGACCCAGCCACACACCTATGCAGCTGACTGCGTTTTTGGTGGTCTTGTTGCTGGTCTCGGCAAAGAGGAGCGCGCCTGTGTCGTTGGTACCGCCAGCCTGGGCGATGATGACAGACACGCGCGGGGCGGCGTTGGCGATTTTGAGGTTGACAATGGTCTGGTAGCCGCCTTTGAGGCTGGGGGCATAGCCCACAGACACGGGGGCGTTGTTCAGATCCAGAGCGTCGGCCTTGGCCTGGAGCAACGCCACGTTTTCAGCTGTCAGCTGTGTGAGGCCGTCCCAAATGCCGAACTGACGGATTGCGCCGTCGGCGTAGTTCTGCACGGTGGCCAGCTCCGCAAATGTGTGCGTTTCGGGCTTGGTGAAAATGCCGACGTAAAGCGTAATGCCTGGATTTATGCGGAATATTTCAGAAAGCTGGTAGTGCATGACCTTGACAGCCCATTTTTCTGCGTCGGCGGTAATGCCCAACGCTTCGGCTGCGTCTATGGTACTGACAGCTTGCACGGCCTCGGTGGTGAAGCCGTCGGGAATGTCCGCAGTGGTAACATAAAAGATCATGCCCGACACATGGTCTTGGCCTGGCAGGCTTTTGGGGACGTTACCATTCTGGCGTTTGATTTCTAAACTGTTCATTTTGTTTGTTGTTATAGGTTTATTTTTCTGCGCAGATACCAGACGCAGGCCGTAATAATTAGCAATGCAGCCAGGGCAGCCACTGCCCACACCCGCCAACTGTCGCGCTGGGTCTTTTCCTTTGCTGTGGTGTCGCTCTTTGCGGCCACTTGCGCCTGCTGGTCGCTCTGCACGTGTGCCGTGCTTTGTGCCAGCGTCTGGGTGCTGTCGGTCTGTGCCCTCTTTAGTTCTGCTTTAACGTCAGCCTGTGCCGTGCGCTCGGTGGTGTCCTTTCGCTTGGCCGCGGTGGTCTTGGTTAATGCTGCCTTTACGGGCGGCAGCCCTGTGGCGGTGTCAGCTGGTTGCGTCGTGTCGAATAGTAAAAGGTGCAGGGTCTGCTCAACGCTGGCCTCACTTTGTTCTATTGTAGTCTGCATTAAGGCAGCCTGTAACAGACTATCGACCTGCGCCTTTATTGTGGTCTGCGTCGCAATGGCCGAAGTGCCCACACTGTCGGCGGTGGCCGTAGCGGTTGCATTAAACTGCGTTTTTGCGGTCGTCGTCGTCTCCCTCGTCACTCGACAGCTGGCGAGACACAGGGCACTCGTTAGCATGAGGACAAAAAGGGATCTTTTCAATGGCTTTGCGGAATTTGTCAACATTGCGGCGTAAACTTGATATTTCTTTCTGGAGCGGTGTAACGATGCTTTCTACCAGCAGGTCGTTGGCCTTGCGCACATTGTCAAGCTCTGACGACTTGACCGACGACAGTTTAGACGACACCTCGGCACGTAGCTGGTCGATTTCCGCCCTGTATTTGTCACGGGTCAATATGCTGCCCAGCCACACGCCCAGCGGCGTGCTTAACACTGTGCTGCCAATGATTGCGAGTATAATTGTCGTTATTGTGCTCATTCAGGGGGTTACTGATTTATGCCAATGCTTTTTAACCATGCCTGCACGTCGAAAGACGGGCAAGCCTTTGCGGCTATTTCGTTATGGCCTATAATCTTAACTTTCGGGTGTTTGGCGTGGAACTCTTTAACGTATTTTTCCAGGGCTGCCTTCTGTGCGGGGGTGCGGGTGTCTTTCGGGGTCTTGCCGTTGGCGGTACAACCGCCAGCCAGCACGATGTGGCGGCTAATGCTGTTGTAGCCTTTTGCGCCGTTGGTGATCTCCCAATTATCCACCATGTCGTCCTCGTTGTTGGCGACCAGACGCTCCACGCTGCCATTTAGGTGGAAAAGGTCGGTATAACCTACCTGCTTCCAGCCACGCCCGCCCAAAGAGACGGGCGAAGTGTGCCAGCGGCGTATTTCGTCGCCCGACACGTCGCGTCCCTCTGGGGTGGCGGTGCAGTGGATTACCAGATATTTAAGAGCCTGTGCCATTCATTTAGGCTGTTTCTACGGTGCTGACGATTGCGCCGCGGGTGCAGTCCGATTTAAGCGGCAAGCAAATGCCCCATTTGCGGAAATTCACGAGGTTGCGGTGGTACAGCGGGTCGGTCTTGGCTTCGCTGTAATACATTTGCACGCTGCCGTTGGCTTTCATCATGCTGGATACGTGGAAAGCCACAGACGACTGTCGGTCGGTGCCTGTGGTGGCCGCGCCGTAAGTCTTCTTTTTGCCCGCGCTGGTGTAGTAAGGCGTGCCGTTGTATTCGTAAATGTCGAAGCCGTAAAGGCGCGCGATCTTGCCCTCGGTCTGGTTGATGTTGTAGGCTTCGCGGAATTTCTGATCGGTAAGCAAAAGGTCGTTTATGTGGTCAGAGCAAAGCACCAGCACGCGGTCGGTGTCAGGCATACCCATTTTGTCAAAGGCGGCCTTGAGTGTCACAATGTCGGCGGGGGTCAGTCGCTTGCGCAGGTTAGGCGTGTCAACCTCGCCCGTGGTACGTATAACCACGGTTTTGTTTGCCGTGTGCTCGTCGGGGGCGATGGCATGTATGGCCTTTTTACGCACCGACTCTTTAATGGCTTCGCGGTGCCGTTCCTGCACGCTGGCCATTTTGTCGTAGCTCACTGCGTGCAGCTCGTCGTCGGTCACGGGTGTGGCCTCGGTGTCGAACTTGTCCAGGCTGACGGGCTTGTCTGCGTCTTCCAGCTTCGTAATGGCAAGCGGGTAAGTGGTGTTATTTATCAAAACTTTGGGATCGCCGCCCAGCTCGGTGAAGTGGATAACTTCATTTTCCACATACTGATCATAAGAGCGGATGCGGTCGTACCAGCCCAGGCATTCGGGCGCGGTGCGGAACGCTTTAATCATTTCTGCCGTCCATATCTCGGTGAACACACCAGCGTGGAGGGCATTTGCGGGCATGAAGTGACCAGCGACCAGGGCTACACCGTTAGCCATGAGCGCGCCCATGGCGGGCGTGCCTCCGACGGCACACGAAAGTGTGGCACCCATTGCGCTGTTTACGCCGACGGCGCAAAGCAACATGCACAGACAGCTGAAAATCTTTAAAATTGCTTTCATTACTATTAAAAGTTTATTTAATGGTTGGTTATTGACTGTTTAGCGGGGCAGTTCCATGCCGTACTCGGCCTTGAACAGGCGGGCATACTCCTGCGGCTGCTCGTCTTTGAGCTTTTCCACCTGGTCGGCGGGCACCTCCGACAACTTGGTAAAGGTCTGGTGTTCCTGACCTGCGGGCGCGCCTGCGCTGCCCTGTGTCTTGTTGATTAAGTCCAGGGGCTTGCTGGCGGGTGTCATACACTCCAGCGTGGCGGTGAGCTGCTGCACACCTACGCTTTTGCCCAACTCGATAAAGTGGTCGCGCTTGGCCTCTGTGATACGTTTGTCCTTGACCGCCTGATCAACAGCGGCGGTAATGGCGGCAAGCTCCATGCTCTGGGCTTTGTCGGCCTTGCCTTTGAGCAACTGCACGGCACTGTGCACCTGCTCGTCGGTCGCGCCCTCTGCGAGACCGAGCAGCTGTAACGTTTCTTTGTTCATGCTTTTGTTATTATTGGTTTTGTTAATATTGGCCGCGGGCTGTTCGCCGTCGGCGTTGTCTGTTTCGGTATTCTGTGCCAGCACCAGCAGGGGCAGCGCGTCGCTTTCGTCGCCTGCCGCCAATGTCAGCAGCTGGCCGCTGTTGGTGAGCTGCAAAGCGTCGTCATTGCTGCCTACGTCCACAATGCTGACCTCCGTCAGCTTGCTGCGCATAATGGTAGCGCGGGTCTGACCTGGCACCAGGTTGGCAGGCTCGACGCTGACCTCCAGAATGTCAAGCCCTGCACTGCACATTTTCAGGAACCCGTTGTTCCACTTGTCGGCTATCTGCTTGGCGAATGGGTCGTTCTCGTCAAACACGGGCGTGCCTTTGAGCGCGTCGCCGTCAAAATGCAGGTTTTCCACGCGGCCAATGGGCAGCGGGTTTTTGTCGTTGAAGCTGCGGCGGTGCATCCAGAGCAAAACGGGGTTTTTCTGGTACTGCTCTATGTCAATGCCCGACGTAATTACACGGCTGCCGTAACTGTTCAGGCGGCTGGTGCTGATTATCATTTCTTTTGCCATTGCGTTGGTCTAAAGTGACGGGCGGAGGCAGCTCTGGCGCATACACCCTTTTTGTGCGCTCTGTGGTGAGCTGCCGCCGTGGCCGTCGGTCATTTCACTATGTGGGTTTGTTGCGGCGGCAGGACTCGAACCTGCGACCTTGAGGGAATGAACCTCACGAGCTACCGCTGCTCTACGCCGCGTTATGTTACACTTTCAGCTGCAAAATTCAATAGTTTGTCCCAAACCCACAAAAAGAGTGTAAAGTCTTGACACACTTTTTTTTATTTCGCCCATTTATATAGAATTTTGCACCGATAAACCAACAATAACCCGCAGCGTCTGGCGTGCCTCGCGCTGCATTAAAACATTAAAGACATGGTGCCGAATGGCTACAAAAAAAGAGCGTGAAGAAAAGAAAGACTACGCCCGCATTTTATTCATGCAGGGCGACAGTCAAAAGGTGATAGCCGAAAAAACAGGTATCTCGGCGCAGACCATTACCAAATGGGTGAACGCAGAGGGCTGGCAGGAACAGCGCGCCGCGCAGAACATTACCCGCCCCGAACTCGTCAACAAACTGCTCCGAACTATCGACAAAATGCTGGAAAGCGTAAACAACAGCGAAGACCCCGACGCGATCAACGGTCTGGGCGATAAGCTGGCCAAATTCTCGGCCACTATCGAAAAGCTGGACAAGCAGACCAGCATTGTGGACGTTATCGAGGTTTTTATGGCTTTCAGCAAATGGCTGCAATTTCAGGCGCAGTATGATGAGGGTATAACACCCGAACTGCTCAAAACCATTAACCGCTATCACAACCAATATATCGACTACCTTATGCAGAACAAACTTATAAAATGACATGCCGAAGTACGACAAACTAACACGCAAAGAGGCTCTCGAACTGTGGAAACAGCATTGCGAGACCGTCCAGACGGCCACCGTTGTGGGGCGTGGTGAGACCAACCAGCAGCGGGAGCAGCGCATTAAGCGCGTGCGCGCCGATTATGCCGCGTTTGTCGATTACTACTTTCCACACTACACCCAGAACCCGCAAACAGGCGTGCAGACCCCGTGCGCGCCTTTCCACATTAAGGCGGCCAACCTCGTAAAGAAAGAAAAGAACCTCCGCGCCGTCTTTAGGTGGCACCGCGGCGCGGCAAAGTCCACACACCTGGATATATTTATCCCCCTGTGGCTAAAGTGCCAGCAGCAGCGCGAAATTAACGTTATGGTGCTGGTGGGTAAGAGTGAAGACAACGCAAACACCCTGCTGGCCGACATTCAGGCAGAGTTACAATTTAACCAGCGTTATATTAACGATTTCGGCCAGCAGTATAATAACGGTAATTGGGAGGAGGGGTCTTTCGTCACCAAAGACGGCACAGCCTTTTTTGCCCGTGGTCGCGGGCAGTCGCCCCGTGGTCTGCGTTACCGCAGCCACCGCCCTGACTACATTGTCATTGACGACCTCGACGACGACGAACTCTGCGAAAACCCTAACCGCGTGCAGCGGCTCACTGATTGGGTTAAGGAGGCTTTGTTCGGTGCCCTCGACGGTGGCCGTGGCCGCTTTATCATGGTCGGCAACTTGATAGCCAAAAACTCCGTCCTGCAAAACATTTCAGAGACCAAAGGCGTGCAGGTGTCGCAGGTCAACATCTGGGACAAAAACGGCAATGTGTCGTGGGCGGCAAAATGGACACCCGCCGAAGTGCAGGCCATTGAAGACTTCCAGGGGTACCGCTCATTTCAAAAAGAATACATGAACAACCCCATTGTGGAGGGTGCCGTCTTCCGTCAGGAATGGATCCGCTGGGCAAAGCGGCCAGCGTGGGCGCAGTTCCAGGAATTTGTGCTATATATTGACCCCTCCTGGAAAAGCACCCAGAAAAACGACTATAAGGCCGCAAAGCTGTGGGGCAAAATCAAAGGCGGCCAGCTGTGGCAGCTCCGCGCTTTTGTCCGTCAGGCCACTGTGGCCGAAATGGTGCGCTGGTGTTACGACCTCTACGAATGGGCAGGCACTACGGGCATAGCCATTAAATTCTACATGGAGGCCAATTTCATGCAGGACAACTTAATGAAAGATTTTGCAACGGAGGGCGACCTGCGCGGCTACCAGCTGCCAATACTGCCCGACAAGCGCAAAAAGCCCGACAAGTTCCAGCGTATCGAAAGCAGCGCGGCAAATTGGGAGCGCGGCTTCGTCTTTTATGACGACAGCCAGAAAGACGACCCCGACATGCTGCGCGGCCTTGACCAAACTTTAGCTTTCCAGAAAGGTATGCGCGGCCACGACGACGCGCCCGACGCTGACGAGGCCGCTATCAACATACTGCAAAAGCACTCCCGTATTTCTAATTTTAAGCCGTCTTTTGGTAAGCGGCGTAACGCAAAAAATGTAACATGGTGAAATTTATTAAAAAACTCGTCCGCGCCTGGATCTTTGAGTGGCGCAGAAAACAGGCCGTTAAACAGGCGCAGGAAAATGCCAACCTGCTGCGCCGCAAGTTCCTTGTGCTGGTAAAAGACGGCAAGCCCGTGGTCGTGTCAATGCAGGGCGTTAAAAAGCTAATTGCTGCCCACCGCTTTGCAAAAGGCTTTACCGCAGAGACTGCACGCAAAATTGCCATTTATGAGGCCAACCCACAACCCATAAAAAAGTAATGCCCTATGTTTCTGACTGATGACGACTACAAGGCCGTGTGCGACGATTTTGAGTTTGAACAGCTCCAGGCACACACCGAAATACGCCTCCAGGCCGAACAGGCGGCCAAGGAAAAAATAAGCAGCTACACCCGCGACCGCTACGACATGGCAAAGGCTTTTGCACAGGTCGGCGCGTGCCGCAACCCTATGCTGGTGGACTGCGCCGTTAATATTACGCTTTACATCATGGTGCACCGCCTGCCGCAGTCTATGGGCAGCGACCGCCGCGTCCAGCTCTACGAGGACAGCCTTAAATGGCTCCGCGACGTGCAAGCCTCCAAAGCCTCGCCCGACATGCCCAAATATGTGAGCGACGACGGCGACACCGACAGCCATAACCCTGTGCGCTTCGGCTCTGCCCTGGGCAAAGTCAAAAAATGCACATGGTAATTACTAACCGTTAAACGCTTGTTAAATGAACATTTTACAGAAAATTGGCCATATCTTTACAGGCGACCACTTGTATAGCTCCGCAGAGGTGCAGCGCATTGCCGCCTTTGTTAAGAGTAAAGAGGGTCGCCGCCTCACTGCCGAACTGATCCGACAAACCGACAGCCTGACGCAAAAAGACGTAGGCATGTGGCGGCAGGCTTGGCAGCAGGCCATTAACGTGGACAACCCCAGGCGGCAGAACCTTTACGACATTTACACCGATTGCCTTGTTGACCTACACCTTGAGGGCTGTATTGGACAGCGCAAAGGCATGGTGCTAAAGCAAAAATTTCGCCTTGTCGGTGCCGACGGCAAAGAGGTGGAAAAGGCCACGGCACTGTTTACCCGCGAATGGTTTAACGACTATTGCTCCCTGGCTCTCGACTCCCGTTTCTGGGGGCACAGCCTTGTGCAATTCGGCGACATTAAGAAAACCAGCGACGGCCTCACTTTCGACGGCGTGGAGCTGGTGCCCCGCAAGCATGTGTGCCAGGAGCACGGCGTGCTGCTCCGTAATGTCGGCGACGATTGGCGCAGCGGCATAAGCTACCGCGAGGGTGAGCTGGCCAGCTGGTGCCTGGAAATTGGCAAGCCCCACGACCTCGGCCTGCTCTTGAAGTGCGCCCCGCAGTGCATAAGCAAAAAGAACATGCTCGGCTTTTGGGACATGTTCGGCGAAATTTTCGGCGCGCCCATGCGTATAGCCAAAGCCACCACCACCGACGACGCGGAACGCGCCAAAATTGAAAGTGCCCTCGAAAACATGGGCAGCGCGTTTTGGGGCTTGTTCCCTGACGGCACCGAAATAGACATTAAAGAAAGCAGCCGCGGCGACGCCTACAATGTTTACGACAAGCGCGTGGATCGCTGTAACAGCGAAATTTCTAAAGGTATTCTTAACCAGACCATGACCATAGACGCGGGCTCCTCGCTCTCACAGTCTGAAACGCACCTGGACGTGTTCGAGAATGTTATCGAAGCCGACAAAACCATGCTGGCCAACAATGTGAACGACCACCTGCTGCCGTTCATGCTTGCCCACGGTTTCCCTGTCGGCGGTATGCGCTACGAATGGGACGACGCGGCGGCCTTTACGCCGTCAGAACAGCGCGAAATGGAGCGCGTGCTGCTGGAATATTACGAAATTGATCCGCAGTATTTCACCGACAAATATAACGTGCCCATTACGGGCGTGCGCGAAAAAAAGACACAGCCCGACGCTTTTTTCGCGTAAGCCCCGCGCACACTGCTGAACTGCGCGCCAATTACGGGGCTTTCCACGCAGCTGTTAATTTGCTATATGAAGACGGCGGCTCCCTTAACCTCGCCGCTGATGAAGACGACGCGCCCAGCTTCGACTCCTCCGTCTTCGACGACGTGGCCGACCTGATATACCAGGCTGGCGGCTTCGACATAAACCAGATTAAAGACCCCAAAGCCCGCAAGCTCATACTTGAAACTGTCGCCGCTATTAACCGCGGGGTCGACGCGCACCTCCCCACCGACGTGCCCGACACGCTCCGCTATGCTTTAGAGGAAAACAGCTTTATTTTTTCGGGCTTTAAGACGTTCCACGCTATGCGCGAAATAGGGCTGTCGCTGGTCACTGACAAAGGCGAAATTAAGCCGTATGCCCAATTTCAGGCCGACGTGCTAAAGATTAACCAGCGTTATAACACCGCCTACCTTTATGCCGAATATAAGCACGCCGTCGGCACCTGCCAAATGGCGGCCAAATGGGCGGCTATGGAGCGCGACGGCGACCGCTACCTGTTGCAGTACCGCACCGCAGAGGACGACCGTGTGCGCGACGACCACGCGGCCATGAACGGCATAACGCTGCCGCCCTCCGACCCGTTCTGGGACAAATACTACCCGCCTAACGGCTGGGGCTGCCGCTGCACTGCCGTGCAGGTGCGCCGCGGCAAATATGCCGAAAGCGACCCAGCCCGTGCCATGCTCTTGGGCGACAACTCAACCGAAGCGGCAAAGCAGCAAATGTTCCGCTTTAACGCTGGCAAGCAAATGCAGCTGTTCCCGCCAAAGCACCCATATTTTAAGGCTCCAGCAGAGGCAAAAAAGGTAATAACCGAAACTGTCAAAGAGGAACAGACACAGCAACGCATAAATGACATTATCGCAGAACTGCCCGACACGCTCACCGCTGACCAAAAAAAGGCCATTGCCGAGCACTGCCTTAAATTGGAGCATGATTTTGGCATAACAAAAGGCAAAGCCATGACCTACGACGAAGCCAATAAAGGCAAAGAAAACCCCCAATATAGTAAGGGCGGCGGCTATCGCGACAACTGCCAGACGTGCACAGTTACACATTGGCTGCGTCGCCTTGGCTTTAATGTTACTGCCAAACCAAACGCGGGCGCGGCATGGAAAGAATTAAAGCGCGTGGGTGTTGGTTGGGAGGAGCGTTTCCTTAACATCGACGGCACAAAACCCGACTATAATTACACGTTCAAATGGCAAAAAAGTAAAGGTTATAAGGTTATGAACCAAAAACGCCTGGAAGAATATTTTGCAGAAAGATTTGATCATGACGGCGTGTATGAAGTTTATTGCGCTTGGAAAGGCCGCAATGCTCATGTTTTCTTAGCCGAAGTTAAAGACGGAAAAGTGCGCTATTTTGACCCTCAAAGTGGCAGCGACGACGTTAGCTCATATATTGGCGACATGCGCGCCAACATGGTGGGCGTTATCCGTATCGATGACAAATTGATTAACCCGAAAATTAAAAACTTATTCTTGGAGATCCAATGAACGCAATAACTTTAGGCCGTCTTCACCGTCTACATACTTATATTTGCCGCCTTTGGCTATTACAAAGCGCGGCAAGCCCGTAGGCATAGGGAAGCCTTCGTTATCCTCAAAACTTAGGGCGTAAATGTCCCCCGCAGAGGTCGTCGCGACCTTTTCGGCGTGGTTTACCTCTGTGCCTTGGGCTTGGGCATACTGTAATATTTTAGCTTCCTCGTTCATTGTAACCGCAAATTTACTACATATTTGTCGAACTCACAAAAAATTACGTAACAAATAACAATGTTAGACCCCGCACAGCTCAAAAAAGACATAATTAGCGACATGAGGGTCGAACTGCACGACGAATTCGACCGAAATTTTACCCGCAAAGCCTTTTTTACGAATAAGTGGAAAAAGCGACGCGACCCAAACGCCCTCGGCTCCCTCCTGGTCGTTACGGGCAGCCTCCGCAGATCCATACAGGCCAGCGAAACGCCCGACGGCGTGCGCTTCACATCTAACCAGCCCTACGCCACCCTCCACAATGAGGGCGGCAAAACCAGCGTTACCGTCCGACAGCACACCCGAAAAAGCAAAAAAGGCAATACCTACACCGTGAGACAGCACACCCGCGCCGTCAATATGCCGCAGCGTCAGTTTGTCGGCGACGGTGCCGAAACGCAGCGCATAATTCAGGGCGTTATAGACGACAACGTCCAGCGTTACAACCAGGAACTAATTAAAGCATTACGCAAATGAGAAAACAGTTATTTAAGGCTATTGCAGCCCAGATTAAAGAGCGCGTGCCAGCCGTCAAGTTCATAGACCTGTGGAATGAGCACCTCGCCGAAATTACCAGCAGCACCGCATGGCCGTGCCCCTCCGTCTTTATTGAGTTTGAACAGTACGACGTGCGCCAGGTCGCTAACCACGTCTGCATGGCCGACGTGCCCGTGCGCCTCCACATCATTACCCGCACAAAGTCTTACACGGCGGGCTTTAATGATAGCCGCCTTGAGGCAGCTCTTGACTATTTCGACATTATCGACCAGGTGCACGCGGCCATGGCCACACTTGCGGGCGAAAACTTTAGCACGTTCATGCTTTCCGTGTCGGCCACCAACCACAACCATGCCGAACTGATAGAAAGCATCGACCGCTACATTACCCGCTGCCAATTCACTGCCGCCGCACGCCCTGCCCGTCAGGCCGTCGTGGCGCACCTGCAAATTAAATAACAAAGCCCGTCAGTCTTTTGCAGGCTGGCGGGCTTTGGCTGTGTTCACTACTCGTCGAAGTCTAACGGTAATTGTGGTGGTTTTGCGGCTGGTGGCTCTGGTGGTATATTCAGGTAATTTAGGTAAGTTCTATAACACATCGGGTAAATGGGATAAATATACTTTTTCCACACAGCCTTGTAACATTTCGCGTTGTTTCCTGGCTCGTAATAACGGTCGGTAAGTGCTTTTATTAGCTTTACGCGCTCTAAAGTGCTTTTATAATGCCGATTATTTTCCATTTACCGAATTTTTTTGTAAATTTGCAGCGTCCTTTACACACATCGGGTTGCGCGTGCTTCAGGCTTCGGCTTATGGGGGGCGCGCTTCTTTTATGCCCGCGCGCATGGTTACACGTCTGTTACCGACAGCGGGATTATGTGCCAGCCCTTGTCGTCCTTGAACTCCGCACGTATATACTGCTTTGTTTCGTTTGGCTGGTAGCTTTCCTCGATGATTTTAACGCCCTCTATGAACGTCTCGTCGCCTGTCTCGTCGGCCATTTTGCGCAGCTGGAGCACGCGGCTGGCCTTTAACGTGCCTTTCTGATCACGCGCCAGCAGACGCAGCACCGCGTTGACCAGCGCGCGGCTGTTCTCGTCCTTGGCCATGCTTTCAATGTAGGCGCGCACAATGCCGATACCGTCTTCCACCGTGTCGCGGTATGCGTCCACTGTGTTGGTGCCCAGCGTCAGGCGCATGAGGCCGTCCGTGGTCGTGAACGTGTGGCTGTGCTGCCCTGCCTGCGTCATGCTCATAACCTCGGCTTTCATGGCGAGCACCGTCTTGAAGTTCTCGAAAACGGTGGTTTTTACGGTCTTGATCTGCTCCGACAGCGCGGCCAGCTCTGGAATGGCTAACTGCACCTGCTCGTCCACGATCTGCGCGTAGGTCTCGCGGTTTTCCTTACGCCTCTGCATACGCGCCTTTTTCTCTTGTTCTGCCTTGAACGCGGCAAATTGTGCCTGTTCCTCTGCCGTCATTTCGACGACCTTTTTCTCGTCTTTTTCCATGTGTTTAATGGGTGTTTAGGGGTTATTTAATAGTGTCCATGTAGTCGTTTGCGTCCGACAGCCTGCCCAGGGCAAACGACCCCAGAGTGTTGAGGGCGACAGCCGCCAGCGTCAACATGCCGCCGACGAGTGCGAATGGCAGGCGCACGGCAGCTTTTACGTAGTTCAAAATTCTTGCTTTCATTGCTTTTGATTTTTATGGGTTGTTACTCGTTATAGTCTTCTGCGAAGTCTTCGGCATACTCCTGCATGTTGGCCTGGTCTTGGCACCACTCTGCCAGCTCCCGAAGCAGCCAGCAATATGTGTCCGTGTCCATTTCAACAGTCTGCGCCGTTATGTTGCGCTTTATCTCGGCCAATGCCGTGTTGGTGTTCGTGCTCATGTCCGTGTTAATTCAGAAAGCCCAGGCCGTTCTCGGCTCGGTAAATAAATATTTTCTTTGCCGCCTCTTTCTTGGCCTCCACCTGTTCGGCCACGTCGTCCACTGCGTCCTGATCCTTGACCTTGTTGTTGAAAAGGTGCACCAGGTTGCGCAGCCGCTCCAGCGGTATTTTATTGAAGTCGTCGTGCTTGGTCGCGCGGCACGCTATGGCCTTTATTACGGTCGCGTTGCTGTCCCTGCCGCACATGCGCAGCCAGCTGCCTATGGCGGCCATGCACTGCTTGCGCAGGCGGTCATACTCGCCCCGCTTTTTGCCACCTGCCTGCCTTGACAGCTTCGCGCACAGGTCGACCAGGTCGTGCGTGTCTATGTCGCGGCTGCTCTCCACATGATAGGCGGCTATGAGTTCCTCCTTCTGGTCTGCCGTCATGCCCAGAACACTGCAAAGCGTGTGAAACTTTTTCAGCAGCCCGCGGTGGATCTCGTCCATGTCTTTGTTTTCTGTCATTGCTGTGTATTGCTTGGTGTTTATAACTCTGCCCAATATTCGCGCGCGCCCTGCTCCCAGATCACATAATCTTGCCCGCCCTCGCCTTTGTCCATATCCTCATAGCGCGACGTGGCAAATGCCTTGTAACCCTCGACCCTGATCTTTATGTCTGCGTCGTAGCGAATGTTTTTAGCCATGTTGCCCTTCGGCTGGCCTTTGTCTTCGTGGGCTATGAAGACAAACAGCGTGTCGGGGTTGTCGTCTTTCAGCCTGGTATAGTCGCGCATGGTGAAGCCGATCCAATAATTCACACTGTCGATTACCACAATGTTAGGCGCGTTTTTCTTTTTCAGCCGCTCCCGTATGTCCGACAGGCTCTCTTTGCACAGCAGTATTATTTTGCTGCCTGCTTCCTCCATGCCCACACGCTCCCATGCCTTTTGAAGCGACAAGCTCAAACCCTGCTCCAGGCTGTTGTAGGCCACGCGCCCGAAATTCGTCAGATACTTGCACAGCTGCATCACGTAGGTGGTCTTGCCGCTACCGCTGCCGCCGTAAACTATCCACGACCCGCGCATCTCTGGCCGCCCCAGGCTTGCAAGCCACACACCCTCGAATGGTGCCGTCTCAAACCTGGCCTGCATTACGTTTTTGTTACTTATCGCCCTGCGCATTGTTACTGTTCGATATTGTCGCGCAGCCCGTGCGCGTTGATTAACTGTTCCAGGGCGTGCAGCTTGGCCGCTGCGTCGCTCTTTGTGCTGGCGGTGACGGTAAACACCACCGTGCGCGTCCCGTCGGCTCTGCACCCCCTGGCCACTGTTATGTCAAACGGCAGCGCGTCGCGCAGCCATTCGACCAGCAGCGGCGGCACAGCCGCAGAGGGCACGCGCAGCTTTACGCTCTTGCTCATTGTGCCCCTCCTTTCTTTTTCGCTGCCCACACGGCGCGCTTTACCCTGCGCAGGTCGCATTCTGCGCTGGCTATTATGTCCTGTATGGTCTTCGGGTCTGTCACTCCGTTGGCCTTGCACACCGCTGCAATGTCTTCGCCGTTGATAACTTGCAGCTGCACGAACTTGCGCCCTATGCGGCTGTAAATTTCCTCATAGCCTTTCTTTTTCAGGCGAACGCCCCGCTCTATGCGGTTTTTAAGGTACTCCGTGGCCACCAGGATAATGCCGCAATGACCCTCCAGCTGGTTGTATAGGCTTATGAAAAAGTAAAGCACCTGGTCGCGCAGCTTGTCGGCCTCGTCCAGAATGATAAGAGGCGCGTCCGCGCTGTTCAGCGTCTCGACGATCGCGTCCATTTGGTCGGCCACGCTGCCGCCCACGTCCTTGCCCAGCGCGCGCAGCAGCTTGTTTATGAACGTCGGGCGGTTCCAATACTCGCTGCACATTAAATGGTACACGTTGCGCGTCGTCTTCGTGTAGCTCTTTATGGCCTCCGTCTTGCCGCACCCTGCAAACCCCGTAATGGCTATAACGAGGCTTTCTTCCTTGGCCTGCTGCATTAAAAAGGCCATGCGCTTGTAGGCGTTTGATTTCACGATCTGCCACGCGCTGCTGTCATGTCCCAGCTGCGCGCCAACAGCGCGCCACATGTCGTCGCTTATGGTGTCCCAATCGCCTGAAAGCATTTTGCTGACTGTCGCCGTGCTGGTGCCGTTGAGGCTGCGGGCTGCCTTGTTCTGGCTGCCCATTTTCTCGCAGTATTCTTTAAGTCGCTGCGCTATCTGGTTTTTTTCGTCCTTTACCATGGTTTAATATCTTTTTAATGGGTTTTAGAAAATATCGAAATTTTCGGGGTCTTCGTTCTGCCACCCCGCGGGCATGTTCGGCGTTGGCTCCACTGTCTCATACTCCACGTCCGCAATGGCTGCCTGGCTCATGCGCTGCTGCGCCGCTGGTAACTTGTGCTGGCCGTGGCTGTCCGTCAGCAGCAGACGGCTTAACAGGAGCGCGGTCTGCCGCTCATGGTCGCCTATCATGCGGTCGACTGTCTCATAAGCCCCGCACAGCTCTTTGGTCACATGACCCTCCAGCTCTTTGTTAAATGTCCTGACGGCCTCCAGCTGCTCCGCGTCGCCCTCCTTGCGGTCGGCCAATGCCATGGGCTGCACATACTTTTCGCGCAGCATGTAACGGCGGCTGCCGTCCTCATTTACTGCCAATACCTCGCTCAGGTCGTCAGGGTCAAAGCGCACCTGCCATTTTTCGCCCGCGTGCTCCCTGAACGTCAAGTCCCAGCAGTCATAATCGCGCTTGGCTCCCAGCAGCGTGGGGCGAAGACCGCACCCCTCCAGGGCGTTGGTGAACCCCGTAGTCTGCCCGAAGTACAGCAAATAATTTTCTTTCGACAGCGGCAGCCGCTGATCCTCCGACAGGTTGGCATACATCTGCATGAACTGCGCCCGCTTGCTGGCACGCTCATAGGCCATTATTTGGTGGATCTGCTCACGCACGCCCTGCTCGTCTGGGAATTGGTGCCGCAGCTGGTTTAACGCCTCGCTGTTCGGCTGCTTTTTCGGGTCGGTAGTAACGCCGTAGCCGCTCCAATTATCAAACTTTTGGCAGTACGTCGTATTTATGTAGCCGAAATATGGCTCAATGTCTTTTGCCTTGGCGTTCTTTACACGCGCGGGGGTCAGGTGCTTGGCCATGACGTTGTAAAGGTCGGTCATGGTCTTAATGCCGTAGTGGTCGCATTGTATCTGATTGCTGCGAAGCATTACCCCTGTAAGCTCGCGGCTGTGGCGCGCTGCGTCGCGCAGGGCTTCCGCTATGAGCGCGGGCGTTTCATGGCTCCCTATGGCGTAGCCTATGGGATAACGGCAGCACGGGTCGAGCACCACCTCCAGCGTCAGGCGGTTGTGGTAGGTCGTCGTGCGGTGCCCCTGCTTGTCTATGGTCGTCTGCTGGTAAAGCAGCTCACATGTCCAGCCGTCAAGCGTCCACAGCAGGAACGGCGCGGTCGGCCTGCTACGCTTCACCTGCATACTCCGCTCGTTGCGGAAATTCGACGCGCCCCGACGTGCCGCAGCTGTCACCAGGTCGCATTTTTCACGCCACACGCCCACCGCGCTGGCGGTGATCTGCGGCCAGCCTTTAACGTCGGCCACCAGGTTGTAACGCCGTGCCACCTCCGTGTCGGGCAGGTTGTTGTGGTGCGCCAAAAGCACCATAATGGCCGCCTGCTGCTCGTCGTCCAGCACCTTGGCAGCGTTCTTATTCTGAAACTTGCGGCTGATCATACTCTCATAGCCCGCCTTTTGAAATTCGTTGTATTTCATGCGCAGGCGGCGTGCGCTCTGCGGCAGGCTGTTAGGCCAGCGGTCGCACAGACGCGGCAGGGCTGCCGCTGCCTTTGCCCAGAACTCCCCAGCGTTTAACCGCGCTTTGCTCTGCCTCATGCGGTGGCTGTTCGCGCGTTCAAGCATTTGCCCGAATGCCCGAAGTATGGCGCAGTTATTGGCATACTCGCTTTGCTTTTCCGTTGACAGGTGCCGCCCGTCGCTCAACACGTAGTCGGCAAAAAACTGCATGGCCTTGCCGTCTGGCTCCACGCTGTCCACAAATGGGCGGCTTTCGGCCTGCTCTTTCAGGTCAGGCCAGCGGCGGTAAACCTCTGCTTTATACTGCACGGGCAGGCTCTCGACCACGTATAACGCGCTGGTTCCGTAGCACGCACGCCGCACCTGCTGCACCTGGCCGCGCTGGCGCATTTTCTGCAAAGCTGCCGCCGACATTATGCCGTCCGTCAGTTCTGCATGACTAATGCACAGTGCACTGTTATACATTTCCATGGTGGCGCGTTTTAGATTGTTACCGTCTGATTGCCACACAATGCCACTGCTTCGGCGTGGATCTCTGGAAACTGCGTCAGCTTCACGTGCTCCCATGCCTTTACCACCTCGCCGCGTTTCAGCAGCTCAACGCGACCCGTGTTCTTGTCGCACTCCACCAATACGTCGGCAGGGAAATACTGACGCATGAAGCCGTCAGCGTCGTGCAGGGTCTCCATGGCGGGCGTAAGCAAAAGCAGCACGCCGCCGTTCTGCTCCGCTGCCATGCGTATGCGCTGGCTCTTGGGGCTGTTGTCGCGGAATGCCAGGGCGCGCCACACGCTAACCTTGGTCGTCTTGAACGTTTTTACAAGCATTTCACGGGTCTGCTTGCTGACCTCGATTTGTTTTCTGGGTGTCATATCCTTTACTTTATGGGTTTAACATTCGGTCATTTGGCCATTTTTTCGTAACTTTGTACGCTTTGTAATTAGTTACATCGCTGCAAAGTTCGTAATTTATTACGACATCACAAAATTTTTTCGCAACTTTTTACGAATAAAATCGCACCATGGATATAACAGTAATTAGGACAAAGACCATCGGCGAGCGTATCTCACAGCTTGTCAACGCCGTAGCAGACGGGAAAAACACGCTATTTGCCGCCAAACTCGGCATAAACGAGGCTAATGTTCGTAGCTACATACGAGGTACATTGCCCAAAGCGGACGTACTCGAAAAAATCGTAATAACTTACGAAGTGGACGCAAAATGGCTACTTACGGGCTTTGGCTCCATGTTCGCCCTGAATGAGCAGCCAGCACCTCACCCCTTTGTAATTTCAAGCGAAACGACATTATCGGCATTTTTAACTGAACATATAAGACTGCTTGATAAAAAGGACGAAAAGATTGTCCAGCAGGCGCAGGAAATTGGCAGGCTCCAGCAATACATTTCAGAGCTGGAGCGACGGTTGGAAAAAAATGCTATTGCTGCGGACACGCCAGGTACTGCAAATGTCGGGTAATGGGGTGGGCATGGTATGCCCCCAGGCAAGCCCTGAAATAACCAAAAAGGCAGCAAATACCTGTTTTCTGCGCGTTAAATGGCCGTTAAATGCTCCTAACTTACTGAAATACACCGCTATTATACCACATTTTTACACCACCGTTTAACGGGTCGTTTTTGGAATTAAAGGGGGGTCATTCTCTGCAAATTTGCCGTTTTTTTGCCCTCGTTTTTTCCATTAAAGGGGTCGTTGCTTGTTCAGATTGTCCACCCACTTGTCCACCCAACTGTCCTCCCAACCCCATTTTTACCCCATTTTGCACCCCCGCCCAGACCTACGAAATGGCCACTTTTTGAGGTGCTTTTTTCATGCCTCCACGCTGCCCATTTAACGCCTCATTTAACACCCCGTTTAACGCCCCTGCACACCCAGCCACCGCGCCCATGAGCGGCCACCGTTGCCATGCCCTCATACCTCCAGCCGACGCACCACGCACGCCCAGCTGCCACCATTTGCGCGGCGACGGGAATATGCCCAGCACTGCCGCAGCCAAACACCCCCGAAAAGCCCCGTAATAGCCGCCTGTCGCGCCGTTTCTGCCTCGCCCTGCCGTCACCCTGCCAAACACAAAAAGAGCCGCCAGGCGCGCCGTTTTTAGCGGTCACGTCCAGCGGCCTGCTGCCGTCGTCGGCGGTCGTCAGGGTCGCCTCCAGATCATGCCCCAAAGCTCACCCAAACAGCCGCCCGATTAAACCAAATTAAAGCCCGATTAAAGCCAGCTTAAACCAGCATTTAACGGGCGCACCTCGATAATTAAACCAAAATTAAAGCAAATTCAACTTTTTGCTCGTTTCGTTTTTCCAGCTCACCACCACCCAAACCCACCTAACTGCCTGTAAATAAACGCCGAACACCTCGCACCTCACCCCTCACCCTCTGCTCACTTCGTTTTCCTGCCCATACATCGGCACATGCCGTTGCAGGGTATGTGTCAAGTTATCTTTTTGATGTGCTGAATGACCTTGGCAATGATGATTATGTGGCAACGTATCTTAAAGAAAAAGGATATGAAGTAACGAAGAAAGAAAACAATAAATGATAGGAACTATGGAAGAAAAACAGAAAGTTCAGGTCGTATTTGAGTTTGATCGTTCCGAGTATGATGCGTATCTCTTTTTGATGAACCAAAAGAAGACGGAAGAGGTAGAGCAAGTATGGAATGCCATGAGCGGTGAGCCTGTGGTTGCGGATATTGATTTGCTTGAGGAGGACAGTCAGTCTGTAAAACTTATGATGATAAGTCTGGCTATCCTTTCGGTGGAGAAAAAAGTGAAAGGATGATATGGCACAGGAAGTAACCAATTTCGCCCGGTTTTACGCTTTGTTCAACAAGCTGCCGTTCAACGGAGACCGGGAAGAGTTCAAGAAGTCCATCGTGTTGCAGTATACATGGAACCGGACAGACAGTCTTCGTGAAATGACGAGGCTTGAATATAAGACCTGTTGTGAGGGATTGGAGAAATTGGCCGGTGTGGACGAGCGTCGTCAGAAGATGCAGGAGGAACTTAAATATTGGCGCAGCGTGTGTTTGAGACTCATGCAAAAAATGGGAATCGACACTTCGGACTGGGCGCGTGTCAATGACTTCTGCCGGAATCCCCGGATTGCGGGAAAGGCGTTCAGTCAAATCTCTTCGGACGAACTGGAACAACTGGCTGTAAAGCTGCGCTCTATCCGGCGCAAGGGCGGGCTCAAGGAAAAAAAGAAAGAGGAAGTAAAACAACCGGCGGCGGTGACCTATATGCTCATAGACACCAAAGCCCCTAAAAATTGACGGATATGGATAAGAGATTTAATGAACTGCTTGAGAATGTCAAGAACCAGATACTTGACGTGTTCCCGGAAATGGACCGGGATGATCGGGAAGAGTTTTTCAACAGGCTGAACGAGTGGTCTTATGAGAAATATGAGGAAGCCCTGTTGGAAAGCGAGTTGGAAACGTCAGATTATGGTGAGGAGTATGAGAATTGATGGATTAACAACAAAAACGATTTGAATTATGGAAGAGAAGAACCAGACCGTCGTAATGACGGAAACCGAGAAGGCGGAGTTTGATGCCTTCCGTCAGGCGAAAGCCAAGAAAGTCGCGGAAGAGAAGGCGAGAGCCGACCGCGAGATGTATAAGCAGATGGTGGACGAGGAGATCGAACGCTCTATTCCGGTGTTGCTGGGTATCAGCGAGCGCATCAAGGAGAGCAAGCGGACGGTGATGGAGAATTTCAAGACCATCCTTGAAATGAAGTCCGACCTGTTCAAGACGAAAGCAAAGGACGATCAGCGCAGTCACACATTCACCAACAGCGAGGGAAGCAAGCGTATCACGTTGGGCGCGTATGTGACAGACGGTTACCGCGATACGGTGGAGGACGGAATTGCCATTGTGAAGGAGTATATCGAAAGCCTCGCCAAGGACGAAAAGACCAAGGCGCTGGTGAGCATGGTTCTCCGCCTGTTGGCACGTGATGCCAAAGGTACGTTGAAAGCCTCGCGCATCGTTCAGTTGCGCAAGGTAGCGATGGAAACCGGTGACGAGCGTTTCATGGAAGGCGTGCGCATCATCGAGGAGAGTTACCAGCCGGAGGTGAGCAAGCAGTTCATCAGAGCTGAGATAAGAGACAATAACGGGATGTGGAAGCCCATCCCGTTGGGTATGACAGAATCCTAAAAATGAAGAGTATGATACAGAATGTAGAGAAGAGCCCCAAAGTAGCCTTGTGCCGTGCTTGTCGCGGCACGGGTGTCGTACAGAGAACGACCGAACTTCCTTCCCGGATTTTCAGAAAAAAGAAAGTGAATATTACCGAGGAGGCTTGTCCCCAGTGTGGCGGCAGCGGCCGGGTGATAGTGAGCGCGAAGATGGAACTGGATATTCAACCATATAATCCAAAGAAGGAGTAAGCGATGGCAAAGCGACGCGGAGTAAGTTATGAGAAACGTGTGGAGGAGATAAACAGGATATACGACCAATATGCCAAACGCGGTGTACCGAACCGCGAGATCTGGCGGCGGTACGTATATCCTGTATATGCCGTTACCGAACGTACATTCTACAATATACTCAACGCGAGCGCGGATGCGAGCAAGAAGATAGCTGACGAGGAGACCCGCCAGCTTTTACTCTTTAATGACGATGACTATGAACAAGGACGTGCAGAAGATAATCGCCCGGATCCTGCAGGATATCCGGGTGGAGATGACAGATGAGTTCGACCGTAATTTTGAGCGTCAGGCTTTTTTCTCCGAGGCATGGCAGCGGCGTAAAAGCCCGACACGTCCCGGAGGTTCTATTTTGATAGATACCGGCCGGCTCAGGCGGAGCGTTTCCAGCCGGACCACGGAGAACAGCATCACGTTTTACACCGACCTTTCGTATGCGGCCATTCACAATGACGGCGGGGAGATAAGGGTGACAAAAAAGATGAAGCGTTACTTTTGGCATAAATACTACGAGGCGACCGGTTCTTTCGGACGCAGGAAGAATGGAGAGAAACGCAAGGACAAACGTACCGTGCAGCTGACCGGCGAGGCGGAGTTCTGGAAGTTCATGGCCTTGAAAAAGGAGGGCAGCATGATCAAGATTCCCCGAAGGCGTTTCTTGGGGGTTTCTCCCGAAGTGGAGAAGGCTGTCCGTGAAATCATAGAGGAAAATATAACGGAATATTTCAATGTTGAATTTGACATAAGACGGAAATGAGAAAGGAACTTTATAATATGCTCTGCAAGGAGCTGAAGGAGGTGGGCGGAGGCTTGATAAAACACATCGACCTGTGGAACCACAATGTGGAGTTTATCGAGCAGGAGGAGAATTGGGAACGCCCTGCCGTGTTCGTGGAGTTCTGCCCGATACGCTGGAACGCGATTGTGGACGGGGTGGAATATCGGGCCGAACCGGAAGTGAAACTGCATATCGTGACGGACTGGGCCGGTGCAGCCAACGAGGGCAGTCCGTTCAAGGAAGAGGCGTTGGAGGTGTTTGACCTGCCGGAACTGATACATGAGCGGCTCTCGTGCATGGATGGCGATACTTTCATGGCATTTGACCTTGTGGAGAGCCAGACGAACCACAACCACGAGGAGATCGTGGAAAATATCGAGGTGTATTCGTGCGTGGCCTTCAAACGGCTTCGATAAACGGCCATGTTCGGACAGTAAAGCCTCCGGCGGACAAATTACCGCCGGAGGCTTTCTATTTCAACAGGGGGCAAAGAAACGCCGTCAGGCAGCCTCTTTTTTGAACAGCATCATGTCCGTGTAGGATGAGCTGTAGTTTATGTGGGCGTTGAACTCCATCCGGGTACATCCCTCGAACGGGTTGCCGATGTTTTTGTTTTTCCCGATCCATTCGCACAGCTCCAGGATGGAGGATTTGTTTGAGGTGAAATAGACGAACGGATGCCCGGATAGCACGTTCAGCACGTCGAGGTAATCCGACATACGCCAACTCATATTGTAAGTACCCACGTCGGTGGAAAGGTACGGCGGGTCCACCAGGAACACCACGCCCGGCGTGTCTTTGTACCGGTTGAACAGCTCCTTGTAATCGCAGGAGACGATTTCCAGCCCCTCCAGATAATCCGTGCACTCCGGATAGTCCGCTTTCCGGATGTTGTTATAAAGGGCTTCCTTCCGCATCTCCGGTACGTTCAGTTTATATTTCATGGAGAACATCAAAGAGGAGGACAGGGTGATGAAGTCCACGTAACCGGTCTCGTGCTCCTCCTGGAGGATACGGCTGAAGATGCGCTCACGCAGTTCTCCGGTTATGGTCTTGTGCCGTGGAACGGAATTCCCTACCATGGCACGCAGGTCGGCGATCAGCCGGTTTGTCCTTGGGATGTTTTCCAACCGCTTGTGGTAATTGTCGAAATCGTTGTATATGACCGTGGCTTCCGGCTTGCATCGTTTGGTGATGTGTGATAACAGGCCGGAACCGCCGAAAAGGTCAACGAATACCGTGCTTTCCGGATATTGTTCCAATACTTTCATAAACTTGCGTGCGAACATGCGCTTTTGGCCCACGAATGGCAGCGGGGCTGACAGATACGTCTTTTTCATACGTTCAATTCGAATTTTACGTTAGGATTTCCGGCAAGCAGTTCTTGTGTGCGTGTGACGTTGTTCTCGTAAATATGCACGTTGCCGAGGTTGATTGTGATGGATTTCAGGGGTAGTTCTATTTGCCGGGATATAAGGTACAGGTGATAGATGTCCGCCGGTAATCCGAGGTTGGCGTCCGAGCTACGCTGGTAGGCCGTCAGGACCAGTTCGCCTTGTTCGATCTGGAACTGTACGAGGCTGAGGCATGGTGCCTGGTTGCTTTCCGTGCCGGTCGAACCGAGGAACAGCACGTAGTTCTTGCTGCTTCGTTTTTCCCGGTTGATTTTGCCAATCAGAGGTGGCAGCTTCTCGAAATAGGTAGGGTAGGAGTTCACGAGGATGGAGCCGCAGTAGTCCCACCAGTTTATCCCGGCTTCCCGGTATTTCTCAACCTGTCTTTCCCCGCTCATGAAGAGCGACAGTTCGCTTCTGAGCTTTTTCCGTGCGATATTGTGTCCCTCGAAAATATCGAGCAGTTCCGCAGGGGACAGCGTTACCGTCTCGTTCAGTAGGTAACGGCTTTCGCCTTTTCTGCCTTTTTGTGTCTTGCCGTCGGCAAGTACCTTTTTCAGGATTTGATAATACTTGTTCATGGTGTGTCGTTTTGATACCCTGCAAAGGTACCGCGCCGTTATCCCTCTTCAATGGGGAGGCTGTCCCATTACACTGCAAACGGGTTACAGTCGCTTTGCAGCCGTTTGATGAGCGTGTATACCTTTCGCTCGCAAACATTATAACGTTCGGCCAGTACTGCCACGATGTAGGAAACCTTTTCGCCTTCGTCCAACAGCCTGTTGTAGTCATTGTATAGTTCGATATACTGTACGTCTTCCATCCGGATTCCCACTTTCCGGCATGTTTTCAGCATTCCTTTATTCAATTTCAGTATCTCAATTACTTTCATATTCAACAAAAATTAGTACTTTTGCACTGTCTCACTTATTAAACAACAACGAAAACACCCAAATGGGGTGGCATGAGGGCATTGCCCCCGGCCGCGCTCCATTTGGGTGCGTTGTGTTTAATAGTAAGTGAGACGACTGTTTTAACAGGCCGGGGGCTTTTTTTACAGCCTTACCCCCGAAGGCTTTTTTTAATCTACCGCATATAGCGACAAATCAAATACATCTTTCTTTTTCCATCCGTCGGCCAGCGTGTTTTGGATATGCTGCATGGCTTTCGTATAGAAGTCTGTCAGGTCTTCCAGTGTAGCAAACTCGCGATAGACCGGTTCGGTGTCCGTCCCGAATTTGAACACGACCGGAAGAGTCGCCCCTGCTGTTTGCACGGCAAGGTCGTAGGCTGCCTTGTAGTTGAACTGGTTCTCGCTTGACAACCATACCGGGACATTCTCGTAGGTGAAACCTGATAGGATATCCTTGTCGGTTTCCCGGTTGTGCCATGTTATGACCGTGGAGCGTATCTCGTCTTCGGTGGGTCGATGGTCGAACTCCTCTTCCATGTAGGTGGCCGATCCGTTCTCTCCCGGCTGCACGTCCCATCGGACACGCCATTTGTTTTTAATGGGGTTTATGCATTCAAGCAACCGTACCCCGATGTTTCCTTCCACTTTTTTCATCAGCTGAATACATACTTGGTTCTACCTTTGCCGAAAGTTTCCGTCCGAATGATGGTCTCAAACGGAAATCCGTCCGGCATTTCACTCACTTGCGCGAGGATGTTCTTCATCTCTTCCGAGTTGGTGAAGAACTTCTTGGCCTCGCCATTCATCTCGATGGCTACGATACAGCGGTCCTCGCCTTGTTCGGTGCGGATGCCGGTCTCGAAGTCCTTCACGATGATGGGTAAGTTCACTAATTCCCGGATGCTTACCACGGAGCCGGGAAAACGTTTCTTGCCGTCTTCCGGCTTGTAGGAAACGTTCAAGTCTTTAAATGATCTCATTTTTTTGCCTGTTAATTTATTAAACAACATATTGCAGTCGGCGTGCTTGGCCATCCCATAGAAGGAAGCGACCAGTTCACGCCTTCTTTTCCTCGATTTGACCTCGTGCATTTTTCGGGCGAACTTCTGTTTGATGCGCTTGCGTAGGCGCACATGGTCGGGGTATATGACATATCCCAAGAAGTCTATGCCCTCGTCCACCGGGAATACACGTTCATTAGGCTTTACGGTAAGCCCGATTTGTGTGACCTGGAAGTGGACGGCATCACGAATCTTCCACAATTCTGATTTCGCGTCACCGAGTACCACGCCGTCATCGCAATAGCGGTAGAAATGGCGGACGCCGTACTTGTCCTTTAAATAATGGTCTAAAAAAACAGACAGGAGCAGGTTGCCCAACCCTTGCGACGACCTCAGCCCGATGCTGATTCCTTGCGGCATGAGCCTTACGAAGTTGTCAAGCATGGCGATGAGTTTCTTGTCCTTGAATACCCTCCGGACACAATACATTACGAAATCCTGCCCCACGCTCTCATAGAACTTGGAGATGTCGAATTTGTAGCAGTAGCGTGTTCCTTCCGGGTCTTCTTTCATGTCGCGGCGTATGTACTCCATGAGGTCGTGCATGCCGCGGTTCTTGATGCTGGCTGAGGTGGTACGGATGAACCGTTTCTTCAGGTGCCTGTCCACTACGGCCATGATTGCGTGGACGGCGATGCGGTCCTTCATGGTGAGTATCTGGATACGTCGCATTTTTCCACCCTCCACGATTTCCCTCTCCCGGTAATCCTTGACGGTGAATGTACCCGTCTTGATTTTTCCGGTAAGTTCCTGAAGCACCTCTTCCCTGTGCGCAAGCAGGTAACGTCCCTGGCGGCTTTTTTTTCGTTTGGAGCCACGGAGGACCTGGTTGAACGATTCCGCCATATTGGAATAATCGGCAATCTCTTCCACTATATATCCTTGCCTGTGCATTATAGCATCGTTTTTTTTGATTGTTTTACAAACGGAAGATAAGGGCCTTCCTTTCCCCGGGTCTGACTTCTTCGAGCTGACTTGAGCCTACCAAACTCCACCCGACGCGTGATTTTTCAGCTTTCCGCACCTGTGCGCTTTTGCTGTGGCTTGCTTCCCTCGGCACCACGGTAGGGGACACGTCCCCGGTGTTGTACGCCGATTGTTAGATTTCCAGACGGGAGCCGACATTCGTGTTCGAGTTCGATGCATCGTTATTCGCATTCGCATTCGACACGCCGCCATTCGCATTCGCATTGTTGTACCCGCGATAGACCACACGGACTATCAGGAAGCTCCACCGGGGTGCAAAGGTACGGATAAAAGCCAGTCCCCTTGTTAGATAACGAGGAAAATCAATGCGGCGATTGCTCCTCCGGTCACGGTGAGTGTCCAGTCCGTCCAGTCCCAACGACCGCCCCGGAGCTTGTCTTTGAGCTCCAGCGAGGAGGCTGCGATGGCGGCTGCGTATAAGGCCGCGTACGGTGTCAGGGCTGGCAGCCCCACGATAAAACCGCCTACCAGGTGTTTGTAGCGGTTACTTTGTTTCAAAAATGAAAGAATCTTGTTCATAAGCAATTGGATTAAAAAATGTTTTGTATATTTGCAAACACAGAAGCATTGAGGGAATGACGAGCAGGCGTTTTAGTCCAAAGTGTCGCCCTTGGTGCTTTTGTTTTTTTTATTCTACTATTATATCATTTACTGAGTATAAAAAGTATTTTATGCGAATATAACCGTTATCCCTTCTTGTTACTTCTTTGGCAACATTAAGCCTTACCCATTTTCCATTGATTTTAACTTTGAAGTAGAAGAAGTGTTCCACATTGTCCGTCCTTGGGTGAGTCAATGCGGAATCATCCACATATTCGGCACGTTCAAGGTGTGAATCCAGGTTCTTCAAGTCCTCCTTGGAAACGATGCGTGTCCGTCCGAATGTGTCGGAGAACAAGTGCTTGTTGCCCTCTTTGGTAAAGCCGATATTCAAGTCCTTGCCATTTATGTTCTTTTCCACTTTCTTTTGAAGTAGAGGCTCCATTTCATGCAGATAATGGATACGTTCGATAGCTCGTGCGGACTTTTCCCGGTCTCCGGCGCATTTTTGCAGTATTTTGCAGGCGGCGCACAGCTCGTTGTCCGGAACGAAGGCCAGTTTAAGTTTCCCTTTGGCCATATCACAATCCCTGCACCTTTTGATGGTGTATGGGTTGTAATCCGGCATGGTCTTCTGTTCTTTTCCCGGGTTGAACCGGAAGATGCCTTTGGTGTCCCTTTGAAGGGCTGACTCGCCCAATGCCATTGCCTCATCGTAGGGCGTTTCCGGATATTTGGATTTTCGTACCTGGACTACGGTGCACCTGCAGTTCCATCCATTTGGCGGGAAATACTCTTCCCAAAAGGGGTCTGCCATAGGTCGTGTTACCCCATGCAGTTCGGCATGTTCCGGGCGAACCTTGCCATCCCCGGCCGTCCGGTACTGGAGGTTGTAGCGGTCCCCGTCTTCTGCGAACCGTTCCCACTTGGCGGCCATAGTCGCCGAAGCCTGCACAAAGTTGTACTCTGCCCGGAGGTAGCCCCGATTATAGGTTTCGTCTATCTTCCGGACATCGTTCAAAAAGCGTTCGAACGTTTTTCGATTGCCGTTCTCATCCAGCAGGGAGGGGAAGGCTTCGTTCAGTTCATGGAACGTCTTTAGGCCTGAGAATATATAATCCGACCTCTGCAGGCGCCCTCGCATGGCCTCGGACATCTCCACCTGCCGGAATGAAGAGTCCAGGACGGAGGCGTGCGTCTCTATAAAGTCCTGCGCCTCTTCTGAAGCCAGTATGTTGATTTCAAGGTTTGCCCCCTGCTCCCGGAACAGGGCTTTCATCATGCGGTCGAACATCTCTGTAAGCTTGTCACGCATCAATTTTGCCTCGTCCTCTTTTGAGAGTTGGAGGGTATGATTGCCAAGCAATGAACTGTAGCGTAGATGCAGCCCCGAATAATCCTCGGGGCTCAGTCGAAAAAACGGGATAGCGTTCCAGCCTGTTTGTCGTCTTTCTTCTTTTTCGGATCTGCCGGGTCCGGCTCTTCCTTCGGTTCCTTCTCCTCGCACGGAATGCCGTATTTTTCCTCAAAGTACTGTGGCTTCACCTTGTAGTGCTGCAGTACCATTTCTTCGTAGGCTTTCTGCTGTTCGGGAGTGTAGTCAATGGAGTAGTCCCAATCAAAACGCAGTCCCTTGACAGGAAAACCGTGACGAACCATGCGCGGAATGAGTTGGTTGTTCACTATATCCCGCAGCATGTCGCAGTCACTTTCCACGAGGTTCTGGAACACTTCAAGGTGCGTTTCCGACTGTGATAGGCTGCTTCCGTCCTCGATGGTCATCGTCTGCCCGATGATAAGCTTTGACAGTTCGGAGTTGGCCCGATCGATACGCTTGTCATAGACATTGAATGCGTCCCCCTTGCCGCTTTCCACAAATTCGATTTCGGTTTCCATTCCTGCCACCATGGAGAGGGCGGTTCCGGCTTCACGCAACATCTTGTCGAGACGGTCAATCTCTTTCTGATCGCGCGAAGTGGTGCGTGCTATACGCATGGGCATTCCGAATATTTCCCCGAAGGTGTCCCAAAAGGCCAGCATGTTCTTTTTGGGAATAGTCTGTGAAGCAGCCTTGAGATACAGCCCGAGGTCGTCGGGCCTACCTGCCTCAATGAGCCAGTCGGAAAAAGGAGGCTGGCGGTAGTCTATACCTGTAGTCCAGTCCTGCCCGAGGTCGGTAATGACACGCCCATACTCAGGAATGACATGTTTGCGCGGAATAAGCTTCACATCCGAATAACAGATGCAGCCGTCGCCGTCAGTGCAAAGGTCGCCCAATTCGATGAGCGAATGTCCCCAGTAGATTGAATCAAGTGCATAGCGCATGAGCTGCTTGAACCAGGACTGGTCAAAGAAGTGAACCGCTTCCTCGTTCTCATCCCCTTTCATATCCACGATTTTGAAAGAACGTGCCATGACAAAACCTCTGCGCTGCTCCACACACCCGGAGAGGTGAAGGTCTATTTCCGCGTCCCGGTAGATGTCGTACAGGCGCTGGCGGCTGGGACTGTCCACATTGATGGCATACTGCCAGGCATCGCGCCAGTTCTTGATGTCCTTCCGGGTGAGTGCATCGGTGGTGCGTTGCAGGTCGATGACCATTTTCTGCACCCGCTTGATGTCTTTCCCCTTGGCCAGATTAAAATTGCCGTATGGCGTTTGCAGTACGTTTTTCGGTTTATTGGAAAACATACCGCTGAAAAAGTCTTTAATATCCATAATCCTACCAGTTATGATGAAGCTGCTTCTGACAGCTGTAAACAAATGAATTTCCGGACGGAAGCCCATCTTCTCCGACAGCCAAAGGCAAATCAGGGACAATTTTTCCGGCCTGTACGCCTTCAAGCCACTTGATGGCCCGTTCATACCGTTCCTTGCGTATCTCGCTTCCCATCTTTTGCGGCATGGCTGCACTCATGTGGTAAAGTGAAATGTCGCAGGTGTACATGACAATGAGGCGGTTCCGATGTTCATCCTGTGCAGAGAAAATGGCCGTACAGTCGTATTTCGGCCGTAGATAACCGGCAATTTCTTCCCGGGCTTCCGCTTCTGCATTGGTACGGTTTTCCGGGCTTACCTGCGAGATAACCTTTAATGCGTTGTCGCCGATGACAACTTTGTAATCTTCTTCTGTAATGAACATGACTTTACTTTCATTTAGTGATGAACAATGCCATTTTTTCTATATCCCGGATAGTGGTTCCCTTGCGGAAACGGTGGCGGTGAATCAGTTCACAGATGTTCCTTTTGGGGACAACTTTCAGTTTGCCACCCATATACAGGACGTAGTACTTTCTTCCGTAGAGCTTGGCGTACTTGCAAGCACGGGCAACGGCACGTTTATAGCGCCATGCAAAAATCATTCTTTTAATCAGCTGTATCATGTTACCATATATTTTTGGCGGTCGGCCTTTTACCGAACACCGGTTGAAAACTCTCCTGCCTTGAATTGCGCTGCAGCATCCAGATGGCTCCCTCGTCGGCATCCGGTGCATCATCGTGAATACGGCTGCCACGCTCCAGTGCCAAGGTCTGTTCGATTCCGGTCTGCATATCCGGCGATTCTTTCAACTTCTCATTGTAGAATACGAAACCGCGTTCCCATAATGGTGACACCGCTTCGATGCGCTGGAGCTTGTCCGGTTTCTTTCGTTTGTCCGGCATGATGGGCAGTTGGTATCCACGCAGATTCCCTTCTGCCTCAAACTCATCCAGAATGACATCCTGCATGAAGTTCGCTTCCATAAAGAACTGGACGGCTGCCGTATCACGTGTACGCTCGTAGAGGTCGTAAAGCCACCGTACCATTCCTGAAACGGTATCCTGCCGGACGTAACAGTCTATAAGGTGCAGTTCCTTCCCAATCTTGCCCCAAAGGCGGCAAGCCTTGTAGTCGTTGGAAGTGGTCGATTTGAAAGAGGGGTCGGTATAGCAGACCAGCATTTCATACTTGGATAGCCTGGGCAGTTTCTTGTAACGAATCCAGTCTGCCCGAAAAATAGTTCCGTCCACGATGGGGTTGTGCATCATCTCCTTTTCCCATGCCCGGTAGCCTACGAAATCCCTGTATTCCTGCGCCTCTTCTTTCGTCCATTTTTCGCGCCATACCGGTTCTCCGTTCTTGTCTATTGCCTTGATGACGGATACATGTACCCCTTTTGTCTTGGTGAGATTGGCCAGCACCGAGTTTTTAGAAATGAGGTTCCCGACCATGATAAAACGCCCCCGGCCCACATCCAGTGCACCAAAAAGGGCTTCTTTCACCCAGTCTGTAATGTCATGCACCCGTTTCTCATTGCGGCACAGTTCGTCGTCATCCAAGTCATCGATGACGATGTAGTCCGGACGTGCTTCCCGGTCTCGCAAACCACGTGGAGACTGTCCGCGTCCGCAAGCCAGGAATTTCACCCCGTTGGCCGCCTTGAACTCCCCATCCTGCCAGGAGGCATTCCCCTGCTGCTTGCCGAAGTCGGCAATGATGCGCTGGTTATGTTCCAGTTCTGCCTGAATATCTCCCAGCAGACGTGTGGCTGAGTCCTCACTTTTGCCGACCACCACCATGAAGTTGATGAGACGTTTGGGCTGGAACATCAGCCACAGCGGAACAAAAATGTCCATGTGTGTGGACTTGGCATGGCCACGCGGCCACATGAATACCGCTTTCAGGTTGGGTGTGCCTTTTACTTTAGCCGCTGCCGCATTGTGGAACGGTGCATTGTGGATGGTGCGTATGACTTCCCCGGTGGTTTTGTCACGCAAGGTGAGAAAGTGGGGGAAGTAATATTCACAGAACGCGGCATAGTTACCCTGCAGACGCAGAATACGCCTGTCCTTTTGTGCCGGTGTCTCGCCCGCGAGCAAAGCCGTATCCGTGATGGACTGCACTCTTTTACAGTGTTCCTTCCACTGTTCGTATGCCTGTTTCTTTTCCGCTGCTGTTGCCATAGCCGTTTTATTTTATGCCCATCTGTTCGGTGATATACAGATCCTGGTACTTGTTGATTGCCCTGACCAGTTCCGGAGTCACTTCCGGGTCGATGGTTGAACGGTATTCAATCCATTTGGAGAATGCCATGAACACTTCAATGACATCCACTACGTTGGCCTTCTTGTCTAACTTTTCAATCACCGCCGAAAGTTTGGCCAGTTTGTCCCCGAGACCAGCTACAAGTGCAGGGTCGTTCGATTCGTTGACTTGAGTAATGAGTGTATCAATGGTGAGCAGGAGTTTGTTCACCAGTTCCGGCCGGGTGACGTTCTTTGCCGCCCTTGCCTCTTTCCATCCGTCAGCCGTGCACCATTTTGAGATGGTGACGCGTGACACGTCCACTTTCTCCGCAATTTCAGTCTGTTCCATGCCGGAAAGGAACAGTGAGCGTGCAAGAGATTTTTTCTTTTCGATTTCTGCCTTTGTCATATAATAAAGAATATAGGGTTAAAGGCAGGCTTCGGAGTCCCTTGCACCTGCCCGATTTATTCGCAAAGTTGTCCGCTTATCAGCTTGCAGCCAAAATAATGTGCAACGGTTTCATAGAAGTGTGCAACCATTGCACACTTTTTTGGCTTCCCGGTAAGTGCTCTGTAATATTGCAGCGCCAATGCATAAAGGCGTGGCATGAGAAAATGAGTAAACGTGTAAGAATTTCAAACGACAGCCTGAACAGCTACGGAAGCCGTGTGTTGACATCGGGCATGAGTGTGGAGCAGTATTGCCGAAACCCGGTACTGCTGTACATGCACCAACGCGGAAACGTGATTGGTTATGTGAAGGACCTTCGGGTAGAGGATGGTGAAGTAACCGGGGAACTGGTGTTTGACGAAGCGACCGACCTCAGTAAAAGATGCAAGAAACAGTTTGAATTCGGCAGTCTGAGAATGGTGAGTGCCGGAATAGACATTCTGGAACTGAGTGACCAGCCCGAACATTTGCTGCAGGGGCAGACCAGCCCGACAATAACCAAAAGCAAGCTGTATGAGGTATCACTGGTGGATGTAGGTTCCAATGATGATGCCATCGTACTGATGAAGGATGGAAAACAAATCACATTGGGAAAGGATGGTGATTGTCCTTTGCCACTAATCAATAACCAAAAAACAACAGAAGAAATGGAACTGAAACTTTTGGCCCTTCAATTGGGGCTGCCGGAAACGGCAACGGAGGCTGATGTTAATCAAGCCTTAAATGAACTGAAAGCAGCCAAGGCAGAGAATGATTCCCTGAAGCAAGAAAACGGGAAGCTGACTTTGGCCCGTATCACTGGTCTTGTAGAAAAGGCAGTGGTGGAAAAGCGTCTGGGAGAAGACAAGAAGATACAGTTTATCGAACTTGGCAAGAAGGTTGGTGTCGATGAACTGAAGAATGTGCTTGATGCCATGCAACCACAGGTGAAGATTTCCACTGTATTGAGCTATCAGGGCGGCAAGCAGCAGGCACAGCCGTCCACCTATGCCAAACTGAGCGATGTCCCGAGTGATGCGCTGCTTGAAATGCGCGAGCATAACCCGGAGGAGTACAAGCGCCTGTACAAGGCTGAATACGGCATGACCTGTGAAATTTGAAAACCTTTAAAATGAAGAAAATGGGAAAAATTGTAATGCTTTTGACGGCACTTCTGTTCAATACGCTGACAGGTGTCGTGTGTGCTTCGGTATTGGGATTCTCTCCGGTGGCCGGAGCTGTGGGAATGAATGCGGTGGCAGCCTTTATGGGAATGGCCCCGCAAAGTACTTCAATACTCCGTGAAGGGGTTTATACGGAAATCTGGACAGGGGAACTTGTTAAGGTGCTCCGTGCCGGACTGGAAGGAACCTGGCTGTCAGGAATCCCCGACCAAAGCAGTATCGTGAATAACGATGTGATTCACCTGGTAGAAGTTGGTGTAGATCCGGATGTCTTGATAAACAATAAAACCTATCCGATTGATGTGCAGGCTTTGGAAGACAAGGATATTGCCATCAAGCTGGACAAATTCCAGACCAAGGCTACGCCGATTACAGACGATGAGCTTTATGCCATCAGCTATGACAAGACCGCCCGTGTGAAAGAGGGACATGCCAACAGTATCAATGATGCGAAGTTTACCAAGGCGGCCCATGCGCTTTGTGCGAACAAAAATACGGAAACTACTCCGGTGCTTAAGACTACCGGCGAGAAAGATCCGGCTACAAACCGTCTGCGCCTTACCGTGAATGACCTTGTGGAAATGAAGCGTGCCCTTGACAACCTGCGCGTACCGTCAGACGGCCGCAGACTGGTGCTTTGCCCCGACCATGTGAATGACCTGCTGCTGACCAGCCAGGCATTCCGTGAACAGTACAATATTGACCGCAACAGCGGCAAGGTAGGTAACCTTTACGGCTTTGAAATCTACGAGTATGGCAACAACCCGCTTTATACTACAGCCGGAGTGAAGAAGGCATTGGGTACAACGGCAGAAGCCGGTGAATTTCCGTGTTCATTTGCCTTCTACAAACAGAGGGTTTTCAAGGCAACAGGTTCTACCAAGATGTATTATTCCGAGTCAAAGAATGACCCGTTGAACCAGCGTAACCTGATTAACTTCCGCCATTACTTCATCTGCATGCCCAAGAAAGAGGATGCCGGAGTGGTAATGATGAGCGGCTATCAAGCATGATGATTATGGCAAAGTTGAAATATCTGGTAATACACTGTACGGCAACCCCGGAGGGGCGTGAGGTATCATCGGCGGACATCCGCAAATGGCATACTTCTCCGGTTGCCCAGGGAGGAAGAGGATGGAAGCAGGTTGGCTATACCGACCTGTTCCACCTGAACGGAGGCGTGGAACGTCTGGTAGAAAACAATGAGGATGCACAGGTGGACCCTTGGGAAGTGACCAACGGAGCCAAAGGATATAACAGTGTAAGCCGTCACATCGTGTATGCCGGAGGCGTGGAAAAAGACGGTAAGACCCCGAAAGACACCCGCACTGGCTGCCAGAAAAAGGCACTGGAGAAGTATGTGAAGGATTTTCATCGGAAATTCCCTGATGTACGCATTATAGGACACAACGAACTGGCAGCGAAAGCCTGTCCGAGCTTCGATGTGCAGGAATGGTTGAAAGAAATAGGTATTAATCAATAATAAAACCGGGTGGTATGGACTTGAGCGAATTTATGAACATTATCCTTGGCGGCGGCCTGGTTGGTACGGTGGCGACCATTGGCTCCTTGCGGGCTACTGTGAGAAAAGCGAAAGCGGAAGCGATGAAGGCCGAGGCCGGTGCAGAGGCCATGCGCATAGATAACGCCGAACATGCCACCCGCATTTTGATGGAAAATATTGTAAAACCTCTAAAAGATGAATTTTGTGAAACAAAGAAAGAACTGGCCCGCAATACGCGCGAGATGGCCCGTCTTAGAAAAGCTATTGATACAGCCGGAAACTGTCCTCATCGTGACGATTGCCCTGTGCTTGACAGGTTGCGCGAGTCACCGAAAGAGCATGAACCGGGAAGTCCGGACGGAATCGGCAAGCGCCGACAGCGCGAGCGGAAGCCGACGGGCGGGACTGGTGATGGCGGGTATACCGGCGAGTTCGGTGAAGCTGTCTATACCTGCGGACAGCCTCCGTAAACTTCCTGAAGGTGCCGTGTACCGTGGCAAGAGCGGACAGGCGAATCTGACCGTAGGCAGCGACGACAGCGGGAACATCGTGGCCGAAGCCTCGTGTGACAGTCTGCAGCAGCTGGTGCTATGGTATGAAGAAGAGCTGGCGCGTATCCGTAGCGAAACCAAGAGCGAAATTTCAAATGACGTTCAAACGGTAGAAAAACGCCCTCCGAACCGGATGCGGACGTTTATCACAGGTGTATTGGCCGGCTTGCTTGTCGGTATGTTATTAACAATGAAACTGAAAAAAAGATGAACAAGAATTTCATGTACGGCATAGGAGCCGTAAAGTATAAGGATTTCACAATCGGGTATATTGAAAAGAACTCGTTTGACCTGGGCGGCAAGAAACCCGAGGCCGCGAAGATCGAGGCCGAACAGGTGCAGGGTGCCCCGGTGCTGGTCATCCCACAGAGTAACGGCGGCATCGCCCCGACGTTCAATGTGATCCAGATGAACTATTCGAACCTGCACAAACTGCTTGGCGGCAGCCTGCATTATAAGAAAGAAGATTTGGAAAAGAAAACTCCGATCGGTTGGACAGCCCCGTCGGAGGTGCTTGTCATGCAGGGACCATGGGAACTCTCCCTCGTGTCCGGACAGAGCGTACTGATTCCCAACGCCACGCTACTTTCCAATCCTGCAGGCAAGCTGACCCTTACAGAAACCTCCAAGATAGAGGTTACGCTCGAAGTGGCGATGCCGGAGGACGGTTCGCAGCCTTACGGCGTGTTCGATACGGAAGCAATACCGGACGAGTGGGGGCAGTACAAGCTGCCGCCGGCGGAAGCCGCGGCTGCAGCATCGCTCCAAAGTGAGGAGGGCTAACGTATGGCTGACCGGCTGGAACAACTGATAGAGATGGAGTGTGCGGATGCGCTGCTGGACAGCGGCGTGTCCGTTCCTCTTAAAAGGTGGAAGCTTCCGTGGCTGAAACGCCCGGTGGAGGTGCGTGTGACGATGAAGCGTCCGAGGCTGTGGGGTCAGATTCTGCTGGCGAGGGAATACCTGAAGATGGGCGTTGCGCCCGGGTGGCAAGCAAAGGACAAGACCGAGGAACTGGCCTTTGTAGCGGAACATGGTAAGGCTGTGAGCCGCCTGCTGGCCTATACGGTATGCCGGGGATACGTGTCGCGGCACGTGGGCATCGGGGTGACAGCGTGGGTACTGCGGAACTTTGTGGAGTGGCGTTATCTGACGGCCATGTTCCGAACATTCGAGCGTCTGATGGGCACGAAGGATTTTATGCGTATTATCAGCTCGACAGCGCGGGCGAACCCGATGACTCCGAGACTGAGCCAGGCAAGGAAGGGGAGTTAAGAACCCGGTATGAAGGTTCCCATAGCCCTTTCGGCTTCGTGTGGCAGATTGCATCGGCGACCGGCTGGAGCGTGGATTACATCCTTGATGGGGTGAATTACCAGACGCTGATCATGATGCTGAGCGACGCGCCGCGGTATGTGCGGAAAAAGCAAGGCGGCGGAAATGGTGCTCCCAGACCGGAACACAGCGCCGAGGATGAAGCGAACGATATAGTAGGATTTTTTCAAAGCAAACTGGAATGAGCAAACCTGTAGAAGTTGAATTTTTGATGAAGGACAAACTCACGCCCGGCATGAACAAGGCCGAGCGTGAGGCGCTGGAACTGCGTAATACCGTCAGGCTGCTGGAGGCTGAACTGGAAAGGCTGCGCCTTGCCGGGGAGACGGCTGCCCCCAATCTGGACCAGAGTGCCAATATCGCGCAGATCCATGCACTGGAGAAGCAGCTTGAGGAATTGCGCGGCAAACTGAAACTGCTGCAGGAGGAATCGGAATCCGTGCAGGTCACCCCTGCAGACATGCCCAATGCACAGCGCCAGTTCAACGGGCTTCACAACAGCATCCAGCAGATGGCCCGTGAAATGCCTTCTTTGGCCATGGGACCGCAGATGTTCTTTCTGGCCATATCCAACAACCTGCCGATTTTTACGGACGAACTGGCCCGTGCCCGTAAGGAATATGATGAGCTGCAGAAGTCAGGCAAGAAAGGCACACCGGTATGGAAACAGGTCCTGTCCTCGCTCTTTTCCTGGCAGACGGCCATGACCACCGGCATCATGCTGCTGGTAATGTACGGTGATGAAATCTGGGATTGGACGAAAAACCTGTTCAGTGCCAAAAAAGGCGTGGATGAATTCAACGTATCAGTCAAGGAAATGACCGAGATAGAGAAGGACGGCCGTGCCCAGATGGTGCGTACCCGCTTCGAACTGAAATCGGTCATCGATGAAATAAAGAACTTCACCGGCAGCAAGGAACAGGAAAAGGCGAAGGTAGAGGAACTGAACCGCAAGTACGGGGAATCTTTCGGGTATTATAAAACACTTTCCGAATGGTATGATACCCTTATCCAAAAGAGCGAGGACTATGTACAGGTCCTGCTGCACCAGGCCAATGTCCAGAACCTTGTAAAAAAAGCTGCAGAAGCCGATGAAGAGGTGAATAAAATCAAGGCGCAGAAACCGGAAGAGGCGGAAAGCGCCATGGGTTTTTTCGGGAAATGGGGACAATATATCATGCAGTCAAGCATGGCAGAATCCGGGCAGTTCTATGACGCACAGGCTGCCATTAAGAAACATGATCAGGAAGCTTATGACATACTGTTGAAAAATGCCGAAAACAAACGCGACGGTTATCTGAAAAAAGCGGAAGAAGAGGTAAAAAAAGCCGCAGAAGCAGCCAAGAAAGGAAATATCGGCGGGCATATCGACCCCAAACAGCCCGGAAAGAATCCGGAAGCGGAAGCCAGGCAACGACTTGCCACAGAGCGCAGGCTGGCGCAGGATCTTGCCGCCCTGCAGGCCGAGAACCGGAAGGAAGAGATAGACCGTATGCAAGCCGGTACCGAAAAGAAACTGGCACAAATCGAATATGACTATAACGCCCGGAAAGAAGAGATAAACCGGCAGGAAACCGACTGGAAGCGTGAGAACAAGGAAGCCGGCCTTTCCACCGGAGATAACGGACTTACCCGGGAGCAACAGGATGAACTTGAAAAAGCCCGTGCCTCAAACACCGCGTCCCGGAAAAAAGCGGAGACGGACGTGTACAGGGAAGAGGCGGAAGCCATGCGTGACTATCTGAAGGAATACGGGACCTTCCAGCAGCAGAAACTGGCCATCGCTGAAGAATATGCCGAGAAAATCCGCAAGGCACAGTCCCAGGGCGAAAGGCTGACTTTGGAGAAGCAGCGTGATGCGGCTGTGCACAAAGTGGACATGGAAGCCCTTACCCAGAAGATAGACTGGGGAGCAGCGTTCGGGGATTTGACCGGTCTGCTTGCAGACCAGATGAAGAACCTGCTTGGCGAACTTAAACAGTATGTCAAGACGGATGAGTTCAAAAAAACGGGAGCCGCAGACCAGCAGGTCGTTTACGATGCCATTGAACGTATTCAAAGCATGCTCCCCGGTGGCAACGGGACATTGGATTTTGCCCGGCTGCAAACGCAGATGCACGCTTTGGGGGATGCCGTAACACGCGTGCAAAATGCGGAACTGCAGCAGGAAGCGGCATTCGCCCGGTTAAAAGCGGCGCAGACCGATTACAACAAGGCTCTTGAAAGCGGTAACCAGGCAGAAATAGAACGTACCAAAATCGCTCTTCAAACGGCCCAATCGTCCAGCGTTTCAGCTGACGAAGAATACCTGAACGCCACCTCTGAAATGAAGGCGCTTGCCGGGGAGGTGAAAAGTGCCTCCCGGGACACGGTTGACGGGTTGAACATGGTATCCGACGGGTTGCACGGCTTTGCGAGCGGAACCTTGCAGGGATCATTTGAAGGAATCCAGAACATGCTTACCGGTCTTTCAAAACTGAATATCGGAGGCAAGGTCGGCGATGCCATCAGCCGGATGTCCGAAACCCTGTCAAGTGCCGGAGTCATCGGGCAGATCATATCGGCCATTCTCTCCATACTGGATTTGCTGAAAGACGGTATTGGCCCGATTATCTCATCATTGATAGATACCATTTTCAATGCGATAACCGGAATACTCGACAATATCCTCAGCGGAGACCTGTTCAAACAGATAGGCGGTTCCCTTGTGAATGGTATCGGAGGACTGCTGAACACGGTGTCTTTCGGAGGTTTCAACAAACTGTTCGGCATCGGCGGGAACGCCAGGGAAGTGCAGGCGGCTATAGACCGTCTTACGGACCGGAACGAGAAACTGCAGACTTCCATCGAAGACCTGACCGATACCATTAAGGCAAGCAAGGGGACAAAATCGGTGGAAGCTTACCGGGATGCTTACAAATACCAGAAAGAAACGAATGCAAACTATCTGCAGATAGCAAAGGAACAGGCACGCTACAGCGGAAGTCACCACAGCTGGAACTACTACTGGGGCGGTTTCAACCAGGCACAGATAGACAAACTGAGCGGACAGATCGGCCGCCGGTGGGACGGGAACCTGTGGAGCCTGAGCCCGGAGGAAATGAAGGCACTGCGCAGCAACGTGGATATGTGGACGCAAATCCAGAATACCGGTAAGGGAGGCTATGGCGGGCGACTGACCGAGAAACTGGATGACTACATAGACCAGGCCGGCAAGCTGGAGGAACTGACCGACCAGCTGTATGAAGGGCTGACGGGCATTTCGTTCGACGGTATGTACAGCAGCTTCATCGACAACCTGATGAACATGAAGTACGGTGCCAAGGATGCGGCGGAGGATATATCCGAGTACTTCATGCGGGCGATGCTGAGCAACAAGATCGGTGAGATGTACAGCGACAAACTGAAAGGCTGGTGGGAGAAGTTTGGCAAGGCCATGGAGGACAACGAACTGACCGAGGCGGAACGGAACGCGCTGATGGAAGAGTACATGCAGTATATGGATGAAGCCCTTGCCCTGCGTGACAACCTGGCGGCAGCCACCGGTTATGACAAGACGCAGCAGGGCGGTACGAGCCAAAGTGCGAAAGCGGGCGGCTTTACGGCCATGACGCAGGACCAGGGCACGAAGCTGGAGGGCATGTTCACCGGCGGGCTGCAGCACTGGAGCAGCATGGACGACCGGCTGGAAAGCGTGGTGGAGAAGATGGACACGGCTGAAGGGCATCTGGCCCGGATAGCCGAGAACACCGGTGTGAGCGCCGGACACCTGGGCGAACTGAAGGAAGTGATAAAGAAAATGATACGTGACGGACTAAAAGTGAAGTGATATGGGCAATATACTGAGCGGACTGGTGCTGGTGAACGGCACGGACATCTGGACGGAATACGGCGTGTTCCTGGTGGAAGACCGGCGCGGGGGCATGGAGAACCTGACGGCCATCCTGACCCCGAGCAAGGCCAAGAAGGATACGGCTGTGGACATACGGGAAGAGCACGGGGAAAAATACAGCCCCGTGCTGACCCCACGGAATGAAGCGCGTGACGTGACGCTGCATTTTGCGCTTTACAACAAGACCCAGGCAGGCTGGATGAAGCAGTACTTTGCCTTTGTGAATTTCCTGAAGCAAGGGAAGGACGGCTGGCTGGAGATCCGTTTCCCCCAGCTGGATCTGCAGCTGCGGGTGAAGTATGCCGACTGTACGAAGTTCACCCCGCTGACCTATCTGTGGACGGAAGGTGTGCATGCCGGAAAGTTCCGGGTAAAGTTCCGGGAACCGAAACCGATTATATAACCATTCAAACGCTATTAGAATATGCTTCTAACGATATATGATAAAGCCGGAACCAAGCGTGCGGATGTGGCCGTGAACGACAGCTCGACGCAAAGCAAGGAAGTGCAGGGAGACAATGTGCTTTCCCTGTCGTTCAGCTATTATGCCTTCCTGCCCCTGGACGTGAACGACTACACGGACTATCTGGGCGAACGGTACTGGCTGACAGAACGCTACACGCCGAAGCAGGTGAGCGATGGTGAATGGGAGTATAACCTGAAGCTGTACGGTATCGAGAGCCTGATCAAGCGGTTCCTGGTGCTGGAGACGACGGACGGGGACACCAACCCCCTGTTTACCCTGACGGCCACGCCCCGCGAGCATGTGGCGATGGTGGTGAAGGCTATCAATAACGGCATGGGCCACATTACTGACTGGAAGACGGGTACGGTGGAAGGTACGGAGCTGATCACGATAGACTACGAGGGGATGTACTGCGACGAAGCGCTGAAAGCCATCGCGGAAAAGGCAGGCGGCAAGGTGGAATGGTGGGTTGAGGGGCAGACTGTGAACGTGTGCCGCTGCGAACACGGGGAAGAAATCACCCTTGGCTATGGCAAGGGGCTGACCTCCCTGGAAAGAGATACGAGCAACACGGCCAAATTCTATACGCGCCTGTTCCCGGTAGGCTCGACCCGCAACATCGATGCGGAGAAATACGGCAGCCCGCGTCTGATGCTTCCCGGCGGCAGGAAGTACATCGAGCAGGGCGTGGAGGAATATGGCATCTATGACCATTACGAGCAGGATGCTTTCAGCGGCATCTTCCCCCGTCGGGTCGGTACGGTGAGCTCGGTTCGCAGCGAGGAGGTGGCAGACGATGAAGGAAACAAATTCACCGTCTATTATTTCCGGGACGGGGAACTGGACTTTGACCCCAACCTGTACGAGCTGGCGGGTGAGACAAAACGTGTGTCGTTCCAGACAGGCGACCTGGCCGGACTCGGGGAGAGTGACGACCACTATTTTGAGGTGAACTACGACAGCGCGGCACGTGAATTCGAACTGATCACCATCTGGCCCTACGATGACGACACCCAGCTGCCGGGCGGCAAGCTGGTGCCCCGAGCAGGCGACACCTATATCCTGTGGAATATCCGGATGCCGGATGAGTATTACCGGCTGGCCGAAGAGGAGTTTGCGGTTGCGGTGGACGAGTACAACCGGGACCACTGGCTGGACATTGCCGCCTACAAAGCCCCGACAGACCCGGTATACATCGAGGAGCACGGCATAGACCTGTTTGTGGGCAGACGGGTGAAGCTGGAGAGCCGGAAGTATTTCCCGGAAAAAGGCTACCGTCAGAGCCGTATCACCAAGATCAGCCGCAAGGTGAACGAACCCGGGCAGATGGACATCGAGATAAGCGATGCGCTGCAGGTGGGCAAGTTCGACAAGGTGACGGACAGCATCGGTGCGCTGAAAAGCTATACGAAATCAAAGACGGAAGGCGCTGCCCTTCCGGACATCATACGAAGCTGGGACAAGACGCTGCCCACGGACAACAACCTGTTTTCCGCCCGGCGCAGCCAGAAAGAGTTCCTGAGCAAGAACCAGCCGGACACAGCCAAAGAGTCCATCCGCTTCCTGAAGGGTGTGAGCTTTGGCGAGGCTGCTGGCGGCAAGCCCTGCGGCATCGTGGATGGTGAGGGCAATGCCGAATACTTGACTGCCGTGATCCGCGAACTGCTGCGCAGCACGGAGTTTGTGGACGGGCTGACCGGTGAGGGCTGGCAGCTGTGGATTGACCAGCTGACCGGACTGACAAACCTGACGGTGGACAAAGTGACTGCCCGGCAAAGCCTGGTGGCGCTGGAACTGCTGATCGAGAAGGTGCGCAGCGTGTGCGGCCAGCTGGTGGTGTCCGCTGCCAACGGCAAGATCAAGGACGTGGTGAAGCAGGGCGACAACTACCGCATCGTGTTTGAGCAGGAATCGGGCTTTGTGGCCCATGACCTGATGCGCTGTGCGGTTACGGGTGGTAAGAAACTAAAAGCATACTGGGTGGAGGTGGCTTCGGTGATAGCCGGCGGTGTGCTGGTCCCGGTAAGCGAGTTTGGCGGGGTGAAGCCGGAGGCAGGCGATGAGTGCGTGCTGATGGGCAACACCGAAAACCCGCTCCGGCAGAACCTTATATCCATTGCGGCCACGGAGGACGGACAGCCCCGTATCGACATTCTGGACGGTGTGAAGGCCAAGAACTTCAACGGCTGCCTTCGTTGCCGGCTGGGTAAGCTGGACGGCATCAGGAGCAGCGCTTTCCCGGCAGACAAACAGCCGAAAGGAAACGGCCTGTATGCCGACAACGTGTGGCTGAAGGGTACGTTCGTGTTGATGACGGGCGAGGACATCCTGACGCGGTTTGAGATAACCGAGGGGAAAATCCATTCAGCCGTGGAAAGCTTGCGCAAGGAAATACGCGAAGAACAGAGTTATCTGGACAACAGCAGTTTTGCCGACGGCATGGACAAATGGAAGACGGGCAGCAAGGCTACGCTGTTCACCCTGGGCGGACGCTGGATCTGGGCGAACGGCGGTCCTTACGGTACGAAGCCGGACGGCCATGCCGAGATACGGACCGAAGGCAAGGTGCCTTATGCCTATATCCGGAACAGCTATATCATGCAGAAACTGGAGGACTTCCGGCTGGTACCGGAGTACCGGCAGACGAACAGCCAGGGCGAACGGGTGCCCGGCGTGGTGTATCTGTCGTTCAGCTACCGGGTTATCAAGGCCGGAAGGTTGAAAATAGAATTTGTGAACGCTGATAAGACCGGGTTTGAGAACTTCAACATGTTCGGCCATGAAGAGGACCTGCCCGTTGGCGGTGAGAAGATGTTCACGTTGGACGGACTTTGGAACGGCACTGGCGACTTCAAGCTGTCGTTTACGGGCGTGATTTACATTTCGCTGCTGGTGTTCAGCACCAACAAGGCGGACGCACTGGCCTATAAGTACCGTACACTGTTCGAACAGAGCGACCGGCTGGTAAAGATTTCAGCGGCGGTCTTCGACAAGGACGGTAATGCGCTGAAAGAGACCGGGCTTGTCATAAAGCCTGAAGGTTCCGGTCTGTATGCGCAGGACAATACAGGAAAGATTGCCCTTATCGGGGTGAGCGTGGAGGAAGAGGACGAGTACGGAAATACCGTGAGCAAAATCAAGCTGACAGCCGACCATATACAGCTGGAGGGACTGGTAACGGCCAACGGCAACTTCAAGATACTGGAAGACGGCAGCATTGAAACGACCAACGGTAAGTTTACCGGAGAGATAGACAGCAGCAAAGGGAAAATCGGCGGCTTTGAGATAGGGAACGGCCGTATCGGTTCTGTGGCCGACTCTCACGGGAGCGGTGGCGGTCTTGCCATTTATGATGATTTTTTCCGTGTCGGCGGCAGCAAAGGATATGTGATGTTCGGTGATGATGTGATACCGTCTTCTGCAGGAGGAGCTTTTACCGCTGTCGGTCGTATCGTGAACTCAGCCCCCAATATATACGGGAATTACGGCTTCGACCAAGCGAACTATGGATTGTTTATAGATGTTACCGGCGGTACGAAGAACTACGGTATCAGCAGCAATGCGGCATTACTTGCCCCGGCGTTTATCAATACGAAAGCCAAGCTGCTTACCTTCGGAAGTGGAAACTACACGGTGGATTTCTCACAACACAATATCATTTTGATGTATTACAATGAACCCAACTACAGTAAGGTAGAGGTTACGCTGCCGTCGGAAAGTTCTGTGGCATACAAGTTCGGCATGAGTTACTTGCCTACCGATTTTGCAGCCATTGTCACGTTCAGGGTCAGACCCGGTTCAAAGAATATCATACTAAAAGGTATCTATAACCACAATGAAGATTTGCAAAACTACGAGATGGCATCCGGGGACTCCGTAACGGTACTTATTACAAAAGCGGACGGATTCCGTTACCAGATATTGAATCATTCATCCTAAAAAACAGATATATATGAAAAAGTTAGATTTCAGGAATTTCAGCGTTCCCACCGGAATAACCCGTCAGACGAGGGAGGTTTTCGATGCACGTGAGCAGATAGCCGATTTGCTGTATACGCGTGTCAGTGGCATCAAGGCCCATCGGCTTGCGTTCAAGATTTTCGAGAGTACCGGCGAGACCGAGTTCAGCGATGAGGAAACCGGGATGATACACATGGCGGTGGAACGCTATTGTCTTCCCAATGTGATAGATGCCCTGAACGAAATCCTGGGCGGGTCAGAAACCGATAAAAACGAATGAGTATGGCAGAAATGACACAAGAAGAACTGGTTCAGGAAGTGCTGGACCGTGTACTCCAGAGTTCTACCGGCGTGGAGGACTTGGAGACCGTCACCTCGCTGAGCGGTGTGAAATCACTGCCCGGTGAGAAGGACGGCAAGATGGTGAACGTCCCCCTGGAACTGATAGGGAAGCCTGCGAGCGATGCCGCCGCCCGTGCCGAGGCTGCCGCCAAGAAAGCGGAAGGAGCCGTAGCCGGACTGGAGGAAAAGACCCAGGCCGCCACGGAAGCGGCCACCAAGGCCAACGAAGCGGCAGCCAAGGCAGAAAACGCCGCTGCCAAGGTGGAACAGACTACGGCAGCAGCCATCGGCGGGGCTACCGCACGCTTTTCCTCATGGATGGAAACAGGCAACGTTTTACCTGACAAGAGTACCAAACCGGGCGGCAGCGTAGTGTATGTAGCGGATGCCGGGAAGTTCGCCTACCACATGGACTCCACCCTGTACGGGGACTGGGATGTGGCGGGTGTGCCTCCTGCCGGCATATTCATGAATGCGGACCGGACAGCCATCCTGCCGGACAAGCTCTACCTGCTGGGTGATGCCGTATATACCGGAACAGGCGGCAGCCTGAGACTGCTGGCCTACCGGCATGAGGTGATGAGCGGGGAAGCTTACGAGGCGCTGCAGGACAAGGATGCGAATACGCTGTATCTGATTTATGAGGAGGATTGACGATGATAACCATAGGCGGTAAGGAAATAACGGCTGCGTATGTGGGGAAACGTGCCCTGTCGGCAGTCTATGCCGGGGCAAGACTGGTGTGGTCTGCGATAAGCAGCTGTTTCGGACTTGGATACTGGAAAGGCGACGAGCCGTGGAACGGATCGGACGCATGGAACGGTAGCAGTAAAACTGATAAATGAATGATTATTATAAAAGGACAGTATTATGGCAAAAAGGAAAATAAGCGGAATCATCAACGCGACTGAACATCCGATGAATCTTGAAACACCATGGAATCAGAAACAGCCGGACGGCACCTATCATGCCTATGCAGGCGATGACATCGAAGCGTTCCTGAAGAAGGAACTGTCAAACCGTACCCCTACCGAGGAACTGGTGAGCGGCGAGACGAAACCTCCTACATCCGGAACGGTGTTCGATGCGATGGTGGGTACGGTGACGGACGTGGATGTGCAGGACAGCGAGGACGGCACCCAGTACGTGATGACCGTCAAGCAGAAGGACGACCAGGGCGGCGAGAGCTCGAAGGAAGTGCGCTTTTCCAAGTACACGGACGATGACAAGGTGGTGGTGAACATCGACCTGACGGACAGCGGCGGTGCGGGACTTCCCGCCTCGCAGTATCTGGCACTGGGCAGCGGCTTTGTGGTGAAATACTCCGTAGGTGTGGGCACTGCCGGTGGCGGTACGGTGGACGGCTACAGCGACCTGAAAGCCCGCGTGATCGTGAAACGCGGTTCGACCGTCATCAGTGAGTTCCGGGATGCGGAGTTTGTGGGCGTTACAGCCGGACAGAGCTATACCTTTGACGCTTCGCCCTACCTGAAGGATGCCACTGCCTATACCGTACAGGTGGAAGCGCAGGCAACTTACCAGGACGGCACGCTGATGAAGACGGCCACGGCCAAGGTGACCATGGTGGCCATGGAGCTGGAGACCACCTACTCGGCGGGCAACGGGCTGGCCGACGGGGGATATAAAAATGACGTGAACATCCCCTTTACTGCCAAGGGCACGAGCGGTGAGAAGAACATCTACTACCGCGTGAACGGCGGACAGGCCTTTACCCTCGGTCTTTCGGCCGGCAGCGGTGTGCAGCAGAAGAACGTGACCATCCCCCTGACACAGATGCAGGAGGGTACGAACGTGGTGGAAGCCTACGCGCAGCATGAGAACTCCGGTGTGGTGAGCCGGGTGCATTACATTACGCTGCTGAAGGCAGGCGGAGGTGTGACAGCGTATGCCGGCCTGATGTTCAGCCACCGGGCAGCGGGGTTCCAGCGTGACTGGAAACACCCGGTGCTGGAGGCAGAGCAGTTCACGGCATGGAACTTCACGTATGCCGGCTATGACCGCGATGCGTATACGGCCCGTGTGAAAGTGACCGACCGGGGCAGCGTGGTGAAGGAAGACCTGCTGCAACGCGGTGAGACCGGCAGCTACGGACGGACGAACGTGAACGTGGAACCGTTGGACTACCGTGTGTCATGCGGCGATGCCGTGCTTGAGGTGCAGGTGAACACCACATCGCACCCGGACATTGAAGCCACGCTGGCACCGGATGCCGTGTGTACGTTTGACGCCTTCGGGCGAAGCAACACGGAAAACAACCCGGCAAGCTGGGTGAGCGGTGACAAGCGTATGGAGTTCCGGGACGTGCTGTGGAGCGTGAACGAATATGGTGCCGGTAGCGGCTGGCACAAGGACCGCCTGCTGCTGGCCGGTGGTGCAGGTATGACCCTGACCGCTGACGGCGGTTACCGCCCCTTCAACGAGGCGGACAAGCCCGAGGGATTTGCCATCCGTGACGTGGGCATGACGCTGGAGATAGAATACAGCACGGCCAACGTGACGGATACGGATGCCGAGCTGATCACCTGCCTGGGGCAGCTGGACAACGGCAACCGGTACGGGCTGATTGTGACTCCGGAAGAGGCCAAGTTCCTGACCGGTGTGGTGACCGAGGCGATGGATGCCGGACAGGTGCTGCGCTATGAAGACTCGGTGGGTACCAAGTTCCAGCCGGGTACGAATATCCGCATTACCTACGTGTTCTATCCGAACGTGCAGACCAACGAACAGCGCACGCTGATCGGTTTCTATGTGAACGGTGAAGAGTCGGCTGCTTCCAAGTGGCTCGACAAGGTGAATTTTGACATTCAGAGCCAGTTGGAATTTAAGTCGGCAGGTGCCGACTTGAACGTGAAGAGCGTGCGTATCTATAACAAGGCGCTGACCTCGGACGAGGTGCTGAACAACTACATCGTGGACCGCAACCACCTGGAGGATGCCGACGGGGAACCGGGCGTGCGCTCATTGGATGAGGACAACCGCGTGCTGAATGAAGGAGATACGGTGAGCATGGAGAAGCTGATGGGGCTGATGAAGAAGCGCCGGAACTCGATCCTGGTACTGATAGGCACGGGCAGCGTGGGCAGTGAGGTTCCGAGCGAGAGCGACACGCTGAACGTGGTGGATGCACTGGCCCAGCTGAACGACAAGAAGGCCAATAAACTGGTAAGGGAGGTCCGTTTCTATAACGGAGAGGACAGGACGCTTGACTTTATCCTTACCAACGTATATGTCCGTATTCAGGGTACTTCTTCCGTGAACTATGCCAGAAAGAACTTCCGTTTCTACTTCCAGAAGACGGCAAGCGGCTGGACGGTTACATTGAGCTACGGGGAGATTGACGGAAACGGCAGGCAGAAGAATCCGGTGGTAACTACCGGCAAAAAAAATCTCTTCAAGTTACGCAGGAACTCGGTAGGCGCGAAGCTGGCATGTTCCAAATGCGACTTCTCGGACTCGTCCATGACCACCAATACCGGAGGTGCGAAGCTTATCAATGACGGACTGAAAGAGATGGGGCTGCTTACGCCTGCCCAGCGTTACGCCAAAGACCATGGGCTGGAGGATGATTACCGTTCGGCCATCGACGGCCTGCCGTGCGACCTGTTCGTAGCGAAGAGTGCCGACGAAGACCTGACCTATTACGGCCAGTACAACATGAACAACGAGAAGAGCGACAGCTACCCCATCTTCGGGCAGGATGAGACCATCGGCGGCGAGAAATGGGGCGAGGGCGACACGCTGAACTACCTGGAAGCCGACGAGGAAGGACACAAGCAGTACCTGCCCGTCTGCTTCGAGACGCTGAACAACTCCAATCCGCTGTGCCTGTTCCACTGGTTGCCGAGTACCGAACCGGAGCATAAGGATTTCATGGACTACAACTTTGACGGAGGACTGGAATTTAATCATCCGAAAGATACCTTCTGGTCGGACGGAGGCGGTGACGCGGAGGAAGAACCGAACCTGAAAGACCACCTCGGTACCGGTGACAAGTACGACAAGATGTACAAGGCCACCGACCGCATGATGAGTTTCGTCTACCGGTGCGTAAAGGAAACGCCTGCGGGCAGGAACATGGTTTACAGCACGGAATCCCATTCGTTCGAGGGGGTGGACTATGAGGACGACGGCGACAAGTTCCCTACCGCCAAGTGGCAGAGCGATACGTTCAGGAAAGAGGCCGGGAAGTATTTCGACCTTCCCCACCTGATTGCCTACTATCTGTACGTGCAGTTCAACCTCGGCGTGGACCAGCTTGCGAAGAACATGCTTATCCGCACATGGGACGGTGTGAAATGGTCGATTGACTATTATGACGGCGACTGCCAGCTCGGTTCTGACAACAAGTCGTTCCTGACCGGGAAGTATGACGACAACCGCCAGACGAAGCGCGACGGGGCTTATGTGATGCAGGGTCATAACTCGTGGCTGTGGAACCTCATCGTGGCCAATTGCTGGGACATGATTGTGGAGATTATGGTGAGCGGATGGAACGGGGGCGCAAGCTTCATGAGTGCCTTCAGTATCCAGAAAGCCATTGACCATTTCGATACCGAACAGATGAAGAAGTGGTGCTCACGCCTCTATAACAAGTCCGGCATCTTCAAATACATCTACCCGTTCCTGAACGAAATGCCGGTGGGTGCTGACGGTGCCAAACAGACCTATCCGCAAATCTACGGTCTGAAGGGTTCGTTGAAAGCACACCGGAACTACTTCATCCAACGCCGGTATGACCTGAAGCAGGTGGAGTACGGCTATGTATCCACGCTGGGTGCCCAGTTCTACCAGAGTACGGCATCGCTGGACAAGGCTTATAAACTGAAACCGATGCAGTACCGGCTGACCATCCCGTACCGTGTGCAGCTCTCCACCAGCAACGGCGTGCAGGCCGACAGCGGCGTGGTGGATGCGGACGTGCTCCATTCCCTGCAGCTGACCCGTGCCTTCGGTGAGAACGACCCGCTGAAGATTATCGGTGCAGCCAAAATCAAGGAGCTGGTATGGCACGAGGATGCGTTCGCAATCGGCTTCAACTTCGGTCTGCTGACCTCACTGGTAAAACTCGACATGAGCGTGGAGAAAGCCAGCGGTTACCGGAACGGCTCGTTCATGGCTTCGACCAATGGTATGCTGCTTCTGGAAGAAGTGAACATGCGGAACAACCGGCTGGCCCGGAACGGGGACAACGGGAATGTGGCCACTTTGGACTTGAGCTGGCAGGGCCGCCTGAAGAAACTGGACGTGAGGGGTACGGGGCTGACCCGTGTGAAACTGGCCACCGGTGCGCCCGTTGTGCAGTTATGCCTGCCGGACACGATTGAGGAACTGTTCCTGGAATATCTGACCAAGCTGTCCGATAGTGGCCTGATACTGGAAGGGATCAATAATGTGCGGGGCTACCGCTACACCAACTGCCCCGGCATCGACGGGTTCGCTATGCTGGAACGCCTGCACCAGGCCAGACTGAACGGCAGCGGCAAGCTGGAGCGCTTCGTGCTGGAGATAGACCGGGAAGACGACGGAACCCTGCTGAAGAAGTATTACGACTACGGAACGTATACACAGACGGGTGCCGTGGATGACCGGCATTCGGGACTGAGGGGCAAGCTGACCCTGACGAAGTATCTGGCCGATGAGGAACTGGAGAAGTATGCCGCCCGTTATCCGGAACTGACCATCAAGCAGCCGCCCTATACGATGATCGAGTTTGACGACAGCGTGGCCGACGATGCCAATGTTTCGAACCTGGACAACAAGACGGGGTACAAATTCGGCAATACGTACAAAATGAGCGGGCATGTGAATGCCATCCTGTCCAAGCGCCACCGCGTATTGGCCAAGGTGACGAAGATGCCCACGAGCCGGAAGGTGGAGATAGCCGGGCAGCAGGTGGAAGTGAACAACCCGGACGGGGAGATGACCTATTTCCCCCTGCATGACGAAAGCTCGAACTTCTATGCCGATGCGGAGGATATGAACGACTGTACGGTGGCGAAGCTGGACGGCAGCGAGGGAGACTGGATGATGTATGAGCCGTTTTACTGGAGCAAAGGCATCAACGATTATTTGAACAACAAGAAGTACGCCTGCAACAGCAGTTATCCGGAGGACGAAATGCCCCCGGTGCCTGAGGCGACGGTACTGACACTGGATGCCATCAAGGAGACACAGGGCGGCTGGCTGGGTGAACGCAAGATCATGAGCGGCAAGCCCACGCTGATGGAATCCTATACGACGGACAAGGCTTATTCCGTGTGCAAAGTGGACGTGTCGGGTTACAGACGTGTCCGCTTCCCGAGCGTTCCAGGAACAGGGCTTATCGGCAGTGTGTTTGCTGATGCGGAGGGAAACATCCTGAAGAGTATTGTGGTGCCGACCATCGGCTTGAAATTTGAAGCCGGCATGTATCTGATAGCAGACGTTCCGGAACGTGCTACAGCCCTGCATTTCTCCATTCTGAACACGGCAGAGTTTGACTGCGTGGTACTGAGCCACAGCGACAAGATAGAGGACATGGAACCGGATTGGGTGGCCAATGAGGAGCATCTGTGTGCCGTTGTGGGCAGTTCGGTGGTGGGCAGTAAACTGCGTGCCTGCATCACCGGAGCTTCGACCACGGCAAGTATGACCTGGACGGACTTCCACTACTACAGCCAGCAGCGGGGTATGCAGCAGATAGATGCGCTGATGCACAGCCGCATCGCGAACCTGAGCTATGCAAAGTACGGGCGCAGGGATATGCAGGAACAATGCGGTGCCGGTCAGCATAACAATAACCGCACAACAGGCGGAACGGCCGAACACGGGATGACAGACACCATCGGCTACGATGAAGCGTATGTCATTAACAACAAAATCACGAATTCGCTGATTGACGGCCTGGTGCACCAGTATGCCTGGTATAAGAGTCGGGACGAATACGGACAGGCGACTGTGGTGCAGGTGAACAATATCTGCTGCCTGGGCTATGAGGACATCTACGGCAACAAGTATGACATGATGGACGGCGTGGATCTGCCGAACGACAGCGGTAACGTGGGCAAATGGCGCATCTGGATGCCTGACGGCAGTATCCGTATGGTACAGGGCAAGAAGGACAGCGGTCAGTGGATTACAGGCGTGGCGCACGGCAAGTATATGGACATGATTCCGGTAGGTAATCTGAACGGATCATCTTCTACTTACTATACCGACATGTACTGGATAAGCACCGCTACGGTCCGTGTGGTCTATCGCGGGTTCAGCTATGCGGTTGCGTTTGGCGGCGTGTCGAATGCGAATGCGATTAACGATGCATCGAGTTCGTACACGAATGTCGGCTCCCGTCTGGCCTTTCGCGGCAAAATCGTCCGGGCGCAAAGCGTGGCAGCGTACAAGGCGATACGCGAGGTGGCGTAAGCGCAAAGCGCCAAAGCGTGGAGCGAAGCGACTAAAACGAAAGAACGGGATTCGGATGGTTTCCGAATTCCATTTAAAAGGTATTCAAATACCGGCGAAGCCGGCCGAATTTTTTTAGAATATTGATAGGGTAGGGGAATACAAAACTGAACTGATTTGAGGGTAAACGACCTCAATTTAACTATGTAAAGATAGTGATTTTTGTTGATATTTGCAAGTTATTTTTCTGTTATTTTTAGCTTAGAATTGACCAGTTCAAATGGAATAAAGAGTGCTTTAAATTATACGCTTCGTTTTGTGAAATGAACTTTTCATTTTGAAACGCGCGAACATTTCGATTTGCGGATTATAAAAAGAACCTCATTATAAGGAAATAGTCAATAAATATGCTCCTCAATTAGCGGTTTTGTCAAAAATATCAGATGCAAAATGGGCCGAAATTATTCTCGCAAGTTTAAAGAAAGTCAACAAGATAATCACGGGAGATTTTTCATTTCCTGAAAATAGGTTTTCACAGAAGAATGTATTTTTGCATCAACTGACATTTATCGGGCGTTCATGTCCCCAGGTGGCTGTACTGAGTGCTTTTCCTATGTTCCTGCTTGATTATCTCGGAGTTGAACACACGAAGGCTAAAATATCAGCTCGTCTATTGGGAGATGCCGGCGGGTGATTCCTCCTTTTGTGTCAATTTTTTTACCTTTGGGATTTGGAATTTGGGGTAGTTTTGCATTAGTAAATAACCAAAATCCGATATCAATGGAACTCAGAACAATCGTTTCGCGAATAGCCCTTGTCGTTGCAGCCGCTGCGTCGACTGTCAGTGTCAATGGCGACAATCTTCCCGAAAAGACTTTGGCGTTCCCCGGTGCAGAAGGCTACGGACGGTACACTACCGGTGGCCGCGGGGGTAAAGTCTATCATGTGACCAAACTTGACGATGATTCAAGTGCCGGCACACTGCGCTGGGCCAACAACCAACCCGGACCGCGCACAATAGTCTTCGATGTCTCAGGCACTATATTTCTCAAGTCTGCTCTTAAACTGGCCGAAAATACGACCATAGCCGGTCAGACTGCTCCGGGTGATGGCATCTGTATTGCTGACTATCCCGTGACAGTCGGCTCAAACTCGATCATACGATACGTGCGTTTTCGACTTGGCAATCGTCAGGTGAAAGAACATGAAGGAGATGGACTCGGAGGTATGGACTCTCATGACATAATCATTGACCATTGTTCTGTCAGCTGGAGCATTGATGAATGTCTGTCTGTCTACGGTTCGGAAAACACAACCGTGCAATGGTGCATCGCCTCACATTCGCTGGCTAATTCCGGGCATTCAAAAGGGGCTCATGGTTATGGCGGCAACTGGGGTGGCACACATGCGAGCTATCACCATAATCTTGTGGCCAACCATATGGCGCGCACGCCTCGCCTCGGTCCGCGTCCGGGCACTCAGACCGCTGAATATATGGACATGAGAAACAATGTCATCTATAATTATGGCACCAATGGTTGCTATGGCGGAGAAGGCATGAATGTCAATATCGTCAATAACTATTACAAACCGGGACGCACGGCCAACAGCCGTAAATCGCGCATCGCCGGTATCGGCATACGCACTCTGTCATATTGTTTTGACGGAGCCAGGACTGCGACCAACTTTAATGCAGTAGCCAATACAAATTATACAGAAAAAAATTTCTCCATCAAGCGAAGCGGCAACAACAATGTGATTACCGTCGGAGGAAAGAACTATGTCATAGACATGGATGCCAATACCATAGACTTTAACGGCAAAAAAGTGACAGTGGCATGGAACGGTTGGAAACCGATGCTCCACAAATGGGGTACGTTTTATGTAACGGGTAACTATAACCCGCAGGACGCCACCGTTTCACGCGACAACTGGACCACCGGTATCTACAGTCAGGTAACAGCTTCGAGCAATGACAATCTATGGAGCGATGAAATAAAAGCTGCTATGCGTCTGGATGAGCCACTCGAGCTGACGGCAACGACTACGCATACGGCACAAGAGGCTTTTGATCTCGTCCTTTCATATGCCGGAGCATCACATGCACGCGATGCATACGACGAAATCGTAGTTACAGATGTTAGAAAAGGCACGGCTTCATTCACCTCTACCGGAATCATTGACAATCAGGATCAGGTCAAGTACAGCGATGGTACAACCGGCTGGCCTGAGCTCAAAGGCCTCGAAGCCCCTGTTGACACGGACGGTGACGGAATACCTGACGAATGGGAAAAAGCCAATGGCCTCAATCCTCAGAGTGCGGCAGACGGTAATTATGTCGGAGATAATGGTTACACCATGCTTGAGACTTATCTTGCCGAACTGGTCGCAGATATCACCGAAGCTCAGAACGAGGGAGGTGAACTTTTGGGCGAAACCGTGTCTGTTGATCCTATTGAAGACAGCTATGTGTTGAATTATGGCAGCCGCGTCGGATCAGGAACCGCATGGACCGGCAATTTTGCAGGTGGCATCAGTGTGTCAAACTCGGCAGGCGGCAGCTACAGCTGGTATCGCAACACATATATGCGCTTTGCCCGCGACCATCAGCATTACATCACTCTGCCTCAAGGGGCTGAAATCTATAAAGTGACAATTGAAGGTAAGGGCCGTTATGCTTCCAGCAGCACGTATACCGATGTGTCGCTTGTCGAGGTCAACGGTGAGACGTTGGCACAGTCTCTCTATACACTTCCCGATGCAAAAGCAAGTGAAGATGGAGTGATTGATTTTAGCCTTCAGACGCCCGCCCGCCATGGATTGACCATGACCTTTGTCGGAAATAATCCTGACATCAAAGCTATAACATTGTATGCCCGTCCGGCTACATCCGGTATCGACAACGTGATTGTTGACGAGAAGGATATCAACGCAGATCCATGCTGGTACAACCTTCAGGGTGTAAATCTCGGTGAAGAGCGGCCGACAGCCAATGGCATCTACATCCACCATGGTCAAAAAGTTTTGGTAAAATAAATTTTATACCTCAGTCTGTTAAATGCGACGCCTCAGGAATCGCATTTAACAGACAATCTACTCCTTTTGTGCTAAATTTTACCCTGATTCAGGTCCGTTGTGTGACTAATTTTGCATCACTCCTCCCTCATAACCATTAATTCAAGTGACAAAAGACTCAAGCCAAAATTAATTATCAACCTTAATAACTAACTTAAATGAAAAAATCATTACTCTGCCTTTGTGCATTTGTGGCCGGCGCATTCGTGGCCAACGCACAGGATCCCGTAGGTGATCCGACCCCCGTGTATTTCGGTAACGAAAATCCTCAGGTGCAGGCTGTCCCCGGATGGCTCACACTCGGAGAATCTTACCGTACTGTATGGAGAGCCGCTGACGCTGAAAGCGAACCTAAAGACATCTATGCCGAATCTGACGCAAAAGCCGAGTTCAACGGTGTATCTGAAGCTCCTACGTTCAACAGCAACCACAACAATGACATTATCGACTTCAACGTTAAGAGCGACAAAGCTTCATACTATGTAGTGTATATGTATGTAGGTTCAAAGAACGACGGTAGCTCTGCGACTCTTGAACTTCTCGATGGCGAGACTGTAAAATGGACCGGAGACATCAACTTCCCCAACACCGGCAACTGGTCGAGCCGTTCATGGGCTGCTCCCTATGCTATCGTTGACGAAGAAATCGCTGCCGGCGAATATAAGTTCCGCATTACTCTCCATCAGGAAGATCCCAAGGCAAATGTTGTCAACATTGCAGGTATCGAATTTGTAGCCTTTGAGAACATTCCTCAGCAGTGCGAGATATTCGCCGAATGTGAATTGTTCAATGGTGAAGACTATGATGCAGGTGAAGACGCGGGCACACTTGTTGTGTCTCCGGCTATGGACCGTTACATCAGCGGCACTGAAATCACACTTACCGCACAGCCCAAGGTCGGCTATCGTTTCCTCTACTTCTATCTTGACCGCGACACTGACAACAAGGTTTACGACAATCCTTATGTGTTCAACATCCAGGACGACACTGACATCTCAGCCGTATTCGAAGAAGTTCAGATGTATAACAACGTTCCCGGTGTGATCAATCTTGAAACCAAAGCTGACTATGCTACCAACAATGGCGCTAAAGAACCCGTTCAGCACGGTAACATCAAGACTGACGGTACTGCGGTTCCGGATGTGGACTATATCGGCAATTTCCGTACTGGTGGCTGGATTCAGTTCAAACTTGATGTGAAGGCTGATGACAACTACACAATCAAATTCTTCGGTGCAACAAAGAACGACCCCGGCACAACTACTCTTGATTTCGAAGTAGCTGATGAAGATAACGCCACTAACGTAGTTAACTATGCTCCTGTTGCTATCGACGAAAAACGTGGTGGTTGGACCGATATGGTTGCTTATCAGAGCGAGCCCAAAGCTCTCACTGCAGGCAAGAAAGTCCTCACTATCAAATTCACCGGTACAAAAGATACTGTCAATCTCTATGGCATCACTTTCGTAGGTGAAGGTTCTACTGGCATCGACGATGTCGTGGTAAGTGAAGAAAACACAGTTGTCAAAGCTTACAACCTCCAGGGCATTGAAGTTGCTCCCGACACCAAGGGTCTGCTTATCATCAATGGCAAGAAAGTTTATAACAAATAATCAGCGACATCCCTGATTGATATATGCCGCGCTGCCCGTTAAGGGTGGCGCGGCTCTTTTTAATCATAACCGATAAATTGGATATTGTCCAACGCGCTTCCCGGGAGATATTTTTTAGCGCGGTTGTATCGCATCTCCTTTTTGCATCATACACTCCATGTGATAATTGTAAGTTTTGACGGACGCGGTTGACGCAAAGGTGTATTTTTTACAGAACAAAGAGAGTTGGATCGTTCGTGTGATAAGAAATAGTGTCAATTTGTAAGTGGTTGACTGTTAATTGTATGACGTAGTGTGACGTGAGTGCGATAAAAGTAAAAATTTCCACTTCTTGCGATGAAATTTGCACCCATAAAACTTGATTCCCGATATAATTTTGCAATGTACAAAATCCCTTTTTGACAAAGCGATCAGTACGTAGCAAACTGTTACATTTCATTATTTGGTTTAGGTTACAGGAAAAAAACGATTCTTCCAAGGTACTGTGATGAAGTAAAGTTTTTTAGAGAGGTCGGGGCAGACGCAGAGATGCGGGAGCCCCGACAATTTTTTTGTCAATTATACCCCCTGTAAAAGGTGGATTGGAAGTTAAATTTGCCTTATGAAAAAATCAATACCAACAATCTAATGAAACTAAGAACCATTCTGTCATTTATCGCTGCAGCAGTCGTGAGCCATTCGCCTGTCGCCGCTTCTGAAAAATTACCGTATCAGAACCCCGATCTTTCTGCTGAAGAAAGGGCTGCCGATTTGTGCGGCAGACTTACTCTTAAGGAAAAAGTAAGCCTCATGATGAACTCATCGCCGGCCATTGACAGGCTTGGCATTCCGGCATTCGACTGGTGGAGCGAAGCTCTGCATGGGGTCGGACGTAATGGCCTGTCGACAGTCTTCCCGTCGTGTATCGGCATGGCTGCATCTTTCGATGATGATCTGATTGGTGAGATATTTACGGCTGTCAGCGATGAAGCCCGTGCCAAGAACACGCTTGCCCGCAAACGCGGCAATGTCGGCAAATATCGTTGTCTTTCATTCTGGACACCTACGGTCAATATCTTCCGTGACCCACGTTGGGGCCGAGGACAGGAAAGCTATGGCGAAGATCCATATATGAACGGCCGCATGGGGTCGAGAGTCGTAAAAGCGCTCCAGGGTAATGACGGTAAGTCGCACAAATACCGCAAGCTTCTTGCGTGTGCCAAGCATTTTGCTGTGCATAGCGGTCCTGAGAAAACACGTCATAATTTTGATATCGAGACATTGCCGGCCCGCGACCTTTGGGAGAGCTATCTGCCGGCTTTCAAGGACTTGATCGTCGGAGCTGACGCACGTGAAGTGATGTGCGCTTATCAACGTTTCGAAGGACAGCCATGTTGCTCAAGCGATAAACTCCTTGTGTCGATATTGCGCAATGAGTGGGGCTTCGACGGAGTCGTTGTCACCGACTGTGGCGCTATAACCGACTTTCATGGCAAAGGCCGTCACGAAGTGGCTTCTGATGCAGCCGAAGCATCTGCGATGGCTGTAAGGACAGGCACAGACGTAGAGTGTGGGGCAAATTACAAGCGGTTGCCGGTCGCAGTCAGCCAAGGTCGCATCTCAGAGAGTGATATCGATGTGAGTGTGCGCCGTCTGCTGACCGCAAGATTCGAACTCGGCGACTTTGATCCTGATTCATTGGTTGAATGGACATCAATCCCTATGAGCATTGTCAACTGTGACGCTCACAAGCAGCTTGCGCTTGACATGGCTCGCGAGCAGACCGTATTGCTTGCCAACAACGGGGTGCTTCCTCTGAAGAAAGATGCGTCACGCATTATGGTCATGGGGCCGAATGCGGCCGACTCTACAATGATGTGGGGCATATATTATGGCCAGCCCGGCCATACTGTGACCATGCTTGAAGGCATACGCGGCAAGGTCGGTGATGTGGCCTATACTCCGGCTTGCGGCATTACTTCACGCAGCGAGAACCAGAGCATTTTTGACCTCTTTACGGATGTTGACGGTCGTCCCGGCATGAAAGCCGAATATTGGAACAATCTCGAAATGAACGGCAATCCGGTGACGGTTGTCAATTACACATCACCCATACAGCTTGACAATGGTGGAAACACAGCTTTTGCTCCCGGTGTCGAGTTGACCGGTTTCACTACACGCGCCAGAGGCTCGTTTGTCGCTGAACGTGACGAGACTCTGACGATCAATTTCAACAACGATGACGGCTTCCGCATCATCATCAACGGAGACACGGTCCATACCCGATGGAAGGCCGAACCGCTTAATTTCAGAACCCGCGAGCTTGTCGTCGAAAAAGGCAAGCGTTATGACATCGAAATCAATTATATGCAGGTCGACGACGATGCGACTCTCAATTTTGACATTACAAGAAGCCGCGACATTACCGTTGACGAAATCGTTGCCCGTGCGGATGATTATGACACTGTTATTTTCTTTGGCGGCATATCGCCGGCATTCGAGCGAGAGCAGGCCAAAGTCAGAGAACCGGGATTCGATGACGGCGACCGTACGTCGATCGAGTTGCCGCAGGTCCAGCGTGACATACTTGCTGCTCTACACAGAGCCGGTAAAAAGATTGTCTTTGTCAATTGCTCGGGTAGTGCGGTAGCTCTTCAACCTGAAACGGCAGTCTGTGATGCTATTGTTCAGGCCTGGTATCCCGGTGAGCAGGGTGGGGCTGCCATTGCAGATGTCTTGTTCGGAGATTACAACCCTTCTGGCAAACTGCCTGTGACATTCTACACCGGAGATTCACAGCTGCCTCCTTTTGACGAATATCGTATGGCAGGCCGCACCTATCGTTATCTGCGCGAAAAACCGCTGTTCTATTTCGGCCACGGACTGAGCTATACTAAATTTGAAATCGGCAAGCCGAAGTTCAGCAATGGCAAGGTGAAGGTTAAGGTGAAAAACTGTGGCGACCGTGAGGGCACAGAGATAATACAGGTCTATTTGCGCCGTCCGGCCGATGAGTCCGGTCCTAACAAGACGCTTAGGGCTTATCAGCGTGTGGCTCTTGCTCCGGGTGAAAGCCGCGAGGTGGAGATTGATTTTCCGCGCGAGCGTTTTGAGACATGGGATGCCGACAAGTCGGCTATGCGAGTAATCGGCGGACGTTATGAATTGCTTGTAGGCAATTCTGCTGATCCCGGTGCGCTCAAAACCATAAAGGTCAATATCTGACGTGAAAATGGCCGGTCATTCCCCGCTGAGATGTGTCTCGGTGGGGAATGTATAGTTGCCATCTGTTTTTCTAATCTTAAAAAATGTAATCGAAGCATAAGAATTGCCATCAGTTTGGACTGAGACCACAAAAATAATTCGTAAATTTGCAGCCTGACTGATGATTTAAGCAGTCAGCCAAATAATAGACCAACCATTTCAGCGAACAATGAAGCTATTACAAGCTAAACTCTCAAAGTACACAGTCCCGCAGGAAGCAAAAGCGGCAGGTATTTATCCTTATTTTAGAGCTATTTCGTCAGAGCAGGATCCAGAGGTCGTGATGAACGGCAAGAAGGTTCTGATGTTCGGTTCAAATTGTTACACCGGCCTTGTCAATGATCCGCGTATCAAAGAAGCGGCTATTGAGGCTACAAGGAAGTATGGCACCGGGTGTGCCGGTTCTCCCTTCCTTAACGGCACGCTCGACCTTCACAAACAACTTGAAGCACGTCTGGCCGAATATATCGGAAAAGAGGATGTGATGGTTTATTCAACAGGCTTTGGCGTCAATCTCGGTGTGGTGTCGTGTCTGACAGGACGTGAGGATTATATCCTTTGGGACGAACAAGACCATGCGTCAATCATCGAAGGTCGTCGTCTGTCGTTCTCGCAGCAACTCAAATACAAGCACAACGACATGGAGTCGCTCGAAAAGCAGTTGCAGAAATGCGATCCAGACAAAGTGAAACTCATCGTCACAGATGGCGTGTTCTCAATGGAAGGTGACGTCGCTGATGTTCCGCGCATTGTCGAACTTGCAAAAAAATACAATGCTTCGGTTATGGTTGACGAAGCTCACTCGATTGGTGTTTTCGGAAAAGGCGGCCGCGGTGTGTGCCATCATTTTGGCGTTGCCGATGATGTTGACCTGATCATGGGAACATTCTCCAAATCGTTTGCATCTCTCGGTGGTTTCATAGCTACAGACAAGGAAATCACCAACTATCTGCGTCACCATTCGCGTTCTTATATCTTCACCGCCAGCATAACTCCGGCATCGACCGCTGCTGCATTGAAGGCCATAGATATCATGATCGAAGAGCCGGAGCGTCAGGAACATCTCTGGGATATCACAAACTATGCGCTCGACGGTTTCCGTAACATGGGTTGCGAGATCGGCAATACATCGACTCCGATCATACCGCTTTATATCCGTGATAACTTCAAAACATTTGCTATTACGCGCGACTTGCTCGAAGAGGGAATATTTGTCAATCCCGTTGTGTCACCGGCTGTGGCTCCTCACGACACCCTCATCCGTTTCAGCTTGATGGCAACACACTCAAAAGATCAGGTGACAACGGCGCTTGAGAAAATCCAGAAAGTATTCCGCGCCCATAACCTCATCCCCTGAAAATAATGTAACATAATATATTCACGATAGGGACGCGGAACCGCGCCCCTATCGTGTTTTTTTAAATCTAATCAAATTATGAAATTTCAACATCTTATCAGCGGCGTTGCAGCCGCTATGATTTTGACGTCAGCGATATGTGCTGATGCCGTCAATCCCAAGCCTTTCACGGTGCCTGAAGTCAAACAGTGGCGTGGCGACGACGGACGACTCGACATTCCATCGGACGCGCGTGTGACCTACAGCAATCCGGCTCTCGAGAGCATTGCGCGCCGTTTTGCTCAGGATTACACTACTGTCACCGGCAAGAACCTTGAGGTGGTGAAGGGGCGTGCCCGCAAAGGCGACATTGATTTCCGTCTCAAACCGTCGAAGAAAGCCGGCAAAGAGAGTTATACCGTGGGTATCACGGACCGTGTGACAGTTGAAGCTCCCGCTGCCGAAGGGGCCCGCTGGGCCTCGATGACACTGCTGCAGATGTTCGAGGACTCGCTTTCGTTGCCCAAAGGACGTATTGCCGACGAGCCTCTCTATGGCTTCCGCGGTTTTCAGCTCGATGCCGGACGTAAATATATTCCGCTTGACTATCTGTACAACCTCATCGATGTGATGGCCTATTATAAACTCAACGAGCTTAATCTTCATCTCAATGACAATGGCTTCACTTATTTCTATGATGACGACTGGGACAAGACTCAGGCCGCGTTCAGACTCGAAAGCGAGACTTTCCCCGGACTCACAGCCCGCGACGGTTCATATAGCAAGGACGATTTCAGGGATTTTCAGAAATATGCCGCAGACCGCGGAGTTGAGGTAATACCTGAAATAGATGTTCCGGCTCATTCGCTTGCGTTTACACGTTTCCGCCCTTCGATCGGCAGTACAGACGAAGAGTATGGCCGTGATCATCTCAACATCATGAAAGAGGAGACATATGGTTTTCTTGACTCACTGTTCACTGAGTATCTTGCCGGTGACGATCCTGTTTTCGTCGGCAAGCGCTTTAACATCGGTACCGATGAATACTCAAACCGTGATTCGGTTGTGGTTGAGAAATTCCGTTATTTCACAGACCGCTATGCGCGTATGGCGGAGAAATATGGCAAGACTCCCCTTGTCTGGGGCTCGTTGACTCATGCCAAAGGCTCGCATCCTGTCAAAGTTGACGGCGTGGAGATGATCGTGTGGAGCAATGGATTTGCAAATCCTCAGGAAATGCACGATCTTGGCTATAAGCTTATTTCCATGCCCGACGGCTTGCTCTATATTGTGCCCCACGCAGGATATTATCATGACTATCTCGATACAAAGGAAATCTACAACACATGGGCTCCCAATGATTTTCGTGGCGGTTTTACGTTTGAGGAAGATGATCCTCAGTTGCTTGGCGGCATGTTTGCTGTGTGGAATGACCATCCCACCAATGGTGTGACAGTGAAAGATATCCATCATCGTCTGATGCACTCCCTTCCGACTGTCGCAGCAAAAATCTGGAGCGGTTCGAAGGTGACAGTGCCTTATGACGAGTTTGCGGCTAAGAGTGCTAAGCTGCCGGAGGCTCCTGGCGTCAACTATCTGTCGGTCTATGGACCCGAAAAGCTTGAACTGATTGATGTCGAAACTCTTAAGGCCGGTCAGACTCTGCCGATTGCTGAAATAGGATATGATTATGCCGTTGAATTTGATATAGATGGCGCTCAGGAAGAAAAAGGCACAGTGCTCTTCGAGTCTCCAAATGCTGTTTTCTGGTTATCCAATCCAGTGACAGGCACTCTTGGTTATAGCCGTGATGATAAACTCTACTATCTCCGTCATGATGTTCGCACCGGAGAGAAGAGCCATGTCCGTATCGAAGGCGACAAGGATGCACTTCGTTTCTATCTCAATGGCAAACTTATCGACAATATGAACATCCGCTGGTGGCGTCAGAATGAGAATTCACGTAAGATTGCCGAGCAGCGCACTTTGATATTCCCGCTGCAGAAGGCCGGTGACTTCAAGTCTAAGATCACTAACCTTAAGGTCAAGAATTATCTGAACTTATAATCTTTCGGAAAATTTACAGACAAACAGGGCTGTTTCAATATGGAACAGCCCTGTTTGTCTGTAAGTTATTATAAAAATCAGCCGGGCGGTGGAGTGAAAACCATCGCCCGGCTATTCGTGTCAGTTGGAGTCAGATATTATTTTTTGAAAAAGCGCTTGTAGAGACCCTGGAAGCCCTGACCGTGACGGGCTTCGTCCTTGGCCATTTCATGAACTGTATCGTGGATGGCATCAAGGTTGAGTTCTTTTGCGCGACGTGCTATGCGCATTTTGTCTTCGTTTGCACCTGCTTCGGCTGCCATGCGCTTTTCAAGATTGGTCTTTGTGTCCCATACACATTCACCGAGGAGCTCGGCAAATTTTGATGCATGTTCAGCTTCTTCGAATGCATAGCGCTTGAACGCTTCTGCGATTTCGGGGTAGCCTTCGCGGTCAGCCTGACGTGACATTGCGAGATACATGCCGACCTCGCTGCATTCGCCATTGAAGTGTGCTGTAAGATCGGCGATCATCTGGTCGTCGCAGCCTTTTGCAACTCCGATTTCGTGTTCGGTCACAAATTTGAGTTCTGCAGATTCGTCCATTTCTTTGAACTTAGAGGCGGGAGCACCGCAAAGAGGACATTTTTCGGGAGCGTGGTCACCTTCGTGGACATAGCCGCAGACGGTGCAGATAAATTTTTTCTTCATAATTGATGTTCAGAATGTTAGATAATTAACGGTAGTTGTTTGTTGTCTGATGCAAAATTAACTATTTTTTTTTAACACACTCTCTGATTTGCTCAAATAATTCATGCTTTTCACTTACATGTCCTGATTTTCAGGAGAGATAACGGCTTGACGTCTTGCGTGGGTTCGATATTCCGAAGGAGTCATGCCGGTTTCTTTTTTGAAACATTTTGTGAAATATTTCGGGTCTGAAAAACCGACATTGAATGCTATCTGCGAGAAATTCATCTTGCTTTTGGCGATAAGTTCGGTCGCGCGTTGCATTCTTATGTGGCGCAGGAAGTCAGATGGAGAGACACCGACAAGACTCTTGATCTTTCCATAGAAGACAGTGCGTCCGAGGTTGACGGCTTCGGCAAGTTCCTCGATTTTCAGGTTTTCATCATCAATGCGCGTCTCAAGGAATTTGAGCAGTCTGGTCATCATTTCCTGATCGGCATCAGCGATGCGTGGGGATTCGAGCTTATAGTCGTTCTGACGGTTGACTGTCTGTGGAGCATTGTCAGTATTTTCATATTGAGTCTGAGAGGTCTTTTCACGCGCGCTCAGGTCATTGTTTTCCTGTGCGTGATCGAGTGGCATTGGTTCGTCGGCATTGATGAGGGCATGAGCCTGTCGGATATCATCTTTATCTGCCATTGGCTCAAGTTCAGCATCCTCTAATTCTGTCGTATACGGCTCTTCGGCAACATTTGAGTGCTGTGGCATCTGACTGTCGATCATTCCAAGATAAGCTTGCTGGAGACTTCTTCTCTGGAGGATTATATTGGCAATCATCTGTTTCAGATAGCTTGCACTGAAGGGCTTGGTGATATAGTCGTCAATGCCCATCTGCAAGCCGTGGACTCTGTCGGTCAAAGACGCTTTAGCCGACAAGACTATGATTGGAATATGGCTAAGAGACGGATTGTTCTTGATGTGCTGGACCATTGTCAAGCCATCCATCTCTGGCATCATGACGTCTGTGATGATGAAGTCAGGTTGGAGTTTCTCTGCCATCTCGAGCCCTTCGCGGCCATTTGCTGCGGCCTCGACCTTGTAGTTGACCGAGAGGATGTCGCGCAGGAAGTTGCGTAGCTCGAAGTTGTCTTCAACGATGAGAAGTGTGATTGATTTGGAGTCTTCGGGAGCCTGAGGATTGACGTCATACCTTTCGTTGTCGGGATACTTCTCGACCTGATCGATTGTTGTGACTGATACTACGTTTTCATCACTTATATAGACTCCGTTGTCCTGACTCCATCTGAGCATTTTGTTGATAAGCTCAAGCATGTTGTCAGAATTGCGCAGAACTGTTCGCAGATGTTTGCGGTTTTCGTCGGTAAGCTCTTGATTGTGTAATACTTCATTGACGGGGCCGGCTATCAGGGTGAGCGGTGTCCGGAGTTTGTGGCTGATGTCTGCGAAGAATTTGTTTTTCATGTCATCAAGCTCCTGATGCATGGCATTTTTGCGCCTGAGTTCATAAACATGAAATGCTATGAATATGATCAGGATGACGATGAACGCATAGATCAGTTTTGCGACCGGGGTCTCCCAGAAAGTCGGGTTTACGTAAATGTCAAGCGAATGGACTTCGTCGGTCCATACACCGTCGCTGTTAGTGCTCTTCACAAGCAGTTTTTGAAAACCGGGGCTGAGATGGTTTAGGCGTGCGACGTTAGAAGATCCGGTGTATGTCCAGTCGTCGTCAACGCCTTCGAGTTTGTAGGCATATTGAATGCCGTGGTCGTGGCCATAATCAAGGGCTGCGAATTCTACCGACAGGTCTCGTCTGTCGGCAGGTACATCAAGTGTGGTATCGTGTAGTATTGAGACATTTTCGTTTGTACCCTGATAGACGACGTTTGTGAAAATGATCTCAGGTTTATGCGCGCTTTGTTCCAGGTCTTGCGGAGAGAAAGAGATGAGTCCGCCGACGGTCGGTAGCAGCAGACGTCCTGTTTTGTGAGATATGACAGGTTGCCCTTCAGTAAATTCAAGATTTTCACCGAGTTCGTTGGGCCCGAGAGACATCAGTCTGCCGGTTGATGGAGAGTAGATGGTCATGCTGGCGTCGCTTGTGACACAAATGTTGCCATTGTTGTCTTCGACAAGTGACAGAACATTGCCTTCTGATAGTGCCGGGACAGCAGTAGTGCTTTCCGGACCGAACGAAATGAAGTTGAGTTGAGGCTGAAGGATATCCGATGTTTCAATTGCCTGCATGTCACCGCCCATGGTCGTGACAATAATCGCGCCTGATGAAGTGACGAGTGATTGCATGACATTGCCTGTCCTTAGGTCGTTCTTCTGTCCTTTTTGTTGGGTTGTGGCAAAGAAGTTTATGTCTTTAGGATTTTCAAACTTATTGCTGAACACGAGGAGACCGTCTGAACATGAGACAATGATGTTGCCGAGAAGGTCGTGTGTAACGCGTCTTACGTTTGCAAATCTTGACATAGGATAGCCGGTCAGCTCATTATTAGGGTTGATAAAGTTGATGAGTCCGGTTTCTGTGAAACGGGCCAGATTGATACCTCCGCCATATGTCGCTATCCACATGTTACCTTTCTCATCCTCGTCAAAACCATAGATATTGTTGCTGCTCAGGGAGTAAGGTGTCGAAGTGCGCACATATTGCTCGACTGTGCCGTCAGGATGGACTAAATAAAGCCCATTGCCTTTTGTTCCTATCCATATAAGGCCGCGGGAGTCTTCATAGAGCGCGTAGATTTTATCGGAGAAGGCGATTGGATCTTTGGAGGTGTAGAGTTTGCCGCCTTTGCCTATGCCGAGAAAATGCATGAAACGGCCTGTCTCGTCGTAGACACCTATCGAGCCGCCGGACGTGCCGGCCCATATGCTGCCGTCGTCACGTGCAAGAAGTGAACGTGTCTCCTGGTTTTTGATCAATGGCATGCGTTTGACGACAGGACGCTTGAAATTGATGAGCATAAGATCGTGGAACGAGCTTAGCCATAGATTGTTGTCTTTGTCGATGAAGAATCGTTCGATTTCGGGTAGGTCTGTGAAGCCGAAGTGTGGTGACTGAAGCGAGTAAGGCTGTATGCGGTCGGCGTGTTCGTCGTAGTATCCGAATACACCGCCTCTTGCAACGAGCCAGACTGTGCCGAACTGGTCTTCGAGCCACAAGGGGTTGCGGCTGCCGGTTGTTGATTTAATTTCAGCGCTTGTCGAAAGCTGATGGGCTTTGGCTTCGCGCGGATCTGCAAGGATTATGCCGTCGGCCGAAGTGAAGGCCCAAATGCGTTTCTGGCTGTCTACATATATTTCAGTCACGTTGGACTCGGGAGTGCCAGGTTGCCCGGTGGTGATGGTGCGTGACTTGCCGTTGCGGCAGTCGTATAATGTGATGCCTATGTCTGTGCCGACCAGCAGGCTGTTGTCATCGAGGCTCGCAAGACAATTGATTTTCGACGCATTGGTTGGAGGCTTTATGGCGTTGAGTTCGCTTGCTCCGGGACGATATGAGTAGAGTTCGCCACGTTGTGAGGCTACATATGTGGCGTCGCCAGCTGAAGTCAGGTACTCAAAATGGCCGGGTGCGTTGATGGATGTTCCGGCAAGTTCGATGTGGTCATCGAAAAACAGCCATTCACGTCCGTGAATATCCTCTTCGACTTTATGCAGGTAGCCTCGTCCGTGTTTGTCGCGTGGCGATCTTACAATCATGCTGTCGGGGTTGGTCGGATCGGAGTCTGATATTCTTATAGCGCTACGGTCTCCGTGGCCTGTAATCCATGTTTTGCCTGACGAGAGGGGATAGATGTTGCGCGGATGAAAATCAAGTCCGATCTTGTCTCTGATTACTTCACCTATGTCGATGAACTTAGACTGCGACGTGTCAAACAGGAACAGTTGTCTGTCATATGTGATAAGCCAGATATCGTTGTTGCTGTTGTGTTTTATGAGCAGGATGCGGTTGGTCGACAGCCAGCCGTTTTCCTCGCTGCTGCGGTATGAGACGAAGTTATAGCCGTCGAAGTAGCATAGTCCGTTCCATGTAGAAGTCCAGATTAATCCCTGCTTGTCCTGTATTATGGTAGAGACGTTGTTGGATGGGAGTCCGTCCCGGACATTGAATGTCCTTACCCGGCAGTATGGCTGAGCTAAAGCCGGCTGTGCGAGCAGTATACTGCAAAGGAGTAGGGTGATGTGTCTTAAAAGGCGGAGCATATTATAAATTAATAATGTATATTGAAATTGTGTTTAGATTTAGGTCTTTATCGGTATCCATTGCAAAGATAATTAAAATGTCGTGAGTTTGGACGAAAACGAGTGGAAAATCGCCCAATTCCACCTTTACCGCTAAATTTTCCCCCTTATGCGCGGGTTATATTGGGGATATTTGCATTGCAAATCGTAACCAAAAAAACAATATTAATTAACCACCTAAATACAATATCATGATCAAAGGAGTATCTCGACTGCTTTTTTTGTCGCTTCTTGCCATGACATCTTGTTCTCAGCACGACACACTTGCTGGAGTGGAAGACCCCGTCGATGATGGACAATCCGCTTCAGTCAATATTGTCATTTCACGTGCAGGAGTTGAAGAATTTGCCCAGGCAGGAATATCCGAGCTCACGATCTACACTTATCGTGTGCTCCGTAAGTCAACAGAACTTTATAAAGAAGAAACCGTCAGCATCGGTGATGGCGTCTTCGCCTACCAATTTCCGTTGGGCGAGACATTCCAGACCATTGTGACGGCAAATGTCGGCGAAGTGTCGGGCAAAGAAGCGCTCGAGACGTTGACCCTGACCTTTGACCCGCTTGGCGGAAAGGAAGTCTGGGCTTCGCCGGTCACTCGCTTTTCTTCTGATAAGACTGTCACGACTCTTGATCTGACTCTCGAACGACTTGTGGCGAGAGTTAATTTCGTGCCTGCTGAAAGTGCGGCCGAACTTGCCGCCGTCAGCGAATTTGACGCTCTTGACATCCGTTTCAGCAATGTTGCGGCGTCATACATGCCTGCAACGGGTATGCCTGTGCTCTCAGACCTTACAGTGTCGACCGATGCCTCTCAGGGCTATCGCAAGACATTCTACACGTTTGAAACAAGCCGTGCAGGCGAAAATTCATCAATTTTCATCTCTTATCTTAAGGGAGGGGTTGAGGTCAACCAGTCAGCGTCATTGCTTGACACCGGTGTAACCTATGAAGCTTCGTCATCATATTCGATGACTGTGCCTATCACAGCTCCCGACTATCAGCTCTTGCCGTGGTCGATTGAGTCACGCTCAGGCTTGCCGGCAATTGAGATTGTAAAAACTAAACTTTAACCAGAAATTCTGCCACATATCATGAAAGTGTATAGCAAGACATTTATTGCTGTGGTCGCCGCCTCTCTGTCTTTGGCTTCGTGTACCAAAGACGAGGTCTATCAAAGCTCAGTCACCCGCGAGTTTTCGATGACACTTGACGGTGAACCATGGAACATATATTACGGCACGAGCAACAAGCCCTTGTTCATATATAAGAATGACGGCTCGTTTTTCGGCAACTATTCGACATCATTCCGCTTCTCTCTGCCTGACGGTGCTTACAAGATGGTGGCGACAAATATGTCAGACCTCATCACCCCCCCTGTCAGTCTCAACGACCAGATCATAGAGCAGGATGTCGAGACAAAGCAGACATTTGCGATTTCAGATCCCGTATATTATAATGCAGGCGAAGCTCTCTCCATTCCGCTCAAGACCCGCACCGGTATGTTGAGACTGCGGGCCACCGACGAACGCGCTGACCGCTCATACAGCACAATCAAGGCGGTCATCACAACTCCGGTTGTAGGCTATCATGTCGGCGAGGCTACCCCGGTTGTGGGTGAAGACCTCGAACTTGTCCGTCTGAAGGAAACAGCAGGCGGTGGTGTCGGATATTCCGATGATGCGGTGCTCATCGAGACAAACAGCGTGGACCGCAAGGTCGCAGTGCGCATAGACTATCTCGACGCGTCTGGCAATGTGGTCAATTCAAAACCATTTGCTGATGAATTCAATATCATGCCCAATGACACACTTGAGGTGCAGTTTGCACTCAACAATGCCGATGAGCCGGTCATTGTCAACTATCAGGTGCGTCTGTCGTCTGAAGGCTGGTCTGAATCTACGGTCTATCCGTCGATCGCCATCGATGTTCCTGAGGGTTATACCTATGTATCTCCCGACGAAAAACTTGATGATGTGTTCAACGCTCTCAAGGCCGATGATTCGGTTGATGAAATCAAGATATTCCTACGTGCCAACGCCAGCTACAGCCTTGCCGACGCTACAGTCACCAAGGTAGAGAAACCATTCTCGATAGTAGGTCAGAAACCCGGTTTCGGACAGCGCCCGACCTCACTTTCGGTCAAGAACATAACGATGGGTGGCAACCTTAGCCGCATACACTTCGAAAACCTGAACATATCGACAGGTTCCCGTATGTTCTATCCCCGAAACATCAATTTTGAAATCGGTGAGATATCATTCATCAATTGTACGTTCTCTTCATGGAGCGGATCGGTATGGATGCAGGGCCCGAGCTCAAATCTGCAGCATATCGTCCATACAATGAGGGTGGAAGGCTGTACGTTCAATAATTTCACGGCTGCAAGCAACGCATTGTTCAACGGAGACAAGAGTCGTAACGCACCCGTCTATAATTGGATTTTCAAGGACTGTGTGTTCCATGGCCGCAATTTCGGCACATCGACCGTGGTTCTCAAAGATCTCAACCGCATGGAGTGTGACCTGTCAGTGACAGTCGAAGGTTGCAAGTTTATCGACACGCGTGGTTCGGCCTTCACATATTTCACGATTGACGGTGCACGCACGACCTCGACCAAACTGATTGTCCGCGATAACGTGATTTCGGGCGTTGGCTCTACCGCGACATGGTTCAATCTCGGCAAAGTCGATGAAGTTACCGCTACAGGCAATACCCGCACGGCAGGCTATGAAATGAAAGCTTATGGAGTGGATACACCCGCCGAAAGCGCTCAGACATATCAGGATCTGCTTAACCAACTCAATCTTTAACCTTCAGCTAATATCATAGTATTATGAACAGAATATTATTGACAATATGTCTCTATCTCGCAGGTGCGCTTTGCGCACTTGCCGAGCTGAGCACCATCACCGGTACGGTCACAGACGGCGAGGAGCCGATCATTGCCGCCAGCGTAACGGTCGAGGGTACAAAGATCGGCGACGTGACTGACATTGACGGAAATTTCAAACTCAGCGGAGTCGATGCTTCTAAAGCTGTGCTTGTTGTCAGCTATGTAGGCATGGAAACACAGCGTGTGCCTCTCCATGGTCAGACCTCAGGAATCGAGGTCATCCTCAAGGCAAACTCTGAGGTGATGGACGAACTTGTGGTAATCGGTTACGGCACCCAGAAACGCGGCAACCTTACCGGTTCAATGGCTCGTGTCGAGGCAAAGGCCATCGAACGTGTGCCTGTTGCCAACGTCGGTGAGGCCATCGTAGGCCGTATGCCAGGTGTGCAGGTAACGACTGCCGACGGTTCGCCTGACTCCGAGATCACCGTGCGTATTCGTGGTGGCGGTTCAATCACTCAGGACAACCAGCCGCTTGTGCTCATCGATGGATTCGAAGGCTCGCTTAACGATGTGCCTCCGACTGATATCGAAAGCATTGAGGTGCTCAAGGATGCCGCTTCTACCGCAATCTATGGTGCACGTGGTGCAAACGGTGTTGTGCTCGTCACTACAAAGCGCCCGAGCGAAGGTCGTGTGACTGTCAGCGTCAACGCCTATGTCCAGACCAAGGAACTCAGCAACAAACTTGATGTGCTTTCTCCCTATGACTTCGTGCAGGCCAACTATCAGCGTATACGTCCTAAAGGAGCAAGCTCGGGTACAGGTTATGCAAATACGTTCGGCCAGCCCTACGAATGGTATATCTACCAGGGTTATGAAGGTTATGACTGGCAGGATATAATATTCGGAAAACATCCGATCTCTTCTTCAATCGATGCAAATATCAACGGTGGCAGTGAGAAATTCAAATTCAAACTCAGCTTCCAGCATCAGGATCAGCCGAGCGTTATGCCCGACAACGGTCTTGTCCAGAACAACCTTAACCTCAACCTCAATTTCAAACTCTTTGATTTCCTCACTGTCGAATACCGCACACGTTACATGAATAAGGTCCTCAATGGCCGCGGTACGGAGGGTATCGACCTTCTGACTGCGCTTCAGGAGCGTCCGACTAACGGTCTTCAGGATTTCACATCTGTGCCTGACGGTGACGGACTCATTGTCGATGACGGTACATTTGAGGAATACTATCACTATGATCCGTTGGAAACCAACAGCCGCTACTATCGTCGCCGTGCATCTGATCTCATAAATATGGGTGGTGCGTTGACATGGCAGATTGCCAAAGGTCTTACTCTACGTGACGAATTTGTTTATGAATCTTTCAGAGAAAACGACCGGCAGTTCAATGCCGCCAATTCAAACAGCGCCTCGCGTACATATGGTCCTAACTTGACCGAACAGGACAAGAGCCGCACAAAATGGCAGATCACAAATGTGCTTAATTACAATTTCGACCTGGCAGAAGTTCACGACTTCGCTCTTATGCTCGGTCAGGAAATGAAGAGCGAGGAATCACGCACATCACGTGACTATATCGGCTATTTCCCTGAAAACATCGATGCCGAGAAAGCATTCGACAATTATGCGCTCGGTACGGCTATCAGCACAACTTCGAGCCGTCCGTCTCCTATACGCATTTCATCGTTCTTCGGACGTATCAACTATAGCTTCGACGACCGTTATCTGGCAACCGTGACTCTCCGTACTGACGGCAGCTCGAAATTTGCGCGCGGCAACCGTTGGGGTTGGTTCCCGGCAGCGGCTCTCGCATGGCGTATGTCAAACGAAAGCTTCTTGCGCGACCACACATGGCTGAGCAACCTCAAACTCCGTTTCTCTCTCGGTATGTCGGGTAATGACCGCATCAACTCTGACCTCTATATGAAGCTTTATAAACTCGGCGACGTCAGCAAAGCTCCGGGTTGGGGCGAGCAAGGCAGCTACTGGTATGCATTCCAGAACGACTATCCTGTCAATCCTGACGTGAAGTGGGAGAAGACAATCACCCGTAATATCGGTCTTGACTTCTCGTTCCTTAACAGCCGTTTCGACGGTACACTCGATGTGTATTGGAACACAACAAAAGACCTGCTCCTTGAGACCCAGATTCCCGGTGATACAGGTTTCACAAAGATGATGACCAACGTCGGCCAGACTTCAAACCGCGGTGTCGAGCTAAACCTCAACGCCTATATTATCGACCGCAAGGACTTCACTTTAGGTGCGAACTTCAACATCGGCTTCAACAAAGGTAAGATTGACAAACTCTCAGGCGATGAAAAATCGTTCTACACCACAATCTCAAAGGGAGTGGATGTCAACGAGGACGTGTTCTGGTATACCGTCGGAGAGGCCATGGGCGACATCTACGGCTATGTCAATGACGGTTTCTATCGTGTCGAGGACTTCACATATGACGAAGTGGCCCGCACCTATACACTCAAGGATGGTATTGTAGACTGCTCGCTTCTTTCAGGCAATCTCCAGCCGGGCTCGCCCAAGTTCAAGAAGCAGACCGACGATCCCAACGATCCCAACAGATATGTCCTGACTGCAGACGACCGCAAGGTGATCGGTAACACAACGCCTAAGGTGTCAGGTGGTTTCGGTGTTAACGCAACATACAAGGGCTTTGACCTCAGCGCGTTCTTCAACTTCATGTGTGGTTTTGATGTTGTCAATCTCAACAAGATCCATATGAGTCTTGCCCCCAGCAGTACAAGCGATTACCGCAACTTCTCCGGTGAATTCAGCAACATGTTCTATCGTTATGATGCTATGGGCAACGACATGTGGCAAACTCCCGAGATTTGGGCCGAATACAATCGCAATGCCACTATCTGGAACCCGTCAAACATGACCAAATCGTTCATTTCCACCTATGGTGTCGAGGATGGTTCATTCCTGCGTCTCAATAACCTTACAATCGGTTACTCGCTTCCTCAGTCAATACTCAAAACTGTGGGTATGACCAAGTGCCGTTTCTATGTGACCGGATATAACCTCTTCACCGTCACAAGCTATAGCGGCTATGACCCTGAAGTAAACATCGGACAGGGCACATCACCCAACGTCGATTACAAGATGTATCCCCGCAGCCGCACATATACATTCGGTGTACAACTCCAGTTCTAATCCTTAATCACAGTTGACATGAAACTTAACATCACAAAATATCTCGGGTTGACAGCTGCCATTGCCGGGGCTGCTGCATTCACAGCCTGCGACGACTTCCTTGACGTCAATCCGGAGTCATCATTCTCTGCCGAAGAAATCTTCTCGTCAGAGACAGAGACCAAGGCCATGATGAGCACCATCTATTCGAAGCTTACAGATGGCAATCTTTATGGCATAGCGTGGCCTCACACTTTCAATATGAACACCGATGTCGAAATGAAGACAAACAGCACTCAGATTTCGACCAGCGGTAATGGTGACGATGTGCACTGCTTTGATGTACGCTCGCTTTGGACATCGCTCGAACGCACATGGAACACGGCATATGAGACCATAAACTATGCCAACGACTTTCTTGAAAATATGGAGACATCGCCTCTCTTCAGCAAAGAGGTCGATCCGGTCAAGGGGCCGAGTGCCATGCAGCAGATGTATGGCGAGGTGGTCTGCCTCCGTGCGATGGTCTACCTCGACCTTGTCCGCACGTGGGGAGATGTAGTCTACCGCACAGCTTCGTCAAAAGCCGGCGATAACTTCTATGGCGAGACAGTGACAGACCGCAATGTCATCCTTTCAAACCTCATCAAGGATTTGCGTGAGGTTGAGCCGATGATGATCTATGCGGCAAATCTTTCAGAAGGCGTCGAACGCGCCGGCCGTGAATACTGTCAGGCTCTTATCGGTCAGATTGCGCTTTACCGTGGCGGCTATAGCCTTATGCCCGGCGGCGAGTATGGCAAAATGGAACGCCAGCCCGACTATCTCGACTATTATGAAATCGCCCGCGAATATCTCGGAATGGTTATCTCGGAAGGACGTCACAGCCTCGATCGCGAGAGCTTTGCACAGATGTGGATCAACGAGTGTAACTGGACCGTGCTCAAAGACGGTGATGTGATATTCGAGATCCCGATGCTCAGGGAGTCATCAGGCAACTATGGCTACAATATCGGTGTCACGATCGGATATAACGAGGATAATCCTTCACACGCATTCGGACGTGCAAGCAACCGCATCACTCTTTGTGGACTTTATCCATTTACTTTCGACCAGCGTGACCTCCGTCTCGATGTGACATGTGTGCCTTATCAGTATGACGAGGAACTCAACCAGACGGTGTCACTCGGCAAATCATGTGTTGCCGGATGGTGCATCGGCAAATGGAGTAAGATGTATATGAACACTCCAATGGCAAGTTCGGCCGGTAATACGGGTATCAACGCAATCCGCATGCGCTATGCAGATGTGCTGCTGATGTATGCTGAGGCTGTCAACGAACTTTCAGGCCCTGTTTCATCAGCTAAGGAAGCCCTCAAGACTGTCCGCCGCCGCGCGTTTGATCCGTCTCTGCATGCAGAGATGGTTGAGACTTACGTCGAGAACCTTTCTACCCCCGAAGCCTTCTTCGAAGCTATCGTCAACGAGCGAGCTTGGGAGTTCGGTGGTGAAGGCATCCGTAAATATGACCTTGCTCGTTGGAACCGCTATGGCACAACAATCGCCGGTCTTTATGAAAAACTTATCGACTGGGGCAAACGCGCCAACGGCAACGGTGTGCCCGGAGATGTGCGTGACGTAGTTTACTATCGTGAGCTTACAGATGCTTCAAACCACACAGTGATTGAGTTCAAGGGGCTTAAGGAATATGGTGATAACATAGGTGATCACCCAGCGTCAGAAGGCTGGCGTTACCGTCAGGATTATGCCGTCAACTGGTGGACCCGTAACGCTGAGACCGGTGAATGGGAAGCTCATGATGACGTCAAGTGGAGTTTCCGTGGATATATCAATGTCAACAATGCATCAGGCTTTGATCCGAAAGCAGTGACTCTCCGCAATCTCTGTCCTTATCCTTCACGAATTGTCACCAGTCACCGCGGCACGATCCAGCAGCAGTATGGCTACAGATAATCATATCTTTCACTTCTCAGAAAACACTCAGTCATGAACTTAAACATATTCAAATCCAATATTCGCGTTGCAGGCGCAATGTGCCTGACTGCACTGATGACATTGTCAACAGCTTGCACAGAGGATGAATTCACCTCACGTGGTGACCTTTTTCAGCCCCGCTTTGCGACCGATCCGGCTGTGACGGTCAGAAACTGCAACGACATGTCTCTGGTGTGGTATCGTGTCAATGATGCGGTGTCATATACAGTGCAGCTCTTCGAGGATACATACTATCAGCGTCTTTTCATGGAGATTGAGACTGTTGATCCGTTTGTCAACATCGAAGATATACCCTATGCGACACGCTACTATGTGAGAGTGCGCAGCAATGCCGCCAACGAAATCAACAATTCGCAGTGGGCGCGCACAGACTTCACCACTGACCCGCGTCCGGCCTATGCACATATCCTTCAGGGTGTGTCGCGTACAGAAATTGAAGATAATGCAGTCACTCTACGCTGGCTCGTAGACGAGGCAAATCCGGTCGACAGTTTCAGCATCGTGCCGACTATGGACGAAACTCTTCCTTCTGTACAAGGTTATCTTACTGCCGAACAGAAAGCGGCAGGTGAGATGAAAGTCGAAAATCTTGTGGCAAGTACTCTTTATACGGTCAATATCTACGACACAACCAAACCTCGTAAATACGATAAACCCTACAATGCCGTTACTTTCAGAACAACAGGCCCGGCTCCTGCTGTGATAGAAATCGGAGTGCTTGATGACCTCTCACAAATCTTGCGTGACAACAATGATGATCCCGATATCCCCGAAGGCACCGAATACAGCCTTCCCGGCGGTTCGGCTTATACGATCACTCCGTTTGCCGTGCGTAAAGGCTTCCGCCTTGTGGGACCTGCTGACGATGTCAAGCCCGTCATCACCCTCAATGGCACATGGAGCATGGCTTCCGGCGCTTATGTATCCTGCTTTGACTTTGAAAACCTTGAGATACGCAATCAGGCCCTGCAGCAGTATTTCTTCAACAGTGGCAATCCGTTTACCATTGAAAGCTCAAACTTCGTAAATGTTGACTTCAAGGGTATCAACCGTGGTTTCTGGCGTCATCAGGCTTCTAATGTCAAGCACATCATCGACATGACAATTGACAACTGTTGGTTTGACCAGTGTGGATGGCAGACCGGTACTTATGGAACGTTCAATTTTGGTTCAGCCGGCAAGAACGAAATCGGTGAATATGACCAGATAGACGCTATCACAATCCGCAACACAACATTCAGCCGCGGTGGCTATAAGCAGGATCCGGCTTATGGCTGGGGTAACCTGATGGCTCACAACACGTCGTCAAGCCCGATTGAACTGACGCTTGAGAACGTAACATTCTATGACTTCTGTGTCAACAACCGTCTGATTGATGTATCGAATACAGAAGGTTCGGTGATCACAGTGCGCAATGTGCTGATCGCATCGCCTATGAGCACACTTTTCTCTCGCGGTTCGGGAACGACAACATCGTTTGACAACAACTACTATACGACAGATTATCCTCTGGGTGGTTCGGATATCAACGCTACCGCTGCCGGAATTTCGGCTGCTGATCTCTTTGTTGATCCTGATGGTGGTGATTACACAATCAAAGACAAATCATCTCTGATTTATATCACACGCGCAGGTGATCCCCGCTGGATAAAATAAAAATAGAGGTAATTCAGTTTATATAATACAGCCGGGTTAATCATGATGACAACATCGTGGCCCGGCTGTTTTTTCTCAATAGCACTTATGAACTTAAAATCGGTTATTATCACTTTCGCCCTGCTATCAGGCGCATCGGCTTTTGCAGGAAATTATGTTTCAAAGGTCTGGTCACCGGATCTTGGAAATGGCAAGTATGCAAACCCTGTCATCAATGCTGACTATTCTGATCCTGATGTGATCGCAGTTGGTGGAGACTACTATCTGACGGCTTCGAGTTTCTGTAATGTACCCGGACTCCCAATCCTGCACTCCAGAGATCTGGTCAACTGGACTCTTGTCAACTATGCGGTGAAATCACTCGAGCCTGCTGAATATTATGCATCGGCTCGTCATGGAGATGGTGTCTGGGCACCTTCGATGCGTTATCATGACGGCGTGTATTATATCTATTGGGGAGATCCTGATTTTGGCATCTTTATGGTCAAAACCACAGATCCGCTCGGCGAATGGGATGCTCCGGTTCTCGTGCAGGAAGGCAAGGGCATAATCGATACATGCCCCTTCTGGGATGAGGATGGCAAGGCTTATCTTGTCAACGGATGGGCGAAAAGCCGTGCAGGATTTAATGCGGCACTTACGTTGACCGAAATGTCGGCTGACGGCACTCGTCTCATCGGAGAGCCTGTTCTTGTCTATGACGGGCTCAAGGAAGGCAACCACACAATCGAGGGGCCGAAAATGTATAAACGTGACGGATACTATTACATCCTTGCACCGGCAGGGAGTGTAGCTGCAGGCTGGCAGGTTGCTCTAAGATCCAAGTCACCCTATGGACCATATGAGTCAAAGATCGTGATGGCTCAAGGTTCGACTGATATCAACGGACCGCATCAGGGCGGTTGGATTACCACCCCCGAGGGTGAGGATTGGTTCATGCATTTTCAAGACAAAGGCATCATCGGGCGAGTCGTACATCTCAATCCTGTCGAATGGCGAGACGGATGGCCTGTCATCGGTGTCGATAAGGATGGGGATGGCTGCGGTGAGCCTGTGTCCGTATATCGTAAACCTCGTACGTCGGTAAAGACTGAAATCGCAAATCCTGTCGAAAGTGATGAGTTTGACACCACGTCGCTCGGTCTGCAATGGCAGTGGTTTGCAAATTATCATCCGACATTCGGCTTCCCGACTCCTTATGGCTATTTCCGTCTGTATGGTCATACGCTAAGTCCCGAATTTGTGAATATGCGTGAAGTGCCCAACCTTCTCACCCAGAAATTCCCCAATGAAGCCTTTACTGCGACAGCCAAGGTGACAGTTTCTGCGACTGTCGACGGTCAGCAGTCAGGTCTTATAGTCATGGGCCGCGATTATTGCCGGCTGTCAGTGGAGAAAGCCGGAGAAAACTTCGATATAAAACTGGTGGAGTGTGTCAAGGCTGACAAAGGTAAACCGGAGACAATAACAGAGGTTGCAAGCTTACCGGCCTTGCGCTATAATGGAGAAGGTGGCCGTGCGACTCAGGACATTGATCTCTGGCTAAGGGTGAAGGTTGACAAGAACGAGATGTGTACGTTCTATTATTCGACCGATGGCAAGAAATTTATCGCCTGCGGCAAGCCGTTTCAGGCGCGTCAAGGTCACTGGATCGGAGCTCGTGTCGGTTTTTTCAGTGTGCAGCCTAAGGGGCCGAACCGAGGCTGGATGGACATTGACTGGTTTCACGTAGACAAATAACAGCATTGTCTGCTACTGCTTTTCTGCCGGGTGCATTACATGCATCCGGCATTTTTTGCAATCGAACTCAAGACGATAGGCCAAGCCTGACGAGGCTCTGAGAAATAATTTATCGGGTAGTTTTGCTCTGTCGGCAGTTCGGAGACATGCACCGAGTTCGCGGCGAAGACAGTATCTTGTTGTCATCACCCTGATTTCATTGTCTGTAGCCGGTAGGGCAGAGACCTCGATTGCGTTTTCGGCTATCTTGATGTTGTGGTCCGTGAAAAATTTGCGGGCAAGGCTGTTTGCAACATTGTCGTGTCGGTCGAGAGGAGTGGCTTTAAAGTCATGAATATCGCTTGCCTCCGGTCTCCGGTAATCAAAGACATAGCACGACCGTCGGCTTGTGTCGAGTAGGGCGACGGCCTGCCGTCTGAGGTCGGTCAGCACCGATGCGGCGATGAAGTCGTTGTCGTCGAGTCGGTCGTCAAGACAATCAAGTCTGTAGATAGTGTCGCCGAGTTTTGAAAGAGTGCGTTCGCGTTGGCTTTTCTGAGGAGATCTGGCTACTTGGTGTTCGGCAGCGATTGAAACTTCGGCACGGATAGAATTCTCGTCTGTCAGGGAGAGTGCTATGCGGTTTTGGTCAATACGGCGGATTATGGCGCTGACTGAGATATGCCTGGAAGCGGTGGCGCCGCTCATTATGTCGTCGTGTTTTTTGTCACGGTTGCGGTAAAGGGTAGAGCCTTTGGCAATCTTTATGTCTGTGGCGGGGATGATTGTGTTGCCGTCAACACGGTTGAGTCTGAAGCCACAGAATTGTCCTTCCGGATCAAAATATCCTAGCCCGTCACCATTGTTGAGCTTCTCTGATGCCTTCACAATGATGGCTTTGCCGCGGAAGCCGATGACGTTGCCGATTGGAGTTCCTATCCATTTCGGGCTGTCGGAAGATGACATTTCGACTTTTTGTGATGGTCTGCCGTCAAGGAAGTAGGAAGTGAAACGCCGGTTGAACGATTTGTTGACGTCAGGTGTGAATTTGTAATCGCAGTGGCCGGATGAGGCGCGGCAGTACCGTCCTCCCGAGGATGATATCACCTGATCGAGAGCTTGACTGTAGGCAGCAACTGTATTGCGGACATAGTCGCTTTCTTTGAGTCGTCCTTCGATTTTGAAAGAACTTATGCCGGCGTCTGCCATATCCGCAAGGCGGTCGAGACGGTTCATGTCGCGGAGTGACAGGTAGTGGGCGTCAGGAGCGAGTCTGCGTCCGTCAGCGTCTGTAAGACTGTATGGAAGTCGGCACATCTGTGCACACTGGCCACGGTTTGCGCTACGGCCGGTCGCGACAAAACTTGCCTGACAATCGCCGCTGTAGCTGACACACAGCGCTCCGTGGACAAAGGCTTCGAGCGGAACGCTGACTTCTGCTGAAATCGACCGGATTTCGTCGAGAGAAAGTTCGCGTGCAAGTACAATCTGAGAGAAACCGCAGTCTTCGAGAAATCGGGCTTTGGCCGCATCGCGTGTGTCGCATTGGGTGCTTGCATGAAGAGCGATCGGGGGTAAATTCATGCGTAGCAAGGCCAGATCCTGCACGATAAGAGCGTCAACCCTCGCTTCATATAGTCTTCTGACAAGTTGCTCGGCTCTTTTTAGCTCATCTTCATAAATGAGAGTGTTGAGAGTTACGTATACACGTGCGTTGAATGCGTGGGCGAACTCAGTCAGGGATGCTATGTCGTCGATGGAATTGGTCGCAGCGGCGCGCGCACCGAATGCCTCCGCCCCGATATAAACGGCATCAGCTCCGTGTAAAATGGCCTGTCGCGCGATGTCGCAATCGCGCGCGGGAGCGAGAAGTTCAAGCTTGCGTGGTTGCTGTTGCATGTTCTGTTGCTTGGCTGATGGTGTCGAGTATGCTGAAGGCATAGTCGCGGGATGCGTCAATAAGCGATGGCACATGTGCGTCACTGTTGACAATAAGACGCACACCTCCTTCGATCAGTCGCGGCAGATAACGTTCAGACGGGAATATGCGTCCATGGACTGCTTTTGCCTTGGTGTTGATCTCGACGATTGGCTGACGGGAGATTATCAGGCTGATGATGTCATCGACGAGAGCTTTATACCACGTTTCGTCTTCAATGCCCGGATGGTATGCCGATGCGTTCTGAGCCACTTTGTCAAAGTGGCCGAGTATGTCGAAGCCTCCGGCCTCGATCATTTTTGCAGATGCCGAGTAGAATGTCTCGACGACATATCTGATGTCGTTTCCAAAATGAAGGGCCATGTTTTCCTTGAAACGTTGTGCGCTTCCGTCAATGTCAATCATCTCGCCGTTGCGGTCAGCGATAAAATGAACTGATCCGATGCGGAAGTCAAGAGGGAGATTGACAAAATAGTCATTGGATGGTCCCCAGTTTTCACCGAGGTAGTCGATTTCCATGCCCGCATAGAAATTGACCTGCCTATATGTGCGTCGTATGCGTTGAAACTCATTGAGATAGTCATTGACCGACTCAAACGACATGTTGCAGGGTGAGACTATCGGCACCGGTGAATGAGGAGAGAACCCATAGTGTGAGAAACCGGCAGCGGTAGCCGCACGTGCGAATTCGTCCATAGGCGCGCGACCGTCGCAAAATTGTGTATGGCTGTGAAATGTATATTTTCTGTTGTTTCCTATTATGTTGGTTATATCCATAAACGACAAATTAGTATCCGACTTCATGTATGAGACTGCCTGATTTAAGCAGCCGCAGATAGCGGATGAACATTCCCACGGTCAGACATGCCACAGCGCCGCCGGCTGAAATTGAAATCCACAACGGTAGTCCGAAGCCTTCGGGCGATGGAGCGAAGAGCAGATAGGTCACACTGACCATGGTCATGAAAATAGCGGGTATGATTGAAATGAAGTAGAATTTTCCGTGACGTGCGAGGTAGACAGTCACGGCCCAAAGGGTGAACACTGCGAGTGTCTGGTTAACCCATGCGAAATAGCGCCATAACACATTGAAGTCAATCTTCATCACGGCGAAGCAAAGTGCAAAAATCGGCAGGCTGACAAGCAATCGTCTTAAAAAGTTCTTTTGGTCGAGGTGCATGAAGTCTGCGACAATCAGACGGGCAGATCTTAAGGCTGTGTCTCCGGTGGTGATCGGAGCCGCGATAACTCCGAGCAAGGCGAGTATGCCGCCGAATGTGCCGAGCCATGAAATGGAGATGTCTGAAACGAGGACCGCCGGTTTGCCTCCGTGTTCTGCCATATATTGCGCCAATTGGTCGTAGCCTCCGACAAAAGTAATGGCTGCTGCGGCCCAGATCAACGCTACAATACCTTCTGCGACCATCGCTCCGTAAAATATCGGGCGGGCGAGACTTTCATTTTTAAGACAACGCGCCATCATAGGTGACTGTGTGGCATGGAAGCCTGATATCGCACCGCATGCAATCGATACAAACATCATCGGGAAAATCGGAGTCGCTTCAGGATTGCTGCGCCGATTGAAAATTCCTTCGGCAAAACCGTCGGGAATGCTCTGCTGGCCGAAGAGCAGAACAAAGAGAAGGCCTGCGGCCATGAACAGTAGCGCCAGTCCGAAGATCGGATAGAAATTGCCGATGAGTTTGTCGATCGGGAGAAGAGTGGCGAGGATGTAGTAAATGAAAATGACGCATACCCAGAATGTGGCGTCTAATGACTCCGACGTCATGTTGGCGAGTATGTCGGCCGGATTGATCACGAACACTGCGCCGACTAAAATCAGTAGTACAACTGACACGACACGCATTGTCTGGCGTATGGCGGGTCCAAGCTCACGTCCGACAAGTTCGGGCAGGGAGTCACCGCCGCTTCTTATCGACATCATGCCTGACATGAAGTCGTGGACGGCTCCGGCAAAAATCGTTCCGGCAACAATCCAGATAAAGGCGGCAGGACCAAACATCACACCCATTATAGCTCCGAAGATCGGTCCGAGGCCGGCGATGTTGAGAAATTGTATCAGGAAGACTTTCCATGTCGGCAATGGCATGAAATCGACACCGTCCTTACGCGTGTAGGCCGGTGTCTTGCGCGTGGTGTCGACTCCAAATATGCGCGAGCATAATGAGCCGTAAACGACATAGCCGCCGATAAGCACGGCGAGTGCTATGAGAAAAGAGGTCATGTGATAAAGATTATTAGAGAGTTGATTTTATTTTTTATGAGAGGCGGTGTTGTCTGCGGGACGCGCGATGTTCTCACGCATTTCAGTGTCGGCCTCGATGTTTTTGAGTTTGTAATAGTCCATGACTCCCAGGTTTCCTTTGATGAACGCCTCGGCCATTGCGCGTGGGAGCTCAGCTTCGGCTTCGATCACTTTCGCACGGGCTTCCTGGGCTTTTGCTTTCATTTCCTGTTCAAGGGCGATTGCCATTGCACGTCGTTCCTCTGCTTTAGCCTGAGCGATGTTTTTGTCGGCCTGAGCCTGGTCAATCTGGAGTGCTGCACCTATGTTGCGGCCGATGTCAATGTCTGCGATGTCGATCGACAATATTTCAAAGGCTGTGCCTGAGTCAAGACCTTTCTTGAGCACGAGTTTTGATATGGAATCCGGATTTTCGAGCACTTGTTTATGGCTGACTGACGAACCGATTGAAGATACGATGCCTTCACCGACACGGGCGAGGACGGTGTCTTCTCCTGCGCCACCGACAAGCTGGCGTATGTTTGCTCTCACTGTCACTCGGGCTTTGGCAATGAGCTGGATGCCGTCTTTGGCAACGGCGGTCACCGGAGGTGTATCGATAACTTTAGGGTTTACGCTCATCTGCACGGCTTCAAACACGTCGCGGCCTGCAAGATCGATTGCCGTTGCCATTTTAAATCCGAGGTCAATATTGGCTTTGGCTGCGGAAACAAGTGCATGGACGACTTTGTCTACGTTACCTCCTGCAAGATAGTGGGCTTCGAGATCATCGCGGGTGATGTCTTTCAGACCGGCCTTATGAGCCTCGATCATCGCGCGGACAATCATGCTTGCTGGCACTTTGCGTATGCGCATCAGCACAAGTTGTATGAGAGATATGCGTACACCGCTGACACGGGCCGAAATCCAAAGAAAGAACGGGCAGTAGTAGAAGAAGACGATCAGTAGCGTCAGCGCTGCCACGATAAGAATGACTATTGTTACTTCCATATTTAGTGATATTAGATGGTTGGACAAGATCTTATTTTGTTTCGAGACGAATGACTTTGTTCCGACGGTCAGCGATAAGTTCACGGGTATATTCGACTGCCGCCTCAGTGTCGAGAATGTCAGCGGCGGCAGTTCGGTCACCTTCCCTGTAACGCTTGCGCAGTTCGTCGAGGCGTTCTTCCTGCCGTTTCAGTTCGGCTTGTTCTTTAAGCAGAACAGCCATCTCTTTCCGGGCCTGGATGTTTTTGAAGTCGTCGAGCGAAGTGTAGACGTCACCGTTGCCCATTGACATGGAGAATGTCATCCTTGACCTCCTGTTTTTTCGGCCACCTTCGTCGAGTGAGGATATCTGTCTTGCTATTTCGCTGACTGCGGGATTGGAGGTTTTTGTATCTGCGATAGAACTGATGCGAGCTCTGTTTGCGAGCTCTGGGTCGTCTGTGTCATAATTGACGCGTGAAGGCGAAGGTATGAATGTGTAGATCGTGACCTTGCCGGGGATGTGAGTGCGGTCACTGGCAAACCATCCTGCTCCTGTGGCTTCATCGATGACAAGCATATAGTCATTGTCGGGTGAGTTGTAAGGCATGCCGATGTTCTGAGGCTGCAGGAAGCCATCGTCAGAACGTCGGGTTAGGAAAATATCATATCCACCGAGCGAGTTATCGCCTGTCGCGGCGTAATAGAGTGTTATGCCGTCAGACATCATGAATGGATAGTCGGCGTCGCCGTCCTGAGCAAAGTCACCTTTCAGCGGTGACGGACTATCAAGGGTGCCGTCGTCGAGGATTGAAGCCGACATCAGCACAGAGAGTCCGGTCGTGTCACTTTCTGCCCAGATCAGTTCTCTCATGTTCTGAGGCATATATACCATAGTGCGGGCACTAATCTCGGCATCGTCGGGCGTCAACAATCGTCCGGCCTCGGGAGATAGACGGTAGTGGGTGAAAAATTCGACAGAATCGACGTTAATGGAATCGATGATTTCGATACGTTCCACCCGCTCGAGCATGTTGCGCATCATCACCAGACGCGAGCGCTTGATGTCGATAGGCTCTGTGTCAGCTTTCTTGTTCTTTGATAGAGCTTCTTCCCAGGCTTCAAGATGAGAGTCTGCAGCGTCGATGTCATATCTGTCAAAGGCCAGAGAGGTCAAAATACGAGAGGCCGACGCCACGCCTTTTTTTTCAGCTGCTTTTAGAGGTTCGATTGCATCACTGTCGCGTCCCAAAGCTATTAAAGAAGCTCCGAGCCAATAGTTGATATTGCCGTCGCGCGGAGATTTCTTTTTTAAGGCTTGGAGCCGGGTGACAGCTTCTTCGTAGTTGCCTGAGTTATAGAGTTTCTTTGCCTCGTCGATAGGGGCGGCAAGAGCTGAGACTGCCACTATCGGAAGAGCGAGGAGCAAGGTGTATAGTTTGCGCATGAAACAGTTTCTTGAGTTTTATTTCTCAAAGTTACTATTTTTTTTTGAAAATCCTGATAAAAAGTTGATTTGATAGAGAGGGGGCGGGGGATATTGACGTTGTTATAGAGCCGTGACAAAGATGAAGAAAGCTGCCATTCTTTTGAGCTTTTTACACAATTCCGTGGGAGAATACGTCAGGCATACCAGCTCATATCAGAGCATGCACTTGAAAATTTGCATGTAAAACGTAAAACATGGCGCACTAAAGTTAACTTCGATTATCAAACCAGTTGTGAAAATGATTTTCTTTTTTGTATCTTTGTCATTGTCAATTAACAATCATGCTATATGCCTTATGAATTTACTTGAAAATATATTCGCAAAGCGATATACATTGGAGATGTTGGATGATTATCTCAGGAAGCGTCGTCAGACAATTCAGACTGACTTGGGGCGTAGATGTAAGATATTGATAATCGACGACCTTATCGAGACCGATGCATATCCATTGCGGGAAGAACTTGAATTACTTCGGAATTCACAAAAATATAGTATAACGACAAAGACTGATTTGGACAGTCTTGTCGATGCCGCCGGTTATGATCTAATAATTTGTGACAATCATGGCATAGGACTAAAATTATGCGGGAGCAGAGGCAATGGCATCGGCCTATTGAAATTGCTGACTGCGGAGTTCCCCGGGAAGCGTTATGTGATGCTATCAAACAAGGATATAAAAATTAACAGGCTTGAAGCTTTCTCAAAACTGTCAACCAAAATTGCGGTATGGGATAAGGATCAGCTTGCAATGGCTTATAATGCCAATGGTGAAAATGGACTATGTGAACATATAAGGAAGGAAGTCGAGCGTACGCTCAATCCAATAGTGAGATGGAAGGAGATACGGCGTAGCTTCGTGGTTAATACGAATATAAGCCTATATGATCTTGCTGCTATAGAAAATTCCTATATTAAATCAATTATCAGGAATAAACCGCAGATTTATGAACGTACCGTGTCAAGGCTTAGCTGTCCAGATGAGGATAGCCGCATCCCGTCCTATCTTAAAGCTACAAAGTCTGTCATAGAATTCTCAATCACTATATTATCCATCCTTTAACAATTCTTGATTATGACCTCAGAATCCAACAACATGAATATCACAGGCAAAAAGAATTTCTGTATTAAACTTGACAGTCAGGAGAGTGATCGTCTGGGATTTATAATGCATGAGATCCATGGCATACTTACGAGCATAGACCGTTCAATCGGTGAAATGGCTGAGGCCAATCTGGCCGTGCCGCGGATTCAAGCTGAGATGAAGGAAAAAGCTCTCGAAACCCAAAGGCTTTCAGGCGATTTACGGGTGTTGCTTGATTTTTTGCAGATATCAAACAGTGACAATTACTTTGATAATGCAGTCAGACGTCCGCAACCGTTATGGAGCAAATTCTATTATCTCAATGCCTATCTAAAGTCGGTAATAAGGAAAAAACATCTGTCTTATACATTGGTCCCGCAACCAGAATATAACCGCAGGTCACCGATTGCCGATTATGTCGGATATCCCATAATCAACGCCATAACGAATATACTAATGGATAATGCGATAAAGTATTCTCCTGATGGTGACGAGATATATTGCGAATTTGACGATATGTCAGATACTTTAGTCGTGACAGTCGAGAACAATGGTCCTTATTTAACACCGGATGAAATCGATAGGATCTATCTATGTGGCATGCGGGGAATGAATGCTGGTTTGGTTGATGCCAATGGCCATGGCTATGGCATGAATTTCCTAAAACTCATTATCGAGGCTCATAATGGAATGATTGATGTGAAATCGAGTCACGATTACAATCTCAATGGTGTGCCATATGGAAAATTCACGTGCACTATTACTCTTAACAAATATGTCTCAGACGAGGATGCGGACGATGATGATTAATGTTTAGTAAGTATCGTAGGATTATATCTGGAAATCGGCAAAGCGCCTGTCATGACGGCGCGGGCGTTGAACGCAAGCGCACCCAATTCGTCTTCACCGGCTCGGATGAAAATAGGCGCGATCCAGTCGATCCATTCCTTTAGGCGAGAAACGCAATATTCGCTGTGGGCTATGCCTCCGGTCAGGAGTATGGCGTCAACATGTCCTTTGAGAGCTACCGCTCTTGCCCCGACATGTTTGGCGACGATGTATAGCATTGAATCAAGGACGAGTTTGTAAGGCTGTTCGCCGTTTTCGGCTCTTTGGGCTATTTCTGATACGTCATTAATGCCGAGATGAGCGGTGAGTCCGCCTTTGCCATTGAGCATCTTTTGAATTTCCCGTTTGGAGTATTTGCCACTGAAACATAAGTCAACAAGGCTTCCTGCGGGCAGAGTGCCTGCGCGTTCGGGGCTGAAAGGTCCGTCACCGTCAAGGGCGTTGTTGACATCGATGACTTTGCCATGGCGGTGTGCCCCGACCGAAATGCCTCCACCGAGGTGCACGACTATGAGGTCGAGCTCCTCGTATACGAGATTGTTGAGTCGGGCGTAGCGTCGTGCGACGGCTTTGCTATTGAGGGCGTGGAAAATTGATTTGCGTTCGAGTCCCGGGAGACCTGACAGAGTCGCTTCGGGAATGCGTTCGTCGACAACCTCGGGGTCTGCGATAAAAGCAGGACATCCGATGCTTTCGGCGAGTCGGTGAGCCATAAGTCCCCCGAGGTTGCATGCATGCTCCATGTCTGAATGTATAAGGTCGTGTCTGACTTTTTCATCAACGGGATACACACCGCCAGGTGTCGGTTTCAGGAGACCGCCGCGCGCAATCACGACGTCAAAATCAGGTGTAATGCCGGCGTCGCGGATAACATCGTGCATCGTATTCATGCGATAGTCGAGCTGATCGTTGACGTGGGGAAATTCGTTCAACGTTTCAACTTGATGCTGAGCAGTAGCTTTCCACAACATCTTGTCGTCTTCATAGAGTGCAAATTTTGTCGATGTTGATCCGGGATTGATAACAAATATTCTCATTGGGATTAGGTTATATGGAGGCAAAGCATGCCAGAATTAGGCTGAAAAATTTGGACTCGGCCGAGTCGGCTCTCGATGACACGACTACGGGAGCGGTAGTGCCGGTCACAAGTCCTGCCATACGGGCTTTGCCAAAAAAGGTGACCGTTTTGTAGAAGGTGTTGGACGCTTCGAGATCCGGCATGATCAGCAGGTCTGCATCTCCGACTACGGGCGAGGCAATATGTTTTATACGAGCGCTTTCGGCGTCGCATGCAGTCTTTACGTCCATCGGACCGCTGATGATGATGTCACCGTAGCGACCCTTGGCAGCTCTTTCGATCAGTTCTTTGTAGTCTGTCGTTACTTGGAAGCGTGGATTTGATTTTTCGGTGAAGTGGATAAGCGCGACTTTGGGGCAGTCTATGCCTATTTTACGCCAAATCTTGCTGTCATATTCAATCATAGCCTCAAACTGGTCAAGGTTTGGCTGAGGTATGACTGCAGCATCCGAAAACATCAGCATTTTGTGGTAGGCCGGAGCTTCGACCAGTGTCAGATGACTCATCACATGTCCTTTTTCGATTAGTCCGTGTCCTCCGTCTTTGTCGATTACGGCATGAAGGATGACATCTGTGCTGAGAGATCCCTTCATAAGGACGTCGGCATGTCTGTCGTGGACGAGACGCACACCTTCGCGAGCGGCAGATGCCGCATCCTCGCATCTGACTGTGGCAATATCGCGGCCTTCAGGTGAGTTTAGAAAAGATTTAAGACCGTCTGATTCGCCACCATCAAGAATAAGAGTCATGTCTACAATGTTTTCTTGGGCGCAGCGGCGCACTACATATTCAGTATGGTCATCGTCGGGACACACGATGACTGCACGCCGACGGATGTTTTTTTCGCGATAGCGTCTGACTAAGTCTTCGAAACTTTTCAATGGCTCCATAATGCAATATTTTTTGCAAATATCCGAAATAGTTGCGTCATTGCCAAATCCAAAGCCGAAAAATTGCACAAATCAGCGATGAATATGCAATCGCGGTAGTGAAAGAGCCGTCTCCGCTCCTATGTTCTCAATATGAACGTAGGGGCGGATGTCGGTGAGTCGGCATAGATAAATCCTTCAAAGCCAAAAGTCTTAAGCTCTTCAAGACTCCGGATGCGCTTGGTTATGATATGTCGAGCCATTGCTCCGCGGCACATTTTGGCATAGACCGTTACGTTGCGGAGTTTGCCACCCTTGTCAACTTTGAATGATGGCGAGATAACTGTGAGCTCACTTTTTATGCGTTTCCAGTCAAAAAGATTTTGCATCTCGTTGCTTGCAAGATTTACCAGAATGCCGTCATCATCAGTTACTTTCTTTATCAGATAGTCTGTGAGCAGAGGTTTCCAGAAGTCAAAAAGACTTTGAAAATCTGTCGACTGAAGTTCAACCGAGCCTTCCATGCGATACGGAGCTATGTCGTCAAGCGGTCGCAGTAGTCCATAGACAAAGGAGCATATGTTGATGTGGTCATCGGCATATGTGATGTCCGGGATGCTTAACGACGCAGGGTCAATCTTTTTAAATACAATGCCGTCGTAGGCATACATGGCAGGAATCCGGCTTCGGGTTGAGAAGAAATTCTCGTATCTGCGGTGTACTTCCACGGCAATTTCGCGGTTGATGTTGAGCATGTGCATCAACTCGTCGATGTCATAGCGGTTCATGTCAAGCGCTATATTGTCGGCTTGTCTTTGGAAATGTGGAGTGGAGTGCGTGATGTCTTCCGGATAGGCTGCATCGCAGTCCATCAGTTTTGCGCATGCTAAAAGTATCTGCATATCAGAGTCCGAATTTGGCGAGTTGCTGTTTCATTTTGTTGCAGATTTCCTCAGTCGCGAGGTTTCCGATGCTGCCGATGTGGGTGTGGTTTATGTTGCGTGTCGGATGATATTTGCCTTCGTTGACCTGTATACCGACAGTGCGGTATGCCTCTCTGAATGGTTTGCCTTCGAGCACCATGCGGTTGACGTCCTCGACAGTGAAGAGATAGTCATATTTGCTGTCGTTTAGAATGTGTCGGTTTACGCGTATGTGTGTGAGCATGAAGTCGCACATGTCAAGACATTCGATGATTGTCGATGTAGCCGGGAAAATAATATCCTTCAACAGTTGCAGGTCGCGGTTGTAACCTAAGGGCAGGTTTGTGGTCAGTAGCGCGATTTCGTTGGGCAAAGATTGCAGACGATTGCATTTCCCGCGCATGATTTCGAAAACGTCGGGGTTCTTTTTATGAGGCATTATGCTTGATCCTGTAGTCAGTTCGTCGGGAAAGGATATAAACCCGAAGTTCTGGCACATGAACATGCAGATGTCCATGGCAAAATGCCCGAGGGTCGAGGCAATCGCAGCGATTGCAGTGGCGGCTGCACGCTCGGTCTTGCCACGGCTCATCTGTGCGGCCACGACATTGTAGTGGAGATCGGCAAAACCAAGCAGTTCTGTTGTCTTTTGTCTGTCGAGGGGAAATGATGAACCGTATCCTGCTGCAGAGCCAAGCGGATTCTGGTTTGCCGTGTCGTATGCAGCCGAAAGAATGCGCAAGTCATCGACAAGAGACTCTGCGTATGCACCGAACCATAGACCGAATGACGATGGCATGGCAATCTGAAGATGGGTGTAGCCAGGCATCAATACGTCGCGATATTGTTCGCTCAGAGCCTGTAGCCTGTCAAAAAGATGGGCTGTTGAAGTGGCGATTGATTTAAGCTCGTCGCGCATGAACAGTTTCAGGTCAACGAGAACCTGGTCGTTGCGTGATCTGCCGGAATGAATCTTTTTGCCAAGAGCACCGAGACGTTCGGTGAGCATGAATTCGATTTGGGAGTGTATGTCCTCAACTCCCGGTTCGATAGTAAAATCGCCTCGTTTTATGATTTCGAGAATGTCGTTGAGCGCTTCGAGAAGCACGGGCAGCTCGTCATGGGAGATCAGTCCTATGGATTCGAGCATCCGTATGTGTGCCATTGAGCCTTCGACGTCATATCTTGCAAGACGAAGATCAAGCATCCTGTCGTTGCCAACTGTAAAATCTTCTATCATTTTGTCGGGTTCAGTACCCTTGCTCCAAAGTTTCATAATGAGGTGATTAAACGGTGATAAAAATTGATTGCTTCAGCAATCTCGCTTTCAAGTATAAATTCGTCAGCAGTGTGGCTGCGCGCTGAGTCTCCAGGTCCGATCTTGAGGGCCGGGATGCCGTGCATCAAAGCTCTGTCAGACATGGTGGGCGAGACAAAAGAAGAGGCTCCGAGACTACGTGCGGCTACGACAAGCGGATGCCCGGAATCTATGACCGATGCATTGAGTCGGGTAGAGCGCGCTTTTACTTCAGAATCAAGCGCTTCGGAAATCAGAGCGAGAGTCTCTGAGTTGGTGTATGCGTCGGTCGTGCGTATGTCGGCGACGAAATCGCATCTGTCAGGCACAACGTTATGCTGGCTTCCGGCGTTGACCATTGTGACCGAAATGCGAATATCTCCGAGAATGTCAGATCGCTTGCCGAATGAAAAATTTCTCAGTCGTCCGATGTCTTCAATCGCCTTATAAATGGCGTTGACGCCTTCGTTACGGGCGGCGTGACCGCTGACACCTGTCGAAGAGCAGTCGAGGACAAGCAATCCGCGTTCGGCAACGGCGGCCTGCAAGGATGTCGGTTCGCCTACGATTGCCATGTCGATGCCTATGCCGGTTTTGGCAAAGTGTTTGAGGAGGGCTTCGATGCCGTTGGCACCGCTGACTTCTTCTTCTGCGGTAATCGCAAGTATGAGATTGACGTTAAGCTTTTGTTTACGCAACAGTTTGAAAACGGAAACCAGAGATACTACCGAGCCGCCGGCATCGTTGCTGCCGAGTCCGTAGATGCGTCCGTCGCGGTGAACCGGTGTGTACGGATCGAGAGTGTAAGATAGGGCCGGACGAACCGTGTCGTGATGAGAGTTCAGCAGTAATGTAGGTTTGTCTGCGTCAAAAAAGTCACTGACAGCCCAGATGTTATTGTGCAACCGATGGGTGTCAATGCCGTCTGCGCGAAGATCAGCTTCGATTATCGCGGCAGTTTCCGTCTCCATGCGGGATAGCGACGGAGTGGCGATCAGCCTGTCAAGCAGACTTAAGGCTGATGCTGTCATGCTGTGATAGTTGTGCCGCTTGCTTCGAGCAGTTGCGCGGCGTGTTTGATAATGACAGATCCGACACCTGCCCTGGTGGCAGCCAGCGCATTGTCGATTTTAGGGATCATGCCGCTGTTGATAGTTCCGTCTTCACGGAGCGAGCTGTAGTTGTCGGGGGTGATTGACGGTATGACCGACTGCGGATCGTTGATGTCGGCCATGACTCCCGGTTTTTCGAAGCAGAATATCAGTCTGCAGGGAGCAAACGACGACACCGCGATGGCTATGGCTGAAGCGACAGAGTCGGCGTTTGAGTTGAGGAGTGAACCGTTGTGGTCATGGGTTATGGCGCAGAACACCGGACATATGTCGTCGTCGAGCAGACGGTTGATGAGTTTGGCATTGATCTTGTCGGGATTGATGTCTCCGACAAAACCGTAGTCGACAGGAAGAGGATTGCGGCGATTGGCGGGAATGATGTCACCGTCGGCACCGCACAGCCCAATAGCGTTGCAATCTGCAGCCTGTAGCATAGCTACGATACGTTTGTTGATCAGTCCGGCATAAACCATCGTGACGATGTCGAGAGTTTCTCTGTCTGTGACTCTTCGTCCGTCAATCATTTTTGTCTCGATGCCGAGGGCCGAACTGAGACGTGTCGCTTCTTTGCCACCGCCGTGGACGAGAATTTTCGGTCCGTTAAGCTTCGTAAAATCTGATATGAATGAGCTGAGAGCTTCGGGATTGTCGATTACGTTGCCTCCGATTTTCACTACAGTTACAGTGCTCATAAACTTTCAAGAAGACGTTTGATTACGGTTTGTGCGGAAATCTCTCTGTTGGCGGCCTCTGGTATGACGATGCTTCTTTCAGATTCTATGACATCGTCGGTTACAATCATATTGCGTCTGACAGGCAGACAGTGCATGAAGCGGGCGTTGTCTGTCAGTTTCATTATCTCGCTGTCGACAGTCCAGTTTCTGTCGGTTGACAGCACGTGGCCATAGTTGGGATCGGCAAAAGCCGACCAGTTTTTTGCATATACAAAATCAGCACCCTCGAAGGCTTTGCGTCTGTCATATTCGACTTTGGCATTGCCTACAAACCGCGGGTCGAGTTCATATCCTTCAGGATGTGTGATCACAAATTCATAGTCTGTGCGGTTCATCCATTCGGCAAACGAATTGGGGACAGCCTGAGGAAGCGCTTTGGGGTGGGGCGCCCATGTCATTACCACTTTTGGTCTCTCTTTCGTCTTGAATTCCTCGATTGTGATCAGATCGGCAAAACTCTGTAGCGGATGCCTTGTGGCGGCTTCCATACTGAACACAGGCCGTCCGGAATATCGTATGAATTGTTCGATGATGCGTTCCTCGTAGTCTTCCGCCTTGTCCTTAAGACCTGCAAATGCACGTACGCCTATCATGTCGCAATAGCAACCCATGACAGGGATGGCTTCGAGAAGATGCTCCGGCCTGTCTCCGTCCATGATCACTCCACGCTCAGTTTCAAGTTTCCAGGCGCCTTGGTTGACGTCGAGCACAATGACGTTCATGCCGAGGTTCATGGCTGCTTTCTGTGTGCTCAGGCGTGTGCGCAGACTTGAATTGAAGAAAATCATAAGCAGTGTGCGGTTGCGGCCGAGTTCGGTGAACGCGAACCGGTCCTTCTTTATGGCGAGCGCTTCGTTGACAGCGGCACTGATATCGCCTATGTCATCGACAGTAGTGAATTTTTTCATTCTGCTATTGTTGTTTGATTTTATGTGTGATAGACACTTAGAGTATTTCAGAGAGGGTGGAGATGAAGCGTTCGGCTTCATTCTGACCTATGCACAGAGCAGGCAGCAGACGCACGGTTGACTCTCCGGCTCCTCCGGTGAAAATATGGTGGTCGAAGAGCAGGCGCTTGCGCATTTCTGAGCCGGAGCCGTCAACATCGATTCCTATCATAAGACCCCGACCTCTGACGTCTTTCAGCCTGTCAATCCGGTGGAGTTTAGACAGCAGATATTGGCCGACAGAGGCGGCGTTGGCTATAAGGTTTTCGTCTTCAATCACATCAAGTACGGCTAACGCGGCTGCGCATGCGAGGTGGTTGCCTCCGAAAGTAGTGCCAAGCATTCCTTTGACGGCTTTGAAATGAGGCGCTATCAGCACAGCGCCCATCGGGAAGCCATTGGCTATGCCCTTGGCGCAAGTAATTATGTCGGGCCTTATGTCTGCGTGCTGGTGGGCGAAAAAACGACCTGTGCGTCCGTATCCTGACTGGATCTCATCGGCGATAAGAACCACTCCATGTCGGTGGGCCACCTCCTGAAGGTCGCGCATGAATTTGTCGTCAGGTACGCGTATGCCGGCCACACCCTGGATACCTTCGATGATAACGGCGCAGAATTCGCCTGACGCCAGACGGCGCTCAACATACTCAATGTCTCCCAAGGGAGCGAATTCGACGTTGGGGGTGCGGTTGAATTCTGATACAATGCGGGGATTGTCGGTCGCTGCGACAGCTCCAGAAGTGCGTCCGTGGAATGCGTGGCTGAAGGCCAGCAGACGGCTTTTTCCTGTGTGGAAAGAGGCAAGCTTGATGGCGTTTTCGTTGGCTTCCGCCCCCGAGTTGCAGAGGAACAGGGAGTAGTCGTTATATCCGCAGGCTTTGCCTAAGCGCGAGGCGAGAGTCTGTTGGAGGGAGTTTTGAACGGAATTGGAATAGAAGCCGAGTTTCTTGACCTGAGATGATATGGCATCAATGTAACGGGGATGTGCATGTCCGATTGATATAACGGCATGGCCGCCGTATAGGTCGAGATATTCGTTGCCGTCAGCGTCGTAGACATAGCAGCCTTTGCCGCTGACGGGTTCGATGTTGTAGAGTGAATAGACGTCAAAAAGATCCATTGTTAAAAAGCGGATGGTTTAAGTCTGAGGCCGAGAGTCTCGTCCAGACCGAACATTATGTTCATATTTTCGACGGCCTGCCCCGACGCACCCTTGAGGAGATTGTCGATGACTGTCGTGATTAAAACTTTATCGCCATGCTTTTCGGCATGGACTATGGCTTTGTTTGTGTTTACGGCTTGCTTGAGGTCGACATGCCTGGTTGAGTAGACCGTGAAAGGCGAATCTTTGTAATAATCTGTAAACAACCGGTCAATCTCATCCTGGTCAAGGCTACAGTCGGTGTAGACAGACGCGAATATGCCACGTGCAAAGTCTCCGCGCATCGGCACGAAAAAGATTTCATTGCTGAATTGAGGTTGCAGAGATGTGAGTGTGCGTCTGATTTCTGCGAGGTGCTGATGTCCGAAGGGTTTGTAGACAGATATGTTGTCGTTACGCCAACTGAAGTGGGTTGTTGCCGATGGCTTAACGCCTGCACCGGTTGAACCTGTGATGGCAGTTACATGTATGTCGCCTGTCAGAAGATGGGCCGCGGCCAGAGGGAGAAGCGACAGTTGTATCGCTGTGGCAAAACAGCCGGGATTGGCCACAGACATTGCTTCGGAAATCGATTCGCGACGAACTTCAGGCAAGCCGTAGATGTAGCCGCAGCTCTCGTCACGGAAGTCTTGAGCGAGGTCTATCACCTTAAGTCCATCGGGACGCCTGTTGCTGCTCCAGAAAGCCGAACTCTGGCCATGTCCGGAGCAGAGGAAGAGCAGGTCGATGGCTGAGAGGTCGTATCCGGAGCTGAAAGTGAGGTCTGTCTCACCGAGCAAGCCGTGGTGGACATCGCAGATGCGGTTGCCGGCATTGCTTTCAGAGTGAACAAACACTATTTCAGCTTCGGGATGATTTATGAGCAGGCGCAGGAGTTCGCCTGCGGTGTATCCTGCGCCGCCGATAATGCCGATTTTCATTTGTCAGATATGCCGTTACGGAGTTGATTGTTGTGGTAGATTTTCATCTGGTTGCCAAGTATCTTGGTGAAGCCTTTTATGTCTTCGGCGGTCCATGCTTTGTTGACTTCTCCATATTCTCCAAAGTCGGTTTTCATCAGATCGAAGGGAGAGTCAACGCCTACGAGGGTGAAGCTATAGGGACGAAGTATGATTTCGACTGTGCCGGTTACATTGCGCTGAGAACTTTCGAGCATGGCTTCGAGGTCGCGCATGACCGGCTCGAGATATTGCGCTTCGTGAAGGAACATGCCATACCATGTGCCGATCTGGTCTTTCCAGTATTGCTGCCATTTGGTGAGCGTGTGTTTTTCGAGCATTTTATGTGCGGAAATGATAAGAATCGGACCTGCGGCCTCAAAGCCTACACGCCCTTTGATGCCTATGATTGTGTCTCCGATGTGCATGTCGCGCCCGATGCCGAATTTAGAGCCGAGTTCCTCGACGCGGCGTATAGCATCGACCTTGTTTTGGAATTTTTCGCCGTTGACTGCGGATATTTCACCTTTTTCAAAACTGATTGATATGGTTTCGGGAGTATGTTCGGTGATTTGTGAGGGATATGCGCTTTCGGGCAGAGTCTGCTCTGAGTGGAGTGTTTCGCGGCCACCTATGCTTGTGCCCCACAGTCCTTTGTTGATAGAGTATTCCATCTTTTTGAAGTCGGCTTCATAGCCGTGCTTCTTTAGATAGTCTATTTCGTATTCACGCGTGAGGGTCATGTCGCGTGTAGGAGTGATTATTTCAATCTCCGGCGCGAGAATCTGGAATGTCAGGTCGAAGCGCACCTGGTCGTTTCCGGCTCCGGTAGAGCCGTGGGCAATTGCGTCTGCTCCTATGCTTTTGGCATAGTTTATGATCGCGATAGCCTGAAATATGCGTTCAGAAGATACGCTGATCGGATATGTGCCGTTGCGGAGGACATTCCCGGCCACCATATATTTGATGCTCTTTTCGTAATATTCGTTTGTTATGTCGAGAGAGACGTGTCCTGCCGATCCGAGTGCCAGAGCTCTGGTCTCGATAGTTTTTAACTCTTCGTCGGTGAATCCGCCGGTGTTTGCGATGGCGGTGTACACTTCATAACCAAGGTCTTCAGAGAGATATTTGACGGCAAACGATGTGTCAAGTCCGCCGCTGAATGCTAAAACTACCTTTTTCTTGTTCATATTCTTGATTGGGGGCATTATTTTTTCAAATGAAGGATTTTGCTGATTTTATTTTTCAGAAGAATGATGTAGGGAGTGGCACGGTTGTTGTTTTCCTGTGGCTGCTGAGGATCATACAGCATGCCTGTGCAAAGACACATGCGTCGGTTGTTGCGCTGCAGGATGTCATAGTTTACACAACCTTTGCATCCTTGCCAGAATTCTTCGTCATCGGTGAGCTCGGAGAATGTGACGGGCTTGTATCCCATTCGGGAATTCAATTTCATGACAGGAAGTGAAGTCGTGATACTGAATATCTTGGCGAAGGGGAAGCGCATCCTTGCAAGTTCGAATGTTTTCTCCTTGATTTTAGCGGCGAGGCCAAGATGTCTGTATTCGGGGTCAACGATCAGTCCTGAGGTTGCGACAAAGTCGCCGTGTCCCCAGCATTCGATGTAACTGAACCCAATGAGTTTGTCGCCGTGGAGAGCTACAACCGCTTTGCCGCCTGTTATTTTAGCGGAAATGTAGTCGTTGGAACGTCGGGCGATGCCAGTGCCGCGCTGCAGGGCGGACTCATAAATGAGATTGCAGATATGTTCGGCATGCACAGCATGCTTTGCTTCAGCGAAGCTTACGGTAACATCATTAATGTTCATTTTTTTAAGACGGGCTCGATAATTTTAAAATAAATCCGGTTTGAACTTGCAAAGTTAATGTATATGGTTGAATTAATTGTTAAATTTGATTTAAATATGATGTCTGCGGCCAGCGAGACATGTTTTTAGGCTGAAATCGTTGTTTGAAAAGGAAAAACTGCTAAATTTGCAGAATGCATTCCTGTTTGAGGGAATGGCAATCATTATCACCAAGACGAAAAGAAAAATTATAATGAAAAAACAGATTGCATCACTAATCTTAGGAGTGGTTGCGTCGACGATGACGCTGATGGCAGTTCCGGCCAAACCGACTCCGATCAAGTTTACACAGCCGGATGGCACGACAATCATGCTGCAACTTAAGGGCGATGAACGCAGCCACATCATGATGACGCTTGACGGTTATCCGGTAGTCCGGGATGAAAAAGGTTTTTATTGTTTTGCGGAATTGACAGATGAGAACCGTCTTAAATCTACAGATGTCATAGCGCAGCCGGTCACGTCATTGAACGATGTCGAGAAGACCCGGATCAGTCGTATTTCGAGCGCGGATGTCCGTAAGGCTCTTGCGGCCCGCAATTCGGGCCGCTTTAATGCTCCGGCAGTTGTCAGCCGCTCTACCGGTTACAATGGCATAGGTCTGATGGATGATGCCTTTTTAGGATATAAGGAACTTAAGGGCCTTGTGATATTGGCTCAGTTTAAAGATGTCAAATTCTCATCGAAGTGCGATAAGGCATTCTTCACAAGGATGCTGAACAACGAGGGTTTCAGCGAATATGGCGGCACCGGATCGGCGCGCGACTATTTCATAGATTCGTCAAGCGGGGCGTTCGTGCCAGAGTTTGATGTGTATGGCCCGGTTACATTGGACAATGCAATGGCGTATTATGGAGGTAATGACGAAGATGGCAATGACCTTCGTCCGGGCGAGATGATACGTGATGCTTGTCAGAAACTCGATGGCCAGATCAATTTCAAAGATTATGATATCGACGGTGACGGCTATGTGGATAATGTGTTTGTTTTCTATGCCGGTTATGGAGAGGCTTCGTATAGAGATGATAACACAGTCTGGCCCCATCAATGGACGCTTTCGGCTCAGCGGTTAAGCCTCACTGTCGATGGTGTGAAAGTCGATAAATATGCATGCTCAAATGAAATGGAACTTGATGAAAATGGCAATTCTATTCCTGACGGAGTCGGCACGTTTGTCCATGAGTTCTCACATGTCCTCGGTATTCCCGATCTGTACTGCACAGACAGCAACGGCGAATGGACTCCTGGCCCGTGGAGCGTGATGGACCAGGGTCCGTATAATAATGATGGCCGCACACCGCCGGCATACTCTGCATATGAACGTAACGCCCTCGGGTGGTGTGAGCCTACCGTTATTGACGGGGCCGAATCTGTCACACTTGAAGCTATCGTCAAGTCAAATAAGGCATGTCTGATACCGACCTCGAAACAGAATGAGTTCTTTCTGATCGAGAACCGCCAGCAGACAGGTTGGGACAAGTATCTGCCTGGTCACGGCATGATTGTCTGGCACATAGACTATAATCAGAATGTCTGGGTGCAAAATACGGTCAATAATCTTAAGAGCCACAACTATGTCGATCTCGAAGAAGCGTGTGGTTATTATGTTGATTCGTATGATTATTTGGATGAGGATGGTTACATTAAATATGATGAATATATGGAGGCTTTTGCTGCCTATTCATTCCCCGGCACAACCGGCAAGACTTCATTTACAGACAGTACATCACCATCGATGAAGACATGGGCCGGCAAAGGACTTGGACTTCCGATTACAAATATATGCGAGCGGAATGGCGTGATAACATTTGACGTTGCCGGCGGACGTTGTGATGCCGCCGTGCCGGAAGTTGCAGCCCCTGTAGAAACAGGAGACGATTGGTTTACGGCATCATGGAAAGCCGCAAACGGCGCTTCGTCTTATCTCCTGACAGTAGAGGCTTTTATCGGTGCGGGTCTTGAGAAGACAGAGACAGCAGATTTCGGTTCGGGTGGCTCGCTTTCGTTCCCCCAGGGGTGGGCTTTGACTACAGGTACTGCCGGAGGTGTCTATACATCTAACGGCAACTATGGCGACAGTGCGCCATCCTTGAAACTGTCTGCTAAAAATCATGGTTTCATGACACGCGAATTTGAGGGTGATGTGAAGACGGTGAAGTTCTGGCTCAAGGGTCAGAGTACAAATGACGGAAAGAGTTATCTGAATATAGAAGGTCTTGTCGGAGCGAACTGGGTAAATATAGAGACTGTCTATCCATTGAACAACAAGATCTCGGATGTCGAGATCTGTGATATTCCGTCAGGTGTGCGTCAAATCAAAGTGACATATTATAAGTCTAAAGGCAATGTGGCCATTGATGACTTCGCTGTGACTTATGGCGGTTCAGGCTATAAGGCTCTTGACGGTTACGATGGTCTTGATGTCGGCAATGTCACAAGCTACAGAATCACAGGCGTGCCATCCGGAGTTACTGATCTCTACTATAAGGTTTGTGCGGTTGATGCAGGCGGTCGCCGTTCCGCATATTCAGAGTCGCAAGAGGTGAAACTCGGAGCTGCCGGCATTGAATCTGTCACCGTAGAAGCTGAGATATCTATTTCTGTCAACGGACTTGACTTGAACTATTACGGCGCATCTTCAGACAATGTGACGGTCTATGATATCAATGGGCGCAAGGTGGTGTCAGCAGTTGCTGATTACGATGGAACGGCTGTGTTGCATCTGCCGGCTAACGGACTCTATGTTGTGACCGCACCGGGGTATTGTAAGAAAGTACAGGTGAAATAATCATAACGATCCACTAAGCGACGGCCGGGATTCACGACAGAGCGAATCCCGGCCGTCTGCATATCGGCAACGAGGAACGAATAAAACGGACTATTTGCGCAGATTTTTAAAGAATTTTTTCCTTAATTCTTGTCAAGAAAGCTAATTTGCATTAACTTTGCAAGACATATAAACCTTGTGGAATCAATACAATTTCAAATAATCAAATCTAAAACAATCATCTTATGTGGTTAACAAGCTCATCTATAGGAAGGAAGTTCGTGATGGCTATCACGGGTATCTGCCTTGTCCTATTCGTAACTTTTCACGTGTTGATGAATGCCGTAGCCCTGATCTGGCCGACCGCCTACAATCAGGTTTGCGAATTCCTCGGAGCTAACTGGTATGCGCTGATAGCGTCGGCCGGTCTCGCCCTGCTGTTCATCATTCACATTATCTATGCCTGCTGGCTGACACTGCAAAACCGCCGTGCCCGTGGTGCTGACCGCTATGCAGTCAATGGTGCTGCTCCCGGTGTGGAATGGTCATCTAAGAACATGCTCGTTCTCGGTGTGGTCATCCTTGCATTTCTCGTAGTGCACCTTATCCAGTTCTGGCACAAAATGCAGTGGCAGGAACTCATGCATCATGAACTTTCAGTGCTTCCGCAGCTCGACGGAGCGCCTGTTCCTCCTGCGTTCGGTACGCTTTTCATTCAGATGGCTTTCCAGGAAGTGTGGACTCCTATCGTTTATATCATAGGCTTTGTCGCACTGTGGTTCCACATGAATCATGGTTTCTGGTCGATGTTCCACACAATCGGCTGGGACAACAATATCTGGATCAAACGATTCAAAACCATCGGCTGCTGGTGGACCTCAATTGTTGTGGCTCTTTTCATCGCGCAGGCAATTGTGTTTACCGTCCGTGCCAACCAAAACTATTATTCGACAAACATTGAACTGCAAGAACAGTACAGCGAATTCTGGAAAGCCAAAGGCGAGGCAGTCATCGAAGACTTCCAGCTTCAGGTGACCAAGGAGTTCAAGAATGTAGATCAGAATAACCCCATGGCTGCACAGGCAGCGCAGGAAAAATTCCTCAACGAGTATGCTCAGGTTTATCTTGATCGTGCGACTGCGGTTATCAACAGTGTTGAAAAACAATGCCCCGATCTTAAGACAGAGACAATCGGACAGCTCGAACAATTCAAGACATTCCTTGAATCAAATCTCAAAACTTCCGAACAACCCGCAAACTAATTTCTCAGAAATATGATAGATCTTAAAAAAATCGAGGGCATGATTGATTCAAGCCCCATCATGAAGGATTTCGCTGATATCGAATCCTCAAAGCTTCCTGAGTATCAGATTGACTCTAAGATACCCGAAGGGCCTGTCGCTGAGAAATGGACAAACTATAAGGCACATCAGAAACTTGTCAATCCCGCCAACAAGCGCAATCTTGACATCATCGTAGTCGGCACAGGTCTCGCAGGCGCATCTGCCGCCTCAACTCTCGGTGAACTCGGTTTCAATGTGAAGAACTTCTGCATCCAGGACAGCCCCCGTCGTGCGCACTCGATCGCAGCACAGGGTGGTATCAATGCAGCTAAAAATTATCAGAATGACGGTGACTCTGTCTATCGTCTGTTCTATGATACGGTGAAGGGCGGAGACTTCCGTTCACGCGAGGCTAACGTTTATCGTCTGGCTGAAGTGTCAAACAATATCATTGACCAGTGTGTGCAGCAGGGCGTGCCTTTTGCACGTGAATACGGCGGCCTTCTCGCCAACCGTTCATTCGGCGGCGCACAGGTGTCCCGTACATTCTATGCCAAAGGCCAGACCGGTCAGCAGTTGCTTCTCGGAGCATATGCTTCACTCAACCGCCAGATACAGAAGGGTACAGTGAAGTCTTACAACCGCCGTGAAATGCTCGATATCGTCATCATCGACGGTCGTGCGCGCGGCATCATCGTGCGTAATCTTGTGACCGGTGAAATCGAACGTTACGCCGCGCATGCCGTTGTGCTTGCGACCGGTGGTTACGGCCGTGCCTTCTTCCTGTCGACTAATGCAATGGGTTGCAATGGTTCGGCTGCGGTTCAGGCATTCAAGAAAGGCGCTTATCTTGCGAACCTCGCGTTCACACAGATTCACCCGACCTGTATCCCCGTTCACGGTGAAGACCAGTCTAAGCTCACACTCATGAGTGAGTCGCTCCGTAACGACGGTCGTATCTGGGTTCCCAAGAAAAAAGAAGATGCTGAAGCTATCCGTGCCGGCAAAAAGAAACCGACCGATATTCCTGATGAGGACCGCGACTTCTATCTCGAACGCCGCTATCCGGCATTCGGTAACCTCTGTCCCCGTGACATCGCCAGCCGTGCAGCCAAGGAACGTTGCGACGCAGGCTTTGGCGTAGGTACAGGCAATGCTGTCTATCTTGACTTCAAATATGCTATCGAGCGCCTTGGCGAGGACGTTGTCCGTGACCGCTATGGCAACCTCTTCGATATGTATCAGATGATTTCTGATGACAATCCCTACAAGACACCGATGATGATCTTCCCTGCAAGCCACTATACAATGGGTGGTATCTGGGTCGATTATGAACTTCAGACGTCTATCAAGGGACTCTTCGCTATCGGTGAATGTAACTTCTCTGACCACGGTGCGAACCGTCTTGGCGCATCAGCGCTCATGCAAGGTCTCGCTGACGGTTACTTTGTGCTTCCCTACACTATGCAGAACTATCTCAGCGATCAGATCAAGGTGCCTCACTTCAAGACCGACACCCCTGAATTTGATGCCGCTGAAAAGGGTGTTCGCGAACGCATCGAGAAGCTTATGTCTATCAAGGGTACAAAATCGCCCGACGAGATCCACAAGCGTCTCGGTCATGTGATGTGGAACCTTGTCGGCATGGGCCGTACGCTCCAGAGCCTTGTAAAGGCTGTCGATGAGATTGAAGAAGTGCGTAAGGAATTCTACAGTGATCTCCGTATCGTCGGAAACGCCGACGACCTCAACACAGAGCTTGAAAAAGCTCTCCGTCTCGAGGACTTCCTCGTTATCGCCAAGATGATGGCAATCGACGCCCTCAACCGTAACGAGTCATGCGGCGCTCACTTCCGTGAAGAATATCAGACCGCCGATGGTGAAGCAGCACGTAACGACAAGGATTACATGTATGTCAGCTGCTGGAAGTATACCGGTGAAAACGAGAAGCCCGTTCTTCTTAAAGAACCTCTCAAGTATGAAGCCATCCAGGTTCAGACACGTAACTATAAATCTTAACCGCGCAGCAGCGCCCAAATATTGAATTCATAAAATTATGGAAAAAACAATCAGCGTAAATCTGAAAATTTGGCGTCAGCGTGGTCCTAAAGAAAAAGGCCAGTTCGTCAAATATCATCTCGATAATGTTTCGACCGACAGCAGCTTCCTCGAAATGCTCGACATGCTCAACCAACAGCTCGTGGAGCAAAATCAGGAACCTGTGGTTTTCGACAGCGACTGCCGTGAAGGCATCTGTGGCATGTGTTCGCTCTATATCAACGGACATCCCCACGGACCTGTGCAGGGCATCACAACCTGTCAGCTCCACATGCGTAAGTTCAACGACGGAGATACAATCACAATCGAACCCTGGCGTTCGGCTGCATTCCCTGTGATCCGCGACCTCATGGTCAACCGTAACGCGTTTGACCAGATCCAGCAGGCTGGCGGTTATGTATCGTTCAATTGTGGCGGTGCACAGGATGCCAACAGCCTTCCCATTTCAAAGGAAGTGGCAGACGTAGCTATGGACTCAGCAACCTGTATCGGTTGTGGAGCATGTGTTGCAGCATGTAAGAACGGATCGGCTATGCTCTTCGTTTCGGCCAAGGTGAGCCAGTTTGCATTGCTTCCCCAGGGCCAGGTTGAGCGCAAGCGTCGCGCACGCGCTATGGTCAAGAAAATGGACGAGCTCGGATTTGGTAACTGTACCAACACCGGAGCCTGTGCAGCAGAATGTCCCAAGAGCATTCCTCTGAGCAACATCGCCCGTCTTAACCGCGAATACCTCAACGCCAAGTTTGCCGAATAAGCAAATTTTGAAATAATGACAAATACGAGAGCCGGGCTTAGGTCCGGCTCTCGTATTTTACGATATTATAGGTCAGACTCTCACCGGTCACGGAACGAAGAAATCGCAATTAGGAAAAGGTTTGAGAAAAGGCTGTTGAAGACTTGAGATTTTTATTTTGAGATATTGAGATAATTTGTAACTTTGCAGTGTGAAAGAGAAGGGAACACGGTGAAAGTCCGTGACAGTACCCGCTGCTGTAAGTTCCATCTAAAGTCACAGCAAAAAAAAGCCATTGCCCCGCAAAGGAGTGAGAAGGCGCTGCGACCGGAATGAGTCAGAAAACCTGTCTTTCCATCTAACCACAGCATTGCCTCGGGACATAGGCCGGTCTGTTGTCAATCTCTGTTATCGGGAGTTTGATGCGACGCAGTTTTTATGTTTTACAGGCTTGTCGTGAAATAATAAGAATAGGCCTATCAAAAATCATAAATTTAAAAACTGTAAGTCAATGAATAAAATCGTTATTGCATCTCTGATATCGTTGTCGGCGGCTTCTGTATTTGCTTCTGACGGCAAGGTCATAGTTCTTGACCTGACAAAATCGACCACAGAACTAAGTTTTGATGAAAAGACCGGGTCTTGGAATGAGACATATAATGAAGAAGCAGAAGTGATCGAAAGCCAATGCTTTGCATTTGTACATAGCTCGATGGATCCGGACTATCAGACCTGGTGGGGATTCACAGCATCTAATTCAGCCGATAATTCACAACGCGAGAATCCTATAACCTTTCAGTTCAGCAATATGGCCGAAGGTGGCATTGTTCTCGATGAGGATGGGAAAGTGAAGACCGATGAATTCGGAGCTCCAGTCGTAAGCGCCGAAGTGCCGTATCTTGTGGCTTATTACTCAGCATATATGAGTGCACGTCCGGTCGATATGATATTTTCCGACGGTAAGAGCCATGAAGTAGTCGGCATGTATGTCAACCTTAACAGTTATGCATTCTATTCGATGATGTTTGGCGACAGCTATGCGCGTGCGTTTAACAACGGAGATAAATTTACACTGACCATACATGGTGTGGCGGCTGATAACAGCGAAAAGGAAATCAGCCTGGATCTGGCATCATCGGCTGATGGAGATCTTACAATCAACCGCCGTTGGCGTTATGTCGACTTGTCGGAACTCGGAGAGGTCAATGAACTTTATTTCACTCTTTCAAGCACCGATACAGGAACGTGGGGCATGAATACTCCCGGCTATTTCTGTCTTGACAAGCTTATGGTTAAAGAGGCTGCCACATCAGGTGTGGAGACTGCAATGACAGATGCCGTGATAAGTTATGACCGAAGAAGTTCGACTGTCAGCATAGATGGTGCGGGATTTGCAATGGTTTGCGATGTGACAGGCGCGATGTTGATGTCGGGCGAAAAGCAAACGTTTGATCTCTCTCATCTGCCTGCCGGAGTCTACATAGTGAAAGCCGGCAATAGTGTTGTCAAAATCGCAAAATGAAAATATTTTCTACTCTGTCTGCTTGTGTCGCATCGGCCGTAATGGTCGGTGCGATGCTAATATCATGCAATCGCGATGTCTTGATTGAGGCGAGCGGTCAGAAACCACAGATTATACTTGACAGCGAATATGGAGTATATGAGGTGAAGGTGGGCGGAGAATTGACGATATCGCCAGAATACAAGAATCTGGACGGTGGAAACATCATATGGGATCTGGAGGGTGAAATCGTCTGCCGGACGCAGTCGTGGACAGCGGTCTGGCCTGAGAAAGGTGAGTTTTATGTCACAATTACAGCCGAGAACAGCCGAGGCAGTGTGTCGGAGGACTTACGTATCGATGTTCTTGAACTGACCCCTCCGGTGATTTCAGTCAATATTCCGGCACAAGGCTATATTGTCCGTCCTGATGAAGAACTGATAATCGCACCGACATATAAATATGATGATTTAGGAGATTTCGAGGTCAGATGGTTTGTCGATGGAGAAGAGTGCGGGCATGAGGCTTCATTTGTATTTGCCAGAAGTGAGACCGGTCGTTATGGTGTGGTTGTCGAAGCGTCCAATGCCGATGGTAAGTCTTCGGTTGAGTTTTATGTGGAGGTTTCTGAGAGCGGGGCAAGTAAGGTCAGTTTTCCGACAGCTTCGTTGGGCGTTCAGTCTACGACACGCTATACATTTGCCGGTCGTCCGGTCTATCTGCGGCCTGTGGTTGAGGATGGTAGCGGACAATCATTCAGTTGGTATGTTGATGGCGAAAGGGTTGATTGCACCGCTGATATGTATTGCTTCGAGACGGCAGAAGCCGGTGAGTATGAAATAAAGGTTGTGGTGGACGAAAAGGAAAGCGCGACAGTCACAGTGGTCTGTGTAGCCGGTAGTGAGGCTTCGATGATGCGTCGTCCGACAGCAGGCTCCAAATCAGAGTTTGACAAGGTGTTTGAGTGGGTTCCGGCACCGGGTCAGTTTATTAATGAAACATCGTCAATCGGCGGTATGACCGGACTTGAGACAGACATGGAGAGTGCCTGTGCCTGGGCTGCAGACCGTATGGCCCGTGGATATTTTGTGTCGTTGGGATCATTCGGAGGATATATTATCGTTGGTTTTGACCATAGCATCGCAGCCGGACAGGACGACTATGACTTTTGGGTCGGAGGAAATGCGTTTGTCGCCAATAACGGTGGCAGCAATGAGCCGGGCGTCGTATGGGTCATGCAGGATGTCAACGGCAACGGGCTTCCTGACGACGAGTGGTATGAACTTAGAGGCAGCGAGAGTGAAGGCGGAAAAGTGCGTAAATTTTATAACGTAACATACTATCGTCCGTCCGGACCGGCGATGGATGTCAACTGGACAGCGTCAGACGGAGCTACCGGCATGGTGAGATACATGGGAGCATTTCATCCTCAGGATTATTACTATCCGGCTTGGATCGGCACACCGTCATATACATTATCGGGTACATTGCTTCCGACCCATAACTCAATGGATCCTCAGACAGGCAAATGGAATAACCGGCCGTATGGCTGGGGTTATGCGGATAATGTCGGAAGTGACAATTTGCCCGGAGCCGCATCAGCGGGAGAAGGTCAGCGCAATGGGTTCAGAATATCAAATGCTGTTTTTGCCGACGGTAGTCCGGCGGGATTGCTATATGTGGATTTTATAAAGGTTCAGACCGGCATTCTTGCCCAGAGCGGTGTTTTAGGCGAGGTCTCGACGGAGGTATCCGGCTTTGCTGACTGTGGACTTGAATAGGAGATTATGAACTTGAGTCGAAAGATAATAATAAGACTGTTGACGGCAGTTATCTTGTCTTCAATCCCGGTGTCGTGCATGAGGTGGGACTATGGTGATGATGTCGAGGATTTCAAGGTCAGCGGTCAGGGTCTGTTTATCTGTAACGAAGGAAACTTCCAATATGGCAACGGCTCGCTGTCATATTATGATCCACAGACATGCAATGTGCAGAATGAGGTGTTTTACAGAGCCAATGGCTACAGGCTCGGAGACGTGGTGCATTCGATGACCATTTATGGGTCAAACGGCTGGATTGTGTCAAATAACTCTCATGTTGTCTTTGCCATAGACATAAATACATTCAAGGAAAAAGGGCGGATAGAGAATCTGACATCTCCTCGTTATATCCATTTTGTCAATGACCATAAGGCTTATATCAGCCAGTTGTGGGACAACCGGATTTTCATCGTTGATCCGCAAAGATATGAAATCACAGGGTATATCACTGTGCCTGGGATGGAAGCCGGCACCGGATCGACCGAACAGATGGTCAGTTATGGACAGTATGTCTACTGTAACTGCTGGAGCTATCAGAATCGTATCATAAAGATTGACACGGAGACCGATGAGGTTGTCGATGAACTGACCGTCGGCATACAGCCGACATCGCTGATCATGGATTGCAACGAAAAATTGTGGACTCTTACAGACGGTGGTTATGAAGGCTCGCCATACGGCCATGAGTCACCGGCTCTCTATCGCATAGATGCCGCGACGTTTGAGATAGAGCAGCGTTTCCGTTTCCGCTCGAGTTCGTCGGCAAGTAAGATTGCCGTCAATGGCCGAGGGGATATGATTTATTGGATAGATGATGATATATGGGGCATGGATGTCAGCTCAACGCGTCTGCCGGTCAAGCCCATCATCAAAGAAAGACAGACCAGATACTATGGCTTGACGATAAACCCTGTCAATGGTGAAATCTACGTGGCGGATGCCATTGATTATCAACAGCAGGGCGCGATCTACAGATATACGCCGGAAGGTGAACTTGTTGATGAGTTCTATGTCGGCATAACCCCGGGTGCTTATGCGTGGAGATAACCGGTTGACGAAACAGGGCGAGAGCCTCAGTTGGCGGCAAAGGTCATGGATAGTGTTTGTCTTGCTGCCGGTATCGGTGTGGCTGCTTCAGCCTGCTATCGATGCACAGAACAAGGAGCTTCGCGAGGTTGTGGTGACCGGTCGTCGTCCGATGAAAGAAATCGGCGTGCAGAAGACGACCTTTGACTCTTTGGCTCTAAAAGAGAATATTGCCCTCTCGATGGCTGATGTTTTGACATTCAATTCGTCAGTGTTTGTCAAGAGTTATGGTCGTGCCACGTTGTCGACAGTCGCTTTCAGGGGGACTTCGCCGAGTCACACACAGGTCACATGGAACGGCATGCGCATAAATAACCCTATGCTCGGCATGACTGATTTCTCGACCATACCGTCATATTTCATCGACAGCGCATCGCTGCTTCACGGTACATCGTCGGTCAACGAAACAGGTGGAGGACTCGGAGGACTTGTCCGTCTGTCCACAACTCCTGATGTCGCAGATGGAGTGGGCTTGCAATATGTCCAAGGCGTAGGTTCGTTCAAGACTTTTGACGAATTTGTCAGAGTTACATATGGAAATGACCACTGGAAGCTGTCGACGAGAGCCGTATGCTCGTCATCGCCCAATGACTACAAATATATCAATCATGACAAGAAAATCAATGTCTATGATGAGGATAAGAATATCATAGGACAGTATCATCCGACCGAAAGAAACCGCTCGGGTGCGTTCAGGGATATTCATGTGCTTCAGGAAATCTATTATAACACATTGCGGGGAGATCGCTTCGGACTCAATGCGTGGGTTATCAATTCGGACCGGGAACTGCCGATGCAGACCACGGATTATGGTGATGATCGGGATTTTGAAAACAAACAGCGTGAGAACACGTTCAGGGGTGTGCTGTCATGGGACCACACCCGTGATGACTGGAAGACATCGCTGCGGGCCGGCTATATCCACACGCTGATGAAATATGATTACCGTCGCGAGGTTGCAGAAGGTGTAAAAGTCGATATGACACGTTCGCGCAGTCGTGTCAACACTTTTTATGGACAGTTTGACGGGGAGTACAGCCCTTCGCGCAAGATATACCTGACAGCCGGAGTTTCGGCTCATCAGCATTTTGTGAGGTCGGAAGACAAGAATATTATCATGCAGGACGGCGATAAGGCTATTGTCGGCTACGACATGGGGCGAGTGGAACTGTCAGCCTCGCTGTCGGCCAAATGGCAGCCAAACGACCGTGTCGGACTGTCGGTTGTCATGCGTCAAGACATGTATGGCAATGATTTTGCGCCTGTGATACCTGCGGTCTTTGTCGATGGATTGTTGTCGCGCCGCGGCAATGTTATGGTCAGGGCTTCAGTGTCGCGCAACCACCGCTTTCCGACGCTCAATGATATGTATTTCCTTCCCGGAGGCAATCCGGATCTCAGAAGCGAACAAGGGTTCAGTTATGATGCGGGTGTGAGTTTCAGCAGCGGCCGTGCCGGGTTGTTGACTGTGTCGGGAAGTGCCACATGGTTTGACTCCTATATCGATGACTGGATCATATGGCTTCCGACGACCAAGGGTTTCTTTTCGCCTCGCAACGTGAAAAAAGTTCATGCCTATGGGGTTGAGACGAAGGCAGATCTGTCGTTTAAGATTTCGCGGGATTGGCTTGCTGACATAAGCGGCACGATGTCGTGGACTCCGTCGGTCAATGAAGGCGAAAAAATGTCTCCGGCTGATCAGTCGGTTGGCAAGCAGTTGCCTTATGTTCCGGAGTATTCTGCTTCGGTCATGGGGCGTCTGTCATGGCGAAGCTGGAGTTTTTTATACAAATGGGCTTATTATTCGGAACGCTATACGATGTCGAGTAATGATTATTCATTGACCGGTCACCTGCCGAAATATTTCATGAGCAATATCTCACTTGAGAAGAATGTCTCGTTCAATTTTGCAGATTTCCAGTTTAAACTTGCGGTCAATAACCTGTTTGATGAGGACTATCTCTCGGTGCTCTCGCGGCCTATGCCAGGCATAAATTTCGAGTTTTTTGTGAGTGTCACACCGAAGTTCTGATATTCTTATTTTTTTTTGTCTGTCAAGTCTTTATTTGTGTATAGCAGAGCTCTGACGTCGTGATGCGACAGTCGTAATCGACATGCCGGAGATGATTATGACAACTGCAGCAATCTGCTGCCAATGGATGTTGCAAAGTCCCATGGCGACTGATGCGATCGTAGCAATGACCGGGACGAGATATTGGTAGATTGACACGAGTTCGCTGCCTATAATCTTAATGGCCGGTGAGACAAGAAAGTAGGCGAGGAAAGTCGGGCACACAATGACAAAGCCTATCATAAGCCAAGGCTGGAGTGAGTAATCGTGGACTATTTTGGCGTGGAAGAGGTCAGGAAGCAGTATTGACGCCGGTATGGCAGCGAAAAGGAAAATCCATCGAAGCATTGACACGGGATGGTATTTTTTGCTCGGGCGTTCGGTGAAAATCAGGTAGAGAGCATAGCAGAGCGCGCTTGCAAGGGCGAGTAGGTCGCCTGCAAGCGACGAAGAGTGTGAGTCGCGGTTGCCGGCTGACATGATTACGATCACAGCTCCGGCAAAAGCAATGATAATGCCGATGATCTCGAGTCGGCTTATTTTCCTATGCCTGAAGACGGCATCAATGAGGATCACGAAGACAGGAGGCAATGTCATGATGATCGATATGTCGATCGGGTTGCCGTAGCTCAAAGATAGATTGAAGAGGTATATGAAGGAAAATAAACCGATAGCCCCTCCGAGTAATAAAGATTTCCAGTCTTCGTGATCGATGCGTTGGGGCTTCATGAATGCCGACGCTATCCAGAAGAGGATGCATGCCCCGCCGAGTCTGAACACGCTGACATCCATTGCGGTCATCCATTGGGGTATCAGGAATTTGACAACAGGTATGTTGACTCCGAAAAATATTGTTGCTATGAGGATGAAGAGATTGCCTTTGATCAAGGCGGCTGAGCCGCTGTCTGATGTCGATGTGGGTCGATGCATGTCCGGAATAATGTGTTTCGTTTTCTTTGTGGTTTATTTAACAACACGTGGCGGCTCTGATTGTTGACGAAAGCGGCCACCCGCAATGATGTGGATGGCCGCTTGTGGGGATATGTGAATGACGGGTTATTTAGCCGCTTCCGCTTTGTTTTTTTGCAAGAGTTGCTGGAAGCGTTCGGGATAGTTGGTTGTTATGAAATCAACACCGTTGTCGATACACCACTGCATGCCCTTTTCGTCGTCAACAGTCCATACGTTGACTTTCATGCCGAGATCCTGGATCTGTTTCACCCATTCCGGATGTTTCTGGAAAATCCATATGCCGTAGTCAGCACCTGCCGCGCCCATATATTTGAGTTGCTCAGGTACAAAGTCGCCGGTGAGATAATATACTTCGGCGCCTTTGTGGGCGTTTTTCATAAGGCTGTACATGCCGTCGCGAGAGAATGTGATGTAATCGATGCGGTCTTCGAGTCCGAAACGTTTTGCCATCTCGCATATTTTTTTTGCCATTTCGGCTTCCTGGTGGCGACTGTTAGGAAACTTCATCTCGCAGATAAGTCTGAGCTCAGGGTGCTTGAGGGCTTCTTCGAAATATTGTTCGAGGGTGGGGACGTTCTCTCCGTTTTTGAGTTTCTGTGCGCATATTGTTTCGGCAGGGGTGTATTGGACACCATAGCCGTTGATCCATCCGTCATGGTCAACGACAAGTACGGAGTCAGATGTCATCCAGACATCGAATTCGGAACCGTAGCATCCGATTGAGTCTGCTTTGATCAGAGCGTCGATAGAGTTCTGTGCAGAACCGGGAGCGGTCCAATAGCCACGGTGGGCAATAACTTTCACGTCTTTTACTTGTGCCGACACGGCAAATGCACCTGCTGCTATCAGAGCAGCCATTGCGCAACTTAAAATTCGTTTAGCGTTCATTGTAAGGTTTCAGGAGTTTAGGTTTGTTTTTGTTTGTTTAGGTTTCGCTTTTGCAAAGTTGGTGAAAAAAAACAAGCTTTCAAAATCATAGTTTGAGGATAGCAGGACATTACGATGCTTTCGGACTAATTTTCAGTAACGACAAGCGCCTGCATGACGATTGGTGTTAATAAATATGAATTTCGGATTGTTGGCATTAAAAAATCGGTTTCGTAATGATAAAAAACTATTTCGTTTTGTTTTCAATAAAATAAATTATCGTATATTTGCACAATACTTTATGAGGTTAATTCACATTATCAATTACAGGTCAGACTTTCGAAAGTAAACAATAAAACTCACAATTAGAATCTACAAAATGGCCGAGAGGCCGAAAGCTCATTTATTTTATACAACAGTCTATTAGCTATATCAAAAAAACGCTGAATTATGGAGAATAACGAAAATGAAAAAAAGCCCAAGCGTCCGCGCATAGGACAGGCTCCCGCTGCAGCAAGTGACGGAAGTTTCGCACGCTATGAAAAGGTGAATTATGGAAGTCGTCCAGCCCCTCGTGATGTGGAGTCAGGAGAGGATGGAAGCGAACGTCCGGCTTATCAACAACGCTCATATGGCCAGCGTCAGCAGGGATCATATGGCCATCGCAACAATCAGGGTGGCTATTACAACAATAATAACGGATATAACGGAGGCAACTCATATAACCGTCCGGCATATCAGCCGCGTCCGCGCGCGGATTACGCACGTCAGGAAGGCATCGAGGGAGATCAGGCTGTAGATAAATCGGACGAATCTTCATCGGCAGGCGGCTATCAACCCCGTTACAATAATTATAACCGTCAGGGCGGCTACAACAACCAGAACCGTCAAGGCGGCTACAACAACCAGAACCGCCAGGGTGGCTACTACAACCAGACCGTAGGGCGGCTACAACAACCAGAACCGCCAGGGTGGCTACAATAACCAGAACCGTCAGGGCGGCTACAACAACCAGAACCGTCAGGGCGGTTACAACAACCAGAACCGTCAGGGCGGTTACAACAACCAGAACCGTCAGGGCGGCTACAACAACCAGAACCGCCAGGGTGGTTACAACAACCAGAACCGTCAGGGCGGTTACAACAAGCGACCCAACAACTTCAGAAATCCTAACGGCAGCGGCTTCCAGACAAGAGGCAAAAGTTTCACTCCGCGTCCCAAGCAGATTGAGTATGAAATGCCTATACCAGACCCGAACGAACAGATACGTCTCAATAAGTTCATGAGCAATGCCGGAATCTGCTCCCGCAGAGAGGCTGACGAATTTATCCAGCAGGGACTTGTCAAAGTCAATGGCGAGGTTGTCACCGAACTCGGAACCAAGATCAGCCACAGCGATGTTGTCGAATATGATGAAAAGGTTGTCGCACTCGAACGCAAGTGCTATATCCTGCTCAACAAGCCTAAAGACTGCGTGACAACAAGCGATGATCCCAATGGTCGTCTGACTGTCATGGATCTTGTGAAGGGAGCGTGCAACGAACGCATTTATCCTGTGGGACGACTCGACCGCAAGACGACCGGAGTCCTACTGCTCACTAATGACGGAGATCTTGCATCGAAACTCACACACCCCAAATATTTGAAGAAAAAAATCTATCACGTATGGTGTGATCATGATATCACCGAAGACGACATGCAGCGCATCGCTGACGGCATAGAGCTTGAAGACGGCCCCATCCACGCAGACGCAATCAGTTATGCGACGGAGACAGACCGCAATCAAGCCGGCATTGAGATCCACTCAGGCCGTAACCGTATCGTGCGCCGTATATTCGAGTCTTTGGGCTATCATGTGACAAAACTCGACCGAGTGTATTTCGCAGGTCTGACTAAGAAAAACTTGCCTCGCGGGCGTTGGCGTTATCTGACACAGGATGAGGTCAATTTCCTCAAAATGGGTTCGTTTGAATAATTAGGAAAATAAACCAAGTATCCCATATATCCGATTGCACAAAAATGAAAAGAACAAAAATTGTCGACATATTCAATCCTGAGCTGATTGGCAAGGAGGTGTGTGTCAAAGGTTGGGTGCGTACCCGCCGTGGCAACAAATATGTTCAGTTTGTCGCTCTTAACGATGGCTCGACAATCAAGAACATCCAGATTGTCTTTGACATGAACAACTTCACCGATGAGCAGCTTAAACCCATCACAACCGGAGCGTCGCTCTGCGTAGAGGGTCTGCTTGTTGAGTCGATGGGCAAAGGCCAGACTTGCGAGATCCAGGCTAAGACTCTTGAGGTCTATGGCACAGCTGATCCGGAAGCATATCCTCTTCAGAAAAAGGGTCACACCCTCGAGTTCCTGCGTGAAAAAGCTCACTTGCGTCCGCGTACAAACACATTTGGCGCCATTCTGCGTGTGCGCAGCACTCTTGCATACGCGATCCACAAATTCTTCCAGGAAAAAGGTTTCTTCTATCTCAACACACCGTTGATAACGGCCAGTGATTGCGAGGGAGCCGGTGCGATGTTCCAGGTTACAACGCTTCCGCTGAACGATCTTCCCAAAACCGAAACCGGTGAGGTTGATTATTCCCAGGATTTCTTTGGAAAACCTACTGCGCTGACTGTCAGTGGTCAGCTTGAGGGTGAACTCGGAGCGACAGCTTTAGGAGCTATCTATACTTTCGGCCCGACATTCCGTGCTGAAAATTCAAACACTCCGCGCCACCTGTCGGAGTTCTGGATGATAGAGCCGGAAATGGCATTCTATGACATCACAGACAATATGGATCTGGCAGAAGAGTTTGTGAAGTATTGTATCGGTTATGCACTTGACCATTGCCGCGATGACATCGAATTCCTGTCGGAGCATTTTGACAAAGGTCTTATCGAGCGCCTCGAATTTGTGCTTCACAATGATTTTGTACGTTTGTCTTACACAGAAGGTGTTAAGATACTGGAGGAGTCGGGCAAGAAGTTTGAGTTCCCTGTCAAGTGGGGCATTGACCTCCAGAGCGAGCATGAGCGCTATCTTGTTGAGGAGCATTTCAAGAAGCCGGTCATTCTGACTGACTATCCAAAGGAGATCAAGGCGTTCTATATGAAACAGAACGAGGATGGGAAGACTGTCCGCGCCATGGATGTCCTTTTCCCCAATATCGGAGAAATCATCGGCGGTTCTGAACGTGAGGCTGACTATGACAAGCTCCTTGGCAGAATCGAAGAACTTGAAATACCGATGAAGGATATGTGGTGGTATCTTGACACCCGTCGTTTCGGCACAGTTCCCCACAGCGGTTTTGGCCTTGGCTTTGAGCGTCTTGTGCTTTTTGTTACCGGCATGACCAATATCCGCGATGTGATACCTTTCCCCAGAACTCCAAACAATGCTGAGTTCTAAGCGGAAATAGACTGATAAAAAAGTACAGCGGGCGCATCCTGAAGATGCGCCCGCTGTGTTATGGGATATTTGGGGTTGGTGAAACAGGGTATATTTTTCAATTATTGATGCTTCCGCCTGAAGACGCCTTTGTTTTCAGGTTAGGAGAATTGCAGCTGATTGATGCGGCAGACGATGCAGAGGCGAAACCTCCTTCGGCCTTTAGGCCGGAGGCGTCGATGCTTGCAGCCGACGATGCGTCAAATCTCACGCTCTGGCACTGACCGTCGAGGTTGATCTGTGAGGCGCTTGAAGCGTCGGCGTCAATAGAAGAGACGGAGATGGCTGAGATGGCGACCTGGGCCGAACTGCTGCTGTCGATGCTGAGGTTCTCGCCTGTGAGTCCGGCGATGCTGATATGTGCCGCGGATGAGGCGTCTACAGATAGGTTGCCGTCAATGACAAGTCCCTGGGCGATTTCGAGTGAGGAGGCTGATGATAAGTCTATGTCTTTGATTGAAGGAGAACTGACATGGATGGTGACGTTCGATGAGCCGTTTATGTTTGTGTTTGGCTTCATGCCTGCTGAGAGTTTTCCGGATGTGACTGTTATGTCTAACATGTCAGATAGATTGTCCGGAGTCTCGACGAGGATTGCTGTCTTTGGCGACTGAGTGTAGATGACTTTGATTGATGATGACGCGTCGATTGCGTTGATTGCAGAGGCTGCCACTTCGAATGTGACGAATGTTGAGCTCGGCGTCACTTGTTTTATGGCGCATGATGATAATGCCGCTAACGCAAGCACGCAGATGGCCGGGTAAAAGTGTTTCATAAGATATGCTTTTAAGATGTTTACATTATAAAGACGTATTTTGAGGATATTTGTTACAGCTGAATATAAAATTATCCGAAAAATAACTGATAATGGCCATAATTTTGCAGACACAATAATAATCTTTTACTATGAATCAAACATTTGGAACATTAACAGATCTCCACTGTGTCTCGGGGGTATTGAGGATGGTGGCGAGTGTGGCCGGGGCAACGGTCGCTTCGTTTGCATTGCCGGTGTTGCCTTACGGCTACCTTTGCAGTGGAGTTGTGCTTGCCGATTTTCTTTCCGCCTTGTTGTTGGCCAAAAGATTGAGAAGCAGGCGGACACAAAAATCCGTTATCAGGTTTTCGTCGCGACGTTTCCGCTCGATGTTGGTGACGTTGGCCAAGGTCTATGCGTTCCTGTTGTTGGCTCATGGAGTTGATGTAGTCATCGTCGGTGATGATGCTTCTTTCAGCATGCTTCGGTTTTCGGCCGCGTTGGTCTGTTTCTGGCAGTTCTGGTCGATACTTGAAAACGAAGCATCGGCAAATGATGCCGCCTGGGCCAAGATCGCACAGCGCATACTCGTCGACAAAACCGAGCGCCATCTCGGCATCGATCTCTCTGAACTTAAGTCAAACGATTCTCCTCAATCAGAATAGAGCGGGGTAGAACTTAACTTAACGCATATGATTGTGCCCCTATGCACCGATATGCCAAGTGAGATCATGCGGACGCTGCGTTTGTGAGTCACAGAAAATTTAATCGGGAAAGTGCCGTCTGATTTCATGCGACGGCAATCGAGAAAAAGATTGATAGTTGCCATAGTCAATTTTCCGACCACGATGGAGTGTCATTTGCAAACAATTTGCAAACATTTGCGACAGATGACAGCGGTTTACAATAGATTGCAACACTTTTCGGGACTTTTTTTTGACCTTGCAAAGCTCTTAATCAAGCTTGTGTTAATAAGAAATGGATATTAATGTGCTTATTTCTAATTTCTTATCAATTTGAGCGGCAAACGGGGCTCGAACCCGCGACCCTCAGCTTGGGAAGCTGATGCTCTACCAACTGAGCTACTGCCGCATATCGATTGTCTGTGTCTGTTGGTGATGCAAAGTTAATGTTTTATTTTGGTAAGGCAATGGTTTGCGGGCAGTTTTTGTGGCTTCATTCTCAACATCGTGTCATAGCCTTGCGTTTAACATAGATGGAGCGGTTTGTCTGATGGTCTCTTATTGGGCTTGTCGGACGTTTGTGTTGTTAAAGTACTTGTTTTTGAAAAAATAATCAGTTATTTTTGCATCAATTTAAAAATATCAATTAACAGAAGATATAATCATGATCAACAGAAAAATTGAAGACGCAATCAATGCGCAGATCAACGCCGAGTACTGGTCGGCATATCTTTATCTTTCAATGGCTATGCAGTTTGAAGCTGACGGTCGCAGCGGCATTGCCAACTGGTTCAGAATTCAGTTTAAGGAAGAGCAGGCTCATGCGGAGATTTTTATCAACTATCTTGTGCAGCGTGGAGGTCGCGTGATGCTCAAGGCAATAGACGCCGTGCCTACCGAATGGGGAAGCCCGCTTGAGGCTTTTGAGGCGACTCTCGCCCATGAAGAAAAGGTGACGGCTTTGATCAACAATCTGTATGCACTTGCCGAAGCCGAACATGATTATGCAACTCGTGGCAAGCTTGACTGGTTTGTGTCGGAACAGGTTGAGGAAGAGGAGACAGCCAAAAATCTCATCGATCGTCTTAAACTTATCGGTAATGATGGTCTTGCTCTGTATATGCTTGACCAGGAACTCGCTCAGCGAGTTTATAATGTGCCTGCTCCTTTGACACAGGCTTGATTTATGATATAATTAGAAACGAGGGCGTCCTTTGTGTCTGACGGGGGACGCTCTTGTTTTAGGATGGTTTAATCTTAAAAAGGGTGTTGTATGCACTATGTGCCATACCATCTATATTATTTGATCTAATGAAAAAATACGGATTGTTGCCATTGGTGGCGTTTGTCTTTGCGATGGTGTCTGCGTCATGCCATCGGGAGGGAAATCTGCATGTTGCAGCCAACGACGAGAATATCATGTATATGGGACGTATACATTTTGAAGACAGTGTCGGTGCGTTGTTTAATTATCCCGGTGTTACTGCGATGCTGAATTTCGAGGGAACAGGTCTTTCGATGGATGCCCGCAAGGGAAGCGGGCAGTTTATGGTCGAGATTGACGAAGGAGAGCCATTCAAGATAAACTTCACGGATTCGACAGAGTCGATAGTGCTTGCAGATTCGATGGAGTGGGGTGTCCATATTGCGCGTGTGACATATGCGGTCGAAGGCCATGAGTTGCGACCGGCCATACACGGTTTTGAGATATTCGGTCCCGACGCCAAACTTTTATCCGCTCCGGAGCGACCGGCAAAGAAGATTGAATTTATCGGTAATTCTATAACATGCGGCTACGGCACAGAGGCCGACAGCGGTCAGGTCCATTTCAGTTTTGACACTGAAAATCATACGCTCAGCTATGCATATCTTGCAGCGCGTGCTCTCAATCTTGATGTTAATGTTGTGGCACGGTCGGGCATTGGCATGTATCGCAGCTATGGAGGTCCCCGCGAAGGCACTCCCGGCAACCGCATGCCGGATGTCTATGACCGCACGCTGTATTATACGCCTGACTATATGTGGCCTCATGAGTCGTTTGATCCGGATGTGATATTTATTAATCTTGGTACAAATGACACATCGATGGATGATTATGATATAGATCTTTTTGTTGATAAGTATTGTGAATTTGTCGATCACTTGCGCGATCTGCATCCCGACTCAAAGATAGTGTTGGCGACGGGCTGTATGCTCACAGGAGAGACATTGGATATAATGAAAGCAGCTCACGACCGTGTGGCTGAAGGTAGGGATGGTGTCTATCGTTTTGATTTCTCTCCCTGTACCGGTGATCTCGGCTATGGCGCGGATTTCCATCCGTCGAAGGCCCAGGCGGCCAGAATGGCTGATGAGCTTGTGCCTTACCTTCGAAAGATGATGGAATGACCGAAGGGTGATGGCTTTGAAGCCGAAGCCTATTGTAAAGAGTTACGGCTTGTCGGAGCGATTTTTGCCGCCCGACAAGCTGTAATTATATGAAAAGTGTTAATTTTGCAGTGAAAAAAATTATTTACTACGCTCTTAGAAAAGAATCAGAAATGAACGTTGCAATAGTAGGTGCAAGCGGAGCAGTAGGACAGGAATTTATCAAGGTGCTCGAGCAGCTTGATTTCCCGGTCGACAGTCTCAGGCTGTTTGGTTCGGCGCGGAGTGCCGGACGGACATATATGTTCAAAGGACAGGAATATAAGGTTGCCGAGTTGTGTGACAACGACGATTTCCGTGATGTCGATGTCGCGTTTGTGTCGGCAGGAGGAGACACGTCGAAGCGTTATGCTGAAACGATCACCCGGCATGGGGCAGTGATGATTGACAATTCGAGTGCGTTCAGGATGGACGAGGATGTGCCCCTTGTGGTGCCGGAGGTCAACGGAGACGATGCGCTCCATGCTCCACGCGGCATTATCGCCAATCCTAATTGCACGACCATCCAGATGGTTGTGGCTCTTGCTCCGATCGACAGGCTGTCGAAAATCAAGCGTGTGCATGTGGCGACATATCAGGCTGCGAGCGGCGCCGGAGCGTCGGCGATGGATGAACTCGTAGAGCAGTCGAAGTCGCTGGCCGAGGGCCGGGAGCCCAAGGTTGAGAAGTTTGCCCATCAGCTTGCATATAATGTCATACCTCATATCGATGTTTTTCAGGATAATGACTACACCAAAGAGGAGATGAAGATGTTTGCCGAAACACGCAAGATAATGCATTCTCCGGAGATAGCAGTCAGTGCGACTTGTGTGCGTGTGCCGGTACTTAGGGCTCATAGCGAGGCGATATGGGTCGAGACCCAACGTCCGGTCGGTGTCGATGAGGCTCGAGATGCTTTTGCAAAGGCCGACGGGGTAGTCCTTGTGGACAATCCCGGAGAAGGACGTTATCCGATGCCTCTTTATGCTGCCGGAACTGATCCGGTCTATGTCGGCCGCGTTCGTCGCGATCTTGCCAACGATTGCGGATTGACGTTCTGGACTGTCAGCGACCAGATACGCAAGGGCGCTGCGCTCAATGCGGTGCAGATTGCCTTGTATATGCAGTCGAAGGGAGCCTTTAAGAAATGATAAAACGAACAGGCTGATATCATGTTGCTTGCAGACTCAGGACCGATGGTGACTCAACCGGTGCAGATATTTTTTATCGTGCTGGTTATCATTCTCTTTACGCCTCTGATTCTGAACAAGCTTAAGATCCCGCATATCATCGGAATGATTGTGGCCGGTGTGGTCATCGGCCCATATGGCTTCAATGTCCTCGACAATGATTCCAGTTTCGCGATATTCGGGCAGGTGGGTCTGCTTTATCTTATGTTCCTTGCCGGGCTTGAGATAGATATGTATCATCTCAGGCTCAATATGCGCAAAGGCCTGCTATTCGGAGTGCTGACGCTTGTCATCCCGTTGGTGGCCGGAGTGTTGTCGAGTGTGTGGCTTCTCGGGCTCGACTGGCTCACGTCGTTGTTGCTCGGTGCGATGTATGCGTCTCACACGTTGATTGCATATCCGGTCGCGGCGCGTTTTGGCATCACTCGCGCACCTGCGGTGCTGATCTCGATTGTCGGCACAATCATAGCCGTCATAGGAGCGTTGCTTGTGCTTGCGGCGACGGTTACGGTTCGTCGAGAAGGTGCGTTCGACCTTCTTGCGATGGTGGCGCTTGTCGCAAAACTGATAGGGTGGTGTGTGGCCTTGCTATATCTATATCCTCGTCTGACGAGACGTTTTTTCAAGAGTCACAACGACAAGGTGACGCAATATGTCTTTGTGCTTGCAATGGTGTTTTTCGCGGCGTGGACTGCTCAGCTGATAGGTCTCGAACCTGTCTTGGGGGCGTTCTTCGCGGGTCTGTTGCTCAACAGATATGTGCCGCCTGCATCATCTCTCATGGGTTCGATAGAGTTTGTCGGCAATGCACTGTTCATACCTTATTTTCTGATAAGTGTCGGCATGATGATCAATGTAAGGGTCATAGCCAATGCAGATACATTGGCCGTGTCAGCGGTTATGCTTGTCGTGGCGATAGCAAGCAAATGGTTGCCGGCTTTCATAGCATGCCGGTTCAATCGTCTCGACCGCTGCAGTGAGGGCGTGATGTTTGGCCTGACGGCCGCGCATACGGCAGTGGCGTTGGCTGTGGTGACTCTCGGCTATAAATTGGGAATGCTTGATACCCGTATTCTTAACAGCACGGTGCTTGTGATACTCGTGACATGTGCGCTCGCTCCAATCATTACGGCGGCAAATGCCCCTAAACTCAAAATCCGTCTGCTTGCCGCAGACGAGGAAGATGGAGTGATCAGACAGACACGCGTCAACAATACGCTGATACCGGTCGCAAATCCGCAAGGGGCTGTGCCATTGGTCGACCTTGCTGTACTGATGCGCAATGACAGAGGACGGCACAGCATGCTCGCCCTGCATGTCCGCGACGAGAACACCCGCCAGGCAAAGGCCTTGTCGCAAGCTTCGCTTGAGGCCGCACGCAAGGCGGGAGCGGCAGCCGATGTGTCGGTCGAGACGTTGGAACGATACGATCTCAACACTGTGACCGGTGTGCTCAACGTGATAGAGGAACGCGAAATAACCGAAGTGATACTCGGCATGCACCGCCGTGCGGGAGTCATCGACACATTTTTTGGAAATAAAGTCGAGAAACTGCTTCGTTCGACCAACCGTATGATCATTATCAGCCGTTGTTACATACCTCTCAACACCGTTACGCGTATCGTTGTGTGGGTGCCTTACCATGCTCAGTATGAGACAGGCTTCAGCCGTTGGGTGAGGGGTGTCGCACGTCTGACGCGTCAGCTCGGTTGCCGCGTCATATTTTGTTGCTGCGAAGATGCCCAGCCGCTTATCCGAGGCGTGATCTACAGGGAGAATTACGGCATCAGATGTGAGTTCCGCACGATGTCGGCCGACGATGATTATGTGCTTCTGGCTAATAAAATCCTTGATGACGACTTGTTCGTGATAATCGGGGCGCGTGCCAATTCGGTTTCCTATACACATTCGGTGGCCGAAATGCCTTCATTCTTACAGCGTTATTTCTCCGGTAACAATCTGTTGATCATATATCCAGAGCAATTCGGCGAAAGCCCGGTACTTACGTCATTTGTCGATCCGCTGTCATCTGATATCGCATCAACTCCGTCTCCGCTCTGGCGCAAGATTAAAAATCTATGGCGTCGTGCTGTCATCACAAAACGCACCCTGACCCACCGCCTGCGAAACAGCCACAAATAAAAGATGTGGTTTTTGCTTGTGCCAAAGTAAAGATAGATTACAAAAATCAACTCGAAAATTGAGCGTCTTCCATAAATTCTTCATAACTTTGCATCTGTGATGGTTTCATGTTGGAAACTTCACGGACATAGCGAAAAAGCGTTTTAGCTGACCTCCTTCTGAAAACTGGACACTTTCATAACTTGGATAGGTCGCATGGAAGACGCTCATCTCCGTTGAGAGTATATTGCATAAGTCATATATACCCGACAGAGAGTGGGTTGATTTTTGTGCAACTTTTCAAGTCGGTAGTCCAGAAATCCGCAGAAGGAAGTTGTCTGAAAAATGGCTCACTCTTTTTTGTTGTGTGTAATTTGTATTAAACAATTTGACTGGATTTCAGAGCCATGACTTCCAAATGATGCTATGAAACAAAGTGCTGTTGTCAAGACGTTTTGTCTGGTGTTGTTGATAATCTCGTTGACACCGAGTATTGCTGCTTATGAGTTTGAATGCAATGGGTTGTATTACAGGGTTACCGAAGGCAAAGTTGGGGATGTAGAATTGATATGGCATCCGTCATACAGTTCGATTGAAGGTCTTGTGGTGCCTGAACGCGTATTGGCTTCAACTGACCAAGATGGAGTCAATGAATATTTAGTAGGAGATATAGCGGAAAGTGCATTCGAGGGTTGTGAGCATCTTAAAAGTGTAGAGGTTGATTTAAATGGAGGCATAATTGGAAGTAGGGCTTTTGCCAATTGTTCAAACTTAAGCAGTGTCAAGATTACGGGGGCGTCATACATCGGAGAAGATGCCTTTTTGAATTGCGAAAGTCTGACAAAACTTGATGTAGGTGGAAATAACGGCTATGGTGTTTTTATCTGGAGTCAGGTAAGATTTGGAAATATATATTCAAACCCTCTTTATTATGCTCATAATCTATATGAAGATGGTAAATTGGTGACGGATTTTAAATATCCGGTTTATGGTTCAGCGACGGAAATTTCGTCATATGCCTTCGCAGGCTGTCATTCTATAGAATCGTTTTCATCCGCAGGCGCGTCATTAGTGTCTATAGGTGAGTTTGCTTTTGCATATTGCAAAAATCTTAAATATATGTTTATTCCCGAGTGTGTAGGCTATGTTGGTGAGGCGGCTTTCAGGGGCTGTGATAACTTGGAGACAGTGGATATGCGTTATCTTGAAAGGTGGAGTGTTATTAAATTTGAAAGCGCTGATGCAAATCCGTTGTATTATGCACACCGTCTTAATTTAAGAGGTGAGGAACTTAGTAGTCTTGATGCACTGCCAAAAAGCGTATCTTCAATCGGTCGATTCGCTTTTACTTGTTGGGAAATTGAAACTCTCGAAGTTCCGGCCAGTGTTAAAGAAATTGGTCATGGTTCATTTCATTATTGTCCCAATTTGGTTAAGGTGTCTTTTTCTGAAGGATTGGAAACTTTGTGTCGTGGCGCTTTTGCAACCTGTACCAATCTCAGAGAAATAAACATTCCGTCGAGTCTACAAAGGATAGACAGCATGGCGTTTATGTTTTCCAGTTCTATAGAACGGGTAGATATACAAGATATAGGGGCTTGGTGTAATATTAGATTTGCGGAACCATATTCCAATCCGTTGTATTTTACTATGCAAAGAGGTGCATTCTATATAGGCGGCCAGGCTTGTACGGAACTTGTACTTCCTGAAACAATCTCTAGAATAGAGGATTATGCGTTCTGTTATCCGGGTGGATTTGTGAGTGTAAGGTGTGAAAACGTTGAGCCTCCTATTATTAAACCTCACACATTCCATGAAAATATACTTAATAACTCAGTGTTGTACGTCCCGGCCGAAAGTCTTGATGCGTACCGAAATAGTCAGTATTGGCAGGATTTTATGACAATAGAACCGTTTGGAGTGACAACGTCTATTGAGGATGTGGCGCTTAGTTCACGAGAAAAGATAGATGTCTATAATCTACAAGGTGTCAGAATGAATGTCAATAACAAATTTGATTTGAGTAATCTGCCTGCCGGACTTTACATTATAAATGGTGAAAAGCAAATGATAAGATAATGTAAATAGCAAAGACATGAGAAGGTTTTGTTAATCTTCTCATGTCTTTGGATTATAGCATTTTCGACCTGACTAAGCCGAAATGATGGTACTGTCATACTCTAAGGATATTGTCATTTGATAATTCTGGAAGACTTTGGAAGAAAAAAAGTCTGTAAAAATATGTTCGAAAAATTTGTCATATAAAAAAAAACATGTAACTTTGCACCGCAATTGAGCCACAGCTCATCTGTAAATACAATTGCAAGACTCCGTAGCTCAGTTGGTAGAGCAACTGACTCTTAATCAGTGGGTCGAGAGTTCGAGCCTCTCCGGGGTCACTAAGAGGTCTATCAGACCGCAGAAAAGTTCTGAAAATCATTGGTTTTCAGAACTTTTTCTTTTTACCCCCACTACCCAATCGGCGCAAAATATTGAAACTGCGAGTGTGCAAGAAGGGTGCAGTGAAACTTAGGATCAGCGGACAGGAGCGGTTGGTATTCCCCCAGAGCAACATAGTCAACTGTAAAATGATTAACTTTGCGGAATGAAACCGGAACAACTGTTAAGAGCGATACTGCCATCAGTAATCGTTGACAATTTTGACATCGACCGCTTTGAGAAGACTGATACCCGATTTGATATCTGGCTCGATGAGAAAAAGGTCCAGATGCGCGAGGACAAGAAAAATACCGATGTGATAGCGTATGGATTTGGCGAGTATCACAATATCCAGGACTATCCGATACGTGGCCGGGCGACATGGCTGCATGTACGCAAGCGCAAATGGCTAGACAAGACAACAGGCGAGATATTCAGTTACAACTGGGACCTGTCGGAATACGACGGCACGCAGCTCAACGAGGAGTTCGCTCTTTTTTTAAAAGAGGGAGATTGACACCACACCCGTAAGTATCAAGGCGTTGGGAGAGCGCAACGGGGTTAACGGACAGACCCTGCGCAAGCAGTATAAGGAGAAGTTGAGCGACTACCGCGGTTGGAACCAGCTGGAGCATGCCGAAGAGTATGTCCTCTTCCCCGACAACATCGGTCAGGATATGAGCCTTGATGAGACGTGTCTTAGCAATGGCGATGTCTACACCATATTGACCAACAAAGCCGCCCATGGCCGCGAAGGTGCGCTTGCCGCCATGGTCAAAGGGGTGGCCTCGGAGGTGGTCAGCGGTATACTGAAGAAAATTCCATTAAAGAAACGGCTGGAGGTCAAGACCGTGACAACCGATTTGTCTTCGGCCATGATGCTGACTGTCAGGACGGCATTTCCCGCGGCAAAGTTGGTGAACGACCGTTTCCATGTGCAGCGGCTGATGTCCGAGGCGGTTGATCAACTGCGTATCCGCCACCGATGGGAGGTGCTTGACCAAGAGAATAGAGCGATTAAAGAGCATCGGGCAAAACGTAAGACTTGCCGCAACAGGCAAGAGCGTGATCTGCTGGGTCAATGGACGCCATGTCTTATGGAAAATGGAGAGACTATGCCGCAGATAATGGCCCGCAGCCGTCATATCATTCTCAAGCATAAGTCAAAATGGAATGAGCAACAATCAATCAGAGCCAAAATACTTTTTGAAAAGTTCCCGGACCTGAAAAAAGCCTACTCCCTCTACCTTGACCTGGTTGACATATTCAACAAAAAATCCATACCCGATGAGGCCAGGCTTAATCTGGCAAGGTGGTATAACGATGTCGAGAAATTCGATAACCGCGAGTTCAACAAAGTGCTTGAAACTTTTGAGAATCACAGCACAACCATCATCAACTACTTTGAGCAGAGGATGACAAACGCATCGGCAGAATCGTTCAACGCCAAAATAAAGGCGTTCCGCACGCAATTCCGAGGTGTCGGAGACATCAAGTTCTTCATGTATCGCCTATCGAAACTTTACAGTTGACTATGTTGCTCATGGGGGGAATACCAACCGCTCCTGTCCGCTGACCCGAAACTTATGCTGCAAACTGCACCCTTATAGACTGTATTTCGCTATTATTCAATATAATGCAGCGATATACCTTTGCGATTGCTGCACCCTCATAGGGTGTTGTGAGGGTGCAATGGTTCGCACTCAACCCAGCACAGCCAAGCGTTGCATCTACGCCTCGTTTCGCAGAGAGAAAAAGATATAGCCATCGAACATTTAGTTTATCTAAATGTTTCTCGAATAAGAAACTTTTTATTATATTTGCACCATGAATACAAATTTCAAAAAAATAGGAGAGTTGCTTTATCTGCGGCGTAAAAGCAAGGGACTTACCCAAGATGAGGTAGGAGCCATGATTGGTGTGCAGAAAGCGATGGTGTCGAAGGTTGAAAACGGATCATGTGTGAACTTCAACACAATCAGCCGGATTGCCGATGCTTTGGAGGTTGAGCCTGTCGTTGAGCTGAAACCTATAAAAAAAGCCGATAAGAATGTCATAGATTATATAATGACAGCCATAATCGAGTTTTCAAAAAGACACCGCCTGACAATCCGTGAGGCAAGCAATTACCTTAATCGCTTCAAAGGTATTGCTTTTCTGACCGAATTTTATGATGTGGAACATACGCTGTCGTTTAATGACTGTGTTGACGACCTTACAGTCGTCTGCCAAAACAATGGAGGTGCTATCAGATGATACTATACCACGGCTCAAACATGGCAATAGACAGGATTGACCTCGGAAAGTGTCGTCCTTACAAGGATTTCGGAAAAGGTTTCTATCTCACCGACATTCGGCATCAGGCTGAAAGGATGGCGGCAAGAACAGTAAAAATGTTCAAGGGTGTACCTGCATTGACAACCTTTGAGTTTGATCTGGAAAAAGCTGTCACAATAGGGTTGAAGATAAAGGTCTTCAATGCGCCTGACGAGGAGTGGGCGAGGTTTGTGATGTCCAACCGCGATATAAATGTTTCGCAGCCATGCCATGATTACGACATTGTGATAGGTCCGGTTGCTGATGATACGATTGCCCGTCTGCTCCGTATGTTTACTGAAAATTTCATCTCAGAGGAACAACTTGTAAAGGAACTCACATTATCGCAAGTAACCTCACAATACTTTTTCCACACGGAGGCAGCGATCAAAATGCTGAAGAAATTATGAAAGACCGCAACGCACGTTATTTATTTGAGGGCATATCTGCTGATGTTGTCCGCTATCTTGTGGAACGGGAAGGAATGGAATTGACGGACGCAATCTCGACTTTCCACAATTCAGAGACATTTTCCAAATTGGAGGACTTTTCCACAGGATTGTATATCGAAAGTCCGGCATACGTCTATGACTTACTGCTGTCGGAACTGAAGAATGGCCGTCTTGTGCCATAACCGGTATTATTCTACAAAATCAAAAGGTAACAATACAGGAGACAAGAGTTGAATATAAGGATATAAGCAGGAGTAAGTAGAGCATAAGTAGGAGTAAGTAAAGTACAAGTAAGCCTAAGTAACAGCCCAAATAACAGCCTCAGTTGTACCCTCGGTAATGAGGTGGCAACTGAATACAATTTTTAACGCCGGAAATAGCCGTAAATCAGACTATTATTAATATCTTTGCGTTATAGATATACGAAGAACATTGAAATGTCGGGGTGTGCAAAAAGGGAACAGCCGTGATTTTTGGAAATTCTAAATTATTGATAGACAAGACACTTAACCCCGTTTCAGATAAATCTCACCGGGGTCACCACAATAAAATCCAATCACTTGATTTACAAGAGGTTGGATTTTTTCTCTATATGAGAATTGTCAACCGTTTGTCAACCAAACTGAATCTTAGACACCGTTGACATTCAGATTGATTAGCAGATTTCCGTTGGTCATATTGTTGTGATTGTTACTCGGGAATATTGGAAGCATGGCACAAGCCGTATTTCCAGTGCATATGTTAATAATGTCTATTTGTGTTAAAAATATTTAAGTGAATTTTGATTGTTTGTATAGACAATGAAATGATGCTATATTTACAGGTACATATCGTCCGCAGAGACCCGAGAGCGGGATAGCGGGCGGGTGTGTCACATAATAACGAAAAGGCGTATATCTGCGCTATTTCTTGGCTTGTTGAAACTTCGCAACTTCCAACCTCGGTCAAGGATGCAGCAACGGTAGATGTCTTATGTGGATATGTATTTATCTGCCACGGGGTAGCGCGCAAGCGTTAAACCCGGATGCGTGTATATACATATTTGCGTGAGGTCTCTGCATGTTGCTCGTTCTACCGAGATGGGCAATGCGAAGGCCTCAACAAGCGGAACGAGCAACAAGGTAAGGCTCTCACGCTTTTTTATTTATAACAAATTGATAACGCTTGCGACAGGAGCCCGCGGCACCAATTGAAACATGAAAAAACGATTAAAAACCGGGGCTGTCGCTTTGGTCTTGATGGCCTCGCCGCCATTGCTTGAAGCGGCCTCGCCCAACATCCAAACCCTCGCTTCGGCCTGGTATGACATTGACGGAGACGGCAAACTCGAGTTTATAAGCGGCAAGGAATTATATCGACTCGATGATGATGGCAATACGCAAGTAATCAAAAAATTTAGCAAAGAACTGCGCGAGCCTAAAATATCCCGTCTTTCAGCAAACCTGCCATTGATTGTATTGAATGGCCGTAAAAAAGAGGAAGTTTATTCAATACAGAATGACAATTCTCTGAAACAGATTCAATTGCCGGCTAATAATAACTCCTGTTATTATCCGGCGGACTTTCGCGGTGACGGCTCGCTTGGCTTAATCTCTCATGACAAATCTGGCAACACCGAATTCAAGATTGCATATACTCTTGATGCCGAGGGTAATTGTCAATCCGACGAACTCTCGATAATCACATGGAATGAATATAAGGGCATACGCAGCAATCTTGTGCTTTCCGATGGCGGCGGGTTGCCAAGTGTGGCTCAGGGTATGTTTGTAGGTTCCAATCCAGGCACATCTTACGGCGATTTGCGCTCGCTCGACCTAAATGGCGATGGCCTTTCGGATATTTTTGATGCCGCCGGTGGCCGCTATTACCTTAATACGGGTCTCGGCAGTTTCGTACAGAATACGTTTGGTGGAACGGTGACTGTGCGCGACCTTAATGCCGACGGCATCGTGGACTTTGTCGTTTTCGACAAAGATACGGCCACAATCAAAGCGATACTTTCCGACGGTCCCGACAGCAGCCGGGAAGTGGAATTGCTAAAAGGTTTCTACTGCAATGACCGCATTTGGTGTTATGATTTCGACAATGACGGTGATATTGATATTCTTGTGCCAATCGACCGTATATGGTACACAAGGACGACGTCTAAATCTCACGATAACGGGGGTGCATTCCTCGTATATTTTGAAAATGACGGCAAAGGAAATTTTAAAAAGAGTGAAAATTGGATTGATGATACATATGTCCGCTTTTTCGACTGCATTGACTTTGATGCCGACGGTAAATATGAAATTTTAGCATCTAAAATGCAGCGTGATAATGATATTTATGAATTATGTTTCTATGAGATATCAGGAAAAAAAATATCTAATTCTGCTGAAACTTTCTATACATCAACAAAAACAAGCAGTTGTAGAGGGATTGTAACAAAAGCTTTCAATTTGGATAATTCCGGACAAATCAGAATAACCGACGGTTATGGTGATGTATGGATTAATAAGGAATTCTATCATCCTATAGTCTACACTACTGAAAAGGTGAACCAACGACCCAATGCCCCGGGCAAGCCTCAATATATGTTCAATCAAGAGGAAGGTACTCTGAAAGTGTTTTGGGATGCGGCCTCTGATGCCGAGACTCCCACCGCCGACCTCACATATGAGTTACGCGTGGGTACTGCCCCGGGGCTCGACGATGTTGTGGCTGCCGACGCACTCTCCGACGGCCGACGCCGCACTATGTCGCTTGGCGCAAACGGGCATCAACTCTACCGCACATTCAACGTAAGCGGATGGGCAGCAGGAAAATATTATATTTCTGTGCAGGCCGTTGATCCCAATATGCTGGGCTCGGAATTTAGCGAGGCGGCAGTGTTCGACAAAAAACTTCCCGCTACAAATTTCGCTATCGAAGCTCCCGACGTTCTCTCTGTTAATGATGAAATCGCGCTGCGCCTTATCGGCACCAACAAATCGGCAAAAGACGTGGCTTGGAATCTCGACGGCGGCGAGATGCTAAGTGCCAACGCCGACAAATCGGAGTGCAAGATACGCTTCACGGCACCCGGCTATAAAAACATAAGCGTTGCCGTGACCGGCGCCAACGGCGTCCGCTCCATATCGAAGGAGCGCAGTCTCGAAATACGAAATGCCAAAGTGGATACAATCGGATATGGTAATGGTGATAGTATAAATCCTCTGCGTTATATTATAGGTGTTTTCGACCTTGATGCCGACGGCTCGGAAGAGTTTCTTACGCTGGGCAAAGAATATTATCAAAAAAGCCCACACAGGATAATGGAGCAAAATGAAGCCGGGGAAATTAACTTGGTGCGAAAAATGTACAACTCCAATATGTCCTATACAAATACGCACTCCCCATACCCGGTCGACATTAACCGCGATGGTTTGGCTGATTTTATAGTCGCAGATAGCTACGATTACTATTTATGGACCAATAATGGCGACAAAGACCTTGATATCAGCGAAAATTTAACACTTGCCGCTTCTTATGATAAATCCTTTGTCGATATGAATAATGACGGGAAACCGGAAGCCATTATTTATAACAGGAGTAATATCGCATATTTAGAATTCAGTGATGATATGAGAGAGAACACCCGTCTCGATATCTATTCATTAAAATACTATCTACACGCTGTTGATGACTATAATGGTGACGGACTGCCGGATTTATTCACCAGCAAGGACGGGGAATATCGCATCCTCTACAATAAAGGAGGAATGACATTTGGCGAAGGGGAACAAATACCCGAATACAATGACGTAAACCCCACGCTTATTGGTGATTTCGACCATGACGGCAAACTGGATGTGCTGTATAATGGATACTGGGTTTCTGTTGGCCCTGCCGGCTATGTCGAAACCATCACAATATGCTACGGCAATGGCCGCACAGTGGAAGTGCAATGTCCCGACGGAGATCCATTTGGCGAAACAATCGGAGTTTTTGATTTCGACAACAATGGCATGGATGATTTCATGTTTGAACTGAAAAATAGCCGACATGACCAAATCATATACATGAATTCCGATTATTCATATAATTCATTAGATGCAGGAGACGATGGATATGCATATGGTAATAGTGTTTTCCACCGCAACGACGGAGGCACCTATACCCTCGGCAAGAAGATATATAATATCCCCAATGAGCGGCCTACGGCTCCCGGGGAGATTCGACATTCGGTGAATGAGGAGTTTGTGAATATCGAATGGTCGGCAGCATCTGACAAGGAGACTCCCGCGGGTGGTTTGAAATACAATATCTCGGTGAAGAAAAAAGGCGAAGAAGGCGAGGGGGCATACCTCCTTTCGCCAATGAATATGGGCCGCGACAATGTGTCGGTTCCGTCGGGCCACCGTTTGCTCAACGCTCCGCGCATTGCCATACCGCTGTCGTCGATTCCGGCCGGAGAATACGAAGTGAAAGTGCAGGCTGTCGACGGCCAACGCGTAACAGGTCCGTTCTCGCAAGTCTATACAATGACAGTACCCAAGAAAGCCGTTCTCGACGCCCCGGCCTCCGCGCTTACAGGCGAAAAAGTGACGGTAAGACTTATCGGTGATATTGCCTCTCCCGAGTTTGATTTCGGTCCGGATGCCACAGTCGCTAAATCAGAGTTGCGCCAGTCCTACGACGCAGTTTGGACCGAAAGCGGTATGAAGACGCTGAAAGTGAACGGCGAGACAGTGGCGACGCTTATGGTGTACGACGCGCCCGAGGCCGATTTTACCCTCCCCGCAGAAATATATGAAGGCGCGACAGTGAATGTCAAGTGTCCCACGGCCAAAAATGGCACATGGGAAATAGTTTGCAATGGCGAGGAAACGTCCCTTGACCTGTCACCGCGGACAAGCGGAGCGAAAGTCGACGATAGCAAAATTGTATTCACCGTCACCGGCCGCGAGGATTTCACCATCCGGCACACCGTTACAGAAAGCTACGGAAGCTCCACAGTGGAGCACTCGGCCACGATAATCAGCGAAAAAGCACGGCCTGCGATTGACCGCGTAGCCATCAATGCCTCCGGCGACGCCAATGAGATATATTGGGACGTCAACTCGATGCCGGCCGGCACCGAAACCGTGCTCGTCTACCGCGAGACAGCGCGCATCAATCAATATGAGCTGCTTGGCAGCGTCGCAGCAGCCGACGGCACGTTCACAGACGCGACCTCGCTCCCGAGCATCAAGGCCGCACGTTACGCTATCGCCTTCGCTCTGCCTTATGGCGAAAGTGCACTCTCGGATGCGCACCAGACCATGCACCTGCAACTCAACAAAGGCTGGAACGGTGGCGTGAACCTGATGTGGAGCAAATATGAGGGACGTACTGTAATGTCCTACGAGATATACGGCGGTGACACAGAAGACGCTCTGCAACTGATAGAAAGCGTGAGCGGCAACCTCACATCCTACACTGCCGACGGCTTCAAGGCTTACTATGCCGTGGGCGTCGTGTTCGACGACAGCGTGGAACCGACATCAAGGGCAGGCATGGCTTCGCCCAGATCGAATGTCGCAGCCACAGCCGATGCATCCGCCGTGATACTCGCTTCGGGCCTTGTAATCACCACCGGAGATGAATCCGACGAAATCGATCTCGACCAAAGCAACAAGCTTCAGCTTATCGCCTATCTTACCCCAATCGGCGTAAGTGTCGGACAAATAGACTGGTACATCTCCAATGGCTCGGATTTGGCGAAAGTAAACGGTAACGGACTTGTCACGGCGTATAATGCGGGCAAAATCACCGTCAATGCCGCTACACGCGATGGATCAGGTATATCCGCAACTCTCGACCTTACGATAACAGGCAGCTGCTCCGGAGTGGAGGACATCGCTGTAGACCCGGAATCGAACGCCGGCGGCAATATCATGGTGGTGTCGCTCAACGGCATGGTTGTGTACCATGGCGCATCCGATGAATTCTACTCTGATATTTATCCTCGTATTGCCAAAGGCATATACATAGTAAAATCTCCGACAGCGACATCGAAGATAATGAAATAGCATTTGTTATAATATGCTGTACAACATGAAACAAAGCCTCGACTTTCCCAAGTGGAGGCTTTGTTGTGTCTAAAGACTTCGTTAACTTGGTGTTATGTGGTAAATTAAATGTCTGTAAAGTTGCACTTCCGGGATTACAATCCCAAGCAAATGATACTTTTCCAGCAGACGTCTTGACAAAGATATTGCGGACAACGACCCGGTGCGTGTTGTGGCTTCGGTCATTGGCAGCTTTAATCTTGAAAATTTCAAAAAAATATACAATGAGCGCGACCGAAGTCCGTACCATCCCGGAATGATGCCGAAAGGAGACAGCGATAAGATTGTTACTCGGGACTATTGGAAGCATTACGGCGTTGGTCATTCAGTTCGTTCCATTTGCGGTCGATGTTTTTGTGGAGTTTGTAGCTTGATATGCCTGTCAGTTGTTTCAGGAGTAGCAGTACTCTGTTGCCGAAGTGGAAATTGCGGTTGACTCCATTACGATAACCGATACGGTGGTCGGGAGCGACGGCGAGCCTGACTTGTTGTTTGTCTATGTTGTTGACCCGTTCGACCAGTTGATGTATGGCTGGTTGCAGTTCGGGAGCTTCGGATGGTTCGTAAATTTCTATTTCCTGTGAGTCAAAATTCTGACGTTGCCATTTTTTTGCTTCTTTGATGGTGATGTATTCTTTATCGAGAATGTATACTTCGGCGTATGTGTTGACGAAAAATGGCTCGTCTTTGCGGTTGAAGCGGAACATATCTCGCCCGCGTCCGTTTGACTCAATGTTGTAAGAGTAGCCTGTCAGGTCCATTGGCGAAAGAGAATCGGTAAAGATGTTGTCGTAGTTGAACCGGATTTTAAAATAATCGAATTCGAGTTCTTTTCGAAAAAAAGCGGCCAGATCAGGAACCCATCTGCGGCTTGATCTGTCGGCGAGCACATCGACATCGACCGTCAGTCGTTCGTTGTTTTTAATCCAGATTTCGGCTATACCATATTTGCCGGAGACGGTATCAGTGCTTACGTCGGTAGCTGTCATGGCGCGAGGTATCCGCACGGACATTCCGGGGCCGATCCAGTCTGACCACGAGAAGTGGTTGTTGCTTGTGTCGCTGACGCTGTCGAGACCATGGATGTTTGTGAAACGATAGTATGATTTTGTTTTGATGATCCTCGGTCGAGTCCAACCTTTGAAAGAACTTTTGTTGTCGGGATTGAGCATGTAGTCGACCATCTTTTCGCGGAATAGGAAGACTGTGTCAGTATATGTACTCATGGTTGAGTATTCACGGACGTAAGCCAGCATATGCATGACTTTGTGGTTTTTGGATTCAACCACAACTTCGGGCAGTTGGGTCAGGCTTTCCTGAAGATATATCGTGTCGGCTTGCGGAGCATTGGCTGTTGTCTCCTTATAGCCTAAAATTCGTATGGTGATGGGGTAGGCATCAGGCGAGATGTATGGTGTTTGTCCTGATCGATTGCATATGCCTATGACGTTTCCATTGCGGTCAAATATGGTAGAGCCGGGCAGGGGTGCTTGTGTGATTGAATCAGCGACAACCATACAGTTTGTACGGGCTGTCAAAAGAGGAGAAGACAGAAATGACGCAAGGATGATTGATATGCAGAGGTTGATGGGTCTCATTTTCCTGTTCCGAAACGTGAAGTGTCGATAGAGTTGTCATTGGGCTTGAAGCCGTTGAAGTGCCAGATGAATGTCAGGTTGAGGTTGCGGGTCATATCACGCACTTTCATCCGGTAGTCTTGTCCGGCATGGTTGATTGTCATAGTCGGTGACCAGCGGTTGAATATGTCATTGGCTTGCAGGTAAAGTTCACAACTACGTTTCTAGCCGAATTGCCATTTGATGCCAGCGTCGATGCGCCATAGGCTTGAAAGCCCGGAGATACCTTGGATTGACGGTGAGATGTAAGAGAAATTGACTGACAATGACAGCGGGCTGTCGGGTCTGGCTTTGAAGGAGTTGTTGAGCGCTCCGTAGAATATCCATTTCTTGTTGTCAAAACTTATGTCGTGGAATCGGTCGGCTTTCTCTCGTTGGTTGAATATGTTGGCCGTAGCAGTCGCGTTCCAGATATATCCTATGTTGAACGGCACGTTCAAGTTGAGGCCCATTGTCCGCTTATAGTTCATGTTGATGGTCTGATATATAAGACTCAACTCATCGGGTGACTGATAGGGAAGTTGCACTGTTGCTTTGTCGGCATACTGCACATATATAGTGGCCACATATTTCTGCTTTAGGATGTAACTGAACTGACCGGCATAGTTGAGATAAGGCAGCAATGCCGGATTTCCCAACACTTTTGAATATGGATTGATATGCGATGTGCCGTTACGCAGTTCCCAATATGAAGGATATACGCGGATTGTTGACAGATTTAGCTGGAAGATGCTTTTCGGAGTCTTGTAGTATGTGGCGCCGAGTTGTGGAATGAAATTCCAGTTGTGCTGATATTTGTTGTGATAATATTCGCCTTTTGCCGAAACGTTGAACGACAACCCCCAGTCGAAAGAGCGTTGCACCCCGATATAGGCATCGGCCACATCCTCTGATGTCGTGCCGGAGAATCCGTTCGATTCATCTGTAACTTGCGAACTGCGGTCATCGGTTCTCTGATACTCAACGCCATAACTGAGTTGCCATTTGCCAAGCTGATGCTGCCGGTCAAGATATAAGTGCCAGCGGTTGATGTCCTGCTTGTTCAATTCTCCAAGCTGGTAATCGCTTTCTTGAAAAAGCGACTGGTCGCGTTTCTCTCCATAATATGTATAGTCACCCCCTACCGTCAGACCGAAAGGCGCTGAATAACGCATTGCTATATTATGATAGTTTATAGGGCCGTCATAGATGTAGTTGTTGGTGAAACTGCCAAGAGTGCCGTCTGAAAAACTCCGACCTTTAGCCGATGAAGTAATCTGTCCGTTGTAGGTCAGTCGCAATCTCTTGTATGTCGCCGCGGCATAGATTGTATTATTCCAACTCTCCGAGATGCGACGCATGTTGTCTTCAATCATTGACCGCTGACCCTCAAACAGGTGATTGGAGTATGTCTCCTCGTGATTCCAGCTTTTGGCACGTGATAGCCCATAATTGAGGTCAAAAGTCCACTCCTTGACAGCGTATGTGGCAGCAAGACCTCCGCCGTAAGAGCCATAATGGCCTTGATTGTATCCGGCACGGACTTGTCCTTGCAGACCGTCGATAGGCGACGGAGTTTTCAGCACCACGTTTATCACAGCGCCGTTGACATGATATTTTGCAGGGGCGGTGTACATTACCTCAACTGTTTTCAATCGGTCAATGGGAGTTGTGTAAAGCAGTTGATATAGGTTCTGCACCGGCATGTTTGTGAGTTCGCCGTTGAGGATGATGGTTACATCAGAGGCACCGGCAAGACCAATCATGCCGTTGTTGTTGACTGCGCCGGGGAGATATCCGAGGGCTTCCAAAATATTGGAAACAGGCTTGTCCTTTACGATGTTCGTCAGGTCAACGACCATAATGCCATCCAGTCCCTTGATTTGTGGTTTTTCGCCTTTGACTATGACTTCATTGAGCTCTTTGCCTTCAATGCTGTCGGGAATTTCGCTCTGTGCCATCATGGAATTGACAGCCGTCAGCGCAATAAGAATGATAAAAATTCTATTCATAGCCGTTATGATATTGTTGCGGTTAAGCCGATAAGTGCTCGCGGCTCCGAAATTTAACTCTCTCTCCGCAAAGTTATCATCAAAATTGTCATCAATCATTATGACCAACCTTAATTAGTCTTAAGTCTTCCCTTATTTAGTCTTAAAACTGCAATATGCTGATATGCAGAACGGAAGATTATTAGTAAATTTGCTTCACAAAAATAAATTTTCAAAGGTGTTCAGCGAGCACTACGTGGTTGCGTATGAAAAAGTTTAGAATCAACTCCATAATTTTCATATCTGTCATTGCGGTGATTTTTGGCTGCAATGTATTTTACCTTGTCCAACTGTATGAATCCATAAGAAAAAACGTTGAACGGGAAGTACATGGCTGGCATGAGGATGCTGACATTGATGATCTTCATGGTTCGTGCATCCAGAGCGGGCAAGCTCTCGCTTCAATTTTACCATTGGGCAGGAAGAAGCACGATTTGTAAATTCCAAGGCTCCGAGAAAAGCAGACGCGTCAACTAATAGGGATTAAGAAACCGGGGGGGGGGGGGACAAAAAAACTTATCTCCGACGAACAGAACCGAAGGGACAGTCGTTAGAAGAAAAGCCATGTTAGCGGAAGAAACCCCATATTCCAAATCATTAGACGCGTATGAGCAAACAATTCCATACTAATCATGGATAAATACATCTGTTTTAATATGGAAGTTATGGACAAGCGTTCCTCACATTGACATCTTCGCGTTAGATATATTTATTCCGGAATCTTGTGGCAGTGGAAAGTTTGTAACGGAAACGACTCCCGTGCCTTTTCAGCAATACAAAGATTCAGAGTCATTCGGGATATGACACGTTCAGGATTGTCATCAATCCTAACGAAGATGTCTATTATAAAACATACATTACCCCTCTTACCCGCCATATCCTTTCTCAGATGATGGGTGTGATCGTCACTATATTCCTTCTAATGCTTGCTTTTACCGCAGCATTCTGGTATCTGTTCCGCACAGTCTCCCGACTGCGCACCATCGAGGAGATGAAGGATGATTTTGTCAGCAATATGACCCACGAGCTGAAAACTCCTATCTCGATAGCATATTCAGCCAACGATGCTCTGCTCAACTACGATACCTCCAACGACCCGGAGAAGAAAGAGGCATATCTCACAATAGCCATCAAACAGTTGAAACGTCTCGGTGAACTTGTTGAGAATATTCTCGCCATGAGTATGGAACGGCGAAAGACGATGACCTTAAAACCTGAGAAAATTGATTTGCCGGAGCTTGTGGACGAGATAGCTGAGGCGCAGCGTATGAGGGATGACAAGGATATTTCCATTGAAGTTCAGTCTGAGGGCGCAATAGCAGTAACGGCCGACAAATCACATCTCTCAAATGTGCTGAACAATCTGATTGATAATGCTATCAAATACTCAGGAGAGTCTGTGGCGATCAACATATGTATAAATGCAGGTGGAATTGTGGTTGCGGATAATGGCATTGGTATACCTGCAAAGAGTCTGCCTTATGTCTTCGATAAGTTCTACCGTGTGCCGCACGGCAACCGTCAGGATGTGCGCGGCTATGGGATCGGTCTCTATTATGTGAAACAAGTCCTCGAAAAGATGGGCTGGAGCATATCTGTCAATAGTCAGGAGGGGCACGGCTCGGTATTCACAATTAAATTCGACAGTCATGAGAGCTAAGATACTTTTTGTTGAGGATGAGCGCGATCTTTCGCTCATCGTCTGCGACACGCTGCGTCAGCAAGGCTATGATGTTGTGGCTGCGTATGACGGCATTGAAGGACTTGCCCAATACAGGGCTGAGGGTGCCGACCTGATTGTAGCAGATGTTATGATGCCACGTCTCGATGGATTTGCCATGGCGAAGGAAATAAGGCGCATTTCCGGCAGTGTGCCTATTATTTTCTTGACTGCCAAGAGTACAATTGATGATGTGGAGGAGGGTTTCGACGTTGGAGCCAACGATTATCTCAGAAAGCCATTTGAACTCAGGGAATTACTTGTGAGAGTCAAGTCTCTGTTGCGAAGCCGCGTTCATGAAGCCGTCGAAGGGATGGTGTATGCAGTCGGGAAATATAATTACGACGCCACCAATCAACTGCTTGCAATCAATGGAGAGGAAACCGCAATCTCCAATATTGAGGCGCGTATTCTGCATAAGTTGGTGTCAAACATCGGTCGGACGGTTGATGCATCTGAGCTGATGATTGCAGTCTGGGGGCGTGATGAAGTCTGCAACCGGAATTCGCTACACGGCTATATTCATAAACTGCGGAAAGCATTACGCCATGATACGGATATCATGATTATCAATCAACGCGGATTTGGCTATATGCTTACAGTCAGGAAGTAGGTTGTTTTTCTCAGGATGTCTAACCGGACAAATCTATCACTGACTTAATCCTTGGCTCTAATTGGACTGCGCATAAAATTGACATGAGAATAAAATTTGTGAGGTCAACGAATGTAAGATGTTTTTTGCTTTGAGAATTAATTAACTTTTTGTAACTTTGTCGGAGATTGTGCGCTCATAGCTATGCTTGCAGTGCTTAATCGCTTGCGAGACAGTACGCTTTATCGCAGATTTATACTATGGAATGCTTATCCAGGCAACCGGTCGCCAATACCACGGATGCTGCCACGCACACAAGTCCGGGGGAGACAAAGAATTGCCGAAAAATTAGCCTGTTTAAATTTTTTGGATGACCAGCACTGTTGACATTCAGTCGGCCGTAGTGTCGTTTGCAGACTTGGAGCGAAAGATAAGGGCTACAAAGTCTGAGAGCTCGGCACGCAATTACATCGCTGTGGTGAATAGGCTGAGGTCATATACCGGTCGCGGAGAGCTCGCATTGTCAGAAATGACTCCCGGGTTTGTCGCAGGCTTTTCGGATTACCTTCTAAGGAGCGGAGTGACGCAATCGTCGGTCAACCATTTCAAAATGATACTCCGGGCAATTTTCAAGGATGAGTTCGGAAGGGATAGGGCCGCAGATTTCAAAAAGGCGTTCAGGGGGGTGTCGTCGGTCAACAATGCCCCGGTGAAGCTATTGACATTTGACGATGTCAAAAAAATATATAAGCTTAAGGTTGATGACAATCCATATTTCCAAAAACTCATAGATGCGTTTTTATTCTGCGTTTTTGGAGGAGGGCTTACGTTTGCAGAATTGAAGGCATGGGATGGCGACGCCGATTGTCTTATCAGACACCAGTCGGCTATCATGCAGAGATTTAATGACAGATATGGCTCGGATTTCCGGACCTTTGTCAAAATGCTCGGCCATGACAATTATTCAAGAGGCCTGAGTGCAATTGCCGATATGGCCGGCATTGATGCGATATTGTCGCCTGATTCAGCCCAAGAGGCTTGGACGGCACTTGCCGTCAAGGCCGATATCGACATGGATTTTATCGCAGAACTTGCATCAAGACCCGCCGAAGTCCGGTTGAAATCCGGCTTGAAATCAGACGAGTATAAAAACTTACGCGAGGCGGTAGCCGACAGACTCTGTGACATGCGTCCACGATGGTATGCGATGCGCTGCTATGGTGTTGATCCGGACGAAATGGCAGAGCGCATCAGAACTTCCGGGGTGTTGAATGAATATGACGTCTTTGAGACGTTTGTTGCCCCCGAACCACAAGGAAAAGTCAAGGCCGGACAGGCATCGGCAGTCATAGGGACGATGCTCTTTTTCAGATGCTCACCGACAGCAGCCATTGACATCAGACGGGCTGTGAGAGACCACGCATGGGTCTATACCTTGGCCGGAACGTCGATACCGGCGCAAATATCAGCCGGAGAAATGAAGACCTTCATGCTCCTGTGTGACGTAAGTGCAGGCGCCCTGTCATACCATTTCCCGCAGGCCGGCGATGCATCGCCAATGATTGAAATCGGACAGCGGGCGCAGATTGTCGACGGAGCCTTCACCGGTTATGTCGGCATAGTAAGCGCTCTGCCCGACAACAAATACAAAGTCATAGTAACCTTCACAACCCTCTGCGCCACCATCACAGCCGAAGTCCCGATGGACTTTGTCAAGTTGGTGTGAGTATTGGAAAACTTAAGAAAAAACTTCAGTACACACTTTTTTTCTGATTGAAGACGATATTTGTCTGATATATTTCTCTTTACAGTGTGGCTATATGACAGTTAATCAAAGGTTAATTGCTTGACTACTTTTTGTCTGAATATTTTTAATTGCTCAAATTATAAATAAGTAGAATAATGAGTACATTGGTGTTAGTTACCGGAGGCGCAGGCTTCATCGGTTCGAATTTGTGTGAGCATTTGCTCGAAAATGGCTATCGTGTGCGCTGCCTTGACAATTTTGCAACGGGCAAATGGCAAAACATAATCCCTTTGATAGAACGCTTCTCCGGTCAATTTGAAATGATGGTCGGAGATATCCGTAAAATGGATGATTGCCGCAAAGCTGTCGACGGTGTTGAATATGTCTTCCACGAAGCGGCGCTCGGGTCAGTTCCGCGTTCGATCAACGACCCGATCACTACCAATGACGTGAATATCGGAGGTTTTCTCAATATGCTTGTCGCCTCCCGCGATGCAGGAGTCAGAAGATTTATCTTCGCCGCGTCATCGTCAACCTATGGCGACAGCAAATCTCTCCCCAAAGTCGAGGATGTCATAGGCAAACCGCTTTCGCCATACGCCATAACCAAATATGTTGATGAGCTTTATGCCGACGTGTTTGCGCGTACTTATGGCATCGAATATATAGGGCTGCGCTATTTCAATGTGTTCGGTCGCCGTCAGGATCCTCATGGCGCGTATGCCGCAGTAATTCCTTTGTTTGTAAAAAAATTCATGAGCCATGAGGCTCCGAACATCAACGGTGACGGGGAATACAGCCGCGACTTCACCTACATCGACAATGTCATCCAGATGAACATGCTGGCGATGACAACTGACAACCCCAAGGCTGTAAACCAGATCTACAACACCGCGTTCGGCGAACGGACCACATTGAACCAGCTTGTCGGCTACCTGAGGGAGTTCCTCGGCGAAAAAGATGCCGACATCAAAACCATTGAGCCGACCCACGGTCCCAACCGTGCGGGAGACATTCCCCATTCGCTCGCTTGCATAGACAAGGCTAAATCCCGTCTGGGCTATGCTCCGAAATACTCAATGCGCGACGGTCTCCGCGAAGCTGTGGAATGGTACTGGGAAAACCTCTAATGAAATAACACAAAACAACTATGAATAAGGAAATAAAAATATGTGTGATAGGCCTTGGCTATGTAGGCCTTCCGCTTGCCCGTCTGTTCTCAACCAAGTATCCGACTGTCGGTTTCGACATGAACGCAAAGCGTTGCGAAGCCCTGATGGCAGGCCATGACGCCACACTCGAGGTGAGCGACGAACTTCTCCAGGACGCCATCAGCAACCACAATTTCAAGTGCACAGCCAATATCGATGACATCCGCGACTGCAACTTCTATGTCGTAGCCGTGCCTACTCCTGTCGATGAGAACAACAATCCCGATCTCACTCCGCTCTATGGTGCATCGACCACTGTCGGAAAGGTGATCAAGCCGGGAGATATCGTCGTCTACGAATCGACTGTTTACCCCGGAGTGACCGAAGACGAGTGCATTCCTGTGGTCGAGAAAGTCAGCGGACTAACATTCAACAAGGATTTCTATGCCGGCTACTCTCCCGAGCGCATCAATCCGGGTGACAAGCTTCACACGGTTGAGAAGATCAAGAAAGTCACATCAGGCTCTACCCCTGAGATCGGCAAGCTTGTCAACGAAGTCTATTCATCAGTAATCACTGCCGGAACCCACCTCGCACCGACTATCAAGGTAGCCGAGGCAGCCAAGGTTATCGAAAACTCCCAGCGCGACATCAACATCGCTTTTGTCAATGAGCTCTCAAAGATTTTCACCCTGATGGGCATCGATACCATGGACGTGCTCGAAGCTGCCTCCACGAAGTGGAACTTCCTGCCGTTCAAGCCTGGACTCGTAGGCGGCCATTGCATCGGTGTCGATCCCTACTATCTTGCACAGTGCGCGCAGCGCTACGGCTACAATCCCGAGATAATCCTTGCCGGACGCCGCATGAACGACGGCATGGGCGCTTATGTAGCAGACCGTGTGATCAAACTCATGCTCAAGAAAGGCATCCAGGTTCTCGGCAGCCACATCATCATCTTCGGCTTCACATTCAAGGAGAACTGTCCGGACGTACGTAACACCAAAGTCGTCGATATCGTCAAAGCGCTCAAGGAGTATAACCTCAACATCACCATCTTCGACCCATGGGCAAATCCGGCGGCAGTCAAGCACGAATATGGCCTTGAGGTTGTCAATGAACTTCCGACAGACGAAAAATTTGACGCAGCCATCGCAGCTGTGGCTCATAATGAGTTCGCAGGCATGGACATCACCTCTGTGCTCAAACCCCAACACGTGATCTTCGACGTCAAGGCCACCCGTCCGACCGACGAGATTGACGGAAGACTGTAAGACAATCGGTGTCAAGCTAAAAGTTGATTTATTTGGAAGACCTGAAGATACTGGTAGTCTCCCGCACACCGTGGAACAACGCTAACAGTTTTGGAAATACATTTTCCAACCTGTTTGGCGGTATGTCCGGTGTGCGCATCTTCAACATCTGCTGCCAAGCGGGTTCGGCTGACAATAACGTTGTTGAACGTGCGTGGCAAATGACTGATATTTCTGTCTTAAAGAGCATTACCGGGAAAAAGCCGGGATGGCGGATGACAAAACAGGATGACGGCTCCACTCTAAATACAGATAAAAAAATTTCAACCAAACGGACAACCGCACGATATATCGCACGAGAACTCATATGGAAGGTCGGTCGTTGGAAAAATATGGAATTGGCAGATTTCGTTAGAGATATAAAGCCTGACATATTATATCTTCCGGTCTACCGTTCGGGCTACATGTGCGACGTGCAGCAATATGTAATGAAATTGGCAGACTGTCCTGTAGTCTGTCACATTACAGATGACGTCTATTCATATCCACCAAAGCCTCTACACCAACCATTGAAGACTCTATATTATTGGTGGATGCGAAAGAAGATCAAAAAGATAATCCAAAAGTCGGAATACGGAGAAGTCTTCGCTCAGAACATGTCGGACTCATATGCAAAACTCTTCAACAAACAGTTTTTCATCATAGGCAAGGGAGTTGATCTTGACAAAACAGTAGACAACACTATATGGAATGATGATGGATATACAACATTTGTCTATACGGGAAACTATGGCGGAGAACGAGGTCGTCAGTTGATTTCCTTAGCAAAAGCTATTGCAAAGCTTTATCCGAAAGGCTCTGCTGAACTAGCAATTTATTCAGGAACTTCTGCTGATAAAGAAGTCGATAAGCAATTAAAGGAGACCGGCGTTGTCCGGTTATGCGGATCGGTAATACCAGACAAAGTCCAAAGTATCCAACGTGAAGCTGACTATCTTGTACACGTTGAAGGATTCTCGGAAAAGTCAATTATGGATACCCGTATGTCATTTTCTACCAAACTTATAGATTATATGCTTGCTCAGCGTCCTATTCTTGCCATTGGCCCATCGGATATCAATTCCATACAAGTATTGATACAGAATGATATCGCAATAGTAGCTTGTAGCGAGACCGAGATCGAAACCACACTAGGTAAAATATCCCGGCATGTCTATGATGACAATGGGATAGTAAAGAGAGCTTCAGACTACGTCATAAATAATCGCGACTTAAAAAAAATACAACACGGCATGCGCTGCCGCCTTTCAGCTATAATTGGGAAACATGGATGTTAAGATTAGTGTCATAGTGCCAGTCTATAAAGTTGAGCAATTCCTTGACGATTGCGTAAAGAGCATATTAACACAGACATATCTGAATATTGAGGTGATATTGGTAGATGACGGTTCTCCCGACAAGTGCCCTCAGATGTGTGATGAATATGCAGTGTTAGACTCAAGGGTTGTTGTTATCCACAAAGAAAACGGCGGACTTAGCGATGCTCGAAATGCTGGAATCAGGAAAGCAACCGGTGACTATGTGATATTTATCGATAGCGATGATTATTGGGTAGATAGCTCTGCTCTAAGTAAACTTGTCGATGTAATCTCTGATGATCCGACAAATGATATCGTTTTTTTCGGGCGAACGAGTTTTATGGGAGATAAAGTATTCCATGGGCCAACAGTGATTTCCGACATCAATGGCCTTGCAAAAGAAAAATCCCTTGAAACGACTCTGCGTGAGGCCGCTTTTATAGGTTCAGCATGTCAAAAGCTAATCAGACGTGAATTAATCAGAGACAACGAAATTTACTTCAAAAAAGGTCTACTGAGCGAAGATTGGGACTGGAGTATATCTTTGTATTTATTTGCTAAGAAATTTGCATCGATACCAGACAATCTATATGGGTATCGTAAACGAGCTGAATCAATTACACAGTCTTTCAGTCTAAAACATGCTAATGATATCTTGTATATTATAAAAAAGTGGTCGAATACATTACCTAAAACTAATGAAATGAGGCCGTTTTGGGGATTTCTTGCTTATGTACTATGCTGCACGTTAGGATGTATTGAAAAACTGCCAAAGAAAGACAAGGCGATTCTAAAAGAATTCAAGCCGTATGCCTATCTGTTATCTTATGATTCCAACCCTAAGGTAAAACAGGTGAGAAAACTATACAGGCTATTCGGGTTTACGTTGACCGGTAAAATATTGGGATATTATTTGAAATATCGCCCAAAGAGATTGAAATAGCACTTCAAACGGTTGAAAGTTTAATTGAAGATGGCAGTATTGGTAAAAACAGCGACACCGCTCACGCTTCTGAGGAAAATTAAGTCAAGCATAGATGACGGCCTGATCGAAACTTGGGAGTATGATGAAGATGGAGACTTCACTCACAGTCCTGATCAATGGCGATATAAAGCATGGCTACGCCCGGTGAAAACAGATGATGGCATTGCGTTTGGCATACTTAGTCCGAGAGACACAGACCTTTCGACTGTTGACTATGCCGTTTATCACGGACGATTTGCAGAAATGCTTTTAGCCCATTTCGACAAGGATTGCAAGGACATACGCGTGTCTCCAATGCCTACTAAATACGACTTATTGAGATGAGAACTAAATTTATCTGGGCATATAGGCTGTCCCCCGAAGAAGTAAAAGAACTCTTTGGCAAATGTCAATTCTTTTTTGACACTAATACGCTGTTGCATCTATTCCGCATTCGCAAAGACGTAGCGAAAAAGGCTGTCAAATCAATATCAAAATATAAGGACCGCATCTCAATCCCGTTTCACGTAGCCGAGGAATATCATTGGCATGTAGTCGAAATATTGACCGACCGCATCGCCAAAACTCAGAGCCTCATGGCGAAATTTGACGAAAAGAAACTATTTGAGAGTCTTTTCCCTCAGACACAGATCGGCTACTTTCCTAATGAGGAACTTGAACCATATAAAGATTTGGTGAAAAAATTTTGTACTGATGCCAGGGAGATGCTTGACAAACGGCTAAAAGAGTGCAACAAGGATTTCAATTCGATGGAGATTGCTAATTCGCTTTCAAAACAATTGTCTGACTGCATTCTGCCGGCAATCCCGCAGCACGAACTTGAAGCGCTTGTTATGGAGTTCAAAAATAGGGCCGCAGACGAAATTCCGCCCGGCTATAAAGACCAACACAAGGAAGATTCGGGCAAAAAGCGGTGCGGAAAGACAAATGAAGCCGGTGACTATATAATCTGGGAAGAAATACTCCGATGGGCAGCCAAGGCAAAAAAAGACGTAATTCTTGTCAGCAATGAAAACAAAACGGACTGGATATGGGATGAGCATGGTTTTGTGATAGGTCCGAGATGGGAACTGAGGAAGGAGTTTCACGAAAGAACCGGCGGAAAGCTGTTTCATATCATAAAACTGGATGAGTTTTTGAGACTGACGGCTGATAATTATACTGGGTCAGAACTTGATGTCATGACAAGACCAGTAAGGAGAATGATTATTCCCGACAAGAAATTAGTCCCGTTTATGGAAGAAATTGATGAGTTATATAGCGTTCCTCGATTTCACTATAAATGGCATCCTGAGATTGACATGTCAGAAGAGATGGCGTCAGCTCCACCACGGAAAAACTTCAGCGGACAGAAACCTAAAGCAAATTTTGGAAAATATATGCTCGCAGATCCGGATGAGTACAGGCCATCGCTCAGGAAAGATATCCTTCCTCAGAATGATGTAGACTCACCAAACTTTAAAGACGATTTTTATCTTTAATAACCATTCAACAATAAAAACGATGAAAGTCGTACAGATAAATGCTGTTTATGGGATTATGAGTACCGGACGCAATGTCAGGGAGCTTGAAGAATACCTCGAGAGTAAGGGGCACGAAAGTGTTACCTTTTATGGGGGGCATCCGGGAAATTATGGAGACAACGTGCACTTTATGGGATCATATTTGTCGCATAAATTGCATGCCGTTACGGCTCGTCTGTTTGCCGACGCCGGTTGCGGCTCAAATTTAGCGACAAAGAAACTCCTTAAGTTCTTGTCGGAATACAAACCTGACATTGTGCATCTGAATAATTTGCATGGCAACTTTGTCAACATCAATATCCTTCTCAAATATCTTGCTGATAATGACATTCCGACAGTCGTCCATCTTCATGACTGCTTTTCCTTTACAGGCGGATGCATGCACTATACGGCTAACAAATGTCAGCAATGGCAATCAGACTGCAAAGGTTGCCAGCATCTCCTCCGAGGCAAAGACTATATTTTCAGAAATAAAGCGGAGCGCAATCTGAGCAGGAAAGCACAGCTTTTCCAAGCCATACCACATCTGGCTGTATGCGGAGTGTCGCAATGGATTGCTGACGAAGCTCGCAAGTCTCCTGTATTTAAAAATGCAAAGATAATAACTCACGTCTACAATTGGATTGATATCGACGTGTTCAAACCACAAGGTTGTGAAGTAGACAAAGAAATCCGGCTGCGATATGGCATCGGAAACCGCCGGATGATACTCGGAGTAGCATCCGGATGGGGTCATGGTAAAGGGTTGGAAGATTTCATAGAGTTGTCGAAGCTGTTATCGGCGGATCAAGTCATCGTTCTGGTAGGAAAAATGCCGGACGGACTTTCTTTGCCATATAATATAATCCATATCGGAGCGACGGACCGCATGTCGGAATTAGCAAAACTTTACTCTGCTGCTGACGTTTTTGTCCATCTTTCGAGAGAAGAGACCTTTGGGAAAGTAATAGCAGAGGCCTTGGCATGTGGTACGCCTGCCGTTGTCTACAATTCGACGGCGATGCCTGAGATTGTAGATGAAGCGACAGGACGTGTTGTCGAACCCGGCAATGTCGAAAGTGTTTTATCAAGCATAAGTGAACTGACCTCGTCTAACCGGGCGAAGCTATGCCGCCATCGGGCTGAATGTCTATTCGCCAAAGAACAAAATTGTCAGCGTCAGTTAGATGTTTATCATAATATAAGTAAGTGCAAATGAAATACTCTTTGATCCTACCAGTTTACAATGTAGCTCCATTCCTTGACGATTGCATTAATAGTCTAATGAACCAATATGAAATGACTCTTGGCATAGACTATGAAATAATATTCGTAAACGACGGATCTACTGACAATTCATTGGATATTATCTTAAACTATCAGGCAAATCATTCGCTCAGACAACCTCAAGGGGGGGGGTATTTAGTTGAAAATCAGTTAAATAGTGGTGTGTCCATAGCTCGAAATAAAGGCCTTTCACTTGCAAAAGGTGATTTTGTTTGGTTTATCGACCCTGATGACTTTATTGCACCGAATTCTCTAAAACTCATTGATGAACAGATAACTAAGAATAATGCCGCAATCCTAAATATAAAAAAGAAATATGTAGACGAATTACAGCCATACAACGAAGAAGCAGCTCTAAAACTACAAAAATCTGATGCATTTCAGCAAAGTGCTAATACAGCCGTAAATTATGTTATCAGACGAGACTATTTGAGGAATAACGATATTTCGTTTAAGGAAGGAATGACTTATGGGGAAGATACACTTTGGTGCTTTTGGGTTAATTTTTATAATTGTCAACCTATATTTCAAGTACAACCTGCTTTATACTTTTACAGACAGAGAAGCGGGTCTTCAATGCATTCTAAGAGTCATGACAGTAGAATAAAACATCTTGATAGCATGTTGATGATGTTGGATACATATACGGAAGTTTATAAATTCGGGAAAATAACCACCGAACAAAAAAAACATTTAAAATCGCGTATCGATTGGTCTGTTCAAAATGTCTGTATGGATGCTATAAGACTAAGTAAAGACGAATGTAATAAAATTGTAAGATACCTAGCAGACCAAGGATTATATCCTTACCAATTTAACAGGAATAGATATTCAGTAAAATATGGTCTAAAGAATTTTGCCATTAATGTGTTTGCCTGCCTGTTAAAATATAAGTGGTATCTAAGATTGGCGAATTCGTTGCTAAATAAATAACTGCAAAACGAGATGTATATTCAACTACTTGTATGCCTCATAATTGCCATTGCGTATAATGAATACAGAACTAAGATCATACGCAGACAACTCTCACCTGATCGAGCTCTGACAAACTATATCTATTTTGTCTGCGCCTTGCTGATTTTACAATCAGGATTAAGAAATGTTGCCGTTGGAACTGACACTTATGCATACTTGCTCAAATATGAGGCAATTCAACATTTTAGTTGGGATAACATTTTTGATACTTTCATAAGAACTTATCAGACTGGAGAGGGAAAAGATCCGGGGTATTTGATTTTTATGAAACTGATTTCTACTGTAATTCCTTATTATCAGATATATTTATTGATAATAGCTGCTTTCTTTTTTACTGCGCTTGGAAGCCTGTTGAAGACATTCTGCCGCAGCATATACGATGTATTCGTAGGCACAGTTCTGTATGAGGTTTTGTATTATGGTTTCTTCTCAGTTACCGGAATTAGACAAACAATAGCAGTAGGAATTCTATTTTTCGGAGTAAAGTTTATTGTCAATAGAAAAATAATACCATTTATAATAACATGTTTTTGCGCAGCAATCATACATAAATCTGCATTGATTTTTATTCCTCTATATTTCATTGCAGATTATAAAAAAACTATAAGACTGCTTAGTACAGTCATTGTAGCGTTGCCTGTGATTTTCGTCATTATGAGACCTTTTGCACAGTTCCTCACATCCTTTTCATTCTCTGAAAGTTATGCAACATATTCTAATTCTGAATATGAAACTACTGGTGCAAAGATGTTCTTTATATATATGCTCGCAGTTTCAATTATGGCACTTTTGAGCAAAAAGTACGTTGCTGAAGCCTCTCAAAAAGTCAAACTTTGCTACAACGCATTTTGTATAGGAGTACTATTTACTCCATTGACGTGGGTTGATCCAAGCCTGATGAGAGTCGTGATGTATTTTTCTGTTTTCGGCATATTCTTTCTAGGGGATCTTGTCCGTGAGTTCTGCAAAAGATATAATTTATCGCTTGGCATCGTAACTCTATCAATGATATTGACATTTGCGCTTGTAATAATTAAACGAGGTGCAGAATATGCTTTTTTTTGGCAAGAAATGGCGTTGCCAGAGTACTATAATGTGTAAAAATGCAAAATACAGTACAATATATCTCATTTTTTGATTTTCAAGATTCACCGGTTCAACGTAATTATGTCACCTCGGCTACAAACAAGATGGAGTCGATTTGTGACTCGTTGAACAAAGCCGGATATAATGTAAAAATCATATCCGTTGCAAACGTAACAGAGCCACGTTTCAAATTCTATAAGGGAAAGACCATACATCGTAATGATGGACTTAGCTTGAAATTATTCTTCTCATGGGGCGGAAAATCGCGAATTTTTCGTCAACTTAGAACCATATGGCATCTGATTGCTCTATTCTTCTATATCCTTATTCATACGTCAAAAAATGAGTCTGTTATAGTATATCATTCTTTAGGATATTATAACATAATGCTGTGGGCTAAAAAAATCAAGAGGTTCAGACTCATACTTGAAGTAGAGGAGATATATCAGGATGTAGGGGCTCCCAAATTCAAAAGGATGGCACGATATGAAAATGAGATGATAAAAGCAGCTGACGCATATATCTTCCCGACAGAACTACTTAACGAAAAGTTAAATACGGGAAATAAGCCGTATGTGATAATTTATGGCACATATAAAGTAGAGCCGCAGATTGCCGAAAAGTTTGACGATGGTAAGATTCATGTCGTTTATGCCGGAACATTTGATATCCGAAAAGGTGGTGCTACGGCTTCGATAGAAGCCACAAGATTTTTGTCGGATAATTACCATGTGCATATATGCGGTTTCGGAACGGAAAAAGAAAGAGAGGACATCAAACAACAAATATCTGAAATTGCAAAAACTTCAAAAGCGACAATAACATTTGATGGACTGAAGAAAGGTGAGGAATATATAAAATTCATTCAGCGCTGTCATATCGGTCTTAGTACACAAAATCCGCTGGCTGCTTTTAATGACACTTCATTTCCTTCAAAAATATTGTCGTATATGGCAAACGGATTATCTGTAGTTACGATTGACATTCCGGTTGTAAGAACTGCATATATTGGAAAATATCTAAACTATTATACTGAGCAAAAGCCGGAATGTATTGCAAATGCAATATTATCCGCAAAAATTGAAAACAACAATCGTAGTGTGATTAAAGAACTTTCGCAGGATTTCTCGAATAAATTACACACTATTATATCATGTAATTAATTATCCCCAATTAGATAAGGCAAATGGAAACTGTTAAATCATGGAAAAATGATGTTGCGGTATTGTTCATATTCTTTACAAGAATAGAACAGACGGCTGCTGTTTTTGAACAAATTAAAATTGCTCGTCCGAGAAAATTGTTTTTATATCAGGATGGGCCAAGAGCCGGACGTGAAGATGACATCGTAAATGTCCAGAAATGTAGAGAAATTGTATCAGATATTGATTGGGATTGTGAGGTACATACTTTATTTCAGGAAAAGAATTATGGATGTGACCCGTCAGAATTTATTGCTCAAAAATGGATGTTTGATCATGTTGACAAAGGTATTGTTCTCGAGGATGACGATGTCCCATCACAGAGTTTTTTCCCATTCTGCAAGGAAATGCTTGACAAATATGAATATGACACTCGTTTCAATATTATCTGCGGAATGAATAATCTTGGTGAATATGATAATGGATATTCCTACTTATTCACGCGTTATGGATCTATATGGGGCTGGGCAACTTGGAAACGAAATATCGACAAGTGGGATCCAGATTATAAATGGTTAGATGATAAGTATATATGTGAAATTCTTAGAAAAACATATCGAAACTTTGACACATGGCAGAAAGTATGTCAACGTCACAAGGCTTCTCACCGGGAACATTATGAAAGTATTTTGGGATCATATTGCAGAACAAATAATTTGTTGAATATCGTTCCGTGCAAAAATATGATTACAAATATCGGAATAGCAACAGAATCCACACATTCTGTTGGAGACATAAAACGATTGCCAAGAGCGACTCGAAAGGTTTTTAGCATGAAACGCCATGAACTGAAAGGTCAAATTAAACATCCACCATATGTTGTTGAAGACCTACTTTTCAATGATAAATTCGAAAAGCTAATGGGGAAGAATAAATTGATTGGCTATTCACGCAAATTGGAAGTTTTGTTATATCGTATATTCCCGTTCTTAGGTTAGATTATGCCATCACAGATTAAGACCGGAGCCATGCTGTCATATTTGGGTCTGGGGATAAATATCCTCATAGGATTGTTGTATACACCTTGGATGATACACTCTATCGGTCGTGACAATTTCGGTCTTTATACGTTGGCAATGTCGATAATAACACTCTTTGTATTTGACTTCGGGTTAAGTTCGGCCGTGACCAGGTTCATGGCTAAATATATTGCCGAGGGGAGAAACGACAAGGCCAACAATTGTCTGGGCTTGGTCTATAAGCTATATATTGGCATTGACGCTATTTTGCTTATCATACTGACCGGGGTTTATTTCTTCATTCCTTCTATATATGAGAGTCTGACGCCAGAAGAAATCAGCAAATTCAAGATTGTCTATGTGATAGCTGCATTCTTCAGTGTGATATCATTCCCGTTCATACCACTTAACGGAGTTTTGAGCGCCAATGAGAAATTCATTCAATTGAAACTTTGCGAATTAGCAAATAAAATTATAATCGTTGTGACTATGAGCGCATGTCTGCTTATGGGATATGGTCTATATGCTTTGGTATTGGTCCATGCTCTGGCAGGATTGATTATGATATGCCTGAAATTGTACTGTATCAAACGCTTTACTAAAACTAATATTAATTTCAGATATAAAAATCCGACTGAACGTAAGGAGATATTGGGGTTCTCCGGATGGGTAACCGTTATATCTATCAGCCAACGGATGATATTCAATCTCGCGCCATCGATACTTGGCATAATGTCAGGGGCTACGAGTATCGCGTTGCTCGGTGTGGCCATTACCATAGAGGGATATACATATACATTTGCAAGTGCTCTAAACGGCATGTTCCTGCCCAGGGTATCTAAAATCATTGCGAGTCAGGATGGCGACATAATGCCTCTGATGATTAGGATCGGGCGAATACAGGCAATGATAATCTCTGTCATTGTTGTAACGTTTATTTGCATAGGACAAGATTTCATAAGCCTGTGGGTCGGCGACAGTTTCAGTGCTTCGTATTGGTGTGCGGCCTTATTGATATTGCCAAGTCTCATCCATTTACCTCAGGAAATAGCAAACACTGCTATCGTTGCGGCAAACAAGGTAAAACATCAGGCCGTAATTTTTATAATCATGGCCGTGTGTAATATAGGTCTTGCATTCTGGCTGTCTGAAATGTGGGCAGCCATAGGTATTTCGCTTTCAATATGCATAGCATACTTAATCCGGACAATCGGCATGAATTACCTATATGTCAAGGATCTAAAACTTAAGATCAGCAAGTTCTTCAAGGAGACATATGCAACACTGCTTATCCCTGTAGTATTTGTTGTTGTGGCTGCAATTATACTCAACATTGTTATCTCGGATGTCAACTGGGGAACATTTATTCTTAAATCAGCTGTGATACTTATGGTTTTCAGTAGTTCGTTCTGGATGTTCTATATGTCTGTTGATGAAAAGAATCTTATAAAATCTATGCTGTTAAAAGTTAAGGTCTTAAAATAATCTCCATATCGACACAAATACATCCGTGCATGAATAGACTTATTGCAAAATTTATAGTCAAACTATATAATGTAAAAGAGGCTATATCTCGCAAAATACAGACGTTAAATGTCTGTCTACACGCAAGCTGTACAACCCGGCCCCATGTATTGGGTAAAATCTATCTCAACACCAACAAACTGAAATTAGGCCGCAATGTCACCCTTTATCCAGGAGCATATCTTTGGGGTAATGACATCGTAGTCGGTGATAATGTCGATATTGGAATCGGAACAATCATACACTCGACAAATGGCGTATATATAGGGGACAATACGGCCATAGCAGGTCAGTGCTACATAATCGATTCTAATCATGGCACCAAGAAAGGAAAATTGATCAGAGAGCAAGGAAACCATGCTGCAGATGACGGCATATACATCGGTAAAGATGTATGGATTGGAGCACAGTGCACAATCTTGAAAGGAGCTAAGATCAACGATCATGCGATAATCGGAGCAAACTCATTAGTCAATAGTGAGATACCTGCAAATGCAATTGCTGTGGGGTCTCCGGCTAAAGTTGTAAAATATAGAGAGTGAAGCAAGCATTTACGCAATAATATTATATAAAATATGCACTCTATCTGATCTAAATACATATTAAAATGCTTAAACAAGTTATTAAGAAACTATTATCTCCTGACAGATTACATTCAGCGAGAGTATTTTATTCAAATTTTTTTGGTAATAATAAAATCAAGGGGAAGAGAGGTAATAAGATATCTCTCAATGGTGCTCTTATGACCGGCTGTTCGATAACTTTTTATGGCAAGAACAATTGTATAGAATTGGGGGGGGTAATAGTCTGAATAATAGCAATATATGTATTTATGGAAGTGGCTGTGATATTATCATTGGCTCTAATAACTCGTTCCGTCATACAACATTTTGGTTAGAAGACTCCGGAAGTCAGATTATAATTGGCAATAATAATTGCTTTACAGGGCGCCTGCAGCTTGCGGCCGTAGAAGGAACGCAAGTAAGCATAGGTGACGACTGTCTGTTCTCCTCTGAAATTCAAATTATGACGACCGACTCACATTCAATACTTGACAATGATGGCAAACGCATCAACCCATCAAAATCTATCCAATTGAATAATCATATCTGGGTTGGCACAAGAGCAATAATTCTAAAAGGAGTCAATCTCGCTTCGAATATTATTGTTGGAGCCGGATCTATAGTCAATAAGAGTATTGAGGAAGAGGGTGTCGCAGTGGGTGGAAATCCGGCCAAAGTAGTGAAACGTGGGATTAATTGGAATACAAAAAGAATTTAATTATAAAAACCAATCAATATATGTCAATATTTAAAGACAAGACCTTATTAATCACCGGTGGGACCGGTTCGTTCGGCAATGCGGTTTTGCGCCGCTTTTTGGAGACGGATATCAAGGAAATCCGCATTTTCAGCCGCGATGAGAAGAAACAGGATGACATGCGCCATGAGTATCAGGTGCGTTATCCAGAGGTAGCCAACAAAATAAAGTTCTTTATCGGAGACGTCCGCGACCTTCAGTCGTGCAAGAACGCGATGCCGGGAGTGGACTATATCTTCCATGCCGCGGCCCTGAAGCAGGTGCCGTCGTGTGAGTTCTTCCCGATGGAGGCAGTGAAGACCAATGTGATCGGCACGGACAATGTGCTGACGGCCGCTATCGAGGCGGGTGTCGGCGCAGTCATCTGTCTGTCGACCGACAAGGCAGCTTATCCTATCAATGCGATGGGCATCACCAAGGCCGTTGAGGAGAAGGTTGCCGTGGCCAAGAGCCGTTATTCGGGCAAGACGAAGATCTGCTGCACGCGCTACGGCAATGTGATGTGCTCGCGAGGCTCGGTCATCCCGTTGTGGATCGAGCAGATACGTTCGGGCAATCCCATCACTCTGACGGAGCCGTCGATGACGCGCTTTATCATGAGTCTCGATGAGGCTGTCGATCTTGTGCTCTTCGCGTTCGAGCATGGCCAGAACGGCGATATCCTGGTGCAGAAAGCTCCTGCATGCACGATCGGCACCCAGGCCGAGGCCGTATGTGAGCTCTTCGGAGGCAAGAAGGAGGATATCAAGGTGATCGGCATCCGCCACGGCGAGAAGATGTATGAGACGCTGCTGACCAACGAGGAGTGCGCCAAGGCCGAGGACCTGGGCAATTTCTACCGTGTGCCGGCCGACAACCGCGGCCTGAACTACGACAAGTTCTTCAAGGAGGGCGACGACACCCGCAACACTCTGACCGAGTTCAACTCCAACAACACCCGTCAGCTCAACGTCGGGGAGACCAAGGAGAAAATCGCGTCGCTCGAGTATATCCAGAAGGAGCTTTCGGGCGAAGGAAACTTCGTGCAATGACAGACAGAAAGACCCAATAAACAGAAAAACACAAATTATACCTTTCGGAAGGTCTTGAACTTACGCTTGACCGCAAACTGTTCTCCGAAATTTACTAATATCCCATCTTCAATACCTGAAGATGTAAGGTAATTAACCAGTTGCACTTCATGGGCTTTAGTAAGTATCTCGACAGACTTTATTTCAATTATGACACTATTTTCAACGACAATATCAGCTCTGAAAGAACCGATATTCCGTTCCTTGTAGTACACAGACATCGGTTTTTCGGCTTCGGCGGTAAGACCGGCATCTGCGAGCTCAATCATTAAAGCACGTCGATATATTGCTTCCAAAAAACCTTGTTTTAGTTCACCTCGTACATTGTAGATGCACTGTACAATAAGTTTGATTAGTTTTTCTGTTTCCATACCGCAAATATAGTCTTTTTGTTTTTTTGAATAAATGTCTTTATGTCTAAAATTTTAGTTACCGGCGCCAGGGGCTTTGTAGGCCGTAATTTGTGCGCCCAGCTCAATGCTGTGAAGGAAGGCAAGGACCGCCGTTTCCCTGGCCTCGCGGTGGACGAGGTCTTTGAATATGACATCGACTCCACAGCCGGGGATCTCGACCGCTACTGCCGCGAGGCAGACTTCGTGTTCAACCTCGCCGGTGTGAACCGTCCTGAAAACCCGGAGGACTTCAAGAAGGGCAATTTCGGGTTCGCCTCCCGGCTTCTCGACACGCTCAAAAAGCACGGCAACCGCTGTCCGGTGATGCTCTCCAGCTCAATACAGGCGACGCTCATCGGCCGTTATGCCGGACACCCCTACGGCGAGAGCAAGAAGGCGGGCGAGGAACTGTTCTTCGATTACGCCAAGGAAACCGGAGCAAAGGTGCTGGTCTACCGTTTCCCTAACCTTTTCGGCAAATGGTGCCGTCCGAACTACAATTCGGCCGTGGCGACGTTCTGCAACAACATGGCCAACGGTCTGCCGATCCAGGTCAGCGACCCGTCGGTTGAACTGGAACTGCTCTACATCGACGATCTCGTCGATGAGATGATAGCGGCCCTGCAAGGCAAGGAACACCGCTGCACGTACGACGGGCTTCAGCCTGTCGAAGTCAAAAGTCAGCAGGAAGAAGTCAAAAGTTATTGTTTTTGTCCGGTGACACATAAAGCTACACTCGGTGAGATTGTATCTCTGCTTGAGCGGTTCAAGGCCCAGCCGCAGACGCTCGTTATTCCGGAGATCCCCGAAGGGTCGTTCGCCAAGGCTCTCTACTCCACCTACCTGAGCTATCTGCCGAAAGAGAAGGTGGCGTTCCCGCTGAAGATGAACGTAGACCCGCGCGGCTCGTTCACCGAGCTCGTCAAGAGCGCCAATGTCGGTCAGGTGAGCATCAACATCTCCAAACCCGGCATCACCAAGGGCGAGCACTGGCACAACACCAAGTGGGAGCAGTTCATCGTCGTGGCCGGCCACGGACTCATACAGCAGCGCCGCATAGGCTCGGATGAGATCATCGAGTTCGAGGTGAGCGGCGACAAGATAGAGGCCGTGCACATGCTCCCCGGCTATACACATAATATCATCAACCTGTCGGATACCGACGACCTCGTCACGGTAATGTACTGCAACGAGTGCTTCGACCCGTCGCATCCCGACACATTTTTTGAAAAAGTAAATGGCTGAATTTAAAAACAACGGGAAACTTAAACTGCTGATCATTGTCGGCACCCGTCCCGAAATCATACGACTTGCGGCCGTCATCAACCGCTGCCGCGAATATTTTGACGTTATCCTCGCCCACACAGGCCAGAACTACGACTACAACCTCAACGGCGTTTTCTTCAAGGATCTCAAGCTCGCCGACCCCGAAGTGTATATGGACGCAGTCGGCGACGACCTCGGCGCGACCATGGGCAACATCATCGA
>CAXHOY010000004.1:0-159113 GCA_964018265.1 uncultured Muribaculaceae bacterium
GATGAAGGAGCTTTTCTTAGAACTATCTTTATACCAATCAGTGGTAAACAGCTGGTCTTGATTTGATTTCAATTTTGAAAGCAAATCACGGGCGGCAGCTTTGACCTTTATGGTATCATCTTTTGAGAGATTTTCCTTGCGGAGTATATCGAACACTTCGAGTTCTTCCTCTGTAAGCCCCTCCTCAGAAGCGCGGCGTTGCTCTGCCGTCATACGGCTAAGCAAGTCTATGAGTTCGCGAATCGCTTGCTCAGATTCTGTGCTTCCGGCATTATAACGGTCGATAATGCGTTGAAATTCCTCAGCAAAAGTACGGCGCTCGCTGTTTTGATTGAGCATTGTATCGAGTTTTTGCGAGATGAAATCTTCAAGTTCAGCGATTTCAAGTGCTTTGCACTTAGATTCGCTGTATTGCTCCCGGAGTTTGTCAATATCAAGACGGCTAAGGTCAAATTCTCCAAACTCCTTGATAGTGTACTCTCTATTTTCAGCCGGGCCGTCACCTTTCAGCACAATGCTCTGATTGAGCAAATCCTTGATGCGGCGGCGAGCTGAATCAAGATTGCCTCGGTCAACTGAGTTATCCATAACCTGTCTGAGATAATGGATTACCTCGGCCATTACAAATTCCTCTTTGATGCTGATAATATCGGGCAAACATTCATCATAAATCTGTGAAATAGTGTTATCAAACACAGCAAATTGAGCCTTGCGCTCAACAGGATTTATGAGAATGTTAGCGTATTGGTCAAAGAGAGAAATCTGGTTGAAAGCTTTATTGAGGTCGAGAATTTTCTGCAAATCGACACCAAGACCTCGACACCATTCCACGCACTGAGAAATGGCAGCACGAAGATGTGTGTAAAGCTCATCAAGTGTCATAGCCGCAGGAGTATTGCCTGCGGGGGTGTCAGTTCCGGGATTATCGGTATCCGCATCGTCACCGCCTCCTTGCGCATCTCCATAGGTGGCAAAAGCTTTTTTCAGACTGCCGAAGATATTGCAGTAAGAGATAATCTGACCGCACGATTTTTCTCGTCCAAGCACGTCAAGTGTCGAGCATCGACGATTGGCACGCGCAATAGTCTGCATAAGATTTTGCCCTGCAAGAGGCTTATCCATATAAAGAGTTGACACCATTGGAGAGTCGAAGCCGGTGAGCCACATGGAGCATACAAAAACAATCCGTAGAGGGTTGTTTTCATCTCGGAACAGGTCTTGCAATTCCTGTCCTTCTTCGTTAACATCGTTCATACGCTCACGATGAGGACGAAGGTTTAGACCTTCGGCAGCAAAGCGTTCATCATCGCCTTGGCTTTCGCTTATTACGACAGCCATATCGGTAGAGCGCATCCACTCACGGATTTTCAGTTTGGTCTGATACTCCGCAGATGTAGGATTGAGCGACATCAGTTCGTGGTTGATTTTGGCAATCTTTTGCTGCCATTTAGCGGTGACAAGGTCATACATTCTGACGGCGGTAAAGCGGTCAACACTAACCACCATTGCCTTGCCGAGATAGCCACGGTTGATGATATGATTTACTATATCATCGGCTATCTTGTTAAGACGCGCCGGACGGCGAAGTATTTCAAGTTCTTTGGCATACTCGCGTTCAAGACGTTGGCGACTGTCATCATCAAGTTCTTCATCTTGAAGAATATTGATAAAGTCGGCACTGAAGGTCGGATTTTCATTCTGCACCTCAAGCAGGTGGTTGCGATAAGTGAGGCGCACGGTGGCCTCATCTTGCACAGCCTGACTGAAATTATACTCGCTGACCGTTTCGCCAAACCATTTATTGGTGAGTTTTTTACTTCCAAAAAGCGGTGTGCCGGTAAACGCCATATACTTGGCGTTAGGCAGACCTGCCCTGAGATTTTCGGCAAGCGATTTATATTGTGTGCGGTGAGCCTCGTCGATAAAAACAATGATATCATCTCGTTCAGAGAGAATGGGATATTTCTTGCGTTTATCGTAACGGAATTTCTGAATAAGCGTAAAAAGTATGCGGTGGTCTTCCTTTTCAAGCATTGTGCGGAGACGGTCGCTTGTTTTAGGTTGGCAGTCTTCGTCGGCACTCATAAAGCCGCTATGTAAGAAGTTGCGGTAAATCTGACTGTCGAGGTCTTCGCGGTCGGTTATGATAAGGAACGTGAAATTACCCGGAAAACGGTTTTTAAGCAAGCGTGCAAGATACACCATTGAAAAACTTTTGCCGCTTCCCTGTGTATGCCAGAACACACCCATCTTTCCGCGGTCTTCTTCGCGAGGTGAGCCACAGAGATATTTATATCGCTCGACGGCTCTGCTCACTCCGAGGAATTGATGGTTTTTGGCACATATCTTTTTGGTGCCGTTGTAGAAAAGGATATAATTGTGAACGTAATCAAGCAAATTTTCCTTTTTCAACAACGAGCGAGCCATTACATCAAGACTGATTTTTTCGCTTTCGATTTCATCTTTGTTGATTTTATCCTTCTCAGATGCTCTGAACCAAGGAGCGAAAAAAGCCCAGTCGGCATAAGTCGCACCTACTCGGGTATGCAACCCATTGCTCGCAACGAGCACAGCGTTATAGGCCATAAGTTGAGGAATGGCATCTTTGTATCTTGCCAAGTTGTTGGAGAAAGCCTCCTTGACAGGAATGTTGCTGTCTTTTAACTCAATAGTTATGAGCGGTAGTCCATTGACATATATAATGACATCAGGTCGCAGACGGTAAACATCGCCTTGAATCCAAAGTTGGTTGACAACGTCAAATTGGTTGCTTGTAGGATTCTCCCAATCAATGAATTGCACGGTACGAGGCTCACGCTTGCCATTCGATTGAAGCACCGGCATCTTAAAGCCGCTCATAATCCGTGTAAGAATAGTGGCATTGAGCGAAGCAGGGTCGGAGTGCAGGTCTATATCATTGAGTGCTGATATTGCGGTATTGACATCTGCATCATCGAAGCCTTGCAGGCGGTCGGTGGCCGATGCGTTTATGCGCTTGACCTCGCGGCGGAGTACGTCGAGGTTAAGCACACCGCGCTCCGAGCTGCGATGTAAATGGTCGGTCACATAGCAATTGAAATGATTGTTGTAGCCCAATTCATTGAGGCAAACATCAATGAGTTCTCGCTCTATATCATCTTCCTTAATAAAGTATCTCATTGCCTACAAAGATTTAAGGTGCTACTTCAAGCTGGCCACTCATAAGTTGAGGCAGCAAGCGGTCGCGCATCTGCTGAAGCGTAGCATTTAACTTCTTAAAGTGTGTTACCTCATTAAAAATATCTGATATGGATTGCTCAAAAAGCGTTCTGTATTTTTCATCCGGAACAAGCAATTTAAGACATGATAGAATTTTAATAGTCATGCTCGGAAGAGCTGTCCCAGAATTAAACACTTCCATATCAAAAGCTTTAAGTTGAAAAAAAGCAAGTTTGCAGATTTTAGGAATTTTAGGTATTGAATAAAACATTGTATCAATACACCAAAACTTGCCATCCGCTAATATTATGTTATTAAGAGTACCTTTTCTAGGTATTAAAACAGATTCTCCTTCATATAAATATTCGTTTCCATAACGCATTATTCCCCCGGAGCCATATATAGGAAACAATCCATCATAAACCAACTTATGGTCTTTGCCATAAAGAATCTGCAAAATATCTGTAACAGAGCGATATTCCCATCCTTTAGGTAAACCATTGACAAACTCGGTGGATTCGTGGCCGGGGAAACGGAAAAACACAAACCACTCACGATATGTACGCACAGCCATTTCTTCCAAAATAGCAATGCGACGATTGTTGAGTGTAATAAGGTCATCAAAAAGGGTAAGAATATCAGCTACTCTGTTTTGAATATTTTTTGTTGGAACAGAAATCTCAATATTCTTTAATTTTTCAATAGTTAAAGCTGCCTGTGATGACCCTATACATATTGAATTAAGATAGGTTCTGAAAAAGGAATTTGATATAAAGTAATAAATAAAACGAGGGTTTATAGATTTCGTAAAATCTTTAAGCCAAGTCAAATTTCCATCCTTAAAATAAAATTTGTCTGAACTTTGAACTTGATATGGAATACCAATAGTCCCGACAGAGGTCAATAAAATATCATCTTTGCTTGGCACTCCAAATTTACTCTTTATTACATCAAATTTTTCTTCGCTGATATATAATGGAGAGGATACTTCTTCTCCACGATTTTTTTCAATTATTTCCTTAGACCTATAAAAAGGAATACCGACATCAACATAATCCGAAGCGAATATACGTTTACTTGATGTAATAGTACATATGTCACCAAGTTTCATATCCCCAATTGACTTAGATTAGACAAAATTCTGCTCATCAGCTCTTTACCACTATCATTCAGATCGGATAGTTCTGATTTTAGCGAGGTCATACTCTCGCGGAAATCGTTTAGGTCTTCTACGTCAAAGCTGACGCCGACATAACGACCGGGGTTGAGCGAGTAGTCTTGTTCACGAATTTCTTCAATGGATGCGGCCTTGCAAAGACCGATAACATCGCGATACTTGCCGCCGGGGAAGTTGTCTATAAGCCATTGGCGCATAGAAGTTATATGGTTTAACTCTTTTTCGGCCTCAGCAAGAGCGGCCTCGGCGGCATCTATGCGGCGCTTGATGTCGGTTTTAAGATTTTTGCCGGGATTCTCCGAAAGGAAAGTTTCGGCTTCAAGGGTTGCTGCATTTCTTTCTTCAACGCAACTCTCATATTTAGCAGTCAAATCGTGGATGCGGTTGTCGTAATGCGACATTAGCAAGTGCCAATGGGCTTCATCGCCTTGGAATAGGTGACGGATGCAAGCGAGGTTGGCTATATGTTCATCGGTAAATTCTCGATGTGCGCGGTCAACCTGCTTATAGAAATTGCGGGCATTGATGAAAAGTACTCGTTTATCCTCGCGTCGTGCTTTGTCGAAGAACCAAAGAGTGGCCGGGAGAGTAACCGAAAAGAACATATTGCTCGGCAGTGAAAGCATTGCGCTCACAATGCCATCCTCAACCAAACGGGCGCGTATCTCGGCCTCTGACTTTCCGGCATCAGTGGCAATAGAAGCCATGACGAGGGCGGCTCGCCCGGTGTCATTGAGTGCCGTGGCGAATTGATTTATCCATAGATAATTCGCGTTTGGCACGGTTTCGCCATCCTTGCTCTTAGATTTGGTCTTGTTTTTAGGTATTCCGAAAGTGTTGAATCGGGGGTCGTCCTTTACTTTGTCGTAGCTGACATCATCGACATTGAAAGGAGGATTTGCCATTACAAAATCAAACGTGCCGAATGAATTGTGTGGGTCGCTGTAATAGCTATTGGCTTGAACTATGTTTCCGTTCAAGCCGTGAAGGAACATATTCATTCGCGCGAGCTTTACTGTTTCGTTCTCTTTCTCGATACCGTAAACACTGATACGGTCGGGGCGATCGTTGCTACGTTGAACGAAGTCGGCACTCTGCACAAACATACCGCCCGAACCACAAGCCGGGTCGAGGATGCGTCCTTGATACGGCTCAATCATTTCAACCATAAGACGGACAACGGAAGTCGGGGTGTAATATTCACCGCCACCTTTCCCCTCACTGCTTGCGAACTTGCCGAGGAAGTATTCATAAACCTTTCCGAATACATCCCCCTCCAAATCGCGAGGAATGGAATTTATGATTTTCAGAAGCGAGGCAGTGAGCGAGTAGTCGCGTATGTTCTCGCCGTCTTCCTTAGGTTCAAGATTAAAATATTCATCTTTGGGGAGCGAGCCTACAAGTTCGGGCTTGTGCTGCTCGATACCCTCCATCGCCTGTTTGATTGCAAGCGGAATATCCTCTTGCTCACTCAAACTGAGCAGATAGTCAAAATGAGATTTCTCCGGCAGATAATATCCGCATTTGCTCAAAGCGATTTCCTCACGTGTTTTCGGGTTACGGGTATTCTGCGAAGCGGAATACTCGGCTTCAATTTCATCTTTGAACTTATCGTATTTGTTGGATGCAAAACGTAGGAATATCAGCCCCAATAATGGGGTTGAATATTGCGTTGATTTGAGACCGCTCTCAGAACGCAGCTTGTCGGCTGCTTCCCACAGTCTATCCTCAAATTGTTTCAGCTCATCAGCCATATTGAATCAGAAAGGTGAAGATAAAGAATCAAAATTGTCAAGAGTCTCTTCATAATTCGGACGATTGAGGAAAGGAATTTCCGGCTCATATGGTTCCCAATCCTCGAATTTGCCGGTTTCTGGAGAGAATTTAAGTCTTATAGTATCTTCTCTACCCATATGATTTTTTGCGATAATAACCTCAGCAAGTCCTCTGATGTCATTGCCATTCTCATCCTCGGAGCTACGGGTATAATACTCGGGTCTGTAAAGTAACATTACGACATTAGCATCGTCGCAAATGGTGCCGCTGTCGCGCAAGTCAAACATTTGAGGCATCTTTTCGCGGAATATTCCAGTCGTGCGGTTCTCGACATTGCGGTTGAGTTGCGAAGCAACAATTACAGGCAAGTTTAATTCTCTTGCCAATAGTTTCAATTCTCGGGTACAGAGAGCAACTTCCTCATATCGGTTCTGTAGTCTCTCTCGAGTCGAAAAGAGTTGCAGATAGTCAATGAAGATTATCTTAGCCCCAGTTTCTTCGACATCCTCTCTTACTTTCTTACAGAAATTTTCGATTTTCCAGTCGCACTTGTCAGTGAGGTAAAGGGGAAATTTTCCCATTTCCTTTCCAACTTTTATAATGTTTTCCCATTCTTCTTCCGACATACGACCGGAAGATAGTTTATTGCCCTCGATTCCGGTTATGTTGGAGAGCATACGGTTAACTATTTGTAGATTGCTCATTTCCAAAGAGTAGAACAGCACAGGAATTTCCCTTTCCACCATGTTGATGGCAAGAGTAAGAAGGAATCCAGTTTTGCCCATAGCTGGACGTGCGCCGACTACGATTAAATCCGAGTTATCAAAGCCGCAAATGGCTTTATCTAAATCTTTAAGGCCGGACGGTAAGCCAACAAAACCGTATGGACTGTTGGAGGCATTTTGAATCGAAAGTAACGATTCTTGTAATATGTCGTTAAAGTTAATTGTCATAATTTCAAAAAAGGGAAACTCCCGCGTGGCATCTGAAGGCCGACCAAAGCCTGTAACGACTACTCGGGAGTTTTCAAAGTGTTTTCGGCTCGCGCCGTAGGTCTTTTGTTATCAGTTGGTCATTTTCAGATAGACGTTACTATTCCTAATTACAAAGTTACAAAGAATTTTTGAGACAACAATCGGTTATGCCGGAAAACATAACCGATTGTTATTTGGGGCTAAATGCCTTGTCCCTCAAAATTTAGGCTCATTTCAAATCGCCGATACGGTAGCGGCGAAGGAAAGCGTCGAGGTCGGCGCGGTTGACGTAGATTTTGCGGCCGATTTGGGAGAAAGGGATGACGCGCTGGTCACGGTAGTTCTGCCATGTCTTGGTCGAGACTCCGAGCAGTTTCCGAGCGGCTTCTGATTCCAGCCACTCGGTGTCGCGGTCGGAGGCGTTGCGGTTTTCAATCATCTCCGCGAGGCGGTCGAGCTTGTCGTTGAGTGATTGCCATTCTTCCTGCGGAAGCATGACCATTGTGATGGGTGAGATTGTTGAAGGTTGCGAGCTTTTGCTCATTCGTGTTTATGTTTCAGCAGTCAAGACTGCTAATTTCAACTTCTACTCCAATGAAAAAACAATCGGAGGGTGAAGTTGCCGGTGTATCAAGGTTTGGCATCCAACATAAGAACGGATGCTGTTTGGTATTGAAAGAACTTAGTTGTTCCTCATGGAATCTTTGTCGCAATGCAAAAATAATATCGGGAGGTGCGGATTTCCAAATATTTGTACCCCTTGGACGCACAAAGTATGGCTATGGCCGTATTTGGCCACTTGAAGCAGCCAATATACAACCGATATTTTACCGATAATTATCTGCCACTTCTCGCGTTGCAACGGATAGCCCATGTGTCCATAAGTCCTTATAGACATATAGACCTATATCCAAAATATTAAGATAAATATGTTTATATATCGCTGTCTGAATAGTAAGAACTATAATTGTATTTTAGTATCCGTATTGATGTAGAAACATCTCAGTAGCCAACGATTTATAAAAATCTGTATGGCAAAAACAGTATATGGATTTCAATATCAATGGGCATTTATAGAAATACATATCATCTTCTTAGTATTCATAAAGACGCATTTAAATATTAGTATCAACACTACTCCACATTGATATATTTGTCAGCGCGTGACCGCAAAATGTATGGATATGGCCGAATTTTCACCCATTATACGGGAGCGAATCCACTTCGGCAATGGGTATCTGTACATAAGTACCTTAGGAATTGAGGAACTTAGGAATCTATTGTTCAATAAATTGACTTTTCAATCAGTTGATAGCTCAACAAGATTGCTAATACATTGGATTATAGATAATTCAGTAGACAAACATTACAATAGAAGTGTTGTTCCGAAGATTAGTATATTGAACGCCTTAATTGCAGGTTTGTCAATCAAATTCTTTGCAAATATATAATCCAATCATTCAGATTTCCAAATGTTTGCATCGCTCGACCGCATAAAGTACCTATATTTCCGCATATTTCCGCTTGTTTTCCTTCTTCTGTTTTGGTGTAGAGCAGATGAATCTCATAATTTTTGTGGCAAAAAACCTATTCAGCATAGCAAACAATCAGTTATAATATGTAGGATGTTCACATGAACATAGCAAGGTGTCTTTTGAGTAACTCAAAAGGTTTTGGGGAACCGAGGCCCCACAAAACAACCTTGCAATGTAAAGGGAGTACTCCGAAGTCGCACTCCCCATTTTCCGTTCCGCTGAAGGCAGCGATTGCATATTCAAACTGCGTTGAAATTTAAGATTCCGTTGCCGAGACTTGGTTACAACAATTTTTTTAGGTCTTCCACATCTGGCAATGCCTCGCGTAGTTTCTCAGGCATATCTGAGTTCATGCGATAGGTGGCAACGCCCATCGGCTTAGCGTAGTCCTGAATTACGTATTCCACGAAGTCTTTGTCGGCGGTCTTGCACAGCACGATGCCGATTGATGGATTCTCATGTGGCTTCTTTACCTTATCATCGAGAATACGCAGATATGTCATCAGCTGGGCGAGATAGCTGGTTTTAAAATCGCCGGTTTTCAATTCCACGACCACGAGACAGTTCAACTCGCGATTGAAGAAGAGCAAGTCGGGAAAGAAGTCGTGAGAGAAAACCTCAAGATGATATTGATTGCCGACGAAAGCAAAATCCCGCCCGAAGGTCATAATGAATTTCTTGATGTTGTGGACAATCTCTTTCTCTACCACCCGCTCGTCAATATCCTGATAGTCGCGGATCCCGATTTCTTCGGTATTGATGAAGTCGAGGAGATATTCATCCTTAAACATATTGAGAGCCTTGAGTGCATCGCGACTGTCCTTGATGGTCACTCCGAAATTGGATGGCATCACACCGTAATGGTCGGCGACATTTTCCTTGATTTGCTGCTGAAGGAAACGTGTGTCCCACTTGTTTTCAAGAGCCAGTTTAATGTATTTCCAGCGTTTGGTAATATCTTTTTCGCCATTCAAGATCCTGACATGGTGAGTAAAGCTTAAATTGCCAAATAAGTCCAAATCGTCAATCATGATTGACGATTTGGGTGAAAGCAATAGAGATGTCTCTATTTCGCCAATCATGATTGGCGAAATAGTCAACGTGTCCTTGGATTCAAAGACCAGTGACCATTCTTCATAGAACATTCTCATATTCTTGAGACTGCTTTCCGAAAACCCTTTCAGTCCGGGCATTTCCTTGCGCAGTCGTTCAGAGATGGTCTTGATAGCTCCGGTGCCCCAGAATCCTTCGCGGGAATTGGCAGAGATGTATCGTCCAATGCCGTAGTACAGCGACAGCATTTCTCGGTTGACCAACTTCGCCGCTTGATACTGGCTGCGAAGAATGGCCTCTTTTATGGTATTGACCGCAACGCTATAATCGGTTGTCGATTTCGATGATAATTTTTCTATCTTCATGGTGATTGCGAATTTACGAATTATTTTTTGATCGCGGATAAGATTGCTGCAATCTCTTCGGGCGACATTCCTTTCAGCGCCTCGATTACCTCCTCTTTCTTATCCTTGGGCTTCTCAACGACGCCGAAAAGGTTGATGAGGGCGTTGTCGGTTTTCTGCGTGTCGAAGTTGCCCATGTAACGCTCGGTGGTGGCGAGATTGCTATGGGCCAACAGCTCTTTAACGATACCGCTGTCAAGCCCGGTCTCCTTTGCGACCTTGGCGAATGAATGACGTGAGATATGAAATGACACATTCTTACTGATTTCAGCCTTCTCTGCAATCTTTTTCAGATATTTGTTGATGAGGGCGTTCTTGGCGGAAACGGCGGCATAGAGTGTCTTGCGCATATCCGGTGTAATTGTCCTCTTGTCGGCAATGGTTACATATTTCGCATACGGAGCGGAATTGTCAAGCAACGGGAAGATATAATCATCGGGGTTGGCATCCGGTCGAAAATAATGTTTCAGAATCTCCAACGCCTGCTGCACGAGGACAATATCGCGGAATTTACCGTTCTTATCCATTGAATAAGTCAAACGGCCCTCGGAAGACACATTGCGCCAGCGCAATTGAATGAAGTCGGCGGCCCGTATTCCGGCACAGTAAAAACTGAAAAGGAAATAATTCCTCACGTTCCATATCAGCGAGTCTTTCGGTAAATCAAGATTGATGATACGCTGAATCTCCGCCATTTCCAATTTCTCTTTCATCGTAGGCACCCCCTTGTAAGAGAATTTCAAGAAAGGATTCTTGTCGGCCGACATATAGCCGAGATTGATGGCGCGATTGACGAGTGTCTTGAAGATGTTGAGCTGTACCTCTATGGTATTCGGGTGAAGCAGCTTTTCGGGATTCTTTTCATTCTTCCACTTGTGGAGGAAATTATTGAATTTAGTCAGGAGCTCCACGGTCAGGTCTTCCATCGTAATGTCGTGCATACGCATCTTCTTACGGAACGCATCGAGCTTATTGCAAAGCCCCACATACTTGCGCATGTTTCTGAAACCGCCCTCCTCCTCAATCTCTTTCGCACGTTCACGAGCAAAAGCAAGAAAAGAGGGAGAGACAATCTCCTTGTCCATCGTCTTGATGATACGGGCCGACGATACTTCGCCGTCATCTTCAAGCTCATTGTAGGTTTCCTGTGCCTTGACCAGCATAAGCCGCAACTGCTCATTGAGGGATTTCGCATCGAGCACATTCGCGCGAATCCAGTTGTTTCCCTTGCATGACGGATTGAAATCGTCAATGTGTTTCAGTTGGATGCCGGTTTTCTTCTTGGTGCGCTTCTTACCCACCGTCACCATCAGGTAAAGGTTGTAGGTCTTGTTTCGTGTCGGACGATGGTCAAGCTCAAATCGGAATGTAGCCATATCGGAGAGAATTAAAGGGTTAAAATCAGATGGAATCACAGCCAGTGCACGTAGCAGCACGTAATTCCATCGCAAAGATAACTCAAACACGCTTTACGTGCAAATTTACGTGCAAAATTCCTTATTTTTAACACTTATAAAAGCTCTGAAAGAAAAAGTAATTTTTGTATAATTCACTATATCAGTGTAATATAAGCGGCATTTCAATGTAATAGAATGTAGTTACATTAGTTCTGTTCTGGGCACAGATTAACCCCGTAACTTATTGAAAATCAAGAGTTACGGGATTTCTCTTTTGTTTTTTGTCTACCGTTTGTCTACCAAGATTTTTCATGACCCCAAATCCTGTCTACTTTTTTGAAAAAATTACTGTCTACCATGGAAAATCCGGGGTTTCAAGTGTTAAATTTTCAGAGCAGAATTCATTAACTATTGTTAAAATGTTAATCATGATGTTCTACTGAGGAACCTCGCCTTGCTCCCTTCCTATTGTTGAAAAGTGTCTGTTCATTCAAAAATGTGCCGTTGTCGAACTATCTAATATAAAAAAGTGTTTCTTCCATATCTGTTCCAGATGACTGCACAAGCGCTACCATATTATGAATGTGAAGTCCATGCACGACTGTCGTTCATTGAACCTTTCTGCACGGATTGGGAGAGTGTGCGCTCCTCGAATTTGGAGATTCTGAAAGATTATCTCTCCGAAACATGGATGTATTTCAACGAGGCTCTTCAGACCGACGTCGGGCGTGGTTGCGTTGCTTCCAATTCTATAATCTCAATATACTATACATTGAAGAAGTTTACTCGCTGGTTTGCCCAATGGCATTTCCTAATCCAGGAATCGTTCACTTCTATAGAGGATGTCATAAGACACAAGGCGCGTATTGCATCAGATGTTGTCGAGATAATTGAAATACTTTGGATTCCTGTACTTGACAAATATCGTCCGATTCAAGAAGAGCTGAGCCGGCATAAAGATCGACTCACAGCCTCAGAACGGATGGAGCTAAACAAGACAACCCGAGAAGATCATGTGAGGGAAAAGGAATTGAGAACAATAAACAGCCTGATTACAGGATATTCCGAGTCTGAGAAAGACAAGAAATTCGATATACTATATGACGTGTTGCACGGAACAAAAGGGAAAACAGCCGCAATGTATCTTCAGGCAGCAATAGAATTAAGGTGGCTTACTAAAATGCCCGAGTTCTCTTTACTGCAACGCTACTGGGGAGTTGGTGGCACGCAGGGTGCGATCAGCAAATCGTACAGCACTGTTGGAGGAAGCCTGATAAATGAGGAAACTCTGGCAAATGTCAAGGCAAATCTAATGCGCAAATTGATAGCTAATTAAAATCTACAATGTCAAAGTAAAATTTAGTAAGAGTAAAATTTGGTAGAACTTTACCAAGTTTTACTCTTCTTTTCCGTATAGTTGTGTTTCTTCATCTAATTTTGCGGCATAAATATAAATAATGTCGTATATGAAAGAAAACCTATACAAACGGCTTGTCCGAGAACTCCGCATGAATGTGGAGAATATATGGGAAATGTTCCATACCAAGCCAGCCGGCGACTTACCGCCGGTTTACATTACCATTCCGGTAGAGATGATCGATGAAATAACCGACCGTGCGGTACTCCGTACATTGGAAAGTGCGTCGCAACTTATGGAAAAATATAGTGAGATTCCATCGTTGTCAAGATCCTCGGCTGCTAAAAAGCTGGGCAAGACCGCAAAAACATTGCGTGAGTGGGAGGAGAAAGGAGCACTTGTGCCCGTGTATATCGAGGGCAGCCCATATTATAGACTGAGTGACATTGAGAGACTCAATTCAAAGAAAGGGGGATGACATGAAAAGATACAACCGAAATTTAGGGCATCTTGCTTCTTATCATGGTAGTCATGATCAAAAAAACATATCCGTAAACCGTGTAACTAACCTAAACAGATCTGCTCATTACATGCTTCCGGAAGCAAGCTTCTCAGGACACGACCAGGATTACACTGCAACGATTTCACAAAAGTGCGTCTTCAATGGTATGGATAATTCTCCAACCTTCTTACTGTTGATTGTGCATGACGATAAAATTGGCAGTAACGATCTATAAAACAACAGAGATGCCCTATGAATACTCTGGAGAAATATCTGAGGATGTCATTGTCTCTATATGAAATCGGAGATATGCTCACAAATCTTCCCACCCCCAGGAGGCGCATGTTCAATCTCATTGTTGCCATTACAGGACTCACTCCTAACACAGTGAGGATGATCTTAAGCCCTACTCCAAATGGATATATACCGTCATTAGAAATTAAGAGGAAGATTGCAAAGGCGTTAAGAAAGGATGTGAATACACTTTTCCCGGAAAACAGAAGACAAGCCGGGTCCATATTTGAACTCTACTCTAGCCTCACAGCCAAGAAGATCGAGTTTCATCAGTTCATAGACTTGCTGTCACGCACAACAAAAGCAGCACCGAAGACTGTAAGAAAGTGGTTGAGTCAACATAAAGTACCGAAAAAAGGGATAAGAAAAGATATTGCCAGAACCATAGGAGTGTCGATTATTCAACTATTCCCCGAAGAGAATGAATAAAATCGAAAAGCTTATGATGCTCAATCAAGTACGCCCCGGTAAGCTATACAGCGTCGCCGAAATTGCACGGATTTTGCAATTCAGCCAAATGGAACTGTTGAGTTTTGTCAACAAACACAAAATAAAATACCGCTTCGAGAACGACCAGATGGTCTTTCTTGGATCCGATATTCATGAACTTATCAAAAAACTGTTATGTACACCTCCGGATTCACTCTGATATATAAAGATGAGGAACAGGACTGGCTGTATCAGGATCCTGTCAGATTCAGTTGGTGGATATGGCTTCGCAACCATGCCGCCTCAAAGCCATGTATACAAAGCGTGGGGGCGACGAGAATCATTGTTAGACTTCAGTATGGGGAGATCGCGTCCACGCTTTCGTTTCTTCACAGGGCATGGAACGCCGATGAAAGGGCAATAGACAATTTCTTGAAGCTGTTGGTCGAGGACGGTCGCATAAGCATTCGTGATGAAAAAGGGATAATGGTAGTCAGGGTTCTCCAGTATGAAAAGTTCTCCCCTCCCTCCGGATATTTTGCAAGACATACGCACTCTGATATGTCGGGTGTGTCGCAAGATGGAATGCGTAATCGCATGCAGCCTCAGATGCGCACCAACATGCGGAGTGAGATAGGCCCTGTTATGGTAGATGAAATAGAGGATGAAACGGAACCGGAGATGCCTGTAAGTAGAAAAAAAGAAAAACTTAAAAAAAATCTTTCTGATTATTCAGCGCGTGAAAAAGGATTTTTTGAAGAGTTAATAAACACGGATATGACAATCGAGCAAATGCTTTTCAGTCTCAAGCCAGACAACGGAAGAGAAGGATTGTTGCATATGCTTGAGGAATTTCTCAACTATTGTCTTGGCGCAGAGGACTTCCATCCGACATTCCAAGGATTCAAGCAACACTTTATGAACTGGGCTAGAATCCAAATTCGAGAAAATTTGAAATTCAAATCAAAAACCACACAGAATGATCAAAAAGAAAAAAGAGGCACGCCTGCTGGCGCAGCCCGACGCAGAGGTTCTGAGGGCAGTGCGCGCACTGCCGCAGACTACGAGAAGCCGTTTCTACCTCCACCTGATGGCACAGACAGTTGATGAGAGTCTTATTCATTGCCTTACAACCATAGGGAATCAACGAGGTGAGAACATACCGGTTTCCACTGGACTACAACTGGCAGCGAAAACTATTGCCGTTGCTATAACAACAGGTAAATACGTTGGTGGCTATCTGTTCAGCGGCAAAATCGGCTCCGGCAAGACAAGCATTATGCTCGCCATAAATGAGTTTCTTACACTGTTGAGAAAAATACCGACATCCTGGGAGTATAGTGGAATAAACTCTCTGGAAAGCTTATATGTCAATGCCGAAGACTTTCAGCATACTTCTGTCTTATATGAGATTAGTAAAGTTGCGACGACGATTCCTGTTCTCTTTCTTGATAATCTCGGTTATGAGATCGACGGAGTAAATTCTCAGATTGCAGTGAAGTCTGTCAGAAATCTTATTATGGAGAGATCCAGAAGAGGCCTTATCTCATTCATTTCTACATCATTTGACATCCAGAGCGTAAGAGAAATATACGGAAGCCGAGTCGCATCAATTATTTCAGAAAACTACTACATTGAGGAGTTTGAATGTGATTTATTAATAAAAGGTCCATGTTATGAAAAAGAATGACGTACAGATTATAAGTGACATATTCGGGGAGTTTGGCATAACCGAAGTTGAACTTGCAAACCAAGTCTCAACGGTGAAAGCTTTACATCAGCTCGCACCTTGCTTACGTTTCAATATGCCGCCCAAGGATGCGTATCTTCTGCTGTACAAACTGTATCAAGAAGAAGTGCAAACTCGGTATTCTGAGTTTATCAGCGACAAGAATACACAGGAGGCTATAGCGGGAGTCGTCCGACATCTCACTAAGCCCTATCCGGAATCCGGACTGATGCTCTGTGGAGTTCCAGGGAATGGCAAGACAACCCTTGCAAGAGCCATCGTAAGGATGTCACGGATATTGAACTCCAGAGGGATGTTTGACTACATGGGAGAATATTTTGAGTTTGGACATCGTTTCATAACAGCTACGGAAGTTTGTGAATATTATAAAAGCCAGGATGACAGTCAAATCCTGCAACTTAAAAACATCCCGTTGCTTGTCATAGACGATTTAGGAGAGGAGCCTTGCGAGGTATTGTCTTTCGGGACTCCGGCACATCCTGTCAGACGATTAATCGAAAAACGCTATGAGACGATGAGCTTCACTATTATCACTACAAACCTTGTGTCTGATGACCTTTTCAAACAATACGGTTGGCGAGTCGTCGATCGTTTGCAGGAGATATATCAAAAGATTATACACCAAGGACAATCATATAGACAATGAAACTTATAAACCTAAAGCAGTTCCGCAAGGAGCGCGGCTTGACGCAGAAACAATTTGGTGCGTCTATGCAGCTTTCGCAGAGTACGGTTTCGTGCCTTGAAAATGGTCTGCAGGAAGCCACAAGTCATCTGCTTGAAAGAATGGCAAAGGTGTTCATGGTAGATAACATAGATGACTATGTGTATGAACGTAGAACATTCCTTGATCCAGAAACAATACTTATGACCCGAGAGGAAAAAATGGCGTATGTATTTGTTGGAGATTGGAATGAAATGAGTCCGATTGATATAATAGAGGGATTCTCTATAATTTGCAGACTAGGGACAATCAGCATAGGAACGGACGGTACATTATTGATAGACCGGAACAATGGTATTGGCTATAAGCTAAGTCACTATATAATATGCCCAGATAAGTTTGAGGAGCCGAACCTGCTTCTCACACTCACCTCAAAGCAATGGTTTGATGACGAGATGTATGAGGATTTCAAAAGAGCATACTTCATTGGGTGCAAGATTGCGGGCATCTACCCTATGAAGCAACTAAAAAAGGCAGAACCTAAATGATGTGCATACAGGCATCCCCGAAACCGTGACCAGCACAGTTTCGGGGATGTTGGTCATCACACTTCCTTAAATTCGTGCAAATAAATAAACGCATTCTCGTTTTTCTCACCCCATGTGAGATTAAGAGCTTCTACATTCTCTGCTGTAATTATATTAGTGTCGGATATGCGCTCTATGAAACGGAAGGCTTCATCAATATTGGTGAAGTATTCGTGAACATATTCTTCATCGGGAGTGCACGCATCAACATAATAGTTGTCAGTAAACCACCCTTTCTCTGAATTTTCACGCTTCAAGAATACCTCACATCCCGGTTCTTCTCCGATGAAATACGCCTTAAGTGTCTTGAACTTATTGCAAATAAAGTCCCATGCCTCATGCAGAGGCTCCCATGCAGATTCAAGTCTGAACATGATGCAGTCGTCCTCTCTCTCAAGTCCATCCCACCATCCTCTAACATAGAGATACTCGGGGCGTGAGCCATTCAGAGCATCCACGATATGCCCTACCCAGTTTCCATTCTCTTTTTCTTTTTCAAGTTTTTGCATAAGAGCAAAGATAGCATCAAGTTCGGATGCATCACCTGTAATTCGATAAATGCTGTCGCAGTAATTCGCCATATTTTATCAACTTTAATTATTATTTCCCTCACTTATAGAAACCTTCATTTCTTCGTGAGAATAAGTTTTATACGCATCCAGAATCAGCTTATAGAAGCATATCCGACAAGGGTTTTGTACAAAACGCAGCCGGCCCTTGGTATTATGCTCCGCTGATAACTTTGCGGTTAAAACTATCTCACGAGGAACTGGGAGGAGTTAGCTCGGTAATTAAAGCAAAGGTGTGCCAAAACGCAGTGACGATAAACGGATTTATATAAACAGCATTAAATAAAAGGTTGTCAATCAGCATATAATTTTGGTTCCCACATTTATCATTTTCCTTTGCATCAAAATTTGAAAAATGAACTAAACAACAAATTCATGAGCGCATTTGGAATATTTGCATTGATACTCACTATCGCCTACATCATATACTTTTCTGTGGTGATTGTTCGCGATGTCGCGGTAGGTCGCAAGGCTAAGGACGACGGTCCGCAGGCAGAGACATTCGATACGTCATTCATGGAAGATCAACCTGTAAAGGTTGCAGAAACCAAAGAAGGATTCTCCATCGGCGATAATGAGATATCCGCAACTCCTGTAGCTGAAATTTCCAGTGACCTGACAGAAGAGTTGGAAAATAAAAGTGCCGAGACTGAGGCTTTGAAAACCAAGTTGGCTGAGACAATGCCTGAAGAGGTTGAAGTGATTGCTGAGGTAAGCCTTGATGAAAATGAAATGATGGACAGTTTACAGGGATTGAGTGCCACCCCCGATGCCAAAAATATATGGGTTAAGCGCATCTCCGCCGAAGAAAACAATCCGACGGACAACGATGCAGGCGGCTTGGATCATTATTAAGAAAGCTCTTCCATCAGGCATATTGACATTGTGTTTTCTATGGGCAAACTCTGCATCGGCTAAGTGTGGCGGTGTAGATTATAGCTGGGGGGCTGATGCATTGGCAAAACAGCATGATTTCGTAGTTACAATGATGCTATATGTCCTCTACCTTATATATGCTATCGCTTCCTTGGTGGTAATATATGCCTCCTTACAGATATACATTAAAATGAACACCGGTGAAGACGGTGTGAAGAAGGAGATAATGATGGTACTCGGAGCCTGTTTGTTTCTGATCGGTGCATCCACCGTATTCCCGGCCTTTTTTGGATATAGAATATAGTTTGTAAATATCACTAACTTCAGTATAATCACTCATTTAATTAACAAACTCAGATTTTATGCTTAAAAAAATCTCAACCAAGCTCAAGCATTCCTTCGGAAGCGAGCGCGTGCAGATGTTCTGCATGATGATGATTGTTGGCTCTGTGGCTATGTTTGCCCAGAACTCGGCTGGCAATTACGAGGCCGGAACAACGGCACTGTCCACTGTTACCGAAGAAATCGCTAAGTATGTTCCCATCGTCGTGAAGCTTTGCTACGCCATTGCCGGAGTTGTTGCCATCGTAGGCGCAATCTCAGTCTACATCAAGATGAACAACGAAGAGCAGGACGTCAAGAAGTCTATTATGATGATTGTGGGCGCATGTATCTTCCTTGTGGCTGCAGCTCAGGCTCTTCCTCTGTTCTTCGGACTCTGATTCATGGACGTAGCAGTCAAGGAAAAACACCCTTCATATCCCATGTTCAAGGGGCTGCAACGGCCTCTTGAACTTATGGGATTGCAAGGCCGGTACATTTATTGGGCTGCCGCGGCTGTGGGGGGGGCTATTGTCGGATTCATTGTCATGTATATCGCTCTCGGATTTGTCTCGGGTTTAATAACTCTTGTGGCTGCTATCGGTGTGGGTGCAGCCGTCATAATGCTTAAACAACGTAAAGGACTCCATTCAAAAAAATGCGACAAGGGCGTTTTTGTCTACGCTCGATCAAGAAGTCTTTAACCTCTATTACAATTCATGTAAAATGTCAGCATCTCATTACATACTGGGTATTGCCCTTGTTTGTTCGTCATGTGGGGGTTCCGGTGATAAGAAAATATCGCTGGAACAGACACGTGCAGCAATAGAAGTGCGTGATTCCTGGCGTAACGAGCTGAGACCGGTTGAGATATCGGCTGATAATTGGATTGGTGGTGTTGACCGGATTGGCGTCAGACTAACGTCCGATGGAACGACGGTTATCGAACCATTTTCGAACTCCGGCATGTTTCAACCCGAAAAGCGTACCCTTACAGTTGACACCACAGCAACGGTAAGTGTATGCTGGCCGTTTTCTGCAAAAGACACCTTGTCGCTGACCGCCCCATTTTCGGACCATCTCTATGGATATGAGATTGGAAGATCGGTTGGCGATAGGCTGTCTTTTCAGATAAAATTCCAAAGTACAATGGCTTTGGTTCGTTTCTTTCTGCAAAGCGACAACCGAAAAGATATCCTTGAATCGCTGACAATCAAAGGAGATGTAATTACAAACAAAGCAAAATACATACCTTATGTCGGACAATGGATTGAGAGTTCAGGCGAAGGAAAGCCTGTGGTGCTTATTTCTGACTGCCTACTTAACAACGGCAGGAATCATGATTTTTATCTTATTCCTTGCGAATATGCTTCAGACATTGTTCTCACGGCTTTGGTCAGTGGTCGGGAATACGTTTTTGAAACAAAACTGCCACCGTTGGCCGCCGGTAGCATGACGCAACTCAATCTTATGGTAGAACAAGGCGGGAAACTTATCCCAAAATCATCATGGGTTGACAATAATCGTAAAACAGATCTGAATAAAGTCGCCACCGTTGATAGCGTTTCAGTTGGAAACTATCTACGTAAAGACGGACTGATAGTGACAAAGCGTGATACTATGACGGTTGCCGTTGTGTTTCAAACAGATGGACGGCATGGCAAAGCAATTGCAATTGAGGATGTCACTGGAACTTATTCATTCGGACACAAAACAAACTCAAGCGGAAGAATCTTTGCCACAATTGATGGGAAACATACTGAGGGGATTATAAACGATTCGTCTTCAGAAATAGATGAAAGGCTCATCTATAAACCGGATATGCCATATCCGGAATTTACTGCTTTTGGATACAAAGACGGTGCGAAACTTACATCAATACTTCTCAAAAAGGAGGGTAAGAATAACGAATCTTCGATGCTCTCAGTTATCGGTAAGTGTCATGGCAGCTACATCCCGACCTTAGCAGAGATGGCAGAAGCTTACTATTTAATGCGACCTTACTCTAATACCAGACTTGTGGAATGGATTGAGCCATTATCGGGGGAATATCTTACCAGTTCGGAATCTTCCGATTATCATTTTTACGGCATTGAAATGAATAAAGGGGTAGTAATTCCAAATTACTCAAAGCAATACGCGCAACTCAAGCTACGACTTTTCTACTTATTCTAAGATAATATGACAATTTGCGTCATCATAATATTTTTGGCTATATGCCTTGGCATGGCTATTTCCGTCTGGGCATTCGGCACAGGTGGAAAACGAAGCCGCATATTTCAGGACATTTATTTTACCATTGAGGAAACAGATGGCATCGGTGTCCTCTACAGCAAAACCGGCGAAGTCTCAGCCATGATGCGTATAGAGAATCCTGTAGCCAAATTCGGTGGCAACATCGACGCTTACTACGACTATACAAAACTCTTCTCTGCAATCTGCGCCACATTGGGCGAAGAGTATGCGTTACACAAGCAAGATATATTAACGCGCCGTAAGTTTGTTGATGAAGCTTCGGAAAAACGAGAATTCCTGTCAAACGCATATTTTGACTATTTCAAAGACCGAGAATACACAGATTCCTTCACCTACCTTACAATAACCCAGGAGTGCAAGAAAAGCCGTCTTTTCAGCTATGATGCTAAAAAATGGCGTGACTTTCTCGTGAAAGTACGCAAAGTTGCGGACCAGCTTCGAGATGCAGGCATAAAGACCCGTTTTCTCAATAAGGAGGAAGCAACCTCCGTTGTTGACCGTTTTTTTGCAATGGATTTTGCCAACCAAAGGATTTCAGTATCAAGTTTCATGGCAGACGAGGAATGTGTGAGTATGGGAGATAAAAACTGTAAGATCTATTCACTTGTCGATGTTGACTGCATCAATCTTCCTACACAGATACGTCCCTTCACAAACATGGAGGTAAACAACACCTCTCTCCCTATTGACCTCATGTCAGTACTTGACTCTATTCCAGAGATTGAATCTATTGTATTTAACCAGATGATATTCATGCCAGGCCAAAAGCGTGAGCTTGCCATGCTTGAGAAGAAACGCAACCGCCATGCGTCAGTTCCCAATCCCGGCAATCAGATAGCCGTGGAGGATATAGAAAAGGTTCAGGAGTTAATTGCTCGCGAAAACAAACAGCTAGTATATGCCCACTTCAACATCATGGTGACGTGCAGGAAAGGCGTTGATCTTCAGAAGCCCACCAACCATCTTGAAAATGTTTTCGGAAGATTAGGCATTCACATTTCCAGGAAGAGTTACAATCAGTTGGAACTGTTTGTAAACTCATTTCCCGGCAACTGTTTCAAGATGAATCCCGAATATGACCGATTCCTGACCATTTCAGATGCTGCCATGTGCCTCATGTATAAAGAACAAGCCCAGCACTCTGAGGACACACCGCTGAAAGTCTACTACACTGATCGCCAGGGGGTGCCTGTCGCCATTGACATATCCGGCAAGGAAGGAGCTAACAAGTTGACCGATAACTCCAATTTTTTCTGTCTTGGCCCTTCGGGAAGCGGGAAGTCGTTCCACATGAACTCGGTGGTTCGTCAACTTCATGAGCAGAATACCGATGTAGTAATGGTCGATACCGGAAACTCCTACGAAGGATTGTGCGAATATCTTGGTGGCAAGTATATCGCTTATACAGAGGATAAGCCTATTACAATGAATCCGTTCAAAATCAGCAGAAACGAATATAACATCGAGAAGATTGACTTCCTGAAGAATCTGATTCTGATGATTTGGAAAGGCTCGGACAGCAAGATTCCGGAAATCGAGTTCCGAATCGTGGAACAGATTATCATCGATTACTACGACGCGTATTTCAACGGATTTACCCAATATTCCGACGAGCAGCGCGAGGTACTTCAGAAGAATCTCTTTGCATCAGCAAGCCGTAAAAACACCAATATGCCACCAATAGAGGTGGATGCGATGGTGCGCAAACAGATTCAGGTGCTTGAAGCCAGACGAGCTGCATTGAAAGTCACCGAACTCAGTTTCAACTCATTCTTCGACTACTCCTTTGACCGCCTGGAGCAGATATGTACTGAGAACGACATCACTACAATCAGTTACTCGACCTATTCAACTATGCTCCAGCCATTCTACAAGGGAGGCGCTTATGAGAAGATTCTTAACGAGAATGTCGATTCGACCCTCTTTGACGAGACTTTCATCGTGTTCGAAGTGGACGCCATCAAAGAGAACAAGAAACTGTTCCCCATAGTCACACTAATTATTATGGATGTCTTCCTTCAGAAAATGCGTCTGAAAAAGAACCGCAAAGTCCTTGTGATTGAGGAAGCCTGGAAAGCCATAGCATCGCCGCTTATGGCAGAATACATCAAGTATTTATACAAGACCGCCCGTAAATTTTGGGCATCAGTCGGTGTGGTTACGCAGGAAATACAGGACATCATCGGTTCAGAGATTGTCAAGGAGGCAATTATCAACAACTCCGATGTTGTGATGCTTCTCGACCAATCGAAGTTCAAGGAACGTTTTGACGAAATCAAGAAGATCCTTGGCCTTACCGATGTGGACTGTAAGAAAATCTTTACTATCAACCGGCTAGAAAACAAGGATGGCCGCTCATTCTTCCGGGAGGTCTTCATCCGCCGGGGTGCCAACGGCAATGTGTTCGGTGTAGAGGAACCCCGAGAGTGCTACATGACGTATACTACGGAGCGAGCCGAGAAGGAAGCCCTAAAACTCTACAAACGGGAATTGGGCTGCACCCATCAGGAAGCCATCGAGGTATATTGCCGCGACTGGTCAAAGTCCGGCATCTCAAAGTCACTCGCATTTGCCCAGTGTGTAAACAAAGAGGGCAAGGTACTGAACCTTTAATACTATTTTATGAACCGAATCCTGCTAATGTTTATGCTATTGCTGACCGGAGCCACCGCTTCGGCCCAGTACGCGAATATCAACTATGACGCGAAGACCGTTGCGGCGATGGCTGCGGCTTATGGTGCAGAAAACGCATCTGAGGCATATTACAATGAGCAGGTACAGAAGATTCTTGAGAAGTACACTTCGGCCGAAGTTGCCGCAGCTGCAATCTTCTCGTCAAAATTTCTTGATCGTAAGGCTTTGACCGAATTGGGGATTTGGAGCAGTTCAACGGAAAACTATTATTACAAACGCATTTACCGAATGGTCGCCACTAAGATTATACCCAAAATTCTGGTGGTTGCCCGACTGATGCCTGAACAACCTCAGAACGCCCTGTACTGGGGAAGTTATCTTATGAAGATTTGCGACGAGACAAAGGCATTATGTATGCAGTTTGAATCGGGTGTAACTAATTCCCGACTCGGATTCTCCGACATCAATTTTCTTGAACTTTCGCCGGAGATCCGCCAACTTTATGAATTTGCCCAATACAACATTGTCAATTGGGACAATATGCAGCGTATGCTCACCGAAGCCCCGAGTCATTTTACAAAAGAGAATTTGAAGGCTGATGTAGAAAACCTATATAACATAGCTGTCGGCATCGCATCAAGTGCCGCCCAGAACATTATGAACGAAATTCTGCATGGTTCTGACTTCAATGGACTGATGCAAGGCAAGATAACCGGTATATATGACGCAGTGGTTAGTTGTGAGCGTATATATGGCAACATAAACAACCTTACTGCAGGGAAAATAATGGATATTATCGGTTCACCAGAGAACGTACACAGGCTTTTTAGTATCTCAAATTACAACATCGGTCAATGGACAACAGACTACGTTGACAGAAGCAACGGCCAACATTACACCCAGAGATGGTATATCTACCGTCGCGATAACGGCTCGGAAACATTATGTAATTACTACCCTCCGACTGATGATAACTCCATACTCTATGGTACTCCATGGTATCGTGTCAATACCACAGACCCCAATTATTATCCGTCATCTGAGATTGTAGAGGCGTCATTAAGTAATTCAGAGAACCACGCCGGTTGGTCACGTGCAAAGGTTAGTCAACTCAATCAGCAGGATAATAGATACCGCTATGCCATAAACTACTATCGAAGCGGATATGTACTTAGCCGCAACAACAAGCAATATGGAAAGGCGTATGCCTATTCAATCAATGTTGTAAAATCATGGGACTGGAAAGAAGAAGTCTATGAGGATGTCTTTGACTCCTACAGCATGGATTTGACGACATTCCAAAAGCAGATGCAGGTAAAACTGGCAGCTTTCAATGACAATGAAGAAGGCATTGTTTATCAACTCGGCTATGATGGTCGCAATTATTACTCATCTTCAGATGCTCAGAAGTTAGCCGGTTCTGAGAGTGTGATTGTTTCTGTCACTTGTCATGACGGTGTCAAGCTGATGAACGGATCTACCCAGTATAAGTGTAAGAACTGTGGATCATCGGTTAGCAATCACACCAAGGAGTGTGCTATGTACACCACTTTGAGTGGTAATCAGAATAACGACACGTCTGAACTTGATCGCATGGAGGCTGAGTATCGTAACAAAATAGCCCTGCTTAAATCTCAGATTCAACAGTTAGAAAGTGCCAATAGCGACCTTGTGAAACAGATTGCATCTGCCTCGATAGAAGAATCAGCAAGACTCCGCCAGCAGTACAATGCCAATCTGAATGAAATAACACGTCTTAAGGGCGAACTGATAACTGCTCAGGACGGGCTGAAAGATGTGCTCCAGGCTAAGGAGGATGCCTCTCAGGACAATGACATTCAGACGGATGACTATTACCGCATCCCAGGTATCATGCAAGATTGTAAAACAGCTTACAATCTTACATGGAACGGTGACGGCCATTGGTCAGGCAACACCTATATACGTAACGCTCGAACCCCCAATATTAATGGAGCTATTACTTTCAAAGCGACCATTAGCATTGCGAGGAAACCCAAGTATTTCCTTGGCATAAAGATTCATCGCGCCATAGTTCAGATAAATTATGAACTGACGGCAGAGTATTCTGATACTCAAGTTGTGGAGATTATAAATCTTGATCCAAACAAATCCGATGCTGAGAAACAGAAACAGGTAAACGACCGTATTTCTGAAATAGCGCGAGAATACCCCAACTGTGACCTCGACACACAGTATATCAAGAATGCCCTGGCTGCTGTTGATGATACTCCTGACACATACCATCTTCTTTGGTCATCTGACCGACTGGAGATAGCCCGAGGTGTGGACATGCGCCTCCATAAGATTTACGCAGATCTTGTGTCGATAGAGAAAATGATGAACTACAAACGCTCAATCATTGATATATTACTCTCCATAACACCACCCATTAATGATGAACAAGGCCGCCGAAGGACATTGATACAACAAGCTCGCCACCGTTGGCTTCGCAATGCCTCAAATGCCGCCCACTCTGATATGTATAACGGAAAATATGACGAAGACTTCAATGAATAGATTGATTATAGCGATAGCAATATTCTTTCCGATGTGCGCTCATGCTCAGTGGAGCTTCGATGTCGGTTCGGTAGAGGCATACATTGCCGATCACAAAAACCAGAAAAGTCTGTTACTTGCTCGTTCGACATTGGAAATGAGCAACGAATTGCTTCATGAGTATTCTGCCACCGCGACTCACGAATATAAGGTGTTGAACTTTGACCTTGATAGGTACACACGTGCTTTTGATGTCATAGACATAATGTATCAGTCAACCAGAACTGCGTTGAATGTCAAGAGTACATACGACAACATTTCTGATAACGTCGGAAAATACAAGCGCATGCTGACAGATTTTAATGAGAAATGTCTCAACCGTGGCAACATTGAACCGTCGGATACTCTGATAATCACTGTAAACCTGAGGTGTATCAAAAAAATCGGTGATGAAGCTGAGAATTTGTACCGCTCCATGACAGACCTTGTTCTTTATGCAACCGGGGGCGCAGCGTGTTCTACGTCAGACCTTATGGTGGTCCTGAACTCAATCAATCACTCCCTTGACAATATCAGATTACAACTTAACGCCGCCTACTTCGACACATGGCGATACATACAGGTCCGAATTGGATACTGGAAAGCCTCAATATACCGCAACAAATCACTCAGAGAAATAATAGATGACGCCTTCGGAAGATGGCGAGACGCAGGATATGTAAACCAAACAGACCAATGAAACGAATATTTTTATCGGTAATTGTAGTCTGGTCAATGCAAATTGTCAATGCCCAGCGAATTACATACAACCACGACAATGCCAAGATGAATCAAGTGACTGTACAGGAGACTGGCGCCGGGACTCTTACGCCTGATCTGTACTACTCCACTCTCCATAAACGATACAAGAAAACGGCAAATGCAGAGAATAAAATGAAGTATAGAACAGCCGTTGGGATTTCTGCCTATAATCAGATTGACGATTCGGAGAAACTTGACTCCGCCTTGGTGAAACGAGCTGAGATAGAGGCTTTGAATATGGCAGACCGTCAGGTTGACCTAGCATGGCTTGCTGAAGGAAAGAAGATTGAGTCAAAGATGTCTGATCTTGAACGTAATATCAATCGCATAATGTCAGTTGGTGGCAGCAATGCACAAACGCAATTGTGGCGGGAAAGCTACAACAAGTTCGTCACAGCCATCACCACCACCAAGCAGGCATATATGCCAAACTCTCACAGGAAGAAAGAGTATCTACAGATTTACGCCGACATAACTCAGGCCAACGCGACATTGATAAAATTCCTTGTACAACTCAATACCAGGAGCGCGACCGCAAAACTTTTGGCGGCAAGCTGCAATAAGCCTGACAGCAGGGGCCAGATAGCATCGGCTGCAATGAACAGATGGCGTGGAGCCGGATGGTCAGCTATAAGGAAGTAGCCACGTTAATCAAAATTTTCTATAATAATGAATGATTTAATTTACAGACAGATTAGTCCGCTGATACCACCCAAATATTATTATGAATAGTGGCTGACAATATCTTATCGGACTTCGGCATCAATCTTCTCGAAGAAGAGATTGATGATGTAATTTTCCAGACTAATGAGTTCCTATGTGATGCCACATTCACCGGTTCACAAGGCCCATTCTGGTGGATTCTACAGATGTGCATGGCTCTTGCCGCACTTTTTTCACTCATTGTCGCAGGTCAGATGGCCTTCAAGATGATGTATAAGTCCGAGCCGCTCGATGTTATGAAACTGCTGAGGCCACTTGGAATCAGTCTCATCATGTGCTGGTGGTATCCGCCGGCAGACAGCGGACTTAACAACAGTGGCTCCTCATGGTGTGTCCTTGATTTTCTGTCATACATACCTAACTCCATCGGATCATATACACATGACCTCTATTCGGCGGAAGCCGCACAAATAGAGGACAAGTTTCGGGAGGTACAGGAGTTAGTGTTTGTCCGAGACAGTCTCTATACCGATCTTCAGGCCCAGGCAGACGTAGCCCGTACCGGCACATCAGATCCAAATCTCATAGAGTCAACAATGGAGACAACTGGTGTGGAGGAAGTGACACAGATGGAGAAGGATGCATCCAAACTGTGGTTTACATCTCTGACATCGGGTGCGGTAGTCTGCATAGACAAGATCGTCATGGTTATAGCACTGATAGTATTCCGTATCGGTTGGTGGGCCACAATCTACTGCCAACAGATTCTGTTGGGAATGCTAACGATATTTGGACCGATACAATGGGCGTTCTCATTACTACCCAAATGGGAAGGTGCATGGGCTAAATGGATGACACGCTATCTGACCGTACACTTCTACGGAGCTATGCTATACTTCGTAGGTTTCTATGTTTTGTTACTCTTCGACATAGTGCTCTGTATTCAGGTGGAAAACCTCTCGGCAATTACTGAAAGCACACAGACAATGGCCGCTTATCTGCAAAACTCATTCTTTTCTGCTGGTTATCTGATGGCAGCGTCAATTGTGGCATTGAAATGTCTCAACCTTGTACCAGACCTCGCAGCTTGGATGATTCCGGAGGGAGACACAGCATTCTCAACCCGAAACTTCGGTGAGGGTGTAGCATCGCAGGCCAAGATGTCTGCTCAAGGAGCCATGAGCAAAGTATTCTGACCAATCATAAATAGTACAAAACAATGGTGATAAAAAATTTAGAAAACAAGATAAAACTGGTTACGATTGTCTGCAGCGTATTTCTTATCGGATGTGTGGTCATATCGATGACCAGCATATGGACTGCAAGGAGCATGGTAGTCGATGCACAGAAAAAAATTTATGTTCTTGATGGTACGGTACCTATTCTTGTGGAACGTACAACTATGGATGAGACCCTTGATGTGGAGGCCAAGAGCCATATCGAGAGGTTCCACCACTTGTTCTTCACGCTTGCTCCGGATGACAAATATATCAAATATACTATGGACAAAGCCATGTACCTTGTTGACGAAACCGGACTTGCGCAGTACAATACTCTGAAAGAGAAAGGTTTCTACAATAACATCATGGGTACATCTGCAGTATTCTCTATCTATTGTGACTCGATACACTTCGACCCTCAGAAGTTGGAGTTCAGATACTATGGTCGTCAGCGCATAGAGCGACGCACATCCATTCTTACACGTGAACTTGTGACAGCAGGACAGTTAAAGAGAGTGCCGCGGACAGACAATAATCCCCACGGATTGCTGATTGTCAACTGGCGCACCCTATTGAACAAAGATATCGAACAAAAATCCAAAAATAACTACTAAGATATGGGATGGAAGAAACTGATCTTTGGAGAAAAGATGCCTGACAAGAATGATCCTAAGTACAGGGAACGATATGAGAAAGAGGTCGGGTTCGGCAGGAAGGTCGCTCGCATCTTTGGTATTGACAAGGCGGCCGCCGCAACACAGAGCTTTGCGAACCGTTGGCCAAAGGTATTCCTTTGCGTTGTGTTCGGTATTGTGATATTATGTTTTTGCCTGAATGTATGGCGCTTGTCTCAGGTGGCTCGCAGTGCCAACGACTATCAGACTGCCGTAGAGCAACAGGAGAAGCAGTATCGAAACAAGAGACAATCACAATTAATGAAACATAATAACGACATAGAAAATGAACCTATTACAGAAGATTAACCTCCGCCAACCGAAATATGTGTTGCCGGCCATACTGTATCCGCTGATTTTGGGTACAGGATGGCTTGTGATAGACATGTTCAAGACCGAAGTAAAGGATATTCCGAACGGAAATCTTGAGGAGACAGAGTATCTCAATCCGACACTTCCACAGGCTCAGATCCGCGATGACGGCATCGGAGGGCGTACTGAGAGCATGATGAAATCATATGGTCGCATACAAGATTATTCGGCGGTAGAAAATATAGACCGTGACAATGAAGAAAATACAGAAGATTACTCAACCCGTTATTCTGACGAAGAGTTTGCCATGCTCGACCGCGAAGCCCAGGCACGCACAGAAGAACTTTTGCGCTTACGCGAGATACAGGACAGAATCGCCGAGGGAGCGCAAAAGGGAGAGACGATGTCATCGGACTCTTTGAGTCCACTGGATTATGCAGATCGCGACAACCGGGAGTCACTCGCAGAACTTGAACGTGCCTTGGCTGAGGCACGCCTCAAAGGTCAGCAATCTATTGAACCGTCGGCAAATGGTGCTGTAGAAGCCACAGCCAATATCACTCCGTCTAAGACTGTTGAAGATAAAGAAAATGCAGTTAATGCACTATCCGAAGATGATGCCGCACAGACTGTGGTAAAGGCAAAACGCCCATCCTCCTCATATTTCAACACTTTGACTGAGAACGAACCAGAACCGAGTCTAATCAAAGCTATCATAGACGAGGACATCAAGGCTGTCGATGGATCGAGGGTCAGACTCAGATTGCTTGATGATGTTGAAATAAACGATGTGTTTCTACCCAAAGGCAGCTATCTTTACGCTATCATGAGTGGCTTCGGGCAGCAGAGGGTCAAGGGATCGGTAAAATCCCTTATGGTTGCTGATGAGCTTGTAAAGGTTAACCTTACCATCTATGATACTGACGGAATGGAAGGGCTTTATGTGCCTTCAAGCTCGTTCCGTGAGACCGTTAAGGATGTGGCTGGAGGTGCACTTGATAACTCTATGACAATCAATAGCAACACGTCGGGGCAAAGTAACATCGCCCAATGGGGATGGAACGCAATTCAGAATGCTTATCAAAAGACCTCTTCCGCAATATCAAAAGCAATAAAGAAGAACAAGGTCAGCCTTAAATACGGCACTTTCGTCTATCTAGTGAACGGAAGAGAGAAACAGAGCGTTCGATGACAGAAAGAATCGGTATAATAGATGTAGATGGTCACAATTTCCCGAATTTTGCGCTCATGCGTGTGTCGGCCTATCATAAACGCCGAGGAGATTCCGTGGAATGGGCAGAGCCTTTGAAAAGATACGACAAGGTTGTGGCGAGTAAGATATTCACCTTCAGTCCTGACTATGATTATGATGGTATAGAAGCCGATATAATTATCAAGGGAGGTACTGGTTACGACATTGCCACAAGGCTTCCTGCCGAGATTGAAGCATCAACGGAGATGGACTATACGATTTATCCGCAGTATCCAATTTCAATACAATTCTTTTCCAGGGGCTGCATAAGGAGATGTCCGTTCTGCCTTGTGCAAGAGAAAGAAGGTTTCATCACACCAGTCACACCGGTGGACCTCAATCCGGCAGGAACGCATATCGAGGTGCTCGACAATAACTTCTTCGCCAACCCCGCATGGAAAGATGCCATAGATTATCTGCTTGCCAAAGGGCAAAAAGTCAATCTGCATGGTGTAGATGTCCGCATAATGAACGAGGAACAGGCGTACTGGCTCAATAAGTTGCGTCTTTATAAGAGTATTCACATAGCATGGGATCTTCCGCATATAGACCTAACTGACAAACTTCGTGAGATAACGCGTTACATAAAGCCTTATAAGTTGATGTGTTATGTGCTTGTGGGGTATGGTTCGACAATAGAGCAGGACATGTTTCGGATTGAACGCCTGCGTGAACTCGGCATAAAGCCGTTTGTGATGCCGTACAGAGATTTCGAGAATGAGCGTGTACCTACTAAATATGAAAAAGACCTGGCTCAATATGTAAACAAGCCAATGATTTTCAAGTCATGCTCTTTTGCAGATTTCTCACCAAGAAAAGGATTCAGATGCGAATACTATCTCACTACTAACTGCAGAAATCCAGTATGAAAATAGACATCATCCATAATATCGACTGTCTCGTAGGCATGAGAGAACTACCAGACAACAGCATTGATGCCATCATCGCGGATCTCCCTTACGGTGTTCTGAACCGAGGGAATAAATCCGCAGCCTGGGACCGGATAATTCCGTTGGATCTTCTGTGGGAACAGTACAATCGCATCGCAAAACCAAGTTGTCCGATTATCCTTTTCTCCCAAGGAATGTTCACAGCCAATCTGATAATGTCCCAACCTAGAAAGTGGAGATACAATCTTGTCTGGGAGAAAGACCGGGTCAGCGGACACCTCAATGCAAAGCGTATGCCGCTCCGGAAACATGAGGATATCGTAGTATTCTATGATAGTCTGCCGGTGTACAATCCACAGATGCGCCCATGCCTCCCGTCGGAAAGGAATCACAGCAGACGTGAAGTAAGCACATTCACTAATAGGTGCTATGGCAATATGCTAGCCACACCGGTGAGAATGGCCGATGACAAATACCCGACATCGGTGCTTCAGTTCCCGAAAGAGCACCGCAAGGGATGTTTCTTTCATCCCACACAAAAACCGGTCGCGTTGGTTGAGTATCTTATTAGGACTTACACCAATCCTGGAGATATTGTACTTGACAATGCTATCGGATCCGGAACAACGGCGGTGGCTGCAATAAACACCGGGCGTCATTTTATCGGATATGAGATCGCCGAGGAATACTGCATTATTGCAGAAAAGAGGATCAAGGAGGCTACTGAAGCCTCTATAGGTAAATAAAACAAAGCAATAAGGAATAATATTATTAATACGTCAATGAATATCAAATTTTTAGCAACGGCTATGCTTCTGGGAGTCGTCTGTCTGACATCCAAAGCTCAGACAACATACGATGAGATGGAACTTCTCACCGTCAATGAACAGGTCACTACTGTCATCACAGCCACAGAGCCTATACGTTTTGTGGACATATCGACAGACAAGGTAGCTGGAGACCAGCCCATCAATAACACAATACGGCTCAAGCCGAAGGAAGCCGGTCATGAGGATGGTGAGATACTCGCAATTATAACCGTGATCACTGAACGTTACCGTGTACAGTACGGACTGATTTACACGACGCGTCTTACCGAGGCTGTCACTGATAAGACAGTGGTACTTTCGGAACAGACCGCATATAATAACCCGGCGGTGTCAATGTCTACCGAAGATATGTACAGCTTTGCCCGGAAGGTGTGGAGTTCCCCTGCCAAATACCGCAATGTAGGCTCTAAGAAGCATAGGATGAAAATGCGCTTGAACAATATTTATGCCGTGGGAGATTTTTTCTTCATTGACTTCTCGGTTGACAACAGGACAAATATCCGGTTCGACATCGACGAACTTAGAATCAAACTAGCTGATAAAAAAGTGCATAAAGCCACCAATAGCCAGATTATTGAGTTGAAACCGGAAATGGTGCTGGAAAAATCCACATCATTCCTGCACGGCTACCGCAATGTAATTGTGGTCAGGAAACTAACATTCCCTAACGACAAAGTCCTTACTATAGAGCTTTCAGAGAAACAGATTTCCGGACGCAATATATCCATGTCGATAGACTATGAAGATGTGCTGTCGGCTGACTCCTTTCATCATTCACTATTAACGGAGGACTGATTTATGAAGAAGTTGCTGCTGCTTGTCATTGCAATACTGACAATGGTCGAAACGGCATCTGCACGCGATACTGAAGGCAGAATACAGATTGGTGCAGGTCTTCTGTATGAGAACGGACTTGAGTTTACACTTGGGTACGATAAAGAGACCACATACCATAATGCTTGGGAATTTTTCGGCAATGTTTATCTGAAATGGGACAAATGCGCAGACTGCGGTCATGTTTGTCCGGATTCATTTTGGAAAAACTACCGCACATGGAGTGTGGGAGCCGCATACAAACCTTGTGTATATCGAGGACGGAACAATCACGGCAATCTTAGGTTTGGAGGATCGGTAGGGTCAGATCTGCATGAAGTCATCGGAGGAATCCACGGCGGATATGAATACAGCTATGTGATGCGTGGCGGATGGCAGATTTTCTGGCAGGTCAAGACTGAGTTTGTAATCAATGGTGAGGATTGGTTGAAAACCGGTATCGGAATAGGTGTAAAATTCTAAAATGCATATATTATGAAAGAATTATTCTATATCATGCTTGCCATTATAAGTATGGCAATGACATCTTGCGATGGACACCATCCTGAGCCTGACATGGGAATAAAAATCGGCGACGTGCTTTGCACAGACGGTCAGATTCTGTCACCTGATTTCTGGAAAAAGTCAGGGAAAGAGGCTATTGGCATTGTGTTCTATGTCAATACGGATCCTGAGATAGAAGGCAGGGGGTTCGCTGTATATCTCTTTGATATGACGCCGGTGGCATTTGCCGACTCCCTCGGGGTAAAACAAGGCACATCTGCCGACCCCTATGCCATGGACGGCAATTCTAATACATTTGCACTTATGAGCCAGCGTAACGTTAGCTCTCCAATGGCTGATGCTGTCTTTGAGCTGTGGCGTTATGGGCAGTCTGCCTATATCCCGTCTGTGGCACAACTCCGTTTGTTAAAGGAAACACGAATGACTATCAACAGAAATCTTGAAGTTATCGGCGGTGAGATCATCACTGACACACCGGATGGTTGTTGGTACTGGTCATCGACGGAAGTTGCCGGTCAGGAGGCTGCAAAGGGGTGGCTCTATTCCCTTTCACAGGGAGCCATTCAGGAAACGCCAAAAAATCAGGCACACAAAGTGCGTCCAATAATAACTATTCACGACTGATAACCTATGGCAATGGAGGAAAGCAAGGAGCTTCAAGGCTCCTACAAGATTTTCAGAGCATGTATCTACATCTCGTTGCTGCTTGAGTTCTTCATGTATGCCATAGATCCCGAAGTCCTTGACCACTTCGGGGGTGTGGTTGTGGACATCCACGACCGAATGAAGCGGTGGTTTATATACAATGATGGACATTTGGTTTATTCAAAGTTGGCAACGCTGCTTCTTATATGTATAACCTGTATCGGCACACGCAACAAGAAGCATCTTGAGTTTGATGCGAGGAAGCAAGTGCTTTACCCGATAGTAGCCGGTCTGTTCACAACAGTATTGTCGCTGTGGCTGTTCGGCCACAGCATACTGCCGGTACTCCTAACCCTGCGTTTGAACATCTGGCTCTATATTTGTGCCAGCGTAATCGGCACCATTCTTATTCATGTCGCTCTTGACAATATATCCAAGTTCTTGAAAGATGGACTTTTGAAAGACCGGTTTAATCTGGAGAATGAGAGTTTCGAGCAATGTGAACAGAAGATAGAGAACAAGTACAGCGTGAATGTCCCGATGAGATACTATTACAAGGGCAAATTCCGCAGGGGCTGGGTAAATATAACCAATCCGTTCCGAGGCACATGGGTGGTCGGCACACCCGGTTCCGGAAAGACATTCTCTATAGTGGAACCCTTTATCCGTCAGCACTCGGCAAAGGGATTCGCAATGGTAGTGTATGATTACAAGTGGCCCACATTGGCAACAAAACTGTATTATCATTACCTTAAAAACCAACGCCTTGGTAATCTGCCAAAAGGCTGCAAATTCTCAGTGATTAACTTCGTTGATGTGGAATACAGTCGTAGGGTAAATCCAATACAGCAAAAATACATCGGTAATCTTGCGGCCGCTTCTGAGACTGCGGAGACTTTGCTTGAATCATTACAAAAGGGAAAGAAAGAAGGCGGCGGCGGTTCGGACCAGTTCTTTCAGACATCCGCGGTTAATTTCCTAGCCGCAATCATATACTTTTTCATCAACTATAAGAAACTGCCGTATGATGCCCAAGGGAACCAATTATATCCAAAGATGGTCGCCGACAATCAGACCGGCTTCCTGAAACCTACCGGTGAAGTTTTTGCTGATTCTTCCATGACACGACGTGTAGAACCGGCATATTGGCTTGGGAAATATTCGGATATGCCCCATGTGCTTTCATTCCTCAACGAGGATTACCAGACCATATTCGATGTCCTTCAGACTGATAACGAAGTACTACCGCTTCTCGGTCCGTTTCAAACCGCGTTAAAAAACAAGGCGATGGAACAGCTTGAAGGCATGATCGGTACACTCCGTGTTTATACCAGCCGGTTGGCTACCAAGGAATCATACTGGATATTCCACAAAGACGGCGATGATTTCGATCTCAAAGTTAGTGACCCTAAAAATCCGAGCTATTTGCTGATAGCCAACGACCCTGAGATGGAATCTATCATCGGAGCACTGAACGCATTGATACTTAACCGTCTTGTCACTCGTGTCAACACCGGACAGGGAAAGAATATTCCTGTGAGCATCATTGTCGATGAGCTGCCAACACTGTATTTTCATAAAATTGACAGACTTATCGGTACAGCAAGAAGTAACAAGGTATCCGTAGCACTTGGATTTCAGGAGTTACCACAATTAGAGGCCGATTACGGGAAGGTTGGTTCTCAAAAGATAATAACGACCGTGGGAAACGTGGTAAGTGGTTCAGCTCGTTCGAAAGAAACGCTTGAATGGCTGTCCGGGGACATCTTTGGCAAGGTCGTACAATTGAAAAAAGGTGTGACAATCGACCGTGACAGAACATCGATCAACTTAAATGAAAATCTGGACAGCCTTGTGCCGGCATCAAAAATATCCGATCTCCCTACAGGTTGGATATGCGGTCAGGTTGCCCGTGATTTCATCAAGACAAAAACCGGTATGCGCGACAATCTCAACATACAGGATTCCGAGGAGTTCAAGACATCTAAGTTCTACTGCAAGACAGACTTCGACATGGCCGAGATTTCGAAGGAGGAAAGCGAATATGTACCTTTGCCAAAATTTTACAGCTTCCCATCCAAAGAGGCCAGAGAACGTGTTCTATACGCTAATTTCTTACGAGTAAACCAAGATATAAAGGACATGATAAAGGATATACAACAGTATCGCGTCAAGAAATAAAAGTTCAAGCCACTTTTCGATGGTCGAAATGATTGTTGAATAACGTTGTACTTATAGTACAGCTCCAGTAGCTATCAAATGAGTTAACAAAAGGCGAGTCGCTTTATTCTTACAAAAAAGTGGCTTAATGGGATGGTATTGGTATTCAGTTGGTTGAATATCAATACCATTTCGATTTTTCAAAATGGTGCAAAAAGTACCACAAATAAGCCTTTAGATTAAGCTATACGAATAACCTTACATGGAACCCCTTTCTTTTCTGCATAGTCGATTGTAAACTTGGTTCCCCGACTAAAGCCGTTCCAAAAAGCGAGTATGAAATCGCAGTTTTCCACAATTTGGATATTCCTTATTATGGGTGCACGTTTACCATATTTCCAATACTTGGGAAAATACTCCACAATGGGGATATGATTCTTTACTGCATATTCCATTGCGTATGTGTCTGCTCCAGTTGCTCCACCACTTACAATAATGTCTGGTTTGACCGATATGTGTGAAGCAATATCAATGGGAGGGCAAGTGCGGCTCCCTACAATAGCCAGCTTCATATAATCTGCTTATTCAATTATGGTTAATCCAATTACTTGTTGCACTTATAGCCAACAATGATGGCTCAATCTTCACATACTTCTTCAATGCTTGCCTCGCTCGGTTAAATGTGAAGCCGGTGTTGAGCACGTTATCCAACAGAAAAATGTTGGTGCTGGATTGTAAAGTCTCCTTGCAGTCTGCGTTACCCTTGACTTTCAAACCTGTCTTCACACCTTTAAGTGAAGCTCTCTCTTTCTTGATGTCATAGAGTTTTTTTCTTGGAATCCCCGAAAGAATATCGGTCACAATACAATCTTGTCGTATCATTCTAATGGCGTTCGCAAGTTCAAGTGTATATTCTGCATTGCCGGAGGATTGCGGAATGGGTATCAATACAGAATTAGGAGTTAAGATTTGAGAGAGAAGAAGTGCGGCGATTGCAATAGCGGTGATATGCTTTGTCTGAACAATTTGTATATCCCTCAATAAAATTTGAACTTTGACTAATTACTGGAATATCACCTTTGGGTAAAATTTCTTTTTGAGGAATTTGATAAGGCTTAGACGATGGTGAAGTAATAGCATCTGAAACCATACAGAGAGTCCAACCTAATGGTATATTCCAAGAATGTGGGTTATCAGTTATAATCCGGGCCTTCGGATTGACACGGCGGAGCATATCGGCGGCAGGCTCGTCAGTCGGGTCTTGTGGCACGAGCTTGCCTTGCATCGCCAGTTCCAATATCTTGGACTTCGTGTTTGAAATAGTTGTCTTTAAGTCCTCTGATTTCTTATCCATGTCATCTAAAATCTTGAACCACATGGATACTCATCGCTTTTCTTTACATCCTTAGAGAGTTTCCTCAGAGAGTAAGATGTATCACGATAATTATACATTTTACCGTAAGAACCTAAAACCCTCACTTCCTTTATTGTAATCTTGTCTATTTTCCGTCTCATAAACGACTTATTTTTTCCCTTTATTTCATTTGGCTTCAGGGAACGGCCATTCAGATTTTATAGGCAAGCGGAAGGGTGCGTCAACAGCGACAATTAGACAAGTCCTTGAACATCGTGCAAGCCTTCGGATGACTTGACATTTGTCGGACGCATCCTAATTTCGCAGTCATAAAATCAATTGGCGTTCACAGCCGGGAAAATTTGCTATGAACGGGTTTCTATTTGTTATAATAGCATTACGATATATCAGAAGATAGTAACTGTAATCGGCCGCATCATCGCCCTAATGGATGATTATCATACGATACCGATACGGGTATTACTGGGGAATATAAAGGGGAAATAATGGTCAGAGAATATTGAAGTATGGTCAAAATATCACTTAGCAGGGAAAAAGCTAATATTGACACTGCGCAAGTTTTATAAGCCATCTCCAGAAATAGAGGTATGAACGCATTCCGTCCATACCTCGCGCATTTCTTTATATGAGTATCAAACTTCCGGTATCGGAAACCACTTTACATTATCAGCCACTTCTGAAGAAAATACCAGAGGGTCAAACTTGATTATCTCCAAAGAAGCCACTCCAAATTTCAAGTTATCTATGCGTAGGACTATAAGCTGCCCTTTCTCCGGTCTCCTATCCTTGAAAGAGAGCCAGCAGTCGGGCGGATTTTTGTCCGCCCATTTTGCCCCCTCTATGAAGCAGTATATATTGGGTACTATGTACTCGGAATCCTTATACCGTTCGGTTGCGGCTACTTCGATTTGTTCTCTGCGTGTCATTGTCTAAAAGTTTCAGTCTGTACCATTTTCTTTTTCCTCTATAATCACGACTTCTGAAATTCTGTACCATTCCACATCTGAATGGTGAAGACCAAAAAACTCTATTATGCCGTCTTTGTCAAGATTGCCGGAATACACGGTCTTGATGGGGTTTGGACGATTTCGCTCTTTTGTGATGATAATATATTCTTTCATTGTTTATGAATTTTGTTTACCAATGATAGTCAAGTACACCTCCGATATAGAATATCTGCCCAGCGGAAAAATTATTAAGATATTCAATGAACGCGGTACTATGCTCTGCAAAAGACTGATAGTTTTCTGCTGCGAGATAGAACAGAGTACCAATGCCAAGAGCATTATTGAGCAATTGCTTCATCCGCGTGATATTAAGATTTTGGAATATGTTGTGGGTGCTCAAGATTTCAGCCGATTTGCGGATTTTCGGTAGCCATTCATTACGTACCCATTCATCAAGTCCTCCGTTATAGACGAGGGTATCTGGCTCTGTGCCAAGACTGAACATTCCGGTGGGTAGCCATTCGTTTACAAGACACTCGATGGCGAGTCTGCGTTCATCTTCGCTTATTTCAGCTGTGTAGTCTACAGATGTAGTGGCCCCCACCTCTATTGTCATTTCATCAATAAAGTTGTCTTCCTCAATTTGAGTGTCTGCAATTTGAAAAATTCTGCTGTGCATAATTCTGTTGTTTAGAGTTTTTTCCCTGACATCAATCTTCTTTGTCAAAGCCGGATATCATGGATTTATGATGCAGCACACCGTCATCGTCCAAGGCATAAGTGACGGTTTTTCAAGACAAATACGCTGTCGCAGATAGGAAGATTTGTAGAAGAAATACACCTTGAACCGACATACATGCCGAGATGCCGGAACTTTGCATCCTTAAAGCCGATATCGGCTCTGACACGAAAGATATTGAATTTAGTTCTACAATTATAACAGAGAACCCTAGAGCTTAATGTCGCAATCGAAACCCACGTTTCGGAAACCCACATTTCTTTTAATTTGTTTAATTCAACGGAATGAGTTATCTTTGCAAATAGAAACCACGGTTTCGGAAACTGTGGTTTCTGTTTAATATGGATAAGTATGAAATTTTACGACAGAACCGAAGAAATAGCGAACCTGCATAAGATTCGCAAAAATTCCAATGAAAACGCCCAATTCACCGTCATAACAGGACGAAGAAGAATTGGCAAGACATCGCTTGTGTTAAAGGCGTATGAGGATACACCTATACTGTATTTCTTTGTAGGTCGCAAAGCAGAGAATCTTCTTTGTGAGGAATTTAGACAGGAAGTGGAGACAAAACTTTCATTGAAAATGGGTGGTGTCCCGGCCAACTTCGCAGAACTATTCGACTTTTTGATGGCCCTGTCAAAAGAGCGCAACTTCACTCTGTTCATTGACGAATTTCAGAATTTTGCTAAAATCAATCCTTCTATTTTCAGCGATATGCAGAAAATTTGGGATTTGAACCACTCAGAATCAAGGATCAATCTGGTTGTATGCGGATCCGTCTATTCCATGATGACCAAGATCTTTAGAGATTCTAAGGAACCACTGTATAACCGCCAGAACCGTTTTATGAACGTTAAAGCGTTCAACCCCTCGGTTCTAAAAGAAATAATGAGTGACTACGCACCGGGCTTTTCCAATGATGATCTTTTGGCACTATACTCTTTCACCGGAGGTGTGGCTAAATATGTGCAGCTCCTTATCGAGGATCATGCTTTCACCGTTGATGCGATGATTGACAGTATTATAAGTTCAGATTCTATTTTTATTAACGAAGGTCGTGCCATACTAGTTGAAGAATTTGGTAAGGATTATGATACATATTTCTCAATTCTCTCCGCTATTGCCTCTGGAAAGACACGGCGCAACGAGATAGAATCCCTCATCGGCAAAGAGATTGGCGGATACCTGACTCGTCTTGAAGATGATTATGGAATTATCAAGAAGGAAATACCTCTAGGCGCAAAACCTCTTTCCAAGAACGCTGTTTACATCATCCAGGATAATTTCTTTACTTTCTGGTTCCGGTTCATATTCAAGTATGGTCACATCATTGAAATAGGAGCTTATGAGCAGATGCGGACATTAATCCGACGTGATTATGCTACTTTTTCAGGGAAAATGCTTGAACGGTATTTCCATGCCAAAGCGGCAGAAAGTGGGAGATATACCATTATTGACCGCTGGTGGGATCGGAAAGGTGAAAATGAAATAGACATGATTGCAGCCAACGAAATAGAGAAGACTGCTGAAATATATGAGATAAAGCGTCAACGCAAGAATATAAATATTGCTGCTCTTGATGAAAAGGTCAAGATAATGCTTCCTCAGATAGTTGCATTAAAAGGGTTCAGTGTCGAAATAGGAGGCCTTGACATGGAGAACATGTAACTATTGATACTCTGAAATATATTCTAAAAGAATGGCTGGGTCGAGTACTCGGCCATTTTTTTTAAGTGTGATGTGAAGATGCGGTCCGGTAGATCTTCCTGTCGAGCCAACATGCGCGACAATCTGGCCGGGAATTACACGGCTTCCAACCTTTATGTCCGGTTTCCGGATAAGATGGCAATAACTGACAGTGAAACTTCCATGTTGCAACTTTATATAGTTTCCTGAACGAGTGTCATATCCTATATAGGCAACTTTCCCAGGAAGCATTGCATATATAGGAGTTCCGGATTTTGCAGACAGGTCAAGTCCGCTATGCCTTTCGGATATCTTCTTACCGAATGGATTGCGTCGTTTCCCAAACCTTGATGTAATATGTAAGTTCCCATTAAGCGGCAGATGGCACCATGCCAATGCCGTACATTTTTTCATATCACCGGTTATTACACTATTGGTATTGGAGTCCATTTTAAGTCCTGCGTCATTCACCCGTGGATTATTATTTACATAGCCTATTGATGGCGCCCCGATTGTGTTGAACTGTGCTGACAGTGCAAAACCCAATGTAAGAAAATAAAATACAAGCAGTTTTTTCATATGAAAGCAAAATTACAGTATCGCCGTCATTCTGCAATGGGGCTTAACTCATTATAACGAAATAGATTATATCTATACCATGCTATCATCGTGTCAAGAATGCGTGCCGATTGCAAGATTTAGATAATGAATTGTAAAAGATTGATTCGCTGAATATTGGCGGAATGATTTGCCATGATCATCATTCTATCTTTGCCTCAGATTATTTTTAATAACACGACCATATGAACCAATCACAATTCAAAGAGGAAGAAATTCCATACAACGTACTCAATCGTTTCGGTATCACTCGCGAAATGATCGATGATTTACCGGAAGGTATTATGCGGCAAATGCGCGAAGGCCGAACAACACCAGTACTGCCCATCAAAGTCATAGCGGATAGCGGTGAGACAATTCTTGCAGCCGCCCGTCTGTCGCTTTACCGAAACTCAAATGGTGATGTAAAGGTCATGTTCTATCCCAAACTGGAAAAGGTTGATCTTTCAAACTTGCCGGAACAGCACCGCAAATCGCTAGCCAATGGAGAAATCATAATCAGCGAAATCAGTCTTCCAGACGGAAAGCGATTACCCGCGTATTACCAGATTGACTCCAGCACGAATCAGGTCATGGCGGCATCTGCTGCCGTTGTTGACAACAACATAAAAGTCATCGCAGATGAACTGCACCTAACTCCGGCAGAGACCAACTGTCTTCGTAACGGTAAACTTCTAACGACTCAATACCGTGATAAGATATGGACAATTGGCGTTTCACTGCGTGAACAACCAGGCATACGGGTGGTTGACGGAGATGAAGAAGCCTGGCGCGATGATGACCGCCGCGACTACGGCAAGTTCAACTTTGGATTGAACGGCTGCTGGGTGGCCAATGCTGAGGGAGGCCTCGATTATGTTCCGGAAGATGAATATACTGAGGAACTGTGGGATGAAATGAAGAAGCGTGGCAACATGCAGCGCAACGCATCAACCCATAAAATGTAAAATCTTAATGCCACGAAAGAAACCGAATTTCAAGTATTATCCTGAGGAAGTCCTCATTGATCTTGTACAGCGTGGTCTATTCAGTTGGGTGGACTACGTCATCCACTACTCCGAAGAATGGCGTGAGGAGTTCACCGATTTCTGCAAGGAGCGTGGTATGCAGATGAACAATCGCAACGCCCTTGCCTATATCACATACCGAGAGGATCTTCTTGAGGATGCCATGCAACACGGACTTGCTTAACCATCAGCATTATGGCAATTAGACAGAATACAAATCCACACCATCTCGAACTGCATCCAGAGCTACAGGATATTCTTATGCGTAACGGTATGAGAGCGACTGTCACAGGATCCAGTAATGGCTTCCAGCTCGTGGTCCAGGGTCACGACAGCCCCCTCCTGTACTATCCGATAACAGAGAAACAGTTACGCGCCCTCGTGGATTGGGGAACCAATACTGCTAACAGGCGTGCCTACAACACTCTCGCTTCAGTAGTCGCTGCCGATTTTGATCTTCCGCGTGATTTCGTACATGCGCGTAATGCCAACGGTCGTGTGGCGATGGGCCTACATGGCAACCGCATAGGCGTCGGAGAATATGGGCGTGTGCCATATCCTGTCATGTGCCGACATCCTTTCGGGCGAGGATTCCTCGGTTGGACTCCGCGCAATCAAGGGGGATGGCACATGCGTCGTATCGGAGGCCAACTTTGGTTTCCTGCCGGTGCTCCTATGGTCGCCGTTCGTCCTGACGGGCGGCAGAAACCGGGCGAGATGCAGACCGGAGGCTATGGTTTCTATTACAAAGGCACACCGCAAGGAGCGATGCAGGGAACTGTACCGCAACAGGATATATTAGCACAGATGCAGACAGTTATTCAGCCGATTCCACAACCTAAGCGTTCAAATGAACCTGCAATTCCATACAAGACAGCCATATCATCAGATGTATATTTTACAAATGAGAAATGGCAGGAAGTACTGAGGTCACATGGACTGGTTATTGATGCTGAGAAGAAAACACTTACAGTCCAATCAATTGTAGAGCAAGCAGACTTTGTCTATGACCTTACGGATGAAGAGGTGTCTAAGCTGACCAACAACTCCATCAAGGAAGTTGGAATAGCAGATCGTATAAAGCTCATCAATGGAGTCTTTCAAGACGATTTTTCGGATGCAATCACTCTTGATACACTCAATACAGACAAAATGGTCAGTATTGCGCTTAAACCGGAAGTCCGGCAGGAGTTGAACCAACAGGAACAGGCAGTGGTTACGCTCGATGCCAATCAGCAGCAGATCCGAAAGCAGCCAGTGGATGAATATACTGTAACATCTGAGGCGCAAGCATATATGGATATGCTCCATGAAGGTCATCCCGATGTAGGCGCAGTAATCAATGGGCGCGACCTCTATGAGCTTGAGGACAACAAAGCGTGGTTTCGCGAGGGTAAGCACGGACGTGAGGTGTCGGTAGAACAGATTTCTGTGCAACCGAGTCAAGAATCTGAGGGGAAATACAAAATGACAGCCGTGATAAACGGCGAGGTTATTTCCCATGAAATTTCCCAGAAGGATTACAACAAGTTTCTCGCAGTCAATGACCTTCAACGAATGAAGATGTTCTCCAAGATTTTTTCCGAAGTTGACATGAAGGATATTCAAACCTCTAACAATGGAGCCAAGATTGGCGCAGGTATACTTACTGCGTTGACTGTAGGTGCTGTTGTCCTTGGTGCGGCATCACGACCTCGACCGGAATTTTATGGGTGTGGACCAAGGCCATACTTCAAACCTGGGGTTGATACCCCGGAAACTGTAGCGGCTCGAAATTTCGATGCAATGATTAACCAGCCAAGACCACCTGAACCTCATATTGGACACGGATTCTAAACCAGTATAACCACACGATGTCATTACCAAAACTTACATACGAAGATTTCAAAGCAAGAATCTCCATTCAGGAGGTTTTGCAGGACGCAGGCTACCGGCTCAACCGCAAGGATGGGTTGCGCTACCCCTCGTATGTCCGTGTGGGAACAGACGGACGCCGTGTCGGGGGCGACAAATTCATTGTCTCCGGGCACGGCACCTGCTGCTTTCAGCCTCCAGAGCGTAAGAACTACAATATCATATCATTCATAAAGTCACATCCTTATTTCTTTGCGGACTACAGACCGGGGATGTCGCTCGACCGTCTAGTCAATGTAGTATGCCACCGGTTGTTGAACCAACCTTTGGAAGAAAGGCAAAGTCGGATATTCAATCCGGTGAAAGAACATAAACCTTTTGATTTGTCGGAATATGAGATATCCCATGATCAGAAGAATCTTGCGAGATTCCTTATGGCAAGAGGATTGCATAAATCCACATTGGAAGCCTTCGCACCATATATGTTTGTCGCAACGAAGAAACGTGATGACGGTAAACGGTACGGAAACATAGCGTTCCCCCTTAGGAAACCGGATGATTTATCGCAGATCGTCGGGCTTGAAGTCAGAGGAATCCCCAACAAGGATGGTAAGACATCTTATAAGGGTATGGCTGCCGGGAGCAATTCATCTGAGGGCATGTGGATGGCAATTCCGGACAAAGGTGAACTGCCTAAGATGGAAAATGTGGAAGGTGTAGCTTGGTTTGAAAGCGCATACGACGCGATGTCTTTCTATGAGATTCATAGTGGAGCTTTTGATGAGCATAAGGAATTGGCAAAGAACGCCATATTTGTGTCAACCGGTGGCACACCCACTGACGGACAGATGAAAGGACTGTTATCGCTGACTCCCAATGCACATCATTTCCTTTGCTTTGACAACGACAAGGCCGGGCGTGAATTTTGTACACATTTTCATAAGGTCGCGGAATCGAAAGGCATAAATCCGGAAAATATCTATGAGTTCCCATTGTTGCCCTGTTACAAGGATTGGAATGATGCCTTGCAGGGAAAAACTAATTACACTGGTGATGAAGTTGTGCCGCTGACACCAAAAGTCGGTATGAAACGATGAACCAATACAATTCATCATTCGGCACCATAGTCTTCAGTCCACATTGGCTTCAGTGGATGATTGACAAGGCTCCGTGGATAGTGATAAACATCCTGGGGTACTGGGGATATGACTTGACGCCTTTGCCCGGGCTGATTCTGGTTCTGATGATTGCTATGTCGCTTCATTTGATCTATATGTTCCTGTATTTGAAAATGATGAGGTTTACAATAACTGATGAAATGATTATATACGAGCATGGTGTATTATGGAAACAACTAGAATACATCGAGCTATACCGTGTCATAGACTTCAAAGAACATATCAGCTTCTTTCAGAATCTTACCGGACTCAAAACAGTGACTATATACTCAGGAGACAGATCCACACCCATATTGCCAATACCTGGCATTGCATTGGGATATCCTCTTGTGAGGACTATCAGACAGAGAGTAGAATATAACAAACGAAGAAAAGGAATCTATGAGATTACCAACCGCTAAAATATTTGCAGCCGTTATCTTTGGCGTCGGAGTCCTCCACTCCAACGCACAGAGCATCGTTGTCGCTAATCCTCTCGAATGGACAGCCTTGGCGGAGGGCAACGAGCTTATAAATGATCAAGTGAAGAAGGAAACTGAGGGACAGTTGCAGACTGCCGCTTTGCAGAATACCATAGCTGCCGAGTTCACCAAGATACATGACTGGGAGAAACAGTATAGCAACTATCTGCAGAAGGTGGATGGATATGCCTCGACACTGAAAGCATCAACACATCTCTATACCGAGGGGGTTCGCATATTCCTTTCCCTTACTGAACTGAAAAAGTCTGTCGAAAGTACCCCACAGGGCATAGTGGCTTCAATGAGCATGAATAATCTCTATATGGAAACGACTACTGAAATGGTATCAGTTTATACTCTGCTCAAGAACGCCATCGCTGAAGGCGGCGTAGGAAATATGCTGACAGGTACGGAACGCAGCCAAACACTTTGGGCACTGAATGACAGGCTTGCTTCATTCCATAAAAAGTTGAAAAGGCTGTGTCTCAGTATACGCTATTACACATTCAATGATGTATGGGCGAGTGCAACCGCAGGAATGATTGACCGAGACAACGCCACTATAGCACGACAAGCGAAAGCCCGCTGGAAAAGGGTAGCAAAATCTATACATCCATGATACGGTATCTATTAATAGCTATTACTGTTATGTCATATTTGTCTGTATCTGCACAGATAGATCCCACACTCGCCGGGATGATACTCTTATATAACGAGAAGGCAGAGAAGACACTCAAAAGCCAAGAGTCTGCCATGCTGATGATGAGTACAGGGCATATCTGGACCAGGGAAGAAGTTGAGTCTACAACGGAACTTCAACGGAAATACAACGAGTATCTCGACCGTTTTAACGACATAGTAGTTTATGCTGCACAGATTTACGGTTTCTATCATGATGTGGGTCGGCTGACAGAAAATTTTGGAGAACTTACAAATCAACTCCAAAGAGCGCCGACAAACGCCTTGGCCGTAGCGCTCACCCCAAAGCGAAACACTATCTATCGTGAGCTGATAATGACTTCTGTCGATATAGTCAATGATATAAGACAGGTGTGTTTATCAGATATAAAAATGAACGAAAAACAGAGGATTGAGATAGTCTTTGGAATACGGCCAAAGCTTAAGATCATGAACCGCAAACTGTCGCGTCTTGCCAGAGCTGTAAAATACACCTCACTTAATGATGTATGGCTTGAACTGGACAATCGTGGCAGGTCCCCAATTGACAAAGGGAAGATAACAGACGCAGCTTTCCGGCGTTGGCGGCAGAATGGTCGCGTGAGTATAAAACTTGAAGGAAACGGACCTGTTAATGGAGGCACACCCGGTATCATCGGGCCAATTCGACCACAGTATCCTTGGATAACAGACTCGATTTTTCCTATACGTCCAAACAAACCGGTCATTAAAGACACATTGATTTTCAAACCAAATAATCTTAAGTAATCATGGGCAAATGGAGTACAGCCCTGAAATGGGCGTCAAAACCATTCGGTATGCTCGGAAGTGCTGCCGCACATCCTCAGCAAACACTTGCCGGAGCCGGTAGAGCCATAAAGACAGCAACCATCGGAGCTGGTGTCGGATATGTAGGTTGGGAGGCGCTTGTAAACGACAAGCCTGTCATGCAGACGGTCGGCGACACGATTCTTGGCGAAGACACCAACAAGGCCGTCAAGGAAACAGTCCACGGTACTGTCGGTGCGGTGGGTGATACCATCGGCGCCGCAAGAGATGCCATCGGAGGTGTGACGGATGCTGTAAGTAACGTCAATAACGCCGCATCATCATGGGGAGGCATAGGCACTTTCATGGGGAATATCTCCGGTGGCAACGCCGGCAATATGTTCAGTAACCTTTTCAGTAACATATTCACCGGAAAAGTGTCAATGATGTCGATGCTCGGTCTTATTGCTTCCGCACTTCTTATTTTTGGCCGGTTCGGTTGGTTGGGCAAGATTGCCGGTGCGTTGCTTGGCATGTTGCTGATAGGCAATAATTCTCGTGTAGTGCAACAACAGACACAACCAATGCAGAATGACCAGCAGCAGTACGCATCAGAAGAGATGCAAAAACAGCATCCGGATGAGCATGAAGTATTGAGACCTGTAATCAGACGATAACATAAATATGAGCTATAACCAAAATTCAAACCTATATTCCCAAAGCGGTTATTCAATGCCTTTCGAGGAAAAGAATGGTCGAGTGGAGATTCTGTGTCCATACGGAGAGGATGCCAATGGTAATTTCAACCACGGTGTGGATTTCAAAACCCGAAATTTTCTCGTTGCATCTGTTGCAGATGGAAATGTTTGCGGTGCCATGAACGCCAAAGATGGAGCGGTACTACTTATACAACACGGCGATTATCTTGTGACCTACTCTCATCTCAAGACACGCTTCGCGCAAGTGGATCAGAAAGTCAAAGCCGGAATGGTGGTCGGAATGGCATCAGAGTCACTGCATATCGAAGTCAAATACAGGGATGAGGAAATCAATCCGATGGAGTTTCTGACTATGATATATGGCAATATCAAGATGTTGCTGCAAACAGGTAAGGTAGCAGTACCCGACTTTGAAACCATTGATATGGATGTACCTACCGATTTTGACAGTAATCAGGAAGAGATTGAGAAACTGATGCTGCAATGGTACCCATCATATCTCGCTGACCTCGCTCGAGGAGATTATATGTTACCCGGGAAAACAGAGGTTTCACTTCGCAATATTTTCTCTTGGGCGACTGTCAGGCAGTTCTTTTTCCGAACGATACCCCACCTTGGCAATCCCGGTGGGCTTGACGAGTCTGCGATTCCGCTCGCTTGCAAAGCTCAGAATCTCCTTATCGGTGACTTCTTGAATTATCTCGCAATCCGGCATCAAATATATCTTTCAACTATGACTGACGGATTAAAAAAAAAGTATATGAGTCAGCCGTACTGAGTCAGAGATTGGTTGATCCCCTAGCCGATTTGGATATCGACATACAGTGTTTTGATATTCCCAGAATGGTAAGCGTATACCCAGACAGGTTTGGGATAAGGTGGTTCACCAAGGCTTGGTTCAATAATTCGGAGAGCGGTGAGGCCGCAATCGAGATAGAGCGCCAAATTGCTGTCAATTTCATCCGCGATCTTACAGATAAGGATGAGTGGCTTGAGGAATATTACCCAACACAAATGGAAGCATACCATAATGCTATTAACCAGACAAGAGAACAACTTCTGAAACAGAGTGTATAACATGGCAGGACTTCAAAATATCAACGGACTTGCCGAGGTGGAATACTGCCTCGGTCGCTATCTAGACGGGAATATTGCCGGAATAATGAAGGAGACCCGCAACTACCTGTCCACAAAACAGGCCGAGGAGTATGCTGAGTACCAGACAAGTATCAGGGGGATCCTATCATCGTTGGCTAGTGCAGGCAATCCTGGCGGCTACGATAACTCCATGCAGATTCTAAAGGCGACTGGGGAATGGAATAGCAAAACAACCGAGGACTACATCAGTATGTGCCGAGACAAGGTATTGTCTAACAAGGAGGTCTATCACGATTTAGTAGCACTGACCATAGAGTGGCGTGCCGCCATAGTGGGAGAGATTGGTCAAGAGAAATACAATAAGGCATCTCAACAGATAGGTACAGACCTTGCTGCAGCCTATGTAGACTATCGTGTGCAGCAGACCATGATTGACAAGCTCGTTGATGAGCAGACCCCAAAATCAACTGCTGAGTATATCATCCGCAAAGCCGGTGAAGGCAGTCTATTCGGACTTCCTCATGTGATGTCACGGTCGCCTCTTGAACAGCAGATAGCTAAGGAAGCTGAGGAGAAATATAATGCCAACGGATGGGAATGGGCCGGTGCGAAAGCTGTTTCATTTGGAATTGATACAATCACGACTTTAAGTTGTGGTTCGTGGGCCAATCTTGCGAAACTCGCCGGTGTCGAAGTTGTCTTTGCTGGCCTTGAAGCTTATGCCGATTCAAAAGACAAAAAGAAGACTATAAGTATTGAAGAGTGCATCAGCAAAGGTTTGTTCGGGAGCGATGAAAATGTATTCGACAAAGTAAGGGGAAAGGCATCATACATAGACGCACCACGGAACAACAGCATCACGCGCATAAATGCCACGCTAAAACGTCCTGTCAGCACATTCTCTTTGGGTGGATACATGTCAAGAGGTGTAAACGCGATTTTCACTCCGGTCTCCAACTTTATCGACAATGCGAAATCCACTTTAGAGCAAGCTGCCACCAGTATCGCTGTCCAGTCTGACGATAACGCTGAATCAATACAGACAGTATCGGAGCTTGCTGCTCGTTCAGCCAACATTCAAGAGAAACAATCCATGGGGCAAACAGGCAATGATGCATTATCTTCACAAAATGAGAAGGATGAAATACGTCAGGAGCAAGATGCCAACCAAGCAGGTTGGGGTTCTCTTATGTCTGACCTCGGCTTCTCTGGCTTAGGAGACATAGGAAAGAATCTCGGCTATGTAATAGCAATGCTGCCGGATATTTTGGTTGGCACTATGACAGGCAGGACTCAGTCGCTTCATCTGCGCGACAACCTCATACCAATAGCGTCCATTGTAGCAGGAATGTTTATCCGGAATCAACTTCTGAAGATGGTGCTCATCGGTATGGGTGGCATGAATCTGCTGAATAAAGCCGGTCATGAGAGCATTGACCGCGGCAACAATCCGGGAGTAGTGAGATTCAAAAGATATGAAGACGAGGAACTGAATCCGCGCATCACGTCGCCTGTCATTAACGGCAGTTGCCTGGTTGCCAACATTGATAGGACACCATGTTCCATAACGTTGCCTGACAATGTAGTGGCCGCATATCAGAGCGGAGCATTGCCAATGAATACTCTCGCCAATGCCGTGCTCGCCCGTCATGACGCCAACAGCCGACTTGCAAGTGAGAATTACCGTGTTGCCGCAGAGGAGAATCTTATCCAGACTAACAGACAAATCAGATAGACAGAATAATGAAAGGGAAATCTCTACAGGAAGAGAAGGCGGCGATCCGCCAGGTCCAGTTAATCAACGAAGCTTTGAGCAGTGCCCGAAACAACGGAGGCACTTGGCTCAACCATGCAGGTATGCCGGCTCCCAGGATATATCCCAAGGGACCGGCAGTCAGTCCATTTAACTCATTAATACTCCAGCTTTTCGCAGATAGCCGGAAATTTCCGTCGGCACAGTATGTGTTCTTCCATACAGCCAAAGCCTCAGGTACACCTGTCATCGGTAAAGAAAAAGGGGCGCCGTTCAACTGGTATGCGTGGGATAACTACGTAAACAGGCACAATCCGAAGGAGGTTATAACTGCTGCCGACTATAAGAAACTTACTCCCGGACAGCAGAATGAATACAAAGGCGTTCAACAAAGGCAGATAAGGGTACTATTCAACATAGACCAGACCGTTATGCCTCATTCGGAAGCAGAAGCTTACCGTAAAGTCCTCGACCGCTATGGCTCTGCCAACGAGCGCGGTCATCTCAAAGCTGAGGAAAAACAGCTAAGGGCAACAGTCAACGGCTTTATAAAGCAAATGAAAGATTTTTTGGTGCCAATTCGACGTGAGGCCTCTAATATCGCACATTACGATACCGACAAGGATGCTGTATATATGCCCGAGCAACGCAAATATGAGTATTATCCGGAATATGTTCAGGAACTTATGCGTCAAATTGTTAATGCGACCGGACATCAACAGCGTTTGGCTCGCGAAGGAATGGTAATGAAAGGAGGCCAGGCACCGGGAGAATATGCGGAGCGTTACGAGAAACTTGTGGTGGAAGTGGCTTCTGCCGTAAAGATGTCGGAACTTGGGCTTCCAGCCAAGCTCTCGCCACAAGCCATCGACCTTGTGGACACATGGACACGCGAACTACAGGAAACCCCATGTATGATTGATGCTCTTGAGGCTGATATCAACAATGCCCTCGATGTGATACGAAAGGCAGAGCACGGCGAAAAGATTGAGTATGCTCGTTTCAGAACCCAAGCGCAGATAGATGACCTTCACGAGAAGCAGAAGCCACAGGTTGACTGCCGTGAGGCGGCAATACTATGTGATATCATCCGTCACGGTGGTATGAGAATCGAAGACCGGAACTTCTCTTCATCGGAAGAGAAGACCGTATTCATGGAGAAATTCGACCTCGCTTACTATAATAAGGAGTTGGAGGATGCTCTACGGCTGACCGGTACCGATGATGCGGAACAGGTAGAACTTGCATACGGCGAGGCTCTGAAGCACGCCGCATCAATAGACCGTCTGTGTATGGAATATCTTCCTGATGAATGGAACAACAGAACAAACCACTATGTCATCCGCGACATGATTACATCTATTCCTAACGAATATGACCGCTCCATGGTAGTTATCAAGGATGAGAAGACTGGAATATACGATGTCATTCTGCCTGGTGGCGCGATGGCGGGCGGCTATATAAATCTCCCCGACGGTGAACGCAAGATGTTCCGTGTTTATCCAGAAGAAGTCATGTCAAAGGATGAACGCAAACAGTCAAGGGCGACACTGAGCGTCAACGGTATCAGAGGCATGTCCAAAGATCGTATCAGTCTGGCCCTTCGGCATGAAGGCGCCAAATATATCCGATTCTATAACCGTGTAGGTAAACTTTCTTTGCAGGCCGATGACAGTTATTATGATGGGAAGACCGTACATGAGATGGTACTCAAGGAGGGCAAACTTAATGAGGTTGCCCGGATTGATGTGTCCGAGGCAGTCGCGTCTGTCAATACAGTGCTGTTCGATAAGGTGCATATGCTCAAGGATGACAACAATCGTTGGTTTTTCTATATTAAGGCGAAAGATGAGCAGTCTTTCTGTATTTATCCGGAAAAGGAGGACACAAACCGATTCTTCTCAACGATTCGTCAGGGGCATCATGCGGAAGGTGACAGACTTCGAATGGAGTTGGGACAGAAATACTACGAAATCGCTAAAGCTAATCCGGCTCTGAAATTCGATATATTTAATGAGATTCCAGAAGATGCGGATGTTTCACGTATCATCCGAGCCAATATATACAAATCCAAGGATGACAAGTTCATGTGTGCCCCGAAGATCGAGGGTGTGGGCGACATAAAGCCACGAGAAATAAGCAGGGGGCAATGGCATCGAATGTTTGTAGCTGAGGATATGGACAGTTACAAAATATCACTTACCGCAAAGATATTCGCGGACATGCTGGGAGCAAAGATCTGCCAAAGTGAGGCGATTGAAAATCCCGAGTCTCGTGGCGAGAGTATGGAAGTTGAAAAGACCGAAGAGGTTGAGGATGTTGAAGCATATCATGGTCCGAAAAGATGAGCAGGTCAAGCGAATATGTAGAAAAATATGCCGAATATGCCATGGAGCAACAGCGTAAATATGGCATACCAGCTTCTGTTACTCTTGCTCAGGGCATTCTGGAGAGTGCCAACGGTCAGAGTCAGTTATCCAGGGAATGTAACAACCATTTTGGAATTAAGGCCGGGAAAAGCTGGATTGATGCAGGAGGACAGTATGGGCTTTATACCGATGACCGTCCTAATGAGAAGTTCTGCAGGTACGCCTCTGTTGCCGACAGTTTTGAGCATCACTCCCTGATACTCAAGAACAACAGCAGGTACGCTCAGTGTTTTGCACTCCAGGCAAACGACTATCAAGGTTGGTGTCGTGGTTTGCAGAAGGCAGGTTATGCCACATCAAACCAATATGCGTCCAGTCTCATCTCCGTAATCGACAGAATGAATCTGACAAAGTATGACAAGATCGCATCTGAACAGGGGCCGATGGCAGCTTCCCCTAAGATGAAACAGATATCTGGCTATTCATTCCCTGTAAAGAGGGATGAATTTCTGTTGATTACTTCACCGTATGGTATGCGGAATGACTCAATCACTCCCGGTCAGAAGCAGTTTCACAAAGGTGTTGATATAAGATGTAAAGGTGACGAGCTGTTTGCAACTGAGGATAATGGCAAGGTAGTAAAAGTCAATCAGAACGTGAATGCCGGTGGCGGCAAGAGTGTCACCATCGAGTACAACCGCCCTGACGGCTCCAAATATCAGACAACATACATGCACTTGTCGGACATCAATGTGAAAATTGGAGATACAGTCAATGCTGGACAAAAAATTGGAGTATCAGGCAATACAGGTACGCGAACAACTGGAGAACATCTATACTTTGGGGTAAAGTTGGTATCTACCGATGGAACTGCAAGGGATATTGACCCAGTCGCTTATCTTGCAGAGATAGCAGCTAAAGGCAACATCAAGATAACGGCCATGCACAATGGCGAGAATCTATTGGCTCAATATGCGGACCAGGTAGAACCTAATCCGGGAATTATGCAAGACAATGATCTTGATGAAACGAAGGAGATGTCGCCGGATGATTGGATGAAGAAGCTTCTTTCGTCGGAGGACAGCGGTGTCCAACTTCCGTCCAATGACCCGGTGATGGAGATGGCAATCACGATGTTTACATCTCTGATGGCTCTTGCGGTTCAGATTGACGGCAAGGAGAGGGAGGATGCGATGACTGTAGCCACGAATGCCGCTGTCACTCGCAAGATAGACCTCACGTCCCTTACTACTGGTCTGAGGTCGTGCATTATGACGGTTCAAGAGAATGGCAATCCCATCCTCTCTGTCGTTTCAGACAATGCTCCCTTTAGCCATGAATTGACAAATGCCGAACTGACAAGACTTTCCAACATCCTAAATGATAACGGACTTGACTATGACGCGAAACGACATCGTGTGTCCGTAATTGTGAACAACATTGTTGTTGGCAACCAGATGTCGGAAAGTTTCAATCGGCAGATCGGCAATGAGCAGACTCAAATGATGCAGAGATGAGAAGCCTTATAACTTATTCGATATTGATAGTTTTGCTGCTGGTAATGTGTTACATCACTCTAACTATCTATACATATCTGGGATTATGGTATGCAGTCTTCTTTTCGCTTTTTGAAGCTGTCAAGACATCAATAGCCTGTATCTTTTACATCAAACTAATTTCGAGGGATTAACCAATAAATCAAGCATATATGATTAAATGTACTGTGAAGGTATGCGGTATCGTAAATCGTGCCGCCAGTGTAAAACAGACAGCGGATGGAAAGTCATTTGTGGCGTTCGGGTTGTCAGTAGCTGTTCCCACAACCAAAGGGGATGCAGTCCACATCAATATAAGTGTTGTTGCCGATAACGCAGATGTTGCATCGCTTGTCGAAGGGCGCAGGGTCGCTATCGACGGCATCTTGAAAATCAAGGGTGCTCCGGAGAAACGTCAGTATTTCAACCTTTCTGCCGAGAGGCTCGAATTTGACCCGGTGGCAGAATCAGGAATCGCCGGCAACATGGAGTTTCGAGGAACGATATGCAAGGATATTGTAACCCCGACTGATAAGAAAGGGAACAAATACCTTAGATTTTCAGCCTACTCGACAGACAAAATCGGTGATGAGTTTTACAGCGTCTTTGTCCGCTTCGTCCGTTTTTCAGCTGCAATAGAACCCTTCATAGTGCCCAAAGGAAAGATTGAGGCAAAGGGTGAAGTGCGCATTTCATCTTTTAACGGTAATCTTGACTTCTTTTGCAAGATTACGGAGCTGACAGAATATAAGAAGCTCCCGCTCTGATGGCACACTACTCCAAGAATCCAAATCAACCCTCAGCTGAGGACAAAGCCCTCGACCGCTTCACAGAGCTGATGATTGAGAAGATTAAGTCGATGAAAGATAATTGGCACAAGCCTTGGTTTACAGAGGGCGCCTTGGTGTGGCCACGCAATCTGAACGGCCGTCATTATAATGGGGCTAATGCCCTGATGCTAATTCTGCATGCCGAGAAAGAGGGCTACAAAATGCCCGTATGGTGCACTTTTAACTCCATTCAGAAAATACTCAATCCGGAGTTGAAAGGAGGAACGGTTGAAGGCCGTGAACCTGTTCACGTACTGAAAGGGGAAAAATCCTTTCCAGTTTTTCTTACTACATACACTATCATAGACAGAGAGACCAGGGAAAAAATTTCCTGGGATGACTACAAAAAGTTATCTGACAAAGAAAAGGAACGATATAACGTATTTCCAAAGAATCAGGTATTTAACGTCTTTAATGTAGCGCAGACCAATCTTCAGCAGGTGCGGCCAGACTTGTACGATAAACTGGAGGAACAGTGCTCATTGAAACCACCGGTACATGATGGAGTGATATTTTCTTTCCCTGCCATTGATGCCATGATTGCCAATAATGCTTGGATATGTCCGATAAAGCTGGAGAAACAGGATGATGCATACTACTCTCGCCAGATGGATCATATTGTGATGCCATTGAAAGAGCAATTCGATAGCGGTGAAAATTTCTATGGAACAGCACTTCATGAAATGACTCATAGCACAGGTAGCCAAAACCGCTTGAACCGTCTGAAAGCGACAAGGTTCGGCGACAAAGAGTATGCACGTGAGGAACTAGTAGCGGAACTTGGAGCCGCGCTCGTTTGTCAGCAAATAGGTATTCTAAAACATGTCAAGCAAGATTCAGCCACCTACTTAAAATCATGGATAAAAAAATTGGAAGAATCGCCTGACTTCATTAAGACGGTTCTATCGGATGTGAGGAAAGCTACTGCCGTAATCTCATTCAGGATGCAAGAAGTTCAGCAACAGCTTGACAACGGACAGCAGGTAAGACCTTATGCGCAAGATGATGCCGTTTTAGACCCGACTCTGGTGGATGATGTGCCGTTCAATGATAAACCTTACATTGCTGCCGTTGATGTAATAGCGGCCAATATGCATTCAGAGCAAGCGCTAGGTTTTAAGCGCTGAAAATACCATCCAAGGCCTTGAGAGAAATACGCTTTTGCAACGATCGCTAAATGTTATTCTTTAATGTATATTTATTCGGTAAATGGCTATAAATCCGTAGTATATAATCTGAGAAACATCATTTTTAGACAAAATCCATATTGATTGGCAGTCGCTATGGGTATTAGTATTACAGACTGCTTGTGCTCGCTCTTTTTCAGCACTCAGTAGTAGGATTAACTATTCAGCCAAAGAATAGTGCTCTACCTTGCCATAGTAAAAAGTGAGTTAATCCGCTGAAAATCACAGAAAATTGTAGCGATTTCATTTGGAGATTCCAGATAAAAGTTATCTTTGCATCTGTGAAACAGCAGGTTAACGACATATCAGAAATATTGTCGAGGTTACTTTCAGAGCTTCAAACGTTGAGAAAGACGGTTGATCGCTGTATGCGGAAAACCGTACTCTCAACCGTAATGTCGATAGACTGCTGAAAGAAAATCGCGAGTTGCGAAAACAATTGGAGAAGTATGAGAAGCCGCCCAAGGACTCCGGCAACAGCAGTACGCCTCCGTCAAAAGAGCCAATAAAATCGGAGATTGAGCGGCGAACCAAGTCTTTGCGCCAAAAGTCCGACAGATCTGTTGGCGGTCAGGAAGGGCACGAGGGCACTACGAGAAAAATGGTTGCCAATCCGGATGAGATAGAGAATGTGCAGTCGCAATATTGCTCTCAATGCGGCCGCGACCTGTCGGACATCGAAGGCGAACTGGATTATGTGACACAGGAAATCGACTTGCCATCCATCAGACCGGTACCGAGAGTGCAGATTCTACAAAAAGGTCTGTTCTTGCTGCTGCTGCAATCGTGGCTATGAACCGCGCCGTAAAGGAGGGAACCCGATAACCTTCGGGAAGAATATCCGAGCCATTGCAACATATCTCAGCGTAGTGCTGTGTATGCCGTATGAGCGTTTACAGTCTTTGTTCGCGACTATGTTCAATGTTACGATAAGCCAAGGCACCCTTGCCAATATCGTGAGGGAGATGCTCGACAAATCCAAGCCTGCGATTGCTCTTATCGAACGACTTATCAGGGAGTCTTCCGTTGTGGGCTTCGATGATTCGGGATGTTATTGTAATGGCAAGCTCAACTGGTCGTGGATAGCGCAGACAGCCTATCTGACGCTTGTCTTCCGAGGCAGCGGACGTGGCGCAAAAGTCCTTGAAGACCGTTTCGGTGACTCTCTGAAAAATATGGTCGCTGTGACAGACCGCCACAGCGCATACTTCGCCATCGACTTCCTCGACAATCGGGTATGCCTCGCCCATTTGCTGCGGAATCTTGAATATCTCAATGATATAACCAAAGAGCAGACTTGGGCAAAGGAGGTGCAGAGCTTGCTGCGCGAAGCAATACATACCTGAAATGAAAAGCCCACGGAAACAATCCAGGCAGACGATTGGCTGGAATGGCTTGATGAACTACTGAAGAAGAACATCGACCATCCGCGCAAGGAGTTACACGAACTGAAACGAGGGTTGATAAAATGCCGGGGGTACATCTTCAGCTTTTTTGAGAATCCGGCAATACCTTCAGACAACAACGCCTCGGAACGAGGAAGCCGAAAACTGAAAATCAAACTAGAAAATATCCGGTTGCCTCCGCTCAGACACCGGCGCCGATGCTTCCCACGCGATCCACTCCATAGCTGACACAGCGTGGAAAAACAATCAATCACACCCTAATGCAATCCTTGCGCCCGTCTGATGTTGAGCGACCACCAAATATGCCTATGCTTTGGCTAAATTGTTACAAGAAAATATATGTTAATTAATGTTTTAGATGTGATATTTCTGTTGCCGAAATTTCATTTATTTAAAATAATTTATAACTTTGCGACATCTGATAAATAACAACGCCAACGCCCTAAATCAACACCATTTAGTAATTATGAAATTGCTCTATAAAACTGTGGTATTATCATTCTTTTTGACATCATGCCATGTATCTAATCGTAATGAGGCAAACATTGTTGCTGAGTGGGTTGGTAAGGAAATTAATATACCTGAACAGATGAAGTTTCAAATCATAGATGAAGAAATTGATATCGATATGTTGGCATACGATTATAAAATTGTCAATTATGTTGATTCAAACGGTTGTACGTCATGTCGGATGAAACTCCCTTTATGGAAAGAGGTTATTGATGAATTGCATTCCCTCCCTGATATTAGTCTTGGTTGTCTGACTATCATCAATACTTCGGATAAAAATGAGATTGAGTCCTTGCTAAAGCGAGATGTTTATTTGCACCCAATAGCAGTGGATAGCAATAATATATTTGCACAGTTGAATGAATTGCCCAAAAGGCTTGAATATAATACTTTTTTGCTTGATGCAGACAATAAAGTTCTTGCAATTGGCAATCCGGTACTCAATCCAAAGATCAAGGAACTTTACAAACGAATAATTTTGAATGGAGAGGATGAACTCTTATCTCGGTTCAATGGATTATATGCTTGCTCTTTCGGATTAGCCCGTCGTAATAGCTCCTCAACTGTCAATTATACCATTGTAAACAACGATAGCATAACCTTGCATATCCAAACTCTGATTCCGTCTTGTGACTGTGTCAATGCAACCGCATATTCAGACATAGTGTTGCCTTCTTCTGAAATTGAAATCTGTTTAACTTTTAGTACAGATGCTTCAACTGGTGAATATTACAGATATGTAGACGTCTTTTATGAAGAAAAAGACAACCCGGATAGACTTATTGTTTATGGGTTAGTTAAATAAAACAATAATAACATTAAAAACTTAATTTATGAAGAAAAAAGGAATCTTTACCGGAGCGGTAGTTGCCATAATTGCTTTGGTTGGCAATTATTTGTCCTTGGATAAATCCCAACAGACAGATGGCCTAAGTGACATACAGCTTGCCAATATCGAGGCTTTGGCTAATATAGAACTTCCTGAAATCGTAATTTCATGTAATAGAGGATATCAAGGTTATTGCTTTGAAGAAAATATGATGAAATGGGCGATGTGTGGCGAATATATGTTTCGTCCATGCCAGTGGACAGGCCGTCCAAAAGATTATTGTACTCAACCGTGTTGAATGCAATAACCAGACTGAATATACTGAATTTCAAAATCGACTGATAGTCCAGCTGATTTTGAAATGACTATATGTTTTGGAAAATGATGAAAATATGAATTCTATCTACATTTGCATGACATCTTTATTGCTTGTTTGCATTTTATCGTCATGCGAATATGAAGTGTCTAAATACGATGTGTTTGATTTGTCCATAACTGAAAGTGCCTCTATTGATAGTGTATTTGCAGATGTAGAACTGACGCCACTTCTTTTTGAAAAGGACACTTACCCATCCGTAGTTACACAACTCAAGGTTGCCGAAGAGATTATACTTGTCTGTGACAAACAAAATATAATTCACGTATTCGACAAGGTAGGTCATTATGTATCATGCTCGGACGAAAAGTATGGAAATGGACCGAATGAATATGCAGTGCTTTTAGGCTTCGGGTGGAATCCGTATTCAAAATTAATTGAAATTTTGACTCCGGAAAAGTTGATGTCGTTTGATTGCCATTTCAATATGATCTCATCAGTGGATATACCGACTTCAATAGGACGAAACCGATTGTTTTTTGATCAAATATTTGACCTGTCACAAAATAAACATATATTTCTTTATGCTTCTACAAGCGATAACCCATATGGTTTCATCGTTTTCGATTCCAATGATAACAAGGTTGATTATTCCTTCGATTTTGCTAAGGATATCATTTCGCCAATTTCTATGCAAAATCAGAGCTTTTATGAAACCGAAGATGGCAGATTGTATTTTTTTCCGCCGGCCTTGTACGAAAAGTTTTATATGTTGGACAAGCAGAACGGTACCGTAAAATCTGCTACCAGTGTAATATATGGTGAAAATTCCATAGACAGGGCCGATTTGAACGATTTTGGTGATGATTTAAGGCGTATAGGCGATTTTCTGGAGCATAGCTCCAAAAATTATTATCTCAACACGATGACTAATGGCGATGTATTGTTTATTGTCGGGAAACATGGGCACACAATGCGAGATTTCTTTACGGTTGTTGCTGATTTTAAAACACGAAAAAATAAAGTTGTCAATCTCTATGGCGATAAAGAATATAAGTTTCCTTTGATTAATGATATGGATAGGCGATATGCCTATGCTATTTATAGTAAGGGTTTTATCCTGCGTAATCGACGCTTGGCCATGTCGTGTGCCGATAACCTTAATCAATTGTTGTCAAGTATTGACGAGGAAGATTTCGTACTGCTAAGATATCGGATTAAATAATCCGATTGATTTTGGATATATGCATGGGTTAATTATAGGAGTTTTTTTCAGAGGATGTATGTGCTAGTAGTTGAATAACAAACTATCTTATATTGGGTGTGATTTGCTCATTTTAAATTGAGCTATTAAGGCAAAATTAATTAGAACCCATTTATTATCGACATATTCAATTGCGATAAACGTGCAAAAAAACTAAGACTGTTGATTATCAATCCCATTACTGACGACAGAAATATTATCGTATATGATTTTCCTGAATTTTTATGGGGAAACAAAATGAACTTGAAATTAATATTGTAGTTGGTTTATGAAATCAGAACGAATTACCACAATCGCCATATTGGTGAAAATACTGCTTTTAAGTAGTTGCTCCGGGAATAATGACCGCGATTTGCTCGATGCATTAGATCTTGCAGGCGATAACCGTATAGAATTAGAAAAAGTTATCGAACACTATAGCGAGGTTCCGGAGAAACTGGAGGCTGCAAAGTTCCTGATTGCCAATATGCCCGGGCACTACTCTTATGAAGATACTGCACTTATTAACCAGTATTATGATGAAGTAGACGCTGCTATTGATGCAATGCCAGGCGCAAACCGAAATCAAATAGCTGATACGGTCAATTCTATCGCTCGAAAATTGCGCATCAATGATATAAAAAAGGTTCAGGATATAACCATAATAACATCGTCTTATTTAATAAGAAATATAGATGAGGCATTTGACGAGTGGCATAACGGCAAATGGGCGCGTCAACTCACTTTTGAGCAATTCTGTGAGTATTTGCTGCCATATAAGGTTGCGGAACTCCAGCCGTTTGATTCGTGGAGACGCGACTTTCATGATTTTCATATTGATAGTCTGTATGAGCTTGATTATTGTGATATGTTCAGAACATCAGCTTACAGCGCAGCTGTGGTAATGAATAAAAATCTTGGAGAGTTGGTCAAGCCGTTTATTTGGGACGCAATCGAACACCCAATATATCGCCTGTCAACGCGTAGTAGGATTCCATTTGGACCATGCGATGATTATGCATACATGACAACGGCTTTTTTTAGAAGCGTAGGCATTCCAACAACAATAGAAGTTAATCCACATTGGGCTTACCGTTCATTAGGACACCGAGGGAATGCAATTCTTGCTCCAACGGGCAAAAACTTATTGTTTACCGGCTTGTCAACCGGACCGGAGAAAACGCATCACGTTGATGAAAAAAAAGCCAAGATGTTTCGTTTGACTTACGCCCGCAATCCTGATATTTATGAACTCCAAAAGTCTGGAGAATATGTGCCGACGGCTTTCAAAAATATGTTTCTGAAAGATGTGACAGATGAGTACGTCGCCACTTCTGATATATCGATCAAAACCAATAAAGAAAATGACGGCTATGCTTTCCTTGCGGTATATGGTGACCAATCATGGTTTGCGGTAGATTTTGCAAAACTTAAAAATAACAATATAAAATTTGCCAAAGTAGGACAAAATATCATGTACTTGCTAGTGAGATATGATTCAACCGGTAAGATGCGTTCGTTGACCGATCCCTTTATATTAGATAGTTACGGCAAAATAAATTATATCAAGCCGAACTTAAACGAAATACAGTCTACTAAATTATTCAGAAAATTTCCTGTCATAGAGTATGTGCACAAATATGCACGTTTGATAAATGGCGGAGAATTTGAAGCCTCAAACTCTCCTGATTTTTCCGATGCCGTTCTCGTCCACCGAATAAATGATGGGAAAGCGATCGGACATGAAGTTTCACTTTCCGATTCATTACCACGGTTTAGATACTGGCGTTACATACAGCGTCACAGAAATGCACATTGCAATATGGGTGAGGTATATTTTTATGATGGAGAAGGCCATAAACTCACAGGTACTGTAATAGGAACAGACGGCCACCGCACAATATATGAAGGCATGACGAGGGAGAATCTTTTTGATGGAAATCTCTTGACTTCGTTTAATTCTCCTAATGCTAATGGTGATTGGGCTGGGTTGGATTTTGGCAAACCAGTAAATGTCGCCAAGATAATTTACTACGGACGAGGTGATGGCAATACGGTCGAGATAGGAGATCTGTATGAACTGTATTTTTGGAATGAAGGGACTTGGCGATCATTAGGTCAAAAGGTTGCTGATGGAATTTCGTTGACGTATGATAATGTTCCAAGCGGAGCGTTGCTATTATTACGGGATCTTACGAAAGGTAAAGACGAGAGGATATTTATGATAGACGAAAATGGTCGTCAGGAATGGTGGTGATTAAACGTGCAATTTTGAAGCTGTAATTTACATGTGTTAATCAATGAGTACTAATAACAAAAGGAAAAGGGTAAGACGTCGTATCGCTATTAGGCGAGGACGGGCGATTGTGATTAAAGCTATTGATTGGGCTATGAATCTTTTACTTTGTTCGGTTGCGCTTTTTATTTTTTGGTTTGTAATTCAGCTATTGTTGTATGTAACATTTTCGATTCCATCAGACTCTATGGCTCCAACATTGATTCATGGAGATCAAATTATGGTGGATAAGACTATTATGGGTGCTCGAATATTCGATTTTTTTGGAGCATTAAAAGGGGAGCAGGTGAAAATACGGCGAATATACGGCCGAGATAGATTAAAGAACAATGACATTATTGTATTTAATTTCCCATATAGATCTTCATGGGATAGTATTGCAATGGATATAAGACAGTATTATGTCAAGCGTTGCGCGGCTATTCCGGGTGATACGGTTGAAATACATGATTGCAAATATTATATTAATGGAGTCTATGAAGCACAGTTGAACAATGTTTCCGCCGAAAGGCTATCCGATTTTATGAAGAGTAACGAAGATAATCCACAATTGGTTTCTCAGCAAGTTGTTGTCGATGCTTTCCCAAATGACAGCGTCGTTCCATGGACAGTCCGTGAGTTTGGACCAATGATTGTGCCTTCTGCTGGTTATAAAATTCAATTAGATGAGCAAAATGCTACAATATTTAGAAATTATATTGAATGGGAAACGGGGCATAAAATGGTGATAAAGGGAGATAGTGTATATCTTGGGGGAGTGTATATGACGAGTTATATGTTTAGTGAAAATTATTATTTTGTTGCTGGTGATGACGTATTTAATTCTCAAGATTCGAGATATTTTGGGTTGTTGCCTGAACAGTTTATAGTGGGTAAAGTAGTAATGATTCTATATTCTGAAGATAAAATTCGTGGAAAAAAAAGAAAGGAGCGTTATTTTAAGCATGTCTGATATTAATGGCCGATTAGCAATTGTGGCAGTTGTAATAGCTACGCAATTTTATTGAGATCGTGAAATGCCACTTTTGCTAGCCTATAAATATTTTGTTGTGTTACAGTAAAATGGAGCTTAAATTCGTTGTTGGATATGATACTAGCCGGTTAGTTGGTATGTTTAAGAACGTGTATGTTAACGAAATAAAGCCCAAGTTGGTTAAACTCGTGTGTTATCTCAAGTTGAAGTGTTATTATTTAAGCTGTGATAATAAAGTGATAATAAAATTATGTAAGGTGATTAAAAATCAAGTATAATTTGCAGATAAAGAAATTTATGTATACATTTGCGAAAATAAAATTATTTTTAATGTTTCGACATGAAATCTGTCCTTTTAACAACAATCTCAGTTATGATGCTTGCCAATCTGCAGGTCGCAGGCTCTCATTGGTGTTATAATGTTGCGGAGCGGATAGAACGAACGGTGTTTCCAATATTTAAAACGAAGTCTCTGTCACCTTTGTGGCTGACACCAAATTGGCCTGTTTCTGCCATCGAGGAGTTTAATGTTAAAAATAAGCTCGTGATAGACTAATGGCTTAAGGGCGTAATAAATGATCAAATTCATCCATAAATTAAAAAAATCATGAAGCAAAAAAACATTCTTACGACGACGGTTGTCGCGCTCATGGCATTGGCGGGTTATTACGGCTATGCAAATTCTAATGACGGACTCAGCGACATGCAACTAGCAAATATCGAGGCATTGGCACATGGTGAATTTATAGTTGGAAAAGGGTGGGAATGTTTTGACGTGGTCTATGACGATGTTACAAACCCGGTGTTCATTACGGTAATAAATTGTAACGGTTGTCATGTTACCTCTGCGGTGTATGTTAACACCCCCAAATATTGTACACTGTCAGGAATGTATGACTAACAAAGTCGCGAAGCTATGGTGCGTGTGGTTATTGGTTGCGTGTCAGTGGGGATGCGTCGGAAATGACCGCATTACGAATGGTGTATCCATGCCGGAGGCTATGCCCCTGACGGCTGAAACAGTTGTGACCGAGGTGGATGCGCTGTTGCCGAGAGCCATGTTCGTGTTTGACGGGAAATTGGGGATTTATAAGGAGCGTGAAGATTTTATGTTGGATTTCTACACACTCCCAGATTTCAAATTTATCTGCAGCACAGCTCCCAGAGGGCAAGGGCCAGATGATTTAATCGGACTTGAGTGTCGCAACATCGAGGCGTCGGACACTGCATTCAGCGCTCTGGAACACATGACATGGCGCCTCAAGACGATGACACTCACCGGAGATAGCGAGATGAAGGTAGTCGGAGTGTCTAAGCCGTTGGAAGCTCGCGGAGCTATCAATATGTTCCATCGTCTTGATTCGTTACATTATCTGAGCCTTGGTTCGACATCCAATCAAAAAGAATTCTGCATATTTGATCTTTCGGATGGTTCAGCCCATGAAGTGGGAGAATACCCCGAATGGATAGATGCGTCGACTGTAGCTAATGGGATGCCGCTGCAGTTACCTTATGGTAAATTTTTGGCAGTGAGCCCTGATGAGAAGAAATTTGTGGCGTTCTACTGGCATTTCGACCGGGTGAGGTTCTTCGACTTCGACTGTCGGTTGGTCAATGATGTTACGGTAACCCACAAAAGAGACGTAGCACGACAGAAAGACGTGAATGGTCTCCTGACGTGCTATTATGGAGTTAAGGCAGCAGGCGACAAGATATATGCTTTGCATGCCGATACTGATTCGACTCGTATGCTTGAAGTGTGGGATTGGGATGGCTCTCCCATCGCTGCGTTCAAACTTGACCGACCTGTGACTATCATGACTGTCGATACAGCGTATCACCGATTGATAACAAAGGATGCAGAACATCCAAATGAAATATATCTGTATGAATTGGTCACCGATTCTTAAAATATTGTTTTTCTGGGCTATGATGGCAATTCCCATGTCAGTGGTATCGGCCGATAGCAATGCAAACGGAGTGCGCAAGGAGTCGTGCGCACTATACGAAATCACGTTGCCTGCGCATTGGATTCGTGAATATCCGTTCGATGCCTCCGTGATGCCTCCGGTGCGAGGGGCGTTATTGTTAGATGCCGTCGGAGGTGCGATCAAATGCCATCTGTGCTATCAGTCATGGCAGTTTTTCGATAAGAATCATTTTGAAGATTCGCAGAGTTGTCATATCCAAAGCTATATATTGCCCGGTGGCGGCAAAGTCGATATCGAATTTCTGAGAGCTATGTTAGATCGACAGAACCGTCACCCAGGTTCATGGAATAAGATTGAAAAAGGCTATATGATGGCTGCGGTTGCGAAAAATGAAGGCTTTAAAGTTGGCGCAGTAGGACTTGAAAGAGTGGTTGCGTACAACCGTTTTATTGATGTGTTGCTTGAAGGCAGCGACTATGTTCATCATTTGTCGATAATTGTGCCTGAGAGCAGGTATAGATCTGATGAAAAATTCCGCCGAGCGGTAGATAATGCATGGAAGAACTGGAAACTGAAAAAGTGAGGTTGTGAAAAATGTAATTTGCTATAGTCAAAATTTGATTATGCTTCTCATAGAAATAATGGTTGTACATGAAGTACATGATTGCAGCGGAACTGGTTGAGACTTGATTGTGTTTGTATGAAAAAATAAGTGGCAAATATCAGGTTATATTTATGTAGGGTGGATCGGACTTTCGCTCTATTTTGGACGACAAAATATTGATTGTCCATACATTCTGCTACAATGTTTATTAGCTAGTAAAAGATTCGAGGTTGGGATATTAATCCTAAAACATCGTTCAAAGTCTCAGACGCCGCGTTGGCAAAATTTCAAGGCTTCAATTGTAGAAATGGCAGCCAGTAAGGATTTGGGGAGATGGTTAGTCCGACATATAGTAATTGACTTTGAGTTGTATGATTTCGTAATTAACGTGAATTCAATATAACATTCACGGTATCAATAATAAAATAATCAGCTATTTGGAGTTAAGCTAGTGGCTGATTTTCTTAGTTGTCTCAAGTAAAATTCGTAAATTTATTGTGGCTTATTACGAGAATATAAATTACAGAGGACAAAAATTCGGATATCTTCTGTCTTGCGGACGATTTGTAAGTATTCTTTTTCATTAGAGCCATAGAAACATCTGAAGCATCGGTAGTTGGACTCTACAGAGAAAACAAAATCCATCAGTCTTTCCATAATACTGCCTTTGGTATGGCGGTTCGTAATTCCCTTTGGTATTTGTTGCCGTATTGACTGCACTCTTGGAGTCAACAACCGATTTTAGGTCAAACGTATGGTTGTTTATAACTGCTTATTATTCAGCTGTTAATGTGGATGATTTATCGCTTGGTCAAATTGTTTTTTAAGTCCAAATCAACCGAAATTCAGTTATTCACGCCATTTGACAACTATTCTTGCTCACTTTGAGATTCACCAATAAAATATAGCTGCCGAGGTTATAACCAAGAGATTTTAAATGAAAGAGTCGAAGGCTCTACTGCAGAAAATTAACGAATTTGATATGAGTTACAAAAATTTCAATTAACTTTGCATTATCACTCTTGAAATGAACCCGCTTCAGAAACAATCAGTGAAACGCTACTCACGAAAAAGACTTTGATGTTTTGAATAATTTTAATTATACCTAGCAACTCATGAAAAAAGTAAAATCAGCATTCGTATTTGGAGCCGCCTTAATAGTGGTTGTTCTCAGTAATGGCATCCGAACCCCTCAAGAAGACTTTTCGCCTTTAGAAATGGCCAATATTGAGGCTTTGGCTCGCTCAGAAGTAGGAAGCAAATGTGGCGGTTGCAGCTCATCTTACAATGGTAATTATTGCTGCACACTCGTTCTTAATGGGCAGTCTTACACTCTTTATCATCCTAAGACGCTCCTTTAATTCCCTTTCAGCAATTCTACTAAAACGACTTTTAATTGGGATGGTAAAATCTTACTCATTTATTCAGTCGAGAATAAACGTTACCAATCTAACCATGGCTGGCACAGTTTTATTGCGCCAGTCATTCTTTTTAACCACTAGTTTTGGCGTATATACCTAATCTTTTTGACAATATGAGAGCATACATAAAAATATTACATGTATTACTTTTATTATGGCTTTGCATTCATTTATTTAGTTGCGAAGAGGAAAAGCGATTTGAGATTTTAAATAACCTTGACAAATTTCCTATAATCGAAGGAAAACAGATTTTAAAAGACCATTCGTTGGGTTATACAGACCGGATCAAACTCATCGGCGACAAGATAGTAGTAAGTTGTATCGATGGTCTGTATTTTAACACGGCCATTGATCTTGCTGAAAAAGAACCCGATGTCAAATGGGGATTAAAAGGCAACGGTCCGAATGAGTTCTTAAACATGCGGACAATTACCTATATTAACCGTGATTCAATTCTGTATATTCATGATTCAAGTTCTCGCAAAGCGGCATATTACAAGGTAAATCCTGATAGCCTTGCAATTTCAGCACAAAATTTAGTTAAGACTGTCGATCTTAAAACTTCAAATGTTTTCGACACTCAACCCTTTCAATACGGCTTGGTGACGAACTATGTGACTGATGGCAAAATGCTGACATCAATAAGAGAGGATGGGGAAATATCATATTCGTTTGGTGAATATCCTGGAGATATAACCGGAATTGAGGATCCGATAGTGTTCGGGATGGGACACCAAACGCTGATTTGTACAAATCCTCAAGGAGATAAATTAGTCGTGGCAGGTAGAACATCAGATTGGCTGTCGTTCTATGAACTCAAAAATGATGGAGCAAACCTGATTAAAGATAATTACGGAGGAGAATCTCCGGTGAATATTGGAGAGGAAGGCACTGGAGACAATCGAACAGTCTCCATGAATAACACTCCTAAAACCAAAATTTGTTTTTATGAACTAAATTCTTCAGAAAATTACGTATATGCAACCTATGTAGGACTCACGCGGGAAGATATAAGAAACATAAATAGCAATGGCGGTAAATTAAATTTTTATATTCTCAGATATGACTGGGATGGGAATTTTGTTGACGGCTATGTAATGACTGACAAAATGATGTCTTTGACGGTAGATCCAGACGATGCCTTTATAATCGCAGCGATTCAGGATGAAAACAATGATTGTATCGTGAAACAATACCCCTTGAATTAAAGAATGTCATCTTTGGTGTCGATTCTTCTAATACAATAATTGACAATTGGTAATACGACCGAGATGCATGCTATAGGCTCGACGTTTGTAACCTAATGCCAAGTAAATTATAGATAACGTCAGTTTTTTAATATCGCAGATTGTAACTCTTGAAACATGACTTTATGCTGTCGCTCTGTGATTGAAGTCATTGCTTTATCTTACGCGGGGCTGGAATGACGCTGAAGTTGTTGGTCATCAGCATGATCGTTGCAAAAGTGCTTGTATTGGCGCAGACCATTGTGACAATCTAGCTCTCACATTTAAAAACAAGACTACTCTCACTAATACCATGCTCATGAAACGTCATCATTAGTCAACCCTCTCCAGCGAAACTGTCAACACCTATCAGTAAACATGCCAAGCCGAGTCAACCTTTTTCAGGAACGGACATCAGCGCATCGCTCCGCCATTCTCTGATGAATTTTGGGTACGCAAAGAGACGAAGTGATTTGAGGGATTTTGTATCTTTCAAAAAAATATATACTTTTGTAAAAATTAAAAATTTTCTATTCAAAGCCTTATGTCTTGGTTAAATGGTTTCCTTCAAAGAAATTACCTGAAGTCAATTATATTCACAACTCCGATAGCGCTTGCGCTTGTCGCATGCCAGCTTTCTGATGCCAATCAACGAAAGGTAGTAGCCGAATGGAGTGGCCGAGAGATCTCAATTCCCGAAAATTTGTCTTTTCAAATATCGACCACCGATATTGAGATCGACTTGGATGCTCCCGACTTTAAAGTCATCAACTATGTTGATTCAAACGGATGCACCTTTTGTCGAATGAAATTGGCACAATGGAATGGGGTGATTGATGAATTCAAAGCACTTCCTGGTGTTGACATTGAGATTCTAACCATAGTCAACACGGTTGACATTCCCGAAATTTTATTTCAAATTAATCAAAGCAACTATCTTCATCCTATAGCAATTGATAGTGCTAATGTTTTTGACCGAACAAATATACTTCCGACCGAAACTGACTATCATGCTTTTCTGCTCAACGCAGACAACGAAGTCCTTGCTATCGGCAATCCGGTCAACAATCCAAAGATAAAAGATTTATACCGTAATATTATATTAGAAAAGTCAGATATTGAACGCTTTGGTGCTTTGAAGTCTAAGTCTTTAGGAATTCTTTCTCCCGGCGATATCGCGACGGTTTCATTCTCACTGTCAGATGCAAACAGCCCTAAGCCTCATATCCTCGATATTATTCCCTCTTGCGACTGCGTATCAGCTTCTGTAAACACTCGATCTAATTTGGGCAATGATGTCATTGTGACGTTTGTTGCTGATAGCGCAAAGGGAAGTTTCATCCGCCATGTCGATGTGTTTTATCACGAAAAAGAAAATCCAGATAGATTAACTATCTACGGTTATATAAAATGATCCATTTAGTTGGTGCGATAGAAATCCAACCATTGTAATTAAAATTACCACTGCATAAAAAATTTTCAGTGCATTTAATTAGTTACTGCATTTCGATTAGTAGAGTTGTATATTATCGTAAATATACAGAAATCAGTGGTACTACACCTAGCTGTGTTCATCAAGGAAGTCCTGTTAGGTTCGTGTACCGGAGTTGCCTATATTGATTTCACAGCGCTCAGATTCTGCAAACATTAACGAACTCTAATACATAAGACATTCAGGAGTTTGGTTAACGAGGCAAATGTTCAATGTGATAGTTCATCGGTTCAAGCTACACATGATAATAAATGATCACTGCGAGATTCTGAACTTCATGTTCACTCCCGGCAATGTCGATGACCGCGATCCAATGTATTCGGAGTCATTCAACGAGAATGTCAAAGGGAAACTCTGTAGTGACAGTGGATATATAGGCAAAAACTCTTTCAGGTCTTGTTTATGAACAGAATACAGCTTGTGATAAAAATCAAGAGCAATATGAGAAATTCACTTATGTCTATCGCTGACAAGATTATGCTACGGAACCGCGCTCATGTAGAGTTTATTAATGATGAGCTTAAGAATATAGCACAGATAGAATACTCAAGGCGACGCTCCTTCACAAACTTCATAACCAATGCCCTGAGCGCTATTGCTGCCCACTGTTTCTTCCCTAAGAAGCCATCTATATCTATGGATTTCGTTTTCGACAAGCAGATGACTTTATTCTGATTTCTTATCTCGAACTTACGTTAATTATATGCCGATTGTGGAATGTTTTATGCCAATAGGTGGACGTTTATTGTATTGCAGTGAGATGTGGCCTGTGTCTATTGTGAAAAGTATGATACTTGCAAATTGGTTGGGTTGTATTGTAATACGATTGAGCGCTAAATGGGAACAATCATGCCAAGCTCATGAGTTATCTGAAGTTGAAGGGGTAGTGGGGGAGACATTTGAATTAGTATGGTATATACAAAATCATATGAAAAAACATTGGCTGTTGGAATAATGAAATTTTGTTGCTATTTTTGCAAAAAAAATAATACTCATGAAAGCTATTCTTCTCGGAAATATGTTTGTTTTTTCATGTCTGGCGGCGATGGTCGCTTGTACGGAAAAACACAACAGTCAAGATAAGGGAGATGTAAAGACCGAAGCGCCGGATATGGTAGCAGAAGTAGACACGCTCACGTTGCGGATGGTGCCTTTTACAAGTGATGTCGTTAGTAACGGCAGGGTGAAGGCGTCGGAAAGTTCTGATGTTTTTTTTCGTGCGTCCGAGTTAATCGATGAGGTGTATGTCCATAATGGCCAGCGTGTGAGAAAAGGCGAGCCTTTGGCGAGGCTTGACATGTTCAAACTGAATGCAGAGAAGGTTAAGCAAGAGGCTTTGTTGGATCAAAGCAGCCTCGAAATGAAAGATGTGCTTATCGGCCAGGGCTATAATCCGGAAGATGAATCGCAAATCCCTCCGGAAGTGATGCGATTGGCCCGTGTTCGCAGCGGTCTCGAACAGGCCGAGACATCATACAGCGCCACGCTTAAGGATCTGGAGCATGCGACATTGACAGCTCCGTTTGAGGGAGTCGTGGCCAATGTCAATGGCACACGTCATTCGATGGCAAGTATGTCGGAGCCGTTCTGCCGTATAATCAACGATCATGGCATGAGTGTTGAGTTTCCCGTTCTTGAAAGCGAGTTGCCAATGATCGGGGTAGGCGAAGCGGTTGAGATTATCCCATACAATGGTGGGGCTAAATATCAAGGCCTCATTACTGAGATCAATCCAATGATTGATGATAACGGACATGTCAGAGTCAAGGCGAAACTTAATGACTCCCGAGGACTCATCGATGGAATGAATGTGAAGATCCGGAGTTATCACAACCTGGGCAAGCGTCTTGTCGTGCCTAAAAGTGCGGTGGTACTGCGAACCGGCAGGCAAGTGGCTTTCACTTATGACAATGGTAAGGCAATGTGGAATTATGTCACCACAGGTCTTGAGAATTTTGATAGTTATGAAATCACCGAAGGTCTGACCGAAGGCGCGAGTCTGATTGTGAGCGGGAATGAGAACCTCGCTCACGAGTCTCCTGTGGTTGTCGGGAAATGAAAGATTTGATAGCTTGCGTCTAAGTCCTATACAGACTATAATCAAAAATGTGCTTATAGTCAAAAAAACAAACCAAACTAAGTCAATCAATATCTGATTTATGGTTGAATTTCTGTTGAAACGCCAGATTGCGGTTATCATGGCCTTTCTTGCCGTGGTCATATTGGGATGCGTGACATTTTTAACACTCCCGGTGTCGCTTCTTCCGGATGTGGCTATTCCACATATTACGGTACAGGTGACGGGCGAAAACATGTCAGCGCGTGAGCTTGAAAACTCTATGGTAACGCCTCTGCGCCGTCAGCTGATGCAGGTTTCTGGCTTGAACGATATAAGCAGCCGCACTCGTGATGCGTCAGCTGAAATCTGCCTCACGATGAATTATGGCGTCAATACCGACCTCGCTTTTATTGAAGTGAATGAGAAGATTGATGCCGCAATGAATTCTATGCCACGCGACAGCCGACGTCCGAAGGCTGTGAAGGCGAGCGCAACAGACATTCCTGTCGTTTATGTGCAGTTGACTCTTAAAGATGAGGTGTCAGACCGCGAGGGCGTTGATTTCATCGGGCTTTGTGATGTGGCCGGAAATATTGTGCGCCGTCGCATGGAGCAACTGCCGGAAGTGTCAATGGTCGACATAACAGGTCTGACAACCAAAGTGCTACGTTTGCAGCCTGATTATGGCAAGATGCGTTCGCTCGGTATGACAGTCAGCGATATTGAAAATGCGTTGCACGCCAATAATGCCGAGTTGGGCAGCATGACAGTCAAGGATGGATATTATGAATACAATATCCATGTGCCCAATCAGTTGCGCACACCTGAGGATGTGCAGTCTGTGACGCTGCTCAAAAACGGCCGGATGCATAGGCTTGGGGACATGTGTGATGTTGAGCTTGTTGAGGAAACTCCGGCTGGATATTCAAATTATAACGGCAAACGGGCGGTGACCATGGCGGTCATAAAACATGATGCCGAGAGTATGTCTGCCATGGATGACGCCATTGACAACACGATTGCATATTTTGCGGACAAATATCCCGGAATATCGTTTGATAAAAGCCGCAGTCAGACTCAGCTCCTTGATTTTACAATCAATAATCTGGAACAGAATCTGATTCTTGGCTTGATTCTGGTTTTTGTGGTGTGTGCATTGTTCATGAGCAGCATAAGATTGCCGTTTGTGATCGGCCTGACCATTATCGTCGCTGTGATAATGACGTTTTTGTTGTTCTACTTTTTCCATGTTTCAATTAACATAATCTCTCTTGCAGGCTTGATACTTGCCGTCGGAATGATGATTGACAACTCTGTGATTGTCGCAGAGAACATCTCGCAGTATCGTCAGCGCGGCTATCCGTTGATGGAAAGCTGCATCGCAGGCACAAATGAAATGATAACGCCTATGTTAAGTTCGTCTCTGACCACAGTGGCGGTGTTTGTTCCATTGGTGTTCATGAGTGGTATTGCAGGAGCAATATTCTCAGATCAGGCTTTCGCGATCACGGCAGGCCTTACGGCATCATACATTGTCGGCATTACGTTGATGCCGGTGCTTTATAATATATTCTTCAGGAATAGTAAAGCCGACAAAGCGCGGACTGAGGCTGAGGACTTAAAAGTCAGTTGGCTGATAAGATGGTATGATAGTGGCATAGTCTGGATTTTTAATCATAGAGTCATCACTGTCGTTTTTGTAATCCTTTCGGTCCTTTCGGTCTATCCGTTGTTTGAAGCTCTTGATGCGGAGCGAATGCCACGTATCGACAGCTCAGAGACAATGCTGACCGTTGATTGGAATGAAAGTATCAATATCGATGAAAACCTGCGTCGTGTAGATCATTTGATAGATGCGGTCGGAAAGATTACGGCAGAAAATTCGGTTTATGTCGGAACGCAAGACTATATGCTTGGAGACGAAAATGACCTCGGAGTATCGGAGGCCGAGTTCTATCTGCGGGCAGTGTCACCCGACAGTCTTGACATGCTTAAAGAGGCAGTGTCAGCCATGCTCCGCGACGGATATCCGAAGTGTACGTTCGAATTTTCAGCACCGGATAATGTGTTTGAAAAAATATTTTCATCCAATGAACCGCCGCTCGAAGCAAGATTGGCTGTCAAATCAGCCACGGGTCTGTCAGCGGTCAAGAATTCATTGCAGATGCGCGACCATCTGACGGCTGCAACAGGGAAATTGTCACAGGATATACCGCTGCGCAAGCAGATCAATATCACAGTCGATCATGAATTGCTCGCAGTTTACAATGTAGATTATGAGGCTGTACTCAGTGTGCTCCGTTCGGCCTTTTCGGGCTCACAGATCATCACCTTGCGTTCTTATTTGGATTATGTGCCGGTCCAGATCGAAGACCAAGACAAGAGTGTTGAGGATGTCCTTGGTTCGGCGCTTGTCACGTCACGTCCGGGACGGGATGGCAAGACCACGGAGGTGCCGTTGAAAGCCCTTGTCAAGACATCGTGGAGTGATGATTTTAAAAGCATCACCTCAGACGAGAGTGGAGAATTTGTCCCTGTGGCAATGGATGTCACATCATCAGAAGTGGAAAATGTGACAGAGATTATCCGCAAAGCAGTCATCGACAATGACAATTTCGAAGTGTCGTTCACCGGATCGCTGTTCTCAAACAGCAAGATGATTAAAGAATTGACGATCATACTGTTGGTGTCATTAATGATGATGTATTTCATCCTATGTGCACAGCTGGAGAGTTTTGTCCAGCCACTTGTCGTATTGTTAGAGATACCTGTTGACATAGCTTTTGCGCTTCTGTGTCTGTGGCTGTTCGGTCAGACCCTCAATCTGATGTCAGCGATAGGCGTAATTGTGACGTGTGGTATTGTAGTCAATGATTCGATATTGAAACTTGACGCCATCAATGAACTGCGCAAGGGAGGCATGCCTTTGCTCAAGGCCATACACACAGCCGGACAACGTCGCCTGAAACCTATCATAATGACATCGTTGACTACAATATTTGCCATGGTACCGGTGCTGTTTACATCTGATATGGGTTCAGAGTTGCAGCGGCCACTCGCGATAGCGATGATCGGATCGATGGTTGTCGGCACTCTTGTCAGCATTTTCATAATCCCGTTGATGTATTATTTCATTTACCGCAAGCGTTATGAGCAAAAAGATATATAGTTTTCTGATAATGATGTTATTGCCGGCCATGATGACATTTGCCGGAGGTAAGGTGAGGTTGTCGCTCGGCGATGCGATACGCCTTGCAAATGATTCTTCGCTCATGGCGTTCAGATACCAGAACTTATATGCTTCGGGCTATTGGCAGTGGCGTTCGTTTAAGGCTGACCGTCTCCCGAGTTTGTCACTCAACCTGATGCCGGCGCAGTATAACCGATATATTACCCAGCGATATAATTATGACGAAGATATCGACGTGTTTCGAAGTCAAAAGATCTACATGGCATCTGCAGGTTTGACGCTGTCGCAGAATGTGGATTTTCTTGGCGGAGCTTTTTTTCTTGAAAGTGATCTTGAATATATGCGCAATTTCGGAAATTATACGAGCAATCAGTTTTCGAGTATTCCGGTGCGTATGGGTTATCGCCAGAATCTGATCGGATATAACGCGTTCAAGTGGGAAAAGAAAATCGAACCTGTCAGATATGAGAAGGCAAAGCGGGAGTTTATATATAATATGGAAGGTGTGTCGGAAGAAGTTGTATCATTTTTTTTCGCATTGGCATTGGCACAATCCGAGTATCAGCTGGCCGTGGAGAATTTAGCGTCATGCGATACTCTCTATACCATAGGCGAGAGACGCTTCAAGATTGCATCAATTTCGCAAGCTGACCTGCTTACATTGAAACTCGACAAGGTCAATGCTGAAAACACTCTTGAGAATGCCCGTATCAATATCAAACGATCACGATTTGCACTTGCATCATATCTTGGCATGGATACGGAGACCGAACTCGAAGTGAATATGCCGTGCACACCGACAGTCCTTGATGTCCCGATTGAAGCAGCTCTCGAGCATGCACGCGCAAACAATCCGGCGCTGTTGAGCCATAAGCAAACAATCCTTGAAGCCCAAAGAGACATGAGCAAGGCAAAAGCCGAAGCCCGTTTCAATGCGTCTATCAGTGCGAGTGTGGGCTTCAATCAAGTGGCCAATAAACTGGGCGATGCATACCATAATCTAATGCGTCAGGATCTTGTTTCTGTATCGGTTTCAATTCCGCTTGTAGACTGGGGGGTGCGTAAAGGTAAGGTCAACATTGCCCGTAATACGCTCAACGTCGCTGAAATAGCATCAAGACAAGAGGAGCTGTCAATCGATCAGGAGGTGATTATGACAGTCAATGATTTTGCGACGCAGCAACGTCTTGTGTCAAGTGCAGTCGAGGCATTGGATCTTGCGGATATGGCCTATAGTCAGACCCGCCAACGTTTTATCATCGGAAAAGCTGATATCAACAGTCTCACACTCGCTCACAACCGCCAGCAAGAGGCAAGCAAAAATTATATCAATTCTTTGAAAAACTATTGGTTGAGCTATTACAAGATACGAAAACTGACATTGTTTGATTTCGAACTCAACAAGCCCATACCCATAATATTTGATCGTGAGATAGGCGTTGAATAATGGCAGGCACGCGCTACATATCGTCGTTTTCGGTGATTGTCAGTTTCATAGCACTGGCTTTGTTAGGCTGTGCGGTGATGCCTTTGCTGCCTGTCAAACTTGTGCCTTCAGAAACATTGCCGGCGATAGGAGTAGATTTCTCCATGGCCTCAAACTCAGCCCGCAATGTAGAGGCAGAGGTCACAAGCCGGCTCGAAGCCGCGTTAAGCCGAGTGTCGGGGGTGAAGTATGTCTCGTCCCGTTCCAGCACCGGCTCCGGTTACATCACTCTTGAGTTTGACCGCAACAAAGACCTTGAAATAGCACGTTTCGAAGTTGCCATGATTCTGAGACAGCTGTGGGGCAGCTTACCCGACAATATATCCTATCCGCGAATTGACACGCGACAGGTCAATGACAAGGCGGCACGTCCGTTCATGAGCTATACCATAAATGCCGATTGCCCGCCTTCGCAAATAATGCAGTATGCCGAGGATAACATACGTCCGCAACTGGGACGTCTGCCCGGAGTGGCCAAGGTGGACTTGTCCGGCGCGACTCCGATGGAGTGGCATATGGAGTATGACAGCCGGACGATGGCAAATCTTGGGATCACCGTGCAGCAGATCAATTCTGCAATATCAGCCTATTATGGTTCGGAATTTCTCAGAATCGCGCCCTTGAAGTCAGAAGGCAATGACAATTGGGTGCGTATTGCCATAACCAATCCGGTCAGTGACGGAGCTCCGGATCCATCTAAAATTATCATAAAAAATCATGATGGCCAGATTATAACGCTCGACAAAATTGTGAGTATGTCACATGTCGAGGCTGCTCCGACCGGTTATTATCGCATCAATGGATTGAACTCGATCTATCTGAATGTCACATCGACCGATAATGCAAACCAGATCGATCTGAGCAAGCAGGTGAAAAAGGCTCTTGACGAGATGAGTCTTCCGGCAGGTTTTATGCTTGAACTTAATTATGACGTGAGCGAGAGCATTTCAAAAGAACTCGAAAAAATATACTTCAGGACTGGCCTGACTGTGCTGATATTGCTTGTGTTTGTCGGCTTGATAACGCTCAGCTGGCGCTATCTGATGTTGATAACCATAAGCCTGGCCATAAATATGGCAATAGCGTTTGTGGCATATTATTTTCTGAAAGTGGAGATCCAGCTATATTCACTTGCCGGCATTACGATTTCGCTTAATCTGGTAATAGACAACCTGATTGTGATGACAGAGCATATTTCGCGCCGGCATAATTTGAGGGCTTTTTCTGCTGTTCTGGCCGCGACCTTGACTACGATAGGAGCTTTGTCGGTTGTATTTTTCCTTGATGAGAAGACCGTGCTTAGTCTAAAGGACTTTGTCATAGTCGTGATTGTAAATCTCGGTGTATCACTGCTGACAGCATTGTTCCTCGTTCCGGCATTGGTGGAACGCATGAAAATAAATAAAAAGACATCAGGCCGACGAAGATTTCAACGGGCAATCCTGTTTTTGATACGCATCTACACTACAATTGTAAACATTCTGTGTAATCATAAAAAAACGGTTTATCTCGTTTTTGTCCTTGGTTTTGGTCTTCCGGTCTTTATGTTGCCTGATAGAATGACAGGCGAGGATGTGTTTGCATCATGCTACAATTCAACTCTTGGCTCGCAAACATATAAAGAAGACATCAAACCCTGGGTCGACAGATGTCTCGGAGGTGCGTTGCGGCTTTTTGCTGAAAAGGTCAATAACGGAGGTTATTACAGCCGCGAGGATAATGAGCCTGTAGTGGTGATCGGTGCGACTCTTCCTAATGGTGCCACGCTGCCTCAGATGAATAGTCTGATGCAGAAGATGGAAACGTTTCTCGCCGGACAGGACGGAGTGCGCCAGTTTCACACTTCAGTCTATGGCCCTCGTCGAGGTGGAATCACCGTATATTTCAAACCTGAATCCCAAACCAATGGATATCCCTATCGCTTGAAAGCCGATGCTATATCGAAGGCTCTTACCCTTGGTGGCGGAAGCTGGAGTGTATATGGTCTTGAGGATATGGGTTTCAACAATGATGTGAGAGAGAATGCAGGAAGCTTTTGTGTGAAACTTACAGGCTATAACTACGATGACATGTACACATATGCTGAAAGTCTGCGCGACAGTCTATTGACATATAAACGCATCAAGGAGGTCACAATCAACTCTGACTTTTCTCATTGGAAGGACGACTATACCGAATTTTTTCTTGATATCGACCGGGAGAGATTGACACGAGATTCATTGTCGGTGTCGTCGATTTTCAATGCGATTTCACATGAAATGAACCGAAACCGCAGTGTCTGGACAGTTGCGACATCAAATGGCAACGAAGCGATAAGGCTGTCTTCTGATGGTAATAACCGGGATGTATGGGCGCTTATGAATGTGTCCATGAGCGTAGGCTCACGTCAGGTAAAGCTGTCAGACTATGCTTCAATTGAGCGCCGGCAGACTCCTCAGGACATAGTGAAGTATAATCAGGAGTATGTCTTATGCGTTCAATATGAGTATATAGGTTCACCCACACAGGGAGTCAAACTGCTCGAACGGACAGTCGATAGTTTCAACAAAACCTTGCCATTGGGCTATAAGGCAGAAATAAACAGCAATTATTGGAGCTTTGGCAAAGACGCACGTCAATATGCGTTGCTCGGCTTGATAGCGATAATTATATTTTTTGTTTCCGCAATGTTGTTTAATTCCCTTCGTCAGCCATTGGCAATAATTTTTGTAATTCCGGTATCTTTCATTGGCGTGTTTTTGACGTTCTATCTTTTTGATATCAAATTTGATCAAGGCGGATTTGCTGCATTTATATTGTTGTGTGGTATAACTGTCAATGCGGCTATTTATATTATAAATGAGTATAACTCACTATGTTCGATTTATCCGTTTATATCATGTGAAAAACTGTATGTAAAAGCTTTCAGAGTTAAGATCACAGCGGTTTTTATGACCGTTCTGTCAACAGTACTCGGGTTTATCCCTTTTCTGATCGGAGATAATAAAGAGGGTTTTTGGTTTCCACTCGCAGCAGGTACTATGGGAGGCTTGATTTTTTCGATGATGGCAATATTGTTTTTACTGCCTGAAATAGCGCTTGGACGGCCAACACGCCGAAAGTGTAAAATCAAGAGACGTGGAAGTTGAGTCAGACAGGTTGTTGATTAGTTTTGTATGACTGCTCAGTAGGATAAATAAAGCACTATGTACAATGCAAATTTGTATCAATTATTATAAGAGTATGACAATTGATGAAATTAAGTACTTAATGATATTATTCAAGGGTTATATAGTTCCTCTTGAAAATTTCGCTTGAAACGAATGGTTTCTATATCTCCACGTCTTTATCTCGTCCTCATCTCTATTTCTTACGATTTTTTTATTTTTTTTATGTGATAATTTTGCAGAAAATAAATTAATGTATATATTTGCAAAATATAGTAATTGCCTAATTTAATCGATTTTTACCTTATGCGGATAATGAAATTGGAATAATGTTTACAATTCTCATGCATAGTTGATAATCGACAAAAGAAATGAGAAAACCTTATGTGCCTATGGTATATGGGTTGATTAAATAAATCAATATTAACTTTAGAAAACAATTTTTCCATGAAAAAGAAAAGTTTTCTTACCGTAGCAGTGCTTGCTGTCATTGCTTTAGCCGGTAGCCATCTGGGTTCAATTGAATCTAATCGTAATGAGGGACTCAGCGAAGTTCAGATTGCTAATGTTGAAGCTTTGGCGGCTTCAGAACATCCTAACTACATTAACCTTTGTAACAAGCATTGTTGGAATCGCAGTGGGTACGTTTGCTATTTACAGCTGAATACTGGTGCAACGGTATATTGTGATGAAATGGTTCACTGGACTTATTTCCCTTGAAAAAATGAACCATTTGATAAGGTCTTTACTTAAAATATCATGTCTATCTCTCTGCTTCGTTACATCGTGCGTATCTGGAGATAGACATGATGTAAACTCGTGTGACGTAATAGTAGATTTAGACCAATTTACAGCTGTTGACATGTCAAATTCGGGCAGAGTTATAACTCATGATCCGGAGATTTTAGGCATTGTTAGTGGAGTTGAAGCAATAAATGATAGTCTTGTGGCAATTTGTCAAAATCAGGCAAATGCACATGTCGTATTGTATAATCTGAACTCTAATTTATCGCAAACGGCAATGACAAGAGGTGAGGGACCAAATGAGATGCTGCGTGTCTGTTCAATGAGCTCAACACCAAATGGAGATTTATGGTTAGTCGGAATGATGGACCGAAAGGTTGTGAAAGTTCATTGGCGAGATAATGAGAATAGAGCAACTGTTGCCCCGGCTTATAGATTGCCTGAAGATTTTCTTCGTGGAGTTACTGATGCCAAGGGAGGTATTATCGGTCTTCCTACGGGCCTGCATGATTTGCGATTGTACGAAACTAATAATATTGGATTGACAGTAGATTCTATGGGAAACTATCCTAAAGTGAAGATGCCTGAGAACGTATGCCCCAATAATTTCATGTTTCAGAGCGATATCGGGATTTCTCCTGATGCGAATTTGATAGTCCTTGCGTGTAAGTCGTGGAACTATATTGATATTATCGATACTCAAACTAAACAGTCAATCTGTTTGAAACTGCCGATAGACGAGCCGATAGAGTTGGAAAAATACGAAATAGGTCAAGCTGTCAGCTATAACCCGAAGCCTTTTTGGCTAATGTTTTCAGGAGTTGAAGTAACAGATAAATCTTTTTTTGTAGGCTATTTGGGAGTCAAAATAGAAACGCCAGAAGATATGCAAAAAAATATGACCTCTATTCTTGAATTTGATTTGAGTGGTAACCCATTGAGACGCCTTAATTTTGGTAATGAGTTGGTCGCATTTTCAATTTCGAGGGATGGCAGCAGACTCTTTACAGTAGAAAACGCCCCGGATCCTACACTTTATGAATATACATTAAATTGATTAAATATGAGAAAGATAGTAATATTAGTTATGATTTTGACTGGTTTTACAATTGTTATGGGGCAGTCAAAATCAAGTTCTCAAACCTCCCCAAAAGAACCTGTTTATGTTGCCGCAAATAACGGCAAAGTTATTTCCTCTGCTGGAGATAGTCTATTATCGGAAGCTGATTTTCTCTCGGTACGTGTTCGCCATGATACTGTGTTCTTCACATTGAAAGAGGATGCATTAAAAAGACTGGATGCGGATCCTGTTAGAAATTATAAACTGGAAAAATCGCAGGAGATATCTAAGCAAAAGTAATTTTGCGTGTCAATTATTAATTTCTTTATGCATCATCAGTACGTCCTTTATATTCGTTCGAATTGATAATTTGTATGAATAATTATACCGTTTAATGCCTGGATAATGAGATTGGTTTGTGATGCTGATCTCATTATTCTATTTTCTTATAAAGGATATTTTGAGTGTAATTCTAAGAATGCCAAATGTTTAGAGGGCAGGATGTATGGGGTGTTCTATTCTCTCAACCTTTTCAATGCTATCATTTAGTAAAAATAATTCATGACTGATCTGTTCTATTGCAGGAGAGATGACTTTGGGTTTGATTGAGCGGGCTGCATTATATATGGCTTTGAATTTTATAGGTTCGAAATTTGCCGGATCACAATATAGTTTTGCCAATAAATAGTATGGATACATGCGTCCAGGAAGTCGGTTTATTGATCGAGTGAAGTATAGTTCGGCTTGAGCGTAATCTCTAATATCATGATAGTTTCTTCCGATCAAATTAAGGAACATTGGATCTGAACTTTGTTGGACACCTTGTTTCAGTATTGTGTTTGATTTTTCATAATATCCATTATTGCGTAGTGCTTTGCCATAATCAAACAAATAGTGGTTATCCCATGAATGCTCAGACATTAGGGAGTCGAGGGATAGGAGATCCTTGTCTGTTAGTAGATATTGATATGTATATTTAATTTTGTCCCATTGAAGGGATTTATCCTTTCTGTATTTTATAGTGATGCATGAGAATAAAGCTAAACTACTAACGAAAATCGATAGTAAAAAGATGTTAAGTGCTGATATTTTTGGGTGTGAAGCGGTGGCAATCACGACGATTAGAGTCGTTGTAATGATGAATTCCGGAAATTGTAAAGGATAAGAAGATAAACAGACGACGATAAATGCAATGAAATAACCGAATATGCCATGTTGTTTCGTTAGAGAAGCACTTCTTAATGAAATATATAAAATGTACAAAAATACAGCCAGCCCAATAAGACCATATGCAATCCCAATTTGTAAAAAATCATTAAACGCATATTCAGGAGAACCTGCGACTTGTTTAAATAGGCTATTTTTATGCGTGGAAAAATAAGATTCCTGGGCATTTCCTAATGCTCCGGCAACGTTATCCCATCCGACTCCTGATATTGGATGCTCAAACATTGCAGATATGCCATTTCGCCATAAAAAAAGACGCCCTAATGCAGATTGTGGTTTTAAATAGAACAAAAGCGTTGCTATGGCTGTAATGATAAGTATGGCAATCCATATGCCTTTGCCTTTTGGGCGTTGGAATTGCTTACAAGTAAATAAAACGTAAGAGCATCCAATTATGGCAGCAATCCATCCCGTGCGTCCCATTAAAACAGGCATTAATGAAAACGACATAATTATATAAATATATGACAGACGGTGGAGAAATTTGAGTTGCGGAGTGATACAGAAATATAATGCTAAAGGAGAAAGAGTTGCGATATAACCACAAAATGGCCCTGGATTGTAAAAGGTGCCTGTTGATGGGTAGCGTGGGTGTAGACTTGCAGATAGTCCCAATAGTTGCGTCCACCCATACAGGGTTTCAAATAAGCCAAACATTAAGACTATAATGAAGATAATGTTTATTGAAGAACGTGCCTGTTTCATAAACTTTGTGTTGTTTACTAAAAACGGGGAGTGAATATTCGAATTAATAGTTGCAAATGTAATCAAAAACACGGAATTTTTACGCCGATAGAATGAAAATCGACGATATTGCAGAGACTTAATCTATCTTTGCGCCTGTTCATGGTGTTTTTTGTAAATAAGGTTAATAGACATAACTGCGTTCGAATGATTAATCGCAAGATGACCTTCACCGTCATGCAGCGTGTGCAAGGCTTTTATTTTGTTGATCTTTAGTTTGGTCGTGCCATATCCATAGTTAACCTTTATAGGTGAATGGATGGAGACTATGCTGGCGCTGTTCTGCACCAAAGCCAAAATGCGTCTCGATTATGCTATGTGAAGATTGTTCAGTCGTGTTGTTGGAGTTAATCGCGTGCAAATCACTGCAGTATTGGTTTGTTCCAAGCGAGGAGTATTTAACGATGACAGGCCTGACAAGAAGAAGCAAGGTATGGACGCTCTCTGAGAAGATTTGAAATATTAGGATAATTTAATGTAAATTCTGTAATGGTTGCGTGATTAAGCGGTATATTTGCGACAAAATAACTTTGATATACTTTAAATAAAAATAATAAATAGTTACGTTATGAAAAAATCTAAAATTATTGTTAGTGTTATTCTTCTGTCAATTTGCACTAGTGTCGGCTTGTTTAATAATGCAAACTCGGAGGAAATGTCTGTAGACGATTTTATTTTGGAAAATATTGAAGCGCTGGCGACTGTGGAGAATATTGGTGGCTCATGGATAATTGTTGATGAAATTCCATGTGCAAGTTCGGCTTCTGAACTTCGGTTGGATAAGTCATATGTGAACTGTACTGATTGTAAGCAACAGAAAGGTAAAGCTGATAATTTGACCGGGAAATGCACGGTTGTTCGTCCTATGAATTAAGGTGTATGACAAAAATTATTAAGTATATATTTCTTGCAGAAATCCTGCTATGCTCGTGTCAACGTGCGCATAACGATAAAGAGATAACAGTCGCTGCTTTTCCTATAGAAAAGTCATTATCAGGAATTCGTGTCGATTTAACTGATGGGGAGTATCTAACTAATGGAGCGTATTTTGCGGGAGATTATCTTGTATTTCAGTCAATAAGGGATAAATTTCTTTTGCGGATTTATGACAGAGAATTTAAACTCATTGATAAAATATTGTGTAAGGGGGAGGGCCCGGATGAATTACCTGATGCACTATGGCTGGGACAGTGGACCGGCACTATGATAGATCCAAGTGTTCGCGTGTTTTGTGAGTCTAAAAAACGCGTAGCATGTCTCAATGTCCATCCATTTGACGGACTCGCAACAATATGTGATATTCCAGTTTCGGAATGGGTCTCACCTTCAGCTATATACCAGACAAGCGATACGACATTTGTCGGCATTACTCTTGATATGGCAAAAGGATCAGACCTCTTCTCATATAATACCGAAACCAAAAAACTACGACTGATACCTCCACCCTTTAAATTTGCAGATGGAGCAGTGTCATTTTATACTTCGCAACAGATTATGGATTTCAATCGAAAGAATCTTGATATTTGTTGTGCATATAATAGTTTCCCTTCATTAGTAATCTATGATAAGAATTTCAATATCATCCGAAAGGTTAATGTCGGGATGAAGGTTAATACCGAAACTCTAAGTGACGATACTGACTATCCCTCATTTTGCAAAGTGGCCTACTATAATAATTTTATCCTTGCTATGCTTATAGACGGCGAGACTAGTGAAGCACGTTTGTTGGTTTTTGAGGCCAATGGTGAGCCATATGCTTCGTATGCAGTAGGCAAATCTATTGGTTTTATTGTTGATGAATCTGGACAGCGGTTGCTTGCGATAAAATATGATTATAATGAGGATATAATCTATTTGGAGGCCTATCCCATGCCAGAACTAATGTATTAAAACATAGAAAATGAAATTAAACAGGTTCAGGTGTGCATTGATACCTATATTTGTCATAGTAGCTTTGGCAATTAGTTCATTTGATTATGTCGATTCCTTAAAGCCTAATGATTTTTCAGATGCATCCTGGTCTGATAGCATTGCTGTGGCTCTACAGACTTCCCATATTTTACAAGTCGAGGGTGAAATAATTATTGTAGATTCTATTCCGTGTTCAAGTTCAATAGATAATGTTGGGGTTTTTGGTCGCTTTAGAGGATGTTCCTATGTTGATTGTTCGACTTGCAAAACTCGTTCTGGCAAGCCTGATCTTCGGTTAAAGGGATCTTGTACCATCATACGTAAATATAATGAATATAAATAATAGACATTTTCTAAGTATTATTTATTGGCTTCCCTTAATCTTTACCCTTGTTGCAATAGGATGCCACAAGGGTAAAGATTACACAAATGAAAAACTAAAAAACGTGCTGACGGAATACATAGGGCAAGAACTGATGCTACCAGGCGACAGCATATGCAGTCTGTTTAACCGAAGCTATGGAATCGATTTTCTCGATGCCGATTATCTTATCGTTTCATACATTGATACCAAGGGGTGTACACCTTGTCGACTCCATTTACCTTATTGGAAAGAACTCAGTGACAGAATAGATACTCTTTCTAATGCATATGCGACCACCGTATTGATTATTCGCCCAGATACGCTTGAAAATGTAACCGAATTTATACGAAACGCCAATTATAACTATCCGGTAATAATTGATACGTTAGGACATTTTTCCGAGATGAATATATTACCTGAACTTCAATATTTGCATACATTTCTTATAGATAATCGACATACCATTAAAGGGCTTGGTAATCCTATTGAAAATAGGGCGATTGATAGAATCTACATGAAAATCATGACCGGAGAGAAATTTGAAACAATTAACAAAAGTCCACTCATTATTGAGAATAATACAGTTGATATCGGGACAGTACCACCTGGAGCTAATCGAGAATTTGTATTTTGGGTTAAAAATCAAAGCAATGACACGATAACGATTTCCAATGTAATGACACCGTGTGACTGCATAAATGCTAGTGCCACGGACATAATGCCAGCATCTACAGGGACTATAAAAGTTTCGTTTCATGCGTCCGAGATCAACGAAGTTTTTCATCATCCTATTGTAGTAAGATACAAAGACGTCATGGAGCCGATAATTATTCATCTTTATGGCATGGTTTCGTTTTGACCAAACTATATGTTGGCATATATGTGCATGGAAAGGATTATTTATTGTTAAAAATTATATTGTTGGTTTGAATGTATCTTGATATTATGACTGGCCGTTGTAAGCAGTTGGTCGATTGAGTATATCCCATTGTTGGGGGATAATTATTTAACGTGAGTTCGATATAAGGAGTCGCAGATATAACAATAAATCAATCAGCTATTTAGTGTTAAACTAAGTGGCTGATTTTCTCGGTAATCTCAAATATAATTCGTAAGTTTATAGTGTCTAATTACAAGATTTACAAGAATTTATATAATGATTACAGAGGGTGAAATTATTGGAATTTTCTGTCTCGCGGACGAATTTTGCAAGTATTTTTCATTAGAGTTAAAGAAGCATCAGATAGCAGATGGCAAAAAGCATCGCAAAAATCATGTAATCTATCGGATGCTGAGGTGATAACAATACTCATTTTATTCCACGGCAAGGGCTTCAGATGCCTTAAACACTTTTAGACCCATTATGTATGCAAGCGCATGCAGCACCCGTTTCCGCAAACTGTATCATATAACCGTTTCGTGGAATTACAAAAATCAGTGGTTCTACATCTGACCGTGTTCATCAAGGAAGTCCTGTTAGGCACATGTACCGGAGTTGCCTATGTTGATTCCACACCGCTCAGAGTCTGCAAGTATCATCAGATACAGATTCGCAAGACCTTCAGGGAGTTGGCAGAACGTGGCAAATGCTCGATGGATGGTTCTTTGGCTTCATGCTGCACCTGATAATAAATGACTGCGGTGAGATTCTGAACTTCATGTTCACCCATGGCAATGTCGATGACCGCGAGCCTTTGTATTCAGAATCATTCATTAAGAATGTGAAGTGGAAACTGTGCAGTGACAAGGGATATGATTGGTAAACAACTGTTTGAGTTTCGGTTCATGAATGGATTGCAGTTTGTAACAAAATTCAAGAGCAATATGAAGACTCGCTGATGTCTGTCGCTGACAAGATCATGCTACGCAAACGCACACTTGTAGAGTCTGCCAATGAGAGCTGAAGAATATCGCACAAATAGAACACTAAAGACATCGGTCGTTCACAAACTTTATTACCAATGCCTTGAGTGCTATTGCTGCGTACTGTTTCTTTCCTAAGAAACCATCTATATCTTTGGAGTTCGTTTTCGACAATCAGCTGACTTTATTCTGATTCCTTATATCGAACTCACGTTAGTTAATCAATACCCCTTGTGAAAGCAAAAAGCGAGTTTCCCCATACAAGATAAAGCAAAATGACAGCCGGGACTCACAATCTAACTGTCTCATGGCGAAAGATGAAGATCAGCAATTAAAAATCACGTCCTCCAAATATTGCACTGGCGCAAAGGCATTTTACACCTACAGCAACTTCTGTCATCTATGATCTTAGCGGTTAATATCGAATGTACATATATCAAGGATACCCCCTACTCTGCAATACAGTGAATTATGTCCTACCATTAGTAAATGTCGTTCAGCATCTGCGAGCGACAATATATGCGGTCAGATAGCCGCCCATGCGACTTCGTGAAGATTGGTAAATATTGGGAAATCGGTGTCGGTTAGGGCGATACATGAAAATTTAGCAGGCTGACGCTTGGTAGTTTCATGAAAATTTAGTAACTTTGCCATCTATTAATAGATTACATGACTCCTACAACTATACATACGAAAGTTATTCCTCAACTGCAAGCTGCTTTGTGGGTGATAGCTCTTCTTGTCGGAACTGTGAGTTTTCAAGCAATTGAAGACGAAGTCCTGGAGAAACTTATAGGAGTGTTCATTATCTTCCTCGTATTCATTTGGGAATCAGCAATAATGTTCCTAGACTTGAAGTCCGAATATCCTGAAAAAAATTTTGATGGAAAACTGTTGGGTATAAACGCAAAGCTATTCTTCATTATCCCAATCCCATTCATAGTCGGAGCATTTTACTACGCTTTCAGTGAGTGCAATATCCTTTTCTATTTACTTTTGCTGATAATGGGGTGGATTAAATGGGAGTGCGCCTCATTCGCCAACAATATTGAGTCTCATTTTGTTGATATAAGACCTACATTTCATCCAAATAAAATAAATGACTGATATGATGACAAATATTATAACCGAAGTAGTTAGCCTACTGAATGGCCCGATTCTTCCGTCGGCCTTGGCGATCGGTGGTGTCGTTTATTTTGCATGGGCCTATTGCAAGGCTAATAAAACTTCTAATGAGTACAGAAAGGCTGTTCAGCAGGACATCGCCAACAAAACTACTATCGTTTTACCGCACAAGGATTATTTTGTGGCGTGCGCAGGCAGCAAGGAATCAGATGCTTGCAAAAAGGTTTCTGCTGTAGATATAGAAGCTTGCAACTTTTGTGATTCAGAAGGCAAACCTCTCAATCTCTCATTGTATGAGTGCTTTGTAGTTCATGGAGACTCCATGAAGTATGCCGGTATTAATGATGGAGATTTTATTTTGGTAGGGAAAGATTTTTCAGTTGAATCTTTAACCTCGTTTCCTGAAATCTTAGTTTTAAGATACCGAGAAACTGAGGATGGCAAACCTTTATACAAAGTACGTCGTGCTTGGTATATGGGAACCATAGAGGATAATCTGCGTGATATAGCGGAGAAAATCATGAATATGCCCAAATTTGCAAAACTCAAGCATCAAGAGGGATTTAAGGGTGAGAAATGGATGATAGAAGATTTAACCATCAATCGCTATTCAGAGTACCAAAAATCTTATTTCAAAGAGGGAATTTGTTCGGATTCTTATAAACAAATAGTAATATCCACAACCTTTGATACTGTAAAGAAAGAGATTCATTTCTCAATACATCCGATATCTCTGATTGTTGGAATTGTAAAAGAATCATATTCTGTCAAATAAGAACGGACATCTACAGTTAGAAAAAAATAGGGACGACACTTTTCTTTAGATTAGTGCCGTTCTTTTTTTCTAACAATCAATATAGTATTTGGATAAATGTTTTTTGATAATCAAAGAGAATTGCTCTCATGTCTCATATTAGTATTGGGATTGTGCCTACAAGCATCTGATAAAACCTCATTTGAAATGGATTCCATTACCATGCGCCAAGAGGCAGACACATTCCTCGCACGGATGCCTAAAGGATTGCAGCTGAATCAAGCAATAGCGGTAGATGCAGCTATCAAAGGAGACCTCACAGTTATTAATGAAGTTAGAAATTCACGAAACATCCCACCTCTGTATTCTGGAACCATAAAGGTAAAAGATTTCAATATACCCGGTAAGAATGGTCGTGCTATCCCCGTCAGGCTATACTCTCCTGCATTGAAAGACAATTCGGATTCATTACCATTACTCATATATTTTCATGGAGGCGGATGGACATTTGGTAGTTTGAACTCATGTGCCCGTTTCTGCGATGCCGTTGCATCCAGTGGAAAAGCTAAAGTCCTTGCTGTTGATTACCCGAGCACCCCTATCCGGAGGGGTTGCTTGAGTGTGCTGATGTAGTTGAATACGCATTTGAACACAATAAAGAATTGGGCATAGCCCAAAATCTAATAAGTTTAGGCGGTGATAGCTCCGGAGGCAATCTTGCGCTTGCTACTTCAATATATAATCTTGGCAACGCCAACATACCAATAAGATCAATCGTATTATTTTATCCAGTGGTGTTGGCTGAAAACGATGGATCGGACTTCTGGTTGCGGTGCGGAGACGGATATGGTCTTGATTTCAATCTAATGGAGAAATTTAATGAGGCATATTGTTCCTCTTATTCATCGACTAAAACTGAAACCGTATCACCTATGTGTGCCCCAGATACAACCCTGAAACGACTCCCACCAATATTAATGATTAATGCCGAACGAGATATTCTAACTTCGCAGGGAAGCGTATTTGCCAAACACGTATCCGAGCTGGGCGTTCCAATAGAGCACATTACGATTCCCGGAACAGTTCATTTGTTTATCACTATCTCTGGACAGGATACGGCATTTTCTAAAAGTATAGAGAAGACGATTTCATTTATAGGGTTAGACTAATCTATTTAGGGAAATACCAGGTAATTGCCTGTTTATACACCGCGTTGGTTGCCTAAACAGAGCTATATTTGTTACATGTAGAGAAACAGCCCGGCCTCACGGTCGAGCTGTCTCGCTCCAAAAGCAAAAATCAACAATCAAATTTAACCCTAAATCTTATCATTGCACCAGTAACTCTACTCTGCAGTGGCGGTTTGCCTCGTCAGGATTGAGAAGCTCTATGCCACCTTTGTTTATTTTGGTTATTAGGGAGGTGCTTACACCCCGTTTTTGAAGCTGTGTTATAATGTAATCGGATCGGTTGTTTCCAAGGCTATTGTTTATGTCAGTGGTTCCGGTAGCGCTGTCGGCTGCCCCAGTTACGCGGATTGCCAATCCATATGTTTTAACAATCCGGGCAATCTCATCGAGATTAACAAGCTGAGAGGGGTCTGTCAATTCGGACGTTCCAAGTCTGAAGAAAAAGAAAATCGGGCTTCCGATACATTTCTTTCCAGCGGATATAAGGGAAATATAATCATTATGGATTCTGCTATTATTCCTAATGCCGTCACCTGAACCATAAAGTCCATCATTATTCAAACTTCTGTCCAATTCGTTGCCGGATTCCGGTATGGAATCTGAACTGATTACTGATTCGAAGATATCATCAATAATACCGGTGGAATCTTCGGGGGCTTCAATTACATCATCACTTGATGGAGCACATTTCTTGTCCGGAAGATGATAGCCATTCAATCGAGCGCGGAGTTTGTTCAACCCAGAGTAGTTATTAACGGGACGTTGCCTATAGTCTGTGTTATCCTGTTCGTATGGCTGAGTGAAGAGATTGCCATATTTTGTCAGCAATCCCTCAATCTCCATAATCTTCTTCAATTCCTCAATAATACGAGTATCATTTGAAGCCATACGGGATAACATGCCATTCTCTTCGTATATATCTGCAAGAGTCTCCCGAAGTCTGGCATTGTCAATCAAAACCGGTTTTGCGTTGATGACTCTGCGGAAGCAACTCTGACCGAATGTGAAAGAAAGACCGGCCGAAAGCGATAGTAGATTGTCACCTCCGAAACTGTTAACATTGCCAAATCCATCAAAGTTAGAGAATGTGGTCTTGCCGCCAAATTCTATTGTGACTTTCAATCTGGAGGTGACGCCATATTCGGCCATTACACCATAGCTGAGAGCAAAAGGATTTGTCTGCGCCTGGCTGTTATGGAGCATCCCTACACCGACATATGGCATAAGTCCGAATCTGGATTGGTTATAGTTGCCATATAAGGAATTGGTTAAACTCCATAGAAAATCTGTGGACACTCCCCAATAATCTTGGGTGTTCTTGTCTCCATCTGTCAGCTGAAAGCCATTGAACGAGACACGGCTGCCGACTGTAGGTGTAAACCATTTTCCCACATAAGCTCCGACGTTCGGCTTTATTCTTCCCCACAGATCTGCACATCCTTTAGGAGAGCCTACAAAGGCATTTGCTCCGGTGTTTACGCCTAGGAACCAGTTCCCCTTCCATCCCGGTGATTCGGTCAACCCCTTATGATATGAGACTTCAGGAGCCATCAATAGTTTATCTACATTTCTTATGGAACGGATGTGGGTATCTGCATTGGCAAATACCTGTAAACCTGAGGTCAACGCCGCCAGTGCGATGGTTAATATGTATAGTTGTCGTTTCATTTTTTCTGAATTTGAGCACAAAGAAAGTGTATAAATGATGAACTTGGAATTATTTATTAGCTGACTGTCATTTATTTAATGCGTCTTATGCAAATCAGCATATCGACACTTTTATTTGTCACACAAAGCGCGTCATCGTTTTACTTGTTTTGTTGCCGGGCGCATCATACGATGAGCACGCATCATGCAGCGATAGGCAAAATGACGGTCATCCTCATCTGGATCACGCCCCCACGGAAGGTCAGAACCGGATCCGCCACCTCCACTGCCCTTAGCGAACTGGATTGCGCCATCAACGTACCCGACAAACAGGTACATTGCACACTTGAGAATTTCGGTCGGTTTCTCTGAGAAATCCATGAGAAACTCATCATCAAAAGCCGATTTTTGTTCCGGAGTCATTGCTGCCAGCAAAGAGCGTATGTCAAGAACCGCCTTTCCAAATATGGCATCCGTCAACCTCATGCGTATCTGCGCCTGGTTATCTGCCGTAAACTCACGGTACTGTGTCTGCGCATTGATTTTCTGTTCGTTGACATATTGTAGCTCATTTTGAAGCTGTGTGAGTTGCCGATCGGCATTCTTGAGTTTGAGTTTCTTGTCTGCAAGTGATGATGAGGTGGTACGGAGCTTTTCCTCGAGGTCGGCAATTCGACGACGAAGGTCCGCCGCATCACCTGCGCCGGAAGATAGGTCAGCCTCCAACTGAGCAAGTTGAGCCGTGATTTCGGACTCCTTCGTTTCCAAATTACGCACCATTGTTGAAAGTCCCTTGCAGCGCTTCTCTGCCTTACGTATCTCCGCATAAAGATCCTTCAAGGTCTTATGCTTGTCTACAATCTCAATTTCCAGATCGTCACACTGCTGACGCAGTTGCCGACGATACTCCTCGGTAGAACGGTGTCGGGCGCCTGTCTCCATAATGCTCTGTCCTCTACCGAGACCCCATCGTTCATTAACAGCCGCAAGTTCATCATGAAGCCGGCGAGTTCGTTCTTGGAACTCGATTTTATCTTTACCTGCAAACAGCTCCTTGAACGAAAATTTGTTTCTTTGGGTTATCGGCAACAAGGTACAATGTATGTGCGGATTCATCTCGTCAAGATGAACATAGAAGCCCGCAATGTTATCTTCGCCCCATTTATCACATGCGAATCTGTAAACATCCTTTGCCCACTCTTCGATATCAGGGCATCGGGAGATATGGGAATTGTCAGCTCCATGCGTCAAATCTACTGCCTGGTTCCCGAAAGCGAGATGGTGCATCTGCTCCCGACTGCCCCCGAAGATGATGTTAACCACAGTTCGACGATTCGGTTCCTTTCCCTTGCGTTTGAGTTCCTCATTGGGATCCACAATACCACGGGCGGCAAGCGTCTCCTTAATACGCTGAGGAATGGATTTGGACTTGTCGATAGGTTGGACGATGCCCCCCTTTGCGATTTCGAAGTTAAGAAGTTGTCTGGAACGGTCATAATTCATTCGCTTCACAGCATCTTTCCAACCCCGTTCAGTCCACTTCCTTTGATGTTCATTTGACTGGTCTGTAGTCATTCCAGCGGAAGCTCGGAAGTCAAATACCTGTCTGGCCATAAAAGTGAAATCTTATGTTCTAAATGATTTTTATAAAGGCCGAGCTTGCTCGTTTTTGCCTGCCGGATGCGGCAACACCCAAAGGATTTTTAATCCGAAGGGGGTATTAGGCTTCCCACATGATTATTTATGTGGCAACAGCGCGCAAGCGCGTTGGCTAAAAAGCGTCCCGGCTCGGTTCATCGAAGCGAATACGGGATTACAATAGGAACTACGTATAACACACGTTCCAAAGCTTATGGACGCTTTTTAAGATCATCGGCTTATGTCGGCTTGTAAGAAGGCATATCGGCGCGGTTAAAGCGGATGTCGATCAAAAACGACATTCAGATGTTTGAACAGACTATCGAGCATAGCCCGACTGTCAGATATAATAGCCGGCGTTCTTATTGCACCGAGATTGCCGTTTACGGAGGATATATGAGGACTGTAACTTTTAAGAAGGTCAAGCCACATGTTCCAGTTGCCGGACAAAAGGGAAAAGAATATCTCAGAGAGAAGTTCTCCGCATAGTTTGTCAGGCGAGGCTGCTGCTACATTCGGCGTTGCGCTCCATTTGTAAATCAGTTGCCGTATCAGGGAATACTGTAATGCCACTACAAGATGTGGTGAGACATGCGTCCCGTGGTCATCAAAACGCCTCACGGTCTCTCCGATTTCCACAAGCAGTACATCATCGGTAATACCGCCGGCAAGCCAGTTCGACATCATGTCGGTAAGATGCTGTGGCATTTCAAAAGAGAGAATGGGTACGTCGAATACTTGAGGATACCCGTCATCAAGCCATTCAACATTCATAGTCATAAGAGTGCAGCGATCGAGTTTTTCCATCATAAGCAGTTTGAATTCCTCAAGCCGGTCCAGAAACTTTCGAACTGTCTCACGAGCCCAGTTCCACTTCTTAGCTAAGTCAGTTATTGAGATGACAAGCTGTCCGGCTTCCATATCGAATGTCCGGCCATATAGCGGAGTGTAAGAGGTTGTACTTTCCACTGCGGACTGCACAAGCGTGAAATAGGCAAGTAGGCGTGATGCCCCCTGCTTTGTCGGTACACAGAGATATTCCATTATCTCCGGTGTTAGCTTCACTGCTTTTGATCGAGTCTGTGGAGCTTGACGATTGTAGTCATTTGTTGTCATACGTTTATTTGAAGATTTGAATAGTTTGGTTTGATAGTTTTATAAAAGGTTGTTGTCAAATGAAAGGGATATAAATGGTATATCTGCTTCCATATCCCGAGGAGCGGGATGCTCCGTGCCTTATCCGGTCGGTGGTATCCCTTTTCGGCATATCCGCTTCAGCCTATTTCTCCGCGCAGAAGTTTGGCTTTCTCCTGTTCGCAGAATTTGGCATATTCTTCGGGGTTATCTCCGCGCTCGATAGCCTCATCAATTACCTCGCAAAGCTGGTCAAAGTAAACTTCATCTTGTAACAGACGTGTGCCATTCTCATCCTTGAGATAGATTTCGTAGTAATCCAATTCGTTGTACGCAATCAGTACATGCCCCTTGAACAATCTGCCGTTCACCTTGAACATCAGCGTTGCCATCTGTTTGTATACAGTGGCGAAGAAGCCGTGCAGGGCTCCCCATGAACAAATCACATTCATGGGGGTTAGACCCAAGAGTTGTTGACGGATAGTGTCTGCGACACTCAATACATATTCCTTATCCATATCGCTGTTGGTTTTTATTGTTTCCCTTGCATTTGAGAGATTTTCTCTCTGGCTTCGGGAAACGGGTTGTTTTCTGCATTGAAAGTCGTAGTGCCATACGAACCAAAATCTCTAAAAGACCGAAGGCATGTTTTGGAAAGTATTCAGGCATTACGGTTAACTTCGCAGAATGACAACCATTCCGAAGTCAGCAAGAGTAATATCCTGATATAAGTGATGCCGGACACGCAGCGATTTTAGAAAAGAAATCAGGCTCCTCAAGTCGTCTAATCAGCTCCTCAGAAGGATAGAACATAGAGCCTGCCATGAATATGAAAAGATTCATTGAAAGTGGCCAGATCCGTGGTTCAACTACGCACGTCAGCATGACGACAAATGTCAAGCCCGTACTAATCCGTTCATGCAGTCGGTAGATACCTCGCTCACTAATCCGGAATGAGAACATAGATAAGCACAGTAAGGAGGCGAGTGCCAGAAACCAATCCGCTCCATAAGACTGCAAATAGCAAAAATTAAATGAAAGGGAAAGAAGCATCATCAACAATATGAACAACTTTCTGGCTGAAACGCTGAATGTCATACGTCGGTAGAATTTCTGCATCCAGCCGGAATCACGTCTATAGCAATACATAGATACCATTGTCAGTATTGCCGGATAAAAATGTAGAAACATTTGCATATGTCAGGTATTGTTTTTTTTCATTCTTCCAGGTCTAAGTTTATTGCATTCCATGTTGCAAGTTTGAAGATCCGGATTATGTCTTGATATATCAGATTTTGATGGACTATGCGGCTATTCATTCCTGAGTCTGTGGCAATTAGTTTGGAGATTGCCCTGGAAATCTGGGTATACGGTACCGAGATGATCTTTCCGCGCCGATAGCCATACATTCCGACACGAACCTCTAGGCGAAATGCCGGTTCAAGTTGCTTTCGAGTGTAATATGATGATTTGGATACGACCGGTAGATATGTGCCGTAGTCAAGAGCCTTTATCCATGTTCTATGCCAGTTGATGACCTCTGAGATATGGGCTGCAAGCCTGTCGTCCATCAGATGAAATAGCTCAATAATTCTGCATCTGACAAATGGTAGAATGATTCTCCGGGAGCCATACTCATCCTACCAAGCTCGCCTCGGAGTTCAACCATCATGCGTTCCAATGAGCTGAATATTTTCACTGTGACAGTTGTGATAATCCCACGCGAATCAGTTGTTGCGTTCATTTGGAACATCTCTGTACCCGGCTCCTGGAACACGCATATCGACTGACCAAAATCAGTCTGTTTTGACCGTATATGTTTGTAAAGTGTTACTGTGCCGTGGGAGTCATCAACCATTTCGCCGAAATCTTCAATAGTCATAGAATGTGGTAGTTCGAAGACCAGTAGTGCGTATTCGTCATACATTTCACGTTTGTCTCTGTCTTCAAGTCTTGATTTGATGACAGCCGGAAATCTATAGACCGCTGCCTCCAAAAATCTGTTGATTGCTTGGTTTATCATTTTCTTTATGAGATTGGTTTATTGGATGCAAAGATATAACCGGGAAGTTGCGCTAAAAAGGGAGTACTCAGGATGTTAAACAAATTTATAAATAGTGGAAACATCTATATTACAGGCATAAAGCTCTATTAGTGGTTTATAGGTGGTACAGAAATATAGATGTTTCCCCATATCTCTGACATCTTTTAAGCAACGCGAAAATATCTATATAGTTAAATATCTGTAGAACAGATGAAAATCATTATATTCTGTACTATCTTTACACCTTAAAGAATAAAATATGGCGACAACCGGATACATACTGAATACGGCAACACAGGAAATACTTGAGAAGATGAATAGTCTCGGGTGTTGCCGGATATACATTGAGGACAAACTTGATGAATGTTCAAGACCAAAACAGCGAATAATGATGAAAATGCTTCGTCCAGGTGATACTATTGTCATACCTGGACTCTGCCATCTTGTGAGAAATTGTACAAGTCTTTCGGCTTTATTACAGATATGCCAAAGTAGCAGCATAAGGATTGTATCACTGGGAGACAGGGTCGATACCGGTGGCATAATGTATCAGGATGAATCCGATAGAAATCTAATAACTGTATTCCGGCAACTACCTTACGATATTGCTACCCTAAAGCAGTCAATCGGAGAAACAAGGATACACACCCCTAAATGTTTACATGATTCCAAGACGGAACGTGATGAAGTGGTCATAAACATGTATATCTCCGGTTTATCTACCGAAGATATACAGAAGGTTGCTACTATTTCAAAAAGAACGATGTACCGGATACTTAAACGCAATAACATTGCATGTGACAGGACCCGACCAAAAAGAGTCACCAAGAAATAACCCTTCTACCACGTACATAATGTTCCTGTGCTAAAGTGTCGGGAGGTTCTATGTACACTTCTCTCGGCAACGCTTCATATAGGGTAGTGTCTATGGCATGTATTCTAGGATAATATTCATTGACTTTGGTGGCAAGTTCGTCAACGGCATGTTTTCCCCTATGGTAAACATAGAGTCCATCTCCGATGATATTGTCCCCTTCAACAAGCACATAGAGCAACATGATAAACAAGATCTTCTTCATATAATTACGGACTTTTAAGTGACGCGATAGACGATGGTACAATCAACGACCTCAGTTGGAAGTCCAATCCAAGGGGATGATGAAAAATATGGCTCCCAATTTTCATCAGAAGATGGAAGACAAACGAGTTCCACTTTTTGCTCGCGAAGCAAGTCCTCAACATTGTTGATTTCCTGCTTCGTGAGACCGGTCATATCGCCATTGACAAGATAACCCAGAAGGTAGGTGGGTATCCTTTCGATGCTGGTCTCCATAGCTGACTATTCCTGAAGTGTAAGTTCCTCTATACCCACAGTGTAGCCGTAACCGTCCTCGGTACGCCACTCCCGGCAGGTTTCCACATCCACAAGCAACTCCCCCTTATGATCCGGAAACTGCTTATGGGCATCTTCTATTGCTACCGACATTGCTTGTCTCGCCTTGTCATAGTCGGTAAATGGAGTGTGAGCATCAATCAGACACTCTGCTGACTCTGCTATCAGCACGGTCACAAGATAAATTTTCTTCATAGTTGTTTAATTTTATGGTTTTCAAATCATAGGAATGTGTCTACCATGTTCCTTGAGATAGTCAAGGATGGCTTTTGCCTCATCGTGTGAGGCTTGGTTACGAGGATCTGTGGCATAATCTTCAGCACCCATTACCTCAATGATGGCTCGGCAGAGTTTGTAAACGCTCTGCTGAATGGTTCGGTGCATGAGAGGTACCTGTGCAGCCACTTTCTTTGGAGAGAAACTGTAGTTGTTAACGGCATCCTCAATTGTCTTAGCAAGTTCGATTTCTGTTATCATATCTTTGAAATTTTATTTTTCCCCTCACATGCCTCTTTTATTGGAGCTGTCGTAAGGGGTTTATGATAGCAATCAAAGGCATTGGCAATAAGGACCAAAGGACAAGGTTTTTAGATTGATTATGCCATTTAAGGCAAAATCTGTCTAAAACTCCGCATGACCTTGGCAGATGGCACAGCCAATGCCAACTTCGCGTCATAAACCCCGGCGATATGCTCCGGGGAGAAGAGAATATATAAAAGCCTTCTCTATAGAGATGGTTTGAGATTTATAAAAGGTAGTCCATCGCAAAAAATCGTGAACCTCGCGGAAAAAGAGTCACGATATTATAGAGTTTTCATTCAGCCATTTTCTCAAGAGTGTCATCGCTTATCGTGAGATAGTCAGGATAGTAATGCAGGAAAGCTTTTTTTATGGCTTCGGACACTTTGTGATTTTCTGTGTCCTCAATATAAAGATGGTTAGTCCAGTAGTCAAAACAGAATGTAGCGACTTCTCCTGAATACCTGTCTATACCCTTATATATTGTAGCCGCGAAAAAGCCTCTCATACAACTCTGAATCTCCACAAAATGATTGTATAGGTAAAACTGCTCGTTGTTGGTAGGCAAGGATATAGCCTTGCCTACTATTCTCTTAATATATTTGTATTTCTTCATATCGCGGCTTTTGACTTCTTATTGAAGCGACCGTTTTTCCATCCGTATATATTAGCCACATAGGGGTAAAGGGAGCGCGTTCGTTTTCTGAAGCCCATTTCGTCTATCTCCATATTGTATATTTTTTCTGCTATACGTTTAGCTTCGTCGAGGTCTTTAGCCACACGGTAAAGTACATAATGCGTTCCGTCGTGGTGAGTCAATCTGCCACGGATATTGAAGCCATCACCATACCATTCATTATCATCTTCTGAAACACTGAAAATATCGTTGATGGTAGAACCGAGAATTTTGTAGCCTTGTTTTCTTCCTCGCCATAACCCGAGGTCAGCAAACGCTATTATGATTCCGTTCACTGATTGGTTGAGATTCATTCTTTCATCAGAGAGATAACCGTCAACCACTTGTGACCAATGGTGATCTGACACGTAATATTCATCATCATCAAGGAGTTCACGCTGTGACTTTTCATATTCCTCTCTCGCGTCTTCATCTGTATAATAGTCACTTGACCATATTATTTGCTTCTGTTCCATATGCTTTTTGTTTAGATGGTTGCCTGATTGTAAATTGAGGGTTCATTTGTCACGTTATAGATGTATTGCCCGCATCTCACCAAAAGTGCGTTCTTCCCGTAGTACAGCTTTTTCATTCCACGGATGCTTCCGCTACGGTGGAAATTCGGGAAGCGGCTAATGTTGCATCTTTTCCCTTGTTCGATTGTCATTCTTTTTGTCTGCATAGTTCTGTATTCTATTGTTTCCCTCTCTTTAGATCTCTTTCCGGAGCCGCCGCGAGAGGTTTATCTGCGCATTACATGGGCATCTTTCAAAGGAGTCAAGGACAAGGCTTCCAAGATGATTTGAGGAACACTCTCAAATCTCGCAGGAACAGTGCCCGGCCTTTTCCATGCTCCTGGATGCCAAACTTCGCGACAGTAAACCACAACCCGGAGGCTACGGGAATTTATAAACAGAGTAAAGCAAATCTGATATAAATGGCTGTCTAATTTGTCAGTAAATTTGTTCTACTGACAAATTATGCCTATTTTTGCGACGTATGAGTAAAACCATCGACCAAAACCGCAGTATTATGTCGCAATACCTCGGCGATGCTATGACATTCAACACCGAGGATTTCTTTAGGAAATTCCCGGAAGAGCCAACTGCGACCATATACTCAAGGATCAGACGACTCATAAAACAGGGGGTGATTCATAGAATTGGCAGAGGCAGATATGCCGTTGGACAAGCAAAGGAATTTATTCCGACAATAGATAGTGAATACAAATGTCTGCAAGCTGATATAAAAGATCTGTTCCCGTCTTCGAACATGATAATGTGGAGCCTATCATCAATAAACACCCTCATACAGAACGTTGACAATATAAACCTTACGATAATAGACTTCGACCGTGACAGTGTGGAAGCCCTGTATTGGTTTCTGAAAGGAAAAGGATATAAAGTCATCACTCGCAAGAGGATATTTGATGGTCTGTCTGAATATGATGGGTTCATATTTATTCGTCCTATTGTAACTTCTGCACCAAAGACAACGGTTGACGGGATTTATTCGGCATCCATTGAAAAAATTCTTGTGGACATAGCCTGTGACAAGGAGTTCGAAACATTCCGAAGTTCCAAGCTAACTCACATATTTGAGAACGCATACAACGGTTTTTCAGTCAACTCAGACAGACTGTTGCGGTATGCCGGAAGGAAAGAAAAACGGGAATATTTGAAAAATATACTGGCTCAACTTAATCGTCAGCAAATATGATTAAGGACAAGATATAAAAACGTAACCAAAGCATTGGTATATGACTGGCATCATACAACAGAAATAACTAAATATATAATAAGATGACAAAAGCAGAGATTGCGACTGAGATCGCAAAGACAACTGGAATTGACAAAGCCGGAGTCATGGCTGTTATCGAACAGTTCATGAACGTTGTGAAAGATAGCCTGGCGCACGGAGAGAACGTGTATCTGCGTGGTTTCGGCAGTTTCATCGTGAAAGAACGTGCGGAAAAGACAGCCCGCAACATCTCCAAGAACACCACCATAGTAGTCCCGGCCCACAATGTACCTGCCTTCAAGCCGGCTAAATGCTTCATGGAGGAAGTTGCCAGATAACCAGATAATATGGAACTTGAAGAAGAATACTATAGTGATGACACCGCCGATGACAATGATGCACCACTATCCCCTAATATGGTGACATGGGAGTTGGCGGAACTGTCCGATGAAGAATCTTTTGATGACTTCATTGCTAGCCTCAATGACTGGGATTAAAAATAATCGGTTATAGACTGGAACCTACAACAGGCTTACAGCATAATAAAAGCAGATAATTCCCACGATATAATGTAATAGGCAAGACTGATAAAGTCTTGCCTATTACATTATATCAGAAACAGACCACCACATCATCACGATTTACGGTCAATTCGCAACCTGATGTCAGTCTTACCACATACTGCATACCGTAATCCTCTATTATCTCACCCTCGTAATAGCCTTTCCATTCATCAATAAGTGTGCAGAAGCACCCCACGGCATTATCATCATTTTCCATGTCATTCATATTTATCTGATTAATCCCGATGCCCTGACAGAAAGGCATCGGGAATTATATGTGTAGTAGGTTGTCATGCTACAGCAGCCTCACCTTTCGGCGCAGGAGTTTCAAGTTGTGATGCGGGTCGGGCAATCTCCTTGACTGAACGTGCGCCGATGATAATACGGTTTCGGTGGATTCCGTCATTTCCGGTCCATTCATTAGGCTTTAACATACCCTTGACTTCAACAAGGATTCCCTTGCGAATAGCCTCGAATGATGAGAGGTTGGTATTGGCCGCCCATTTCTCGACGGTTATGAGAGAGGACTGGGTCGTCACCTCCTTTGTGGCCTTGTTCGTGATGCGGTTGCGTACTGCAAGAGCGAAACGTATTACGCTTGTCTCCGCAAAGTTGCAGACCTTTGGCTCGGTGGCCACGAAACCACGCACTACGGTTGTGTTTACGATGTTCTTCTTGCCATTTTTGGCTGTGTTAGTGTTGTTAGCTTCCATAATTGCGTTAATGCTAAAAGTTAATATTACATTTGTTGAAAGTAGATTGATTGCTTCCCTTATGTTTAAGTTCCTTTAGATAGGGTTGCCTAATCAATTTTTCGGCAAATATCAAAGGATGGGGCCAGTGGATTACGACAAGGCTGGAACAGCAGCACAAGTGATGCCGTGACACGCGCCACAGGGCCTTGATATATCCACGCACGGCCTTAACTTTGCCGATATAAAATAGATGGCAACCATTCCTGAATGGAGATGACTCCTAGATTGTATATAAATGGAACGGGCTTATAAATCACGGAGATATAGTATTACTGCGATATATGTGGATAGAAAATAATGGATGAAATACTTCCGGATTTTCCGGTACCTCCTATAGAGTTTAACGGGATAAATAAGACTCGAAGGCGTAAGATGAACGTAACAGTAAGGATAGAGAGCCTTAAGGTGATAGTTATTATGGGACATAAAAGTAGGCACGCTTAATGCCTTATAAAACAGGTATCACATTCCTGTATTACCCATATTTAATAAAGTAGGAGACGGTGATTTTATAAAAGGAAATTAGCATGGCAAAGCAACAGGCTCATCTTTCGGATGCTCCTGTTGCCAACATTAACCGCATCAAAGTCTGTTCAATGCTATTGTAAATATGTTTTGACATTATTCAATGGGTGGCATGAAATACCACCCATTGAACGTGTCCGCATTGTTCAAGCTGCTGTTTCCTCTACCGGTGTTTCCTCTCTTTCTTGGTGAGTTTCCTCCGACTGCTGTTTCTTTAGAAGCATCGCTTTCTTTTCCTCAATGCGTTGGTGGCGTTTGTCGTACACCTCATTGTGACCGTTCTCTATATCGGTAAGTTCATCGGGCATATGCTTTCTCGCGAAGTCATGGAGTATTGAGGCAGTTGCGTTACCTCGGTATGCGTTCTTGAGATTATTAACGATGTAGTCTCTGCGGATTATAGCCTTTGTCTTGGCTGTGAGATTGTTTACAATCGCGAGTCTATCCCCATCCGAAAGATAACCGACCTTATCTTCAGATAGTCCAACCTCAGTGTAATGCTCCTTACGAAGATCCGAGAGCATAAAGAAATACACCATACGTTCCTCATCAGCAGAGAATTTTGTGGCTGTCATGTCAACCTCCAATATTTTCTTTTTGGTGTCGGCAATGGTTTTTTCAACCGCTATTTCCTTGTTGCGTTCATCTTTCTTGCTTAATTCCTCAATCTGAGATAGTTTATTGACATCGTTCTTTGTGCCCTCTCGATGAGAGACATAACAAAGTGATGTATTGGATTTTTGGATTTGAACATACAGGGTTATTTTTCCCTCCTTGAGCATTTCATCAAGTTTCCCACACAAGGCTTCGTATTTAGCCTTTTCCTCATCGTATTTATTGAGGTTTTCTTCAAATTCGGCATTATCACCATAGTTCTCTGCCATTGGAACTTTGGGGGCTGTCGGATATGGTGACACATAGTCCACGGTGTCAACCTCATATCCCATATCAGCCAGTCGGCTGATAACATCGTTATTGGTATTGTAGGTATTATGACAGATTGATAGGTTGGGGTTTTCTCCTACGATATTGATAACCTTATCAACCATGTGTGAGGCTATTTTGTCGGCAAGACAATTACGATTGGTACATTTGCCGCATCCTTCCTCGCTGAAAAGGAGAAGATGATTGGTGTTGTGGGGGCACATGGCACAAACACTCTTGTCAAAATCATACTTTTCAAGGTTTGTGGTATAGTCTCTCTCAATGGCTTTCGCCACATCTGACGCTTTCATCCCTCGCCAACAGTTATATCCACTTTCGTTTTCAAGATGCTGCTCATAGACCTCACGCTGAATGTCCTCTCCATAACGGCATATCTCGTTTGCAAACGCTATGGATATAGTCTCGCTTTCCATAAGTTCCGCTATTTCGGGAATAAGAGCGGTAAATTTGAGCCGTGAGCGTATGTAGCTTTCACTCTTTCCGAAAAGGATAGCGAGAGTTCCGACATCATGGTGTCCACGGTCAATAAGCCCTTGGTATGCGTCCGCTTCCTCCATTGGAGTGACATCTTTACGCTGAAGATTCTCCATGATTGCGATTTCCTCCGCTTCTGCATCGGAATAATCCGATATTGTCGTAGGGATTTCCTTAAGTCCTGCAATTTGGGCTGCTCTGTATCGGCGTTCTCCAAACACGATTTCGTATTTGTCCGAGTTGGGAAGACTACGGACTTTGATAGGTTGGAGCACTCCTTTTTGACGTATGCTGTCCGCAAGTTCTCTAAGGCTTTCCTCGTCAAAACGTTTGCGAGGGTTGTAGGCACTCGGCAGGATGTCTGCTACTGCCATTCGGATGATGTTTGTTCCGTCTGCCGATTGATTTTCTGTCATAGTCATAATTTGTTGGTTTGATGGGTTAATGTTTGTGAGTATTTATTTTTTCCCTTCCTTTCGGTTCCTTTAGCCGGATCCGTCTCAGGGTTTTATGATGCCCTCAACAGTCATCGCAGACCGGCTTTATGCAACGGTTTTTTCGACAAATTACTCTCTGCAGGAGGAAGAATTTGACGGAAATGCACTTCAAACCGTTGAATTAAGCAGCGATGACAGAAATTTGCATCGGTAAAACCTGACGGCGACGGCAGCATAAGGAGCTGATTGATAGTGAAAATCTAAAAATGTTGTATGACTGGAATGTAAAAGGGTCGCCATATAGAACTGAAAACCAGGACTTATACTGATAAAAACGTCTGATATAAGGTACGATCCGAAAGGTTATAAGAGGTAACACATGGGTGAGATACAATAGGGTATAATAATACTACCTCTGGATAAAAAACTCCGCCCGGCTTCACAGACGGACGGAGATAAACGGTTAAATCTGAGATTAAAATCAGGCAGCCGCTACTGTAGCGGTGTCTTCCTTACACTGTCCGACTTCTTGTAAGTCGTTCTCAATCTTACGTCGCAAAGACTCGCACTCGGTTCTAAGCCTTGCAAGTTCCTCAGTCTTGCTCCATGAACGGCCAATGATTTCCCGGAGAACCGGAAGTTCGTCCTCAAGTCTTGCAATTTTGCTTTTCTGGCTTTCAATAATAGATGGAAGTCGTTGCAAGGTCATTGCCGGATACCGCACCTTGTCTGCGAAAGCAAGGGGCAGAGCACCGGTCATCCCGTAACGATATTTCATGCCATCCAAGCCCTCTACATAGAATGAATTGTGGTCGAATATCTGAGCAAGATTGTATTCAGCCTTTACCAACAGGGTCAATCCCATGTATGAACCGATTGCTGTATAGGCGGCATTTCGATTGGTTTTTGCTATCCTCTGAAGCTCACGACCTATGTCCTCCGTAGAAGCCTCTGCATTGGCATACAATGAAATAACTGCTTTACTGGTATGGTCTGTCGGGGTTACTGCCTTCCGCATAAAAACACAATCAACCTCCTGTCACAATCAGTAATGTTGACGTATTTGGCAGAATTTCAATAGATGGCTCGAAGCGGCGCAAAGTCTTACCAATCATGTGGATTATCTTGTTGCCAATCTCCTGTTCGACAATCATTCCGCAATTTTTGATACCGAAGACTACAATGCCGATGTCACCATTGAGCATACAGCACAATGTTTCCATTCCTCGGTCAAGTTGCATGGTAGTTCCATCAAACTCGACATCAGCACCTTAATAATTTTCAGCCAAATGTTGTATATAGTCTAAATCAACAATCATAAATTTGTCGATTAAATCAGTTTCGTATTATTACATCAGTAGTATATGTAATATTTGTCTTTTCTATTTTTGTGGGATTAATTAACTCACGAATGTCAATATCAAAAATCTCTGCTATTTTATGCAGTGTATGTAATCCCGGTTGTGATGAGTTTGTACACCATTTTGAAACTGTTGCAGGATCCTTTCCTAATTGTTCTGCAAGCCACTTATTTGTTTTCTTACGCTCTACAAGAACAATTTTGAGTCTATTCAAATCCATGGTTATAATCGTTATTTGATTTGGGATCTAAAAGGCAGAAGTTTGGACTCTAATTTCCATTTTAACAAAGATGCAATCTTTTGTTTTTTGTCGTAACTAACATCGTTGTTATATAAGTATGACTTTACACGAGCCTTAAGTATGCGCAATACCACAGGGTTATTTTTCATAGAGGAATGAATCGTTTTTAATTCGGCATAAGACATTTTGCCATAGCAAGTATTTATCGAGAATGCCAATATTATTGAGGCTGGCGACCCAATTTCTTTAGCGACGGAATTGAATATCTCTTTAAGATCTGCGAGTCCTACCGAATGAATGACTTTAGAAAAAATACCTAAGCAAAAACGCAATGCTGTTGTTTGGATAAACGTATTAACGCGAAGTGTAATTTTATATGCAGACTCTACATCTTCACTTTCCTTTTTGATAGATGTAATAATGTCATCTTTAGATTGATTCACCAATTGACCAAAAAAACCAATCGTTCTAAATGCAGTAAAGAACAACTCCTTCACCATACTTTCTAATTGTTTTTTGGGGAGAGAACCCTTACTATTCTTAATTATCTGCCCTACAATTTCTATTGAACGCATCGCTTGTCGCATAATGACTAACTCCTCAGGCAGAGTTGTATAGTCCACTTCTTCATCTTGGATAGGGAGAATTTGATCAATTTTATCTTTTTCTTCCCATCTTCTCTGTCGCTCTTTAAGCGGGTCAATATCTTTTGATATTATACTTTCACTTAAATCTTCAGCAATTGATTCAAGTATATTATAATACTCCTTGTTTTTTTCTAATGTTATAGGTGCTATATGATTAAACGGCAACATAGTAGCAAATGTTGCTTCATCAATCAAATTTCGATCTTTAGTATGATATGTGATAAAAATCAAGATATTTGCGCATTTGTCTTCGTGCAAATTATCACATAAATACTTGAGCTCTTTTTGTCCTTGCTCAGTAGCTAATATCGCAGAAATCTTCTGAGCTACTAAGAAATAATAGATATACGGATAGCCAAATCGATACTCATCATCCGTATTAGATATAATTATATTAGAATCCAAGAGCGCATTTAAGGATTTTGAAAAATCCTTAAAGACGTATTCCTCCACATATTGTCTATGGAAATCTTCAATTTCACTTTTGGACAACCATCCATTATCTTCCTTATGGTTATTGTAAATATAATATGATAATTCAGAAAGATAATTAAAGTATGACCCAATATCTTCGTTAGGGACCTTTGCTTTTATTGCTAAAGCATAGTGGATAAGTGTTTGGTAGCAGTATCCATACGAGGTCTGTTCAATATTTGCAGGCTGCATCATTTTCATCGACTGAAGAATAGAAATAATGAAAATGGGATATGCCGGTATGATCTTATTGCCTAACACATTTTGGACTTCTTCGATAAGCTTCTTTGTCTCATCAATATATTGCTGTCTTGTAATATTTGCCCAATTGGGATTAGACAACTTGTAATATGTCTCGATTAATTCACCACGTTTCTTATAACCGAGAGGCAATATTCTTCCATAGAATCCACCTTTCTTTATGGTTTCTAAGGAAGATGCAATATCATATCTAGGAGTTGTAGTAACATATACTTTGGCAAATCGTAGAGAAAGTTCATCAATAAGATTTGGCAAATTAGAGCTATTACCTAAGCTTGTGATATCATCTATAAGTATAATTTTTTTCTCTAAAGAATACTGATTATATACCTCATAATCCTTTTCTGAATACTGAACGCTATAAGCTCGACGTAAAACAGTGTCTAATTTGCCGGATTTGAACTCTTCTCCGCGCAAAAACAAAGGATATAATCCCTTCTTTAACGCGTCCAAATATAATTTTTTTAATAGAGAAGTTTTGCCAGACTGGTTATCTCCCTCCATTATGATAGTAGAAGATTCAGCATCCAATAATGACGAACTATCTTTGTATTTTGCATCAACTTCTTTTTTGAAATCCTCTGCAGTCTCTATATTTGGATAGACAAATAGGCTATCAATTGAGACAGTTTTTGATTCTTTTACCAACGGAATTTCAATAGTACTAAACGCTGAAAGAAATTCATCATTGGAAATAAAGTCTCTATAGGCTGAATATCGAGGACGTAAATCAAAATCTAAGTCTTTTATTGGATAATATAAATTCTCTGCATTATTCAAATGATAGTTACGCTGACTTACCGAACGTGCTTCAGTATCAATTACGATGGTTTGAAAACCAGATGATATACCGTTCCAATCTGCATACAATGCGTCCCCACTAACCAGACGTGTAATAGGCTTGCCATTGGCATCACTACCTATTTCAATGTTGTTAGAGTGTTCATGACCAAGTAACACCATATCGGACTCTGAATTTATGAACTCTATAAATTCATTTCGATTATTTGGTGTGGTATTTGGTGTTAACCATGCAGGATGATGATGAAATAATGCAATCAACATATTACAATCACCTTGAACTATTTCCCTTGTTAAAGATACTGGGAAGAATAACCCGCCTACATTTTCTTGAAGACGCGAACACCACGCAGTATTTAGACACAAAAAGCAGATCCTATATCCATTAAATTCAAATAGATATTTATATGACAGTTTGTTATCAATTGAGGTTCCATTAGCGCGCTCAAGAAATTTGAAAAAGTCATCCTGTACCTCTAATGCGCTATTTGTAACAGAATTATCTTTGTCAAGAATGTCATATGAAAGATTGTTTAATACCAGACTACGCAATTGTGATTCCCTGGAAAAATCGCAATCGTGATTTCCTGGTACAATAATAAACGTTTCAGAACATTTATTGGAGTGAATTTGATTTAAAAGGCTTTTTAATGCATCAAAAAATTTAGTAGCAATCAGATATTCCTCAGCACGACCAGAAAAAGCGACATCCCCAGTACAAACAATAAATAACTTGTCACACGAATGAAAATCATTTCTTGTAGCCGAAACAATTTGAGTCGGTCTAGAATTCCAAAATTCACAGTCTGACTTGATATGCAAATCCGATAAATGAAGAACGCCTATGTTCATGATTATTTTTTTCGCAAAGATAATGAAAATTTCGCAAATGGCAATGCACTATTTATAGTACCACTCGTTTACACGAAGTATGTTTTGAAATTCCTCTGTCTTGTAGGAGGCTTTCTGGGTCAAGCTTATAAAAGCAACTCATTTGGGTGGGAGGATGCTTCAGTGCGAATTACCAGAGAGCCACTAAAGGACAATTCATCACGGCGAAGCGAAAAGGGGAGTCATAAATGACCGTATGGGAATCTATGCCTCCCCGAAACCAAGATCGAGAGGATTTGTCCGGCTCTCTTTTTAGACAGAGTGTCTTGACGACCGAAGCGCAGCCTGGGTTGCCAAGTCTTTCTGCAAAATAATTCGCGTGGGCATCCGGGTTGGGGCGGAGCATTAAAAAATGGAGAGAATGAATTACAACCGGCCTAACGAATATAGCGAACAAAAGAAAAGCGACCCGTGGGCCGCTCTCTTTGAGATGAAGAAGTCCTAGGCGGCTTTCTTCTTAAATTTTTTTGGAGCTTTCTTGGCTGGTGTCTCAGAAGTTTCCTCCACGTTGGGAGTGAGGTGAAACTTGGTCGCAACCAGAATGACACGCTGGTTCTTCTTGCCGTCGGTCGAAACCCATTCCTCGGGTTTGAAGTAGCCGGTTACGGTGACAAGCTCACCTTTCTTGAGGAGTCCGAAACTTTCGGTGCTTTCGTTCTTGCGCCAAGCCTCTATGTTGATAAGGGCTGATTTGTAGGCGTTCTCGCCGGACTGGTTCTTTTCTGAGCGGCTCACGGAGATAGCGAAGCGGGCTACCGATGCGGTGTCGAACTGGCGGATCTGGGCGTCGTTTGCTACATAACCGCTGAGGCTGAAAGTGTTTTCAATCTTTTTCATGTCGATGATTTTTAGAAGTTAGTAAAATAATTTTATGTGCATTTCAGGGTGTGCGGCTTCTGTGGCAGCCAAAGGTTGTGGGGAATAATACTCTTTCCATAAGAGAACGTAGAGAACCTATGGTAAGGAAGATTTTTGCCACGTTCATTGGCAGAACGACCAACAGAAGTGACCACAGGGCATCCCCGATGTCGCAGCATACAACCTTTGCGCAGTAAAATCATTGGCTCTTGCTTCGGTCATAAAATCAGACATAGAAAACGATTTCACGGGGACGCCAGTCTCAGCCGTATAGCCAACAGCCTTGAAAAGCCAACACCATGTCTGTAGCCCACAATATCCAACAATGTCGCAAAGAACCAAGTCATCTGTGGTTCAATCAGACTTCACCAACTATGTATGTCGCTGAAAGGACCAATGTAACAATCATGAAAGGTGAGACTCCGTAACCAGCAACATCGAGATAAGAATGGATGACCGTCAGCAAGAACATAGCATCGTTGAGCAGCCATATTCTCACTCTCAACATGGAGGATAAGACGAAGTTAATGAAGCCCAAAATGGAAAGCCCAGGGGCTAGCCCATACGAAGTGGCATGTGGCAAGCCGAATGATGTGAGCGATGATACTAAAAATGTAACTATATCTGATGGTATAAAAGTCCTATCCGCTGTCCAGAACAGAAGCATATGCTAAGCAGAATGAGATGTGGGATGAAATGCGGAACCAAATGCAGAACTAAATGTGGGACTAAATGTGGGATACAAAAAATAGAAACCGCCGCTACGTAAACAGAGGTTTCTATTGTCTGTAGTTAGCATTAACTATCAATCCAAGAAGCCAATAAGTTCCTTCTTTAGGTCTTCGTCAATGTCTCTATAACGAGCGAAAGCCCGACTTCCTTCTTTGTGACCACTCAAAGATCCTACCAGATTTGGATCTTTCACCTTCATATAAAGGTTTCCTACGAATGTCCTGCGGGCTAAGTGACTGCTTGCAAGCTCATTCAAAGGTCTCTTTTCCTCCTTACCTGTAGCTGCGTTCAGGATTGTTACCATGCGGGTTATTCCACATATTGTAAATATGCTCTTTATGGCCTTGTTATATTTCTGCTGACTGATGAACGGGAACAGCCTTCCTTGAGGGTCTATGCCTCTGTATTTCTCAATAAGGTCAAGACCTCTCTGATTGAGTGGAACTCTGATGGTGGTTGCACGGTCTTTGAGCGTTTTCTGTGCTATGTATTCTACGGCGCCGTTTATGACATCATTTTCGGTAAGTCGGTAAAGGTCTGAAACACGGCATCCTATAAGTGTATGAAATATGAATATGTCTCTTTGAGTTTCCAATGATTTGCTTTGGGAAAAATCATGTTCAGCAATGATATTGCGCTCCTCCAAGGTTATGTAATAGGGAGTTCCGTAATGTTCTACCGTTGAGCCTTTATACTTGGCAAACGGTTGGTTGGTAGTTAGCTCCTGTTCGACACAGTCCTTATAAAAGGATCGGAAGCAGGCAAACAGATTAATAATCGTATTATCACCTTTTGGCAAAGGCTTAGGCTTTCTTCTAGTCTTTCGTGTGTCTGACGGATACGCTTCGTAGATTTTAGGGTATTTGTCATACAACTCATCCTCTTTTCTAAGGAAAGCCTCGAAATCATTTAGATCATCAACCGTAAACCCATCAAGGGTGAGTTCGTATTCTTTTCTACGTTTGATTCTACGGTACATTTCAAAACGACGAAGAGCGCGCATGAGCACCTCATAGCGTTTTTTTCGCCATATAGAAATACTCCTCAGTTCTATGAAGCGGTCGAGGGTTTCAAAGAAATCAAGGCTCTTTTGTGATTGCTCGTTCGCGTTTTCACCTTTGGGTTTGCGTCCACGGTGTTTCACTAGAGACGTTGATTCTGCATCAGATGGTTCGATTCCATCTGAATCCGACTGTTTGATGAATGCGAACAGTCGCTGCTGAAGGCTCTCTTTTGTCAATGAAGCGACTGGCTCGGTCTGACATATATCGAAAAGTAGCACCTCGATACTTTTTAGAGTCTTCTCTATCCGATATATTTCATTGAACAGTGCGCTTCCAGGGCGAGTCTTGGCAAAGGTGCCATTATTGAATCGCTCTGCTTCAATAAAAAGAGAGCTGCGAAGACGAAATTGCAATCCTCGTCCTACGGTCAGGCGCAGCATAATCTCCGATTTGTTATTTGCATCCACTTTGGATGACAATGTTCGTTTGATAGTTGCCATGTGCTTAAGGAGTTGTGTGTGAACGGTACTTTAGGAGAGAGACAAAGGTTTCACAGGCGAACCCCTATTTTAACACTTCATCTTCCTATATCAAAGTTAGCAAAATTTCCCGAGACTACCAAATTTTTGTCTACCGTTTGTCTACCGAAATGCTTTCATAGTCTCTGAAATGTGTCGTAGCCACACTCGTTCCGGATGCTATTTCTTGCTTATAATAGCTTGTGTAGTAGTAATATAGAATTAGATTTGCGATGGTTTCATAGAGATACATTTGGGAACTTATTAAGCATATTTCGTGTCGCTGTTCTGGGCACCCTAAAAACGCAAGTAATTGATATTTAATTACTTGCGATTTTTGCATTCAGGAATTGTCAGCAAAATGTCCGCTGACCCGAAAAAGTCAGCAATTCAACCCAGCTGAACCGCCGCAAATCCAACTGAATAAATCGAATTTGGATTTATTGACTTTCTTTAATACGCCCCATAGTAGCGGCACAGCCTTTGCCCTCTTCCGTATCTATCCTGTCCGCTGACCCCCAACCTCTCCATAGACAGGACTTGCCATCACGATAAGGCACTGCGACATTTTTCTTCTTGCTAGCCTTTCTCTCATTGGCAAATTTTTTCAGTGGTCTATATATAAGTTTGGTTTAACTCGGGTATATACTACCTGACCTAAACCAAACTTGTAATATCCGTTCCAAACAAACTATTAGAGATACATCTACACTTGAATCTTCAATTTGCGTTTTACAATCACAACGCTATACCACTCGCACCAATTCGAAGCAATCAGGATACCTTTCGTTAACCTTGGAATGTGGTCTATAAAAAATAAGCACCCCCAGAAGTTTCCGAGAGAGCCTATTGTGGAATTGATATAACTATCAGAGCTTAATCTTGTATGACTTATTATCGACTACAATTATATAGAAGCCAGTTTGTCCAACTTCTACGCGAGGTTCGCTACCAATATAGAGTATATTACCGCTCATATCAAACAGTCGAATGATAGTACCTTCTTTTACCCCTTGAATGGTGGCAATGAATGGCTCGGTTGAGATCTGAATACCATCGGCTGAAATTGTGTTGATTCCCGAGTAGAAAGATACTTCCACATCACATTCCGCATATACTCCCGAACCATCAAGGGCCTCCACTCGAATTTTTGCAGAACCTTTTTTGTGCGCTATAACAAGGCCATTATCCACCGTTGCCACAGACTCGTCCGAAGATGTCCATATAACTTTTGTATCCGTCGCGTCATTTGGAAGGACTGTTGCTGTCAATTGTACGCTATTCCCTTCTTCAAGCAGAATCCTTGTCTCGTTGAGGATAATATCTGAAACGAGGGTTCTGACGGTGATTTTACAATAAGCAGAAATTTCAGTCCCATCATTAGTAGAAACAGTTACAATGGTTTCTCCATTGGCAATTGCAACAACGTTGCCATTATCAACTGTCGCCACTCTTGGATTAGAGGAAGACCAAATTAGCTCCTTGTTGGTAGCATCGTTGGGTATAATTTCTGCAGTTAAGAGTTTGTTTTCTCCGGGACTCATCACGATTTCTGATTCTGAAATTGTGATTGATATAACTGGTCGAACAACTATGATGTCACATGTCGCCGATAAATCAGAACCGTCTGTTGATTTAGCAATAATAACAACATTGCCTTTTGAGACTGCAGTAACAAGACCGGACTGGTTCACGGTTGCGATTGCCTCGTTTGAAGAAATCCATTGCAAGGTTTTATTGTCTGCTTGTTCAGGAGTTATGGTAGCATTCAATTGCAATGTCTGACCTTCTGCGAGCGAAGCGGAGGAAACGTTAAGTACGATACCACTCACGAGTTTCAATACCTTAACCTCACACGTTGCAGTTATATTAGAACCATCAGTTGTTTTAGCGACAATAGTGGCTTGACCTTGTTTGATAGCCGTAATTTTACCATTTGAATCTACGGTAGCAATTTCAGTGTTTGATGAGTCCCACTCCAGAGTCTTATTCGGAGCGTCAGAGGGTGAAATAATGGTTGTTAGTTGATATGTATTACCTTCATTGAGGTTAACACTTGTTTGATTCAGAATAACCTCTTTTACAAGCGAGGCTACCGTTACAGATTTACTGATTCTATCAGCCTCATTATAATTTTCATTACCCTCTTGTGTCGCACGTATTGAAACAGAACCTGGCTTCAGAAACTCAACGTATTTTTTTCCGCCTTGTGAGTAAATTTCAGCAATAGACTCGTCAGTAACCGTATATTTAACGGGTAAACCGGATGTACTGGTGGCGGTTAGCTCGATAACATCTCCAACATTTACTGTGTCAAAAGACTGATTCCACTCAATTTCTTGATTTGCCCTTGTTATGGTCAGAGTACCGCGCTCATAATTAAAAGAATAATTTTGAGCCTCTGCTCCAGTTGCAATAATTGGATACGTTCCAACAGGGCTGTTGACTGTCGCTGTTGTCTCCACATTTGGCTGTCTCGTTAATACATCTACCGTCTCATTATTCTTAAATCCGAAGAATGAACATTTCAATGTGGGATTTTCTGTACCATACGGCCTTGAAACGGATTCCGGAATAACTGAAAGTGGCGCAGCGGTAATGTCATAAGACGCCATTATACCTGTTTGAGATTTCCAATTTTTGTATTTAAAAGTTACCGGAATGATTATTGTATACGAACCGACATTAATATATTCCTGAGGCACCGAATATTCAATAGTCGTTTCGTAAGCATTGTTCTGATAATTTAGAGACGGAGCGCCTCCCGTATAAGAAGTTGTGGTGCTGTTAAATGAAATTAGAGCACTTAAGTATTTGTCTTGAAATAGGCTTTCAAATCGCTTTGGATTGCACACAAAAATTTTACTTAAACTCTTTGGAAATCCCGGTGAATCAAGTGTGGCCAGATCATCGGAAAATAGATAAAGTTCTGACATATTGCTCCATGCGAACGCATTTTTCCCTATGGTTATTATCCCAGAGCCTAAGTATACGGATTTCAATTTCTCGCAACTGTGAAATGTGCCCTCAATAGTTTTAACATTATCCCCTATAAAAGCTCTTTCTATTGCTGAGCCAGCACAACAAGACCAGCCTATTTCTTCAAGACTGTTGGGGAAAATAATTTCTGATAGATTCGGACAATATGCGAACGCATAATTGCCAATTCTTGTTACACCTTCTGGAATTGAGACCTGAGAAATTGCACTGCCATAAACAAATCCGCTTGGCAATTCTTTCACACACTTGCCTATCACTACTTCTGATAAGGAAGATTGCCCGTAAAAAGGAGAGTCGGAGTCCGATGAACTTGACATCTTTATTGAACGCCCAACATATATGCTCTCCAGATTTGCGTAATGAAAGGTTGCCTTTGTATTCCCATACTGAGTGGAATATACACAACCTGGAACGGTAATTGAGTTGTTACTATCTTCTAGCACCACTCGTTTAATTCCAGTACAACCATAGAATACATGAGTTCCGGATATTTTTGTTACACTCGCCGGTATCGTTAGGGATGTTAAATCTTTACAGTTGTAAAAACATCTGTCTTGAATAGCAGTTACAGAATACTCAACTTCTTGATAGGACACCACTGAAGGAATCACGACATCGCCTGCATATCCACCGAAATTTCCATATTCTCCGGTTGCGCTAGCCAAACTCGCCGTTTGGGTCTTAGTATCGAGCACATAGTACATCCCGTTGATAAAGGTAGCAGCATTTGCTGTTTGCCACAGTCCCGAACATAGACATATGGCAACGGCTAATATGAAGCCGTAAAAAGAGCATATTTTGGTAGCACACTCTTTAAATAAAGATTTACACATTTCCATAGCAGTCATTAAAGAGTTTCTCAACTTCCGGTTCTTCATCGTTTTCAAAAACGATTTGCCCGTTTTCTAGAAAACCTTTGTCTTCCAATTTGGACAAGAGAGTGCATAGCCTCTTCAAGGCCGCCTCATCTTTGCTTAGTACGCTTATGTCTAAGCAAAGCCGAATTCTTTTTTTCATTAATAATTCATGCCGCGGGACTCTCCTCATTGGCGATTGATTGGTTTATAAAGAAAAAGCGTGAGAGCCGTACTGTTTGCTCGTTCCACATCTTGAGGCCTTCGCATTGCCCGGTTGGTTGAACGAGCAAACGCAGAGCCTCACGCAGAATATGCTATACGCCCATACCCAACGCTCACGCGCTGGATTAGGACGGAATATACATATCCACATAGGCATCTACCGTTTGCTGCATTCTTGACCAACCTAAGAAAGTTGCGAAGTTTCAAGATGTCAAGAAAGAGCGTCGAGTAAACGCTTTTCGTATGTCTGCAGTCCCACCCACATTGCCCTTGACCGGGCTCTGCGATGCGGTCTGCGACCGCAAAATTACAAAAAATATTTCAGCCGTACAATAGAACGCTCAGAATCGGGATGTTAAAAAGCCGCCGAGAGATGAGGCTCTCGGCGGCTTGGGGTTAGTGGTGCATTTTGGGGCCTTTGCGCTGCTGGGCTTTGAGTTTGCGGTGAGTATTAATAGCTTCGATAACGCATACCGGCTTTGCCGACTAATGCTTTAAACTCACTCGCGAACGTTGTTTCTGCTGTTCCATGAATTTGCGTTTGGCTTCTTCGATGCTGAGATTGGGGTGCATTTTTAGGAAGTGAGCGAAGTCGTCGGACAGGCCTCCGCCAAGTACCATGTTGGTGTTGTCTGCCGATTGGCTTCCGAGTGATGGTACAGACAGAGAGATTGCCGGGCTTTGGGAGTGTGGTGTGTCGTGGATTGTTGTGGTTGTGTCTTAGGGTGGGTTTATTTGTCTTTGCTGAGGCCTGCGCGTTTGTCCCAGGATGGATGGGCAGGATCTGGCGCTGAGAGGGCTTCGTCGAGATCGATGCCTAAGGAGCGGGCGAGCATTTGTCCGTATGACGGGTCGGCGTTGTGGCATGCCCTTACGTGGCGTTGTTTGATGAATAGCGGCACACCGTCCATCTGGGCCGCTGTGTTGTCGCATGTCGCCTGGCGGTCTTGGTCGGACATGAGTCTCCAGAGTTTGCCGGGTTGTGTATAGTAGTCATCGTCATATAGTCGCTCATCGTAGTTGTAGACTTCGCCATGTATGGCCATTGGCGGTTCTTTGCGTGAGGGGGTGTCCTGCCATTCGCCGAAGCTGTTGGGCTGGTAGGCGACAGTGGCGCCGTAGTTGCCGTCGGTGCGCATCTGGCCGTCGCGGTGATAGGCGTGGAATGGACATTGCGGTCGGTTGACGGGGATGAGGTTGTGGTTTACACCGAGTCTGTAGCGTTGGGCGTCGCCATATGAGAAGAGTCTTCCCTGTAGCATCTTGTCGGGCGAGAAGCCTATGCCATCGACGATATTGGCGGGGTTGAATGCAGCCTGCTCGATTTCGGCGAAGAAGTTTTCGGGGTTACGGTTGAGTTCGAGTATGCCGACGTCGCGAAGCGGAAAGTCTTTGTGATACCACACTTTTGTGAGATCAAACGGGTTGATGTGGTATTTTTTTGCTTGTTCTTCGGTCATTAACTGGATCTGAAGTTTCCATTTCGGGAAGTCTCCGCGTTCGATTGCGTCGAACAGGTCGCGTTGATGCGATTCGCGGTCTTTGGCAATGATGGCTTCGGCTTCTTTGTCGGTCAGATTTTTGATGCCTTGCAGTGTGCGGAAATGGAATTTGACCCATGTACGTTTGTTGTCTTTGTTGATGAAGCTGTAGGTGTGGCTGCCGAAGCCATGCATGTGACGGAACGAGGCTGGTATGCCACGCGGAGACATGGTGATTGTGATCTGATGCAGTGCTTCGGGCAGGAGGGTCCAGAAGTCCCAGTTTGAAGTCGGGTTGCGCATGCCTGTCCTCGGGTCGCGTTTGATGGCATGGTTGAGGTCGGGAAATTTCAGCGGATCCCGCAGAAAAAATACTGGAGTGTTGTTGCCGACGAGATCCCAGTTGCCTTCGTCGGTGTAGAATTTCATTGCAAAACCGCGGATGTCGCGCTCGGCGTCGGCCGCACCACGTTCGCCCGCCACGGTTGAGAACCGCACGAGACATGGTGTCTGTTTGCCGATTCTCGAGAAAATAGAGGCGCGTGTAAATTCAGAGATGTCATCGGTGACGGTGAATGTGCCGAATGCTCCAGATCCTTTGGCATGCATTCTTCTTTCGGGGATAACCTCGCGGTCAAAGTGGGCGATTTTTTCAAGATACCAGGGATCTTGAACTGTTACAGGTCCGGGGCGGCCTGCTGTCTGTACATTCTGGTTGTCGGCGATCGGGCGCCCGTTTTCAGCGGTGAGTCTTTTCTTGTCCATACAATCATTGTGTTTTATAAGTGTCAATAATGGCGTTATTAATAACATACGGATTGCGGAAAAGTTTGTCCGGACGGAAGACTGCCAGAAGATGCGAATATGCAGCGGTCAATATCAGAGCTTGTTAAACAAACCGTAGATTCTAAATCGGAGCCCCAAATAAATTTGACATTGCTCTGCCTTATTCTTATCTTTGTGGATTGTTTTACCTAAACCTGGACGAAATCATGAAATTAAGCCGTATTGTAATGGTCTGCATGATGATTTGCGGATTCTGCCATATGTTTGGAGCTGATAATAATCCGTATGTCATCGGCAATAGCCGAATCACGTTTTTGACCGACAATCTTGTCAGACTGGAGTATGCCACAGGCGGAGCCTTTGTTGATGATTCAACTCTTTTTGCCGTCAACCGTGTGCCCTCGGAAGATGTTCATCTGACGGTCGAAAAGGACGGACGTGTCTATGTGTTCACGACACCGGCGATGAGGCTTGAGTTTGACGCAGACGGCATGCCTTTCGGTTTGAATAATCTGAAGGCCGAGTGGCAGCAGGGCGGTGAAAAGCGCACATGGCGTCTGCCGCATGTCCAGAGCGCGAATCTCCATGGTCCGGTGGTCACTCTCGACGCTGTGTCCAAGCCCATCGAGCGTATGGACGGTGTGTTGAGCCGTGACGGGTGGTATCTCATAAATGACTCGAACAAGGACCTGATATCAAACGGCCGTCTGGAGCAGCGCGACCGCTCGCATGTCCAGGATCTCTATCTTTTTGTCTATGGAAATGATTACAAGTCGGCGCTGCGTTCGCTGGCCGTGGTGAGCGGCAAGGTGCCTATGACTCCGAAGTATGTCCATGGGTCGTGGTATTGCCGGTGGTGGGCTTATACGGCGGATGACTATCGTGATATAGTGAGAGGTTATAAGGAGCATGATTTCCCGATGGATGTGCTTGTCTTTGACATGGACTGGCACCGCAAGGATGCGACAGTCGGCACAGGCCACGCCTGGACCAGAGGCTGGACGGGCTATAGCTGGAATCATGAACTCATTCCCGATCCCGAAGGACTTCTCAGGGAACTGCGTTCAGATAATATCTATGTGACCATCAATGACCATCCTCATGATGGCATGAGGCCTCATGAAGACCATTACGATGATTTTATCCGAGATCTTGGTGTCGACACGGCGGTGACCGGTGTTCCGGTTTTTGATGCGGGAGATCCAGATTATATGCGTGCTTTTTTCAAGCATGCTCATGGACCGAGCGAGGATATGGGTGTGGCGTTCTGGTGGCAGGACTGGCAGCAGGATTATGCCTATCCTGTGGTCAGAGGTACGACGACCAAGCATGTCCCCTGGCTGAACAAACTTTATTATGATGATTCGCGAAAAAACAATCGTCGAGGCATTGGGTTTGCCCGTTGGGGAGGTTGGGGAGATCATCGCCATCCGATTCAGTTTTCAGGTGACGCGGAGGGCAACTGGGATATGCTGGCCTTTGAGGTCGACCTGACGACGTCGAGCGGCAATGCCGGGTGTTTCTACTGGGCGCATGATATAGGCGGTTTCTTCGGTGGCCTCGACAAAGAATTGTACACCAGATGGACACAGTTCGGCATGCTTAATTCGTCGTTGAGAATCCACTCAGTTGCCGGAGCAGACATGGACCGTCGACCTTGGCTCTGGGGCGAACGCGAGGAGAAGGCTATGCGACGAGCCTATCACATGAGGTCGCAGCTGATGCCGTATATTTATTCGAGCATATATCAATGTCACGACCAGATGTTGCCGTTGAACCGAGGCCTTTATATCGAGCATCCCGATAATGACGAGTCGTATGCCCGCCCGGGACAGTTCATGTTCGGTGATCTTATTCTGGGTGCACCGGTGACACGCGCGGGCGAAGGTGAGGACTACGTTGTCGATCAGGAAGTGTATTTCCCTGAAGGGAGTGACTGGTATAGCCTTTTTACGGGACGACGTTATGAAGGTGGCAGCATCGAGACCATAGCGACGCCTCTCGAAGAGTCGCCGGTTTTTGTGAAGGGCGGATGGATACTGCCTATGCAGCCCTATACAGAGCGAATGGCATCGACTCCGCTCTCAAAACTTGTGATGAGGAGTTATCCCGGCGTCGACGGCAGCGACAACACCTATACGCTGTATGAGGATGATGGGCTGACTCTTGACTATTCCAAAGGCCGCTTTGCATTAACTCAGCTAAATTGCCGCCGCAGTGGTCAGACGACAATTTATACGGTTTCGCCAACAGAAGGCGAGTATGACGGACAGCCTGCGCGGAGAGCCTATCGTGTGGAACTCCCCGGTGTGAAGTCCGATGCATCGTTCAAGGTCAACGGAAGAACTGTCAAGGCGAACTATGATGAAGAGCTTGGCGGCTCTGTGATTGAAATCAAGCCACGTGACATACGCAAATCTCTTATAGTTACAGTGACAGAGAAAAAATGACATGAGAGAAACGGGGAAAATACGCTTCGGAGTCGTAGGCACTAATTTTATCACCGACTGGTTGATAGCCGGAGCGAGGGAAGATCAGCGTTTCGATCTTGTAGCCGTGTATTCGAGAGATCGAAAACGCGGCGAAGAATTTGCCGCACGTCATTCGATAAGTCATGTTTTTACATCTCTTGAAGAGATGGTGAGCGGAGACGTTGTCGATGCGGTCTATATCGCAAGTCCAAACTGCTGTCATGCGTCGCAGAGCATATTGGCCATGAGTCATGGCAAACATGTGTTGTGCGAGAAGCCAATGGCGTCTACCGCGTATGAAGCGCAGGCCATGATCGAGGCTTCGCGTCAATATGGTGTCACTCTGATGGAGGCCATGAAGCCGACGATGACCCCAAATTTCAAGGTTTTGGCCGAGAGCCTGGGGAAAGTTGGCAAGGTGCGCCGCTATTTCGCGTCGTATTGCCAGTATTCGTCTCGCTATGACAGACTCAAGTCGGGAGAGTTGCCAAACGCGTTCAATCCCGAGTTGTCAAACGGAGCTATAATGGATATCGGGGTTTATACGATATATCCTATGGTTGTGTTGTTCGGACGGCCAAAGTCAGTTGCAGCGACAGGCGTTATGCTGGATAGCGGTGTTGACGGACAAGGTGCGGTCAATTTTGGTTATGAAGACATGGATGCAACGGTGATATATTCAAAAATCGCGGATTCACGTCTTCGCTCAGAAATACAAGGCGAGAGCGGCATAATCTCACTTGAAAGCATCAACCGGATGCAGGATATTAAGTTTATTCCCCGGTCGGCCAATCTGGGCGGAGGTCTCCGCCTGTATGTAAATGAAGAGAATATCTCCGCGACCGGTGGACATGACGAATATTATTACGAGGTCTCAGAGTTCATCGACCTGATAATGGCCGGTCGCAATGAGTCGTCGGTCAACAGTCATGAGAACTCGCTTGTCGTGATGGAGATCATAGACGAAGTACGCCGCCAGATCGGAGTGGTGTTTCCGGCGGATAAGTTTTAGAGCCTGTTTCACAAGAAATGTAAACGATAGGCTCTTAGGCGACAGAGACGGGGATGCCGGTGGCGGCTGTTATGCGCGATGCGATGCGGTCAAGCTCCTCACGAGACACACGTTGCAGGGATTTCTCCGGAGTCGGGCGGTCGACTGAATAAATCATGATCGATCCCGGTCGGATGGCTTTGTATGCCTCGACAAGAGCGTTGATTTCGTTATCTGTAGAGTTGTCGATTTCGATGCCATTATGGCTGCCGCGTGTAATCATTGTCTGTATTATGGCTTGTTTGCCAAAGGCAGAAAGCTGGTTGATGACATCTTTGATGTCGTAGTTTTTGCCAACGGGACGGTCAAGCAGACTGACAGTTTCGGCTATCGCGCTGTCGAGTTTCAGGATGTTGTTATCGACTTTATGCAAGGCATTGACTACGTCGGGATTGCCCAGTCTGGTTGAGTTTGACAACACACTGATCTTTACATCAGGGAAATATTTGTCGCGCAAAGCGATGGTTGAGTCGATTATCTCGGCAAAGTCAGGATGCATTGTCGGTTCACCGTTGCCGGAGAAGGTTATGACATCGAGAGGCGAGCCGCTGTTCTTTAATTCTTTGAGCTTTGCTTCGAGCATACGCGCCACGTTGTTCTTATCCGGCAGGCCGCTTTTGCCCGGACCTTGGGCATTGTATCCTGCCTCGCAGTACAGGCAGTCAAACGAACACACTTTGCCATCGGTTGGAGAAAGGTTTACGCCAAGCGAAGAGCCGAGACGTCTTGAGTGGATCGGGCCGAATATGGTTTCGTGGAAAAGGACTGTTTGCATTTTTTATAGTGAAGACGATCTGTCGTTATTTTAGTTATTTGATATTGCGTGTGAAAAGCCTTGTTATCTGAGACGTGCCCCAGGCGATTACGACAACAGCGGCTGCAATGGCGAGGATGTCTGTCGCGTTTACTTCGACCGGGTATACGTCGATAGTGAGAGCCGCCGGGTCACCAGCCAGTTTTATCAGTCCGTAATGTTGCTGTAGCAGAGACAGCCCGAGGCCGAGTATTATGCCTGCGAGACCACCTGAAATCGTGATCAGGAAACCTTGACGGATGAATATTGAACGAACGAAATCTTTCGGCGCACCGAGCGCGCGGAATACTTCAGAGTCATTTCTTTTTTCGACAATCATCAGAGAGAGGGTGGATAAAATGTTGAACGATGCAATCAGAAGTATGAATATTAGCATCATGAATGTGATCCATTTTTCAATTTCGATCATGCGGAAGGCATTCTCCTGTTGCATGTGTCTGTCGAGGACCTTATATCTGTCACCTCCCAAGACGTTGATTATATTGTCCATGGTCGCGGAAATGTCGGCATCTTGATTGAGAGCGATATCTATAGCGCTTGCCTCGGTTTTGTAGTCAAGAAGCCTGCGGGCTGCTGACAGGGGTATGAATATTCGGTCATTGTCAATTTCAGCCTGGTCGGTCTGAAAAACACCTGACACCATTGTGGGGATGCTGATGAATGCAGCCAAAGGATTTGCGGGGTTGATGCGGCCATGGCGACGGGGGACGTATAGGTCAGCGGTCGTGCCATAGCCAGGCCTGAGTCCTGTGCGGTTGGCCACTCCAACCGAAATCTGGGCGGCGGGGATTGAGTCGGCTTCGTGCAGATAGAAGCCGTCGATCATTAGACTGTCAAGTCCGAGGATGTTGTCATAATTGTTGCCGACGGCTTTGAATACAACGGGGAGCTGGGCTTGTCCGCTTATCAACATGGCTCTTTCCTCGATTACCGGCGATGCGTCACTTACGCCGTCAATCAGGGCTATGGCCGATGAGATAGAGTCGGCATTGGCGATGACCTTGCCTGCGGTGGGCCTGAGCTGTAACTGAGGATCGACTTTTGAAAGATGTTTTTCAGACAAGGCGGTGAAACCATTGAACACAGACAAGACAACGACTATCGCCATCGTAGCCACGGCCACGCCGGTTATGGATATGGCCGAGATTACGTTGACAGCGCGATGCGATTTCTTAGCAAAGAGATAGCGAAGAGCTATTTTTAAAGTCAGCAATGTCTGTGATAATGTTTGATATTCCTACAAATGGATTATTTTTCCAACAGTCGGTCGATATTGTCTATATAGTCGAGCGAGTCGTCAAGATAAAATTGCAGTTCGGGTGTCTTCCTTAACTGAAATCTCACCTTCTGAGCAAGTTCGTAGCGTATTGTGCGGGCACTGTTGTTGATGCTTGTGATCATATCAGGCCCCTTTTCAGAGGGAAATACGGATAGATAAGCTCTGGCGATCGACAGGTCGGGTGAAACTCTGACGGCGCTGACAGAGACAATGACTCCATGAGTCTTGGCTGTCTGAATGCGGAATATTTCACTTAACTCTTTCTGGAGTAGTCTTGATATCTTTGCTTGACGGGTTGTTTCCATATGTGCTATGAGTTTTGTGTTAATCGTTATAAATATATAACACAGATTTCCTTGCAAAGTTAGCAATAATTTTATCCGGCCGGCGAAGTCCGGTGAACTTTTTTGAAGTTCAAGCTTTTATATTTATTAGATTGGAATGTCATAAGACTATGTATGGTAAATTTATATAATCAAAAGTTATGAAAAAAGTATTACTCTCGGTTGCGGTCGCAGCCGTCGCAATTATGTCTTCGTGTTCAGGCTCTGCAGACAAGAGCGTAAGCAGTACGAGTGATTTCAAGACAAAAATAGAAAACTGTACAAATCCTGACAGCCTTAAGGTATATGTCAATGAGGCTAAGGCCTATGCGCAGAAACTTGTTTCGGAAGGCAAGGTCGAGGAAGCAAAGAAATATATGGAACAGATTGAGCCGGTTGTCAAGGAAAAGGCTCCCGGACTTGCCGGTGCGCTCGAAACAGTCAAGACCGCCCTTGACAAAGTGCCGGGCGCGGTTTCTGACAAAGCTGAAGATGTCAAGGATGCCGTATCAGATAAGGCTGAAGACGTGAAAGATGCAGTTGCCGATAAAACAGACGAGGTGAAAGACGCAGTAGGAGACAAGGCTTCTGAAGTTAAGGATGCGGTAGGCAAAAAAGCGGCAGAAGTCAAGGATGCTGTTGGTGAAAAAGCATCGGAAGTCAAGGATGCAGTCAAGAATAAGACTGAAGATGTCAAAGATGCAGTCAAGGACAAACTTGACGATCTTAAGAAATAACGTCTGCAAGTTTATAACAGGGAAGAAATATCTTCAGGAAACAGCGGAAGCCGGTGAGCGTGATTGCCACTCGGCTTCCGTTGTTTTACCTAACGATAAAATTTTCGTAACTTTGTGGTGGAATTTGAACAGTTTTATCACATTGCTACAATATGCTATCTGAAATTATGCGTGCCGCTTTAGTCTGTGCGGCATTTGTTTTGCCGACGATTGTTGCCGGGGCCTCTGAAGATGAGAAAGTGAATTACAGACCGAATGTCCACGGCACCATACGTCCACGTTTTGAGATGTCGACTGACAATGGGGAGGCCCGTTTTCAGGTCAGAAACGCACGATTGAGCCTTGATGGCAGGATTGCAAAGTCGATAGACTATTATTTCAATACGGATTTCTGTGACAGAGGGACGATAAAAATACTTGACGTGTGGGCGAGGATCAAAATGGTCGATGAACTGTCGTTTCAGGCCGGACAGTTCCGTATGCCTTTTGGTGTAGATCCGTTCCGGGCACCTCACAATTATATTTTTGCCAACCGCTCGTTTATCGGTAAGCAGATTTGCAATATCCGGGCTGTCGGAGCTAAACTGTCATATGATTTCAGCCGTATTCCGCTGCGCCTTGAGGGCGGAGTTTTCAATCCGACTCCGATCGGCAACCATGAGACATGGAACAAAGACATGTCTTATGCGGCCAAAGCGGTTTATAAGTTATCTAATGTCACTTTGACAACGGGTTTCATGTCTATAATTCCGGGCGGAGTCAGGACAAATCTTGTTGATGGCTGTATCGGCTGGACATGTGGGAGATGGCAGATCGAAGGTGAATACATGAACAAGCACTATACGAATTCGGCTCATGACGCGAGCCATTCATACAGCGCATATGCCGATTATGCGATGCCGGTAAAGGCCGGAGTATTCAATAAATTGTCGTTCCAGGGTCGTTTTGACGGCATGACGGACCACAGTGATGCCAAATGTGATGAGTCCGGAGCACTCACCACGACAGATCCTGCCCGTAATCGTGTGACAATCGGTTCTACAATCAGTTATGTGAAGAGCAAGAACACCTATGTGGATCTCAGGCTGAATTATGAAAAGTATTTCTATCGTCATGAAGCCATTATCGCTCAAGGCGAAGGCGATAAAGTCGTATTGGAGCTGGTCCTGAGATTTTAAGGCTGTGTTGTGAAGCCGGCTCTTGGAAGCCGTAACATGGTTTATGGGTAATAGCGCCTGAGAGCTTGTTATAAAGGTGCTTCTGTTATAAAACTCCTGTTGGTGAACTTATCCCTGCATGTGTTGAAGACATGCGGGGATTTTTTTCATTGGACTCCCTGACACGTATCAGACAGGAGCAAAAAAAAATTACTCGTCATCACGACGAATAATCTTTTTAACCTTAAATCTAATACCATGAAAAACACGATGCAAAATTATAAATTTTATGTTTTACAGCATGGTTTTCGGCCGAAAAAATGCATCGTGATTAACCTATTTTAACAAATGTTTCGGTGCTGAATTTTGATGTTTGAGTTTAAGATATTGATTGAATGAATGTTGTAGATGTGCGGCCGTTTTGATTATCCGGTGGGTTCTTTGCCGCTGATCAAAACGAATTGTTTGCTGCCTGCGTCGGGTCACGCGTCAAAATAAATTTGGCATTGCTATCGCTTATCCGTAACTTTGCATTTACACAAAAAACTAACCCGTAATATGCCAAATGTATCACGACGAGGTGAGGAAATGCCCGCCTCTCCAATACGACGCCTTGTTCCGCTTGCAAATAAAGCAATCGCGAGGGGTATCAAGGTCTATCGTCTCAATATAGGTCAGCCTGATGTGCCGACCCCACCGGAGGCATTCGAAGCCTTGACAAAACTTGACCGTGATGTGCTTGAATACAGTCCGTCTGAAGGCCTGTATTCATTGCGCGAGAAATTGCGTCAGTACTACAAACGTTTCAATATCGATGTAGACGTAGACGATATCATTGTCACCACCGGAGGGTCAGAGGCCGTTTTGTTTGCTTTTATGGCATGTCTTGATCCCGGAGATGAGATTATAGTTCCGGAGCCGGCTTATGCCAATTATATGGCGTTTGCGATTTCGGCCGGAGCCAAAATCGTCACGATACCGTCGTCGATCGATGACGGATTTGAGTTGCCTTCGGTCGAAAAGTTCGAAGAACTCATCACACCCCGGACAAAGGGTATACTGATATGTAATCCCAATAATCCCACCGGCTATCTTTATACGATGAAGGAGATGCTCCAGATCCGGGATCTTGTGCTTAAATACGATTTATTCCTTTTCTCGGATGAGGTCTACAGGGAATTCTGCTATACGGGAGCTCCATATATTTCTGCGTTCCATTTGCCCGGCATCGAGGACAAAGTGGTGCTGATAGACTCTGTCTCGAAGCGCTATAATGAGTGTGGTATACGTATCGGTGCGCTCATCACCAAGCATGCAGAGCTCAAAGCCAATGTCATGAAGTTCTGTCAGGCACGTCTCAGTCCGCCATTGCTCGGGCAACTTGTGGCACAGGCGAGCATCGACACGCCCAAAGAATATATGCTTCAGACTTATAACGAATATGTCGAGCGTAGAAAGTTCCTGATCGACAGACTGAACAAGATTCCGGGGTGCTATTCTCCAATTCCAATGGGCGCGTTTTATACAGTGGTGAGATTGCCGGTTGACGATGCCGACAAATTCTGCCGTTGGTGTCTTGAAGAATTTGATTATGAGGGAGAGACCATATTCATGGCTCCAGCCTCAGGATTTTATACAACTCCGGGCATGGGGCGCGATGAGGTGCGTATGGCGTATGTGCTCAAGCGCGAAGACCTTGGCAAGGCGATGATTGTGCTGGAAAAGGCACTTGAGGCTTATCCGGGAAGAAAAATTTGACAGACGTGGCGGAGAATGTTGTTGATATGACAAACCGGGTTTTGGGAGTGCTGCTGCGTAACGGTGGCGTTGACGTGAGGAGTGTTGACGGAGAAGAGGCTGCGGTCTTTTCGGTTGAAGCGGAGCAATCTGTCACAACGGGAGTTAAGATACTTGAAGAAGCTGTCTATGCGACACCGTCACTGCTCGGAGACTACGGCAAGACAATCATAATCATCGACAGTCCCAGGTTTACGCTTGTTCCGTCGCGGCTTGCTTCAGACGACGAAATGCTTGAGTCTGTCGTCGGGCACATGTGGCCGGGTGTTTCGCTCGATGAAGTGCTTGTCAACGACGGTTATGGCGATGCATGTTTGATTTCGGTTCCTGACGCAGCGGTCACAGGCTTTGCCGGACGCACTTTCCAAAGGCCACAGATAGTCAACCGCCTTTCTGCCCTTTGTCAGTTTTTTGCAACGCAGAGCAAGCCGGTCAACAATATGAGGCTGTATGCACATTTTTCAAATCGTAGTTGTCTCGACATCATAGTGATGACCGGTGACGGATTGCTGATGGCCAACAGTTTTGAATGCGGAGATTTTAATGATGCAGTATATTTTATCATGGCGGCTGTCAAAGATTGTGGCTTCGACCAGCTTGATGACGAGCTGTTGCTTTCGGGCGATGTCACAGCCTGTGATGAGGTGACCGATATGCTCCGCAAGTATGTCAATTCGGTCATGCCATTGATGCTTCCGCCCAAAGCCAAAGATTGTCCGCTTGAACTTCAAATAACAGAAATATGAGAATAATCAGAGGAAAATACGGCCGTCGGCGTTTTGATGTGCCTACCAATATAACGGCCCGTCCGACAACAGATTTCGCGAGAGAAAATATTTTCAACGTGCTCGAAAATTATATCGATTTCGAAGGGCTTTCAGCTCTTGATCTGTTTGCCGGCACAGGGGCGATATCGTTCGAGTTCCTATCTCGGGAGTGTGCGGACGTGACAGCTGTCGAGAAATCGACGACACAATATAATTTTATCCGAAAAGTGGCTCAGCAACTCAATGTCGGCAATCTGACATTGATCAAGGGTGACGCCTTGAAGTTTATAGACAGCTGTGTCAGGAAGTTTGATGTCATTTTTGCCGATCCGCCCTATGATATGCCTGATTTTGCGGAGGTTCCGGTTAAGGTGCTTGGTTCGCAGATGTTAAAACCCGGCACGATTTTTATTTTAGAGCACAACAAGCATCACGATTTCAGCGGACTGCCATATTTCGAGGAACACCGAACTTATGGTTCGGTTAATTTTTCGGTTTTCAGGGTTCCCGAGGCTGAGTGAGGGCAATTGTCCTCCTGTCGTTTTCATCGATGAGGAGGATGTCAAATATTCGGCCCTTCACAGAGGCTGTCATGCAATTGAGGTCGAGAGGAAGACAAATATCTGTTCTGAAATCCAGTCCCGGAGTAAGGGCGGCTTTATAAAGGGCTTCCTTCAGAGTCCATGCGCGCAGCAGGAGTCTAAGGCTGCTGCCATATACCGACATTTCTGCATCGGACAACACACGATGGGCGACACGCGAAAGTTGTTCTCTCGGTTGTTCGATATCAACACCGACCGGTCTGTCGAAACTGAGGGCCAGACATGCTGTGTCGCGGGAGTGTGAAATCGATATGTGGCAGTCTTTGTTGTCGATAAATGGAGCTCCGTTGCTGTCGTGGCAGATGATAGCATCTTTGCCGAAAGCTTCATCGGCAAGACGTCTGACTGCTTGGATTTCGGCTTTCCGGCGTTGGTCCGTGTTTGTGTCGATTGCAGTCGAAAACAGTCGGCAGTTACCTGTAATTCTAACGGAAAAATCATTCATCGCAATGATAGGTTGTTAAGGCTGTGGTTTATGTCTCGCTCTATTTGTGATACCATCGGAGATAGAGAGTCGACAGAGGCTTGGCCTGTTGCGTTTTTGAAGAATACAGTTCCGCTGACAACCCACGAATGTCCGTCTGATGAGATGAATTGCAGAGGTGTCGACCGGGCGGCAGGCGATTTATAAATAAATGACGAGAATTGTCCGGAATTTAACTCTGAGGTTGTGATGTCACCATTGTCGCCGATATTGAGCAGCATGCGGTGGCGTCGGTTTTCGATGACCGATGTGATGCTGTCAGATGAAGAACGGGTGATTGTGATGAAAACGGCAGCGTCGTAGGACGGATAGATTATGTCAAACCAGTTGGCGGACCGTCTGTTGATTTTGGCCGCAGTGTTTACGTCGAAGCGCAGGGCAATGCTGTCAGGTGAGAAATATTCTTGTCCGAGTTCTGCTACCCGCGGATATGCAGTCGGCCGTGGCACCGGAGCTGTCTGTCTGTCAGGCGACGAGCAGGAAGTGGCGGTCAGAATGGCTGCGGTCGCCAGGGAGAGGATTTTGCCGTAGTTCATGTGGTCTGTATTTCCGGCATGATTTTCACCCTCACTTCGGTGATCCGGTGGTCGGAAATGTCGAGCACAAGGAAACGGCAGCGACCATAGACAAGAGGTTCCTTGTCCTTGGGGAAGTCTCCCTTGATGGCGAGAAGCATGCCGGCAAGAGTCTCGGCGTCCTCAGTGACCGATGTATATTCGTCTTCATCGAGGCCTGTTATGCGGAAAAAGTCGGTGAGCGGAGTTCGGCCTTCGAATACATATGTGTCGTCACGCAGTCGTTTATAGGTCTGCTCTTCCTCATCGTATTCGTCGTTTATGTCACCGACTATTTCTTCAAGGACGTCTTCGAGAGTGACAATGCCTTGTGTACCTCCGAATTCGTCGACTACTATGGCCATGTGGATTTTTTTCTGACGGAAGTCTTCGAGGAGGTCGTCGATCATGCGGGATTCAGGAACATAGTATGGTTCGCGCAGAAGAGTCTGCCAGTTGAAGTCTTCGGTCTGAGCACCGATATAGGGCAGCAGATCGCGCGCATAAAGGATGCCCCGTATGTTGTCGAGGGTGCCTTCAAAGACGGGGAGTCTTGAGTATCCGCTTTCGACAACGGTTTTCATCACAGTGTCGAATGTCGCGCAAATATCGATGTCGGTGACATCCATCCGTGTTGTCATGATTTCAGACGCCGTTGTGTCGCCGAATTTCAATATGCCTTCGAGCATGTCTTTGTCGTCGCTTGAAGCGACATCTGTCACTTCAAGAGCCTGTGACAGCTCTTCGGGGGTGATATTCTCGGCTTGCTTGGTGACAACTCTGTTTACAATGGATGTCGAGCTGACAAGAATCTTTGACAGCGGAGAGAAGAGTTTCATGAAGAAACTGATGCCCGGCACTGCAAAACGCGCCCATGTCAAGGGGTAGTTGTTGGCGTATAACTTAGGGAGTATTTCACCGAAAAGCAATATCAGGAAAGTCAGTATGACAGACTGCAGGATAAAACTCAGGACAGGGTTGAGGCTGCTGAACACGGGCCCGAGGGCGAAGTTGCACAGCACAACGATCGAGACGTTGACAAGATTGTTGGTTATCAATATCGTGGCCAGGAGTTTTTCGGGCTTGGCCAGAAGTTTCAGGATGGAATCACCTGTGGGCGTTCCCTCGAGTTCCTCGCTCTGTTGAGGTGTGATAGAGAAGTAAGCGATTTCGCTTCCTGACACGAAGCCTGATATGCAAAGAGCGACAAGGGCGATGAGCAGAGCGACAATTTTTTCGATGCCGAAGTCGGCTGATGCGGCGACGACATTGTCGAGAAGTATAAAAAGCGGTCGGCAGACCGGCAACGGATCTATGTCCAAAATCAAAAATATTAGTTAAACAATAAGTTGCGTGTGTCAAAGACAATGCAAAATTAGCAAAATAGGCGCTAACTTCAAAACCATTTGAAAAAAATACTTAACTTGGCTTATCGTTCTGGTTTTATTGTATAACTTTGCCGCAAAATTAACATTTGTCCAATTAAAAAGTTAATAACAAAAGCATTCATCATGTCAACCAACACTGTAGACAAGGACCGCAAGGTTACGACCATGCGACTCATCGAAATGAAACGCCGCGGCGAGAAAATCGCCATGCTGACAGCATATGACTATTCAATGGCCAAACTGATAGATGAGGCCGGTATGGACGTTATCCTCGTAGGTGATTCGGCTTCTAATGTCATGGCAGGTAACACAACGACCCTGCCGATGACCCTCGACCAGATGATATATCATGCCAAAAGTGTGGTCAAGGGCACCGGTCGCGCGCTTGTGGTCTGTGACATGCCGTTCGGCACATATCAAGGTAATTCGAAAGAAGCTCTTGCGTCGGCTGTGAGAATTATGAAGGAGAGCCATGCTGAGGCTGTGAAAATGGAAGGTGGTTCGGAAATCCGTGAGTCAATCGAGCGCATACTCTCGGCCGGTATTCCAGTTATGGGCCATCTTGGACTTACACCCCAGTCAATCAATAAATTCGGCACATATGCAGTGCGTGCTAAAGAAGAGGCAGAAGCCGAGAAACTTATATCCGACGCCAAGATGCTTGAGGAGATAGGTTGCTTTGCTGTCGTTCTTGAAAAGATACCCGCAGATCTTGCCCGCAAAGTCTCTGAGGCGATCAGCATACCGACCATCGGTATCGGAGCCGGAGCCGGCACTGACGGACAGGTGCTCGTGATGCATGACATGCTCGGCATCAACAAGGGGTTCTCTCCCAAGTTTCTCCGTCGCTATGCCGATTTGTCGACTGTGATCAACGAGGCTGTATCGCATTATATAGACGATGTCAAGACTTCAGACTTCCCGAACGCGTCTGAATCTTATTGACGCATCCGTAACTTTTCGAAATAAAAGTAAATATCTCGCCGAAATAAGGATTATTTGGCACGGATTTTGTTATATCACAAGATATAACTGAAATAAAGACTATAATTATGGAAAATCAAGAATTAGACCGCTTAAGTTATGCCCTCGGTCTGAGCATGGGCAACAATTTCCGCGCTTCGGGCATTGAAAAAATCAATGTCCAGGATTTCGCCGACGGTGTGGCTGCTGTGTTCTATGGCGCACAGCCTAAGATGAGCTACGACGAGGCCAAGGAGGAAATCCAGAAATTTTTCACGGCTCTTGAGGCAAAGCAACAGGAGGCCGCAAAGGCAATGGCGGAAGTCAACGCAAAGGCCGGTGAGGAATTCCTTGCAGAAAACGGCAAACGCGCCGAAGTCAAGACGACTCCGAGCGGCCTTCAGTACGAAGTGATCAAGGAAGGTGAGGGAGCTCAGCCTGCGGCGAGCGACAAAGTTGTCGTCCATTATACCGGCAAACTGATCGACGGCACAGTGTTTGACTCAAGCGAGGAGCGCGGAGTGCCGGCGACATTCGGTGTGACACAGGTTATTCCCGGATGGGTAGAGGCTCTTCAACTGATGAAGGTAGGCTCGACATGGCGCCTATTCATTCCATCAGCGCTGGCTTACGGACCTCAGGGCGCAGGTGGTGTCATCGGTCCCAACCAGACGTTGATTTTTGATGTCAGCCTTCTTGACATTGTAAAGGAATAAAACATGACAAAACGCTTGGTTATAGCAATCTGCGCGGTGGTGTCGCTGATAAGCGCGACATCACCGCGTGTGCTTGCGCAACATCCGGTCGACAGCGTCACTAATGCGGCGGCATCTATACTCGGCACTGCTTTGAGAGGCTCGATCGGCAATATAGAGCAGCTCGGAGTGAAGCTTGACCGTCATGCCTTGATGGAAGAGCTGGGGAAAATCGTTGACGGACAGGAACCGGCTTATAGCTACGAACACGCTTACGCCATCATCGACAGCCATGTCGCAGCGCTCCAGAATGCCTATATCGACAGTGTTTTCAGCGCTGAAAACCAGCAGGCATTTGTCGATAATGCAGCCAAAACCGAGGGCGCTGTGACGACGCCATCAGGACTTGTCTTTGTGGTGCTCACCGAAGGGGAGGGGGTCAATCCGGCTTCGGGTGACGATGTAGTGCTCAACTACGTGGCCAGTTTTTCTGACGGATCGGTCTTTGACCGGACGGAGGAAGCAGTGACCTTTGACGTAGATAATCTCGTTCCGGGATTTACTGAAGGTCTCAAGATGATGCGTCCCGGTGGCCGCTACCGACTTGTAATCCCCGCCGCGCTTGCCTACGGAGAGGCCGGCATCAGGGGCGAGATACCCCCGCATGCGGCTCTTGATTTCACCATTGATCTGCTGAAGGTTGTTCCTAAGCCGACAGGCGGTCAATAGATATGAACTACACTCTAAATCTAAACTCAACAATAAGATGAAAAAAATTTTTGGAGCCGCATTTGCGGCAACTCTGGCCGTGGCATCACTCTCGTCATGCTGTGGAAAAGGCGAATGTAACGCAGAAGGTTGTGATACAGCAGTAGCCAAGGCAACCGTAGACTCGATATCAATCGCCCAAGGTGCTTATATAGGAAATGCTGTCCTCAGCAATTACCCTATGATTGAAAGGCAAGGCAATGTGTCAAAAGAGGAGATACTCAAGGGTGTTCAGCTCGTGCTCGGTGCCCCGGACAACGACGGCGTAAAAATCGGCATGCAGTTTGGTGTGCAGATGCTCAATGAGATGAAAAAACTTGAAGAGTTAGGCGTTAAGGTTGATAAATCGCTGATGCTTAAAAATTTCAGGTATGCTTTCCTTCAGGATACAATCAGCCAGAACGCTGCTCAACGCGCTTATGGCTACTATCAGGGTCTGGTCGAAAAGGTGCAGAAAGAGCAGCAGGCCCGCGAAGAGGCCCGCAAGGCTCAGTCACCCGAGGCGCTTGACAACATCGCAGCCGGTGCTGATTTTATAGCTGAGGCCAAGAAAAACGATCCGTCAATCCAGACCACTCCCTCGGGCCTGGCGTATAAGATCGTCAACGAAGGTGAAGGCGCAAAAGCCGGTGATGCCGTGCGTGCGCGTCTGGTGTTTACTGAGAAAAAAATCGACGGACAGGAAGTCTCAAGCACAAATGAAAAAGGCCGCATGACTTACATGGCCAATATCACACCCGGTTTTGCCGAAGGCCTCAAGCTGCTCGGTAAAGGAGGTAAGGCGGTGTTCTATGTGCCCGGTGACATAGCCTATGGTGTCAATGGCATACCTTCTCGTGAGGTTGGTCCGTTTGAGACGATTGTCTATGAAGTAGAAGTTCTTGAAGTCGCCGAATAAGTTGCTGCAAGAATAATGAATGATGTTCCGCCGCGGGCTTGCTCCTGTCGGCGGATTTTTTTGTCTTAAATCTTGAAACAGAGGATTCGGTTCTTGTTATTTGGCAAAAAAAGTGGTATCTTTGCCAATTATAATATTTCAGACATCCGCGTAGACACACAAATTCTATGGATTATCCAGACTATATCGACAAACTTGTTGAGCCTGACGTCTCGGCTACGGTAATTGACCGCATAAAGTATCTGCTGAAACTGATTAGAAAGAATCAGGCTCAGTTTTCGGAACTTGTGGGCATAAATCCTTCAAATATCTCAAAAGTACTGTCGGGGAAAATTCCGGTCAGCGACTCTCTGATCAACCGCATAGTGGTCAATCTCGGAGTTTCGAAACAATGGCTTGTCAGCGGAGCTGATGTCCCATTTCCGAGAAAGGAAGGGCCGAGGACGTTGGCGGGAAATCCGCGTATGTCTTCTGGAGATAGCGAAGGCGCTCCTGTCTATGACATCGATGTCACTGCCGGCTGTGCCAATCTCAGCCGCATGCTGACAGACGAGCATATTGTGGGACGCCTTGCCATACCCGGACTGAACCCGACTTTGCCGATAGTTAAAGTGTCCGGAAATTCGATGTCGCCCCGTATCTGCAACGGAGCTTATGTGTCGATACGTCCGGTCGGTCTTGATGCCCCTATCATATGGGGACAGATATATGTTGTGCTTCTTGATGACTACCGCATGGTGAAATATGTGCGCCATCATGACGATCCCGGGAAAGTTATACTTCACAGTGAGAATCCTGATTTCGACGACATGGTTATTGACCGCAGCAGCATTGTCGGACTTTTTCTTGTCGAATCTATCTTGAATTATGAAATTGTCGGATAAGTCAGTGTCACTCCCATCTTGCCATTGTAAAGGTGTGTTTGAAGCAGGCTGTGATGAAGCAGGCAGGGGCTGTCTATCCGGGCCTGTATTTGCGGCCGCCGTCATTCTCCCTGATGATTTCAGTCATCCGTTGCTTAATGATTCCAAGAAACTGAGCGAAAAGCACCGCTATGAACTCAGAGAGGTCATCGAGCGTGAGGCTGTGGCATGGTCTGTGGCGTCGGTCGATGCGGAAGAAATTGACCGTATCAACATACTCAATGCCTCAATCGAGGCTATGCACAGGGCTCTCGATGGTCTGAAGGTGCGTCCCGGGGCTGTTTCGGTTGACGGCAACCGTTTCAAACCATATGGAGAAGTGCCTTTTCAGACTTTTGTCAAGGGAGATGGCCGTTTCGCCAATATAGCCGCGGCTTCAATCCTCGCAAAAACTTATCGTGATGATTATATGGTGTCGCTCCATGAGTCATATCCGGTCTATGGCTGGAACATCAATAAGGGGTATCCGACCAAGTCACACCGCGCGGCTATAGCCGCCCACGGGCCGTCTCCTTATCACCGGATGACATTTCGCCTGCTCGACGCTCAGCTTACACTCGAATTTTAGACATGTCATTTAAACACTGATAAATATTAAGATTAGATACAGACTCACCTTTAAAGTGATGAATTGAAATGAAAATGATATTACAACGAATAGTGATGCTGTCACTTGCCATTGTTCCGGCTGCAACGGTTTCTGCAACCGTTGTCGAGGGAGTGACCCCCGGTCGGCTTAGCGAAAAGCTTGAGACTCCCCGGCAGGAGACAACCCTCGTTTTGAGCGGTGTCATCGATGCCAATGATTTCTTTTTTATGGCGTCAGAGATGACAGATTTGCGTTCGCTTGACCTGTCGGCATGCAGTATTGCGGCCTGTACGGTCGATCCGCGGGCAGGCGGAGTGGTGGCTTACCGCGAAGGGTTTGTCCCTGACGGCATTTTTGCAGGCAGTAAGATTGAAAATATAGTCTTGCCGGTGACACAGAACGTTGAAATCGGGGAAATGGCGTTCAGCGGATCTTCGTTACGCACGTTGAACATAGGCTCAAATGTGGAATCTATCGGCATGGGCGCATTCAGTTGTTGCAATCAACTCGAGTCTGTCGCAATGACCGGAGGGAGCGGCTTGGCTTCGCATGTGTTCTCTGATTGCAGCAGTTTGTCGAAGGTCGAGCTGACGGGTGTGACAAAGCTTGGCGATATGATGTTTGCGCGTTGCGTCGCTTTGTCGGAAGTCGAAGGAGCGGCAGAGGTCGCATCCATCGGACAAGGTGTTTTCGCAGGCTGCACGTCATTGTCATATTTTGACTTCGGCACCTCTTTACGCGAAATCGGTGACGGCTCATTTGCTTCGAGCGGTCTTGAAACTGTGTCTATGAGGCAATGCGATGGTCTGAAGGCCGTCGGAGACTGGGCTTTCGCTCATTGTCAGTCTCTTTCGACGGTTGAATTTCCTGATGGCATCGCAGAGATGGGCAAAGGAGTGCTGTTTGATTGTAAGTCGCTTGTAGCGCTGGCTCTTCCGTCGTCGATACAGACTATAGATGATTATTCGTTGAAAGGACTTGAAGCAATGGAAGAACTCACTTTGCCTTCAAAAGTCAGTCATATAGGCACGCTTGCAATGAGCGGTATGGACAATCTGAAGTCGATTTATGCCGAGGATGTCAAGTCTGTGCCGACTCTCGGCGATGATGTATGGGACCGACTCGACAAAAGTAATGTCGCGCTTAAAGTCAGCGCAGACCTTTCAGATGAATTTGAAGCGACGCCTCAATGGCAGGATTTCACCATAATCACCTCGACATCGGCTGATATGCCGGTGGTGACACAACGGACCGACGCGTCAGTGGTTGGCCGTTTTGAAGGTCAGACGCTTGTGGTCGTGGCTGAAAATGATGTGCTCAGAGCGGTCAAAGTCTATGATTTGTCAGGCCACTGCCTGCTGTCGTGCGAGCCCGGGGCGGAAATTGCACGGGTTGACTGCGGTCATCTTGTCGGAAAGGTATTTATAGTCGAAGCATATACAGCAGAGGGATTGCATGCCGCGCTAAAACTTGCAAAAGCAAGCGTGAATGCGGCTCACTGAAATAGTTTGGAAATCAGAGTATTAATTACGAGTTGAAACCAGATACTCAAAGACGTTCGAAATAAAATGGGTAAAAACAAATTAAAGAAATTTGCCGATATGGAGACGATAGATTTCGTCTTCCAATATCCTTTCTCACGCCTGCAATCTGAAGGCTTTCCGCTGAAGGGACATTGGCATAAGGATTTCTTTGACAATGATAATCCGATTGTCCTTGAACTTGGATGCGGCAAAGGAGAGTATACGGTAGGCCTGGCCCGTCGGTTTCCGGACAAGAATTTCATTGGCATAGATATAAAGGGCGCCCGCATGTGGACCGGTGCGTCAGAGGCGCGGGCTGAGGGTCTCCACAACGTGGCCTTCATAAGGACTTCAATCGAACTGATAGAGTCGTTTTTTGCACCGGATGAAGTGTCGGAAATATGGATAACCTTCCCCGACCCGCAGATGAAAAAGGTGCGCAAGCGTCTTACATCAACCCGTTTTATGGAGCTATATCGCCGGATACTTGTAGATAATGGTCTTGTCCATCTCAAAACAGACAGCCCGTTTCTCTACCGTTATACCAGCCTGATGACCGAACTTAACGGATTGGAGAACGTTTGCAATATGGTGGATCTATATGCCAACGGCGAAGCCGGAGACATACTCGACATCAAGACTCATTATGAGCGTCAATGGCTCTCGCGCGGCTTGACAATAAAGTATATCTCATTCCGTCTGCCAGCCGAAGGAGAGCTCGCGGAGCCGGATGAAGACATTGAATTTGACACATACCGCAGTTATTCCCGAGGCTATATCCAGATGCCACAACTAATGGATCAACAAACAGATAATAATCAGAACTAATAGCAATGTCAGAAAATATCACACTATATCCCAGACTTATCAATGATGCGCTAGCCACAGTCCGTTATCCCGGAACCGGTAAAAATATTGTCGAGGCAGGCATGGTTGAGGATGATCTACGCATCGATGGCAATAAAGTGAGTTTCTCGCTTATCTTTGACAAACCGACCGATCCCTTCCTCAAATCTGTCGTGAAATCGGCGGAGGCAGCGATACATACATTCGCCTCGAAGGATGCCGAGGTTACAATCGGAGTGAAAACCCGCACAGCACCAGCTGCACCGAAAGCAAATCCGCTTCCAGGTGTCAAGAATATCATAGGCATATCGTCAGGCAAAGGCGGAGTCGGGAAATCGACGGTTGCGGCTAATCTTGCAGTCGCCCTTGCCCGTGAAGGTTATAGGGTCGGGTTGCTTGATGCCGATATTTTCGGTCCTTCAGTGCCAAAGATGTTTGGCGTCGAGGATGCCGAACTTTATATGCATCAGGTCGATGGTGTCAATAAGATCATCCCGGTCGAGCGTTATGGTGTCAAACTTCTTTCGATCGGTTTTCTGGTAGACCGCAACAGTCCGGTCGTGTGGCGTGGTTCTATGGCCTCCAATGCGCTGAAACAGCTTATCGAGCAGGGTGACTGGGGCGAACTTGACTATTTCCTTATCGACATGCCTCCCGGAACGAGTGATATCCATCTGACTCTTGTCCAGACTCTCGGTATTACCGGAGTCGTGATCGTCTCGACACCTCAACAGGTTGCTTTGGCTGATGCGCGCAAGGGGCTTGCGATGTTTGCCGATCCGAAGATTAATGTGCCTGTTCTGGGAATTGTCGAGAACATGGCCTGGTTTACTCCCGAAGAGCATCCTGAGGAACGTTATTATATATTCGGCAATGGCGGTGCGGCTGAATTGGCCCGGGAACTTGATGTCAGACTGCTTTCATGCATTCCGCTTGTCGCGGCCGTTGGACGTCACAGTGACGAAGGCTCGCCCATTGCAGCCGGAGACACAATGTCGGCTCAGGCATTCATCCATCTGGCCCATGAGGTGACAGATGCAGTCGATCGTCGCAACAGAGAGTTGCCTCCGACAATAAATGTACAGGTAAAGAAGTGATAATGAATAGAATATTGATTATAAACGGGCCAAATCTCAATCTGCTTGGCCATCGTGAACCGGCTGTCTATGGCCATGCCACACTTGACGCGATTGTGGAAGAGACAAGACGCAAATTTCCCGATTGTGTCATCGATCATTTTCAAAGCAACAGTGAGGGTGAGATCATCGACCGTCTGCATGCCGCAGGTTTCGGTGATTATGACGGCATTGTGCTCAATGCCGGAGCTTATACCCATACGTCGCTTGCGATAGCTGATGCCATAGCATGCATAGAGACTCCGGTGGTCGAGGTGCATATATCGAATGTCTTTGCCCGTGAAGAGATCCGTCATCGTTCGCTGATAGCTCCGGTCTGTGCCGGCAGCATCAGCGGTTTTGGTGCAGCATCCTATGGACTGGGAGTAAGAGCTTTGATTGAAAGATGATTGACTTTACGCCCATAGCCCGTCCATTTTTCGCGCCACGCATCAAGGCTGCGCGGCAGATGGCTGTCAGTCCGCAGGAGATGCAGGAGAGACAGCTTGGCCGCCTGTTGTCGTGCGGACGTTCAACACTGGTCGGGCAGCGTTACGGACTGTCGGCTGTAAGATCATATGATGATTTCCGTCGCTCTGTCCCGGTTGTCGGTTATGAAGACATCCGACACGATGTCATGCGCATGGTCAATGGCGAGGCCGATATATTGTGGCCCGGCCGTTGCCGTCGTTTTGCGCAGTCGTCGGGGACTTCAGACGGTAAAAGCAAGTATATCCCGGTTACAGACGATTCGTTGAGATATAACCATTATGCCGGAGGTCGCGATGTAGTGGCGCATTATCTGCATCTTAATCCGTCGTCGAAGATTTTTTCAGGCAAGAGTTTTATCCTCGGCGGCAGTTATGCCAATGAGGTATCCGGTCTGCCGGCAGGTGTCAAGGTCGGAGATCTGTCTGCGAATCTGATTGACAATATCAACCCTGTGGCCAATATGTTCAGGATCCCTTCAAAAAATGTGGCACTTATGCAGGATTGGACTCAGAAGTTGCCTGAGCTTGTCAAAGCGTCGATCGGCGAAAATGTCACCAATATCTCAGGAGTTCCCTCATGGTTCATGACCGTGTTGCGGAGTGTGATATCTGCGGCCGGAGCCGAAACTATACATGACGTCTGGCCTAATCTGGAAGTGTTTTTTCATGGCGGCATCGCTTTTGAGCCTTACCGGCGTCAGTATGATATGTTGGCTGATCCGCGGCGCATGCATTATCTTGAGACATATAATGCGTCGGAGGGATTCTTCGCCGTGCAGTCGGAACTCGATGATCAAGCGATGCTGCTATTGCTCGACATAGGCATATTCTTTGAGTTTGTGCCTATTGAAGAGGCCGGGAATCCGGATCCTGAGACACGGACTGCATGGAATGTAGAAGCCGGAAAGACTTATGCTCTCGTGATCTCGGCCTGCAACGGTTTGTGGCGATATGCGATCGGCGACACTGTCACGGTGAAATCTGTCAATCCCTTGAAAATCATCATAGCCGGCCGAACCAAGCATTTTATAAATGCATTTGGAGAAGAGGTGATGGTCCACAACACAGATGCCGCACTTGCCGTAGCCTGCGAGGCGACCGGAGCTGCGGTTCTCAACTATACGGCCGCTCCTGTCTATGATGACGGAGGTCACCGCGGTCATCATCAATGGCTCATCGAATGGATGTCAGCTCCATTGGACAAGGCTGAATTCGCACGGGTTCTCGACGAGGCTCTGCAGGCTCAGAATTCGGACTACCAGGCCAAGCGTAGCGGTGACATTTTTCTTGACAGGCTGACGGTGACTGATGCTGTGCCCGGACTGTTTGACCGTTGGCTTTCGTCGACGGGCAAGCTTGGAGGCCAGCGTAAAGTGCCGCGCTTGAGCAATGACCGTCGTTTGATTGACCAAATGCTTGAAATTAATAATTAAAACAATATAAATCAGTTGATATGAAGATGAGAACAACTCTTTCGGCTCTTGCAATGGTAGCCGGACTATATTCAATGTCAGCCCAGGACGCAAAGTATATATTCTACTTCATCGGCGACGGTATGGGCATGGGGCCGGTCATGACTGCGGAGACATATAACCGCGAAGTCTTGAAAAATGACAAGCCGCTGACAATGATGCAATTTCCTACAGTGAGCTGGTGTATGACATATTCGGCGTCGTCACCTGTGACTGACTCTGCTGCAGCGGGAACGGCTCTCGCAACCGGCAAGAAGACACTCAACAGCATGCTCGGCATGGCTCCTGACACGACAAACCTGACATCGATCGCCCGGATTTTCAAGGATGACGGTTTTGGCGTAGGTGTGGTGACATCGGTCGCTCCGGATGATGCTACGCCGGGTGCGTTTTATGCGCATGTGCCCAATCGCTCGATGTTCTATGAAATCGGTTGCCAGGCAGCGGCTTCAGGCTATGATTTTATAGCCGGAGCAGGATTGCGTGGCGCGACAAAGGACGGCAAAGCGACTGATTTGCTTGACGTCTTGAAGGAGAACGACGTGCAGCTTGTCTATGGTCCGTCGGAGATTGAAAAGATCAAATCCAAGAAGGTCATGCTTGTCAACACCAAGGGCAGTCCGTTGTGGAATATCGGTTATACGATCGACTCTGTAGCCAACAGTCTCACGTTGCCGCTCATCACACAGACTTGTCTCGACCATCTTATGAGCAACAGTCCCGACCGCTTTTTCATGATGGTCGAGGGTGGCAATATTGATTATGCTCTCCATGCCAATGACGGAGGTGCGGCGATAACCGAGATTTTCAACTTCAATGAAGCCTTGAAGATTGCCTATGACTTCTATCTGCAGCATCCCGATGAGACTCTGATCGTGGTGACAGCCGACCATGACACAGGTGGCATGGCAATGGGAAATTCAAAAATGAAATATCGTGCACCGCTCGAGATGTTCAAATATCAGCGTTTGTCGAAGGAGGAATTCAGCAGCTACTGTAAATCTCTGGCCAAGGATCGCAGAGTCTATGGATGGGATGTGATGAAGGAATATCTGACAGAAAATTTAGGCTTCTTCACTCATGTGCCTGTCTCGGAAGCACAGGAAGACAAACTCAAGGAGATGTTTGAGGCTGCGATAGTGATGCGCAACAGTGAGGATCAGAAGACGCTTTATGCAAATTTCAATGCTTTTGCCGTAGAGGTGTTCCGCCTGCTTAATGATGCGGCAGGTGTCGGTTTCACAACCGCAAGCCATACGGGCAATCCGGTGCCTGTCTTTGCAGTAGGAGCGGGTGCTGAGAAGTTCCGTTCGCTCAATAATAACTCGACATTGCCCGGCCTCATTCTTGAGGCAGCAGGAAAGTAAGGGTAGCCCGTTCATAAGTCATTATAAAAACAGCGCCGCTGACATCGAGATCTGCGGCGCTGTTTTATATTGTGAGGACCGGGTGTTGTCAGTTCATTGCGAAGTGGCTGTTGGTCACAAGGTTCTGATAGGCGTATAGGCCTGCGTCAGAAAGTTCGACAGTCTGCATGCTGCCGTCGGGTGTGGGTAAGCTTACATGTGTATCGTCGATGAAGGTGAAGATCGTATGTTTTTCACCCCCCGGCAGTGTGTAGCTCCAAGATTGTTCTTCGGTGTCGAAGTCGAGACGCACGATGCTGCCGTCGTTGACACTTTTGATTGTGTAGCCTTTGCCGTCGCACTTGACGAGATATTTACCATCGTTGCCTTCAATCATTTTGGTGCCTTTGGCAACAGGATTTGATCCGCTCCAGAACTCGATGCTGTTGAGCACGATAAGGTCGGCGAGGCTCGACACTTCGTAGACCGGGAGTACCCAGAATGCGAAAAACACAAGTTCGTTGACAAATTTGTTTCCGATCTGTTTGTTCCAGCTCAGCAGTTTGTTGGTCAGTTGGAAGCTTCCGATGCAGGATGGAAGAGTCATGGCGCCGCAAAGTGCGCATACGAGAGCTACGGAAAGATAGGTACGTTTCATGAGTGTGATGTTAGTTGAATGTTAATAATAGATGTTAGTTGAATACTTATCTGTTGATTTCGCGGACGGCGTTGTCGTAGAAATTCATGATGCGTTTGACGTAGGCCGATGTCTCGGAGCCACGGGCATATCCATATTTTACGACCGGGTCGTTGTAGTACTGCGGGTTCATCTTCATGAGCAGTGCTTTCTCGACATTGTCATCCCATTTCTGTGGGTCGAGTCCATGTTTTTTCGCGAGTGCGATGGCATCGTAGATATGCGCGATTCCGCAGTTGTAGGCTGCGATTATGAATTTGCGGCGTTCTTTGTCGTTTGGGACGAGATTGAGCAGATAGCGGTTGAGGTCTGCGAGAAGTCGGCTTGCCACTCTGACGCTGACCTTCGGGTCGCTGAGAGAGTTGACAGACGCTCCGTATCCGCGACCGGTAGCGGGCATCACCTGCATGAGTCCTCGAGCTCCGACCCACGACCGTGCTTTGGGGTTGAAGAGACTTTCGGCATAGGCTTGTGCTGCCATTAGTCGCCAGTCCCAGTTGATGTCGGCTGAATATTGTTTGAAAAGATTGTCATATTTGGAGATGTATCCTTTCGAGAAGTCGAAGGCTTTGAATGGCTCGCTCTTGCTCATTTCGAAAAAACGTTTGAGCAGGAGCTGGTTCTCGGTTCTGAGACCTTCGCTGTCAAACCACGAGTTGACAGCTTCGGCCATGGCGGTGTCGCCTTTGGCGACTGCCCATGACGCCCGTTGGGGTGTGCTGATCTCTGTTGAGATATCGAGGTCGTGGAAATAGGTCTCGTTGAGACGAGCGATGTCGCTGTCGACGACTGTCAGCGGGATTTTGCCGTCTGACACCATCGAGATCAGGTCTTCGGCCGTGGCTGAGTCCGGTTCGATGGTGTGGATATTGATGGGCGCGCCAAGTTCGTCAGAGAGGTTTTGCAGGCGACGTTCATATTTCGAGTCTTTGATGACATAAACATCTTTGCCGACAAGATCGGTGACATCGCCTATCGGTGCGCTTCCTTTGATTTTTGCCTGAACGAGTACTTGCGTGGAGTATGTTTCCGGTCCACAAGCGAGAACTCTGTCTCTGTAGTGGGCTGTGATCGGAACCTCATAGGCCAGGAGACTTGCCTCACCGTTGTCGAGCATCTCAATGGCAGCCTGAAGCGACGGAGCTACAAGCATCTGAAGGGCTTTGTGGCTGTCGGCTGCAAATTGTCGTGCGAGCGTATAATCGTAGCCCATCTCCTCACCTTTGTAAATGAAATAGGAAGTGGGTCCATAGAGGGTGACGGCTGTCAAGGTGTCGGAGTAGTGGACCGTGGTGTCAGGGTCTTCTGTCAATATGAGGTTCAGGCTGTCCCGGTCCGGTGTGTCCGTTTGTGTGGTCTTGACTTTTCTGCCTCCGCACGCAGTCATGGATATTGTCATCCAAACGATTAAAAGCAAGGTTGTCGACAGGCTTATGTGGCTGCGTGGGAGAGGCATGATAGTCAGGATTTTGTTAATATTCGAATGTGCCTTTGCCGGAAATAATTGTCAGACGGTTGGAATCGGCTTCTTCGACGCGACCGATGACTTTTGCATCGATGCCGAATGAACGGGAGATTTCTATCACACGTTCAGCATATTCCGGTTTGAGATATATTTCCATGCGGTGGCCCATGTTGAAAACTTTATACATTTCTTTCCAGTCGGTGCCCGATTGCTGCTGTATGAGTTCGAACAGCGGCGGAACATCGAACATCGCATCTTTAATAACATGCTTCTTGTCCACGAAGTTCAGCACTTTGGTCTGTGCTCCTCCTGAGCAATGTACCATGCCGTCGATGTGGCTGCGCATCTCGTCGAGTATGACTTTTATGACCGGAGCATATGTGCGGGTTGGAGACAACACAAGTTGACCGGCGTCGAGTTCTGTTCCGTCGACTTGGTCTGTCAATCGGCATGCCCCGGAGTAGACGAGTTCGGCAGGCACGGCGGCGTCGAATGTTTCAGGATATTTTTCAGCGATATAATGGGCAAACACGTCATGACGGGCAGAGGTGAGTCCGTTGCTGCCCATGCCGCCATTGTATTGTGTCTCATATGTGGCTTTGCCATATGATGCAAGTCCCACGATTACGTCGCCGGCAGCTATGTTTGCGTTGTCAATGACGTCTGAGCGACGCATGCGGCATGTGACGGTGCTGTCAACGATGATCGTGCGTACGAGGTCGCCGACGTCGGCTGTCTCGCCGCCTGTCGAATAAATGTTGACACCGAGTTTGCGAAGATCGGCAAGCAGTTCTTCTGTTCCGTTGATGATGGCTGAAATGACTTCGCCTGGAATCAGGTTTTTGTTGCGGCCGATAGTTGAGGAAAGCAGAATGCCGTCGGTCGCGCCTACACAGAGCAGGTCGTCGATATTCATGATCAGTGCGTCCTGAGCTATGCCTTTCCAGACAGACAGGTCGCCGGTCTCGCGCCAGTAGGCATATGCCAGAGATGACTTTGTGCCGGCGCCGTCGGCGTGCATTATGTTGCAGTATTCGGGATCGCCACCGAGAATGTCGGGGATTATTTTGCAGAATGCTTTGGGATATAGTCCTTTATCGACGTTTTTAATGGCGTTGTGTACGTCTTCTTTCGATGCCGAAACTCCGCGGAGCATGTAGCGTTGGTCACTCATTGGTCTGTTGTCGTTAGGGTTATTTTAATGTGTTAAGTTTCTTTGGATTTCCGACAACCCACAGTATGTCGCCGGGCATAAACTGCAGGTTGGGGTTTGAGTCTATGAATTCGTCATCTCGATGGACAGCGACGACGATTGCCTCGTAGTTGTCGCGCAAGCCGGACGACAGAGGTGTGCGTCCGACAAGCGGTGAGCTTTCAGACAGCAGGACACTTGTGAGCCTTATGTCCTCGATGCTGACAGATTTTGCCTGTGGCGGCAGCTCGGCCTCTACGGCCGGCAGCAGGGACTGGAGTTGTTCGTCAGTTCCGATCACGCCTATGACGTCGCCGGGAAATATGCGGTTGTGCCCGCCGGGGATGGGTATGACTCTCGAGTCTCTTGATATGCTGACGACGTTGACCCCATAGCGGTGTCTGAGATTTGAGTCCATCAGTTTCTGTCCTACAAATTCACATCCTGCGCCGACGGTCATGAAAGCCTGATGGAGGTCGTTGACCACACGGTTGTTCTTGCCGCTGCGGCGCAACTCACGTTCGTTGAGATTGTCGAGAAATTTTGTTTCTATAGTTGTCATGCGTCTTCTCAGTCGGTGGGAGAAAAAGAAGGCTATCAGCACAACTGCAGCTGCGGCTGCAATGAGACCACTGCGGGCAGAGTAGGTGCGGCTGATGACGTAGATGACAAAAAACAGGGCGATGAGCACACGGAACACGGTCATCACGATGCGGGGTATGTTGCCTGAGCTCTTTTTGCCGGAGGCGCTTATGAATTCGCTTTTCGAAAGCGGCATCATCAAGGCGAGCAGGAAGGGCGCCATAGCCGCGATGGTGACACACAGCGATATTGCTCGCGCCGTGTCGGGGGTAAAGACGGAGAGCACCCACGGGTTGAAATATCGTTGACTGACTATTATGATTGCGGTCAGCAGTATGGAGTAGACAGCAGTGCGCCATACATATCGTTTGAGAACACCGGCCCAGGCGTGGCCGCCTGCGTTTTCTTTTCCGGCTTCTTTCTGATAGCGGTCTATCAGGAAGTTGAGATGCCGCGGCAGATGTCGTTCGAGGTAGTCATAGGCCGGTATTGACATTTTGATGAAATATGGTGTGGTGAAGGTGGTTATCACCGATACGGCTACAACGATTGGGTAGAGCGTGGACTCGAGGACTCCGAGGCTCATGCCGAGTGTGGCGATGATAAAGGCAAATTCACCGATCTGGGTCAGTGAGAAACCTGACTGGATGGCCACTTTCAGGCTCTGACCTGTCACAAGCATGCCAAATGTGCCGAAGATTATCATGCCTGTGATGACTACGGCCGACAGGATCAGGATCGGCCACCAGTATTCGGCGAGTATGTCAGGGCGGACCATCATGCCGACCGATATGAAGAACACGGCTCCGAAGAGGTCTTTGACAGGTGAGACAACATGCTCGATGCGTTCGGCATAACTTGTGCCGGCAAGGATCGATCCCATGATAAAGGCGCCGAGCGCGAGTGAAAACCCTGAATATACCGAGAATACGGCCATGCCCAGACAAAGTCCCATCGACACTATTAGCAGTGTCTCCTGATTGAGAAACGCGCGGCATCGGTTGAGTGCCGAGGGTATGAGGTAGACACCGACAAGAAACCACATGATCAGGAAGAAGACCAGTTTGCCCACGCTGTAGAGCATTTCTGAGCCCTGGACGGTGTTGTTGATGGCGATTGACGAAAGTATGACCATCATGACAACAGCAAAGAGGTCTTCGACTATGAGCACGGCGAGGACCTGTGATGCGAATTTCTGCTGTCTCAGGCCGAGATCGGTGAGAGCCTTGATGATGATGGTTGTTGATGACATCGAGAGCATGCCGCCGAGAAACAGGCTGTTGATGAAGTTGAAACTCAGCAGATGTCCTATGGAAAAACCGACGGCCATCATGCCGGTGACTATTATGAGTGCGGTTACGACGGCCGAACCGCCTGAATTGACAAGTTTTTTGAAACTGAATTCGAGTCCCAGAGAGAACAGCAGCACTACGATGCCTATCTGTGCCCAGAAGTCGATGTTTGCTTCGGTGGTCACTGACGGCAGATATTGGAAGTGGGGACTTGCAAGGAAGCCGGCCACGATATAGCCGAGGACGACGGGTTGCTTTATCCATTTGAAGAGTATGGTGACGATGGCGCCAAGGAGCAGGATAAAGGCGAGGTCGGTGATTAGTCCTTCTACGTTCATATGGCCAGTTGGTTGGTCAGCGAGATTGATTTTGTGGGATATACTTTTTCGAGAGCTTCAAAGAGACTGAGATAGTCGGTGTTCTCTCTGACAAGCACGATGAGGTTCAGCTTGGTTTCGCAGGCTTCGTAGTCATACTCGATGTAGAAATTGCTGAGGTGCATGCGCCTGCGGCTCATGATGTGGCTGTAAGGAGCGATATCGCGCACGATGTTTGAGGTAGTGATGCGTATGACTCTCGATTCGGAGCCGAGGCTTACGCGGTGCTCGATGCGTTCGAGCTGAACCAATATGAACATTATCAGCGCTGTGGCGGCAGCCGATACCCAGTACATGCCTACACCGACCGCCATGCCGATCGTGGCCACCATCCAGATGCCCGCGGCAGTGGTGAGGCCTCTGACCGAGCCTTTCATCTGGATGATGGCGCCGGCACCGAGAAATCCGACGCCGGTGACGACTTGTGCGGCAATACGCCCGGGGTCGCCATTCTTCAGCCCGAGGTATTCTTGTGGAACATAGATTGACAGCAGCATGGCGAGAGTCGCCCCCATGGCTATGAGAGCAAAGGTGCGCACTCCGGCCGATTGGCCCTTGCGCTTGCGCTCATATCCGACCACACTGCCGAGCAGCATGCTCAACAGTAGCTTGTAAATTGAGTTTATGCAGTTGACGTCAATGCTGTTGATTGAGTCATAGATGTTGTTCCAAAGTTCGCCTATGAATGGCATGTCGGGGGGGGTGAAGGGGTTATTTGAGGTTGAATGTGCGGCTCACCAGACGGTAGTTGTCAGCGAAAAGCTCCACGGTGTAGTCACCTGCGGTCAGGGCGGTGTTGACGTCCCAGTAGATTGTGACGCCGCCGATTTCTTCACCTGCATATTCGATGGTCTTCTTTGCCGAACATTCGACAGATCCGCCTTCGAACGGGAACGAGCCACCGTTGCCGAGCACTTGCCCCGACGGAGACACAATGCGGAGATAGATCGTCTTTTCACCGACGGGTGTTGAATTGTTCTGAGGTATGGTGAATGTCACCATGAGCTGCGCGGCTTTCTGGACTTTCTTCTCTTTTTTGCCTTTTTTGTTGAGAGCTGTGAGGTTGAGTCCTGTCACATTGAGTTTCTCGGCCAGAGTCATGCGCTTGCTGAGCTGTTCGTTTTCGCGCGAAGTTGCGACTACCTTATTGTTGAGTTTGGTGTTCTGCTCTTTTATCTGGGCGTTTTCGTCGCGCAGCTGCTGATTCTCCTGATTGAGCCTGTTGATTTCTTCGACATAGTGGCGCAAGAGGTTTCGGAGAGTCTCGATCTCGTTTTTAAGTTTGGTGATTTCGGCAGCGCTTTTGTTCTTCTGATTTCTTAGCTCGGCCTGAAGGGCTTCGACCTGAAGTCTTGCGTTCTCATATTTTTCGGTCAGGGCGCGTTTGACCGAGTCGTCCATTATGGTCTGACGCGAATTTTCGAAGACTGCAAATTCGCGGTCGAGGTCTTCGGCGTCCTGGGCGAGCTGTTGCTGCTCGTAGTCGAGCTGCATCTGCTCTTTCTCGTTCTGGATCTGGTTGAGCGCTTTTTGGGAGGAGTAGACGAGCCATCCCGCTACGCCGAGAAGCAGCACGATGCAGACCGCGGCGACAATAAGCAGGGTGTTCTTTTTCTTGGGTTCGGGCGATGCCGGCTGATTGTTGTTGGGGTTTACGATATTCATGATAACCTTTGATGGAGATTATTGATGAAGGTGTCGGGTTGTTACATGATGCCGCGTTCGCGGAGGGCAAGCTGCCATTTCCATGCCGAGCGCAGAGTGTCGGCCAATGGGGTGTCAGCTTTCCATCCGAGCACGGTGTTGGCGCGGCCGGGGTTGGCCCATACTTTTTCGATGTCGCCCTCACGGCGTCCGGCTATGCGGTGGGGAACCTTTACGCCTGTTGCTTTTTCAAACTCATTGATGAGCTCGAGTACAGAGACACCGTTGCCTGTGCCGAGATTGAATATTTCGACCGGAGCTTCTGTCTTGTCTTCGATCAGACGTTTGACAGCGATGACATGAGCCTTGGCGAGATCAACGACATCGATGTAGTCGCGTATGCATGATCCGTCGGGTGTGTTATAGTCGTTGCCAAATACGCTCAGTTCCTTCCGTATGCCTATTGCGGCCTGTGTAAGGTAGGGGATGAGGTTCTGCGGCACTCCGTTGGGCAGCTCGCCGATAATGGCTGATGGATGCGAACCGACTGGGTTGAAGTATCTCAGGATGATGCTGCGGTAGGGCGCTCCGGACGCGATGTCGTCGGTGATGATTTCTTCGCAGATCTGTTTGGTGTTGCCGTATGGCGATGTCGCAGGTTTGATCGGTGACTGCTCTGTGACAGGATTTACATCCGGCTCTCCGTAGACAGTGCATGATGATGAGAATACAAAGCCTTTGACATTGTATTTTTTTGACAGATCGAGGAGATTGATGAGTGTGTTGAGATTGTTGCGGTAGTAGAGCAACGGTTTTTGGACTGACTCTCCGACGGCTTTTGAAGCGGCAAAGTTGATTATGCCTGCGATGTCGGGATAGGTTTTGAAGAGTTGCTCGAGGCAGGCATAGTCGGTGCAGTCTCCTTCGACAAAATCGGGACGCCTTCCGGCGATCGCTTCGATGCCGTTTAACACCTCGCGGTTGCTGTTGCTGAGATTGTCGATGATGACTACGTCGTAGCCCGCCTGAAGAAGTTCGACCGTAGTGTGTGATCCGATATAGCCTGTACCTCCGGTCACAAGTATTCGCTGTTTTTCTGTAGACATATTCCTTATTTTTATATTATACGGCAAAAATAGTTAAATTGTTCCATGTGAGCAAATATGCTTTTTGAGTTGATGCGAAATGTGTTTTGTTTGACTGTGGTGAAAACAGTTTATAAAATTAAGTTATATTGCGATTTTAATTGAAATATGATATTTGATGTGATTTTTGTCTTGTTGTTGTGATTTTATTTTGAATTTTATTTGTATGATTGAAAAATATTGATTAATATTGCGACATGTAAGTTGTCAATGATAATTTGCGACATTTTGATTGCGGCTTTCGAAAGCGTTACAATATATATTGCTTAATATTTAAATCCTATTGACATGAAAAGAAAACTGATCATTTTTGCAGCGATGGGCGTAATCGCACTGGCTGCATTTGCCGATGAAAATGTGTTATAATGAGCGGAGTTGATTCGTGTCCGCTTGTCCTGCCGGGATGAGATAATAAGATGGTAATTTTTAATGTTCGTGTTATGAGAGTTTTGTTTTTAATTGTGGCTTTGTTGGTTGGCTGCTTTCCATATGCTTTTGGTGGTGATTCATTTGCTGGTTCGCATAAAGAGAAACTGGCCGTGTTGGATACCAGTCGGTTGGAGTGTATATATGAACACTATGAGTATGATGAGGGCGTAGACAGGGGCGACTGCCGCGAAGAAATTCTTCAATTGGGACAGAATTATCTGGTCTATATGTTTTATGCCGCATATCGCACGGATTCTGTAATCCAGGCGATGGACGATAAAGAGCGGGAAATGATGAGCTTTCAGCACTATAATAGGATAGCTGTCAAGTATGGTTGGTGTGGTTCCGACCGATTGCGTCTGGACTTGAAAAGCCGGGATGTGCGGTCGCTTAAAGGTAGTTTGCTCGTGCAGGAGACATTGCCTGTCCAGCAGTGGAAAATGTTGCCCGATGAAAAAGTTGTCATGGGCTATAAATGCAAAAAGGCGACATGCAGTTTCAGAGGCCGCGATTGGACGGCGTGGTATTGTCCGGAGATAAAAATTCCATACGGGCCTTGGAAATTGAACGGTTTGCCCGGATTGATCCTCGTGGCGGAAGATGAAGCAAAGGCTCATCGATATGTGGCCATCGGATTGCGTACGCAACCGATGAAAATCTTTGACAATCGGTTTTTTACAAGCGGCAAGTTGATAGACCGCAAGCAGTTTTATCGTAATGAGAAGGATCACTGCTATAATTTCTGCAAAGGCATGTGGGATGCCTATAATGAAGATCCGGTCAATAATGAAAGACCTGCGGTCGAACGCCTGATGTTTGTGCCGTTGGAGCTTGATTTTTAGAAATCTGAGAGTTGGGTTGTGCGAATTTTCGGACTGGTCATATTGATGCTTCTTTTGTCGACGGCCGGCACGTTGTCATTGTCAGCCCGAAGCAGCGCTGTGCGCGGTATTGTGCTTGACGATGCCGGGGAGTCGTTGCCGGGTGTGGTTGTGACGGTGTCGGGTGCGGATAGTGTCATGATATGTTGTGTCGTGACTGATTCGGACGGTCGTTTTTCGTTCGAGGCCGATTCTTTGTGCCGCCGTGTTGTTGTAGAGGTCGGCCTGTTGGGCTTCAAGACCGAATCCCGTAGTATTGCATTGCCGCATCGTGCCGATCTGCGTTTTCAGCTCACGCCATCTGTGATATCATTGAAAGAGGTGCAGGTTAGTGCAAAACCGATCAGGGGTCAAGGAGATACGCTGGTCTATAATGTGGAGTCATTCAAGTCCAAGGCCGACCGGACGATAGAGGATGTGGTGAAGCGTATGCCGGGTATAAGCGTGGGCAAAAACGGAGCGATATTCTATCAGGGTAAGCCGATCAATAATTTTTATATCGAAGGTCTCGACATGTTGCAGGGCAATTACACACTTGCGACACGCAACATATCGGCTGATGATATCGCTACGGTAGATGTATATGAGAATCATCAGCCGATGAGGGTGCTTGAAAATCTGGAACTGTCAGACAAAGCGGCGCTCAATCTTACGCTTAAAAAGAAAAGCTTGATGCGTCCGGTCGGACGTTTGTCCGGCGGAGGCGGATATGGCGGTGACCGTGGCCTGTGGCTTGGTGAGTTGACGGCGTTGATGGTGTCTCCTTCGCTTCAACTGATGGCTGTGGGAAAGTCGACCAATGGGGGTGCGGTGTATAAAGATGAGATGAGAAATCATCTCGACTTGTTGTCTTCAAGGGGGATGACTGCATATGATATTTTTTCGGATCAGTCGGGCGCTCCGCTTGCGCTAAACAGAAACAGATATGATTTCAACCGTTCTGAAATTGCATCCGTAAATGCGATGAGGCGTTTTGGCGAGAATGCGACGGTTGCTGTCAATGTCGCTTATGATGGAGACCGCGGTGATACGGAGGGTCAAGAGACGGTTACGTATGCGCGGCCGGACGAATCACCGCTTGTGATAGACAATCGTCAGAGTTCGCGGTTTCGTAAGAGGTCAGCGATGGCTGACGCTACCGTCAAGATAAACCGACAAGACATGTATTTGGGCAACCGGTTGATGTTCAGGGGTAATTTCCGGGATAGTCGATATGTAGTGCGCGGTACGGATAAAGCCGACCAATCTCTTGATGCCGATATGTTTGGGCTGTCAAACTCTTTGTCGCTTGCGCTCCGGCGTGGAGACCGCGTGTGGCAGATATATTCCAATACATTGTATAACAGGACCCCTCGAGGAGGCATTTCTGTGACGCCCTTGGATGACACCGGCGATTCGTTCAGGCAATTGACGTCTGGCAGCTATTTTTATAACAGCGAGCGGACATCTTTGTCGTGGCTTGTCGGTCCATATGCTACGTTGGGCTTTGACTTGTTGTTCAATGTCTCGTCTGAAACGTTTTGGAGCGGATGTTACCCTGACTCGAAAGGAGATGATGCTTCTGTCGGGAGGAATGATGTTTCGTTTACCGGCATGACGACTTCGGCTAAACCCTATTTCCAGTGGAGGCACGGAGGACTGTCGCTTAAGCTTCGGGCGGGTCTTGCGCTTACTTATCAGAAGGTGGGGGATAAACTGAAGGAGTCAGACCGTAACTTCTTTGATCTATATCCGGATGCAGATGTGTCGTTGTTGTATAAACTCGGTTATGATTTGACTTTTAATTTGAATGGGGCCTACCGTAGGTCTACGGGCGGCATACGCAATTTTGTCACAACGCCTGTCTATTCCAGCTATAGGATGCTCCGGGCGTTGGGCAGCGGGCGTCTTGGCTGTTCGCAGTCGTTCAATGCTTCCGGTGGTATGGCTTATCGGGAAATTGTGACTGCGGTATTCGCATCTGTCAACGCAAATATGTCGCGGACACATTATAATGCCATTACATTTACCGATGTGTCGGATTCGCAGACTGTGAGTGGTTCGGTTGATGCGGGCACCAATGCCGATGCCTTGGCCGTGAGGGCCGAGCTGTCTAAGCGTTTCAGGTCGATAAGCACTACGGCCGGGATTGTGGCGTCATGTGATTTCGGACGAAACTCAAGTTTGCGTGATGGGAAAGTGCTGGTCTCTGATTTGTCCGGTTTTTCGTTGAAGGGATCTGTAGACGGCTCATGGCTTTCGGGGCGGATTATCGGAGGTGTGAATTGCTCCTATGCCAGGTTTTCGCAGAAAGTGGATGCGGTGGGTCTGCGGTCAAACAATGATCAGATCATGCTCCAGGCAAAGTTGTCCTTATTTATGCATGAATCTTTAGAGTTGTATGGCAACTTGAATTTTGTTAGTTTTGCCGTTAACGGTAATCCGCGCGTCAACCACTATTTTGTCGACGCCGGGCTAAGGTTCAGAAAGAGCCGTTGGGAGATTGCTCTTGGACTAAATAATATCACTGATCAAAGAACATATTTTTATAGCGTGTTTGATGGGCCGGATTATATATCTTATAATTATCGCCTCAGACCATTTGAAGCCATTGTTGTTTTGAGGACATCTTTCTGACGTTTTTTTGTGTGTCTCTTTTTTGCCTGAATATCAATATATAAATGATGAGTCAGGATGATTGTGCGAAATTTCTTGTTAAAGAAATATGTTTTACAGCATAAAAAAGTGGATAAAAAATTTGGATAGGAAATAAAAAGTGTCTA
>CAXHOY010000005.1:0-153041 GCA_964018265.1 uncultured Muribaculaceae bacterium
TGTCGGAGACATCAAGTTCTTCATGTATCGCCTATCGAAACTTTACAGTTGACTATGTTGCTCATGGGGGGAATACCGGGTCAGCGGACAGGAGCGGTTGGTATTCCGGGTCAGCGGACAGGAGCGGTTGGTATTCCCCCCATGAGCAACATAGTCAACTGTAAAATGATTAACTTTGCGGAATGAAACCGGAACAACTGTTAAGAGCCATACTGCCATCAGTAATCGTTGACAATTTTGACATAGACCGATTTGAGAAGACTGATACCCGATTTGATATCTGGCTCGATGAGAAAAAGGTCCAGATGCGCGAGGACAAGAAAAATACCGATGTGATAGCGTATGGATTTGGCGAGTATCACAATATCCAGGACTATCCGATACGTGGCCGGGCGACATGGCTGCATGTACGCAAGCGCAAATGGCTAGACAAGACAACAGGCGAGATATTCAGTTACAACTGGGACCTGTCGGAATACGACGGCACGCAGCTCAACGAGGAGTTCGCTCTTTTTTTAAAAGAGGGAGATTGACACCACACCCGTAAGTATCAAGGCGTTGGGAGAGCGCAACGGGGTTAACGGACAGACCCTGCGCAAGCAGTATAAGGAGAAGTTGAGCGACTACCGCGGTTGGAACCAGCTGGAGCATGCCGAAGAGTATGTCCTCTTCCCCGACAACATCGGTCAGGATATGAGCCTTGATGAGACGTGTCTTAGCAATGGCGATGTCTACACCATATTGACCAACAAAGCCGCCCATGGCCGCGAAGGTGCGCTTGCCGCCATGGTCAAAGGGGTGGCCTCGGAGGTGGTCAGCGGTATACTGAAGAAAATTCCATTAAAGAAACGGCTGGAGGTCAAGACCGTGACAACCGATTTGTCTTCGGCCATGATGCTGACTGTCAGGACGGCATTTCCCGCGGCAAAGTTGGTGAACGACCGTTTCCATGTGCAGCGGCTGATGTCCGAGGCGGTTGATCAACTGCGTATCCGCCACCGATGGGAGGTGCTTGACCAAGAGAATAGAGCGATTAAAGAGCATCGGGCAAAACGTAAGACTTGCCGCAACAGGCAAGAGCGTGATCTGCTGGGTCAATGGACGCCATGTCTTATGGAAAATGGAGAGACTATGCCGCAGATAATGGCCCGCAGCCGTCATATCATTCTCAAGCATAAGTCAAAATGGAATGAGCAACAATCAATCAGAGCCAAAATACTTTTTGAAAAGTTCCCGGACCTGAAAAAAGCCTACTCCCTCTACCTTGACCTGGTTGACATATTCAACAAAAAATCCATACCCGATGAGGCCAGGCTTAATCTGGCAAGGTGGTATAACGATGTCGAGAAATTCGATAACCGCGAGTTCAACAAAGTGCTTGAAACTTTTGAGAATCACAGCACAACCATCATCAACTACTTTGAGCAGAGGATGACAAACGCATCGGCAGAATCGTTCAACGCCAAAATAAAGGCGTTCCGCACGCAATTCCGAGGTGTCGGAGACATCAAGTTCTTCATGTATCGCCTATCGAAACTTTACAGTTGACTATGTTGCTCATGGGGGGAATACCGGGTCAGCGGACAGGAGCGGTTGGTATTCCGGGTCAGCGGACAGGAGCGGTTGGTATTCCCCCCATGAGCAACATAGTCAACTGTAAAATGATTAACTTTGCGGAATGAAACCGGAACAACTGTTAAGAGCCATACTGCCATCAGTAATCGTTGACAATTTTGACATAGACCGATTTGAGAAGACTGATACCCGATTTGATATCTGGCTCGATGAGAAAAAGGTCCAGATGCGCGAGGACAAGAAAAATACCGATGTGATAGCGTATGGATTTGGCGAGTATCACAATATCCAGGACTATCCGATACGTGGCCGGGCGACATGGCTGCATGTACGCAAGCGCAAATGGCTAGACAAGACAACAGGCGAGATATTCAGTTACAACTGGGACCTGTCGGAATACGACGGCACGCAGCTCAACGAGGAGTTCGCTCTTTTTTTAAAAGAGGGAGATTGACACCACACCCGTAAGTATCAAGGCGTTGGGAGAGCGCAACGGGGTTAACGGACAGACCCTGCGCAAGCAGTATAAGGAGAAGTTGAGCGACTACCGCGGTTGGAACCAGCTGGAGCATGCCGAAGAGTATGTCCTCTTCCCCGACAACATCGGTCAGGATATGAGCCTTGATGAGACGTGTCTTAGCAATGGCGATGTCTACACCATATTGACCAACAAAGCCGCCCATGGCCGCGAAGGTGCGCTTGCCGCCATGGTCAAAGGGGTGGCCTCGGAGGTGGTCAGCGGTATACTGAAGAAAATTCCATTAAAGAAACGGCTGGAGGTCAAGACCGTGACAACCGATTTGTCTTCGGCCATGATGCTGACTGTCAGGACGGCATTTCCCGCGGCAAAGTTGGTGAACGACCGTTTCCATGTGCAGCGGCTGATGTCCGAGGCGGTTGATCAACTGCGTATCCGCCACCGATGGGAGGTGCTTGACCAAGAGAATAGAGCGATTAAAGAGCATCGGGCAAAACGTAAGACTTGCCGCAACAGGCAAGAGCGTGATCTGCTGGGTCAATGGACGCCATGTCTTATGGAAAATGGAGAGACTATGCCGCAGATAATGGCCCGCAGCCGTCATATCATTCTCAAGCATAAGTCAAAATGGAATGAGCAACAATCAATCAGAGCCAAAATACTTTTTGAAAAGTTCCCGGACCTGAAAAAAGCCTACTCCCTCTACCTTGACCTGGTTGACATATTCAACAAAAAATCCATACCCGATGAGGCCAGGCTTAATCTGGCAAGGTGGTATAACGATGTCGAGAAATTCGATAACCGCGAGTTCAACAAAGTGCTTGAAACTTTTGAGAATCACAGCACAACCATCATCAACTACTTTGAGCAGAGGATGACAAACGCATCGGCAGAATCGTTCAACGCCAAAATAAAGGCGTTCCGCACGCAATTCCGAGGTGTCGGAGACATCAAGTTCTTCATGTATCGCCTATCGAAACTTTACAGTTGACTATGTTGCTCATGGGGGGTGGATGCCAACCGCTCCTGTCCGCTGACCCACGATTTGGACAGGTCTGACCTGTCGGCTGATCCATGGGGCGGATCTATCCGCTGGCTCGGAATGGTGTGGACGAGACCGGCTTGTCTGTCAGACGAGTCGGTCGGATTGTTGTTGTCGTGGGCTGAGGGCTTAAACTCTCGCGGTCAGGGCGCGGCCTGTGCCGGAGATTGACACTGTTTTGACGTAGGCCGGAATAAGGGCTGTGTGGCCTGCTTTGAGTGTCATTGTAGTGTCGTCGGCGTGGATGGTGATGTCGCCTGTGGCAATCATGATGACGGTGAAAGAGGAGTCGTCAGACTTGATTTTTTCGGTGTTGCCGTTAATGTCGTGGTAGCCGACGGTAAAGTGTCCGCAACTCACAACCTCGGGGTTTGAGCTGCTGAATTTTTTAGCGACCGGTCCGCAAACTTTGTGAAAATTGTAGTCGATGGCGTCTCGGGCTTCTTCGGTGTGAAGTTGACGGAGTTTGCCGTTTTCATCGCGACGGTCGTGGTCGTATACACGGTAGGTGATATCGCTGGATTGCTGAACTTCCACCAGCAGATTTCCGGCTCCGATTGAGTGTATTGTGCCCGGTGGGAGGAAGTAGAACTGTCCCGGTTCGGCGTCATGGTGTCTGACGATGTCCATGATTGATTTTTCGGCGATGTGGCGACTGAAACTTTCCGGTGTCAGCGGCTGGTTGAGCCCGCAGTAGATTTGCGATTTGGGCGCAGCGTCGATGATATACCACATTTCAGTTTTTCCGAGAGAGTTGTGTCTCTCGGCTGCCATTTTGTCGTCGGGATGGACCTGCAGCGACAGCATATGGTTGGCGTCGATAATCTTGAACAATAGAGGGAACATGTTCCCGTAAGCCTGTGAGACATGAGATCCGAGGAAACTGTCGCCATAGAGCTCAATGAGCTGATTGACCGTCAAGCCTTGCTGAGCGCCTGAAGCAACTGTGGTTTCATGCCCCGGGACAGATGATATTTCCCAGCTTTCGCCGATGTTGTCACTGTCGATGAATTCGCCTTTTAGCTCGGATATACGTTTCCCGCCCCATATAACGTGCTTGTAGTATGGGATGAAAGTAAGTATTTTGTCAAGCGGCTTCTTGTTCATAAATGATTGGATGCCTATAAAGGTTTGCAAAATTACATTTTATTGTCTGAATATGCAAGCGATTTGGGCTTTGATAGTGTCTGGATGCAAGGTCTCGTGGGACGGAGATGTGTTTATAAAAGTTAAATTAACTGCGATTCGGTTGTGTCCGAAAACAAATACAGGTCCAGGATTGTCTTATATGTACAGAACAGCAGAAAACGAAATAGAATTAGTTTTTTCATAGGATTAGATTTTAAGGTTTTTAGCAAACGCGGCAGTCGTGAGACTGCCGCGTTTGTGTTATATTCCCGCGATGCTCTCATGAAGAGCATCGCTGACTTTATTTCGCTATGATCAGGAAGTAGTTTTTCTTTCCCTTCTGTACGATGATATATTTGTCGTTGAGAAGCATGTCGGCTGATGCGGGAGCATATGCGTCGGTGACTTTCTCTTTGTTGACTGCAAAACCGCCTTGCTGAGCGAGTTTTCTCATTTCTCCCTTGGAGGGGAATACTTGGGCGCGGTCGACGAGCAGGTCGGCGAGCTTTATGCCGTCGATTATTTCCTGTCGCGATACTTCGAATGTCGGCACGCCCTCGAAGACTGCGAGGAGTGTGTCTTCGTCGATTTTGTGGAGAGTTTCGGCCGCTTTGTTGCTGAAGAGGATCTGTGATGCCTCGACTGCTGCTTCATAGTCTTCGGCGGAGTGGACCATCGTGGTGATCTCTTTGGCGAGGCGTTTCTGGAGCGGGCGCTGTCCGGGGTCGGCGGCCTGTTCGTCTACGAGGGCGGCGATTTCCTCGCGTGAGAGTTCAGTGAAGATTTTGATATATTTTTCAGCGTCGGCGTCCGACACGTTGAGCCAGAACTGATAGAATTTGTAAGGAGATGTGTAACGCGGGTCGAGCCAGACGTTTCCGCTCTCTGTTTTTCCGAATTTGCCACCGTCGGCTTTTGTGATGAGTGGGCATGTAAGAGCATAAGCCTCTCCTCCGAGGGTGCGGCGTATGAGCTCTGTGCCGGTCGTGATGTTGCCCCACTGGTCAGACCCGCCGAGTTGCAGTTTGCAGTTCTTGTCGCGGTAGAGTGTTAGGAAGTCGTATCCCTGCACGAGCTGATATGAGAATTCGGTGAATGACATTCCCTGCTGGGATTCGCCGGATAGACGTTTTTTGACCGAGTCTTTGGCCATCATGTAGTTGACGGTGATGTGCTTGCCGACATCGCGGATGAAATCGAGAAATGAGAAAGGTTTCATCCAGTCGTAGTTGTTTACGAGCTCGGCTGCGTTTGGCGCGTCGCTGTCAAAATCGAGAAATTTGGCAAGTTGTTTTTTGATCGCTTCCTGATTGTGGCGCAGTGTCTCTTCGTCGAGGAGTTTACGCTCCTGGCTTTTCATCGAAGGGTCGCCGATCATGCCTGTCGCACCACCGACAAGCGCGATGGGTTTATGGCCTGCGCGCTGGAAGTGTTTCAGCATCATGACACCGACGAGGTGTCCGATGTGGAGACTGTCGGCTGTCGGGTCAATGCCGAGGTAGGCCGTTGTCATTTCTTTCTTAAGCTGTTCATCTGTTCCGGGCATCATGGTGTGTATCATGCCGCGCCAGGTGAGTTCTTCTATAAAGTCCATTGGTTGATATTGTCTGTTATTGTTCGATAATCGTTAGATTATTGCAAAGTTACAAAATTATAGTGATAATTTGACGGCTCATGCCGGATATGATGTGTTTTCTTCGCAAAGCTTGTCGAGGACTTCGCCAAGAAATGCTCCGGCTGCAGATCGGGCTGCAGCCAGGTCGTTGAATGTGTAGTTGCCGCAATCTTTGGATGTGGCTCCGGGTATTTCGCCTTGGAATCCGGCGATGAAGCTGAACATTTTTTTCAACAGTGGAGCGATGTCGTAGGGTTGTAGCTCGCCTTGCATCAGCAGGTATGATCCGGTGCAGCATCCCATGGGGCCCCAATAGACGATTTTGTCTGCCCACACAGGATCGTTACGCAGATAAGTTGCAGCAAGATGTTCGATTGTATGCAGTGTTTGAGGCGACAGCGGTGGTTGTCTGTTGGGTTCGGTCATGCGGATATCGAATGTGGTGATGACGTCGCCTGATGGGGTGGTGTCGCGGCGCGATACGTAGACTCCGCGCAGCAGGCGGTTGTGGTCGATTGTGAAGCTTGCGATTTTTTTCATCGGGAGTTGTTGTAGGGACGTTTATATAGCTGGTCTTACTTTATTAATTACGCCCGGCAGAGTGCTTTATGACGGCTCTGTCGGGCGTTTGTGGTTTGAGAGATGCGCTTTGTCGGCCGCTTATTTCTTGTCGGCGGGGGTGTATCTGGCGTTGAGGCCTGCGATTATTTCGTCAGTGATGTCGAGAGAAGGGTCGAAATAGAGACCTGACGCGCGGTAGAGTATGGCATCATAGTGGCGTGTGGAGTTGTAAACCTCGATGAAGCCGCGCACTGAGTCGTTGAGCTGGCGGTCAAATTCTGCGAGCTGCTTGTTGATTTTCTCCTGGTGGGCACCGAGGATGTTTGCCGCTTCGTTCTGTTTGCGGTTAAGGTTGTTGACGTCAGCGTCGAAAGACTCCTGAGATAGATATCCGTTGTTGTTGCGTTTCTGTTCGATTGAAGCGCCGAGATTCTGGATTTCGTTGCGCTTCTGGTTTTCCATGCGCTGATAGTCGAGCATGAGCTTGCGTCCCTGTTCGTTGAGCTCTTTGGAGAGAGTGTAGGCTGACATAACGGAGTCGATGTCGACATAGCGTATGTTAAGGCTTGCCTTTTGAGAGCATTCGGTTGTTTCTGAGTTTGCGGGACTTGCAGTGGCGGCGTCTTTGGTTTCCGTACCAGAGCAACTGATCATGCCTGCGGCGACCAGTGCTGCTAACGTTTTGGCTGCAAATGCTGTTTTTTTCATTATCGATGAATTATATTACGGTTTATTATTTTGATTATTCTTTATCGCTATGGGCACATGTTATGCCACGTCTGCGCAGCGCCTGCGAATCTCCGATGTGGGACGATGGAAATCTGCCGTTTTTGACAAACAGAACCTTTACGCCTAAGAGCAAGGCGGATATGGCTGTGATAGCTATGCTGAGCAGGATTATTTTCATACTATAGCAGGGTTTCGGAGTGCAAATATATGGAAAGCAATCGAAATTTTTTGCAGGTTAACGATTTTATTTTGTAACTTAGAGGTCGATAAATGATGTTTTTAACGTTCTTTGTCGAAACTAAATATTTCTTAAGCCGATTTCAGGCGATAAATCATTCAACAAAACATATAAACGATGACAATCAAAGATCTCAAACCCGCTCTCGTTTTCGAGATTTTCGACGAGATAACGAAGGTGCCCCGTCCTTCGAAGAAAGAAGAAAAAATCCGTCAGTATCTGCTTGATTTTGCAGCCAAGCACAATCTCGCAGCCAAAACAGACGCTATCGGCAATGTTGTGATAACCAAGCCCGCCACCCCCGGCAAGGAAGCTGCGCCCACAGTGGTGATGCAGGCACACATGGATATGGTCTGTGAATCCAATGACAAGAGCTTTGATTTTGAAAACTCTCCCATCACGACTGTCGTCGACGGTGACTGGCTGCGTGCTGAAGGCACCACGCTCGGTGCAGACAACGGCATCGGTATGGCCGGCGCGTTGGCTGTCATGGTCGATGATTCGCTCGTCCATGGCCCGATTGAAGCTCTGTTTACTGTCGATGAGGAAACCGGTCTGACCGGTGCGAATAACCTCGGTGAAGGCATGATTTCAGGCTCAATGCTGCTCAATCTTGACTCGGAGGACGACGCGGAAATATTCATCGGTTGTGCCGGAGGTGTTGATACGGTGTGCACGTTCAAATATCACCGTTCGGTGGCTCCGACCGATTTCCATTATTTCAAGATGGATATATCCAAAGGTCTCGGCGGACACTCGGGCGGTGACATTCACCTCGGACGTGCAAATGCCAATAAGCTTCTTGCGCGTTTCCTGTGGGATCTCGGTGTGAACCATGAGGTGTCGCTCTGTGAGATTGACGGCGGCAATCTGCGCAATGCCATTCCGCGTGCGGCTCATGCAGTCTTTGGAGTGGAGTCAGGCCGCAAGGAGGCCGTGAGAGTGGCTTTCAACCGTTATGTAGCGGACATCGAGAACGAATATAAAGGCCTCGAGCCTACGCTGACGCTTGAACTCGAAAGCGTTGATCGTCCGGATTTTGCTGTTGACTCGACAACCAGCCGTAATTTGATACGTTCGCTCTACTGTGCTCCTCATGGAGTGATTTCGATGAGCCGGGATATCGAAGGACTTGTCGAGACATCGACCAACCTTGCGTCAGTCAAGATGAAAGAAAGCAATGAAATCGTTGTGACCACCAGCCAGCGCTCGTCTGTAGAGTCCCGTAAATGGGATATCGCCCGACAGGTTGAAGCTCTCTTTACGCTTGCCGGAGCAGAGGTGAGCCACGGCGACGGTTATCCGGGCTGGGCTCCCAATATGGATTCCAAAATCATGAAGATCGCATCTGACGCCTATGAGGAACTGTATGGCGTCCGACCGGCGATAAAGGCTATTCATGCCGGTCTTGAGTGTGGTCTTTTCCTCGAAAAGTATCCTCATCTCGATATGGTTTCGTTTGGCCCGACATTGCAGGGAGTGCACTCGCCTTCAGAGCGCATGTTCATTCCTGCTGTCGAACGTTACTGGGGACAGCTGACCCGCATCCTCGAGAAGGTCGCCGATCTTAAGAACTGATAAAAATAGCTCAGGCCGCAGCCGTATTGCGGGGCATGTCTTCGCCGGTTGCGGCCTTTTTATAATCTGATCTATGTCTGACTGCAGGCCATGCAAAGCACTATCTTGTTCCGCCGCACTTATCTGTGCGGTGCCGATGATTGTATGTGCGCATGATTTTATGCAGAAGCGCTCGATCTATGCTGATGCGACAGCCGACAGCCTTAGCCTGTGTGATCTGTTCGGCGAACCGCAGTCTCATGACTATATTGTGGTGAGAGGCGACACCATTCGTTTTGATTTTGCATCTGACATGAGAGGTCAGGCGTTATGTGAGGCCGATTATGTCCAGGTTGCCGAAGAGCTCGGAGTGGAAGTGGCCGCGATCAAGGCAGTCGTCGAGATTGAAACCGGGCGCACTCGCCGTGGCTTTAATGAGGATAAGACCCCGATTGTCAATTTCAACATCAAAGTGTTTACGACGATGACACGTCGTCACAATGTGAAGTTGTCAAGGTATATGAAATCTCATCCTTTGGTGTTTTCGCGGCTCGATGTGGCGAGATTTGGCACTCCTCAGGCTGCGGAGCATGCGAGGCTGCGCGAGGCAATGAGCATTGACAGCGTCTGTGCGATAGAAGGTACGTTCTGGGGCATGTTCCAGATTGGAGGTTTCAATTGGAAGCGCTGCCTGACAGAGTCTCCATTTGAGTTTATGGAACTGATGTCGCGCTCAGAGCGTGACCAACTCGAGCTGTTTGCGGCCTTCCTTCGTAACAGTGGACTGCTGAAACACCTCAGGGATAAGAATTGGAAAGCCTTTGCGCGAGGTTATAATGGCCCTACGTATGCTTCTCACGCTTATCACACAAGATTGGCTGCTGCATACAAGAAGTATTCTGTTAACGAAAGTTAAAACGGGGGGGTTATCTTATAAATGTAAAAACTATTTAATTTGTTTATGAAATGCGCCCCAAATACTTTCAAATTTCATAAATAGTGCTTACATTTGCATGTGTGTTTTTCATAGTATTAGATTAAGATAAAGGTTTAAATGGAAAAGAGTAGTCGTGAGACTGCTCTTTTTTGATTCGTAACCGTTCATTATTAACAGTTTGAAATTTGACAGACAAGTCGGACAAGTCGGACGGGTCAGACAAGTCAGACATATCGGGACTTCTTCAATAAAAAAATCCCTGCGGATTTTTCCGCAGGGATTTTTGAAACATGTCATGAGGATTGGTCAACGGCGGTTTTTGCCGGACTTCTGCTGCTGGCGGAGGGCGGCTTGCTGCTGACGTTGCGCTTCTTCAAGACGAGCCATAAAGCCGCTTTTCTTGCGGGGCTTTTTAGTGTTGGCGAGCAACTGTTCGCGCACCTTTTTCTCGTTTATGACTTTGCGGAAAATCCATGTCTGGGCGATGGTGATGAGGAGCGAGAGGAAGTAGTAGTAGCTCAGACCTGATGCGTAGTCATTGAAGAAGAAGAGGAACATTACGGGCATCAGATACATCATCCATTTCATGCCGGGCATAGTGTTGCCGCCGGGCTGGTTCTGCATGTTGATGCGTGTGTAGATGATATTGACGGCCGTCATCAGGAGACAGAAGAGGCTGACATGGTCGCCGTAGAATGGAATTGTGAACGGAAGGGCGAAGATGTAGTCGGGCGCCGAGAGGTCGTGAGCCCAGAGGAAGGACTGACCTCTAAGTTCGATCGCAGACGGGAAGAAGGAGAACATTGCGATGAGTACCGGCATCTGGAGCAGCATCGGCAGACATCCTGAGAACGGACTTGCTCCTGCCCGGCTGTAGAGAGCCATGGTTTCCTGCTGGCGCTTGAGGGCATTTTCCTGACCGGGATATTTGTCGTTGATTTCCTTTATTTCGGGGGCGAGCACTCTCATCTTGGCCTGCGACTTGTAGCTCTTGTAAGTGAAGGGGAAAATGATGATCTTGATGAAAATCGTGAGCAGGAGTATGATAATGCCGTAGTTGGTGATAAATTTGCCAAGGAACGAGAATACGGGGATGATGATAAACTGGTTGATCCATCTGAACAGACCCCAGCCGAGTGGCACGAGACGTGTGAGCGAGAGACCTTCGTCTGAACCGATTTCGTCGTCAATGCTTGAGAGCAGAGGGTAGTCGTTGGGTCCGAAGTAGAAGTGGAAACCGGTCGGTGTGCCGTCGGCGATTGTGTAGGGCACAGATGATTTCATCGACATGTCCTTGAGGAAAGTGTCGTTTTTAATCTCTATAGAGTTTAGATCGGCCGTGGCGAGATAATCGTCAGCGATGAGGACGCTCGAGAAGAATTGGTTTTTGAATGCGACCCATTTGATGCGGCCGTTGAGCTGTTCGCTGTCGTTGCCGTTTGCGCTGAGGTCGTCCGGACCTTCGCCGATGAATTTATAAAGTATGGCGCTGTTGCGTTCCTCAAATGTGCGTCCACGTTCGTTTCTGGCCATTTTCTGATGCCATGAGAGGTCGATGGTCGATGTGCTTGCCGGCAGGATCGCATCCATGCCAGACTGCACGATGTCCATTTTGACGAGATATTTGGTCGGGTGGACGGTGTAGCGTATGCCCCATGTGGAGTTGCCTCCGAGGTCGAGTGACATCAGCACGGTCGAGTCGTTTTCGAGAGTGGGCGTGAAGTTGAATTCGCTGGTCTCGAAACGCTGGTCAGTGGTGGTCAGTGTGAAACCATATCCATCGGTGTTGTCGGCGAAGAGTTTGATGGGTGTGGGGGTTTCGGTTAGTTCGGTGTCATATTTCTTGAGCTCAACCTGGCTGACATATCCGCCACGAGTCGAGAATGTGACCTTCATTAAGTCGTTTTCGATAGAAACAGTGTCGTTTTTACCACCGAGATGCCGGGCAAAGCTCTTGTATTTCTGAGCGCTTGCGATAGTTTTTCTGACGTTTTCGATGGCCGACACTCTCTGTTCGGGCGTGAGCCCTTTGGGGTCTGACGAAGTCAGCAGATCAAGGCTGACCATAGAGTTGCCTGCTTTAATCTGGCCATTGACGCCTGTGCTGTCGGCGGTGAGGCTGACGATGTCGTTAGACAGAGAGTAGTCCGTACCGTTGTTTTTGCCGGCGATAGTCACGGCGGAACGCAAAGATGAGAGGTCGGCTGCCGTAAGTGAGTCGATTAGGCTGATGGTTGCAGTCTCGTTGTTGTTCTGCTGAGCTGCGAGCTGTTCCTGTTCTGCTCTTCGGCGTGCGATTTCTTCTTCAGATGGTTTATTGAAATACATGAATCCGAAGAGACATGCTGCCATCAGTACAAGGCCTAAAAGGGTGTTTTTATCCATTGTCTTGTGCTTGAGATCGGGTTAATTTATTGTAGATTGATTATTCGTTAATTTCTCGTTGTGATATTTCACCGCGGCATCGATGAAGCTGCGGAAAACAGGGTTGGGAGATAGGACTGTGCTTGAGTATTCGGGATGATACTGAGTGCCGATAAACCATCGTTTGCCGGGAATTTCGACCACTTCGACAAGGTGAGTTTCAGGATTTTCACCGACACACATCATGCCGGCCTGTTCGAAGCGTGAGCGATATCCGTCGTTAAACTCATAGCGGTGTCTGTGGCGTTCGGAAATCATTGTTTTACCGTAGGCCATGGCCGCGCGGCTGTCGGGGCGCAAGCGGCAGTCATAGGCGCCGAGTCTCATGGTGCCGCCGAGGTTCGAGACGGACTTCTGCTCTTCCATCAGGTCTATGACCTTATGAGGGGTGGCATGATCCATCTCCGCAGAGTTTGCGTCGGAGAGGCCAAGCACGTTGCGTGCAAATTCGATGACCATACACTGCATGCCGAGGCATATGCCGAAGGTCGGTATATCGTGTTCGCGACACCATTTCAAGGCTACAAACTTCCCTTCTATGCCACGTTGACCGAAGCCGGGAGCGATAACCACGCCGTCGAGTCCCGAAAGTTTGCTGTCGACATCTGCACCGGTGAGTTTCTCGGAGTGGATGTAGATCAGTTTGAGGCGTCTGTCGGCATATGTGGCTGCATGAAAGAGGGCCTCGCTGATTGATTTGTAGGCGTCCTGAAGTTCGACATATTTGCCGACGAGGCCGATTGTGACGGTCTCTGTGGCATTGTCGAGTCTGGAGACGAAATCCATCCATGCCGACATGTCGGGCTCTCTGTCGAGGTCTGTACCGGTCTTGCGCAGCACAATCTCGTCGAGATGCTGTGCGTGCATAGTCATCGGCACTTTATATATGCTGTCGACATCTGGCGACTGGATGACAGAGTCAGGAGCGACATTGCAGAACTGGGCGATTTTTTTGCGCATCTCAAGCGGGATATCCTTTTCGGTGCGCAGGACAAGAATGTCGGGCTGGATGCCAAGTTCCTGCAGGCTCTTGACTGAGTGTTGGGTCGGTTTGGTCTTGAGTTCCTTCGCAGCGGCGATGTATGGCACGTAGGTCAGGTGGATGCACAGGCTGTCAGTGCCGAGTTCCCAACGCATCTGTCTGACGCTCTCGAGAAAGGGGAGCGACTCGATGTCGCCTACGGTGCCTCCGATTTCGGTGATGATGAAATCATATTTACCGGAGTTGCCGAGAGTGCGGATGTTGCGTTTTATCTCGTCGGTGATATGTGGCACGATTTGAACGGTCTTGCCGAGGTAGTCGCCGCGCCGCTCTTTGTCGATTACGTTCTGAAAAATGCGTCCCGATGTAACGCTGTTTGCGCGTGTGGTGTGGATGTCAGTAAACCGTTCGTAGTGACCGAGGTCAAGATCGGTCTCGTGTCCGTCGACGGTCACATAGCACTCTCCGTGTTCGTAAGGGTTGAGAGTGCCGGGATCGATGTTGATATATGGGTCGAATTTCTGAATGGTAACCCTGTAGCCGCGGGCTTTGAGCAAGCGGCCGAGTGATGCGGATATGATGCCTTTGCCTAATGAGGAAACGACTCCGCCTGTTACAAAAATGTATTTTGGTTCCACTGATGAAATGTTTAGAAATTCATATTTTCCAATCAAACTGCAAAAATACGAATAAGTCCAGCCAAAAACAAATCTGAGTGGACGGATGTTTGAAATTATTTATCGCGGAGATGCACTGCCGGGATATTGATAATTCTTATTGAACAGGCTCTTATTGGGGAGTGAGTGCAGAGAGACGGTGCTCGAGTTCGGTGGTGGTCAGGCGTGTTGATAGTCGTCCGCGGTGGGCGAGGGATATAGAACCTGTTTCCTCAGAGACGACTATAGCGACAGCGTCCGTGGCCTGGGCGATGCCGAGCGCCGAGCGATGGCGCAGACCGAGCGAGCGGGGCACATCGCTGTCGTGGCTCACGGGCAGAATGCAACCGGCGGCTGCAATGCGGTCTCCGGCAACGATCATCGCTCCGTCGTGGAGAGGGGAGTTTTTGAAGAATATGTTTTCAATCAGGCGTGTGTTGATTTCGGCGTCGATGCGGTCTCCGGTTTTCTCATAGTTGTCAAGCGGGATCGACTGTTCGATTACAATCAGGGCTCCTGTTTTGCTTTTGGCCATCGACATGCAGGCATATACGATTGGCATTACCCAGCGTCGTGAGTCAGCGTCGATGGCTGCTTTCTGGTGGTGGAAGAGTTTGCTGAGGAACTTCCAGCGCCGGTGGGAGCCGAGTTCGACGAGAAAGCGTTTTATCTGGTCGACAAACAGGATGACGAGAATAAGGAGTCCGATGCTCATGAACTTGTCGAGTATCGTGCCGATAAGCCTGAGTTCGAATATCTCTGACGCCAGCGCCCAGACGACGATAAATGACATTATGCCATAGAATATGTTGATGGTGCCAGACTCTTTCATCAGTCTGTAGACATAGAAAAGGAGCAGGGCGAAAATGACAATGTCGATTATATCTTTGATTCCGAATGAGAGCATGGCAGAGGATGGGAGTTTAAGGTTTAAGTGTTTGCATCATTGAGCATATCTCGACAGCCTCGCGGGCTGCGCGGACATCATGGACGCGCAGCACTGCGGCTCCGCGTTCGATGGCGAGGGTGTTGATTACGGTGGTAGCGTTCAAGGCCTGTTCGGGGGTGATGCCGAGCAGTCTGGTTGCCATCGACTTTCTGGATACACCGGCCAAAACCGGACATCCGAGCATGGCGAAAGACTCGAGGTCGCGGAGCATTGTGTAGTTCTGTTCGAGAGTCTTGCTGAACCCGAATCCGGGGTCGACAATAACGTCGGCGACACCGAGCAGTGACAGCCGTTGCAGCTTAGGGGCGAGTTCGGCGATGACTCCGGCTGTCACCCCTTGGGGATAATCACAGAGCGACTGCATCGTGGCGGGAGTCCCGCGCATGTGCATGAGTATGTATGGAGCCTTGATGTCGGCTACTGTCTCAAACATTTCGGAGTCAAGGTCTCCGCCCGAGATGTCGTTGACGATGTCTGCGCCAAGCTCGCTGATGCACCTGTGTGCTATCCGGCTGCGGAATGTGTCGATTGACAATGGTATGTCGGTGCTTATGCTGCGGACCGCGTCAATCGCGGTTTCGAGTCTGCGCATCTCCTCGTCGGGGCTGACATCTTGTGCTCCCGGGCGCGAAGAGTATGCGCCGAGGTCGATGATGTCAGCCCCTTCGGAAATGGCTTTTCGGGCGCTTTCAGCGATTCCCGCTCTGTCTGAGACCCGGCTCGCGGAGTAGAAGGAGTCGGGCGTGGCGTTGATTATAGCCATCACCGCCGGGCGTGTGAAGGCTATCAACCGGCCTTTTATGTTGAGCGAAAATGGCTGCATGTTGGCGATCAGTTTTTGTTTGCGCGCTTGCGTTCGATTTCGTCGAGTATGATCTTGCGCAGGCGGATATGGTGGGGGGTCACCTCGACATATTCGTCTTCCTTGATATATTCGAGGGCCTCCTCAAGGCTGAAGACAACCGGCGGCACGATGCGAGCCTTGTCGTCGGCGCCTGATGCGCGCATGTTGGTGAGCTTCTTTGACTTGGTGACGTTGACCACGATGTCGTTGTCTTTAGCGTTCTCACCCACGACCTGACCGGCGTAGACTTCTTCCTGAGGGAATATGAAGAAGCGTCCGCGGTCTTGAAGTTTGTCAATTGCATAGGCATAGGCAGTGCCGGCCTCAAGGGCGATGAGCGAGCCGTTGGTGCGTCGTTCGATGTCTCCTTTCCACGGCTGGTATTCGAGGAAGCGGTGGGCCATGATGGCTTCGCCGGCCGAAGCTGTCAGCACGTTGTTGCGCAGACCGATGATGCCGCGTGAGGGTATCTGGAACTCCATGTGCACACGGTCGTTCTGAGCGGTCATTGTCAGCATCTCGCCTTTTCGGCGTGTGACCATGTCGATGATTTTTGAGGAGTATTCTTCGGTGACATTGATGGTGAGGAGTTCGACCGGTTCGCATTTCTGTCCGTCGATTTCCTTGATTATTACCTGTGGCTGTCCGACCTGAAGTTCATAGCCCTCGCGGCGCATGGTCTCGATCAGGACCGAGAGGTGGAGCACACCACGGCCGAAAACGGTCCAGACGTCTTCATTGTCGGCTTTTTTCACGCGCAGCGCGAGATTTCGGTCGAGTTCTTTTGTCAGACGGTCTGCGATGTGGCGCGAAGTGACAAATTTTCCGTCCTTGCCGAAGAATGGGCTGTCGTTGATGGTGAAAGTCATGGACATCGTAGGTTCGTCGATGGCAATTCGCGGGAGCGGTTCCGGATTATTGATGTCTGCGACCGTGTCGCCGATCTCGAAGCCTTCGATGCCGACCAAAGCGCATATGTCGCCGCTGCTGACTTCCTTGACGCGCTTGCGGCCCATGCCTTCGAAGGTGTGTAGCTCTTTGATGCGTTGACGGGCTATCGAGCCGTCGCGACGGCATAGGGCGATGTCCATGCCTTCGCGGAGTGTGCCGCGGTGAACGCGTCCGACGGCAATACGTCCGACATAGCTCGAGAAGTCGAGCGATGTGATCAGCATCTGGGCGTCGCCTTCGAGTGTTGTCGGTGCGGGGATGTGTTCGATGATAGCGTCGAGAAGAGGGGTGATGTTGTCGGTCGGCTTTCGCCAGTCTGTGCTCATCCATCCTTCTTTAGCTGAGCCGTAGATGGTCGGGAAGTCGAGCTGCTCTTCGGTTGCGTCAAGATTGAACATCAGGTCGAAGACCATTTCCTGCACTTCGTCCGGGCGGCAGTTCGGCTTGTCGACTTTGTTGATGACAACAATAGGTTTCAGCCCGATCTGTATTGCTTTCTGGAGCACAAAACGGGTCTGTGGCATCGGCCCTTCGAATGCATCGACAAGGAGCAGACAGCCGTCGGCCATGTTGAGCACTCGTTCGACCTCGCCTCCGAAGTCGGCGTGTCCCGGGGTGTCTATGATGTTGATTTTAGTGTCTTTGTAGTTGATTGATACGTTTTTCGACAGGATTGTTATGCCTCTTTCGCGTTCGAGGTCGTTGTTGTCGAGAATGAGTTCGCCTGCGTTTTGGTTGTCTCTGAAAAGGTGTCCGGCCAAAAGCATTTTGTCGACTACTGTTGTCTTGCCGTGGTCGACGTGGGCGATGATGGCGATGTTTCTGATATTCTGCATATAATGCTTGATTTTCTTTCAGTCGGCAAAGTTACGAATTTTTCGTGAAAAACACGGCATGTCGCGGACTACGCGCTCAGAAAAATATAGCCGAATGCAGAAACATGGCCATAATTGCCAGGCCGTTAATCATGAAACCGCATCTTATTTGATTTCGACAATCTCAGAGAGTGTCGAGACTCCATTTTCGTTAAAAGCTTCGACTGCAAAATAATATGGTTGGTCTGTAGATAGGCATTTCATCGTGTGGCGCCCTTCGTTGCCATATACCATCCACGAGTTATAAAGTTTTTCCGGAGCGATGCCCCATAGGATGTTATAACCCTGAGCTCCATTGACGGGCTTCCATTCGACTGTCACATCACGCCGGTCGTCGTGACGAGTGACCGATGGCTTTTTGACTTGAGCCGGAGCTTTGCCTTCGCCGTTGCCGAATATGCGGATTTCGGAAATGGACAGATTGGGGGTCGGAACGCTGATGTTGTTAAATCTGATGAAGCGCGCTTTGGTCGGGTACTCAAGCTCGACATAGGCGTGTGGTGTGTCTCTGAAACTGTTCGAGCGGTCGATTATGCAGATCCAGTTTTCGCCGTCTACAGAGCTTTCGACGGTATACCGGTGACGAAGATTGTCGTAGCGGCCATACATGTCGCTTTTGTAGTCGTTGTAGTTGATTTGCAATGCATTTACGGTTGCCGGCTTTCCGAGATCTATTTCAATCCATTGGTCGGGTCCGTTGTCAGCCGCGAGCCAGAATGTCTTGCTGTCTTCGTCGGTGAGTTTGTCTGCTTCATGTCCGGGAGTCTCTGACGAACTTTTGACGTCCTTGCCATATGACAGCAACATCCATCCGCGGAACTCACCTTTTTTGCCGGGTACGGCAGGAGCATAGCGAGGGTAGTCGCCAAATCGTGTGTCGCAATACATTATTCCGTCATTGTCAAAATAAGTCGGAAACATGCAGAGTCTCCGTTCCCAGTTTACGTTGAGAGGTAATGCCATCGAAGCGAAGTGCCAGTATCGGTCACCGGGGCCGCATACCGTGCTCCCGTGTCCGGCACCGTTCATATATCCTCCGGGTTTGTAAGACACGGGATTGTGGGCTTGATAGGTGTATGGACCCATAGGATTGTCGGCCACATAGACTCCGTCGGCATAGACGTTGAATTCGGTTCCCGGAGCGGCATACTGCATGTAGTATCTGCCGTTGTGTTTTGTAAGCCAGGGTCCTTCGATATATCCGCCTAAGATTGTGTCTGAATGGTTTTCGCCAAATCGTTCCCAACCGTGTCGGTCGGCATCAAGGTTGAAAAGCTCAGCCCTTTCACCGTCAGCGATAAATCTATGGTTTCTGTCGAGTCTGACGCCACGGATTGGAAATACGTTTGACGAGCCCCAGAACATATATGCCTCGCCATCGTCATCAATAAACAGGGCCGGGTCTTGCAGGTCACCGAGTATGGCCGGAGTGGCATTCCAATTGCCTGACTTCGGGTCGTCGGTATACAGGATGCTCATGGCTCCCGACGGATCACCGCAGACATATAGGATGGAATCGTTGTAGTTGTGGGCGGCCGGAGCGTTGGAACCTTGCGGATACCAGTTCTTGCCGGGTGTGATAAAATCCCAGTTCAGCAGGTCTTTTGAATGCCAGTAGCCGTGAGAGCGGGTGACAAACATATAATATTCGCCCTTGAACTCTACCACAGCAGGGTCTGCTCCCGAACGGTATGATATGTCGTTTGACGAGTTGTAGATCATGTATGTATAGTCGATGTCCAAAGGGTTGCAGTAGGTGTCCTGCCGCAAGTTGCCTGCGTGGGCGGCCAGCATTACAGCCATCAACGACGCAGCTGTTGATATTCGTTTCATGAGTTTTTGGTTATGGAAGGTTGATAGTCAGATGTTGATTTGTCGAAATTGAGCCATGTCAGGCGTTTCCAGATGTGTTCGAGAGGCCCTTGGCGGTGTCGTTTCAACCATTGTTTGCTGATGGCGGTCTGAAAGGCCACGATGCAAAGTGCGATGGCTATGCAGGCCGAGGCTCCGGTTTTATCGTAGAGTCCAAAGCCGCAGTGATAAAAGAGTGCGACGCCGATTATTGACTGGCCGATGTAGTTTGTCAGACTCATGCGGCCATAGGGGATCAGCATGCGTTGGATACGATAGCCATCCGGACGTCTGAACCAGCACAGCAGGAAGATGGAGATGAGTATGGCCGTGGTGGCGGCATTGAGTATTCTGGCGATCGCCACATTGTAGTAGGTCATGATTGTCGGGTTTTCAATCATTTGTGACCCTTGAATTTTCAGGATGTAGAGAGGTGTTGCCGCTACTATGCCCCAAAATAGAGTCTTGCGCCAGAATGAGACTGAGGAGTCTGACTTTGCGAACATGTCAAGCCGTCCAAGGAGCATTCCGGTGAAAAATAGGGCCGGAGTAAGTGATATGCGACCGGATTCGATCTGCCACAGGTTGCTGTAGAGGATGCCGTCGCGAATGTTGCTCCACAGCGTAGCCGCAATGTCGCCGTTGCGCCCGACCTCGTCGGCGGCAATGGCAAATGGCATGAAGAGTGAGTCCGTGTCTACGTAGCCTGGAGTGATGGCGGCATAAATGATTTTTCCCCATGCATAAGGTTGCAGGGCGAGAATAATGGCTAAGATGAGGATTGTGCGGTTGCTCCATGAAGATGCCGGAATGAGCAGTAGGCCGCAGACTGCATACAGAAGCAGTATGTCGCCGTTGTAGAACAATGAATGCAGGATTGCAAAGCCGCTTAGAAGAATCATTCGCCATGCAAATCTCAATCTGAAATCACATCCGCGTTTGCGGGCATTGCGCATCTGAATGAAGAAGCTGAAACCGAACAGCAGGGAGAATGTTGCATAGGCGTTTCCTCCGAGGATGGCAAAGGTAGTGTCGAAAATACAGGAGTCAATTTTCAGCAGCCATGCCGGATAGAAAGCCGGAATGCAGAAAAGATTATAGTGCTCGAGGCAGTGGAGCAGAACTATTGCGGCGAGCGCCCAACCGCGAAGGGCATCTACGGATGACAGTCGGGTAGAAGTTGTGGTCATGGGTCGAGGTTTTGTGCTTTGCTATGGTGAGGTGATGGATAGGAAGAATATATCCCCGGCAATCATAATCGTGCGATGAATGTCGGGGATATAATGAGTCTAACGCTTATTCTTCAGCGGCTTCTGCTTCGGCCGCAAGTGTGTCGGCTGATGCTTTCTTGACATTTGGCAATTCAAGTCCGTAGTTGTGACGGGCGTTGAGCACCTTGAGCCATATGCCGAAGAAGATTGCAAGCACACCGAAGGATGCGAATATGAGCATCGGCACGAAGTATCCGCCGGTAGCGTCAAGTGTTTCGCCGATAAGCAGCGGCACGAGGCAGAGGCCGATGTTCTGTATCCAGAAAATCAGACAGTAAGCCGAACCGAGGATGTTGGCATCGATGATCTTAGGCACAGATGGCCATAGAGCAGCCGGAACGAGCGAGAATGATACGCCGAGGACGAGGATGAGCGTCACGGCAAGCCATACCTGAGGCACAGCCGGAAGCAGGAAGGCGAAGCCGAGATGACAGCATGTCATGATGATTGCACCGATTATGAGCATTGTCGCTCCTTTGCCTTTGTAGTCGAGGAATGCACCGAGGAAAGGAGTCAGCACCATAGCGAGTATCGGGAACACGCTGAAGAGTCGCGAAGCAGTTTCGGCGCTGACGTTGAGTGTTTCCTGCACATAGTTGGGTGCGTAGCGCTGGAATGGGAAAATGCCGCTGTAATAGAGGACGCAGAGCAGGGCTACAAGCCAGAACATCTTGCTTGAAAGTATTTTGCCGAGGTCGGAGATATGGAACTCTTCGTCGCTGCTGCCGTCTTCGGTCTTTTTGCCGATAGCCACGAGTTGTTTGTCATATCTGGTGTCCATTATGACAAAAACGGTGTAGCTGATGAGGCCGATGAGAAGGAGCGCCGTGCAGAACGCGACAGGAGCGACGATCGAGTGGTCGAAACTGTTGCTGATGAGCGGTGAGATCCACATGACGGCAAACACACCCAGACGGGCGATTGACATCTCGACTCCCATGGCAAGAGCCATTTCCTTGCCTTCAAACCATTTTGCGATGGCCTTGGAGACAGTTGTGCCTGCCATTTCACATCCGCAGCCAAATATCATGAAGCCGAGAGAGGCGAGTTTGGCACTGCCCGGGAAGGATGTCCACCAGCTGTCGAGCCACGCACACAGCTCGGTGGTCTCAAACCATTCGCTGACGCCGACAAGTTTGATGCATGCACCTATGACCATTAGAGAGGCCGAAAGGAGACCGGTGAAGCGTATGCCCATCTTGTCGAGGATGATGCCTGCGAAAATCAGGAAAAACACGAATACGTTCAGGAAGTATTCAGATGCGGCATATGTGCCGAATGAGGTGCTGTCCCAGTGGAGTTTTTCTTCGAGAAGAGACTTTAACGGAGACATTACGTCGACAAACATATAGGCAAAAAACATCATCGATGCGATGAGTATCAAGGCAGTCCATCGTGCCCATGCCTTGTCGGCGAGAGTTTGTTTGATTTGTTCTTTCATGCGCTTATGATATGTGATAATAATGATTAAATTTCTGATAATAATCTGAAAAAATAGACTCACAAAAGTAATCTAAAAATATAAAATTTGGAAATTAAATTGTAACTTTGTCGGAAATGCTGCCTTGGCGGTGCTGGTTTGATGGGATTTTTTAACGGTTTCATTAAATCAAGCTATAACCTGACGAAGCTTCAAATCCGCAATACCGAAATGAGTGACGAAATAAACAACGAAAACACCGATAACGAAGAATTCATAGAGCCTGCCGGATCATCGCAGGGAGTGCCTGAACAATCCAAGCCATATACGGCCGCCGCCGATGTGGTGCGGCATCAGTTGCGCGGCATGTATCAGAGCTGGTTTCTCGAATATGCCTCGTATGTTATCCTCGAACGCGCCGTTCCTCATATCGACGATGGTCTGAAGCCTGTGCAGCGGCGCATACTTCACTCTATGAAGACTCTCGATGACGGCCGTTTCAACAAAGTGGCCAATATCGTCGGTAACACAATGCAGTATCATCCCCACGGTGATGCTTCGATCAACGATGCGCTTGTGCAACTCGGACAGAAGGATCTGCTTGTAGAGACGCAAGGTAACTGGGGCAACATACTGACAGGAGCATCGGCGGCTGCCGGCCGATACATAGAGGCCCGTCTGTCACCGTTTGCGCTTGACACGCTCTATAATCCCAAGGTCACAGAGTGGACGCTGAGCTATGACGGCCGCAAAAAGGAGCCTGTCACACTCCCGTCAAAATTCCCGCTTCTGCTCGCCCAGGGTGCCGAGGGCATAGCCGTCGGTCTTTCGTCAAAGATATTGCCTCATAATTTCAATGAGATTATCGATGCGGCTATAGCCTATCTGCGGGGTGAGGACTTTGTGTTATATCCGGATTTTGTGACCGGAGGCATGATTGATGTGACCCGTTATAATGACGGACGTCGCGGAGGTGCTGTAAGAGTGCGCGCAAAGATCGAGAAAGTCGACAACCGCACGCTCGCAGTCACGGAAATACCATTTGGAAAGACAACCGGTGTCATCATCGATTCGATACTCAAGGCTTTTGAGAAAGGTAAAATCAAGATCCGCAAGGTTGATGACAACACGGCTGAAAACGCCAACATACTCGTCTATCTTCAGCCGGGTACGTCGAGCGACAAGGCTATCGATGCTCTATATGCATTTACAGACTGCGAGGTAAGCATCTCGCCAAACTGTTGTGTGATATCTGACCGCAAGCCTCATTTCCTCGGAGTGAGCGATGTCTTGCGTCACAGCGTTGATCTCACGCGTGCGATTTTAGAGACCGAGTTGCGCCAGCGTCTCGACGAACTGGCCGAACAAATGCTTTTTGCCACACTCGAAAAGATTTTTATCGAGGAGCGTATCTATAAGGACAAGGCTTATGAACAGGCTCCGCACATTGAAGCGGCAGTCGAGCATATAGCAGGCCGTCTCCAACCTTTCGCGTCGCGTTTCACACGTGCCATCACGCGTGACGATATCCTAAAACTGGTCGAAATAAAAATGAAGCGTATCTTCCGCTTCAGCGCCGATGAGGCTGATGACCATATAGCAAAACTTGCGGCCGAGCTCGAACAGGTTAAGGCCCATCTCGAAGGCATTGTCGATTATACAATTGACTGGTATCAGCGGCTTAAGGATAAGTATGGACACAACTATCCGCGACGGACTGTGATACGAGGGTTTGACAATATCCAGGCAGCAACTGTGGCTGAGGCTAACGAAAAACTGTATATCAACCGGGAGGAAGGCTTTATCGGCACCGGTCTGAAAAAGGACGACAATGTCGAGTTTGTCTGCAACTGTTCGTCGATCGATGATGTGATAATCTTCTACAAGGACGGCACATATAAAGTCGTGAAGGTTCAAGAGAAACTTTTTGTCGATAAGAATGTGTTGTATGTCAATGTGTTCAAACGTAATGATGAACGCACGATCTATAATGTCATCTATCGACACGGAGGCACTGACGGCATCTACTATATGAAGCGCTTTGCAGTGACCGGCGTTACAAGAGACAAGGAGTATAACGTTACTCAGGGTCTGCCCGGTTCGCGCATCATGTGGTTCTCGGCCAACCCTAACGGAGAGGCGGAGGTCGTGAAGGTGACGCTCAAGCCCAAATTGCGTCTTAAGACTCTGCAGTTTGACGTCGATTTTGCCAAACTTGCAATCAAGGGCAAGCAGTCGCAGGGCAATCTTGTGACCAAAAATGAGGTACACCGCTTTTCGCTCAAGGAGCGCGGAGTCTCGACTCTCGGAGGCCGTGAAGTGTGGTTTGACCGCGACGTGCTGCGCCTGAATTATGATGGCCGTGGCGAGCGTCTCGGTGAGTTTCAGGGCGAAGATCTCATCTTGGTCATACTCGACAACGGCGAATACTTCACGACCAACTACGATGCGAGCAACCACTATCCGGACAATATCATACGCATCGAAAAATTCAGACCCAAGCATATATGGACGGCAATCCTGAATGACGCCGACCAGGGTTTCCCTTACATAAAGCGCTTCACATTTGAGGCGTCCAACCGCCGGCAGCGTTATCTTGGCGAAAATGAGCACTCAACTCTTATCGCTCTGAGCGATAAAGCAGGGGCGATGTTTGAAGTGCGCTTTGCCGCACCCGATGATTTCCGGGAGCCGATGACTGTAGATGCTGAAGAGTTCATAGCCGTCAAATCGTTTAAGGCCAAAGGCAAGAGGTTGACGACCTATGCATTGGCGAGTGTCACCGAACTTGAACCCAAAGCCGGTGCTGTCGAAGACGAGGTCGAGGATGCTCCTCAGGTAAGTCCTGTCGACGAAGATGGCCCTGATGAGTCTGAGACCCCTGAGATTGAAGAGCGTTCGGATGAAGAGGTTAGGGATGAGATTACAGGGCAGAAACGAATATTCTGATAATGTGTTATGCGACTCGGTGTTCTATTTGTCACTCTTCTGACCGTTCTTACTGTATCCGGACAGCGTAATCCGGAAACCGGAGGTGATGAAGTTCTGCGTCCTGTAGCTGCGGCATATACTGTCGAACTTGGAAGCTCTCATCTCTGTGACACATATCTGACCCCCTTGAAATATAAGGGTCTCAACACAGCATTGTCTTATGAGAGACTGCAGGCCATGGCATTTTCTCCTGAAAAATGGGTAATGCAACTACGTGGTTCGCTGACTGTTAACAGGGATGAAAATCCGGCAAAGAACGCTACGATGTGGGATCTCGGTCTTGATCTGTCATGGGGCATGATGCACCGCTGGCGCATAGAGTCTGTTGCCGGTCTGCAGCTGTTGGGGGGTGGGGTCACCTCGGTCGGTGTCGGTGCTTTGTATCTTTCGCGCAACGGCAATAATCCGGTGTCGGCCAAAGCTGCATGGAACATAGGTCTTACGGGTGCGGCAGTATATAATTTCAATATCTCGCGACTTCCGTTAACTCTGAGATATCAGCCGACTTTGCCTGTGACAGGGGTGTTTTTCTCGCCTGATTATGGAGAGTTATATTATGAGATCTACCTTGGCAACAGGACGGGCTTGGTTCATGGAGCCTGGTGGGGTAATTATTTCCGTCTTGATAATCTTCTTACGGCAGATCTGCGGTTTGGCGCGACCAACTTGCGCGTCGGCTATCATTGCGATGTGCTTTCGACCAAGACTAACAATATAGTCAGCCGTCGGGTCTCGCATGCGTTCGTGATAGGAGTCAGCGGAGAGTGGCTGTCGGTGCAACGTTCGGGACATCTGCCATCAAAGGCAAAAATTATTTCGGCTTTATATTGATGAAAAAGAAATGTGTTGAAATATTATGCGGTCTGTCAGTGGCATTAGCCATGTCGTCGTGTCATGAGATTGACGAGTGGAATGAAGACCGTACCGGCAATTTTGATGCGTTGTGGACTGTGGTCGACCAGCACTATTGTTTCTTCAGGGAGAAAGGCGTAGACTGGGATGAGGTATATGCCCGCTACAGGCCGAGAGTCAGGAACGACATGGGAGGCCTTGAATTTTTCAACCTTTGTGCCGATATGCTCGACGAACTGCGCGACGGCCATGTCAATCTTTCATCGTCGTTCAAGGTGTCATACTACCGCAATTGGTGGAGTGATTATCCTCAGAATTTTGATGCACGTCTTGTCGAGCAATATTACCTGAAATTCGATTATTCGACAGTCGGAGGTATGGATTACGGCATACTACGTGACAATATAGGCTATATAAGATATAAGTCGTTCAGCTATGCGGTGGGAGAGGGTGCTCTCGACGGCATTCTCAATCAGTTTGCGCTCTGTAAAGGCATCGTCATCGATGTGCGGGACAATGGCGGTGGAGACATGACCAATGTAGAGACTATCGTCGCACGCTTTATAGATGAGACCATCGCGGCCGGTTCGATCTGTCATAAGACCGGTCCCGGACATGATGATTTCTCCCGGCCATTTGACTATTATTACGAACCGGCTCCCGCCGGACGCACACGGTGGAGCAAGCCCGTAGTGGTTCTAACGAACCGTAGCACATTCAGTGCTGCCAATAATTTTGTTTCTGTAATGCAATATCTCCCCAACGTGAAGATAGTCGGCGCCACTACGGGAGGTGGCAGCGGTATGCCCTTTTCATCAGAGATACCATGCGGATGGGGAGTCAGAATGTCGGCTTGTCCGGTATATGATGCAATGGGACAGCCGACGGAGGATGGCGTTGAGCCGTCGCCGGGATGTGCGGTTGATCTGGATCCTTTGCAGGCTCTTGCAGGAAAAGATACGATGCTCGATTTTGCAGTGAAGCTGCTATTGTCGGATAAGTTTTTAGATTGACGCGATGATTGACGCGATGATACTTTGTTCTCTGCGGGGATGGCAATTGATAATCATCCTCATGGTGGCGTTTCTGCTGTTGGTTGTTCCTTTTCTGCTTGGTGTAAGAGTGGGGCGGGGCAAGCGCCGGCGTCGTTGATTATTCCGTGTTTTTATGCCGCAGTGTCGTAGCCGTTGAGTCAGAGAGAGTCGTTCAAGAGTTTTCCGTCCAAGGCCGCGAAGTGGGTGGACGCCTGTTTTGAGTTGAGATATTCGTCGATAATGTCTGCGTGCCGATGGTTGTGAAGGTCAGTGCCGACAAAATCGACAAAGTTTTTTGATATCAGATATTCGGCTACTTCCCGCTGTTCCTTGCCATATGCACCGGCGAGGCTCAGCAGGTTGACCTGGAACTTCGCTCCGGCGTTGTGTAAGGTCGTGTAGCGTTCGCGGTTGTTGAAATAATAGGAGTATCGTTCGGGATGGGCGAGGATTGGCGTGAAACCTTTGACCTGTAGGTCGAAAATACATTGGTCTATGAACCATGCTTCTGCCACAAAAGGATTTTCAATCATGATATAGTCACCTGGAATTGTCATGAACACACCGTTGTCCCATTGCGACTTGGAGAAGTCGTCGAGACGATATTCGGCATGATGGCTCAGGTCGATGTCCAGATTTCTGTCGTTAAGGGCTGACTGTAGCTGGGACATGGCATCGTCGAGGCGTTCAGGCGTATTCTCAAAAGTGGCTTTGGTGACGTGAGGACTTGCGATGATACGTGAGATGCCCCATTTCTGCATGCGTTCGACGAGAGACACAGATGTGTCAATGTCAGGAGAGCCGTCGTCAACTCCCGGCAGTATATGACAATGTATGTCGGTTGAGAACGGGAGTTTGGCCGGGCCTTTTGATTTGCTTTTGCTGAAAAAGTTGAACATATACTACAGTCTGATTTTTTTGCAAAAATACGAATAAGTCGAGAGTAATGCCAAATTTATTTGAGCATTACCGAGCGGAAGTATTTCGGACGAAGTCAAAAATACGAATAAGTCGAGAGTAATACCAAATTTATTTGCTGTCCTTATCTCCAATATGGTAATACGGATTTGAAACGCCAAAAGTTGTAATGCTTAAATATTTTTAACGAGGCTAAACAATGAAGAAATATTTCCGTATTTAGAGAAAAGTTTCTTAACTTTGCAAAAATTTAATTATGATGGTTAAACGCATTGCTAAGTGCCAAAGACTCAAAATAATGCAGCGTTAAACCAGAGATTAAAACAGATTATATGGAAAATAAGAAATTGAAAATCCGCGATTTGACTCTGCGTGACGGTCAGCAGTCACTTTTTGCTACCCGTCTCAGCCAGGGAGAGATTGACAAGCTGTTGCCCTATTATGAAAATGCAGGCTTCTATATCATGGAAGTCTGGGGTGGTGCGATACCCGACTCAGTGATGCGCTACCTTGATCAGTCGCCATGGGACCGCCTGCGTGCCTGCTCAAAAGCCATGAAGGGCAAGTCTCTTTTGTCAGCACTCTCTCGCGGACGTAATTTGTTTGGCTATGTGCCTTATCCCGATAATGTGCTTGAAGGTTTTTACAAAGAGGCCATTGCCAATGGTCTTAATGTGATGCGTATCTTTGACGCACTGAATGACATCGACAATGTCAAGGAGTCAATCAGACTCATCAACGAGCTCGGCGGCATCGCTGACGGTGCTGTCTGCTATACTGTCGATCCCAAGACCGAGCCCGTAAAGGTCGGTTTCTTTGGACGTCTCCTGGGCAAGAAGCCTGCCGAACCCGAAAAAATCTTCACTGACGAATATTTTGTCGAGAAGGCAAAACAGATGGAAGCGCTTGGTGCAAAAATCATCACTCTCAAGGATATGGCCGGTCTGGTTAATCCTCTGCGCGCTGCCTCTATAATATCCAAACTTAAGGCAACCCTCAAGGTGCCGGTTGATTTCCATACCCACTGTACTCCCGGCTATGGCTTGGCATCAAGTGTTATGGCTATCATCAACGGTGTTGACATCCTCGACACTAACATCTGGTGGTTTGGCGGCGGTTCGGCAGCTCCTGCCATCGAACTCGTATATCTGTTTGCTCAGAAACTCGGTGTGGAAATCGATGTTGACATGAAGGCTGTTGGCGAAATCCGCAAGCATCTGCTCGATGCGCGTCTGTCGCTGAAAGATTTCGACCTCGGCAAACTGCCGCGTGAATTTGACCCGCTAAACGACAAACTCCCTGCAGAAGTTGAAGCTCAGCTCGATCGTGCTATCGCTGCCGCCAAGTCCTCCGACGAGGCTACTCTGCTTGACGCATGTCACGCCATCGAACAATATTTCGGTTTCCCCAAACCCAATGAACTCGTTAAGGAAGCAGAAGTTCCCGGCGGCATGTATTCAAACATGGTCGCGCAGCTCAAGGCACTTCACGCAGAGGATCTGCTCGACGACGCTATGCGTCTGATCCCGATGGTGCGCCGCGATGCAGGTCTTGTGCCCCTTGTTACACCTACAAGCCAGATTGTCGGCAGCCAGGCCGTGTCTGTGGCTCTTGACCGCCGCAAAGGCAATCCCGACTATACGACAAAGTCCAATCAGTTTATCTCGCTTGTCAAAGGCGAATATGGTCACACACCGGTAGCTGTAGACCCTGCGTTCCGCGAAAAAATTACAGGCGACGCTCAGGAGAAGCCTTATGACACATCGTCATATAAACGTCCGGAAAATCCCGTGGTTGAGGATCTTGGAGGTGTAAAACTTGCATCCAATCGTGAGGAAGAACTACTTCTCGAACTTTTGCCAAGCGTTGCTAACGGCTTCCTCCGCCGTCGTCGTGCAGAGGAGTATGAGGCAAAACAGGCAGAGAAAGCTCAGGTTGCTGCAGCTGAAAAGAAACCCGAGGAGCCTCAGGAGCCTATCACAGGAGAAACCTTGGTAGCTCCTATGGGCGGTCGCATCATAGAGGTCAAGGTTAAGCCCGGCGACCATGTGAAGAAGGGTGACATACTTCTTGTCTATGAAGCGATGAAGATGGAAAATGACGTTACGGCCGAAAAAGATGAAGTTGTCAAACGCATCTTTGTAGATGTCGACCAAGTGGTTGGCACTGATGCCGTGTTGATCGAATTTGAATAATTGACTGAAAAACAGATTTGCGGCCGGCTTCACTCACTGGAGCCGGCCGCTTGTCTAAAAGTTAGTTTTTTAGCTGAGCTTGGAGAGAAAGCTTGTTATTGAAGTTTGAAGCTTATCGGCAGGGTGTAGCTAATCTGGACTGCTTTGCCGTTTTCATCGATTGCCGGTGAGAATTTCGCTCCTTTTTCTTTGATACGGTCGATCACAGCCAAGGCTTCTTTGTCGAGTGAGGCTTCAACACCTTTGATGACGCTTGCTTCCTTGATTTCGCCATCAGTGCCGATAATCAGATTGAGTATTACCCTGCCTGAAATTTCTTTTTTCATGGCCTCGTCGGGATACTTGATGTTGTCTGAGATCATCTTGTAGAGTTCGGTCATGCCACCTTCAAATTCGGGCAAGCTCACCTTTTCCATCGTATAGCTAACAGTGGCTTCGACTTGATTGGCCGCCGCAGACTTGTCAGAGTCATTTTGCGTATAATTCAAGGTCGCGATGTACTGATTGCTGTCGGATGTGACTTCGGTTTCGGGAACTGTGTTTGCTTCGTCATTGACGCAGGAAACGTTTGATACACACAATGCCGCTGCCATCATGGGCAGCATGGCGAGAGCGCGCAAGCGTGCGCTGCTCTTGGTCTGATTTTTCATCATCATAGTTATACGTGTTTTAAGTGAACTGTGATTCAGACTGTCGGCGAAGGCGTGGAATCTTGAGCCGGCAGTCTTTTTTATTAATAGTAATTGATATTCAACGGGGTTGTCACACCTCGTGAGCGTATCGCGGTCTGCTTCATATTCATGTAGCCTTATAAGCTCGCGCAAGATCACCCATGAGCATGGATTATACCAGTTTATGACCGCGATGATGTTGGCAAAAAGAAGGTCGACCCAGTGAAGATGGTGGCGGTGTGATGACTCGTGCATCAGTATGATGTCGAGCTCGTGCCTGTCGCTTAGCAGGTCTTCGGATATAAATATCATGTTTCCCCAGCTGAATGGCGATAGTTTGCCGTGAGTGTGGACGCGGATTTCTGTCTCACCTATTTTCGTTTTATGAGATGTAAACAGGATATATGTGATAAACAGGATGTTGAGCAATGCCCATGTAGCGGTGACTATAAGTCCGCAGGCATATATCGCGGTGATTATTTCGATTGCCGACAATGTGTCGGGCTGCGGAGTGGCCGTAATCAGTCTTACTTCAAGATCCGGCAGTTGAATGCCTGCGCTGACAACTGCTTGGCTCACTTTGTCTCTGAGGTTTATCAGAGGGCTCAATGATGCGAACAGCAGTATGGAGAGCAGTATGCGGCGGTTGAAGCTGAAGAAGGTGGTGAGGCGCAGACTTATGTGATAGACGGCATATAGCACAATCATCGCCAATCCTGAACTTATCGAATATGTCAGCATTTCGTTAATCATGATTTTCTTCTGATTTGCGTTGTTTTAAGACCATTTCAAATAATTGCTGTATCTCTTCGTCGCTGAGCTTTTCATGGCTGAACAGAGCAGAGACGGATGCTTTGATTGAGGAGCCGAAATAGCGGTCGATTACGTTGCGGAGTGTCGAATGGCTGTGTTCTTCTCGCGTGACTGCGGCTTCATATCGGTAGGTGTTACCGAGTTTTTCATGCCTCACGTAGCCTTTGCCTTCAAGCAGCCGCACGAATGTCGATACTGTGTTGAAATGGGGTTTTGGTTCCGGCATAAGTTCGATTATTTCACGGACAAACAGAGGCCCGTTGTCCCAAAATATTTCCATGAGTTCTTCTTCGCGTTCGGTGAGCTTTTTCATTGCCAATTTGTATTTTAATGAATTAATCACATCGCAAAGTAAAACTAAATTGTTTAGTTTAGCAACTAATATCTTTAGTTTTAATATTTATTAACAAGTCGTCAGTGGCAGGGAAACTATTCATCCAAAGAAACTGTCATTGTTACAGTAAGTTATAAGGCCTTGATTGTAGAAGTTTTCGTAGGAAACTTTGCATGCGTGATGTTTCTTGCACCCGCCTATGGCAACCTTGGAGAAGTTGAAGCTTTATGTCAGCCTCGGTTCTTTTGGTTCAACTTCTCCAAGGTTGATTTTTTGCAAGATGGGCGGCAGTCCTCACGTAGGCTTGGTCTCCGATCAATCTCTACATGAGGCTGGTCAGGTGCTTCGTCTCCGATGAAGCTATATAGTTCGGGTGACGCCCCGTTACGCGGAGCTGTTTATTTTGGCTGGTGACGCGGTTACCTATGGCTGCGCCTGCTACGCGAGGCTTGCCATAGGCTAACTCAAAATGCTTTGCCGGAAACCTCCACTATAGCCAAGGTAGGCCGCTGCCTTTGCCGTTGCATATCGCCCATAGGATTCTGAAAAACCATATGATGACTGCGACAAGAGCAAAATAGCCTAATATCTTGAGGATTAATCCAATGATTGTAAACAGCATAATGGCAGTGATGGTTATAAGGTTCGATTAACATTTAAACATGCTTGGATGTGTCATATGATTCGGTTAATCCGATGCAATTTGGCAAAGATAAGACTTATTGGCTGATTGTTATAAATTGCATTTGTTAATATTGGCAAAACCTTGCCCACGATAGCGATAATTGGGGTAGTGTCGTACCTCAGTAAAGACAAAAGGCGACCCTGAATTGAGTAGTTGTTCAGGGCCGCCATATTTATTTTAAGTCGTTGTTAATGTTTGCAGTCGCATCCGCATCCGATCTGTCCTTTGACTTTCTGTTTGAAAGCTTCGAACTGAGGCGCGAATTCAGCGAAGAGTGGAGAATCAGCGTTTTTCTTGATCACATGATGCATGAAACGCATCGCGAGAACGAATTCTTTGGCATGTTTGTCTTTCTCAAACAATCCGGCTGCACGTGTTCGTTCATACATTGCCGCGAGGTCGTGATGACCACCGAAATTGAAGTTGAGAGCTTCAGCCATTTTTCCATCTTTGGCTTCGATGACGTTTACATAATAAGATTTCTTATCCATATGTTTAATAGTGTTTTATGCTTATGCGGGGAACTGTTCTCCGCTTACTGATGGATAAACGTATCTCACGAACTTAAGGTTGATTGATGCGGTCGTAAATAAGCCAAATAAAGGTTAACGCTTGTGGGCTGTATGTGGAGTCCCGGTCATAAAACGCACAAACGCACGTGTCCCATTGCTCTTGAAAATACAGGCGGTTTTTATAAAACAAAAGCGAAACCCTTCGTCAAGGATTTCGCTTTTATGATTTTCTTCAAATCTATTGGCTGCTTACTTTTTGTTGCGGTTGCCATAGCGGCTCATGAACTTGTCGACGCGGCCGGCAGTATCGACGAGTTTCTGTTTGCCGGTGAAGAAGGGGTGAGACGAGCTTGTGATTTCAAGCTTAACGAGGGGATATGTTGTACCGTCGATTTCGATAGTTTCTTTAGTTGCGACGGTCGAGCGGGTGATGAACACCTCTTCGTTTGACATATCTTTGAACGCTACTTCACGATAGTTTGAAGGATGAATGTCTTTTTTCATTTTCTTATGCTATTATCTTTGTTGATCAACGTTGTTAAAAAACCGCTGGTAAGGCGATGTTTTCGTAATGGCTTGCAAATTTAGCCATTATTCTCCAAGATGCAAAACTTTAGTAGGAAAAAACTTCAATTTTTGGCTATAAAAACTTAATTTTGCGGACATATAGAATGTAAATCACATAATTCACGTGGATAATATAGCTATAATAGGAGCCGGCAGTATGGGCGCATCACTTGCCTACGGACTTTCGTCGGCAGGTTATAAAGTGGTGGTTTCAAACCGTTCGAAGGCGCGTTTGTCGCGCCTTGAGGGAGTCAAAGGCATAAGGGTCAGTGCAAGTAACAGTGAGGCAATGACAGATGCCGATCTGGTGATAATCGCAGTCAAGGCGGCAGATTTAGACTCTGTCGTTTCGGATATCGGTCCGTCGATCAATTTCAACCGGACTATTGTTACATCGCTCATTCCTGAATTCTCGCTCGAAGAACTTGAAGAACGCATGAAACCTTTCAACAAGGCTCCGATGATAGCCCGTGTCATGCCTAACACTGCTGTAGCGGTAGGCGAGAGCATGACTTTTGCCTGCCTTAATGACTATGCTGCCGCTTATTCGAAAGAGCTAAAGGCTGTCTTTGAGGCTGTAGGCAAAATCGAGATTGTCAAAGAGTCGCAGTTTGATGCGGCCACGATACTATGTTCATGCGGAGTGGGGTATGCCTTCCGTTATATCAGGGCTGCGTCTGAAGGAGGAGTCGCTCTTGGCTTTGAAGCGGCCGACGCCTGTCGTTATGTATGTCAGACCCTCAGGGGAGCTGCTGCGGTGCTGGAACGTTCCGGTTTCCATCCGGAGTTTGCGGTCGATAAGGTGACAACTCCGGGAGGCATTACAATCGAAGGGCTGATAGCGATGGAGAAAGCAGGTTTTTCAACAGCGGTGATTGCCGGAATTATCGAACCATATAACAGTAAAAACTCGAAGTCATGAATAAGGTGATATTGATGGGAAATGTCGGTGCAGACCCTCAGATGCGCTATGTCGGCACGCGCCCGGTGGCGTCGTTTCCATTGGCTACAAACGAGCCGGCCCGTAAAACGGCATCGGGGGCCGAAAGCCAGCCACGCACAGAGTGGCACAATATTGTCATGACCGATGAAGCGGCCGAATTCGCTGAAAAATATGTGAGGAAGGGCACGCGCATGCTGATTGAGGGCACGTTAAGGACTCGTGTCTGGGAAGACCGTAATGCTATAAAACGGTCGGTCACCGAGATATATGTCCTTACGTTTGATCTGTTGGGACGATAAATAGTCAGATTTGCAACGGTTTTCAAAAAAAATGCAAAATACTTGCGTGGTATTGGAGAAATATGTAATTTTGGAGCACAAACAACAAACAATATGACTCGATTTTACGCATATTCCTATTTTTATTTTTTCTATTTTGAAAATGGAAACGGGATTGTCGCGTGATCGGTCGGATAAGAGAATATAACAGATTAATTATGATAAGCAATCCCGTTCATCAGAGAGATGACGGGATTTTTTGTTAGCCACGACAAATGATATGAACGATAGACTTAGAGTTACGATACAGGGCGTTGCAGGTTGTTTCCATGATGCAGCCGCGCGGGAATATTTCGCGGGACGGGATATCGAGACTGTGTCTTATGACACGTTTCATGATATGTTTGACGCTCTTGACTGTGATGCGTCTCTGATAGGCATCGTTGCAATAGAGAACACTATAGCCGGGAGTCTGTTGCAGAACCATGAAATGCTGCGTCAGAGCAACCTGCGCATCATCGGTGAGCATAAGAAGCGTATATCGCATGTGTTGGCGGCTTTGCCTGGACAGGCGATCAGCAGCCTCACGGAGGTCAATTCTCATCCCATGGCGCTGATGCAATGCGAGCAATATCTCCGTCGTCATCCTAATCTGAGGATGGTGGAGCATTTTGATACAGCAGGGAGCGCAAAAGAAATCGCCGAGCAACATCTTGTGGGCCATGCGGCCGTGTGCGGTGACTATGCCGCCGAATTATATGGTCTTGAGATTCTTGAACGAGGCATAGAAACCAACCGTCGCAACTTCACCCGTTTTCTGATTGTAGCCAATCCATTGCTTGCCTCGGAGATAGGTCCATCCGAAAATCGGATCAACAAGGCGTCTATCGTTTTCACGCTTCCTCATTCTGAAGGGGCGCTGTCAAAGGTCCTGACAATTCTTTCGTTCTATGATATGAATCTGTCTAAAATACAATCCATGCCTATCATTGGCCGCGAGTGGGAGTACCGCTTTTATGTTGACCTTACGTTCCGCAGTCCGGTGCGTTACCATCAGGCCATCGACGCTGTGCGTCCGTTGACCAACGAGTTGACCTCGCTCGGCGAATATGTCGAATTTGAAATTCCAAAAGAATTATGAGCATTACACGTAAGATAGTCCCCGCTGAGCGTGTGGACGCAATCAAAGAATATTATTTTTCGCGGAAGCTCCGGGAGCTTGCAAAGTTGAATGCCGGAGGTGCCGACATCATTTCTCTCGGCATCGGAGGTCCTGACCGAGCTCCGGCGCCAGAAGTGATCGAAACGATGCAACGAGAGGTGGCCGTAGAGTCCAATCACAGCTATCAGTCTCACAACGGCTTGCCGGAGTTGCGGCAAGCGTTTGCCGGCTGGTATAAGGACAAATATGGAGTCGAACTCAATCCCGACAATGAGATACAGCCTCTGATAGGCTCTAAGGAAGGCATACTACATCTTTCATTGACATTCGTCAATCCGGGCGATGGAGTGCTTGTGCCGGATCCTGGCTATCCAACATACACATCGGTCAGCAGGCTCATCGGAGCTGAGATTTTTACCTACAATCTGACCGAAGATGGCGGGTGGCTGCCCGATTTTGATGCCTTGGAGCGTCTTCCGCTCGACCGCATAAAGCTGATGTGGGTCAACTATCCCCATATGCCGACAGGGCGACAGGCCACACGCGAGACTTTCGAGCGTCTGATTGACTTCGGCCGACGTCATGGCATTGTCATAGCCCATGACAATCCTTACAGTTTCATCCTCAACCGTGAGCCTCAGAGCATACTTCAGGTTGATGGCGCGAAAGATGTGGCCATTGAACTCAATTCATTGAGCAAAAGTCATAACATGGCCGGATGGCGAGTGGCAATGGCAGCATCCAATCCAACGTTTATCTCCTGGCTTCTGAAGGTGAAGAGTAATATTGATTCGGGTCAGTTCAAGCCGGTCATGCTTGCCGCAACCGAGGCTCTGAAAGCCGGTGACGCGTGGTATGACAGCCTGTATGACGTATATGACGAGCGTCGTGGCATAGCGGAGGCGATAATGAATGAACTCGGATGCAGTTTCGATCCGCATCAGCGCGGCATGTTTCTCTGGGGGCGTATTCCCGATGAAATGCCCTCTGGCGAATGGCTTGCCGACGAACTCTTCTACAAGGCGCGGGTGTTCATAACTCCCGGTTTCATATTCGGACATAACGGAGACCGTTATGTGAGGATATCGCTGTGTGCGAAACCGGAGAAACTGCGCGAGTCTCTTGAGCGCATACGCAACTATAACAACAATAACCGATAAACGAAATATGATTATGGAGAATCTACAGCCTCTCTTTCCCGACATAGACTCAACTAAACCGATTATCATTGCCGGACCGTGCAGTGCGGAGACCGAAGAACAAGTGCTTACGACTGCACGTGAACTTGCGGCCAACGGAGTGAAGATATTCCGAGCCGGCATATGGAAACCGCGCACCCATCCCGGAGGATTTGAAGGTGTTGGAGAAATCGGCCTGCAGTGGCTTTCTAAAGTAAAGGCTGAGACAGGCATGCTGACATCGACCGAAGTCGCCAACCGCATGCATGTCGAACAGGCTCTTGATGCAGGTGTCGATATGCTATGGATCGGAGCACGCACGTCGGCAAATCCGTTTGCGATGCAGGAAATTGCCGACGCTCTGTCGGCCTCCGGAATGGATGTGCCCGTGCTGATTAAAAATCCCGTCAATCCGGACCTTGAGTTGTGGATAGGCGCCATGCAGCGTATCTATAATGCCGGCATCCGTCGCATCGGAGCCATACACCGCGGTTTCGGCGCTTATGGCAAGCATCTCTACCGCAATCTGCCTCAGTGGCGCATACCGATTGAGTTGCGCCGCCGTTTCCCAGGGTTACCGGTGTTCTGCGACCCGAGTCATATCGGAGGCAAACGAGAGTTGATCGCTTCAATTTCGCAGCAGGCTCTCGACATGAGCTTCAGCGGTCTGATCATAGAGAGTCATTGCGATCCTGACTGTGCATGGAGCGACAAAGGACAGCAGATCACACCCGAAGTGCTCAATTTCATACTGCACACCCTTGTGCTTCGTGATAAAACGACATCGACAGAGAGCCTCGCGCTTCTCCGTCAGCAGATTGACCGCATCGATGACGAACTGATCGAACTTCTCGACAAGCGTATGCGTGTGGCCCGCGACATCGGCCAATATAAAAAGGAGCATTCGATGCCGGTCATTCAGGCCGGACGTTACAACGATCTCATGCAGAGACGTGTCGATGCAGCTCGCGAACTCGGCATGTCGGAAGACTTCATGCGCTCGGTTCTGGCCGCAATCCACGAAGAATCCGTGCGCCAGCAAATTGAAATTGTCAACGGTCATCCTCTCGAAAAATGAAAATACTGATACTTGGAGCCGGCAAGATGGGCTCATTCTTTTGCGATCTGTTGTCTTTTGACCATGATGTGGCAATATATGATCCGGATCCTCAGCGCTTGCGTTTCACATTCAATTGCCGTCGTTTTTCAACACTTGACGACGTCGATGCGTTCGCGCCTCAGCTTGTCATCAACGCATCGACTGTCAAATACACGCTTGAGGCGTTTGACGCCGTGTTGCCACACTTGCCCCAGTCGGCCATCTTAAGCGATATCGCGTCTGTCAAGACCGGTTTGCCTGAGTTCTATGCTTCGTGTGGCCATCCTTTTGTTTCGACCCACCCTATGTTTGGCCCGACCTTCGCTTCGTTGAGCAATCTGTCAAACGAAAATGCTATCATCATCAGCGAAGGCGACCATCTCGGCAAAGTTTTCTTCCGCGATCTTTACAACCGTCTGCATCTGCATATAGAAGAATATACATTTGAGGAGCATGATGAGACGATAGCCTATTCGCTGTCGATACCTTTTGCGTCCACCTTGGTTTTTGCCTCGACGATGAAGCATCAGGATGCGCCCGGCACGACATTCAAGCGTCATATGGCAATCGCCCAGGGGTTGATGAGCGAGGATGATTTCCTTTTGAGTGAAATATTGTTCAACCCCAACACTCCGGCACAACTCGAACAGATCAGGCTCAGGCTTGAAGAACTTCAGACTATAGTAGAGTCACGTGACTCGCAGCGCATGAAGTCATATCTTGACCGGGTCCGTGAAAACCTGAAGTGAATCAGTGCCCCGATCATAGGATGCAGCGGTTGCCATATGGTGACCGCTGCTTTATTACGTGGTCTGACAAGGCCGCTCAGTCGATCTTTTTTTGATAAAAAATGCTATGGAGATGTAACAAATCGCTTATCTTTGTGTCTATGAGGTAAACCATCGATTATGCACAGATCTGAATTCGAACATTTCGCAGCCTCAGTCCGTCAGCGACTCGCTTCACGGGCAACAGCTGTCCTCGGAGACGAGGATGCTGCGCAGGATGTCGTGCAAGATTGTCTGCTTAAACTTTGGGATATACGCGATAGTCTCGACGACTATACAAGTCCGGAAGCTCTGGCGCTTACAATAGTCCACCGCATGTCGCTCAATGTGTTGCGCAGCCGTCACACGACAGTCGGTATCTGTGATGATGTCATCGCCGGAGCGGAGCCTTCGCCAGAGGACATGGCTATATCATCGGAAGGTGATATGACGGCAGAAAAGCTGATGGCCATGTTGCCTGATGCTCAACAGGCCATAATAAGAATGCGGCATGTCGACGGACTAAACAACAGTGAGATAGCAGCCATTATCGGTTCAACAGACGGAGCAGTCAGGACTGCGCTCAGCCGGGCGCGCATGCGCATAGCGGAGATATATCGCCGTATCGAACGAAACAATACATATTAACTCTCCTGATATATATTTTTATGAAACCAATGAGATTATTCAACAAGATCAGCAGACGTCAGGCTATAACGGACGATGAAGCCCGGAGACTGACCGAAATGTTTCTGGACGGAGCCACTGAGCCTGCTCAAGAGCAAGAGCTCTATACCTACTATGCAGGCCGTAATGTGGCCGATGATCTGAAGTGTTACCGAGACATGTTCGCGATGTATGCTTCCTTGACTCCACGGTCTGCGGCCGGCAAATCATCACGGCGTCCGTACATCCCGGCAGCCGCAGCTGTGGCGGTGCTTGCAGTTGTAGGAGCATATGTGTTTTCAGCACAGTCGTCTCTAAGCGGTGACAACGGAAGTGTATATGCTGGAAGCTATATAATCCGTGATGGTAAAAAAATCACAGATCTGAAACGGATTATGCCGACACTTCACAGAGCTGACAATTATGTCGACAGTCTTACAAGCAGTTTCGATGAGCTTTATCCCGACGACACAGAGACGGCAATTCTTGAAAAAGCGCTCGCCGGAATCACCGATCCGCAGCTGAAGGCCGAGTTGCTCGCAAATATCTGAAACATAAATAACTTCTAATATATCGCATTATGAAATCAACAATAATAACACGTTTGCTTGTTATCGTTTTTGCTGTGATCGCGGCTTTTTCGGCAGGGGCTCAAGGACGTATCGACAAACTCGTAAATCAACTCGAGAAGAAGACCGGAGTGACGGTGACTTATACTGAAAACCGCAACCCAAAGACCAAAAAGATTGTCAAACAGAGCACGATCTTAAACGGAAATAGCAGTAAAGATGCTGAAGCTCTATGGCAGGCCTTTGAGGCCGAGCGTGTCAATTCCATAAAGGTTGTCAAAACACGCAATGAGTCGTTTGTCATCAAGTTTGAGGATAAAAACTATGTGTCATCTTATATCTTGAGTGTGCAGGGTGGCAACTGGTCTCTGGTCATATCTAAAAAATCTCCGGACGGAGATGGATTTAACGACCTGTCATTTGACTTTGATTTTGACGGATGTGATTTCTCAGGCTTGAGCCTTAACAGCCTGGAGAGTCTCGACGGACTCGACGCGCTCGAAGCCCTCGACGGTCTTAAATCGTTGGATATAGACGGCAATGTCAAAGTTTATAAAGATGGAAAACTCTTTTACGAGAGTCCTAAAACCAAGAAATCAAAAAAATCATCGTCCAAGTCAAAATCAAAGTCGACTTCAACGAGCGTGACCTCCGGCGGCAAGGTCACCCAAACCATCACTACTACGACAGACGACGGAAACACGGTCACATATATCATGTGATATTATCTCAAAAATAAAAAATAAGCGGACTTAATCGGGCCCGCTTATTTTTGTTTATATCGAATGTCTTTCAATCAATATTGGGATTGAGACGGTGCCAGTCGGCTATACGAGGCAAAACACCCATCTCTATGACTTCATCGCGGAGTTTGCAGAGATGCTGGTAGCTCTTTTCGAGTTCCTTGTTCTCCTGGGGTGTCCCTTCGATCGGGTGGCAGGTCACGCCATCGGCGGTAATAGTGGTCTCGCATGCCATCATGATATGTTTGAACCGGTCGTTGTTGACATAAGTGCCGACCGGCCATCTGAAGGGTTTGCCTCCCATTGCGGCGGCTATCATCTCGATCGAGACATAGGCCGGACTCTGGAACGAAGAGCGTCCGCGCAGGTCGATTATGTTTTTGCCACCCTGGATGACACGTTGCTGAATTTCGAGCCAGTCTTTTTCGGGCAGTTTGTCTGTGCCGATCAGCGAAGTCAGAGGCTTGCCGTCTACGCTGACGGTCGAAGCGAAGACTGCCATCTGTTCGCCGTGTCCGCCATAGGTGCGCGCATTGATGATCTTGTCGGGCGAAATCTTGAAATATTTTGCAAGTTCGCTGCGCAGACGTGTGCTGTCGAGTGCGGCGAGTGTGGAGACCTGCGAGGGTTTAAGACCCGAATATAGCAGGGTGATCAGTCCGGTGATGTCGGCTGGATTGAAAATGACCACAACATGTTTTACATCAGGGCAATATTCGCGCAAAGCCTTTCCAAAGTCCTCGGCTATCTGAGCGTTGCCTTTAAGCAGGTCTTCGCGTGTCATACCGGCTTTACGTGCTGCGCCGCCTGAGCTGACAACATATTTCGCGCCGCGCAGAGCCTCAGCCATATCTGACGTATAGCTCAGGTTATATCCTTCAAAGCCACAATGGCGCATCTCTTCGACCACTCCTTCAAGCCCCGGCGCATAGGGATCGTAGAGGCAGATGTTTGGGGTAAGATGCATCATCATGGCTGTCTGAGCCATGTTTGAACCAATCATGCCGGCAGCGCCGACGATTGTGAGTTTGTCGTTAGTAAGAAAATCCATTTTCGTATCGAGATAATTTTAAGTTCTGTATGATTATAACACTTGAGAACGTAAAATTACTTTGACCGGGATGAATTTTCGCTCCACCCTCCGCCAAGAGCTTTGTATATGTCGACTAATGCGAGATATTCGTCACGAACGGCGTTGCTCAGGCTGATACGCGCGTCGAAATATTTTCTTTGGGCATCGAGGACGTCGATATAGTTGAGTGTGCCGGCCAGATACTGTATGTTGGCAAGCTCGACATATTTAAGAGCGGCATCGCGAAGACTTGAGCGCAGGGCTGCGGTCTCACGCAGTTTGCTGTAGGTTATCACAGCGTCGTTGACTTCACGGAATGCGTTGAGCACGCATTTCTCATATCCCAGACGAGCTTGTTCATATGCGTCTATCGAAGCCTGGTACTTGCGCTTGTTGCGGCCGAAGTCAAAGATAGTGCCGGCAATGTTGCCGAGAATATATGAGAAGGGTGATTTGAAGATATTGGCTACCTCATCGTTCTCCCAGCCGCCTGTGAGAGCGATGCGGATGCGGGGGAAGCGGTTGCTGTAGGCGACACCGCAGTTTGCGAGAGCACCTTTCAGTTTCTGCTCGGCAGATCTGATGTCAGGACGGCGTTCGAGCAGCTCTGAAGGCAGTCCGACGGGTATTTTTTCCGGCAGGCGTTCGTCGAGGACAGACTGCGATACGTCGAATGTCTCTCCGGGAAATGCTCCGATAAGCAGCGAGATGCCGTTGCGGGCAATCTCGATACGACGTTCGAGATCGGGGATGTAAGCGGCTGTTGTGGCATACTCCACCTGTGCCTGCTGATAGACGGTTTCAGACGTCAGGCCTCCTTCAAACCGCAGCTTGGCTTTTGCGAGAGCTTCACGGCGTGTCGAAAGAGTCATTCTGACGATGTTAAGTTCATGTTCGAGGGCTACAAGTCTGAAGTATGATGCGGCTACTTCTGAGATGATTGTCATCTGCATCGCACGCATGTCTTCGACTGATCCTATGAACTGAGCGGCCGAACGTTTCTGGGCGTAGCTTAATGCGCCCCACAGGTCTGCTTCCCAGCTGATTGTCGCCTTGACGCTAAGCTCTGTGTCAGGCTTGAACTTCTCACCGTAATAGTCGTTGGTCTCGTGTGTGCCTCCTACGGTGGCCGAAAGAGAGGGCAGATAATTTAGTTTGTCCACTCCGTAGAGATGGCGCATTTCGTTGACTCTTGCGGCGGCGATGAGCATATCCTTGTTTTTTTCGAGAGCTCTTGAAATCAGTGATTTCAGAGTAGGGTCTGAATAGTATTCCCACCAATTCAAGTCTGCGAACGAAAGTGAGTCTGTAGCTCCGGCTACAGTAGCGGCAGGCAGGTCGAGCGATGGTTTGCGGAGGTTTTTCACCCCTGAGCAAGCTGTCAGCAGGCTGATAAGCGCCACAGACGGAAGTATGAGTCGTGTCAATGATAGTTTCATGATTTCGAACGTTTGAATCTCTCTTTGATCTTGAATACGGTCACAAAGAAGAATGGAACAAAAATGATGCCTACTGTAATGGCGACAAGCATGCCGAAGAAGACACCCGTGCCTATGTCGCGTCTGGCGGCCGATCCCGGACCGGATGCGAATACAAGCGGCAGCAGGCCGAGCATGAATGCCAACGATGTCATCACGATAGGGCGGAAACGCAACTGTGAAGCGTGGAGAGCAGCTTTTGCCGCTGTCATACCGTTGTCGACGCCTTCCTTGGCAAATTCGACGATGAGGATGGCGTTTTTAGCCACAAGACCTATGAGCATCACAAGTCCGATCTGGAAATAGACGTTGTTTTCGAGTCCGCACAACCATATGCCGAGGTAGGCTCCGACTCCTGCCACAGGAAGCGACAGGATGACGGCAAGCGGCACAGCCCAGCTTTCGTATAGCGCGGCCAGCACGAGAAAGACGAACAACAGTGCCAGTCCAAGGACGACTCCTGTGTTGCCTGATTCGTTTTTCTGCTGATAGGACAGGCCGCTCCATTCGACGCCTATGCCTTGAGGCAGATGTTCTTCGGCAATCTCTTCGAGCGCTTCCATTACCTCGCCGGTGCTGTAGCCGTGGGCGGCCTCACCGGATATTGTCGCGGAGTTGAACATGTTGAATCGTTTGATCGTGCCGGGGCCGGTGGTGTAGTAGGTTGTCCCGAGTGAAGTGACCGGTATCATCGAGCCTGACGCACCTCTGACAAAGAAGAGGTTGAGGTCGTCGCGTCTCGAACGGTAAGGGGCCTCGGCCTGTATATATACGCGGTAGATGCGGTTAAACATGTTGAAATCGTTGACATATATTGATCCGGTAAAAGCTTTCATCGTAGAGAATATGTCGCTGAGCGGCACTCCCTGGATCTGTGCTTTGTCGCGGTCGACGTCGAAATATAGCTGAGGTATGTCGGGCTGCATTGTTGTCGATATGTCAGAAAATTCAGGACGCATAGAGGCATATGACACCAGAGTGTCGACAGCGGCCTGAAGATCGGCGTAGCTTGTCTCGCCACGGGCTTCGAGCACCATTTCAAAACCGCCCGATGTGCCGAGGCCGGGAATGATCGGAGGGGTGAAGATATAGACCTTGCTCTCCGGGTAGACCGAGAGGTCGCGGCGGATGCGTTCGCGCACTTCGTTGATATCGGTCGTCTGCCGTTCTTCCCATGGCTTCAGTATCACGGTGAGCGCTGTGTGGGCCTGGTTGGTGCCGACACGTGGCGATGAGCCTGTGACGTTGAGCACATGTTCAATGTCTGGGTCGGCAGTGAGATAGGCCATGGCACGCTCGGTGACTTCGCGTGTTCGTTCGATGGTGGCACCTTCAGGCAGCTCGAGTTCGACGGTGAAGTAGCCTTGGTCTTCGGGCGACATGAAGCTTTGCGGCATCAGACGGTTAAGCCCCCATATGGCAATCAGGGCAAGTCCGAAGGCAGCAAACATGCGGCGCGGATGACCCAGACAGGCCGCAATGCGTGAGCCGTAGAAATTGTTGCCTTTGTTGAGCCACAGGTTGATGTAGCGGAATACTTTTGGTTTGCGGTGGCCATATTCGGGACGAAGCAGCATTGAGCACATCACAGGCGACAACGTGAGAGCCACGATTGTCGAGATGATGACAGAGACGGCGATTGTGATGGTGAACTGACGGTAGAGTTGTCCGGTGATGCCGGGCAGGAAACTGACAGGCACGAAGACCGCGCAGAGCACCAGAGACATGGCCACCAGGGCAGAGCCGAGGTTTGTCATGGCCAGGCGTGTGGCTTCGGGTGCGGATATGCGTTCTTTGTTCATGATGCGGTCGACGTTTTCGACAACAACGATTGCGTCATCGACCACTATGCCGATTGCGAGGATGAGGCCGAGCAGTGTGAGCATGTTGAGTGAGAAGCCGAAGACAAGCATCACTCCGAATGTACCGATAAGTGAAATCGGCACGGCAATGATCGGTATCAGGGTCGCCCGCCAGTTTTGCAGAGACAGGAAGACGACAAGGATCACAAGTATGAGCGCTTCGAAGAAGGTGCGGTAGACATGATGGATTGACTCGGATATGTAGGTTGTCATGTCAAACGGAATCTCATAAGAGATACCTTCAGGAAAAGATGCGCTGATTTCGGTCATGGCCGCCTTGACTCTATCTGCGACGTCGATGGCGTTGGCGCCGGGGAGCATTGTGATGTTGAGCACGGCGGCGTTTCCACCGTTAATGCCGCTCTCAGTGGAGTAGGACGAGGCTTCGAGAGATACGCGGGCGACGTCTTTCATCCTTATGATTGATCCGTCGCCGTCGGCGCGTAGCACAATGTTCTCAAAATCGCTGACCGACGACAGACGTCCGCGTGCCACGATGGGCACGGTGAGGTCTATGCCGTCAATAGGGGCTTGTCCGAGGACACCGGCCGCAGATTCGCGGTTCTGGTCTTTGAGAGCATTCTGTATGTCTTTAACGGTCAGACCCATGTCTGCGAGCTTGTCGGGCTGTACCCATAATTGCATTGCGTAGTATCGGCTGCCGACATTGCTGATGCTGCCGACTCCGGGGATGCGTCGGAGCAGATCGACGACATAGAGAGTGGCGTAATTGCTCAGATATATCTCATCAAATTTAGGGTCTTCCGACAGAATGGTTATTGTCATCAGCTTGGTTGCGGTCTCTTTTTCTACCGATATGCCGTTCTGCACGACTTCGGCCGGGAGACGGCTCTCGGCTTTTTTTATGCGGTTCTGGATATCGACGGCCGCAAGTTCGGGGTCGGTGGATATGTCGAATGTGACCAGAGCGTTGAAGCCGCCGGCGTTTGAACTTGACGAAGACATGTAGATCATGCCCGGTGTGCCGTTGAGTTCCTGTTCGATAGGAGTGGCCACAGCCTGTGTCACAGTCAGTGCGTCAGCGCCGGGATAGCTTGCGGTTATTTTCACGACCGGAGGCACAATCTGCGGATATTGGTCGACCGGGAGCATGAACAATCCAATCCCGCCGATTATGACAATGACAATCGACAGCACGATCGAGAAGACCGGGTGATCGAGAAAGAAATTCTTTTTCATAATGCTGTATGGGTTCGGAGGAATTGTTTATTTTTCGTTTGTGCCGTTTTCAATATTCTGGCTTACAGGTGCGACTTTCATGCCGTGTTTCAGTTTGTGATATCCTTCGGTAACGATTTGTTCGCCCGGAGCGAGACCGCGTTCGACGACAATGGTGTTGTTTACTTCGGGTCCGGTTTCGACAAAGCGTCGCTCGACGACGCTGTCTGGACGGACTACGTAGATGTAGGCACCGCCTTTCTCAATCTCGACCGCTTTGGCCGGAACAGAAATGGCGTCTTCGCGGATGTCCATGAGAAGTTTGACTTTGGTAAACTGACCCGGGAGCAGTTCGCGGTTGGGGTTAGGCATCTCTGCGCGGACTGAGAAAGTTCCGGTCTTGGGGTCAACCTGCGGGTCAGCGAAGTCGACCATACCCCTGATAGGATATTCTCTGCCGTCGGCAAGCGTCACGGTCACATACGGATCCCATTTGCGGGTGCTGTCGTTGTGGCCGAAGCTCACATTGCGCGATTTGCTGCGCAGGTAGTCAAGCGATGTCATCGAGAAATCGACGCGCACGGTGTCGCTCTTGACTACGGTTGCAAGCAGTGATTTTCCGCCGGGGCCAACGAGTGTGCCGATGTCGGCGCTGCGTTCGGATATATATCCTGAAATCGGTGACTGCACAGCTGTGTAACCGAGCGTTAGCTCTGCCTGGGTCAGTTCGGCCTCGCTGACGATGACGTCTGCTGTGGCAGATTCATAAGCAGCTTTCGCATTGTCGAAGTCGAGCTGTGAAGCGGCGTTCTGGGCATATAGCGGTTTTATGCGTTCGAGGTCGCGTTGGGCTTTCTGTGCGACAGCTCGTGCTTTGTTGAGCTGAGCCTTTGCTTTTTCGACGTTTGCACGGTAGACTCTCGGGTCGATGATGAAGAGGGTCTGTCCTTTGTTGATATATGTGCCTTCAGCGAAGAGCATGGATTCGAGGTAGCCTTCGACACGTGCGCGGATCTCGACAAATTGCTGAGCGCGTATACGTCCGGCAAATTCGCCATAGATGTTGACATCTGATGTCTCGACCGGTTCTACTTCGACCGTAGGTAGAATCGGCGTTTCGTCGGGCTTGCGGTTTAAGATTATCGCAATCACGGTGATGGCGGCAATGCCTGATGCTATGGCGATCCAAAGTTTTTTGTTTTTGCCTGCATGGCTGAGAGAAGCCTTTTGTTTATCTGACAAATTGATGCGTTTCATTTTTAAGCGATGAATGTGGTATGTGATATGACAGCATGATTAAACTCTATTATTTTAACAGACGACACCGACTATTGTTCGCACATGCGGCGTGATAATGCCTGACGGTTGCTGTCGGATACAGGCACGTTGCTGTTGCCGTAGACGAGTGTGCCTCTCACCAAGGCTTCAGCACGGCTGAGGTTTGCTATGTACGAACGGTGGACACGCATGAATGTTTCTTCGGGAAGCATGCTCTCGATATTTTTCATGCTCATTAGAGTCAGGATAGGGCGTGGATTGCCATCAACATATATCTTGATATAGTCCTTAAGTCCTTCGATGTAGAGGATATCGGCCACGCGTATGCGTATCAGGCGATATTCGCTTTTGACTGATATGAACTGCTCGGTCTGTGGTCTTGATTGCGCTCTGGCTACGGCTTCCATAAATTCACTGTAGCTTATCGGTTTGAGCAGGTAGTCGAGCGCGTTGACCCTGAAGCCTTCGACAGCATAATCGCGATAGGCTGTGGTAAAGACGACGCGTGTCTGTTCGGGAATACGGCGGGCGATATCGAGACCGGTCATCTCGGGCATCTGGATGTCGAGAAACACTAAGTCAGGAAGCTCGCGTATTATGGCGTCGAGTGCGCTTGATGCTGAGGTGTATGCGCCTGTGAGAGTGAGGGTGTCGGTGCGTTCGACGTAGCTTGCAATCAGACGGCATGCAAGAGGTTCGTCATCGACTACTATACATTTCAATGCCATGTCAGTGTCAGTCTTTTTCTGTGGTTATTGTCAGGCACGCGGTATAAATGTCTCCGTTGACAGATGTCTGTAGAGATGCTTTGTCTTCATAAAGCAGCAGCAGACGGCGACGTAGATTTGCTATGCCTATGCCTCCTTGGCGATCGACCACGGTTTTATGGTCAAAACGGTTGCGGGTGCGGCATATGATGCGTCCGTCACGCGCTGTGATCTCAATGTCGATCGAATCTTCCGGATTGCCGGTGTTGCCGTGTTTGAATGCATTTTCAATCAAGGATATGAACAGGAGCGGAGCTACATCTGTTCCGGCCATTTTGTCGATGTCGCAGTTGACTTTGACCACGCCTTGGGGCAGGCGTAACTCCATAAGTGATATGTAACTGAGCGTGAAGTCTGTTTCCTGTCTCAATGATACTTTCGACGGGGTCTCATAGAGGATGTATCGCAGCATCTGTGATAATTCGTGGACCGCGCGTTGAGCCTCAGGGGCACTTATTTCTATGAGGGCATATATTGAATTGAGAGTGTTGAACAGGAAATGGGGATTAATCTGGCTTTTTAGATTCTGTAGCTCGGTTGAGCGTTGTTCGTCGGCCATATCCCGGCTCCGGCGTTCAAATGCAGCCCATTTGTCAGATAGCCTGAGAGCCACGGCCAATGACATCGTTAAGATAATCATGACTCCGTCGCGAACGAGCTGAGAAAAAAACATGAGTCTGAATTTCTCCGGATTGCGTAGCGGACGAAGGGCGTTCTCAGCGATTCGAGGCTCATATACAAGCCAATACCAGAGTCCATAGCTTAATGCAAGCGTGGTTGCAAGCATTATGAGATTGTAGGCGAGAAAGCGCCAGATCCTCACCTTGGGAGTCAGTGTATGGCCGATAATGTAGTAATAGTCTGTGTAGAAGACGACTATGTAGAGAAATGATTTTGCATACATGACCCATTGGTGACTGTCTGCGCCTTTGTGGTTCGGCATGGCATAGGCCATGATGAATTCCGGCAGCAGAAACAGCATGGAGATGACAATGAGGTGGGAGAGGAAGCGGGTTATCTTTGAGCGTGTTCTGCCATTATTGATTTCGTCTGTATGTCCGTTCATATTATAAGCCGGTATATGTTCTGATTTAACTTTCAAAAGTAATGATTTCACTAATATTCCGCAAATATGTGTCGACTAATGTTCGTTTTCTGCCGATGAACGTGTATTTCCGGCGATACAGGCTCTTGATCGTAGGAACTTTCTGGTGTGGTTATACGTTTATGTGGTAAAATGAATGTGAAACTTAAAGTTTGAATAACATGAATACCCAAGAAGAAATCAAAACACCCGTAAACTTGTGTAATGAACTCGATTACAAAGATGGAGACATCGTGGCTAAGGATGTGCTTTCAAATGACAGCGGATCTGTCACGCTCCTCGCCTTTGACAGTAATGCAGTGATTGCCCGTCATTCGGTCAATTGTGACGTGCTTGTCACCGTAATAGAAGGTGCGGTCGAATTTGAAGTCGATGATCAGCGTCATAAACTCGAAAAATGTAACTCGATCATTCTCCCGGCCAACACACATCATACGGTCACGGCTCTTGACAGGTCAAAGGTTGTGTTGATCAAGCTAAAGGCCTGATGTCAGTCTGAGTATATGAATGATACGAAATAGGCACCGCGCCTTAAAATAACGAAGTGTCCCCCGAAAGTCAGGCAAATAACTTTCGGGGGACACTTCATCACTATGTGGCCTCTATTTTATCGGTCCGTCATGAGTCAGCGTGCGTTGCGTGCGGCCAGCGGCAAGATCTCAGAGAGGGTGGGATGGCCGTGGACAAGCTCGTCGGCAAGTTCCTCGCGGGTTGTCATTCCGAACATCATGGCTGCCACTTCTGCAATAAGATCCGCGGCATGAGGTCCTATGATGTGACAACCCAATATGAAGCCGCTGTCTCGCGCGAATATAATCTTGACTGTGCCGTCGCCTTCGTCCATGGCCAGGGCTTTGCCGTTTGCGGCAAAAGAAGCTTTGCCAACCATGATGTCATAGTCGCGGGCGCGGGCCTGTTCTTCTGACAGTCCGACCATGGCAGCCTCAGGCATCGTGAAGACGGCAGAAGGGATGACATCGAGATTGACATCCGACCCCATGGCTCTTTTTGCTTGCGCGGCTGCGGCATGGGCGAGCATACATCTGCCGTTGACATCGCCTACGGCATAGACTCCGCCCACGGATGTCTCCATCATGTCATCGACAACAATGAAGCCTCTGCTGTCGGTTTCGATACCGGCTTCCTCGCAACCCGGAGGTAGAACTGCTTTTCGGCCGACGGCCATTATGACAAGATCACACTCAACCTCATCCTTGCCTTTACGGCCCTCGCAGATGACGCGGTAGCCGGCTTCGATGGCACGCACAGAAGTGGCTGTCATGAATCGTATGCCGCTGCGTCGTGTCAGCATTGTTCGCAGACGTTTGGCTATTTCTGCATCGAATGCAGGAAGAATTTCCTTGCAATACTCGATCACGGTGACTTCCCGGCCGAAAGCGGCGAGGACTGATGCAAATTCGAGTCCTATTACTCCACCGCCGATGATGGCGATGCGTTGCGGCATCTCGGTCATGGCCAGGAAACTGTCGCTGTCGATCGCAAATTTTGAGCCCGGGATGTCGAGCACTGCCGGCCGTGAGCCGGTAGCTATGATGATTCGGTCGGCTGTAATTTGCATGCCGTTGACTTCAACGACTTTGTCTTTACATAGACGAGCTTCACCGCTTATTACTTCGACGTCGCGTAGCATGGCCGATATGCCGTCGCTAAGTTGTTGGACTACAGATGGTATTCTGGCAGTGGCTTTGGCGTAGTCAGCGGTGAACGAACTGATATCTATGCCAAACGACGCAGCCGAGGACACGGTAGCAGCCGCCGCTGCTGCCGCGCACAGGCATTTGGTCGGTATGCAACCCCGGTTGAGGCATGTGCCACCCAGCCGGTCGCGCTCGATGAGCGTGACTTTCATGCCTTTGGACGCAAGATCGGCTGCGATTTCATATCCGCCCGGTCCGCCGCCAATGATGATTATATCTGAGCGTTGCATAGGTCAGTCCAGGTGGTGAGTGGGTGAAGAGCCGCCTCGGTTTCGTCGGGATGGGAGACAGGTGTGTCGTGAGGAGCGCTACGCACAGTCTCCGGATCTTCTGCGGCCTCTTTGGCGATGCGTCGCATGGCATCGATGAAGCAGTCGAGTGTTTCGAGGTTTTCGGTTTCTGTAGGCTCAATCATCAACGACTCATGGAAGAGCAGCGGGAAATAGATTGTCGGAGCGTGGAAGCCGAAGTCGAGCAGGCGTTTGGCGACATTGAGCGTAGTGACGCCTGTCGATTTGTCCTTGAGCCCGTCAAAGACAAACTCATGCTTGCAAGGCCCTTTAATAGGCAATTCGTAGACGTCGCAGAGACGGTGCATGATGTAGTTGGCGTTAAGAGTCGCGAGCGGACCTACTTTTGATAGAGTCTCTGATCCAAGGCTCAGGATATAGGCCAAGGCGCGGATATACATGGTGTAGTTTCCGAGCCAGCCTGAAATGCGGCCGAGAGCAGAATCTTCAGACACTACGTCATAAGAGCCGTCAGGGCAGCGTATCACTCGCGGATTTGGCAGGAATTGCTCAAGACCGCGGCGCACTCCGACCGGACCTGCGCCCGGCCCACCGCCACCGTGAGGCGTGGAGAATGTCTTGTGGAGGTTGATGTGCATCACATCAAAGCCCATATCGCCGGGACGTGCCACTCCGAGCATCGGATTGAGATTGGCTCCGTCATAGTACATCAGAGCTCCTGCGTCGTGTACCAGACGGGCTATCTCCGGAATATTTTTTTCAAACATGCCGACCGTGTTTGGATTGGTCATCATGATAGCGGCCACTGAATCATCGAGTTTTGACCGCAGGTCGTCGACATCGACTGTGCCGTCTGACATGCTGCGGACTTCGACGATCTTGAAGCCTGCGACAGCAGCCGAGGCCGGATTGGTGCCGTGGGCTGAGTCGGGGACAAGCACTGTTGTACGACCGGCGTCCTGACGTGATTGATGGTAGGCTTTGATGACAAGCAGTCCGGTCAGTTCGCCGTGTGCACCGGCAAACGGGTTGAGCGTGAATTCGGCCATGCCGCCTATTTCAGACAGGGCTTTCTGAAGCTGCCAGTATATGGCCAGCGCTCCCTGTACTCCGGACACAGGTTGGAACGGATGGAGCGGAGCTATGGACTTTGAGGCTGCAAGTTCGTCGTTGATTTTGGGATTGTATTTCATCGTGCATGATCCCAGTGGATAGAAGCCGGTGTCAACTCCAAAATTGTTGGTGCTGGAGTTTGTATAGTGTCTCACAACCGTTGGCTCGTCAACTTCAGGGAGCGCCGGGGCTTCTTTGCGAAGGCAGCTTTGGGGCAGTTCGTTGATGTGGCGGTCGAAACTGTTGCGCGGAAGACTGTAGCCGCGGCGTCCGGGCTGCGAGTATTCAAATATCAGTTTGTCATATAGTCGGCGGTTCATAGTTCGAGATTTTTGACGATTGATACATAACGGTCCATGTCTTCGCGTGTCTGCATTTCGGTTACAGCGATCAGAAGCTCGCATTCGTCGATTTTCACACCGGCAATGATGCCCTCGCTGGCTGCAGCATCAATAATGTGGTCGGCTGTGAGCGGATCGGTGATCTTGAAAAGGGCTTCGTTGATGAATGGCCTTTCGGGATATTTGAGTCTCATGCGTCCGGTTTCGGAGAGCCTGTCGGCAAGATAGCGCATGCCGCCATAGCCGAGGTCGTTGATTTCTCTGAGTCCTTCCGCCCCGAGCAAAGACAGATAGGCAGCCGTATGAAGCGCCATCAATCCTTGGTTGGAGCATATGTTGGATGTGGCTTTCTCTCGTCTGATGTGCTGCTCTCGGGCCTGAAGGGTGAGCACGAAAACACGCTGTCCGCGGGCGTCCTTTGTCGCTCCGACTATGCGCCCCGGCAGTTTGCGCATCAAAGCCTTTGTAGTGGCGAGATAGCCGAGATACGGGCCTCCGTAGTTCAGTGGCATGCCGAGCGACTGGGCGTCGCCGCATACGATGTCGGCTCCGAGTGATGCAGGAGTGCGTAACACACCGAGTGTCGATGCCTGACAATTCATAATCAGGAGTGCTTTAGCTTTGTGGCAGACATCCGCCCAGCCGTCATATGACTCTATGATGCCATAGTAGTTTGGATATGCCACGATGACGCCGGCCACGTCACCGGCTTCCATCATCGCTTCAAATTCGCTGCGGTCGGTAGCTCCTTCAAATTCAGGTATTACTTCGAGCGCTATATCGTGGTAACGGGCATATGTGGCCACAACCTCAGCCACGGCCGGCGAGACAGTGGCTGAAATCAGTACTCGACGTTTCTTGCGGGTGCTGTTGACGGCCATTATCATTGCTTCGGCCGTGGCCGTGGCTCCGTCATACATCGAAGCGTTGCTGACCTCCATGCCTGTCAGAGAGCATATCATCGATTGATATTCGAAGATATATTGGAGTGTGCCCTGCGATATCTCAGGTTGATAGGGGGTGTATGCGGTCAGAAATTCCGAACGTGACAATATGGCATTTACAGCAGCCGGTGTATAGTGGTCATAGTAACCGGCTCCGGCGAAACAGGTCATTGGCCTGTTCATGGCGTCGAGTTTGGCGAAGAAATCGCGTAACTCTTTTTCGCTCATTGCGTCCGGCAGATCATAAGGCTTCTTTAGCTTCAGCTCGTCCGGTACATCGCAATATAGGTCATCAAGCGATTTCGCTCCGCAGACACCGAGCATATGGGATATGTCGGTGTCTGTGTGCGGTAAATATCTGTGGTCTGACATCTGTGATCAGTGTTTTTCGGATTGGCAGTGCTTTTCGTATGCTTCGGCGCTGAGAAGGTCTTCGAGTTCCGAAGGGTCGCTCATTTCGACTTTGATAATCCAGTTGTTGAGAGGGTCTTCGTTGACCAGGCGTGGATTGTCGACAAGTTTCTCATTGATTTCGACGACTTCACCGCTGACAGGAGAGAAAAGGTCGGATGCGGCCTTGACACTCTCGATGGCTCCGAAGTCTTCGCCTTTGGCCACTTCGTCGCCTTCTTCGGGCATATCGACATAGACTACGTTGCCGAGCTGCTGTGCTGCAAATTGAGAGATGCCTATATAGGCAGTGTTGCCCTCGATGCGGGCATATTCGTGAGTAGGAAGAAAGTAAAGCATTGTTGTGTTTGTTTTATTTATCAGTTATTTTTTGTAGTTTGGTGTGTAGAAACGTTTTTTGATGACAGTGGCAGGGAAAACCTTGCGGCGCACTTTGACCTGAAGGTCTGTTCCGAGTGATGCATGGTCTGCGTTAACCAATGCCATGGCAAGATTGCGTCCGAGGGTGATCGAGTGGTAGCCTGTGGTTATTTCTCCGACTTTGTTTCCTTCCGTGTCGAGCACTTCGTAGCCATGACGGGGGATTGCCTGTCCCGTCACTTCAAGGCCGACTATCTTACGTGCCGGGCCTTCGGCTTTCTGGCGCGCTATGGCTTCGCGACCGATGAAATCGTCTTTTTCAAGTCTTACGAACATGCCGAGTCCGGCTTCGACGGGTGTGATTTCGCTGCTGAGCTCATCGCCATATAATGGTAGTCCGGCTTCAAAACGCAGAGTGTCGCGACATCCGAGTCCGCATGGCTGGATGCCGGCGTCGATGAGCCTGGACCAAAAACTCCGTATTTCTTCAGGGGAGGCGTAAATTTCGAAACCGTCTTCACCCGTATAGCCGGTGCGGCTGACGATCAGTCCGTCGCGTATGGTGCGGAAGGTGTAGAAGGTGAGGTCTGATACGTCTAATCCCAAGACTTCGCTCATCACCCGCTCTGAGTCCGGCCCTTGAACAGCCAGTTCGGCCCAGCGGTCACTCGTGTGGTCGACTGTGACATCAAAACCTGTCGCGGCGTTGTTGATCCATTCGACATCCTTGTCGATGTTTGATGCGTTGATGACAAGAAAATAGTTGTTCGCCGAACGTTTATAGACAAGCAAGTCATCGACGACGCCTCCGTCGGGATAGAGCATCATGCCATAGAGGATCTTGCCGTCTGTAGCCTGGGAGATGTCGTTGGTGAAGATGTGGTTGACAAAGCGTTCGGCGTCAGTACCGCTGATTTCGACCTCGCCCATGTGGGAGACGTCAAACACTCCGCAACCGGTGCGGACTGCCTTGTGTTCCTGCTCGATGCCGTCATATTGGATCGGCATGTCAAAGCCACCGAACGGGCTCATCAATGCTCCAAGACTTACATGCAGGTCGTGGAGACATGTTTTTTTCAGTTCTTCGCTCATGATATATTCAGGTTTGTTGTTTGATTGTCGTGGATGGTATCAATTAGTTTCATAAGTCAGGAGATCTGCCAGACTTTCGGCCGACAGCCCGGCAATCACACTGTCGCAGTCTGTCGAGTCCAGCGCGTCGATGATCTCCTGGCGTCCGAGCCTGACGCCACGGAGTTTGTCGAGCAGTGTGGTGTCAAGGTCGGAAAGCATAAAAAAGTCACCTTCGATGTTTATATCCTCAATGAGATTATTGCGTATCGTCATGCCTGCCGAAAATTCACCGACTCCTTCGATGCGACGTGTGATGCGACGTTCGGCTGTGGATTTCCGTCCGGCGAGCCATTGCGGTCTATAATAAGTATCTTCGATGGCCTCTATCCCCGCAATCTGTTGTGGTGTTAGAGTTACAGCCCCGTCGGTGAGTCTGCTGATGGCATATTCGCGGAACTCGTCAAGACTCATCGACAGATGGCGGTTGAGAGTGGTGATGTGTGAGGCGACTGATTTCACCTGTTTTGACTCCAGCTTCGAACGCGACGGGGTGATAGCCCTGGCCATGTGGGTCATGTCGGTGTCATAGAGCATTGTGCCATGGACTATGCTGTGGCCGGAGGTGTGATAAAACGCGTTGCCCGACACTTTGCCGTCTCCGATCATGATGTCGTTGCGGCCGGTGGCTTCAGCGTCGAGCCCGAGCGAACGTAACATTGAGGCTATCATCGAAGTGTAGCGGCTGAATGTGCTTGTGACTTCTTCCGACGGTGTGATATACGACATCATGATGTTGTGCATGTCGGCAAAAACACAGCCTCCGCCGCTCTTGCGTCGGCAAACGTCTATGGAGTTGGCGCGGCAGTATGCGAGATCGACCTCTGTGTCGATGTTCTGGTTACGGCCGATTATCACCGTAGGCCGAACTTGCCAGCAGAAAAAATAGTCATCGTCCGGCAGATTATGAGCCACCCATTCCTCCATGGCAAGGTAGAACGGAAGACGTCTGTCGGCACTGCAGCCGTCGGGCAGGGCGATATGTTTCATGGCCGTAAGGACGATTAATCAGTTATGGCTCAAAAATAGATAAAAAATCGTAGCCGTCCAAATAAATGTTTCAAGCCACTAAAAAAACTGATTAACTCCGCGCTTTTATGAGACCGGATCTAAATAAGTTCATCGTGGCTATGATTATTTTTTGAATCAAAATTTAATAGTGTTAATTTTGTGAGCCCGCGAGTAAACCGAGCGTTAGGTTGCGTGGTTATATTAGCATATAACATTCATCCATCTGCTAATTCATCACTATCTGTGAAAACTGCAAAATTGATACATAAGGCATTGAAGACTCTCGGGTTCGTGGTCCTCGGCTTACTGCTGCTGGTGGCGGGTACGCTTGTCGCTCTTTATTCTCCATGGCTACAGAATGCGCTTAAGGATAAATTGGTAGACCGTCTCAACGCTCATCAGGGAATGACGATGACACTCGACAGTTTCAGATTGTCATTCCCACTGGATGTTGAGTTGGGTGGGTTGAGTCTCGCTCAGAACGGAGACACGCTCGTCGCAGCACGTCAGGCCGAAGCTTCAGTCGCTTTGCTGCCGTTGCTCAGAGGCGAGGCTGAGATAAATGGCCTTAAACTTGAGGATGCCCGTTATCGCATGGGAGCCCCGGATTCGACCATGTTCATGACAATAGCCGCACGAGGCATTTCGCTCGAGCCTGTCAAAGTCGGATTAAGCGATATGTCGATAAAGCTTGAAAAGGGTATGCTCGACGGTGCAAAGGTCAGTATGGTCATTTCACCTGACACTGTGTCGATACCTCCGTCACCCGCCGAGCCTACGAATATGAGTATTGCAATAGGAGAACTTGACCTGAAAGATCTGTCATACACCATGAGGCTCCTGCCGACGATCGACTCGCTGGGCGCTACAATCCCTGAAGGCAAACTCATAGACGGCCTGATTGATCTTGCCTCACAGCGAGTAGCTCTTGGAAGCATGACCGGCAATGGTCTCGGAGCTGCTTTTATTGCTCCGGATTCGGCTACAATCGCAGCCACTCCGGTCGTGGAGTCGTCTGACTCGGTCAGTTCAGCACCATGGACTATCGAGATCGACTCTCTTTCTTTTGATAATTCGCATGCGCTATACACCACTCGCGGCCTGGCGCCTGTCCCCGGTCTGGATTTCGGCTATATAGAGGTGGATTCTTTAAGCCTCTCGGTCAAACAATTCTTTAATCAGGCGACAACATTGAGTCTGCCTCTGAGACTTCATGGCACGGAGCGTTGCGGTGTGACTCTGGATGCTTCGGGCACTTTCGCGCTTGATTCGGTGGCCATGCATCTCAATGATTTCAAAATATCGACAGCGACAACGGCTCTCGATGTCACGGCAGAAATGGGCATGGGAAATATGGTTTCCGACGCATCGTTGCCGCTTCGTCTGGATGCGACAGGCGGAGTAGGGGTTGCAGATCTGCGTAAGATGTTTCCGGCTTTCATGCCATATCTGATAACTCTTCCGGCCGATGACCGAATCGATATTAATGTTTTTGCCGACGGCACCCCTGCCAGACTCGATATCCGTCAGTTTGACATGATGGTCAACGGCTGTGTCAGCATCGGAGCTAAAGGCTATGTAGGCAATTTCTTTGATGTGGACAATATGACAGGTGATATCGCGCTGTCAGGCAATGTTATAAATCTTAACCGTATCAAAAACAGCATGCTGCCAAAGGATGAAGCCATGAGCATCAATATTCCGCGCATGAGACTCAACGGTCATGTGGCCATGGCGTCAGGTGCGGTCAACGGATGGATGAAGGTTGTCACCGGCGGTGGCTCTCTGGCTCTTGACGGACGATGGAACTCGCGCGGTGAGAGCTATAAAGGCACACTCGGAGTGAAAGATTTTCCGATAGAGACTTTTATGCCTAATCTCGGAGTGGGCGATGTCACAGCCCGACTTGATGTCTCTGGCAAAGGCTATAATCCGTTTGGGACAGCTATGACGGCTGAGGCCGCTCTCAAGGTCGCAGCGGCCGAATATGATCATTATACATACCGCGACATTGACTTGAATGCCTCGTTGGAGAATGGAAAGGCCAAAGTGTCATTAGGATCTGTAAACCCGGACACAAGACTTGACCTCATGGCCGAAGGCAATCTCAACGGAGACCGTTATGACTGGACTCTCTCAGCCAGTGGCGAGGATATAGATCTGTATGCATTGAAATTCAGTGAGGTTGAAAGCAAACTGTCGTTCAAACTTACGGGCGATGCGTCAATCACTCCTGCTGCCAATCAGATCAGGGGGCGTCTCACTCTCGACAATCTCGATTTCAGTCAACCTGCACGTGACATCAGCCTCAGCAACATATTGGCGCGGCTCGATACGTCAGACTCGACGACTGTGGCTTCGGTGCACAACCGTGATATGACCTTGACTTTCACGAGCCCGGCCTCGCTCGACAGCCTCATGGTCCGCTTCTCGGCTGCCTCGCAGGCTATTGACCGTCAGATGGCAGAGAAGGTAGCCGACATCACCGGCCTGCAAGATGCTTTGCCCGAATTCGCGCTTGATCTCGTGGCCGGTTCAAACAACGCCCTGAACGATGTGTTAGCTACAAGCAAGATGAGTTTCAGAAAATTAAGACTCTCGGCTTCCAATGATTCGATTTTGCGTTTCGACTCACGGCTCTTGTCGTTTGCCACAGGATCCACTCGTCTTGACACAATCAGTTTTAATGCAGTCCAGCATGGCAAAGTGCTGGATTTCAATGCCGGTGTCAACAACCGGCCCGGAACATTCGATGACTGGGCCCATGTCAGCCTGCGGGGATCGCTCGCCGACAACGAACTGGACGCCCGACTGCGTCAGAGTAACATCAAGAATGTCGAAGGTTTTGATATCGGTATGAAAGCGGTTATCGCTGATTCTGTAGCGACTCTGCGTCTGACGCCCCTCAACCAGACTATCGGTTATAAGCCATGGACTGTCAATGCCGACAACTTTATATCATATATTATACCGAGCCAACATATTGACGCCAATCTGGTGATGACCGGAGGCCGGAGCCGTCTTGAGGTGCTGACAGAGCATGTCGAAGGTTCTGCCGGACAGGAAGACCTTGTGGTGAGACTCAGTGACATCCATATTGCCGACTGGGTGTCAATCAACCCATTTGCACCACCGATGAAAGGTGACCTTAACGCTGATGTAAGATTGCGTCGCGTCGATGGTAATCTCAACGGAGTGGGCAATGTCGGCATTGATAACTTCTATTATGGCAAAGAGCGGGTGGCAACCATGAATGTCGATTTCGACGTCACCACCAAACCCGGCGGCATGCTCTATGCTACTTCAGATGTATATGTAGATGGACGCAAGACAATGACATTGGCGGGCAATCTCAATGATTCGACCTCGACATCGCCTTATAACCTCGATTTCTCGATGATACATTTCCCGCTTGAGACAGTCAATCCTTTCCTGCCTCCCCGAATGGCAAGGATTGGAGGCACGCTCAATGGCACAATGCGCATTTCAGGAGATGCTGGAGCTCCGGTGTTCAATGGTTACATGGATTTTGACAGCACGGCGGTGCGTCTTTATATGACCGGAACGGATTATACATTCAGTGACGAGAAGATACCGGTGGTAGACAACATCGTGACGTTCGAACGTTTCGCTATCAAGGGGGTGAATGATAACCCGCTTGAAATCAACGGAAAAGTAGACATCGCGTCGCTATCATCGCCTAAGATAGACCTGACAGCCAAGGCCGACAACATGCAGCTCGTCAATACCCGCAAGGCCACGAAAGGTGCGGATGTCTATGGCAAAGCTTTCATTTCGCTTGATTCACGCATCCATGGTGATATGAGCCTGATGTTTGTGAATGCAGATTTGCGTATCGTGCCTCCGACCAATGTGACTTATGTTATCCCTGATGCCGCAAACGTCATATCATCGCAAAGTGCGGGCGATATGGTCAAGTTTGTCAATTTTTCAGACACGGCTGCAGTGATGATTGCCGATAGCATTGTCAACAACGACATGGCGATGATACTCGACGCCACGCTGACCATCGAAAATGGTACTACAATCGGAGTCGACCTGTCGAGCGACGGCAAGAACAGAGCCCAGATCGAAGCAGACGGCACACTCAACTACACGATGTCGCCTGTGAGCGACGGGCGCATGACCGGACGCCTGAACATCAACCAGGGATATGTCAGATACTCACCGCCCTTTATGTCAGAAAAGAACTTCGCATTTGACGGCAACAGTTATGTGGCATTCAATGGTGATGTGCTCAACCCGACATTGTCAATTCATGCCGTAGACGTGATCAAGGCCAATGTCACACAGTCGGGACAGAATTCGCGCCTTGTCAACTTTGACGTCGCGCTCAATGTCAGCGGTACGCTCGATCGGATGGATGTGGCATTCGATCTTTCGACAGACGATGATGTCACGGTGGCCAACGAACTACAGTCGATGAGTCCTGACCAACGTGCAAATCAGGCGATGAACATGCTCCTCTATGGCATGTACACCGGACCGGGCACTAAAGGCGACGCATCGATTTCGGGTAACGCTCTCTATTCGTTCCTTGAGTCGCAAATCAACAGTTGGGCGGCCAACAATATCAAAGGAGTGGATCTGTCGTTTGGCATAGACCAATATAACCGAACGGTCGATGGTGCAAGTTCGCAGACCACAAGCTATAGCTATCAGGTTTCGAAATCGCTTTTCAATGATCGGTTTAAGATTGTGGTCGGAGGCAATTACTCGACCGATGCCAATGCCGATGAAAACTTCTCGCAGAATCTCATCAACGACATATCTTTCGAATACTTCCTCAACCGCGGCCATACGATGTATGTCAAGATCTTCCGCCACACCGGCTATGAGAGCATTCTTGAAGGGGAAATAACCCAGACCGGTGTCGGCTTTGTCTACCGTCATAAACTAAACAGTCTCGCAGACATGTTCAAGTTTCTCAAACCTAAACGCAACAAAAAATGAAAGCATTCAAGCACATTGTACATAAAGGCTTGCTCAGTCTCGGAGCTGCGGCTTTCCTGACGGGACTGGTGCTGCCGTCATGCTCGACTACAAGACGTATTCCGGATGATGAGATTCTTTACAACGGCCTCAAGGGGCTGAAGATTGATGAAGATTCGGTCAAAATGCCATCTGCATTGTCAGCTTCGATAAAGGATGCCGTTGATGTGCCGCCAAACAATTATTGGAAACTGCTCGGGTGGCATTATCCCTTCCCTCTCGGTCTGTGGGTCTATAATAACTGGAGCAATCCACCGAAAGGTCTGAAGCATTGGCTTTATGAGAAACTGGTTGACGAGCCTGTGCTCGTTTCTGACGTGCGTCCGGAGGTGAGAACCCACATGATAGACCAGATGCTCGACAATAACGGCTATTTCCGGTCTTCGACCAACTATGAACTTGTCTACGGACGAAATCCTAAAAAGGCTAAAATCCTCTATACCATAAATCCCGGGCCGGCATATCCTATGAGGATGGTAGAGCTTTTGCCTGACTCGACAGCCCTTAACCATCTGATCGACTCTCTCGCCATGCGTGACCCTTATCTGACTGCGGGCATGAGATATTCGACAGACTCTCTCAACATAGCGCGGACTCGCATCACGAACAGTCTGCGAAACAGGGGGTATTATTTCTTCCAACCATCATACATTGAGTATCTCGCTGACAGTATCGCTACTCCGGGAGAAATCGAGATGAAGATGGTGTTGGCGTCAAATGCTCCGAAAATAGCCCTGAGACATTTCCGAACAGGCCGGGTTACGGTTGTCACACACCGTCATCAAGGCGGAGGCGTCCCTGACACAATCGCCACTCCGAGGGCAACTCTGGTGCAGATGCAACCGTCGAAATTCAGAACCAAGCTTGTGCCCGAATGCGTGACATTCCGCCCGGGCCGTACATTCTCGGTGCGCGACATGAACCGGACACAGACAAATCTCGCCCGTCTCGGCATATTCAGCGCCATCGACATCAACGCTGTGCCCGATACGACTCAGAGCGGTGTGCTGAATGTCTTGGTCGACTGCACCTTTGACGCCCCCTATGAAGCGGCCTTTGAAATCAACGGTTCGTCTAAAAGCAACAGCTACATAGGCCCCGGCATGACTTTCCGTGTCAGCAACAACAATCTCTTCGGTGGCGGTGAGCAACTGACCGTCGGTGTAAACGGCACATATGAGTGGCAGACCGGTCATGGCCGTAGCTCCATATTCAACTCCTATGAGGTCGGTCTCACGGCTTCATTGGCTATGCCGCGGCTCATAGCTCCCCGCTTTGTGCCCCGAAGCAGATTTCAACTCAACTGGACTCGTTTTCAGCTCAATGCCGATCTGCTCAACAGACCCCACTATTTCAAACTCGCGCAGTTTAATGCGTCTGTAAGTTATGATTGGCGTGTGACGAGGCACGTCTCAAATACTTTCACCCCTCTGAAGCTGACCTACACCAAGCTGATGCATACCACTGCGGAGTTCGACTCCATCATGGATGCCAATCAGGCGGTCGCCCAGAGTTTCCGCAGTCAGTATATCCCGCAGATGATGTACTCATATGTCTACGACCGACAGTTTGGACGCGATAATACACTCAACTGGCAATTCACCATCCAGGAGGCCGGTAATATCTTCTGGGCTATATACCGGGCATGCGGCAAGAAAGGAGAAAAGGAGCTCTTCGGCACACCATTCTCTCAATTTGTCAAGGGCTCGACACAGCTCGTCTATGGGCGAAGGGTTCAGGGCGACAGCTGGATTGTGAGCCGTGTGGCAGTCGGTGCGGCGCATGCCTATGGCAATTCGACTCAAGTGCCATATGCCGAACAGTTCTATTGCGGTGGTGCCAACTCCGTACGAGCGTTCACGGTGCGCAGCATAGGTCCGGGCAGCTATCATGACCCGGCGGTCGACGACAGCTATTTTGATCAGACCGGTACATTCAAATTTGAGGCCAACGTAGAATACCGTTTTCCGATAGCCGGACCTCTTCATGGAGCAGCCTTCCTCGACGCCGGCAATGTGTGGTTGCTTAAAGATGATCCGCAGCGCCCGGGCGGTGTGCTCAAAGCATCGACTTTTCTCAATGACATAGCCCTTGGCACAGGAGTCGGCCTGCGTTTCGACATCGGTATGCTTGTAGTGAGAGGCGATCTTGGTATCGGTATCCATGCTCCGTATGACACCGGACGTTCGGGTTACTATAACATGACGTCTTTTGGCAAATCACTGGCATTTCATCTTGCCATCGGCTATCCTTTCTGATTGGGCTTCACCGTTGTCTCGGGTGTCACTCATGGCGATCATTTCATCAAGGCGATGCCTCAGGCCGTCAATCCGCTCCTGAAGCTCTGCATAGTCTTCTGACATCACATCGCAGTCGGCGAGGAGATCTTCAAACTCGTCGATGCATCGTTCAAGGCTGTCGATGTCTGTCTCGCGGAAGATTCTATCGCATGATTTTCCATTGCCAAGACATTGGCAATGGGGGCAGGAGGCCGTCGCTGAGCTTGAAAACACACTGCATAAGGAGTTGAATATTGCAAATCCTCCAAGAAAATTCCAAAAACTCATAGTTTGATGATTATGGTTTGCCGCCGTCTTTGAGAGCCTGGCCGAGCCACGCGAAGAAACATAAGACAAAGATTACTGCTGACATGATTGAAAAGTGTTTGGATGTTTAGCGAAAGCCGAAATGGCTCTCACCTGCAAAATTATCACAATGTATGTGTCATGATTGTGCCCATAAAAGTTAAAATTATCTTATGGTGGGCGCGTTAGTGCCGTCTGTTCCGCGTAGCGGGGTGCTTGTCCACACGACATAGCTCCTTACCGGAAGGTCAATCCTTCCGTCAAGGCCATAACAAGGTTGGAGTCGTTGAACTTTTTGTTCAGTTCCACATTTGTCCGAATGTAAAGGAACGGGAATGGCTGACGGAGGATAAACTGAAAGCAGTGATGACACACAAAAAGAGAAAGTATGCTATCTCTTTTCTCTTACCAATTCTTCATTTGGGTGTCGTAGCTTAGATAAATGGCATGAGCGCAAAAAATACCTGCTATTTGTCTATTATCGTTGCTGTTCTTCAATAAATACATCTATTTCCCCTAAATAACCAATTTCTTTAGGAAGTACAAACATATTGTTTGGATTTACATATTTTCTAAAATGGTCTTCAATATCGGAAATTTCCAAATCTTCAATACTTGTATAAGTATTAAATCCCACAGGTTGAATATGACACAATTTCCAATCAGACAAAGCATCACGGCCTAATGGTTTGGTGTACTTCGCATTTGCCTTAATTTCCTTTGTAGACATAAACACTATTGGTATCTCATTTTGGCTCAACAGCTCTTTAATTTGAGATAAGGTGAACATAGTTCTTTCTAAGACATTTCTATACACCCAAATAGCTACAGTATTATCGGATACGATAATTTCTCTTCCACAAGGATGTATAAAAGATCGACCTCGTTTTTTTATATCTTTACGAATAATCAATGGCATATCTTTGTCCGCTATCCATTCTTCTATCAGATTATTCCAATATTCAAGTACTTCAGCATCTATTTGGGGGTTGTTAGGAGAATTATGCCACAATATACCTATTTCCTTAATTTTCATTCTGATTTCTTCCCCTACCAAATCTTTTGAGGCTATACATTTTTCGAACTGGTTAAATGTAGAGGATTGACACGATATTAAAAACTGCATAGCTCGTTTAGGCGGATATTTACAACTATATATTCTGTTCTCTTGATAGCTCTTGGTCCCAATAACATTTGAAAAGACACGATAGAAATCAACTTTTGTAAACTTGAATGTTCCATTCGGAGTACGAACGATAAATGAATCATTATCTTTCAACGGCTCAATTAAATCAGCCTTGAAACATAATCTACTACTTGTATATTCTATCATAAGCTAACTATTCAAACAAACTATACCCACAAAGGTACTCAAAATAAACCAAATAAGAGAGTGTTTCAATTGCGTATAATTGTCTTGAGCTTATAGCGCCCCAAAAAAAACATCTACATTGTACTTTATTTTTTATTGTACTGTGATTTGTGTATAAGTCTATTAGATAATTAACTATACCATTGTGGCTGACATTTTTTTCAACTTAAATCATTGGAATATGGACGCAAACAAAGTAAATGGCAGCTACCGACTGTCCACAAATGGTGGCGGCATGGCAAAGGATGAGTTCATCCGTGTCGGCACAACGCTTTACAAGATTATGGAGCAGTCGAAACTGAACGGGCCTATGCGGAACCCTATTTCATCCATGCTCCGCGTAGCAGGGTGTCTGTCCTCACGACATTGCAGCCTCAAGGGTTGTAGGTGTATGGTGGTGTGGGAAGACAAAAGAACAAAAGGACATAGAGCCGGAGGTGGCATTTTTTAGCTTTGCGGGGAGGCGGTCTTAGTCAAGAGGACGATGCATCTGATTAGCCTAACAGAGACTAAGCTGGAGACTTGGCCTGCGTGATGTTTCTGCTTCGCCAACTCGGCCATAACAAGCCTGGAGAGGTTGAACCTTTTGCCCGGCTCGGCATATGGCAAAGGTCTGATTTATGAGTGAGGAGATGGATCACCAAGGTCTGCGCGGAGGTTGAGGAGGCCTGAAATCCCAAGGTGTTTTATGATATTCAGTTATCCTTTTGCCTGCTGTGTTGAGGAGATACCATCCCATGACTTTATCCTTGACCAGAGCCACGCCACGATGAAAGGGATAGGCTTCATCAAAATAATCAGATATGAGTTTACGGCCTTGTCCGTCGATAAATGTCCATCCCATGACTTTGTCTTTGACAAGAGCATAACCCTCGTGAAAATCATCAACCTCTGCGTAGTAGTCCGTAAATCTTTCGCCTGAAAGATTTATGAAGCACCATCCCATGATTTTATCCTTTACAGCGGCCGCCCCTTGACTATAAGGTCGTATTTCCTGATAGTAATCGCTGATATGTTTGCCGTCAAGGTCTGAAACATACCAGCCCATAATTCGGTCTTTCTGAATTATGAGACTTGGAGCATCATCATAATAGTAATTGCCGCTATCATAAGGATAATAATATTGAGCACTGACCGTCGTAAATGCACAAAGAATTGAGATTATGATAATAACCTGCTTCATAATTGACTTTTTGATTTAGACCACAAAGATATAGAAAAGTTTATTAAGGCATTACAATTTAAGCGCCGTCTCACAAGAGAGCAAGCTCATCAGAAAGAATAACCAGAGGAAATCCAACTCCGATGACACCTCAGATGTCATTTTTCACAGATTCTTTTGGATAATAGATGTTTATGATTTCCCGGAAAAATTGTATATTTGCGGATATTATCAGTGTATCAAACGATTATGAAAAAACTAATTGCAAGCTTTTTTGCCATTGGCTTATCATGGCAGGGAATTGTTGCCCAGACAGTTCAGTATGAGACTTATATATACACCAGTAAGGATCTGGCATCTGAAATCCAGCAAGTGAATGAAGTTCAGGATGATACCCGTCGTTTTGATGTCGATTTGCTCAATGCTTCACTTGGAGCTGTCAAAGGAATCGGTGCCGGTTATGTAAGTTCATTTATCGACCTCGGAGTTAACGCTATCGGTAGCCTTTTGACACGCAATGCGCGCCAGAAACAAGAGTGGAACGATATGGTCACCAAAGAAAACACATGGACAACCAAGATAAATTCAGTCCAGGATGTCAGGGACTTTTACAGCAAACCTTCGACCGCCGGTGCGCTTGATCCTCTCAATATGAATTTTGATGGAATAGGTTGTCTAAGAAAAGAAGGTCAGGATACGGTCTTTTTTGTGTCCTGTCACATCGATCGCTCGAAACTGAAACGTATTGTCAATCATTCAAAGTTTGAACTTGTGCTCGATACATTGATTATCAGTCCAAGTCATTCCAATCTTCCCAACACACGCCTGCCATTGGAATATTCTTTTGACGAACGTCGTAATTTTAATATGACTATGGATATCAGTCTTAAGTCATCATGGTTCACTGATGCTATCGAGCTGCACAATGATGCGGAACTCGGCCATTTCACGATTTCGGTGCCTGTCAATGAAAATGATTTGAACGCAGAAGGCTATCTGCGTTATGTAAGGCCAAAGGACGAACCATCGAAGTATGCCATCGTCGGAGAGAGTTTTATAGTCCCTCGTTCCTATATGGGTTACAGGGATGCCAACGGTCGCTATAAAAATATTTGGGGTACGGGGCAATATAAACTTGAAATTGAGTTGAAAGAGAATTGTGACATAACGCCCGAGTATGCTAAAAACTGGAAGGCAGACCGTAAGAAACGTAAGAAGATGATGCCGTCTGATGGTATAATATCAACAATATGGCAGACTATCTCATCCCAGCGCTGGGATGAGATTACGAAATCGTGGGTAATAACCACAATTTCAGCTCCGGCCGGTCTTATCGGCAATGAGATCAAGCAGGAACTTGGCTTGACTTCCCAAGCGACAGGAGCCGCCGCTGCTAAAACTTCGGCAGGCACTCAGGCTAAACAATCTTATCCGGGTAAGTGACAGTCAATGCGGCAATGATTAAAAGATTATTTAGTCTGCATAGAATCTGTATTGTCATCAGCATTATTGGTGTGATTATTAGCGTTACATCACTATATGCAGACACGACATTGCCGCGCGAATTTATAGAAATATGGACGGTTGACGATGCGGTCAGGCATCATTCAGACTCTTTGTTTGAGGATGCGATGACTTGCTATAATGATGGCGACTATGGCGATGCAGCCAGATTGTTTGCTGAATGTCATGAATTAGATAAGCGTACGATGCATGCCAATAATCCCCGACGCCACTATTCTGAGCGCTGGTGGGCGGAGTGTTGCCTGCGCATGGGTGATCGTGAAGGGTATAAACTTCATGTCGGAGACGAAGCACAGCCGCCGGTTGACCGTCGGTTGACTCTGGAATCGGATTCATTGGCGACTCTTGCTGATATTATTTTCCCAAGTGATGCAGCTGAAGCTATGCGTCTATTCAAGATGGTTGCCGAGATAGAACGTAAAGCTTTAGGTGATGAACATCCGTATTATGGCAACACGCTCAATACTCTGGCTGTCCTGTTTATGAATCTTGACCAATGCGATTCGGCTATCGAACCGGCAGGCAAAGCGTTGGCCATACGACAGAAAACATACGGAGAAGGCTCGGCGTCATATATTTCTTCGCTTGTCAATCTTGCATATGCCATGCACCGTTCGGAGGATATCGCGAATGTAGAGAAGTCGTTGGAACTCAGGAGTAAACTGGTCGATGTGTATTCCTCGTCAGGAGATCAGGATGCCCTCTCTTTGCAATATGTGTTTATGGCATATGCGGCGGCATCAGTCGGGCAAGGTACCTCAGATCCGACAAAAGCAGAACATTTTTTTAAGGATGCGCTGACATATATCGGTCAATCAGGTCAGGCAGATAAGAATGCCGGTCTGCTCCGCACGATATATGAAAAATTGGCTTTGCTATATGTCGGTAGAAATCACGATGCAAACCATCCCCTCTCAGTTGAACAGCAGCTCGACAATGAGTTGCTTGCATTGGATTGTTACCGGTCGGGGCTTGCTTTTGGGGTGGATTCGGCCAGCGTAGCTGCCGGTCATATGCGTATAGGTCAATTGTACTTCGTACTTGGCAAGTCGGATCCGGCGATTGAAAATCTAATCGTTACTGTCAATTTTCAACTTAACAATGCCGAACAATATGAGCGTTATGTTTATGTGACATTGTCAAATCTCGGTAACGTCTATTTTGCCGCAGGTCAATATGACAAGGCTGCCGAGGCGTTGAAAAGCTCGCTCGATTATGCATTGAAATATACGGGTGAGGATTCGTCAGAAGTGTTTAGTTTGAAAAATCAATTAAGCATGCTCTATACGTCGATGGGACGCCCGGATATTGCCTATCAATATGCAAAGGATGCGTTGGAAAAGACCGGAGGACTCTTTGGGGAAGAGAGTATGGAATATGCATTGTCGTTAAAGTCAATATCTCATGTCGCGGGGCAATTGGGTTATGGCATTGAGGCCATAGACTATTCATTGCAAAGCCTTGGAATAATTAAAAAACTCACGCCGGATGACGCTCAGGTCATCAACTCGCTCAGTATTGACATTATGGAACGATTGGTCAATGCCGGAGATGCCCGATGGGAAAAGGTATATTCAGAATGGGAGTTGTTGCCGGAGCATAAACCCGGCGATTTGGTTAGCGTCCGGTTATTAGCATCCAAAGGATATTTGATTGCCTCAAGATATGACGACGCACTCAGTATGATAGAGAGCGCGATTACCGGATATAAGACCGCGGGAATTAATGAAATGTCTTTGTGGTCGAATTTAGTCGCGCAAAAATCTCGTTTGCTGTCAAAAATGTATAGGTATGAGGAGGCCATTGAGTTAGCTTCGCAGATCATAGACTCAGATACGATTGACGCCAACAATAAGATAAGTGCATATGGAGCAAGAGCGGAAGCCAATGTCGGATTAGGCTTATATGATAACGCGATCGCAGATACACGTTGTCGGATGGATATCCGGAACAAAGGACTCGGAGACAGTCTGAATGTGTTTAATCTTGATGATTTGGACAATTTGGCAAATTACTATCTTATTTCAGAAGATTATGAGAAAACGGATTCTCTCAGACGTTTGCAGCTGAATCTTGTAAAGGATAATTTTGGGCCGGACAGTTATCAATACCTTTCGCGAATGGTCATGGTTGAAGCTACCCCTGGTTATGGCAATCCTTATAGGATGCGCGATCTTCAATACAAACTTCTTGATTTTGTAAAACGGTCATATGGTGAGAATTCATTAGCTCATGCGACTGAAATGATGAACACCGCTGAAATTATTCAAAATACAGGCGATATTTCAGACGCAGTCAGTCTTGCAGAAGAAGCAACCTCCTTAATGTGTGCCATACAGGGAGAAAGTTATGCCTCATATCTTGGATCCCTCGTGACACTCGGCAGTCTGTATATGAATAACAGAGAATATGAAAAGGCTCGCGAAGTATCGGAAAAATGTATCCGTTTAAGCGAAAAATATCATCCGGGAGCTTCGTTGCGCATTTATAATGCGATGAAGAATATCCTCAACTCATATTCGGAGGCTTTTGATTACGGTTCGGCATTGTATGAGGCTGCTAAAATGGAAGCATTCGCACGAGAACGGTTGGGTGAGAAATCATCACAACATTTGGAGATGATTGTTGTTTTGGTTACACTTAACTATGCTCTTGGCGATTTTGCAACTGCATGTCAGATTGGCATGGATGCGCTCGATATGATAAAAGATTCCGATGCGTATGACCGTAAGGTGCTTCGTCAAAAATTGGGTAATATAATGGCTATGGCTGCCTATGCGGATGGAGAGATTGATGTGGCAGTCAAACTTATTGAAATGTTGGTTGCGGATTGTGGTCAGCTGTCTCCCGAAAACCGGTTGATCGTATTGCATAATGCATCTGTTTTATATCATTTTGCGGGAGAGAATGAAAAAGCAATAGCCGTGAGTGACAGAGTGTTGTCTGACCATTATATGGAGCTGCTCAGGCCGGTGTCAAAGTCAGATATATTTTCCAAAGAAGGTTATATACGGACTCTTGCGGGCGATGACGGATATGGTCTTGAATTAATGAAGAGAGGTCTGGCATTGAGAGATTCGATTTATGAAGGGAAAGGCCGCAATGTGCTGCTCGGTCTCAAAGATATGATTACTGTATGCTCACACTCCGGTGACCGATCGTCTCTGAATGATTATGCTTTGAGGTATAGTGCGGTTGCAAGGGAATATGTGCGGAGTTCGTTTCTTACGCTGCCTGCGAAAAGCCGGCAAGCATTATGGGACCAGTTTTCTGATTTTCTTATGTGTGATTTTCAGTCTTATGCCATCGCAAGCGATAACCGGGAGATGGATGCTGTCGCATATGATAACCTGCTTCTTGGCAAAGGTTTGATGCTTAACACCCAACGTGAGATAGCCGATCTGGTAGCCGACTCTGATAATCAGCAATTGCAATCGCTTTACCAAGATTTCATTCGTAATCATAATCTATTGAATCATCTGTCTTCTGTCGAAACGGAAAATGCAGAGATTGACTCGCTAAAGAAAATTGTGGCCGCACAGGAGTTCGAAGTCCTCAGGTTATGCGGTGACTTCATGCAGTCACTTTCGGCAAAATGGGAAGACGTTAAAGCAGCCTTGGGCAAAGAAGATGCGGCTGTGGAATTTGCCACATTTTCAGATACCGATGGCAAACGTAGATATGTTGCAGCTGTCGTCACTCCATATACAGATAATCCTCGGCTCATAAGTCTTCCGGAGGCCGATCTGACAACATTGTGGAATGAAAGCCCGGATCGTTTGTCTTCTGTGATTTGGAAACCTCTGTCAGAGGTTCTCGCAAATTCGCGTAATGTGTTCTTTTCAGCTGCCGGCGAGTTGTATACAATCCCGGTCGAGACTCTGGCTGATTGGGAGGATAGGAATATGTTTGTGTGCGACAGGTGGTCTCTCAATCGTCTGTCTTCGACTCGGGAACTTATCTCGAAAAATAAGGGTGGAAGGCTTGACCGTGCTGTGGTTTATGGCGGTCTGAAATATGATACAGAGCCGAAGGTCATGGAAGCTGAATCGCGTCGCTATGCAGGTGTTGCGGATAATTCAAGAAGGGCGCTTGATTTGACAGGGCTGTTTTCGGGAGCAGATTCTATGTTGCGCTCAGGAGCATCTTATCTGCCACAGACATTGGTTGAGGCCAACGGTATATATCACTCGCTTGAGCATAACAATATCAAGGCTACCTTATTTACGGATACAAACGGCACTGAGACCTCATTCAAGGCTCTTTCCGGCAAAAATTGTAATCTGATTCATATCGCAACTCACGGTTTCAGCTGGTCTGAGTCCGACACCCGTAATCTGTCACATATCGGTTTCCTTAATTTTGACGGAAATGACAATATGATGATAGAAGACAAGGCGTTGTCGCGGTGCGGACTTCTTTTTGCAGGAGCAAACAATGTCTTTAAAGGAGAAACTCTACCTGATGACATTGATGATGGTGTTTTGCTTGCCCGTGAGATTGCCGATCTTGATTTCCGTGATCTTGATCTTTTGGTATTGTCCGCGTGTGAAACCGGTCTCGGAGATATTACAGGTGAAGGAGTTCTTGGCTTGCAACGAGGCTTTAAAAAGGCCGGAGCAGGTAGTATATTGATGTCGTTATGGAAGGTCGATGATAAGGCCACGCAGATGTTGATGGAAAAATTCTACGAACATCTGCTCTCCGGCAAGACTAAACGATCTTCCCTGCTGTTGGCCCAAAAATATTTGCGTGAATATGAAGAGAATATCGAAGATGACAATGAGGAAGGGATGACAGCTTCGCAGAGGCGCAGGGCCAAGCTGCAGGACGGAGGCGATGAGCATGATGCCGCCGGCGCTAAATCATATGTCACTATCCGCCCTTATGCCAATCCTCGTTATTGGGCTGCTTTTATACTTTTGGATGCTCATGATTGACTTTCGGTATTGTAAATGGCGCTTGCCGGGTCTCATGATAGACAGATAGCGATTTTTGTGGTTGAATATTCACGATAAAGGTTGATATTCGATATTTTTTCGCTAAATTTGCGTATAGAGTCTTCCTGAAAGGGAAGCTCTGCCTGTAACTTCCTTAAATTTAGTATTATGTCAGATATTTCAAGACGAGACTTTTTAAAAAAGAGTGGTATGGCATTGGCGGGCATGATGGTCATGCCGTCGATAGTGCCGGCTTCAGTTCTGGGTAAAAGCGCGGGTCATATTTCTCCGAGTGACAAACTCAACATACTTGGTGTTGGAATTGGTGGCCGTGGAGCTGCCGACCTTGCCGAGATGGAGACCGAAAATATCATCGGACTATGTGACTGCGACTGGAAATATGCAAAACCGGTCTTTGATAAATATCCTGCGGCAAAGCGCTACAAAGACTATCGACGGATGTATGACGATATGCTCAAGGATGCTGATGCTGTGATGGTCGCTACAGCCGATCACACTCATGCGATCATCGCTGCCCAGGCTATCGAGGCCGGTAAGCATGTCTATGTTGAGAAACCGCTGACGCTTTATCCTTATGAATCGCGGTTGCTGACTGCATTGGCAAAAAAACACAAAGTGGCGACACAGATGGGCAATCAGAGCACATCGAATGTCCGCACACGCAAGGCACTCAACTGGCTTCGCAACGGTGAGATAGGAGAGGTCACACGCATAGAGTCGTTCACTAACCGTCCGATATGGCCTCAGGGCATGGTGACGCCTAAGGAAGTGATGAAAGTGCCGTCGACGATGGATTGGGATGCATTTATCGGTCCGGCCAAATATCGCCCTTATCATGACACTTATACACCATGGAATTTCCGTGGCTGGTGGGATTTCGGCTCGGGTGCGCTCGGCGATATGGCCAACCATCTGTTGCATGTGCCGTTCAGAGGTCTTAATCTGGGTTATCCGACAGCAGTCATCGGCAGTTCGACAATGTTGATGAGCGACTCATGTCCGACTGCGGAAAAGATAACATTCAAGTTCCCGGCACGTGACAATCTGCCGCGTCTGGCACTCCCGGCTGTCGAACTCACCTGGTATGACGGCGGTCTTATGCCAAATCTGCCCGACAATATGCCGGCGGGACACAAGTTTGACATCAACGGGGCAGCGGTGCTTTACGGCACAAAAGACACCATGGTCATAGGCAACAGTGGTTATCAGCCATTGTTGTGTTCGGGTCGTGAGCCTGACACGCCTGAACTGTTCAGAGTGGTTGAGAACGACAATCACCAGCAGGACTGGATCCGCGCCTGCAAGGAGAGCCCGGAGTCGCGCGTGCCGTGTGAGTCAGACTTCATGTATGCCGGGCCTCTCAACGAGATGATAACGATGGGTGTGGCTGCGGTTCGTCTTCAGGGGTTGAACCAGTGGCTTGACTGGGATGGCGAAAACATGCGCTTCACCAATATTCCGGCTGATGCTACCATTTCCAACATCATCGAGGACAATTTCCAGATCCATGACGGCCATCCGACATTTGACCGTAAGTTTACGGAGCCTGTCGATGCAAATGCCTATGCCGAGAGGCTGATCAATCCTGTATACCGCGACGGATGGAAGTTGCCCGACATGCCGACTGTATAGCTGATAGACAATCAATATAAACCAATCATCTAAACCATTAAAACAATGTCAGATATTTCGAGACGAGATTTTCTCAAGAAAGGAGGAGCGGCATTGGCAGGCATGATGGTCATGCCGTCGGTCGTGTCTGCTTCTGTGCTGGGCAAGAGTGCCGGATATACCGCACCGAGTGATAAACTCAACATACTTGGAGTTGGTATCGGCGGACGTGGAGCTGCCGACCTTGCGGCCATGGAGACCGAAAACATCATCGGCCTTTGTGACTGCGACTGGAAGTATGCCCGACACATTTTTGATAAGTACCCCAACGCGAAGCGTTACGATGACTATCGGCGCATGTATGACGATATGCTGAAAGATGCCGATGCGGTGATGGTGGCTACGGCCGACCATACTCATGCGATCATCGCTGCCCAGGCTATCGCTGCCGGCAAACATGTCTATGTCGAGAAACCACTGACACTCTACCCCTATGAGTCGCGTCTGCTCACCAACCTTGCAAAAAAACATAAGGTTGCGACACAGATGGGCAACCAGGGCGCCTCATGTGCAGGCACACGCAAGGCAATAAATATAATCCGCAATGGAGAGCTTGGCGAAATCAAACGCATCGAAGCTTTCACCGATCGTCCGATATGGCCTCAGGGCATGCCGACGCCTAAGGAGGCGATGAAGGTGCCCAAGACTCTTAACTGGGATGCATTTATAGGTCCGGCAAAGTTCCGTCCATACAATTCGGCCTATACGCCATGGAATTTCCGTGGCTGGTGGGATTTTGGCTCCGGTGCGCTCGGCGACATGGCCAATCATATTCTTCAGGTGCCGTTCATGGCTCTCAATTTAGGCTATCCGACGGCCGTGATCGGCAGTTCTACGATGTTGATGAGCGACTCATGTCCTTCGGCCGAAAAAATTTCATTTAAATTTCCTGCCCGGGACAATCTGCCACGTCTGGCACTTCCTGAAGTCGAACTGACATGGTATGACGGAGGATTGAAACCTAATCTGCCCGACAACATGCCTGAGGGCAAGAAGTTTGACACAAATGGATCAGTAGTGCTTTATGGCACAAAAGACACGATGGTCGTCAACACCTATGGCCATGATCCGATACTTTGTTCAGGTCGTGATCCGCAGGTGCCGCAACTGTGCCGCGTGGTCGAGAATGACAACCACCAGCAGGACTGGATCCGTGCATGCAAGGAGAGTCCGGAGTCGCGTGTGCCGTGTGAGTCAGACTTCATGTATGCCGGTCCGCTCAACGAGATGATAACGATGGGTGTGGCTGCGGTTCGTCTTCAGGGGTTGAACCAGTGGCTTGACTGGGATGGTGAAAACATGCGCTTCACCAATATTCCTGCTGATGCTACAATCTCCAACATCATCGAGGACAATTTCCAGATCCATGACGGCCACCCGACGTTTGACCGTACGTTTACTGAGCCTGTCGATGCAAATGTATATGCACAGCAGCTGATCAAGCCTGTATATCGCGATGGATGGGTGCTTCCCGAAATGCCTGTCCTTTAATTAACCGAATAATCAAAACAAGATGAAAAATATAAAGATTTTTGCCGCATCGCTGGCTCTTCTATATGGTCTCAGTTCTTGCGGTGGCAAGAAAGCCTCAGAAACTACTGAAGATGCGGTCACTAAGGTCGCTACACTATGTTACTCGACCGAATGTCAGGGTGAAGAAACCGCCATGGCAGAGTTTCCGGTCGATGATGACGGTTATGTCGTGATATTCGACGGCAAGGATTTCACAGGCTGGCGCGGATATGGTAAAGACCATGTGCCCGAACGCTGGTCGGTGGAGGATAGCTGCATGCACTTCGTGCGCGGAGAAGGCGAAGGTGGCGACATCATGTTCGGCCATCAGTTTGACGAATTCGACGTGCAGTTTGAGTGGAAAGTATCCGAGGGGGCAAACTCAGGTTTCTTCTATCTCGGCTTGGAGACCCTTGATCCGGAAGGAAATCTCGAATATATGTGCATGTCGGCTCCTGAATATCAGATACTCGACAATGTCAATCATCCAGATGCGAAGCTCGGCATCGATGGCAACCGCCAGTCGGCGTCGCTATATGATATGATACCCGCAAAGCCTCAGAACTCCAGACCTTGGGGCGAGTGGAACACAGCCCGCGTAATAGTCAAAGATGGCAAAGTTGCTCACTATCAAAATGGTGAGAAGGTGCTTGAGTATGAAATCTGGACACCCGAATGGACAGACCGTCTGCAGGCATGCAAGTTCAGTGAGACAGAATGGCCGGCAGCTTTCAGATATCTTAACAACAAACACTCCGGACATTTCGCATTTCAGGATCATGGTGACGAAATCTGGATCAGAAATGTGAAGGTTAAAGAGTTATAAATTAATAGACCATTGACAAGAATGAAAAAATCGATATTACTTATCGGGACTGCGGTGGCTTTGTTGTCATCGTGTGGTAACAATCAGAAGTGTAACTGCGGCTGCAGCTGCAACAATTGCGGATGCAATAATGATAGCGAGTCTGTCACAACCAAGGCCGCGCGCGGCGAATATAAGATCAGCGACCGCGCGCAGACTGACATTTCCAATTATCCCGTTGACGAAGAGGGCTACATTGTGCTCTTCAATGGTGAGAACCTCGATGGCTGGCGCGGCTATGGCATGGATGCAGCTCCGGCAAGCTGGAATGTCGCTGACGGAGCCATCCATCTCGTTGGATCAGGCACAGGAGAGGCTCAGATGGAAGGCGGCGGTGACCTGATTTTCCCGCATAAATTCAAGAATTTCGAGCTCGAGCTCGAATATAAAATTTCGAAAGGTGGCAATTCCGGCATATTCTATCTCGCTCAGGAAGCGACAGCCGATGAAGATGGCGAGGAAGTATATCTTCCCATATGGCAGTCTGCATCTGAATATCAAGTGCTTGACAATGCCAACCATGAGGATGCCAAACTCGGTGTTGACGGCAATCGTCAGTCTGCGTCGCTCTATGACATGATTCCGGCCAAACCTCAGAACGCCAAGCCTTACGGCGAATGGAACAAGGCTAAAATCACAGTCTACAAAGGCACAGTAATCCACAGCCAAAACGGAGAGAATGTGCTCGAATATCACCTCTGGACTCCGAAATGGAAACAGATGCTCAAAGACAGCAAGTTTAATGAAAACGGCGACTATCCATGTGCCTACAAGCTTATGGTCAATATGGGCGGCGACAATCATGAAGGTTATATCGGTCTCCAGGATCATGGAGATGATGTGTGGTATCGCAACATCCGTGTGAAAGAATTGGATTAATCATTTTAAAGAGTTACTATAAGTTATGACTATCAAAACAACAGTATTGACATTATCACTCGCAGCCTGCGGTATGCTGACAGGCTGCAAGCAGACCGGCACGGCCGAACAGGCTCTTCCCGACAAGGATATGAGTCTGCAACTCTATTCGATCCGCGAGGTCATCGGAGACTCGGCCCTGTATGCCGACAATCATGAAGCTACGTTGAAGGCTTTGGCCGATATGGGCTATAAATCGGTCGAAACGGCCAATTATATCAACCGAAAATTCTATGGAGTGTCACCGGAGCAGTTCAAAGCCGACTGTGAGGCAGCCGGGCTGGTTCCGCTTTCGTCTCACGCAACCCGTGTGCTGACCGCTGAGGAAATCACCAATCACGATTTTACTGAGGCTATGAAGTGGTGGGACGATGCCATTGCCGACCATAAGGCAGCGGGCATGAGCTATATCGTGACCCCGTGGAGCACAATGCCTACCAATCTCGAAGAGGCTCAGACTCTCTGTGACTATCACAACGCCATCGGTCAGAAGTGTAACGAAGCCGGTCTGCAATACGGCTATCACACCCACTCGATGGAGTTTGACAAAATTCCCGGCACTGACACGGTGTGGATGGATTATCTCGTGGAGAATACCGCTCCTGAAAATATGTTCTGGCAGCTCGATACTTATCTGGCAGTCAAAGCCGGTGCGAGCCCTGTGGAATATATCAAGAAATATCCCGGACGTATCGTCATGCTTCATGTCAAGGACAAGTATGAACTCGGTCAGAGTGGCATGATCAATCTCGAACCTATCTTCGAAGCCGCGGAAGCATCCGGACTGAAGAATTATGTAGTCGAGCAAGAAGGCACAGACGGAAGCCACACCATTATGGAAGGCGTGGCCATGGACGCCGATTACCTCCGCAAAGCTCCCTACGTGAAGGCGGAATACTAATAACACTTTTGTCAAAGTCTGAAACCGGCGGGCCTATAGTCAGTGACTATTGTCCGTCGGTTTTTCGTGTGTTAATTATAGGAGAACAATCAGACAAAATGGACAGAAGGTAAGAAGAGTTTAAAGTCCAGAAGTTTGGAGGATAGATAGAAAAGACGTATGGCAACTAAAAGGTGTTGGAACGTATATTCAATTGCGCTAACTTATTAGATTTGGCTCTGGTCAGTTTAATATGGAACGAACCCGAGTTCCTCTAAAAGAGAGCTATAAGACTTCCAGAATTTACTGCGTTCTTTGTTTAATATGATGCCGACATTATGAATATTAACAAGGTGATTGAATAGTGCCATATCAGCGATAGCACTCTTCATTGCATCAACGCTGGTTGTATATCCACAAACAAGACGGGCTCCTGTGGCGGCTTTGAATTCTTCTGCTGCATTTGGATTAGATAAAGTTTTACAACTGCCAAAATGAACAATCCTATCCTTGAAGAAATTGTTAGGACTGGCAAGGTTTGCCAAAGTTTTTAAATCGATTAAGCCTTCATCACCCTCTAATGAAATAGCATGATTCCATCCATGACTAGCTATATATATGATATCATATTTCTTCATTCCTCTTTTGGCAGGAGCTAAATGTTTCATATAATGAATTAGGCTGTTTTTGTCTAAAATATGGCGATGAATAAGATCAAAGTCATGAAATTCTTTGAGACATTGTAGTATATGTCCGCTGTTTAAGTTGAATTTAGAATTATTATCATTATAAAGCCATTCTGCTTCGAGGCAGATAATATTATGAGATGCCATATAAAATATCGTTGTCCCTCAGACCTCTCCGGGACGATTAATTATTATACAAAAAAGCGCAGGATCCGAACTGTTGCTCGCTCCTGCTGCTAAAGGCCTTCGCATTGCCCGACAAAGTAGAACGAGCAACGCAGAGCCTACGCCGTATGATACAGCCCGCCGGATGGTTCTCACCAATCTGACGAAAGGGCATAATAATACCATACCCGAAGACATCTACCATTGCTTCATTCTTGACTTTGTCAAAGAGGTTGCGAAGTTCTTAGCAGCCAAGAATCAAGTGTAAGTTGACGCTTTCATATTTCATTGACCTCCCACTTCTCGACTTCCTCTGAAGTCTTGCGGTGTTAGGTCATCGGCAAAGGTAATGATTAATTTTTAGTTCGACAAGTAATTGATGTTATGAAAGAGCCGTTTGTCATTTTACAAATTCGATGGAATTAAACTCGAAGTATCAATATATTGTAGTATATTTGTAATCTAAATAAGATCAGTATGTCAGAACAAGAACTTAATTCTTATCGCTTCAACTCAGGAAAGGAGCCGACGGACGAAATGTTGGCTTGCATCATGAAGGAAGTTGCGCAGGAAGCTAAAGAGCGACAAAGACAGGCTACAGCTGAGTATTTTTCTGAGATGCGACGCGAGGCTGAGCGTGTAAAGGCAAAATGGGCTGACCGCATAAACCGCGCAATCAATGGATAAAACCGGACATAAACCGGAGCTTATAGGACCAAATGGGTCTGGCAAGACTTCTGTCACGCAAAAATTCCTGCAGCATGAGTGGGGGACTAAAAATATTCTTCCAGTCAAGTAATATGGGCGATCTCGGCATTGTTTTGTCGTTGCTTCATCGTTGCAGACGATGCATGACCAACACTATGATGTGACTGCCGGTAGAGCAGGTTTTCGTAGCGAAGATAAGATAAGCTATTATTTAGCCAGGGGCTAAGTGCCCTACGGCTATGTCTGTAGAATCAGCGTAGGTTTCGCGAGTGGATTTTTTTTATTTTATCTGACTAATTGTTATCTTTGTAAACCGTAACCTTATTTAGTGATAACCATAAAAACATTTCAGCTCGATGAAAAAGATAGTTCTCTCTTTAGTTTTGTTTCAGTTGTCTGTGGTGCTTCCGGCTCAGACAATGAGAGAATGGCAAGACCCTACGGTCACTGAAGTAAACCGTGCTCCGATGCACAGCTCATACTTCGCTTATGAAAATGAGGCTGCCGCGCAACGTGGCATTAAAGAGGTTTCGGACAATTTCATGACCTTAAATGGCTTGTGGCGATTTAATTGGGTTAAGGATGCTGATTGCCGTCCGACAGATTTCTGGAAACAGGATTTCAATGATCGCGGCTGGAGTAGCATAAGTGTGCCGGGTATCTGGGAACTGAACGGATATGGCGATCCGCAGTACTTGAATATAGGTTATGCTTGGCGGGAGCAGTTCTACAGCAATCCACCCGAAATACCGGTTAAGAATAATCACGTCGGTTCATATCGTAAAAACATACGTATCCCGGCCCAATGGAGCGGAAAGGATATTATTGCTCATTTTGGTTCGGTGACGTCGAATATCTATCTGTGGGTCAACGGCAAGTTTGTCGGATATGGCGAAGACAGCAAGCTTGAGAGTGAGTTTGACCTGACGCCTTATCTCAAACCGGGTCAGGACAACCTCATTGCCTTTCAGGTGTTCAGATGGAACGACGGCTCATATCTCGAGGATCAGGATTTCTTCCGCCTATGCGGGGTGGGGCGTGACTGCTATCTTTATGCCCGCGACAAAAAGCGAATAGAGGACATACGTATTACTCCCGATCTTGACAGTGATTATGAAAATGGTTCGCTTGTTGTCGATTTGAAAATGAATGGGGCTAAAGACGCCGAGTTGACGCTTGTTGATGCCGAAGGAAATGAAATTGTCAAAACTGATGCTAAAAGAGGCAGGAATGTCATCAACGTGGCCACTCCTGAAAAGTGGTCTGCCGAGTCGCCATATCTATATACCTTATATGCCAAGGTGAAGGGAGGCGACGAGACCATCCCGGTCAAAGTCGGCTTCCGTAAGGTGGAGCTTGACAACGGGCAGCTTTTTGTCAACGGTGAGCCTGTATTGTTCAAGGGTGTCAATCGTCATGAACTTGATCCGGATGGAGGATATGTCGTGTCTCCGGAGCGGATGTTGCAGGATATACGGATAATGAAAGAGTTCAATATCAATGCCGTGCGGACGTGTCATTATCCTGACGATCCGCTTTGGTATGAGCTTTGTGATAAATATGGGCTTTATATGGTGGCTGAGGCCAATGTCGAATCACACGGCATGGGTTATGCAGACAAAAGCCTTGCAAAAGATCCCGCTTACCTGAAAGCCCATGTCGAACGCAACCGGCGAAACGTCAGCCGCAATTTCAATCATCCCTCAATCATATTTTGGTCGCTTGGCAACGAAGGCGGTGATGGAGATAATTTTACGGCAGCCTATGCATGGATCAAAGATAATGACACATCGCGTGCTGTGATCTATGAGCGTGCGTTAGGAAGAGATAATACAGATATATTCTGCCCCATGTATTATGATTATGCTTCGACTGAGGCTTATGGCAAAGATACGACCAAAACTAAGCCTTTGATACAGTGTGAATATGCTCATGCAATGGGCAATTCTATGGGAGGCTTTAAAGAGTATTGGGATATATTCCGCAAATATCCTAATCTTCAGGGTGGATTTATCTGGGATTTCGCTGACCAGTCGATCAGATGGAAGACACCGGAGGGGAAGACATTCTATGCTTATGGCGGAGATTTCAACCCTTATGATGCGAGCGACAGGAACTTTTGCGATAATGGCCTCGTGAGTCCCGACCGCCGTCCTAATCCCCACATGTATGAAGTCGGACGCATCTATCAGAATATCTGGACTACGCCCGGCGATCTGTCTGAAGGTGAATTCAAGGTCTATAATGAGAATTTTTTCCGTGACCTCTCGGATTATCGGCTTAAATGGACATTACTTGAAAATGGAAAGCCTGTGCGCAGCGGTGTTATTGATAAACTTGATGTCGCTCCTCAGCACAGTGAGTCCATCCGCATAGATTTCGGAGAAATCAGTGAGTGTGCGGAGTGGGCCCTTGATATCGATTTTGTACTGAAGCATAACGATGGAGTGCTGCCTGCCGGACATGTGGTGGCAAGAGATCAGATTGTCCTGAGACCATATCAGATTTCCGAGCCGGATATCACCAATGTCGAGATTAAGAATATTGAGGTCATGCGACCTGAAATTGACTTGACAGACAGAAATTTTATCAAGGTGAAGGGCGAGCTCTTTGAAGTCGATTTTAGCCGTAAATCAGGCTTCATGACTCTCTATGATGTCGAAGGGATGAGCTTCCTTAATGGCGGTTCGATGCTCAGACCAAACTTCTGGCGCGCCGCTACCGACAACGATATGGGGGCCGGTATACCCAAAGAGTATGCAGCGTGGAAGAATCCTCGTTTAGAACTTGTCATGTTGAACGCTCATCTCAATGAAGATGGTCTTGCCGTGGTCGAGGCTGACTATGATATGCCTGATGTTTCCGGCAAACTGACTATGACCTATGTCATCAATAATGTAGGAGCTGTGAAGGTGACCGAAGATTTCAGGGCTGACAAATCTGCTGAGGTGTCCGGGCTTTATCGCTTCGGCGTTCAAATGCCGATGCCGGAGGAATTTGACACCATAGAGTTTTATGGCCGTGGCCCCGGCGAGAATTATGCCGACCGTAACACAAGTGCCAATCTGGGCTACTATCGGCAGGCGGTAGCCGACCAGTTCTATCCTTATATACGGCCGCAGGAAAACGGCAACAAGACCGACATCAGGCTGTGGCGTCAGCTCAACAAGAGCGGAAACGGACTCGAGATTGTGGCCTCGGCCCCTTTTTCGGCTTCGGCCTTAAACTATACGGTAGAGTCGCTTGACGATGGTGAGGAAAAAGCCCAAAGCCACTCTGAGTTTGTCGAAAAGGCAGGGTTTACTAATCTTTTGCTCGATAAGGTTCAGATGGGGCTCGGTTGTGTGGACAGTTGGTATTCGCGTCCGCTCGAACGATATCAACTGCCATATGGAGATTATCAGTTCACTTTCATGCTCACACCGGTCTGTCACAAATTTTAATTGATTGAAGCCATCACGTTTATAACAACTCGATCTGCCGATTGAGCCGAGAGGCTCTGTCGTCTACGGAACCCTTTCGTTCTTCTGTTTTTGCCCGTTCATCTGTCAAAAATTCCGAAATTGTTTCCGGCGGTGGCGGTAGTCGTCGATTGCGCGGCGGATTTCTGACCAGACTCCCATGCGGTCGAGGTGGCACAGGTCGCAGATGCGCAGGTTGCCTGTCTTGTTGAGGCTCATTGTCGCAGCGTTATACATGTTGTTGGGGTTGTCGGCCACAGTGTCGTGGTTGACAGCGTAGAGCGACCCCACGAGACGGCAGTCGCCGTGGAGCAGGGTGTCGGCGCGGTTGTAGGCATATTCCATAGACTCGTTGTCATCTGCGCCATGGACGCGGTTGAGATAAGCGCCGGCGGCAAACACATCGAGAGCGTCGGCGAAGCCTGTCGCCTGATATTCCTTAGACCCAAAAGCATAGGCCGATGGCCATGGTGAGCGGGGCGACGCCCAGTTCTGGGCACTCATATGCAGGGCGTGGATCCAAGTGGCGGCCCAATATTCGACATCGACATGCGGTTTGACGGCATGGATAGAATCTGACGCACGGTGAACGAAGTCTGATATGACTTTTGCGCGCCAAGCCCACCATTGGCGTATATATTTGCCGTCGATGCGGTTGCCTTCGGCATCATAGCTCATGACGTCGTCGGGCCACACGTCGAGTTCTCCGCCGAGGTATTTCTCAAATTCGCGACGCGAGAAATCTGAGAAGTCGCTTTCTGCATCGGGATACCGGCAGTAATCGAGCGAAAACCCGTCGATGTCATAGTTGCGGACGAGTTCCATGATGAGTTCCATGGCGAAGTCCTGCACATCGGGCCGTGCGGGATTGAGGAAGGCGGCAGCCTTGCGGGTGTCGCGCATGTCGCCGAATGTGCCGTCCTTGCGATATTCGACACATAGCAGACTGTCATGGCATGAGTCGAGAAAGCACATGCCGCGCTGCCAGTAAGGCGAGCCGCAAGGCATGACCGAGAAAGATGCCGACAGGCGCATGTCGCGCTTATGGCATTCGTCAATGAACGCCTGAAGATAGTCCCAGTCGCGTCCGAGAGGTTGCGGTGTCAGTTTCTCGATAAAGTCGAGATAGGGCAGATGTCGGCTGCGATATAGAACTTTGCCATAATTGGGTTTGACATCAAGCACGATATGATTGATGCCGGCGTCGCGGCATTTGTCGAGATAGAATCCTATGCTGTCACGCACGGCGAAGCGCAGGAAGTTGGCGTCCGCTCCGATGGTGAGATATACCTCAGGCTCTTTAGGCTGCGTTTGGTCTGACATGGCTGTGCTGCAGACGATGGCGAGAAGCGATGCGATGAGCAGTATGATCTTTCTCATGGTTGAATTTTTTTTGGTGATTAGTGATGGAATGTGACGATGCGGTTATAGATGAAGTTGGTGAGTGTGTAGACCGCACAGCCGATGACTGTCGCTATGCCATAGCCGGAGATGGTCATTGGCCCGATTTCGAGCAGTATGTCTCCAAACTGTGATGTGTTGAGCATCACCACGGTCAGTAACTGAAGGGCATAGCAGACTATGAAGCCGGCCGCGAAGCTGACAGCCTCACGTCTCATGCGACCTGACGAGCGGAACACCCAGCGGCGATTCCAGAGAAATGAGTTTATGACACCGAGTATATAGCCGATTGCGTTTGATACATATTCATTGACTCCTAAAAGAGACTTGCATATGAATATTGCACACAATGTGACCATGGTGTTCATCGCACCGACAAGGCAGAACTTGACAAATTGCACAATCCGTCTGTCAAGCGTCACTTTCATCGTGCTTATCTTTTGTGTCAGGGATAAGGTTGGCGTCGACTTTGAGTATGGGCAGCGACCAGTTGTAGTGGACGGCCAGCACACGCAGACCGATTATGACCACCGCGCATGTCGTCTGCGGCACCCACAGCGGGACATCGATTAAAGACACGAGATAGTAGGCGATGCCGCCTGCGAGGCATGCGGTGGCATAGATGTCCTTGCGGAAGAACAATGGCTCGTCGTTGATGAGAATGTCGCGGATAACACCGCCAAACGAGCCGGTAATGATGCCCATGACAATTGCAACCCACATCGGATAGCCGGCGACAAGGGTCTTTTGGATGCCGACAACGACAAAAAGCGCCAGTCCGATGGCGTCGAAGATAAACAGTGTGCGCATGCCTCTGACAAGGGCCTGTTTGAAGACTATCACGGCTGCAAGCGACAGTCCTGTCACTGCGAGGTAGCGTGATGACAGCATCCAGAACACCGGAATGTCGAGCAGCACATCACGCATTGTCCCGCCACCGATGGCTGTGACAAGTCCTACGACATATGCACCGAACCAGTCGAAGTGTTTGGCCGCGGCGAGTCTTATGCCTGAGATTGCAAATGCTATAGTGCCAAGGACTTCAATTATGGTAATAAACATTTCGTCTCCGTTCATTTTCCGGATTTGTCAGGGGCTTGGTTCTTGTTGTTGTTTTTTTCGAAGTAGCGGCAGCAGTCACTGATGATACATTTGTCGCACTGCGGTGTGCGGGCCTTGCATACATAACGGCCATGGAGTATCAGCCAGTGGTGGGCCCGGGCTATTTTGTCCTGAGGTATATTGCGGGTCAGCTCGCGCTCGGTCGTCAGAGGCGTCTTGCTTCCGCTTGTAAGTCCTATGCGCTCGGCTACCCTGAACACATGGGTGTCAACGGCCATAGCTGGCCGGCTGTAGACCACCGACAGAATGACATTGGCTGTTTTGCGCCCTACGCCCGGAAGCTTGATGAGCGAGTCGATCGAGTCGGGAACCTCACCGCCGAACTCTTCGGTCAGCATTTTGGCCATGCCGAGCAGTGAGGTGGTCTTGTTGTTAGGGTAGGAGCACGAACTGATGAGACTGAAAACATCCTCGCGGGCAGCCGATGCGAGATCGGCTGCCGTGGGATAACGCTCGAATAGCGGTGGGGTTATCATGTTGACGCGCTTGTCAGTGCACTGTGCCGACAAAATCACTGCCACGAGCAGCTGATAGGGGTTGGCGTAGTGCAACTCGGTTTGAGCGTCGGGCATTTCGCGCTCGAAGCGCTCGACTACAAGACGGTAGCGCTCTGCTTTTCTCATCAATGAGCTGAGGTAAACTCTTCGAGGAAGCGGGTGTCGTTTTCAGAGAACATGCGGAGGTCCTTGACCTGATATTTCAGGTTGGTGATGCGTTCGATGCCCATGCCTAATGCGAAGCCCGAATAAATCTTGGAGTCAATGCCACAGGCGTCGAGAACGTTCGGGTCCACCATGCCGCAGCCCAGAATTTCCACCCAGCCTGTATGTTTGCAGAATGAGCAGCCTTTGCCACCGCAGAGATTACAGCTGATGTCCATTTCGGCCGAAGGCTCCGTAAAGGGGAAGAAGCTCGGGCGCAGACGTATCTTTGTGTCAGGACCGAACATTTCACGGGCGAAATAAAGCAGGGTCTGCTGCAGATCGGCGAATGTCACGTCGCGGTCGACGTAGAGTGCTTCGACCTGGTGGAAGAAGCAGTGGGCGCGTGCCGATATGGCTTCGTTGCGGTAGACACGTCCAGGGCATATGATGCGGATCGGAGGCTGTGTGTGCTCCATAACGCGTGATTGCACCGATGAGGTATGGGTGCGCAACAGCACATCCGGCATGCGGTTGATGAAGAACGTGTCCTGCATATCGCGGGCCGGATGGTCTTCGGCAAAATTGAGCGCCGAGAACACATGCCAGTCATCTTCGATCTCCGGACCTTCGGCGATGTTGAAGCCAAGCCGGCGGAAGATGGCGATGATTTCCTCCCGGACAAGCGAAAGCGGATGGCGTGTGCCGAGTTTGACCGGTGATGGTGTGCGGGTGAGGTCGATGCCGCTGTAGTCGCTGTCTCCGGCCGAAAGTGATTCTCTGAGTGAGTTTATTTTGTCAGTGGCAAAAGTCTTCAGGTCGTTGATGGCCTGACCGATGGTGCGTTTCTGGTCTGCGGGCACGCTGCGGAAGTCATTCATCAGCGCGGGTACTTCGCCCTTTTTGCTGAGATATTTGATTCTGAGCGCTTCAACTTCTTCTGCATTGCTTGCAGTGAGTCCTTCGATTTCTGCCTTTAAACTGTTGATTTTGTCTAACATTGCAATCCTTTTACTGTTATGAATGCAAATTTACAGATTTTTCTTCAATAAGCTCCCCACCAAGACCTATTTTTATTGATATTATAACCTGCAATATGTCTTCCGGCGCATGTCGTGTCGGACATTCGTGCTCGCGGACGCTTTCATGCGGTATGGAGATGCGGTGGTCATTGGCTGCATATTTTATCGGTCACTCACAGGGAACGTATCTAGACCGAGCGCGAGACACAGCTGCTGCGCCCGACTGTTTTTGTCACGCACGGCTGCCTGAATCAACGCTTGATAGGCGGCTTCTCTAAATTCAGGCCGCTCACGGAAATATGGCTTTAATACGCGATACAGTCGTTCGGCAAGATCGCTGTTGCCTGGCCTGCTTAGAAGCGCCTTGTAATAGATGGCTATCCCCAAATCGTAACCTATCTCGTGGTAATGCTTCTCGAGCTGTCGCAATGCCTTGCGGTCGTTGTGGGCTATAGCCTTGACTCTTAGTGTATCGATTCTCGACGGTGTAAATGACACCTTCTGATACATCTTGGCGTTGTCAGGGCTGAAGCTGTCATAATAAGCAATGGGCTCATCCTTATAATAGTGCGTGGTTTCATTGGGTAGCGCTATTACTGTTCCCGGTCTCTCTAAAATTCGCTTGTTTAATTTTTCCACTGCCTTCTCTCCCAATTCAAAAAGAGCCTTGTCGTCATATCGTGCTGAACACATGACAATATAATCATGCATTCCTATCCTCTCTACATCTAATGGAGGAACAGTAGAAGTTGAGAATGTGAGAAAAAGGTACGGCAGATATTCCATATCATGCCTGTGGTACATCTCCATAACCATATTATTATCGTAAGGATCCCTATTGCTTATGTAATTTAGATATAATGCATCTTCCATCATTTTTTGTGTATCAATAGAATCCAAGATTGGTGTCATAAAGAAATGACCATCATCAGTAGCAATAGTATCTATATTATCCTTATTATCGATTTTTTTTTCGGTACAGGACACACTGGAAGATGATGATGCTGAGGATTTGTCGGAAACAGTAACATTAATAGAATCTGTCTTTGTTACATCGTTAGAGTCTGTAGTTTGAGATGCATTGGGCAAAATGCCGATAATACAACTTAATATGCATAATGACCCTGCTGTAATCAAACAAATTATGAAATTCTTCTTGTCCATTTCGTGGAGGTGAATTGGTTTGAAGGTATTTTGCTAAAATAATGTATTTTGACATCATTTTGCAAGTTTTTAACCTTTTTTATTTTCGATTGGTGACTAAATTCTTGGCCAAAGCGCCAGTACGGCCTTAGGCGCGGTTCGAAAAATGGGTTAATGGCTTGCAGACAGATAAAATGGTGCGTTTTTTAGATTTAGGTATGGGATGCCGGTAGTGTCGCAGTAATGGCTGAGGCGAAGAGCTCTTTTGGACGGCATGTCGGCGGCGATGAGGATTGTATCCGGCTTGAAACTCTGTATGAGCCGTTCGGGCTGAGCTCCGCTTCGGCGTGTCAGCAGGAGATAGTCGATATGAACATCTTTGACTATTGGTGTATTGAGCTCAGGAGAAAACAACAGTGTCTTGTCGTTGAATATCAGGTAGTGTCCACGGCGGGCTATGCAGCCGAGATTGAATGAGTCGGGAGCAAACCAGAGCATCGGTTCACATCTTCTGCGGCTGAGATAATTGCTGTAGCGCCGTGACAGGTCAGGCAGGGCGTCTGCAATCTGACAGCTGTCGCCTGTCGAGACGAGCATGCATCGGTTGTCCTGGCGCAGGACTATATCGGTGCGCAGCGGCCGGCGGGTGACAATCAGCTCGCTGTCGGGCAGCGGGTCTGACAGAGAGGAGGATGCAACGCAGATCAGCCCGGCGACTATGGCGGCAATTAACGTCACAAGCCGGCGATAGTGGAGTGCTACGGTCAGAAGGATGAGTGTTATTACTCCGGCTATTATAGCGGGGGTGTTGAGAAATATGCCGGTGATTTCAGCGTGAGGCAGATGGGCGAGTTGGCTGCAGATATATTCTACCGAGCTGTAGATTATGTCGACAATCTTGCCTGCAATGGTGAAACTTATGCCGCAGGCAGTGGAGATCATCAGCATGACGCCGAGGCTCAGCAAAAGCGGCATCAGCAGTCCTAACAGAAGGTTTGGCACGAGGAAGAGCAGTGGCAGGCGGTGGAAATGGATCATTGTGATCAGACATGTTCCGGCCATCGCCGCGACAGGGACGGTGAAACATGATGCGATGACATATGCGGTGTGGCGTTTGCGGCTGAACGGATTGAGCAACGGAGATAGGATAAGTATTGATAATACGGCAGCGAATGAAAGTTGAAATCCGGGGGAGAAAAGTTGCCTTGGTGAAAACGCGAGGATGGCTACGGCAGCCACGCACAGTGAGTTGTAGGGCGTCGACTGACGTCCGATGAGCTTGGCGAGCAGGAAGATTGTGATGAGCACAGCGGCTCTGACCAGTGACGCCGACATGCCGCACACAATGACATAAGCCCATATCAACGTTATCACGACCAGATGACGGTAGCGCCCGGCCCGGCTCCATGTTTTGAGAGGAAACAGGAGCATGCCGGCCAACATGGCGATGATGCCTACATGAAAACCGCTTAAGGCCAGATAATGGGCCACGCCTGTGGCTCTGAACTCTTCACGCAACTCAGGGTCGAGCATGCTGTCGTCGCCGAGAAGGGTCGCAGATAGAAACCAAGCCGAATTGCTGTTGACGGGCGATCTGTAGATCAGGTCGAGCAGGCGATCGTGCCATTGTTCGGCCCGACGTCTTGGCGAGTTTCGATAACCGGTGATGGTGATGTCGTCAGGTGAGATGTAGGCTTCAGCACTAATCCCGTCGACATAGGCTGTCGGGTTGAAACTGATTTCATCTGGAAGGTCGATGTCAGAGCCGGTTTGCCTCAGACGCGTGGTGAAGCGCAGGCTGTCGCCGCACTGAAACTCCCGGCCTGCACCGGGCATAAGCAGCGAGCATCTGAACGGTTGGCCTTCACGGTGGGAGTCGACGGTCAGCCTCACAGCCCCGCTGCTGTATCTGACAGCGACGACCTCGCCATCGAGAGTGACACGCGGGCCTATGATATCTTCGGGGCAATCACCGGGCCGGTTGGCGAGCGAAAAGAGCCACCCGAGGACGGCAAAGAGACAGATATAGCCCGGAAGGTATTGCTTGAGAACGATGGCGGCTATGGCAATAGCGATGATAGGAATTAGCCACGGTATTTGCACTCCTGTGCTGTATAAAACAATTCCCGCCATCATGCCGATGGCGGCAGGAAGGGCGGGAACGTATGACAGCGGAGCTTTCACGCTATGAGATGGTCGTCATGACAACAAAAAGGCTGCTGATGCTTATGACGATCCATAGAGATATGGCAAGCAGCAGGGGTTTGATGCCAACCTGTCGCACGGTGGCAAGCGAGAGAGAGGCACCGATCAGGAAGAGTGTCACGACCATGCCGCGTCGGGCGATCCACACCATCGTGTCGACAAACCATGCCGGAAGTGCGACATATGTGTTGACCACCATAGCGAGGATGAAAATGAAGATAAACCATGGAATTGACACCTTGGAGCCTTTTTCGCGGAAGAGAAACATGGTGACGAGTGCGAGCGGTATGATCCACAGCGCACGTGTGAGTTTGATAAGTGTGGCCATCTGTAGGGCGACTTCGCCATACTGCTCGCCTGCGCCGACAACCGACGAAGTGTCGTGGATTGCGATGGCAGCCCATGTGCCGAATTGTTGCTGGCTCATGTCGAGCATGTGGCCGATCGGAGGAAATATGAAGAGGGCTATGGCGTTGAGGATGAATATGACTCCAAGCGACACAGCCATTTCGTTCTCATTGGCCTTCAGCACCGGACCGACTGCAGCGATGGCGCTGCCGCCACAGATTGCCGTGCCGGAGGATATCAGATATGACGTCTTGCGATTGATATGGAACCAGTATCCCAACAAAACGCCTAAAACCATCACTCCTATTACGGAGACGACTGTAAACATCATGCCTTCTGAGCCCGATTTGAGTGATTCGTGAAGGTTCATATTGAAACCGAGGCAGACGACGGCGACCTGCAGGAGGTATTTTGATGTCTTTTTGTTGAACTTAGGACATGGATTTTTGAAGCTGAAGGCGAAAATCAGACCTGCGAGCAGGGCTATAGGTGCGTTAATCTGCGGTATGCCGAGTTTCTCGATAGGTGCGAGTATCAGCAGAATGAAGATGATGTAGATGATTTTGGCGGCATTTGTTCTGCCGCTCTTGTATTCTCCCATTATTCAGATTATTGTTAAAAGTTTCGGTTGTTTGACGTTTTGTTTATCTATGCCATATGTTCCAGGCCGCGAAAGCCTGCAGTAGCAGCATCTCAAGGCCGTTTTTGGTCTCTGCTCCGTTTTCTGCGCTCCGCTTCATGAACAGTGTCACATCCGGATTATATAACAAATCATAACACAAATGTTCAGGCGAGAGCATCGCATAAGGGATGTCAGGGCACTCGTCAGTGTGGGGATACATGCCGAGCGGTGTGGTGTTGACGATTATTTTATGCGACTTCATGATGTCGTCGGTCAGCTCCGCATAGCTCAGTACGCCCGGACGGCTGCTGCGCGACACAAGCTGCACCTCGATGCCGAGGCTTCGCAAAGCATAACTCACAGCCCTTGATGCGCCCCCTGTGCCAAGCACAAGGGCGCGGCTGCGCTCTTCGGTGAGCAGCGGGGCTATCGAGTCTCTGAACCCGATACAGTCGGAGTTGTAACCTTTGAGACTGAGTCGTCCGTTGCGGCGTATGAATTTGATTACGTTTACCGCACCGATTTCAGCAGCTTCGGGGTCCATTTCGTCGAGCATGTCAATGACGAGCTGTTTGTAGGGTATGGTGACATTAAGTCCTGCAAGGGTGGGATTGTCGGCGATGACATTGTTGAAGTCCTCGATTTCAGGGATTTCGAAGTTGACATAACGCGCGTCGATGTTCTCCGCTTCAAATTTGCGGTTGAAATAGTCTTGTGAGAACGAGTGTCCCAGTGGATAGCCGATCAGTCCGTATAAGTTTGCATGAGATGTCATCATTGGCTTTCTGCTTTATGTATTAAATGCAAAATTAGCAATAAATGTCGTTGTTACAACTTGTAGATACAAAAAAATTGACCTTGCACACGAATGTGGGTACATTGAAAAAATCAGCGGTCACGCCTATTGATTGGCGTGACCGCTGACCGGATTGTGTTTTATGTAGTGTGTGTTGTCTTATTTTTATCCTCCGAAGTTGTCGTAGTGGATTGACGAAGGTTCGACTCCAAGGCTGTCTAGCATGCCGTTGACAGCGTTGCTCATAGGGCCGGGGCCGCACATGTAGTATTCGATGTCTTCGGGATTTGGATGATCCTTAAGATAGGTGTTGTAAATCACCTGATGGACAAAGCCCGGAGTGTAAGCCACACCGATTTCGTCTGCCACCGGGTCGGGACGGTCGAGGGCGAGGTGGAATTTGAAGTTGGGGAATTCTTTCTCAAGCTGCAGGAAGTCGTCGAGATAGAACACTTCGTTGAGTGCTCGTGCTCCATAGAAGTAGTTCATCACACGGTCGGTGCATTTGAGAGTCTTTGTCATCCACATGATCTGTGAGCGAAGCGGAGCCATGCCTGCGCCACCGCCGATCCACATCATTTCGGCCTTTGAATCGGTGTTGACGTGGAAATCTCCGTAAGGTCCGCTCATCATCACCTTGTCGCCGGGCTTGAGGGTGAATATATAGCTTGACGCAATGCCGGGTTTTACGTCCATGAAGCCGGTCTGAGGTTTGGGCTTGAACGGAGGTGTGGCGATGCGGACTGTCAGCATGATGCGGTCGCCTTCAGCCGGGTAGTTGGCCATGGAGTAGGCTCGGATTGTGGTGTCGTCGTTTTTACAGCTAAGCCCGAATAGTCCGAATTTCTCCCATGCCGGCAGATATTCTTCGCCTATGAGATCGCGGTCGATGTCTGTGGCATAGTTCATCATGAAGGGTGGAATCTTGATCTGGGCGTATGAGCCGGGCAGGAAGTTCATGTGCTGGCCTTCGGGTAGTTTGACGATAAACTCCTTGATAAATGTGGCCACGTTGCGGTTGGAGATGACCTCACATTCCCATTCCTTGACGTCAAGCACAGACGCAGGCACGTCAATCTTGAGGTTGTCCTTGACTTTGAGCTGACAGCCGAGACGCCAGCCTTCTTTGATTTCTTTACGTGTGAAGTGGACTGCTTCGGTCGGGAGGATTTCGCCTCCACCTTCGGTGACGCGCACTTTGCACTGTCCGCAGCTGCCTTTGCCGCCACAGGCTGATGGCAGGAAAATGTTCTGGTCAGCGAGTGTCGAAAGCAGTGATTTGCCGGCTTCGGCGGTGACTGTCTTGTCGGAGTTGATATCAATTGTGACCTCGCCGGAATTGACGAGATATTTCTTTGCGACCAGCAGCACGACTACAAGGACGAGTGTGATCAGCAGAAAGATGCCTACGCCGGCTATCAGTGTCAGCGAGGTTATTGATGCGGTGATTGTTAGAGGTAGGATCATGACCAAATCAGAGTTTTATGCCGAGGAAGCTCATGAAAGCTATGCCCATAAGTGCGGTTAATATGAATGTGATGCCTATGCCGCGCAGGGGCTTCGGTATGTTTGAATAGGCTGCGATGCGCTCGCGGATAGCTGCGATGGCTGTGATGGCGAGAAGCCATCCGAGACCCCATCCGCCACCGGCGCATACGGCCGTCCACACGCTGCCGAAATCACGTTGCTGCATGAAGAGTGAGCCGCCGAGTATGGCGCAGTTGACCGCGATGAGCGGCAGGAATATGCCGAGTGAGGCGTAGAGCGACGGGCTGTATTTCTCGACTGCCATTTCGACGAGCTGTGTCATGGAAGCGATCACCGCTATGAACAGGATCAGAGACAGGAAGCTGAGATCGACGTCGGCATATTCAGGTCCGAGCCATGTCAGCGCTCCTGCACGCAGGACATAGGTCTCAAGCAGATAGTTGACCGGAAGGCTGACCACAAGCATGAATGTCACAGCTATGCCGAGGCCGAAGGCGGTCTTGACATTTTTGCTTACTGCCAGAAATGAACACATGCCCAGAAAGTAGGCGAAAATCATGTTGTCGACAAATATCGACCTGATGAATATGTTGAGATTTTCCATTGTATGCAATCTTTTTAGTCTTCCTGAAGTTCCTTATTGCGTGAGCGGTGGACCCAGATGATACAAGCCACGACAATCAGGGCCATCGGGGGCAAAATCATCAGTCCGTTGTTGACATATCCGGCATCATAGCATGCTTGAGGCACGACCTGATAGCCTAACAGAGTACCACTGCCGAGCAGTTCGCGGAAGAAACCCACGATGATCAGGATTATAGCATATCCGATGCCGTTGCCGATTCCGTCGAGGAATGACGGCCATGGTTTGTTGGCCATGGCGAATGCCTCGAGACGTCCCATCAGTATACAGTTGGTGATGATCAGTCCTATGAATACTGACAGCTGTTTGCTGACTTCATAGGCATAAGCCTGCAGAAGCTGGCTCACAATCACTACAAGCCCTGCGACGACGACCAGTTGGACGATTATTCGGATATTGGTTGGGATAGTGTTGCGGAGCAACGAGATGATCACGTTTGAAAATGCAAGGACGGCGATGACCGACAGTCCCATCACGATCGATGGCTCGAGTTTGGCTGTCACGGCAAGCACCGAGCATATGCCGAGGACCTGTACGATGACAGGGTTGTTCTTTGAAAAGGGATTGAACAGAACGCTTTTGTTTGAAATTTTTTCTGCCATGGCTTATCGTGTTCTGAGTGTTTCCAAATATTGTCTGTAGGGCATCAGGCAGTCGCTGAGCATGGCTGCCACGCCTTTGCTTGTTATTGTACCGCCTGAAACAGCGTCGACATAGTCTTCGTCGCCGAGCGGTTTCTGGCCTTTCTTGACAACTGTAACAGGCATGTAGACTCCGTCTTTGAACATTTCTTTGCCCTCAAACTGATTTGAGAATGCGGGCTTTTCAATTTCGGCGCCGAGACCCGGAGTCTCGCCCTGATGTGCGAAATAGGCTCCGAATATTGTCGAACCGTTGTCGTCGAGCGCTACATAGCCCCATATCGGACCCCATAGTCCTGCTCCGTAGACAGGCAGGATATATTTCTGACTTCCGTCAGGTAGACTGCACACATAGACCGGCAGCTGACGCTCAGAGTCGGGGAGCTTTGACTCTGTAGCCACATCGACCGCAAAGGCGTTGTCACCGGTCTTTTGGCCTTGTGTGTTGACGGTGAACTGTGAGGTGATGTAGCTGTCAAATGTCGCTATTACGTCGTTGTCATCAGCCGAGACATGGACCGAAGCGAGAATCTGTCGCATCTTGTCGGCGTCAGCGTTTGCCTGCTGACGTGGCTTGAGCGCCATTGCTGTCAGGGCGAGAGCCGAGCCGACAACCAGTACAAGCGCTATGATGTAGATGATGGTGTAGGTGTTGCTTTGCTTGTTCATTGCTCAGACGTTTTTAGAGGTTAGACGTGCGCGGCGCTGACGTCGGTTGATGTTGGCCTGGACGACACACCAGTCGATGAGCGGGGCGAAGCAGTTCATCAGCAGCACGGCAAGCATCGCACCTTCGGGATAACCGTTGTTGTAGGTGCGGATGATGACTGCGATTACACCGATCAGCAGACCGTAGATATATTTGCCTGTTGTCGTGCGTGCGGCTGTCACAGGGTCTGTGGCCATGAACACGGCTGCGAAGGCAAAACCTCCGTAGAGCAGTTGATCGACAGGTGAAAGATATGATGCGGGGTAGGTCGGGGTGGCGCAGATATTGGCAATCCATCCCATTGCGAGGCCTCCGGCAAAGACTGAGAGCATCACACGCCAGTCGGCGATGCGGCTCAGCAGCAGGATAGCAGCGCCTATCAGGATGCATATCATGGATGTTTCGCCAAATGAACCTGGAATGAGGCCGACAAAAGCATCCCAGGAAGAGAGTGCTTGTCCGTCGGCACCTGTCAGGCTTAAGTGTTCGGATGTCTGAGTGGCGATCTGGCCGAGAGGGGTGGCGCAGCTGTAGCCGTCAGCGGCTTCTCCGCCAAAGCCAAAGACAGATCCTGTCGGGACGAAGACTTTGTCGCCTGACATCTGGGCGGGGTAGGCGAAGAATAGAAAAGCACGGGTCACAAGGGCGACGTTAAGCACGTTATAGCCTGTGCCTCCGAATACTTCCTTGACAAAGATGACTGAGAATGCAGTAGCCACGGCTATCATCCACAGGGGAGTTTCAATCGGCAATATCATAGGGATAAGTATGCCGGTCACAAGAAATCCCTCCTGGATTTCCTCGCGGCGCCATTGTGCGACTATAAATTCGATGCCGAGCCCCACGACATAGGCCACAACGACTTTTGGCAACACGGCGAGGAAGCCGTAAAGCATCAGAGACCAGAATGGAAATTCTGTGTCTCCGAGGGCAAGCCAATGCTGATAGCCGGTGTTGTACATGCCGAACAGAAAACAGGGCAGCAGGGCGGCGACGACAATGATCATGGTGCGCTTGGAGTCGATGGAGTCATGAATCTGTGTTCCTTTGGCACCGGCAGTGGTCGATGGCGTGAACAGGAATGTGTCAAAGCCGTCGAAGACCGAGTGTAAGGCGTGCAGTTTGCCTCCTTCTTCGAAGTTTGGCCGCACACGGTCGAGATATTTTTTCAGGAAATTCACTGTTGTAATATTAGGAATAATGATTATTCAAGAGCTTCACGCAGGTAGTCGAGTCCTTCGCGGACTATCTGTTGCAGGGGCAGTTTGGAGGTATCCACATATTCTGCGGCCGCGAAATCTTCGGGAGCCACTTCATATATGCCGAGTTTCTCCATGGAGTCGATGTCACGTCCGATGATCGCTTTTAAAAGGAATTCGGGCAGGATATCCATCGGCATTACTTTGTCATACTGTCCGCTCATGATCATGGCGCGGCGTCCGCCGTTGATGCGGGCGTCGGGAGTGAACGCGCGGTTGAGGAAGTGACCGGGGAATGTCGGGCTCTGGCTTGCCTTTGACGGTGATAGTGATGCCCATCCCATGAATTCGGTCTTGTCGTCACCTTCGGCTATCACTGTCAGCTGTCGATAGGGATAGTGGAGGAAGCCATCCATGCTCTCGGCAATGCCTGAGAGCACGTTGCCTGAGATGATGCGGATATTGTGGTCTGATTTTTTCAGTCTTCCGGCGAGGATAGCAGAGACAGACACACCTTCCGGGGTGCGTACGATGCCCGGTTTTTCGACCTCGGGACCGCAAATGGCGACATATGTGTTTGTGTCGCGTCGGCCTGCGAGGGCGAGGGTGCCGATGCGGGCAAGTGTGACAATGTCGAGTGTCCATATGGTTTCTCCCTTGTTCACCGGCGCGATGTTTGCGGCCTGGACTCCTGCGTTGCCGGCCGGATGCGGGCCTGTCACTTCGACATGCTCAGCTCCCGCAATGGCTGTAATGCGGCTGTCGGGACGGGTGGAGATGTATATTTTGCCGGTACACACTTTTTTCAGGAATTCGACGGCCGCGGCAAGCTCTCGCTCTTTGCCTGCAACGGCGAGTTCGGGAGAGACTGCGAGTGGAGCCGAGTCTATGGCGGTGACGAATATGTCACGCGGAGCGACTGCCGGCGAAGGAATGATGTCGTAGGGTCGCTGACGCATTTCGGCAAGAAGGCCTGACTCTGAGAGCAAGCGCAAGGCTGTCGCGCTGTCAAGTTTGGCCGGGATGTCAAAGAGCCGGCTCTCGCTTGCTCCGGATGCTTCGACTTCGACGCGCAACACTTTGCGGCGTTCACCCCTGACAATGGCACGTATTGTTCCGGCAACGGGGCTTACAAGTTTGACTTCCGGATTGTTTTTGTCGTGCATCAGCGGGGCGCCTGCAATGACTGCATCGCCTTCCTTGACATCGACCTTAGGCTTAAATCCCGGAAAATCGTCGGGACATACTGCAAACAGGCTTGCAGATACGTTGCCGACGGCTGTGTCCTCGACTTTGCCTGCAATCTTGAGATCAAGACCTTTTTTCAGTTTTATTTTCATCGGTTTGTCCGTTAGGCTTTATTGAAAGAGTTTAAAGTTTCCTTAATCACTCCCTGTGATGGTTTTATCCTGCAAAGTTACAATTTCTTGCTTAAAATTCATTAATTATATGTAAAAATATGGGAGGTCCGGACCTCATGTTTCCATTTTTATATTAATTTAGCGCTCCCTCAGTGAGTGAAACTATAATCCATTAACCATTATACCTAAAAACATACATGGACAGACATTTGGCTCTCAATAAGAATGAGATTGTGGCCACACTTGGCAAACTGCAAAATGATTTCACCAAAGATGATATCATCAAATATGTGACAGACAACGGCATCGAGATGATCAACTTCATGTATCCGGCAGCCGACGGAAGATTGAAGACGCTCAATTTTGTCATAAATGATCTGGACTATCTTGACACTATACTCTCACTCGGCGAGCGTGTCGACGGATCATCGCTGTTTCCTTTCATAAGCGCAGGAAGTTCGGACCTTTATGTGCTCCCTCGTTTTTCGACAGCTTTTGTCGATCCGTTTGCTCCGCTTCCTACGGTGACTATGCTGTGTTCGTTTTTCGACAAGGATGGTAAACCATTGGAAAGTTCGCCCGAATATACTCTCGACAAGGCCTGCCGCGAGTTTACACGTGTAACAGGCTTGTATTTTCAAGCCATGGGCGAACTCGAATACTATGTCATCACTCCCGATAGCGGCGAGTTCCCGGCAGTTGACCAGAAGGGCTACCACGAATCTGCTCCTTTTGCAAAGTTCAATGATTTCCGCACCCGCTGCATGAACATCATCGCCGGCATAGGCGGCAAAATCAAATATGGACACTCTGAAGTCGGCAACTTCACGCTTGATGGCATAAATTACGAACAAAATGAAATAGAATTCCTGCCCGTTGATGCCCGTGATGCTGCCGATCAGCTGATGCTCGCAAAATGGGCCATACGCAATCAGGCTATGATCGAAGGTGTTGACGTGACTTTCGCGCCCAAGATCACTGCCGGAAAAGCCGGGTCAGGATTGCATGTCCATATGCGCATGGTTGACGCGGAGGGACATAACAAGATGCTCGATGCAGACCGCCGCCTCAGTGAGACAGCCCGCAAGGCCATCGCCGGTCTGATGATGCTTGCTCCGGCACTGACAGCTTTCGGCAATAAGAATCCCACGAGCTATTTCCGACTTGTGCCTCATCAGGAAGCACCGACCAATGTCTGCTGGGGTGACCGCAATCGTTCGGTGTTGGTCCGCGTGCCGCTTGGCTGGACTGCCGACTGCGACATGTGTGCGGTCCTTAATCCGGGTTCTTCTGCTGCCGGCATAGACGCCACACAGAAGCAGACTGTCGAAATCAGGTCGGCTGACGGTTCGGCTGACATCTATCAATTGATAGCAGGTCTCGCTGTGGCGATGAGATATGGTTTCGAACTTGAAAACGCACTTGATATCGCCCGACGCACCTATGTCGATGTCAATATCCACAGTGCCGAGAATGCATCCCGTCTTGCCACTCTCGACAGTTTGCCTGTCAATTGCGCGGCTTCGGCCGATAGCCTTGAGGCTTCACGCGATGTGTTTGAAAAGCATGGCGTTTTCTCAAGCGGAATGATTGACGGGGTCATCTCAGCCTTGCGTTCATTTGACCAGGCTGAAGCAGATGCCGCGCTTGGCGACAGCGAGAAGATGCTCGAACTCGTGCGCCGCTATTTCCACTGTGGATAAGCGGTCGAAATCAGACATTGAAGCGATCCGGAAGTCGACAACCTCACTTTCGGGTCGTTTTGCTTTAACATAGAGACTGATAAACATGAGGTGTGGAAAACTATTCAAGCAGCGTCGTTGTTTAGATTTTATATTCATCATTTTATGTTTGTCAGATTATGAAATCACGACTTTTTGCAGCTGTGCTCGCGTTAGCGGCCACTATGTCTGTCAGCGGACGACAGAGTCTTGTCGAAGACCACATTGACTCATTGGTCCAGTCTCATAAAATCATCAATATAGATGGCACACCGACTGTTTCCAAATCATATAGCGACTCGGTCAAGAGTCTTATAGAGGATTTCTATTATGATCAGTTCCGGCATTTTCAGGATCCTGACGCGCCATATTTCCTGTTTATGAGCAAAGATGCTCAGCTTGCCATGGGCATAGGCGGTTGTGTGCGCATGAGAGGCTATTTTGACTGGGGTGGGGCGATACCCGCAAGCGGTTTTGCTCCATATCTTATAGAAATGACTCCCGACCCGACCCACAAACGGCATTTTGATACCACTCCGGCCGGTACATGTCTTTATTTCCGTGTGATAGGACGTAACAAGACCATAGGCAACTATCAGTTATATATCGAGGCTAATTTCAACGGTTATCAGTCACGTGATTTCCATTTGAAAAAAGCCTATGCTATAATCAACGACTTTACAATCGGCTATGCCGGGTCGACGTTCAGCGATCCGGCGGCTGTGCCGGCTACGGTAGATGCGCAGGGCCCTAATAACAAAATCTCCCCGACCAGAGTGTTGGTGCGTTGGATGCCTACATTCAAAAACAAGTGGGTTATGGCTCTTTCAGCTGAAACACCCTCTGAACAAGTGGGCGTCGATAATGTCCATACGTCAAAAATCGACAATTGGTTGCCTGATTTTGCGGCGTTCGTGCAGTATCAGTGGTCGCGCAGCGAGCATGTCAGGCTATCTGGCATAGTCAGAACTCTCGGCTACCGAGATCTTGTCACGGAGCGAAATCATAATGTTGCCGGTTGGGGCATGATGCTGAGTTCTGTGGCCCATCCTCTGCATCCGGCCATCACGACCTATGCGAGTGTTTCCTATGGTCGAGGTTATGCCGGATTGGGTGGAGACCTGCAGATAGGCAACTATGACCTTGTGGCAGATGCCTCTTCGCAGGGACGCATGTATGCTCCGGCTTCTTATGGATGGAATGTCGGTGTGCAGTATAATTTCACTCACGCCATCTTTGCAACTGTAACTGCCAGTCACTCGCGTTTTCTGCCGAAGGGCGCCGTTGCCCCGTCGGAATATCGCAGCGGACAGTTCTATGCAGTCAACGCTTTCTGGAATTTGACCCCGCGTATGCAGGTCGGAGCCGAATTTGACCTGGGGCGTCGCAAGGATTTCAGCGGAGAGAGCCGCTGGGCCCGCCGTATCGGTTTGATGGCGCAGTTCTCGTTCTGACTTGTCTCTGAAGACAGGTGGGCGTAAAACATATAAAAAGGTCGGGCGTTTTTGCGTCCCGACCTTTTTATGATGATTGTGTGCGGTTGTATCTATCTGATGAAAAGTAGCTCGCGATATTTGGGCAGAGGCCACATTTCGTTGTCGATCATCAGTTCGAGTTTGTCGATGTGATATCTTATTACGTCCATGTGAGGAACGACTGTGTCATGATAGGCGATGGCTTTTTCGCGTTCGCTGTCGATTTTGTTGGCCACACGGCGGGCGTCGACCATAGCAGCGACTTCGTCTTTGATGACCTTCATGTGCCGGGACAGTTTCTCGACGGTAGTCATTTCGTCGGCAGACAGCGTTTCGGCCTTTTCGCTGCTGAAAATAGACTTCATGCGCACGATGTTGTCGAGAAGAATAGACTGATAGCGTAAAGCGACGGGAATTACGTGGTTGACGGCAAGGTCTCCGAGCACACGGGCCTCAATCTGTACTTTTTTTGTATACATCTCCCACTTGACTTCGTTGCGTGCTGCGAGTTCGACGGCTGAGAACACGTTGGTAGACTTGAACATCTCTGTAGTCGATGGTTTCATGTAAGCGTCGAAAATCAGGGGAACACTTGTCTCGCAGTCGAGTCCGCGGCGCGCGGCTTCTTCTTTCCATTCGTCAGAGTATCCGTTGCCGTCGAAGTGGATTGCCTTAGACTGTTTAATCAGTGAGCGTATTTCCTCAAGCAGAGCGTGGTTGAGCGTCTCACCGTTTGCGACTCGGGCATCGACTTTTGCTTTGAAATCGTTGAGCTGTTCGGCAACGGCGGCGTTGAGCGCGATCATGGCCGCTCCGCAGTTGGCCGATGAGCCGACAGCGCGGAATTCGAACCTGTTGCCTGTGAATGCAAAGGGAGAGGTGCGGTTGCGGTCGGTGTTGTCTAGTTTGAGCTGCGGTATCTGGGCCAGTTTAAGGTCAAGTCCTTCGCGGGAGTCGAGATTTGTCAATTCGGCGTTTGTCGCGTTTTCAATCATGTCGAGGATGTCGGCGAGCTGCGAGCCTGTGAAAATAGATATGATCGCCGGGGGGGCTTCGTTGGCTCCGAGTCGGTGGGCGTTTGTCGCAGACATGATGGATGCCTTTAGCAGGGCGTTGTGTCTGTGGACTGCTGCCATGACATTGACAACAAATGTGACGAAGCGCAGATTGTCCTTGTCGGTCTTGCCTGGAGCGAAAAGCAGGGTGCCGGTGTCTGTGCCGAGACTCCAGTTGTTGTGCTTTCCGGAACCGTTGATGCCTGCAAACGGTTTTTCGTGGAGCAGCACGCGGAAGTGATGGCGACGTGCGACCTCCGCCATTACGGTCATGAGCAACTGATTATGGTCGTTGGCGAGGTTGCACTCTTCGTATATAGGTGCGAGCTCAAACTGGTTGGGGGCAACTTCGTTATGACGTGTTTTTGCCGGTATGCCGAGTCTGTGGGCTTCGAGTTCGAGATCGAGCATGAAGGCTTCAACTCTTGACGGTATCGCTCCGAAATAGTGGTCTTCGAGTTGTTGGTTTTTTGCCGACTCATGACCCATGAGAGTCCGTCCGGTGAGCATCAGGTCGGGACGTGCGTTGTAGAGGGCTTCGTCGACAAGGAAGTATTCCTGTTCCCACCCGAGGAAACATTTGACATGGTTAACTTTGTCATCGAAATAGCGTGCGACGCCTGTCGCCGCTTTGTCGACACTGTTGAGCGCGCGGAGCAGTGGTGTCTTGTAGTCGAGAGACTCGCCTGTATATGATATGAAGATTGTCGGGATACAGAGAGTGTTGCCCATTATGAAGGCTGGCGATGAGATGTCCCATGCGCTGTAGCCTCGGGCTTCGAATGTGTTACGGATGCCACCGTTTGGGAAACTTGATGCGTCGGGTTCCTGTTGTACGAGCAGTTTGCCGTTAAATTTTTCAACCACACCGCCTTTGCCGTCGTGTTCGACGAATGCATCATGTTTTTCGGCTGTTGACTCGGTGAGGGGCTGGAACCAGTGGGTGTAGTGGCGCGCACCATTGTCAATGGCCCAGCGTTTCATGCCTTCGGCCACACTGTCGGCTACTTCCATCGGCAGCGGTTCCTTGTTGTCAATGGCGTTGATAAGGGCTGTGTATGTGTCGGCCGGCAGATATTCGAACATCTTCTGGCGGTTGAACACATATTTTCCATAATAGGATTCCGGACGGGCATCGGGCATCTCGACCGGTTCGGCTTTGCGGTTGAAAGCCTCGTCTACGACTTTAAATCTCAGTTGCGACATAAGCGTTAGCGATTAGTTTTTTTTGGTGGTGAAATTTTCGATCTCTCTAATGGTTTCTTTTAATCATCACTATGAGATTGAGAATGTTGATAAGTCTCTGTGCTGCGGCTTGATAGTAGCCGCAAGCTATGTCAATTTTCTAAAGGCCTGACTCTCTCGCTTGAAATCGCCGGGCATTAACGGCACAAAATTAAAACAAAGTCAGGAATAATCAATCAAATCATGAGAGGAAATGGCAAAAAAAATCCTGCCCGGAGCTTAATTGCTCACCCGGGGCAGGATTTACAAGCTGTGATTCGGGTATATCGTTGAGGCTGATTATTTAGCCTGATGTTCGTAGCGGAGTGTCATGGTCGGCTGGTCGCATACTTCAGACGGGCCGAAGTATTGGATCGGGCCGGGATATACATAACATGTGTTGATAGCCCATTCGTCGCGCTGCGAAGCGAACTTGAGGAATGGTGCTCCGTCGAGGCGCACAAGTGCTTTTTGGATCACTGGCTTGAGCTCTCCGTGGCGGCGTTCCATGTTCATCATCATGGTGATGGGTATACCGCCTGCAATCCATTGAACGGCAGGTTTCACAAGGTTGCGCACAGACGACATGTAGCCGGTCACGCCTGAGTTGACGAGGCATGCTGCGTTGAAACCAAGTGCATAGCAGTAGTCGGCATCGAAGTTAGAGGGGTCTGCGCAGCGGCCTTCGTATCCGAAGAAGTGGTGCTGGGCTGCGAATTTGCCTTCATATTTGCCTTCGGCCTTCATCTCTTTAAGACGCTTTGCTACCATCTCGCTGAGCAGTTTTTCAGTCTCGATGAGAGATACCTGGACATTTCCGTGGGGGTCGCGGTCGAGTGTGAGCTGACGGGCGACACCTTCGGGGAGTGAGGCATAAGTCTCAGCGTTGGCTGCAGAGAGTTTCTCAAGAACAAATGCGCGCTGTGCGGCAGCGTCGAGTGATGCGAATGTTTCGCCTTCGGCTGCAAGAAGGTCGTTGAGTTCGGCGATGAGAGATTTCACCGCAGGGATAAACTCGATGAGGCCTTCGGGGATGAGTACAGTTCCGAAGTTGTTTCCGTCGGCTGCGCGGCGTGCAACGATGTCGGCGATGTTGTTGACAACATCCTGAAGAGTCATGTTTTTGGCTTCCACTTCTTCAGAGATGATACAGATATTGGGCTGGGTCTGAAGACCGCATTCAAGAGCGATGTGGCTTGCAGAGCGACCCATAAGCTTGATGAAGTGCCAGTATTTTTTGGCAGAGTTGCAGTCGCGCTGTATGTTGCCGATCACTTCAGAGTAAACTTTTGTAGCTGTGTCAAAGCCGAATGAAGTCTCGATGAGGTCGTTTTTGAGGTCACCGTCGATTGTCTTGGGGCAGCCGATAACCTGTACGCCGGCATTGATGGCTTTGTAGTATTCGGCGAGGATTGCAGCGTTGGTGTTGGAGTCGTCACCGCCAATGATAACGAGAGCTTTGATATCGAGTTCGCGGAGGATTTCAAGACCTTTGTCAAACTGTTCTTTCTTTTCGAGTTTTGTGCGGCCTGAACCGATGATGTCGAAGCCGCCTGTATTACGATATTCGTCGATGATCGGAGCAGTGAGTTCGATGTATTTGTGGTCAACGAAACCACCGGGGCCCATGGTGAAACCGAAGAGGCGGCTGTCGCGGTGGATTTTTTTGATGCCGTCGAATAGACCGCAGATTACATTGTGTCCGCCGGGAGCCTGTCCGCCGGAAAGTATCACACCGACGTTGACGGGTTTACCGGGAGCCGGATTGCTGTTTTTCTCAAATTTGAGTTCGGGAAGGCCGTAAGTGTTGGGAAACAGTTTCTGGATTTCTTCCTGATCGGCCACAGATGTGGTCGGTTTGCCTTCAACGGCTTTGACAGCTCCTGTCAGGACGATGGGAAGCTTAGGCTGATAAGCCGCACGGGCTTTTTGCAAAGCGCTCTTTTTCATTAAGATGTGTAAATTAGTTTATTGGATGATTGTTTCGTTTTATGTCTGAGGTTAAATCTATACGCAAAGTAACAAATTTTTTTTGATTCAATCAAAAATTTGGCAATTATGATAGATTTGGCATGTCGTGTCCGGTCAAAATTCGCTCGAGAAGTGAAAACGTATTTTTGGGAAGTCGCTCTGGGCCATCTGCAACACGTAGTTGGAGTCGGCCAGGAATACATCGCGGCCTTCACGGTCAACAGCCATAAACTGGTGTTTGCGTTTCTTGAAAGCTGCGAGGGCTTCGGCGTCGTCGCTTTCGATCCAGCATGCCTTGTAGAGCGAAATCGGTTCCCAGCGGCATTGGGCGCCATATTCGTGGAGCAGACGATATTGTATGACCTCAAACTGGAGCTGACCTACGGTGCCTATGATCTTTCGGCCGTTGAATTGGTTTATAAAGAGCTGGGCTACACCTTCGTCCATCAGTTGCTGAATGCCTTTTTCAAGCTGTTTTGACTTCATCGGGTCGGTGTTCTCGATATATTTGAACATCTCGGGAGAGAAGCTTGGCAGACCTTTGAAGTGTATGTTTTCGCCTTCGGTGAGCGTGTCGCCGATTTTAAAGTTGCCTGTGTCTGGTATGCCGACAATGTCACCGGGGAATGCTTCATCGACAATGTTTTTCTTCTGAGCCATGAAGGCTGTCGGAGAAGAGAATTTCATGAATTTGCCCGAGCGGATGTGTTTGTAGTTTGCATTGCGTTCGAAGCGTCCTGAACAGATCTTGACAAAAGCGATGCAGCTGCGGTGGTTGGGATCCATGTTGGCGTGGATCTTGAAGACAAAGCCGCTGAAGGCGTTCTCGTCGGGCTTGACTTCACGTTCGACTGTCATGACCGGACGTGGTGAGGGTGCGATTTTGACGAAGCAGTCGAGGAGCTCCTTGACTCCAAATGTGTTGAGCGCCGAGCCAAAGAATACGGGAGCAGTCTTGCCTGCGAGATAGGCCTCGACGTCAAACTCGGGATATACGCCCTCGACCAGTTCGAGGTCTTCGCGCAGTTTGGCGGCATCAGTCTCGCCTACAGCCTCGTCGATGCGTTTGTCGTTGACGTCGTCGATTTCAACACGTTCCGACACCTTCTGTTTGTCGGGAGTGAAGAGGTCGAGCGAGTGTTCGAAAATGTTGTAGACGCCTTTAAATTTTGCGCCTATGTTGATTGGCCATGACAGCGGGCGTACACCAATCTTGAGCTCTGCCTCAAGTTCGTCGAGAATTTCAAACGGATCGCGACCTTCGCGGTCGAGCTTGTTGACGAAGATTATCACCGGAGTGTTGCGCATGCGGCAGACTTCCATCAGTTTGCGGGTCTGCTGTTCGACACCTTTAGCCACGTCCACGACGATGATGACGCTGTCGACGGCTGTGAGTGTCCGGTATGTGTCTTCCGCAAAGTCCTGGTGACCGGGGGTGTCGAGGATATTGATCTTGTAGTCTCCGTAGTTGAAGCCCATCACGGATGTGGCGACAGATATGCCGCGCTGCTTCTCAATCTCCATCCAGTCGCTGGTAGCTGTTTTTTTGATTTTATTTGATTTTACGGCTCCGGCGATATGGATAGCGCCTCCAAAAAGCAGGAGTTTTTCGGTCAAAGTCGTTTTTCCGGCGTCAGGGTGAGATATGATTGCAAAAGTGCGCCGGCGTTCGATTTCTTCGTTGAGTGTTGCCACGGGTTGTTCTAAGAAATTGTTTCGAAAGTTTCTATTTTGCTGCAAATTTAGCCAAAAAAAATGAGCTTGGCAATCTTTATCGCGTCATCGATGTTATAATAACAGACAAATGAATTATCTAAAATATACACGATTATGAAAGAAATAGCTCTTACAGGCACCAATAACAAAGTTTTTGCCGATGTGCTCGCAGTCCTTCTTGCCAGAGATGTGGCGGTCAATGCTATGGTCGATTACCCCGAGCATGTAATGCTTGAAGACTCTCAGTTGACAGTTTCGCGTGCCAATTTCTACAGCCGTGAGGCGATGCGTGAGGCTTTTGAAGGCTACCATGACGCAATCCTGACTTATGACGACAACCTGCTCGATGCCGCTCACAATGAACTGGCGTTGAAAACTTTTACAGACACCATCACCGCGGCCCGCGAAGCCGGCGTCAAACGAGTCATCGTTGTTGCAGGTAAAGATTCTGAAGCTTATTTTGTGACTTTGCTAAAGCGCATCGATGATATTGACTGGGTATTTATCTCAACTGAAGGCGATTTCCCCAATCGCACGGCAGACGAACTTATCGAACCGGGTTTCCATCGCGAGGTCTATATGGAGTAATACGGTTATGACAGTAGGGTGACAGTCCGCAGGCATAGCTCGCGGGCTGTCGCTTTATAGTGCCGGTTGCTTTGTGTCATTCTGATAAATCAAATGCTTTCCGGATTATTTTTTGTTTGCCAGACGTAATAGATGGCAGAGGGCTTGTCTTCGTTCTGGTGTGCATCAAGGCTGTCAGAGGGCTGTTCATGGCATTGAGAGCAGCGAGCGCACCCTTTTGAGTTGAAGACATAAGTGGCCGTGCGATAAGATCGGCGAGTTTGTCGACTAAAGGATATCCAAGATGGATTATGCCGGAGTCAACGACGCCAGGATCTGCGCAATTGACGCGGATGTTGCGTCCGGCGAGCCGGTCTGCGAGATGACGCGCACACAGAGTAAGGAGCAGTTTGCTGCGGCCATAATTGTTAAAGCGTTTCAGGAAATTGTCTCCACCAAGAGCTTTCTTGTCGAAATCAATGTCAAGCACCGGGAGTTTACGCATTATCGAACTTGTCATGACAATCACTCCGCCGTCAGTCATTATTGGAACAAGTGACATGGTGAATGCCAGGGTTGAGATGCAGTTGACCTGCAGGGTCATTTCCATGCCGTCGGGGCTGACCTCGAGGTGGTCGACAGGCATGACGCCTGCATTGTTTATTATGCCATGGAGTGATAGACCCTGTTGTTTTAATAAACTGGAAGTCTCTGCGGCTGATGATATTGCGCCGGTTTTAGTGGCGAGGTCAAGACTGACATCCAACAGCCGTGACTTTGAGCAGGGGTAGTCTGACTTGAGTTTCTGTTGCAGTGCATCGAGTCTGCCGGGATTCCGGCATGCTCCGATCACGACATATCTGCTTTCACGGTATAAAGCTTCTACTATCGCCGAGCCGATACCACCGGTGGCTCCGGTGACGATGACGGCCTCATTGATTTGATCGTGAACTTGCATAGCGCGATAATAATTTTGTTTTTATCATATGCCTCATGTGTTCCGGCAGACTTGCCATAAATACGATGGCAAAGCGGTTGATCCAGCCGTTGATATACTGTTTCTTCCCTTTGGCCGTGGCGCAAAGGACTTTGCTGACAAAGCGAGGCGCAGTGGTCAAGGCTCCGAGTCTGACACCGAGCCTCTGCAGATGTGGTGGCAGACCAAAAAGGTCAGTGGCGATGCCCCCCGGACAAGCGACGGTTACATTTACTCCCGTGTCTTGCATTTCGACCCGCAAGGCACGGGAGAACACGCGGATATAAGCTTTAGTGGCGGAATACATGGCGATCCCGGGCATAGGCATCCAGCACGACATCGACGACATGTTGAGGATGTATCCGCCGCCTTGTCGTGCCATTCTTGTCGCCATCGTGCGGGATAACAGGGTCACAGCCCTGATGTGGAGATCTATGTAGAGGTCAATCCTGTCCGGACTGAGATCGACGACTTGTCTGAAGTCAAATATACCGGCATTGTTTACAAGAAGGTCGGGTTTCAATCCCTTGTTGTCTATAGTCCTGAATATTTTTTCTACGGCATCGGGAGCTGTAAGGTCGACTATGACTGTTGTTTTGTCAATAGAAGTCGGCAGCTCGGAGACGGTATCAGTCATAGGGACGCGGTCGACCATTATCAGGTCGCATCCATTTTCTGCCAGATTAATGCAGAACTGCCGTCCTATGCCCGATGCCGCTCCTGTCACGACTGCAAGCTTCCATGGATATCTTTTCATTTCGCAGCCTTTTGTTTGAGGTGCTCGAGTTCCTTGAGCAGTTGAGGCGGCACATCTCCGGCGCAATGATGGCATGCCATCTCACGTGAATACATACGGGCGATGCAATAATTGACATGGTCGCAACCCGCGCTCTCTTCACCGGCAGCCATGCGGTTGACAAAGTCCGGACAGCGGAGCAGAGCGCGTCCCATCTGCACAAATTCAAAGCCCTCGCCAAGCACTTTTTCAATCGAAGATCGTGAGGCGCAGCCCCCGACATATATGAGCGGAAGCTTGAGTTCGCGTCTGAATTCAAGGGCATCTTCAAGGAAGTAGGTGTCGGTGTATGGAACAGTCGGGACCATCATTTTGCCAAACATCCTCACACCCCATCTTAGCCACCACGGATTCATGTAGTGGCACATTGAGCGTATTGGCATCGGGCCGCGCATGACATACATTGGCGCTTTACTGACAAAACCGCCTGACAGCACGAGTGCGTCAGCCCCGAGCTGTTCGAGCTCATGAGCGATGGTCAGGGCTTCGTCAATCTCTATGCCGCCTTTGAAACCGTCGCGCATGTTAGTCTTGACTATCACTCCGACTTTGCCGTCGGCGGCTTTCATGACCTCTTCCATGCATAATCGCATAAAGCGCATGCGGTTGTCGAGAGAGCCACCCCAGCGGTCGCGCCTGCGGTTTGTATATGGCGACAGAAACTGGCTTATGAGGTAGCCGTGACCGGCGTGTATCTCCACACAATCCATGCCTGCATCCATCGCATATCTGACCGCATCACCAAACGAGCGGGCAATCGCCGGCAACTCGTCTTCGCGCAGACGTCTGACAGGACTGTAACTGTATAGATTGTAGCCGCCCGAAGCTGACACAGGGGTTTCTCCGGCTGTCTTTTTGTGGCTCATGTTGCCGCAGTGGCCAATTTGTATTGATGCTTTGGCCCCATGATCGTGAATGGCGTCGGTGATACGTCGCAGATCGGGGATAATCTCCGGACGCAGCAACAATTGCGTGTCAAACGACACACCGTTGCGCGTCGCTGACGCATAGGCGAGAGTTGTCATGCCTACACCCCCTGCGGCCACTGAGACGTGATAGTCCATCAGCATCTGTGACGGTGAGTTGCCGGGGCACATACCCTCGAATGCAGCTGATCGAATTGTGCGGTTGCGCAGTTCAACCGGACCGATTTTGGCCGGTGTGAACAGAATGGAGGAGTTTTTGTCCATTGTGTATCAGTATATGAATGGTATTATATTCCGACGTTGGAGGGAGGTGTATTCGTCACCAAACTCAGCGACATATCGTTTGGTCAGGCTTTTTGCGCGCGGAGCGAGATTGGCAAATGTCCAAAGCGCGAAGACGGCACCGGCCCATGACCATGTAAGCACGGCAAAGCCGACCCATTCAGTAAACTCTCCGAAATAGTTGGCTGATGAGACATATCTGAACATTCCACCTTTGGGTATGTAATGTCTGCGGTCGCCGGGCTTGCGGAGGTGGCGGATTATATAGTCGCTGTGTATGTTGATGATCATACCGGCTATGAATATCAGAGTCCCGGTAATAAACTGCCATGACCATAGCCATGACAGGGGATAACGGTCGGCCGGACTGACATAGAATATCCATCCGCCTTGCATCAGGGCGTTGAAGATGTTGAAGACGACGCCCATGACTATGATCAAAAGCGGCATGGGCGAACTCGATCTGAGGCAGAGGGGAAACACAAATGAGCGTTGGAAATAGTGGATTTCAAATATAATCAGCATTATCACCGGCACGGTCTCTGATCTTCGTCCGGAGTAGAACCATAGCAGAAGCATGACAATGAAGACAGGAGCTTCCATTATCACCCATCCTATGCGGTTGGATATTGCCGGACCCCATTTGCGGCCATACATTATGCCATAGCCTGCTGTGACATAATGGAGAGCGATGAAAACCACTGCTGCACTCACTGACATGACGGCAAGAAAGGTGTTGAAGTTGACAGGTGTGAAAAGTTCCATGATATTATATGACAATGCGATGAAAAAGGTCAGCGACTTTACTGCCTTGATGCAAAGTTAATTATTTTCTTATAAAAAGAAAGTGGGTTCGGTCAAATTTTGACATGGCATTCTTATATCACGACATCCATCATGTGGAGTATGAATGGCGTTAGCAGTGCGGTCAGCAAACCGTTTATGGTCAGCCCGAGCGACGAAAATGCGCCATAGCGTTCGCTGCGTTCCATAGCCGCCGATGTTCCTACGGCGTGGGCGGCAGTCCCTATAGATAGACCCTGAGCGATAGGACTTTTTATCCGGCTTATTTTGATAATCTTGAAGCCTGCCATGCCACCGAATATTCCGGTGCAGACCACAACAGCGGCCGTCAACGCAGGAATGCCACCGATGGTCGACGAGATCTCCATTGCTATAGGTGTGGTCACAGCCTTGGGCGCCAGCGACATGATGATTTCGTGGGAAGCCCCGAGTATTTTTGCCAATAGTACGACGGAAACAATTCCGGCTATGCATCCTGCCAATTCTGACAGCAACAGAGGCAGCAACTGTTTTTTGATTGACGACAACTGTCTGTAGAGTGGCAGTCCGAGAGCTACAACTGCAGGTTTCAGCCAGAAGTCGATATATTTGCCTCCCTCTTTGTATGAGTCATAGTCGATGTCTGCCATCTTAAGGACAATAATCAATGTGATTATAGCTACAAGAATCGGATTGAGAAGCTTGAAGCCGGTCAGGCGCTGCAACATCTGCGCGCCAATGAATGAAATGAATGTGAGGGCTATCAGAAATACCTCGTTGGTGACAAAGTCCATATCTTATATTTCCTGAAGTTTCTGATCTGGCCTTTTGCGCCGGTTTGATATTGCGTTGCGCACAATGCGGTGGGTCCAGCCTGTTACTGCTATTATTATGACTGTGCTGCCTATAGATGCTCCGACAATCGGCAGCCACTCGTCAGAGATTATGCCCAGACAGTTCATCAGTCCCACTCCTGCCGGAACAAAGAAAAATCCGAGATTATGGACGAGGAAATTTGAAAGCCGCTCAACCTGGCGTGGTTTGACGACACCGGCTTTGAGTGAGATGGTGAGGAGCAACATGCCGATGATGCTTGACGGAACGGGAATACCTGTCAGCCATACGATGAATTCTCCTATCGACAGAAAAGCAAAGAGTATTCCAAATTGAATTATCATGATAAATAAAAAATGCCCCATGGTTTAGTTCTCATGGGGCGCGAAAAGTTTGATTATGCGGCAAAGTTACAAAAAAACTTGTTTGCTCTGAAAAAAACATGACGGTCTTTTATTGAAAAAGCTGTGAGTATTGGCCTTGCAAATAATAAATATGAAAAATAAAAGTTGGAGAAAGTTCTAAACATGTCTATATTTTGTATTTTTGTGTCATGATTAATACATTACAATCTTTGCGAGGCGTTTTTGCCATTATGGTTTTTCTCAGTCATTTTGTGATTAATTCTGATGGCGGACGTGTGTTTTATGATGGAGGCCCGATGGGTGTAGAGTACTTCATCGTGCTGAGTGGATTTGTGCTTTGTGCCGGATATGAACTCAGGCTCGAGCGATCGAAGATCGACTATCGTAATTTTATCAAACGAAGGTTGATAAGGATTTATCCCTTGCACCTCATGTGCCTGTTGTTATGGGCCGTTGTTTCGTTTAAGCACACGGAATATCTGGCTGAGGAGATGATACCCAATCTTTTGCTCGTCCAGGCTTGGATACCGGTGCCGGCCATATTCTATGGATGCAACACACCGTCGTGGTGTCTCTCGGCCTTGTTGTTCTGTTATCTTATGTTTCCGTTTCTGATACGTTTGTATGAGCGCTATCCAAAAGCATTTCTGTTTGCCTGGGGATTTTGTGTACTTGCCTATATCTATGTCCTGGCGGATGTGCTTCATGGCACTCGCGTATGGACCACACGGGTGTTTCCCGTTGTGCGCCTGCTTGATTTTATATTCGGGATGTTGCTCTGGCAATTTTTCTCGGCTGTCCGCGGCAGCCGCGTGGTGTCAAGAGTCAGGGCAATGTCCTTTACAGCCAAATCGCTAATCGAGCTTATCCCTGTCGCAGTCTATGTCGTGGCGTCGCTTGTCGCCATGCATCTGCCGTTTAACTGGGTCAGTCAGGTCGTGTGGTGGTTGCCGACATTAGTGTGTATCTTTGTCTTCAGCGCGCTTGACAACGCAGGTGGCGTGGTGTCGCGTTTGTTTGACAGCCGTCCGTTGGTGATGTTTGGCAATGCGAGTTTTTGTTTTTATCTGCTCCATATGCCGATTGTCGGAGGGCTGAGAAGGGGCTTGATCTTTATGGGCATAAATCTTGACACCTGGCCTCTGTTTGTTGCCACTCTTGTGACGGCGATCTCCGTGTCGTTATTGGTGAGCCGATATGTCGATGCTCCTGTAGGTCGGTGGCTGCGCGACAGACTTTGAGGATCTGTTTATTTCTTCTCGTCGGCGAAGCGGTCGGGGAAGGATAGGGCGACACGGGGACGCGACATGGCGTAGATGACCAATCCTATGCCGAGAACAATGAAGGGTATGCTGAGAAGCTGGCCCATGTTGAGTGTCATTGTGGCTTCAAACGCTTCCTGATCGTTCTTGATGAATTCGATAAAGAAACGCGAGAGGAATGTGCCGATGAGGAAGACTCCGAATATAAGTCCGGGACGACCTTCGGCATTTTTCTTCCAGTACATCCACATCAGTAAGCCAAATAGGGCGAGATAGCACAGCGCCTCATAAATCTGGGTCGGATGGCATGCGACGCCTTCATACATCTGATGCCATTCTGCCGAGCGGACAAACATGAAACCCCACGGCAAGGTTGTGGCGTGGCCGAAAATTTCGGAGTTCATGAGATTGCCTATGCGTATGAGACATCCGACAAGGGCTATTGCCGGTACGAGGCGGTCGAATGTCCAGAGCGGATTTCTTTTTGTCGTGAATATTGAAAAAAGTATGACGGCGATAATCACACCGATTGCTCCTCCGTGGCTTGCAAGACCGCCTTCCCAGGTGGCTAATATCTTCATGGGGTGTTGCGAATAGTAATCCCATGCATAGAAGAACACATGCCCGAGACGTGCACCGATAACTGTTCCTGCGCCCACCCAAAGCAGTAATGAGCCCATCCATTTTTCGGGAGCCCCTTCGTGTTTGAACATTTTGGCTACGATGTTGAAGCCGATCCAAAAACCGATTGCAAACATGAGTCCGTACCAACGGACAGTGACAAATGAGTCAATCAAGACGGGATTTGCGTCCCAAACGATATAATTAAGCATTTTCTTTGATAGTTTCGGTTGATTGTCTGTTTTCGGAGAGATAGAGTCGGGTTGCAGCCCTCACCTTGCTGCTGAGAGCGAGGACTGTCAGCATAGTCGGAAGTGCCATCATCGCATAGAAGAAGTCGCACATTCCGACTGCGGCTTCGAGTGGCACGACAGCGAATATGATGATTGTCAACACAAAGAAGAGCCTGTAGTAGAGAGCGCTTCGTGTGCCGAAAAGATATGTGGCGCAGGTTGTGCCGTAGAACGAATAGCTGAACAACGAAGACATGGCAAAACACATGACGACAAGCATGAGCATGTATTCTCCGCCGGGGATTGCGCTACGGAAGGTGCTCATTGCGATCTCAAGTCCTTTGATGCTGTCGGAGTTGATGTCTCCGCACAGAAGTATGGCCAGGGCCGTGAGAGTACAGACGAGACCTGAGTCAATCGCAGGCCCAAGCATGGCGAACATGCCTTCGCGCGCGGGTCTGTCGTTGGCCGATGCTCCATGCATTATCGTGGCTGTGCCGATGCCCGCGTCATTGACAAACGCCGCGCGGCGTGCTCCTATAATAGCAATGCCGGCCAAGCCGCCTATCCCGGCGTTGAGATTGAAAGCCTCGCTGAATATGCGGCTGAACACATGCGGAACATCTGTCGCATGTGTGGCTATGATATACAGCACCATCGCAAAATAAACGGCTACCATAAACGGAACCATCACTGATGCGACGTTGGCTATGCGGCGAATGCCTCCAAGTATGACGATGGCGACAATCGCAGCCACCGCGCATCCGAAAAACAGTTTGTAGACTGCCGGGTTAGGCATTCCGAGAAATTCGCCTGCCGCAGTCAGGAAAGAGCTTGACGCTATGCCTTCGGAGGTGGTGAATGTCGACATGAACGCTTCGGTCAATTGGTTGGCGTTCATGATGCCGAGAGTGCCGAATAGTCCTGCGATGGCAAAAAACTTGGCGAATGGTTTCCATTTGCGGCCTAAGCCTTGTTCGATGATGTGCATCGTGCCGCCTTGAGTGTGTCCTCTGTCATCACGTCCTCTGAACATGATGGCGAGTGCACCCTCATGATATTTTGTCGTCATGCCGACAATTGCACTGATCCACATCCAGAAGATGGCGCCCGGACCGCCCATGACGAGGGCTATGGCTACACCGGCAATGTTGCCCATACCGATTGTCGCCGCGACTACGGAGGCAAGTGCCTGCGCTGATGAAATCTGTCCCTCGCCGTGTGTTTCTTTAGACCGCAGTTCGCGTATGGCGTGGGGCAACATCCTCAGCGATACCATGCCAGAGGATATGAAGAGATATAGACCACCGCCTATCAGAAGAAAAAACAGCGGATAGCCGCAGACTATTTCAGCGACTGCGGCTATTGATGAACTGATGTCAGCGGTCAATGTCATGTTCAGCGTGTGAGGGCGATGGCGTTTTCGCTTGCTGTGCGACGCAGGTTGAGTATGGCATATCGCATGCGGCCTAAAGCTGTGTTGATGCTGACGCCGGTGGCTTCAGCGATTTCCTTGAAGCTTAGGTTTTTGTAATAGCGCATCACTAACACTTGTCTTTGAGCCTTAGGCAGGTGGCGTATCAAGCGTCTGATGTCTGTTTTGATCTGATTGTCGACCATAAGGTCTTCGATGGTGTCTTCGCTTAGCTCCTTGCGATTAAGGACATCGAAGTTTTCGTCATCTGAAGACACAGACGCTTCGGCTTTTTCCTGTCGGAAATAGTCGATGACAAGATTTCGTGCTATGCGGTTGATCCATGCGGCAAATTTGCCGGTTTCGGCATAGCGTCCCTGACGGATAGTGGTGATGGCTTTGACAAATGTTTCCTGAAAGATATCGTCGGTCAGTGAACGATCCTTGACCATCTGGTAGATATAGTTATAAACTCGTGACTGATAGCGCTGGAGCAACGCGTCAAAAGCACTGTTGTTACCTTGGGCATATGCGGCGACAAGTTGGTCGTCGGTATGCTTTTCAAATATTTGCATTTCTATTCTTCCTTAATTGATTAGAGTAGAAGTGTGGCTATAGGCAATGCAGGTTTAAATTGTAAATAATAACTGTTTATTCGTGCAGTCCAAGGAGTATGTGGCCTGATTTGTGGCTATAATTCCCTGACATGCTTATGCAAATTTATTCAAAAAAAACGGTATGGCAAAATGAATTGTGGCTAAATTTGTTTTTTTTAACCTTGTTGATGCAATAATTTGCCTTGACGATGCAAATTCATTATCTTTGCCGCTGATATGAATTGTCTTTTAAATATTGTCTGGTTTGTGTTCGGTGGTTGGCTAATCGCTGTCGAATACGTGCTGTCGAGTCTGGCCATGATGTTGACGATCATTGGCATACCGTTTGGCCTCCAGACAATCAAACTTGCAGTGCTGTCGTTATCTCCGTTTGGCTCGACCGTGACCGTGTTGCCTGAATCCAATGGCTGTCTTAGTTTTATGATGAATGTTATATGGTGGTTTGTCGGTGGAATACCGATATTCCTGACGCACATTGGTCTGGGCTTATTGTTGTGTATCACTATTATCGGTATCCCTTTCGGTGTGCAGCATTTCAAACTGGCCGGTCTCGCCCTGATGCCTTTTGGCAAAACTGTTGCGTAACAAACACATATTGATTGACATAACCAAAATGAAGAAACTGTTTTTATCGTTGATGCTCATCATGGCATCTTGTTTTATTATCTATTCAGAGAATTATCCCTACAGGAGCGATGTGCTGTGGGTGACGGTGCCCGATCATTCAGACTGGATCTATCAGACCGGTGAAAAAGCCCATGTTGATCTTCAGTTTCTTAAATACGGCATGCCTGTCGATGGATTGGAGGTGACATATGAACTCGGCGATGATATGATGCCGGCTGACAAGAAAGGTTCGGTGATCTTGAAAAACGGTAAGGCACGTATCGATATGGGGACGATGACGCGTCCGGGTTTCCGTGACTGCAGACTGACGGCAAAGATCGATGGAGCAGTCTATCGCCATCATATCAAGGTCGGTTTTTCGCCTGATAAAATCGAACCGTATACGAAAATGCCTGAAGACTTTGACCGGTTCTGGTCAGATGCCAAGGCCGAGCTCGCCAAGACTCCCCTTAAGTACTCTATGACAGATGCGAAGCAGTATTCGACCGACAAGATGGATTGCTATCTTGTGAATCTCAAAATCAATCCGCAGGGTCAGTCTGTCTATGGCTACCTTTTTATTCCCAAGGGAGTCGCCGAAGTTTCGTGTCCGATTGTAGTTTCTCCTCCCGGAGCCGGTATAAAGACAATCAAGGAACCATTGCGTCACCGTTATTATGGTGAAAATGGATGCATACGCTTTGAGATGGAGATACACGGACTCAATCCTGAAATGTCCGACTCACAATTTGGTGAGATAAGCAAGGCTTTCAATGGCCGCGAGAACGGCTATCTTGAAAACGGCCTTGATAATAAAGACAATTATTATATGAAACGTGTTTACCTGTCTTTGGTGAGAGTTGTCGATTTTCTGACCACGTTGCCTGAATGGGATCGTAAAAATGTGATTTTTCAGGGTGGCAGTCAGGGAGGTGCACTCGCCATAGTGGGTGCTTCTCTCGACCCGAGAGCTACGGCATGTGTGGCCAATCATCCCGCTCTTAGCGATATGGCGGGATATATGTCCGGCCGGGCAGGAGGTTATCCTCATTTCTTCCGTACAAAAGGCAACGACACTCCCGATAAGTTAAATACGATGGCATATTATGACGTGGTCAATTTCGCCCGCAAATTGAAGGTGCCGACATACATTACCTGGGGGTATAACGACGATGTCTGTCCGCCTACCACAAGCTATGCGGTCTACAATGTCATAAGCGCTCCGAAAGACTCGCTTATAACTCCCGTCAATGAACATTGGACTTCGGACATTACTGAGCGAGGACATCTCGAATGGATCAAAAAGCATTTGAAATGATACACGGATCTGATGTAAGACGACTTTTTTTATTTTTCTTGGGACTTTGTGCAATAATCCGATACGCGCAAGCGTTTTTTAGATGTTATTAACCATTTAATTTATAGCTTGCCTATGAAGAATATTTACTCTTTGTCAACAGAATCACAGTCTCACCAATCTGCGGACGTAAAATGTGTCCAACCGCGCCGTAGCACACTTGAATTCCTGAAGAATTTTGCAAGGGCGTGTCAGTCTGTTAAAAACGAATCGATTCCTTCCGCACTGTCGACCATAGTGCTTAATTAAAGGTCATCACATCAAAACAATCAATCACATCATTTTTTTCTCAACCATGGGAAGCAACCGAAGAAATTTTTTAAAGTATCTGGCCGCTGCCGTCGGCATGACAGCCGGAGCGAAGTATTTGACCTCATGTACCTCAGCCGAGGCTGCAACATCTGACGATGATGCAGACCTCAGTCTTGTGGATAAGTTCGTCACACCCGAACGTCTTCAGGGCATGCCGATACATGCCACATTTCTTGATGAAGTCAGTTGGGATATACCCCATCAGAACTGGGGGCCTGTAGAGTGGGACCGCGACTTTGCGAGCATGAAACGTATGGGCATTGATACGGTCGTCCTTATCCGTGCAGGTCTCGGCAGTTGGGTCGCTGCACCGTTTAAGTCTGTCATGGCCGTCAGAGACGACATCATGTATCCGCCTCTCGATCTTGTCGAAATGTTTCTGACACTTGCCGACAAACATGACATGAAATTTTATTTCGGTGTCTATGACTCATGTCTCTACTGGCATATCGGAGAATATCAGAAAGAAATCGACGTCAATCTGGCTCTCATCGATGAGGTGTGGGAGAAATATGGTCATCATAAGTCGTTTGCCGGTTGGTATCTGTCGCAGGAAGTCAGCCGTCGCACACGCAATATCACAAGCATTTTTGCCGAGATGGGACGCCATGCAAAAGAAGTGTCAGGCAACCTTCCGGTCATGATCTCGCCTTATATCCATGGCGTTAAAACCGATCAGGTGATGGCCGGCGACAAGGCTACCACGGTTGAGGAACACGAACGCGAGTGGAACGAAATCCTCAGCAATCTGCAAGGAGTAGTCGACATTCTCGCATTTCAGGATGGTCAGGTCAACTATGGCGAACTGTACTATTATCTCAAAGTCAATAAAGAACTTGCCGATAAGTATGGCATGCGCTGTTGGTCTAATGTCGAGTCATTTGACCGCGATATGCCGATCCGCTTCCTGCCGATCAAATGGGAAAAGTTGTTATATAAACTTGAGGCTGCACGCAAGGCCGGGATGGAGGATATCATCACGTTTGAATATTCTCACTTCATGAGTCCCAACTCATCATACTCTCAGGCAGGCAATCTCTATAATCGCTATCGCGAACATTTCAAGGTGTGAATCTTCGAGCCTGAGATGACAAAAACAAAATATGCCGTCAGGATTACCTTGACGGCATATTTTGTTTTATGGGACTGATTGTAAACAGGGATCAGCTGTTGGAGACATCGAAGCCGGCTTTTCTTACAGCGTCGTAAACGCTTTCGTCTGATTGAGAGCCTTCGACGGTGGCGGTTCCTGATGAAAGATCGACCGAAACCGATGTCACACCATCGATGGCTTCTATGGCTTTATGGACTGAGTTCTGGCAGTGAGGGCAATTCATCCCTTTGATTGTGTATGTCTTAGTCATGTCTGAAAGTTTGATGTGGTTATGTTTGTGTTTGTTGAACAATCTTGAAATGTAGGCTATGGCGAGCAGCAAGGCAAGTATCACGGCGCAGATCTGTTCGAAAACAGGGGTGCTATGATGGCAGTTTTCTGTCATTTGTGATATATAGCCCGTGAACCATTCGCGCGGCAACAGATAGTCGACAGCCAGGCCGAAGGCTATTGAGCCACCGATGATTGAAATCAGATATATAGCTGTGCTGCGTTTGCCCAGGGTGCGTGACAGAATGGTCACTGATGCGAAGTTTGCAGCCGGTCCGGCCATAAGCAATACCAATGCGGTGCCCGGCGACAGTCCTTTGAGCATCAGCGAGAGAGCGATGGGAATGGAGCCTGTGGCGCATACATACATCGGTACAGCCACCACCACTACGGCAAGCATTGCCAGCAGAGGCCTGTCACCAAGTGCGGCAAAGAAGTCTGACGGAACGAGGACGGTTATCAGCGCGGCTATGATCAGACCGGCCACAAGCCATCCGCCGATGCTCTGAACCATGTCAAAGAAGCCGTAGCGCATGGCTTTGCCGAGTTTTGATAAAAATGGTTCGCTTGGCTCAACGTTTGTTGCGATGTCGGTCTCACATTGTTTGTCAGAGCATAGCGGTCTTGTGTGTTTCTCATTGCGTCCGACTGCAAAGCCGCCGATTATAGCGGTCGACATTGCGGCTATCGGGCGTATGACCGCAAAAGCCGGACCGAGCAGCGACCATGTTGCAGCTATGCTGTCGACACCGGTCTGCGGTGTCGATATGAGGAATGATGTAGTGGCGGCTTTGGATGCTCCGCTGCGGCGTAAAGCGACGGCTGTCGGAAGAACTCCGCAGGAGCATAATGGCAGTGGCACACCTATGAGCGCGGCTTTGACCACAGAGCCTATGCCCGGTGAGGATAGATGTCGGCTCATCAGAGTCGATGGTATGAATGCATGTAGCAGACCGGCTATGAAAAGCCCCAGGAGAATATATGGAGCCATTTCGAAGGTCATTGCCAGTAATGAGTTTAATATGTCCATATGTACTTATCTTTATTATTGCACAAAGTTACGATGGACAATCGGACTCTTCGTTACATAATTTTGCAAATTGTTTGCATCAAAGTGGCCTATTGCAGAGAAGTGCTGTGGATGTAACGTTTTTAGGGCTAAACCTCATTGAGCGGCAAGCGATGGCCGTTGTCGCGGAATTCGGTGGGGGTCATGCCGCTTATGGTCTTGAATTGGCGGGATAGATGGGCTACGCTCGAATAACCTGTGCGATATGCTATTTCGGAGACAGTCAGTTGGCCGTCGAGCAGTAGCTCTTTGACGCGTTCGATTTTCTGGAGTATCAGGTAGGTTTCTATGGTGCGGCCTTCAAGACCTGAGAATACGCGGCTGAGAGTGCGGTAATCATAGCGCAGCACGGCTGATAGATAATCGGAAACTTTCATGTCTGATGGCTCTTCGTTTCTGACCATCGATATGATTTCGCGTTTGATTGATTCCACAAGGTCTTTGTCAGGATCGGTGATAAGCTCAAATCCGGCATCCTGAAGATGAAGACTTATGTCGTTGATCTGCGCTTTGTCAGGGCATTCAGCGATTTCGGCTCTCCCGAGTTCGACACTTCTGACGTTATAGCCCAACCCGGCAAGAACCCTGCGCACGGCCTCGACGCAGTGATTGCACACCATATTTTTAACAACCAGTTTCATATTCAGGACAAAGATAGTCAAGATGTGCCTTATGTACAACAGTGCCGCAAGAAAAAGTCCGTCCGAAATGATGGGGGTAAAGAGATGCGTTGGCTCAATCTGATTGGAGTGATGGTGTAGCTATATCCGGGATATCTATCTTTTCTCCTAAAAAGTGAGGACGTTTGCCAAACCATAGGTCAAGCATCATTTTGTCACGTGCAAGCCATTCACGCAGGGCGAGTCGAGTGCGCACCCATCGTCCGGCACGTAACGGCGCAGCTATGGCCACCGCATTTATTCCATTTGCTTCAGCTATATATAGTGCTCTTGCGCAATGGTCGTTTTGTGAGATTATCGTCAGAGAGTCACATCCAAATACTTCTTTCGCCCTGATAACCGAATCGAGGGTTCTGAATCCGGCAAAATCGAGTATGATTCTATTCTCCGGCACTCCGTTAGCGATTAGAGAATCCCTCATCGCTGTAGGTTCGTCATATTCTTTGATATGATTGTCTCCGCTTGCGATGATAAAATCAATCTTACCTGCATGATAAAGTTTTGATGCGAAGTCTATTCTATATGTGAAATATGGGTTGGGTCCTCCGTGTCTATTCAATGGATTGGTGCCGAGTAAGAGTGCAACCTTATTGTGAGGGATCAAATCTATATTTTCATAGATTTTGTCATCCGTTTCAGATTCCACCCGCTTGTTTATTATAATGGTAAAAAGAATTACCGATGATATAAAAATGGTAAGACTCAATATGGCTCTTTTATATACTATTTTCATGGATGCTTATTTGAGATATCGAACTGAGGGGATAAACGTTTGATTTCAAATACAAAGATATATAAAAAAACTGACTGACCAGTGTTTTTTTCATAGAGCTGACCGGGGAATAAAAAAGCAGAAGGCATATTCCGTATAGGGTGATGTCTTCTGCTTTCGGTTGCTTGTTGAGGCAAGACTTAGCGCAACATTAATTTAAGTGAGCTTCGTCCGATGTTGACTATTACAATTCTTTCTCCTGATGTATTGAGCTTAAGCTGGGAGCCATCGCTCTGTTTGTGCGCAATTATCGAGCCGTTAAGCTTGGTGATGCTTACCCATTCGCCGCTTGTGACGCCGTTGACGATGACGTAGCCGTCGCTTACGTTTATTGTCGCACCATTGATTTCGGACAATGATATGCCGGATGTGGTGTCGGTAACTGTCACAATGCAAGTGTCTGCTGCATTGCTGTCATCGGCTGCGGTAGCCTGAATTGTGGCCGTGCCGGTGCTTATGGCGGTGACAATGCCTTTGTCATCAACTGTTACGCAGCCAGAACCTTCGCTGACAGTCCATATTACATCCTGAACTGTGGCATCGGTGGGTGTTAATATTGCGTGGAGTGTGGCTTCCTGTCCGACTCTGAGAAGCAGTTTGTCCGTAGATAGTTTCAAGGCTTTGACTGCTTTTTTTACGGTCAATGCGATTGAGCCTGTTACATCTGATCCATCGGTTGCGGTGGCTGTTATCACTACAGAGCCAACATTGACGGCTGTAACACGTCCATTGTCGTCAACAGTGGCGACGTCCGTATTGTTAGACGACCAGTGCAGTTTGTCTGTGAATGCGTCAGCGGGATCGATGTCAGGGGTAATGGTAATTGTTTCGTTTGGCTCAATCCATTCTCTCTCTGACTTCAGGCCGATATGGTCGATGTAGATGTATGGTAATGTCCGGGTGTAAGTTGTGCCCCAGCCCCTTTCGGAACAGGCTCGCAGACTTAGGTTGTATTCATCCGCTTTCTCTGAGGGAAAATCTATAACCAGATCATCGACAGATAGTTCGTCACCGGGAGATAGTTCGATCTGTATGCCGTTTCCCAAGCCGGGATCTTCCCCCCAGAAATATTCAGCACCGATTATGGCATAATGATGCGGGTCTGATATAACTACTGTCGAGTTTACTGTCTGAGACCAGGCTTGACCCGAAAATGTGCGTATGCCAAATGTATGTACTCCCGGCGTAAGTCCATCAGTCAGAGCGTCAAACACAATAAGATTGCCATCTTGAACCAGATCGGAAGCTAAAGGAATGGCTTTGCCTGTCCCCGGGTCTGTGTCCCAGAAGTATTCTACATGCAAGTCAGACTCTTTTGCGGATGCTTGGTTCATCACAAAGTAACAGATGCTTTGTGTCCAGCGGCCATTTGTGAAAGCCCGGAAGCCAAGCATGTTCAGCCCTTTGGGTATATTATCTTCGGTTATGTCAAATGATATAAGTCCATCGCTTGCATTTGACAATTCGACAGAATTGGCGCGGCCAATTCCGGGATCTTCATTCCAAAAATATTCCCCTGTGATTTTTGCAAGACCTGAGCATGGAGCCATGGATAATAACAGCATGATCAGAGCAGCGGGGATGTGCCGGTGTTTGCGCTTAGTCAGCATCCTGTTATTCATTTTGGTTGGCTATTTTGAGTTTCACCGTGATTTTTCCGTCTGTTGGCTTTGCCGGTATTGAAGCTTCAGTGATATGTGGCAGGTATAGAGGTATGCCCGAAAGTATGTATGGTGTAGAACCGTCGAAAGCCCCGCAGTCGCCTCCGTGTGTTGCTGCACCCTTTGCCGCGGAATTGTCGATGAGTTGCCATCTGCCATCTTCTGATCCTTCGTTGACAAAAGTATTATCAATTGTAGCTCCGACATACAGGTTGTTGGGATACTGTTTGTTTGCAAATCCTGCAGGTGTGCTGAAGATGTTGTTTTGGATTGAATTGTTGCCTCCGTCAAAGTTTATGATGCTCGCCGCGTAGGGTTTTTGAGAGTTGTCGAAGCCTTCGCGGGTATTGATGACGATGTTGTTTCTGATCATACAATATCTTACATCATTAAAAAGATAATTGGTGTTTGATCCAATTATGACGTTATTTTCTATAATAGAACCATTTCCGTGGCTGTTGCCGGTTGTTACAGGCACCTCATAGTAGCCTGAGCCTGAGCCATAATTAATTATGCAATTTCTTACGATGAACATGTCAGCGCTTATGCTCAATTGTTTAAATATGCATCTTTCGATGAGACAATTTTGGGCAGTGTTTATAGAACCGGCCACATAGCACCTTGAAACAGTGGAGTTTTCTCCTGCTGAAATGTAACCCGTTGATTGACAACCCTCAATTTTGCCGTTTTTGCTTAGCATGACATTCCCGACAATTGTTGGCTGTGATTCGCTCCATTGCTTGTTTTGGTCGAGCAGATAGCCGCTGCCAATTATTGTGATCTCTCTGTTGCGGGCATCAATATCGCCATGACTACCCGGATCAAGAAGGAGTGTGTCGCCCGGGAGTACATTGATGTTTGCCATTGCTTCGGCGACAGTTTTGAATTTTGAGCCTGCGTGGAGGTAGGGGTTGATGCGCCAGGTGGTGGCCGACGCTACAGTGGCGCCAAGAGTAAGGGCAGCCACCATAAACAGTAATGTTTTTTTCATGATAAATGACTGATTGTTTCCTGATACATTCCACCACCGTCCCCTTGGTCGGGTTATGTTCAAGAGTTGATTTGATGAACTTAAATATGGAATAAAAGAAATGCGTGGGGAACCATACCGTAGCTCGTTCCACGCACAGAGGCCTTCGCATTGCCCGACAGAGTTGAACGAGCAACGCAGAAGCCCACGCATATATGTAACACGATATTTCGGTTCATCGTATGCCTATGGGTGTTAAGGCACGGATGGACGTGAATTATGCTTATTACATAGCCATGGACATCTATCGCTGCTGTGTTCTGACTCTGCTTTAGAAAGTTGCGAAGTTTCTGTGCGCCAAAACAAAACGTTGATAAACGCCTTTCAGTTTAATAAACTGTCGCTCTTCTCTCAGTGCGACATATTGTCAGCTTCCCGCATTATTATCCATGGATTTCTATGCGTTTGCCGATTTGCAAATATAGCAAATCTGTGACGTTTAAAGATGTGAATTAATATTTTTAAGAGTATGAAGGCGCTGTCGGTTGTCTATAATACGATGTATGAAAAATGCCCTGCCGATTCCTCACGGAGACGACAGGGCTGCCTTAATTATAACTTTTATTATTGTTATTGGTTTTGATTGTAGATTATCCGAGGACTGTTAGAAGGAGTGTAGCCAGTTTTCGGTGAATATGAAAAGTATTATCGTGGTGACTATGAATATCGTTTCGAGAGCGAGGGCTATGAAGATGGTGGCTTTTGCCGCTCCTTTATAGTTGAAGAGAAACGATGCTGAGATCCATGCTAAAGCAAGAGCCGGGATTATGAAGCACATTGAGAGAAACAGATAGGTGAGACTGCCGACAATCGGCACGTCTATGAAATCGCTATGGATGAACTCCAGCAGAACGATGTCATGGAAAGCCGCGTAAGCAATGAATGCGACAAGAAAGAAGATGAAGAAACCTGTGGCGACAAGAGCTCCGACTGTGCCTATGAGACCAAGAATTGCCATGCAGAATTTGCCAACTATTGATAATGCTGTCGAGAGAATGTTTTGGGGATGGAAATCCGGCCCGTGATAGGGTGGTGGAGTTGAAGACAGTACATTTTGGCCGATGCTGTCTACCGTGACCGGATTGCCTTGTTGCTCAAGTATCCGCCGCGGGGTATTGGCTGCGGGAATAACCATCCATGCTATAAGATAGACTATTGTCAATGGCCAGACGTATGTCGTGAGTGTAAGGACAGCGTAGAGCAGGCGCATGATGTTGGCATCCCAGCCGAGGTAGGTGGCGAGTCCTCCTATGACTCCGCCGAACACTTTGTTGTTGACGTTGCGGTATAGACGCTTAGATGGGGCGGTGTCAGTGGAGGAGGTGTTTGGCATACAAGTTTCGTCGTGACTGTTGTCTCCGGTGTTTTCGGTTTGCGGGTCGCAGTCGCTGATGTCAGAAGGTTTGCCCATTATTTCAATCACGTGGTTTATATCAGCATAAACTATGGCGTGAGCTCCGGCGGCAATCCTCTCGTCGAAGAGTTCGGATATGCGGCTCTCGATGTCGCTGACGATTTCATCGCCTTCAGATCCTGCAAATGCAGATCTGATTTGGTCAAGGTAGTTTTGCAGTAATGAGTAAGCGTCTTCGTCTATGTAGAAGACTTTGCCGTTGATGTTGACCGGAAATGTTTTTTTCATGACTATGCTGGTGTTTGTTTGTTTTCGTTTAGAAGGTGGCTTACGGTTTGCGATATTTCAGACCATGAGCGATGGAGTTCGTTCAGAAAATATTGACCGGTTGCTGTGATAGTGTAATACTTGCGGGGCGGTCCGGATGGCGATTCTTCCCAACGGTAGCTCAGAAGACCATCGTTCTTGAGGCGTGTCAGCAGGGGGTAGAGTGTGCCTTCGACCACAATCAAATGGGCGTCTTTCATCTTGGATATAATTTCGGAGACGTATGAGTCGCCTTTGCTCAGAAGCAGGAGCACGCAGAACTCGAGCATGCCTTTGCGCATTTGCGATTTCAAATTGTCGATGTTGGTTGCCATATAGATTGTATGTTTTGTGATGTTACGATGCAAAGGTATATAAACTTATAGTACTATGCAATGCAAAGTACTATAAAATAACATTTGTTAACATTATGATTGTCTTAAGATGGCTATTCGTCGTATTGTGATTTATAATGATCAGTTTTTTGAATAAATCTGAGTGTTGATGCCTAAAAAGCGTAGTTTTGGCGAAGTAGTGGCGAATCTCAATGAGCGCTCGATATTCTGGAAATTTTGTAACTTTGCAGACGTTTTAGCAAACCGATATTTGTGTTGAGGAAGAGAGGCCTGAGAATATTAATGCTGTTTCTGGTGATGTTGACGACTTCTGCGACATCTCTGAAGGCTGTGTCGTTGGCGTTGGATTCAATAGCGGAGTGGGGGCGTTTCCCACGCTTTTGCATAGACGTCTACAGGTGGGGTGACAAGTTTTTCAACACATATGATTCGGCTTATGTCGTGGGCACGGGATATAAGTTCAATGTCAAGTTGAAAACTGATTCCTGGACAGATTTCTACAATTTCAACCTTCCTGATAATATGTCGATGGTGATGACGTCAGACCCATCGACATCAGCGGGTATCTATCTGACTTATCTCGCGGTTTCGGCGGGTTATGACGTCAATGTCAGCAAGCTGCTCACAGGTAAGAATCAGAAGCGCAGCCGATTTAATTTCGGGTTTAATTGCAGTTTGCTGTCGGTCGACTGGTATTCTGTAAGAAACGATGTCGGCACAACTATCAGACGTTTTGGCAAGCGAGGGTCGAGATATTCGACAGACGTACCTTTTGACGGCATCAACACTTCCGAGTGGACACTACAGGCGTGTTATTTCTTCAACCATAAGAGATATTCGCAGGCCGCGGCCTTCAATTTCAGCAAGGTCCAGGAGAAGAGCCAGGGATCTTTCTATGCCGGCCTTGCGTTGTCAAACCAGCGTTATAGTTTTGATTTCAATTATCTACCTCAGGAGTGGCTGGAACATTTGCCTCCTACGTGGCCCGACAATTCTTACAATGTTGACACCTATAACTATGCCATCCGTCTTGGGTATGGTTATAATTGGGTTTTCGCCAAGCATTGGCTGCTCGGAGTCAGCGAGTCGCCGATAATCGGTTTGCGCAGGGGACGTATAAACAGTGGCCACATCAAGGATTCGTTTGCATTGGCCAATCGTCTGACATTTTCTGTGTCGTGGAACAACCACCGATGGTTTGCCGGCGCTGTCGGACGGTTTGATTCGAATATCTTTTATGACAAGTCGAGCACCTTTATGGTGGCTTTGTTGACATTCGAGGCCTCTGTCGGCTATCGCTTCAATATATGGTGATGTCCTGTTGGCATGGCGTTCCCTGAGCGTTTGCTGATAGTTTTTGAAGACCCAAATACACAAAAAACTCGGAAGTGTCTGACTCCCGAGCTTTTTTTGTGTGTGGTATGACAATCTTGCTTCAGATTATTGCATGCCTGAAACAGCGACGTTGCGGTCGATTTTGGCCACAAGTCCCTGAAGCACTTTGCCCGGACCGAGTTCGACGAACTCGGTGGCTCCGTCGGCAATCATGTTTTTGACAGTCTGAGTCCAACGCACCGGGGCTGTGAGCTGTGCGATGAGGTTTGCTTTGATTTCTGTGGGGTCAGTGTGCGGCAGCGCGTCGACATTCTGGTAAACGGGGCAGCGGGGCACTGAGAAGCTCGTGTGCTCGATAGCCTCGGCGAGTTCGGCACGGGCAGGTTCCATGCAGGGAGAGTGGAAAGCTCCGCCGACTTTGAGTTTGAGCGCGCGTTTTGCGCCTGCTGCAAGGAGTTTCTCACATGCTGCGTCGATGGCTTCAATTTCACCTGAGATGACAAGCTGACCGGGGCAGTTGTAGTTGGCGCATACAACAACACCGGGGATTTCAGCGCAAATTTCCTCGACCTTTTCATCGGGAAGAGCGAGGACTGCAGCCATTGTCGATGGCTTAAGCTCGCAGGCTTTCTGCATGGCTTGAGCGCGGGCTGAAACCAGACGGAGACCGTCCTCAAAGCTGAGGGCTCCGGCTGCTACAAGAGCTGAGAATTCACCGAGTGAGTGTCCGGCGGTCATGTCTGGACGGAATTCTTCTCCGAGAGATTTAGCCAGAAGTACGGAGTGAATGAAGATTGCGGGCTGGGTTACGGCTGTCTGACGGAGATCTTCGTCTGTGCCGTTGAACATAAGGTCGGTTATACGGAAACCGAGGATTTCGTTAGCTTTTTCAAAAAGCTCGCGGGCTTCGGGATTGTTGTCGTAGAGGTCTTTGCCCATGCCGACAAACTGTGCGCCCTGACCGGGGAAAACGTAAGCTTTCATTTTTTTTAGAGCGTTTTTTATGATTGGTGTTTATAATTATTTTACTTAACAGGTGATAAAGTGAGTGCAAAGTTAGCCATTTTTCGGAAATAATAGCTATCTTTGGGTTCTCAATTCAATCAATTCACGATCATTACAGTAATTATAACAATGGACATACTTAACATTATACCTGTTTTTTTGAGCAATATCCGAGGTCCGCAACTGCTTATCATCCTGTTGATCATTCTGTTGCTCTTCGGAGGTAAAAAGATACCCGAACTGATGCGTGGCCTTGGTAAAGGTGTCCGCAGTTTCAAACAAGGTTTTGAGGAAGCTAAAAACGAACTTGAAAAACCTCTTGACAGCGACGACGAAAAGAAATCGGATAAGGAAGATAAGAATAAGTAAAATATTAAGGAAATACAGGTTCAGATGGCTGAAAGTCAAACTGAAATGTCGTTCTGGGGACATCTCGACGAACTGCGGGGTGTCCTTTTCAAGATTGCAATTGTGGTGATAGCCCTCGGTGTGGCCGCATTTATCGCCATGCCGTGGTTTTTTGACAATGTGATTCTAGCCCCTTGCTCTGGAGATTTTGTCACATATCGCTTTTTTGATATGATGTCAGGTTCAGGTATTTTGCCCGATGAGCTGAAGTCCGGTGCAGACTTTCATGTCGATCTGGTCAGCATGCAGCTCACAACGCAGTTTTTTATCCACATGTCTGCTTCATGTTGGCTGGCGTTTGTGGTCGGATTTCCGATTATAATTTATTTTTTGTGGACCTTTGTCGAGCCGGCTCTGTATGATCGTGAAAAACGAGGTATAAGGAAGGCTTTTGTGTTCGGCAACCTGATGTTCTTTCTCGGTGTCATGGTCGGATATTTCATAGTTCTTCCGCTTGCGGTGAGATTTCTGTCGCAATATACGCTGAGTGACCATATCACCGGCATGGTGTCGCTTGACTCCTATATGGATAATTTTTTCACCATGTTGCTGCTCATGGGCATGGTCTTCGAACTTCCTTTGCTCGCATGGCTTCTCGGCAAGATGGGGCTCTTGCATCGCGATTTCTTTGGCAAATACAGACGACATGCGATTGTGGCAATTCTGGTAATCGCCGCGTTGATTACACCGACAGGCGATCCGTTCACGTTGTTTGCGGTGTTTATTCCAGTATATGCGCTTTGGGAACTGAGTACGGTTCTTGTGCCGGTCGCGTCGCCTGAAGATGACGGGGAATAAGGTATTAAACTGTGTTTTTTAGAACTATGCCACGTGCCAAGGTCATAAAATTAGGCTTGCTCCCGAGAATTCTCGTCGCCATGGCGGCTGGAGTAGGGGCCGGTTATGTGATGCCTGTGTGGCTTGCCCGTTTTTTTGTGACATTCAATGGCATATTCAGCGAGTTTCTTGGATTTGTAATCCCATTGCTTATTGTCGCCTTTGTCTCGACGGCAATAGCAGAAATTGGCCGTAATGCCGGTAAGATGCTTGTCGTAACAGCTTTGATAGCTTATGTTATGACCTTTGGATCCGGCATGATGGCCTATGCGGTCTCGGATATGGCTTTTCCGGGATTGGTGAAGGTTGATGAGTATGTGGCCGATGGCCTGTCGGCTGCAACCCCGACTCCTTATTTCACGCTTGAGATAGAGCCGCTGATGGGTGTGATGACAGCTCTTGTCACCGCCTTTGTCATTGGTCTTTGTGTTGCGCGCATGTCATCGACCGCATTACGCGATGTGATGATTGATTTCAGATCGGTCATCAATATGACAATAAGCGGTCTGATCATACCTCTGCTCCCTGTATACATCTTTGGGATTTTCATGACAATGACTATAGAGGGCAAGGTCGGAAGTATGCTTGGCACTTTTGCCGGAATTATCGCGGTGATCTTTGCCATGCATGTCGGATTGCTTGTTGTGCAGTATTGCATTGCGTCGTTGTTCTCAGGTCTCAATCCCTTCAAGGCGCTTTGGCGCATGATGCCCGCCTATTTTACTGCACTCGGCACTCAGTCGTCGGCAGCGACCATACCGGTGACACTTCGCCGCACTGTCGAGTTAGGCGTAGATAAGGATATCGCCGGTTTTGTTGTTCCGCTGTGTGCGACAATCCATATGTCGGGTTCGACGCTGAAGATTGTTGCCTGTGCTCTCGCCCTGATGCTTTCTAACGGCATGCACTATGACACGTCGATGTTTGCCGGGTTTGTAGCCATGCTCGGCATCACTATTGTCGCTGCTCCGGGGGTGCCCGGCGGTGCAATAATGGCTTCGCTTGGACTTTTGTCATCGATGCTCGGTTTCAGCGAAGCCGACAACGCGATGATGATAGCCTTGTATATCGCAATGGACAGCTTCGGCACAGCCTGCAATGTCACCGGTGATGGCGCCATCGCTCAAATAGTTGCCCGCATCTTTCGCAAATCAGTCGCAGAGGAGCGGATCTGATACTTGCCGTTTCAATATATTTTTGTAACTTTGCGGCTTCAAAGGTTAAAAAGACTTTAAAAAGGTACAATTTTATGAAACTTTCGGGAACTATTGATTTCCGTCCCAAGTTGTTTGACGCGCTGAGTCATTACAGCATGTCGCGTCTCAAAGAGGATGTAATCGCAGGTATTGTCGTGGGCATAGTGGCCCTCCCCCTTGCAATCGCTTTCGGTATCGCTTCAGGCGTAAGCCCCACAATTGGTTTGATAACTGCCATAATCGGAGGCTTTCTTGTGTCGTTTTTTGGCGGTAACACGGTTCAGATCGGTGGACCCACGGGAGCGTTTATAGTCATTGTCTACAATATCATCGCTCAGTTTGGTCTGCAGGGACTCGCCATTGCGACGTTCATGGCAGGAGTGATATTGCTGTTGATGGGGCTTTTCCATCTCGGCACAGTCATAAAATTCATACCTTATCCGATAGTGGTGGGTTTTACAGCCGGTATCGCACTCACGATTTTCTCAACCCAGATCAATGACTTTTTCGGACTTGGATTGCGTGACATTCCGGGACAGTTCATACCGAAATGGGGAATGTATTTCCGCAATTTCGGCAATATTGGCTGGCCTGCATTGTTGACAGGTGTTGTGTCATTGATCATAATTGTGCTGACGCCCAAAATCTCTAAAAAATTGCCGGGCGCACTTATCGCGATCATTGTAGTCACAGCGACGACATGGATTTTGGGTGAGAATTTCGACTGGTTTTCTGTAGAGACTATAGGTGACCGTTTCGGCACAATGGCCACCGACATCCCGACGCCTCATGGTTTCGAACTCAATATGGCCACTATCAATATGCTGTTGCCGTCAGCGTTTACAATCGCAGTGTTAGGTGCGATCGAGTCTCTGCTTTCGGCAACAGTCGCCGACGGTGTGACTGGATCGCGAACAAATAGTAATACGGAGTTGATAGGACAGGGCATAGCAAACATAACAGTGCCGTTCTTTGGTGGTATACCTGTGACAGGAGCCATCGCCCGTACGATGACTAACATCTCTAACGGCGGACGCACGCCGGTAGCCGGCATCGTTCATGCCTTTGTACTGTTGCTGATATTTCTATTCCTCATGCCGCTGATCAACTATGTGCCGATGGCATGTCTGGCGGCTGTGTTGATGGTCGTGGCCTACAATATGAGTGGCTGGCGCACCATTATCGGTATCTTCAAGGCACCTAAGAGTGACGTGTCAGTGTTGATTGTCACATTCTTGCTTACGGTTATATTTGACCTGACGATTGCTATCGAGATTGGACTTCTCCTTGCTGTAGTGTTGTTCTTGCGTCGTGTGACAGAAAATACAGAGATAAAAGTCTATTCCGAACAACTCGACGTGGCTGAGGGTACAGACCTTAGCACAGACCACCATGAAGTGCTCGATGTGGCCAAGGGTGTGAGTGTATATGAAATCGATGGCCCGTTCTTCTTCGGTGTGGCGACCAAGTTCGATGAGCTGATGCGTACGACTCTCGGCTCTAAGCCGCTTGTCAGAATAATCAGAATGCGTAAGGTGTCATTTATTGATGCCACCGGCTTGCATAATCTTGAGATCCTTATACAGTCGTCGCAGCGCGAAGGCATACACGTGGTGCTTTCAGGAGTCAAAGCCAATGTGCGTGAGTCGCTTGAACATGCAGGCATCGACAGGATGATTGGAGCCGATCATATTTGTGACCATATAACCAAGGCTGTCGTGATGGCAAATAATATAGTCGCGAAACTGCATTCCGCAGACTGCTCAAAAGCATGACAATCTCGCTGCTAAGCTAATTTGGCATGAATTTGCCTGCAGGATTGCAAAAATGCCTGAAAAAGTTTTGCAGATTAAAAATTTAGATATAACTTTGCAACGTTTTTGAAGCATAAAAATATTGTTTTATTTATTAAATTTAAACAAAATGAAAAAGTTAGTTTTATTACTTGCTGTTGTATTCAGCGTATCACTTTTCTCTTGCGGTAACGGCAACAAGGCTGAAGAAGCTGCTGACACTGTAGCTGCTGAAGTTCCCGTAGTTGTAGAAGAAGTTGCTGAAGTAGCTGTTGACTCTGTAGCTGCTGACACTGTAGCTGTAGAAGCTGCCGCTGCTGAAGTTGTTGCTGAATAATTAGCACACGTCACCAAACGCATTTAGAAGCCGGTTTCCCACAGGGAAACCGGCTTCATTCATGATTCACGTTTTACTATTTCAAGGCTCTGAGATTTGAACAGTAGTCTAAAATGAATTCATATTCACTTTTAGTTTTCACGTATACTCCATTTTCATATATGGAGTAGACGTTTGTAACGCCATGGCCATTAGCCAACCGGTTCTTCGCTAATTCTTCTGCCAGATCGATATTGCCATCTCTGATAGCAATCAGGATTTTTGTAAGTGTCGGATTGAGATTTTTGTTCGCCAAAAAATTTCCAAATTGATCAGGACTTGGATATTTCTCAAGATAAGAAGCGATACTTTTATCAGCTTGTCGGTATACATCTGTAATCAGATCTTCATATAATTGTGCCGAAAAATCTGTCTTTAGGTTTTTAGGAAAACGCTCTTGCCGGATGACTTCGCATAAATGGGACAAAATACCGGTTCCGCGTAAACTGTCACGCAGTTTTGGCCGATTTGGATATATAATGCTTAGGTACAGATCATCTATAAACAAAGGTTTTACCTCTAACTTTGTATCTATAGTGTCGAGAGTGTTCAGGCAGAAGAAATATCCGTTCAGTATCTTATAATTGATATAATCACATTGCTTATATCCATATTGTTTCCCAATCGTTTTTCTTATGTTTTTTGCTATTTTTTCTATTTCGGAAAATTTCATGATATTAAGTGCAGATAAAAAAAGTCCCACATTTGAATCTGTGGAACTTTATGTCGAATATTAGGGGTTTATCATTCCCATTCGATTGTGGATGGTGGTTTTGAGGAGATGTCGTAGCATACGCGGTTGACTCCGCGGACCTGATTGATGATGTCGTTAGAGACCTTTGCGAGGAAATCGTAAGGCAGGTGAGCCCAGTCGGCAGTCATGGCATCGGTTGATGTAACAGCGCGTAAGGCTACGGCACGTTCATATGTGCGTTCGTCGCCCATGACGCCTACGCTTTGAACCGGAAGCAGGATCACTCCGGCTTGCCACACCTGGTCATACAGCCCCCAGTCGCGTAGTCCCTGGATGAAGATGTGGTCAGCTTCCTGAAGGGTTTTGACCTTTTCGGGTGTGATGTCACCGAGGATGCGGACTGCGAGACCTGGCCCTGGGAAGGGATGGCGTTTGATGAGATGGTCGGGCATACCTAATGATCTGCCAACAGCGCGGACTTCGTCTTTGAACAGCAAGCGCAACGGCTCGCAGAGCTTGAGATTCATCTTTTCAGGCAGACCGCCGACGTTGTGATGGCTCTTTATGACTGTTCCGGTGATTGAGAGAGACTCGATGCAGTCGGGATAGATTGTCCCTTGAGCGAGCCATTTGACGTCTTTGATTTTGTGGGCTTCTTCGTCGAAGACATCAATGAAGCCTTTGCCGATGATCTTACGTTTGCGTTCGGGGTCGGTTACGCCGGCGAGTTCGCTGAAAAAGCGTTGTGATGCGTCAACACCGATGACATTGAGACCGAGGCATTCGTAGTCGTGTAGCACGTTGCGGAATTCGTCTTTACGGAGCATGCCGTGATCGACAAAAATACATGTCAGGTTTTTGCCGATAGCTCTGTTGAGAAGCACGGCGGCAACCGACGAGTCTACACCCCCGCTGAGCCCGAGAACGACCTTGTCATCTCCGAGTTGCTCGCGGAGAGAGTTGACTGTTGCTTCGATAAACGATTCTGCACTCCAGCTTTGTTTTGAATGGCAGATGCCGACAACGAAGTTCTTTAGCAATTGTGTCCCGCAGGTAGAGTGGAATACTTCAGGGTGGAACTGCACGCCCCATGTCTGCTCTCCTTCGACATGATATGCTGCGATGGCCACTTCTTTGGTCGATGCGATTATGCGGAAGCCTTCCGGCAGGGATGTGATTGTGTCGCCATGGCTCATCCACACTTGGGCGCCAACTTCGATGTCGTTAAGCAAGGGGTCTTTGTTATTGACCGACGACAGGATCGCACGTCCGTATTCGCGCGACGGAGCGGGTTCGACAGAGCCGCCGGCGTCGAAAGCCATAAGCTGTGCTCCGTAGCAGATGCCGAGCACCGGATAGTGGCTGCGTAGGCGGTTGAGTTCGGTCTTGAATGCCTTTTCGTCATAGACGGAGAAAGGGCTTCCTGAAAGTATGACACCAATCACACTTTCGTCGTCATAGGGGAACTTGTTGTAGGGGACAATCTCACAATAGGTGCTGAGTTCGCGAACGCGGCGACCGATCAGCTGGGTCGTCTGCGATCCGAAATCAAGAATGATGATTTTTTCTTGCATGTGTGGGTCAAATGGTATGGCCGCAAGCGGCAGTGAACTATGGTGCAAAGTTACTGCATTTTCAGCGATTGGCAAAAGTCCGCAACGACTTTTTAAGAGAAGGGTTCATAATATGGCTAAAATTCGTCGAGGTCATCCTTATGCTTGATGCTTGGAAAAAGCCGGACTGTCATTGTCGATAATCCGGCTTTGTAAAACTTATGATATCGGGAGAGGTCAGAAGTCGGCCGATTCGCCCGGGCTGGTGAGGCAGACTAACTTTGTCTCAACTTTTTTATTGAAGGGATAGGCTGCGAAATTACAAGCCTTGTCAGACGAGTCGTTCGTGTGGTAAGGGACAAAAGATCCGACATTGACCTTCTCGAGAAATTTTGTAGCGCCGAGGGCAAAGTCAGGCCCGTCGACAGTGTTTACAGACATCATGGCAAGGTCGAATGACGGCATGGATGAGGCAATGCGATTGACTGCAACATCAAATTTCTCATTGAAGCGGGCTATGTCGCGTGGCGCATCGTCGTTGTGTGAAATCGGTTCTCCGAGTTCTCCGGCATGAAATATGTGTCGTCCGTCTTTTGTTGTTACGGCAAAACTGCATCCTTTGCCTGTTGTGCCATAGGCTTTGACTCTGATGCCTCCGAGCTGGTCTTCAAGGATGTCACCTGGGCTCATCCAGTTGACAGGCATGTCTGAGTGGACTTCCTTGCTGTCGACATCGTTGCTGACAATGTAGAGTCGCTTGTGATTTTGTCCCAAGTCCCATATCTGATGGCTGAAGTGATCGTTGTGGCGATGTGACACGAAGAACACGACCGGCATGTCGGGATTGTGTTCGAGGGTTTTGCTTACTTTGTGGGCCGGGTCTCGGTAGTAGTCGAATACCATCAAGACGTCGGCAGTCTGAATCATGAAACCGCTATGGTCAAGGTAGGTGATTTTATCCATAATAATAAAGTTTAACTGTCAATCCGGAATCGTGACAGTCAAACCATCGGTCGCAATAGATACACCTTCGGGGAGCATACTGTTTGTGTTGTCAAAAAGCCCCATGTCGTGACTAAGGTGAGTCAGGTAGGCCTGTCGAGGATTCACTGACTTTATAACGTTGAGCGCCTGCTCTAAGTTCATGTGGGACATGTGCGGCTCGTGGCGGAGAGCATTGATTACAAGTGTGTCGATACCGCGTATTTTATCTATAGTTTCGTCCGGCATCAATGAGCAGTCTGTGATGTAGGCGAGATTGCCAATCCTGTAGCCCAAAATCGGAAGGCGTGCATGCATCACCGGAAGCGGGGTGATTTTGATATTGTCAATGTTGAAATCTTTGTCTCCGTCGATCTCGTGGATGTCAAATGTAGGCACACCCGGGTAGAGGTGTTTCCTGAAGCAGTATGGCACACGGTCACGCAGGTCACGGGCTACATCGTCAGTGCAGTATACGGGAAATGAATTAGGGTGACAGTAGGGCCTGAGGTCATCGATGCCTCCGACGTGATCGTAGTGTGAATGTGTGATCAGGAGAGCTCTCAAGGACGGAGCGCCTGCCTTTATGATCTGTTGCCTGAAATCAGGACCGCAGTCAATGAGAAGTTTTTTCCCCTGAGCCGTTTCGACAAGCGCTGATGCCCGCAGGCGCTTCTCCCGAGGGTCGGTCGAGGTACACACTTCGCATTTGCAGCCGATCTGTGGGACACCGGTTGATGTGCCGGTACCGAGAAAAGTCAGTTTCATAGTCTGTATCGGGTGAGGATTCCGTCTTCAAAAATAAGATACATGCCGTCGCTGTAGCCCCATTGCTCGACAATGGCGTTTGTTACGGGTATTGTGCGATATGAATCAGGCGAGCCAAGGGCGAGTCTGCATTCGTCGCGTGTCATGCCTTCGGTGACACGGCTGTTGACGATGAGTTTCCATGTCTCGTTTTTAATTTGCGGGTAGCGTTTGCGCGGATCTTCGAAATTAAAGACACTGGAGAAATTTCGGGTGGCCGATCTTTCAGTTCCTATTGTCATTGGAAGCCAATATTCATGGTCTCGGGACTCTGTAATGAAATATACCCGCAAGGGATAGATATATGTTCCGGCTTCCACTCGGGTAATTGTAACCGGGATGTGGCGTTGTCCGTCAACAGCTTTATCATTGGTGGCATCAAACCATTTCGGGCTTATTATGAAATATCTTTTGCCTCTCATGGCCGAGTCGACAGACTCGACAATCGAGCGTTCGACTGTGAAGGGCACTTCGAGTCGACGTCGTTCGTTGAGTTTTGCCAATGGAATGTCTATTGGATAGGCATATTCTCCATTTCTGCCTTTGACATTGAATATGATGCGTGTGGCTCCCTCTCCTGTCACTGATGGAGTCTCTTCAAAACGCGCAAAACTGAGGTCGTTGCCGCTTAACGAAGATACGTCTGCCTCTCCGGGTGCGAAAATGATTGAAATCTTGTCGTCTGTCACATAGAACCGCTTGCCTGGCTGCCAGGAAGCCGGTGGATCGGCAACGATGTCTCCGAGAAATTTCTGCTCGGGAGTAAGGACGGCAGCGTCACGTTTCTTCACGTCTCCAGCCGAAATGCGGGGCGTGCTTTCGATTCCTGTAAAACAGGAGTTGAAAAGCGCCGCCATCGAGGCGGCGCATATTGTCAGTTTAAAAAAATGCTTCACTTTTCAACAGGCTGAAGTCCCATGTTGTAGAATATGAACGAATATATGTCGGCATATTCGTCAATAACCTTGGCAATCGGTTTTCCGGCACCGTGTCCGGCCTTGCTGTCGATGCGTATCAGTTTTGGCTGCTCTCCTGTATCAGCGGCTTGTAATGTCGCGGCATACTTGAACGAGTGTGCCGGCACCACACGGTCGTCATGGTCTGCTGTGGTCACCATGATTGCAGGGTAGGGTGTGCCGTCGTTTTTGATATTGTGTATAGGTGAGTAAGCAAGGAGATATTCTGCCATTTCGGGAGAGTCGGCCGAAGTACCGTAGTCGTGAGCCCAATTCCAGCCGATGGTGAAGAGATGATAGCGCATCATGTCCATTACGCCAACCCGAGGAATAGCGACCTTGAATAGATCGGGACGCATGTTGGTTACAGCTCCGACGAGCAGGCCGCCGTTGCTGCCTCCTTCTATTGCCATGAGTTCGGGTGTTGTCCATCCTTGTCCGATCATATATTCAGCTGCGGCGATGAAGTCGTTGAATACATTGAGTTTTTCCTGTTTTGTGCCGGCAAGGTGCCATTTTTCGCCATATTCGCCACCTCCGCGCAGGTTTGTCTGAGCATATATGCCACCGTTCTCAAGCCAGAGCAGACGGTTGGGAGAGAAAGACGGATTGAGGGTGATGTTGAAACCTCCGTATCCATAGAGATATACAGGATTTTTGCCGTCACGTTCGAGTCCTTTTTTGTAGGTCAGGAACATGGGTATCTGTGTTCCGTCAGCCGAGGGGTAGAACACTTGTTCGGTGATGTAGTCGTCTGGGTTGAAGCCTGCAAGTTCAGTCGATCTGAACAATTTGCTCTCACCTGTGGCCATGTCATAGCTGTATATGGCAGAGGGAGTCGTGAACGATGTGAAAGAGTAGAATACTTCAGGGCTCTTTGAGTCTGTCGAGAAGCTGAGTGTGCCATATCCTGGAAGTTTGATCTCGCGCTCGCGAGTTCCGTCGGTGTTGTAGACATAGGCATGGTGAGATGCATCCTTGTCATATGTAAGTATCATTTTGTCACCGGCAAAACTTGCGCGGACAAGCACAGCCTCTTCGTTCTCGGGAACGAGTTCTTTCCAGTTGCTGCGGCGCGGATCCTTGATGTCAGCCGTCACGATGCGGTTGAGAGGTGCATCGACAGAGGTGAAGATATACAGTTTGCCGTCACGTGCGTCAATGACTGAAATCTCGTTGTCCTGCGATTCCTCGACAGTGACCCATTTTGCATTGGGCTTTGTGAGGTCTTTGACAAATAGCGAATTGCCGTTGCCGGCACCGCCACCCATGACAATGAGGGTCGACTCGTCGTCGGTTATGTCAACGCTGTGGAAGTGGAGAGGCTCGTTTTTGTTTTCGTATACGACGACGTCCTCGCTCTGGGGTGTGCCGAGCTTGTGGAAGTATACCTTATGGTATTCGTTGGCATTGGAAAACTCTTTGCCTTCTTCGGGTCGGTCGTATGCGCTGTAGTAGAAGCCGTCGCCCTGCCATGCGGCACCTGTAAATTTAGCCCATTCGATGTGGTCGTCGAGCAGTTTGCCGCTTTCGGTGTCGAGCACAAAGATTTCGGTCCAGTCACTTCCGCTTCGCGAGATGGTGTATGCGGTGTGTTTGCCGTCATGAGATTGGAACACGCCTGTGAGCGCTACAGTGCCGTCTTCAGACAGGGTGTTGGGGTCAAGAAATACTTCCGCCTCACCGTCGGGAGTTTCAGATCTGTAGAGCACGGCCTGGTTCTGCAAGCCGTCATTTTTGAAGAAGTAATATTTACCGTCGTTAGACTTTGATGGCATTCCGGTCTTGGGATAGTTGTTCAGCACCTCAAGACGGTCGCGCAATTTAGAACGGAATGGGATGTGGGACAGATAATTCTGTGTGACTTCATTTTCAGCTTTGACCCACTCGAGAGTCGCTGATGCGGTGTCGTTTTCGAGAGGACGATATGGGTCGGCAACCTCGTGTCCGAAATAGTTGTCGACAGTGTCGTCGGTCGGGGCCTGGGGATATGAAAGCTTCTCTTGTTTTGAACAAGATGCGGCGGTTATGGCCATAATTGCAATAACTGGGATAAATCGTGACATAAATGAATGCTATATGCTATAATTGAGGTTTATTTGTGCAAAATTAATAATTATCGTTGGCTTGCTGTCATTGATGGCGTTTAAAAAGCTTAAAAACCGATAATTATGAGTCGTCAGACGGAAGTCAATGATAAAAATATTAAAAAATATTTGTGACAAATGTCTATTATTACTATTTTTACGCCATAAAATAGATTATATCAACTTACGTTTTTTTAATACAAATAGAATTATAACCATGAAACTTACCTTTCATGTCGATTACCGCACACGTTGGGGCGAATCAATCTACATAGGCGGCAATCTTGCCGGCATTGTCGGCTGTGACTGTGAGCACGGTGTCAGAATGTTTCCGGACGGTGTTGACCGTTGGGTTGCGGAGATTGATCTTCCCGATGATGTGAACTCGATAAATTATCATTACTGCGTGGTTAACGACAACGCTTGTGTGAGATGTGAATGGGGAAAGCCCCACTCGGTCGAGTTGTCTCGTCCGGCAACCTGTGACATCTATGACAGATGGCAGGATATGCCAGGTGACAAGCCTTTCTATTCGTCAGCTTTCACTGACTGCATATGCCACAGGTCTGTCGTTGATCGTGAAATTTTGCCTAAGAAAAATCATGTCTTCGTCAGTGTGGAAGCCCCGATGGTCAAACCGGGCGAGAGTGTAGCTGTCTGTGGAGAGTCAGCTTCGCTCGGCGCATGGGATACGTCAAAGGCAATTGTGATGAACAATCACAATTTCCCGGTGTGGACTGTCAACTTGCCCGCAAAGGATCTTAACCGCCACACAGAGTACAAATTTATTGTCATCGACAGATCAACAGGCGCTGTCAAGGCGTGGGAGGGCGGTGCTAACCGTTGTATCGGAGTTGATGCTGCCAAAGATGCCGCTACTATAGTTTCGGGTCTGCGGTTCAATAATGCAGCTACTCCATGGAAAGGGGCCGGGACGGCAATTCCGGTGTTCTCGCTGAGGACGGATTCTGATTTTGGCGTAGGTGATTTTTATGACCTCAAGGAGTTGATTGACTGGTGTGAGGAAACAGGTCAGAGTTTCCTGCAGCTATTGCCGATCAACGACACGACGATGACTCATACATGGACTGATTCTTATCCGTATAATGCTAATTCGACGTTTGCGCTTCATCCGATGTATCTGCGGCTTGAAGAACTCGGCAGTATCGAGGACTCTTCACGTAGGGATTATTATGAAGCATTGCGTCAGGAACTTAACTCTTTGTCGGAGATCGATTATGAACGGGTGACATCTGCAAAGATCGGCTATGCTCGAGAAATCTTTGCTCAGAACGGCAAATCTGTCATCGCCTCGAAAGATTTCAAAGACTTTATGCACAGAAACGGTGACTGGCTCAGACCTTATGCGGCTTTCTGTGTGCTGAGAGATAAATTTGGTACGCCTGATTTCAATTGTTGGGACGGGTATAGGGATTATAGTCATGAAGTGGCAGACCGTGTGGCAGCAGAAAATCCGGCGGATATGGATTTTGTCTATTATCTACAGTATAACCTCGACAAGCAGATGCGTCATGTGAGAGACTATGCTCACTCCAAAGGAGTAGCCCTAAAAGGCGATATACCCATAGGCATCTCTCGGACGAGCGCCGATGCGTGGATCAATCCTCGTTTGTTCAATCTTGATTGTCAGGCGGGTGCTCCTCCTGATGATTTTTCTGTGCTGGGACAGAACTGGGGCTTCCCGACCTACAACTGGGAAGAAATGAGTCGCGACGGATTCAGCTGGTGGAAATCACGCTTCGGCAAGATGTCTGAATATTTTGATGCATACCGCATCGACCATGTCCTTGGCTTTTTCCGTATATGGCAGATACAGATGGACGCAATCCATGGCTTGCTCGGCATCTTCAACCCGGCTCTGCCTTATTCGCCGGATGAGTTGCGTTATGGTTATGACTTTTATATCCGACCTGAGGTTCAGGCCCGTCCTTTGATCTGCGATTGGTTTTTGAACGATTATTTTGGAGAGCACACTGACGAAGCCCGCAGCCGTTTCCTCGTGCCTGCCGGTGACGGCCGTTATGATTTGGCTGAAGGCTTCAGAACTCAGCGAGAGGTGGCATCCTATTTCGCGACGCAGGAGAAAAACGCTAAAAATGAACATCTCTGTAATGCGCTGCTTGGCCTGATCGACAATGTGCTTTTTATAGAAGATCCGGTCGAAAAAGGTAAGTATCACCCACGCATCTCTGCCCAGTTTACATTTGCCTACAGGGCGCTCAATGACTATGAGCGTTGGTGTTATGACCGTCTTTATAATGACTTCTTCTATCATCGTCACAATGATTTCTGGTATGGTAAGGCTATGTGGAAGCTGCCACCTCTGATTGACTCGACCGATATGCTCGTCTGCGCTGAGGACCTCGGCATGATTCCGGCATGTGTGCCTGCCGTTATGGATAAACTTGAGATTCTTTCGCTTGAGATACAACGCATGCCAAAGGATCCGGGGTCGGCATTCGGCAACACATGGCATTATCCTTATTACAGCGTCTGCACGACTTCCACACATGACATAGGGGGCATCAGGCAATGGTGGGAAGAGAACCATGATATGACTCAGTTGTTCTATAATACTGTGCTGCATCAGCAAGGTGAGGCTCCTCAATATGCCGAACCATGGATATGCGACAAGATTGTCGACCTGCACCTGAAGTCTCCTTCGATGCTGTGTATACTTCCTCTGCAAGATTGGCTTTCTATAAATGGTGTGTTGAGACGCCGTGATCCAAGAGAGGAACAGATAAACGTTCCGGCTAATTCCAGACATTACTGGCGTTACCGCATGCATTTGACCGTTGCAGATCTGCGTTCTCACCATGAATTCTCAGAATACCTCCGTTCGAAGGTCGTAAATTCCGGCCGTTGATAGTGAGGTGTATCTGTTTGAGAAATTATACATAATCTGAAGACAGATTGAATGCGGCAGTCACAGAACATGATTGCCGCATTTATTTTATGCTATCTGTAATAAAAGCTGATAAATGGAGTCTTATATATGTTATGAAACCAAAGCATGATAATAAGGAACAGGCATTCCTGTCCATGCTCGATGACTATAAATCGGTCATTGCCAAGGTGTGCTGTGTCTATGCGTCACCAGGAGCAGACTTTGGAGACCTTTATCAGGAGACGGTGGTCAATCTCTGGCAAGGCTATGACCGTTTCAGGGGGGATGCAAAGATCTCGACATGGATCTATCGGGTGGCCATAAACACATGCATTACGTGGATACGCCGGAACAGGCGTTACCGTGATACGCTTTCGATTGACGAGGTTGTGCCTCTGGAAGCCGAAGAGTCCACACGTATGGCCGATTATAAGCAGCTCCAGATGCTGATATCACAATTGGAGCCGTTGGAAAAAGCTGTTGTCACGTTATGGCTCGATGAGAAAAGTTACGAGGAAATAGCTGCAATCACCGGCCTCTCACAAAGCAATGTGGGTGTTAAGATCCATAGGATAAAAGACAAACTTGCAAAACTTGGTCAGATGTAATCTCCTCAAATCAACAATAATATGACAGAAATAGAAAATATAAAACACAATTGGGCTGCATTGCCGATTGAAAATGAGATATTGCAACGTAAGAATCTCGAACTGACGCGCGAACTGTCTAAACAGAAGATACGCAGTCATCAGGAAAAGCTTGCCGGTGCATACAGGATAGGCTATGTAGGCTTCCTGTTTCCGGGTCTTGCTCTATTGATGCGTCTTGTCGTTGGCATGTCGGTCGGACTTTGTGTGTTTTATTCGCTGTTTGGTATATTCACCGGCTTATATGATATATGGTTTATGCGTTATGTCCGTAAGACTGACTATATGTCCATGCCGGTTGTCGAAGCTGTGGCCCAGGCCTCAAAGGTCATCAGATATCAGAACTGGTCAACAGTGATAGGCATTGTTGCGGCGGCTTTGCTGTTAGTGCCGATGTTTTATGAAATGAGTTATATAGATATGGATATATTCTGGGGTGGTGTCGTCGGCGGTGTCGTCGGTGGCGTGTTCGGCACTGTGAAATGTGTACAGAACCACAGGCATGCCCGTCAGATGCTTCGTGAGATTGAGAGTCCCATACGATAACATCTGATAGTTGGCAGACAATAAGCGACGGGCTTTTCGCGTTATCATTATTATTGTGTAATTTTACAAGCTGATATTTTCGTCCGGCATTATAAAAATGAAATTTCGCCTTAAGCTTATCATATCTCTGTTGACCATTCTGTGTGGGCTTGCTGAACCGGTGTTTGCCCAGGATGGCACCACAGCATATAACTTTTTGAATATCACAGCGTCGTCTAAGATTTATGGTCTTGGTGGGATCAACATATCGCTTGTCGATGACGACATGTCGGTCTCTGACATGAATCCGGCCTTGTTGGGGCCGGAGATGAGCGGCCAGACTGCGCTCAATTATATGCATTATGTCGGAGGATCCAATTTTGCAGGGTTGAAATATGCTCATTCTGCCGGTGATCGTGGCGCCTGGTCGGCATCGATGAGGTATTTTGGATATGGATCTATCCAGGAGGCTACGCCCGATGGTGTCATCACAGGGTCGTTTTCGCCAAAAGATATCACGTTTGGAGCAAGTTATTCCCATGACATCACTTCGCGCCTGCGCGGAGGAGTGGCGCTTAAGATGGTCTATAGCTCGTATGCAGAGTTCTCGGCCATGGCGCTATCGACAGACTTAGGTATTAATTATTATGACGACGAGCGCGATCTGTCGCTATCTTTTGTCGCGGCAAATCTCGGAGGACAGATCAAGCGTTTTGACCAGGCATATGACCGCTTGCCTTTTGACCTGAGAATCGGTTGGTCGCAGTCGTTCGGCTCGTTTCCTGTCAGATTTTCCGTGACGGCGTGGAATCTCACAAAATGGTCTCTCCCATATGTGGAGACCGGTGATGGCGCGGCGGACGCGGAACCCGTGGTGAAGGATTCTTTTAAGTCAAATCTTTTCCGTCATCTCGTGTTTGGCGCGGATCTCATATCAAGTGATAACTTTTATATAGGTCTTGGCTATAATTACAAGACCCGCACTGATATGGCGACTTATTCCCGAAACATGCTCTCAGGCTTTTCGCTCGGAGCGGGCATCACGGCAGGCAGTTTTACGGTCGGCATTGCTTTGGCTCAGCCGCATACGGGAGCGACTACATTTATGCTTAATCTCAATTGCAACATCAATCAACTAATTAGATAAGAAATGTCAAAAAATGATATAATCATAGCCATAGACGGCTATTCATCTTCCGGCAAAAGCACAATGGCTCGCAGACTTGCGGCTGAAATCGGTTATCGTTATATAGACTCTGGTGCGATGTATCGTGCCGTGACTCTTTATGCTCTCAATAATGGTATGATCGGTGACGATGGCTCAATCGACAAGGTGGCGTTGTCGGATGCCTTGGCCGACATAGATATAGATTTCAAGCCTATGCCTGACGGAATTCAGCATACGATGCTCAATGGAGTCGATGTGGAGTCGGAAATTCGTCAGCTGAGAGTGTCTGACAATGTGTCGCCCATTGCCGCCATTCCGGAGGTGCGTCATGCACTCACTGACATGCAACGGGCCATGGGCCGACAGAAAGGAATTGTCATGGACGGTCGTGATATAGGATCGACGGTCTTCCCTGATGCTGAACTCAAGATTTTTGTCAATGCGTCGGCCGAGACCCGTGCTCGTCGCCGTTTTCTGGAGATGACCGCAAAAGGAGATCATGTCAATTATGAAGAAGTTCTCGCCAATGTGGTTCGTCGCGACCATATCGACGAGACGCGCGCTGAAAGTCCATTGCGCAGGGCTGAGGATGCGATTGATCTTGACAATGGTGAGATGACACTCGATCAGCAGCACCAGTGGCTTAAAGACTGTTTTGACCGTGTTGTGAATGACCGTTGACCCCATGTAGATCAGATGGCTGTAATCGAAATAGATAAGGAGTCTGGCTTTTGCTTCGGAGTGACAGCCGCCATCGGAAAGGCTGAAGAGCAGTTGGCCGATGCCGGTTCGTTATATTGTCTCGGTGATATCGTCCATAACAGTGATGAGGTTGAGAGACTGCAGAAAAAGGGCCTGATAACAATTACCCATGAGCAGCTTGCAGATCTCCATGACGTGAAGGTCTTGCTTCGTGCTCATGGTGAGCCGCCTGAGACATATCAGCTGGCGGCACGTAACAACATTGAGATAATAGATGCCACATGCCCGGTTGTGTTGCGTCTTCAGCAACGCATCAAATCGACTTGTTCGAGAACTGACTGGCATCCGCAGATTGTGATATATGGCAAACTCGGGCATGCAGAAGTCAATGGTCTTGTCGGACAGACCGGTGGACATGCCATTGTCGTGGAGGATATAGACGGACTTGGTCAGATTGATTTCACTCGCGACATCGCTCTCTATTCGCAGACGACAAAGTCGCTCGAAGGTTTCAGGCGCATAATCGACGAAATCACCCGGCGCAAAGCACCGGGCACACGCTTCGAATCATTCGACACCATCTGTCGGCGCGTCAGCAACAGAGTAAACCATCTGCGCGATTTCGCAGCGCGTCACCGGGTCGTGCTGTTTGTGGCTGGAGCAAAGAGCAGCAATGGCAAGATTCTATTTAACCATTGCCTTGATGTCAATAAAAACACATATCTCATTTCAAATGCAACGCATCTCAAGAATGAATGGATTGAAGGTGCTGAGTCTGTCGGCATCTGTGGAGCGACATCGACTCCGCGTTGGCTGATGGAACAAGTCAGTCGGAAAGTAGACGAAATTCTTAATGTCAATGGATAGATTTATTGCCATTGACGTGGAGACCGCAAATTTCGAGCCTACGAGCATTTGCGCTGTCGGAGCCGTGAAAGTGGAGAGCGGAGTGATCGTCGACCGGCGTTATTCACTTGTTTGTCCTGAACCAGACTGGTATTCTCCGGCGTGTGTGCGCGTGCATGGCATTACTGATAATGATACGTTCGACGCTCCAGCGTTCGGTTCGCTCTGGAAATCATGGCAATCATGGCTCGAAGGATATACTCTTGTCGCTCATAACGCCGCTTTCGATAGCCGTTGCATAAAAGCGGCTTGTCGATGCTATGGCCTTGACGAACCGCAAGACTTTAAATGCACACTTGTGGCAGCTCGCCGAAGTGTGCCACGCGGCATGTGCGCGTCAAAATCACTCGATTCTCTCTGCGATTTTTTTGGTATTCCTCTCAAACATCATCATTGTGCGCTTGACGACGCAGAGGCTTGCGCAAAACTTGCAGTTATTCTGTTATGAAAAAAATTTACGTATTCTCGTTGTTTTTGTGTTTCATCGCAACCGCCTGTTCGTCGTCGGTTGAGGACCGGTCGGTAGTTGGTGCGGTCACCGATGCAGCTGTCAGAGATGCAGCAAAAGTGGTAGAAGCAAAGCCTGAATCAATGGAGCAAGAAGGCGCTGTACTCGAAATTAAAGTGCGCGAGAATGAATTGCGCGACGCCGGATTCGACAATGAAGCCGATTTGTATATAGAAACTGTCAGCCATATCTTGGTTGATAGTCTTCATGTTTTGTCTTCTTGTCGATGATTTTGTTGTAAAAGTATCAAAAAGCGACCGGTCTGACCTCTAATTAAATCGTATTGTTGTAATAAATGTTAAAATTGACGCATATTTCCATGTGAAACTTGCCGAAGTCATAGATTATTCATAGCTTTGCAACGTGTTTTTCATGGTATAGATTTAAGGTTAACTGGATTGGTTGTCGTGAGACAATCAATTTTTTTTGTTATAAACCCATGAAAAATACTATTATATCATAGCTATCATTCCGGTTCCATTGTCCATTCGTGTAATTTTACATCTTGCTAAAGCGGTAATAGATAGCGACTTTGAGCAGGCCACCATGAACGGTGGTTTTCTTGTCGTATATGACCGCAATATCCACACGCTTTTTATTGGCATGTTCAAGAGCCTTGTTCATTCCCTTTGACCCTTTGGCCTCCGGGGTCTTTTGCTCGAATGTCGCGGAGAATATTCGTCCGTCGGGTACGGTTACAGAGCCTGTTTCATCTCAGAAAGTGACTTTGTATCCTCTCTCTCTGCCAAATGGTGAGCAGCTTCAATATCTTCGGGCTTATGTTTTGCTGAACTTTTCTCTATGGCCACCCAACCAGTGCCATTTTCGGCCATCTTTACCGATGAGAATTTCCTGCTCGTCCTCATTGCCGCGACTTCGGCCAATCCAACTGTGTTAACTCTATGTTATGTTATTAAAATAAGCGGGTCTATTGTATGTCTAATTGCATATACGTTAGTCTAAGAAGAATATAAAACGAAAGCAGGTCGGGAAAAATTTGCTTTCCGACCTGCTTTTTTATGCTTTAAGTGTTTATTGATGTCGAAACATAACGGAGACTTATAGTCATCAAATCCGATGAGATAAGTTCTAAGCGGGTGAATCAATCATCATATCGTTTGAATTCTCCCTGTTTGCCAAACTTGATGTCAATGCCATTGCTTAGGCTGATTTCGTAACCGTTGCGCTCCTTGTCTATACTTACGATTTTTTGACCCGAATGGTTCTTCTTGACATAATCAGATATCGTCTTTGGTACGAAAAATGAAGGTACCGAACCATTACGCTTGCTTTCAACCTCTGTCCAGTTGCCCTGACGGTCAAATTTGACTTCCGATCCATCAGTCAGGATGACCTCATAATCCTTTACGCGGCCAAAGTCCTTGTCAATTTTTATAAAACTTATCTCAGCCTTATAATTCTTCTTGATTACTGATCTCGCAGCTTCAGGCAGAATTGCCGGATCATGAGATACTTCATCTTTTGCGTGAACACTTACTGCAGCAAAAACAGCTATCAGAGCAAACAAAAATTTTTTCATAACTATCCGTTTTAAATAATCCTAATAATATAACGTATTGATTAATATAAAGTTTATAGTTTTTTTGTTGTGAGTACCTATAAGTGGTATGGATATCTTGCTTGGCTAATTGATTGCCGTCGGATTATGCATTGAAAGGTCATTTGATATATAGTTCATAAACTTTTTTGCAGGCTTTAGAGTCGGATAGTGGAAAGAATGCCGGTGGAGAAGGGTAGGGGTGGATATTTTTGCAAAAAAAAATAAATCGTTTAAAATGCCGATAACCAATATATTTGCATAAAACGTGTATACATTTGTGAAAAATCACACGAAAAAACCTTTGCGAAAATTTGCATGCTTGGCAAAAAAGCGCTAACTTTGCATCGCTTTTGAGGGAAACACCAATGCTCAGAGCAATAAAGGAGATTCGCTAGCTCAGCTGGTAGAGCACAACACTTTTAATGTTGGGGTCCTGGGTTCGAGCCCCAGGCGGA